>CACMIH010000001.1 GCA_902613755.1 uncultured Pelagibacteraceae bacterium
TACACTGAATGCATAACCTCTACAGTATTTTAATGAAGATCCAAAACTAATAGAGTCATTTGCTCTTCTCATAATTTTAGTGATTGCTGGACTTACTATAAATAGCTTATTTTTATGAACTTTGTTTATTAATGTGCTTTCACTTATTAAAAAATCAACCTCTTTAAATTTTTTATTTTTGTATACTGAAGCCTTCTCAAGATTGGTTGAATCTCCTTTAATGAATTTTGAGTATTGTTCCCAACTCATTATTAATTTTTTATTTGGTACTTTGTTTTCATAAAAAGTTTGACTTAGACCCTCGGTATCAACTGATTGCGTAATAACTCCATTGATATTATTTTTATTGGTCTGTTTATCTAATAATTTAAACATTATTTCAAAAGCATTTTTTTTAAAATAATCATCAGAACCACAGTAACAAATATATTTACCTGATACATGTGATAGTAAAATATTGTCTATAATAGTCTTACCAACTCTAATATTTGATTTTATATACTTTATTTTAATTTCATTTTTATTTAGTTTTGATCTAATAAATTCATCTGTTTTGTCAGTTGAACCATCATTACCTACGATCCACTCTATTTTTTTATAACTTTGGTTTTTTAATGATTTATATAATTGTCTTAAAAACCGATATCTATTATGAGTAGCAGTAAGAATTGTAAATAATGGTCTCTTTTTATTCATTATTTTATTTTTTATTTTTAAATTATTTAATTTAACAGTAAATTATTTTTTATGAAAAAAACTAATATTTGTATAGCGGGTAATTTTAATATTGCAGTAGAATGTAGCAAATATTTATTAAAAAAATTTCAAAATATTAACTTATACGCTGTTTTTAATTCAAATGATAACGGCAAAGATCTTTTTCAAAAATCATTTAAAAAATTTTGTCATAAAAATAACAAAATAATATGTATTGATATTACAGAAGCTTATAGGATTAAAAATTTAATTTTTATTTCACTGCATTTTGATCAGATTATAAAAATAGAAAACTTTAAATCAGAAAAGCTATTTAATATTCATTTTTCACTTTTGCCAAAATATAAAGGAATGCATACTACTGCTTGGCCTATAATTCATGGAGAAAATCATACAGGTGTAACTTTACATAAAATAGATAATGGTATTGATACCGGTGATGTTATTTCACAAAAAAAATTTAGAATATTAATTAATGATAATGCGGAAAAAGTTTTTTTAAAATATATTATTAATGGAATTATTTTATTTAAAAAAAATATAAGAAAATTGATATTAAATAATTATACTAAGAAAAAACAAAATAAAATAAATTCAACTTACTTCAGCAAAAATTCCATCGACTTCAAAAAATTAAAAATAAATTTAAATAAAACTGCATTTGAGGTTCACAATCAAATAAGAGCATTTATATTTAAACATTATCAATTGCCCTCTGTCAGAGGTTATAAAATTATAAAAACTCAGATTCTTAAAACTAAAAGTAAATTAAAACCAGGTAAAATT
The DNA here is from genome assembly GCA_902613755.1 of uncultured Pelagibacteraceae bacterium. Taxonomy (GTDB): domain Bacteria; phylum Pseudomonadota; class Alphaproteobacteria; order Pelagibacterales; family Pelagibacteraceae; genus Pelagibacter. Next base: position 1,504 of record CACMIH010000001.1, read on the forward strand.
ATTAATCGATATGGTAAAAATTTAATAATATCTACTGTCGATTACAATTTACTTTTAAGGATTAAGTAGTATAAACCTAGATATTATTTAAAGTAATGGGGGTGTAGCTCAGTTGGTTAGAGCGATCGCCTGTCACGCGATAGGTCGAGGGTTCGAGTCCCTTCACTCCCGCCACTTTTTCGCATTTTTTAATGTTAATATTAATTAAAATGTGACGTATCAGCCCTTCAACAACAGATAAAAACTGATATATAGATTTCCATGTTATCTGATTTTTTAAAAGATTACTTACCAATAATAATATTTTTAGTATTAGCACTCGGGCTGAGTTGCGCTTTTGTGGTTGTAAACTTTATTTTATCACCAAAAAAACCTGATCCTGAAAAACTTTCAGCTTATGAGTGTGGTTTTGAACCTTTCGAGGATTCAAGAATGGAATTTGATGTGAGATTTTATTTGGTTGCAATTCTATTTATTATTTTTGATTTAGAGATAGCATTTTTATTTCCGTGGGCAATATCTCTTGGAAATATAGGATTATTAGGTTTTTCATCAATGATGATTTTTTTGTTCATACTTACAATTGGTTTTATTTATGAATGGAAAAAAGGTGCTTTAGACTGGGAATAAAAATTATAAACCATAATGAATAATAAAATAGATCAAGTTCCTGAGGAATTTAAACAACTTGCAGAAGATTTTAGCAAGAATGGTTTTATAACTACATCACTTGATAATTTAATTAACTGGTCAAGATCAGGATCACTTCATTGGATGACTTTTGGATTAGCTTGTTGTGCAGTTGAAATGATGCAAACAGCTATGCCTAGATATGATTTAGAAAGATTTGGAGCAGCTCCACGAGGTTCTCCAAGACAATCAGATGTTATGATAGTTGCAGGAACTTTAACAAATAAAATGGCGCCAGCTTTAAGAAAAGTTTATGACCAGATGCCCGAACCAAGATATGTGATTTCTATGGGTAGTTGCGCAAATGGGGGTGGGTATTACCATTATTCATATTCAGTTGTTAGAGGTTGTGATCGAATTGTTCCTGTAGATGTTTACGTACCAGGATGCCCCCCTTCAGCAGAGGCATTGTTGTATGGAATACTCCAATTACAAAAAAAAATTAGAAAAAAAGGATCTTTTATCAGATAATTATGAAAAATTTAGAAGATCTAGAAAAAAAAATTAATTCTGAGTTAACTACTAAAATTAACAATACAGAAATAAAACATAACCAAATTTTTATTGAAACAGATAAAGAAGATATTATTGATGTTGCTATCTTTTTAAAAACAAATCAAGATACTAAATTTAGGCAATTAATAGATATAACAGTTGTTGATTACCCTGAACAAAATCAAAGGTTCGAAGTAGTATATTTGTTTTTAAGTCATGAATTTAATCAAAGATTGATTGTAAAATATTTAATTGCTGAAAATGAAGTTATTCCATCATTAACTAGCATTTTTCCATCAGCAAACTGGATGGAGAGAGAAGTATTTGATATGTACGGAGTATCTTTCAAGGATCACCCTGATTTAAGAAGAATACTAACTGATTATGGATTTGAAGGCCACCCATTAAGAAAAGATTTCCCATTAACCGGTCACTCAGAGGTCAGATATAGCGAAGATCAAAAAAAAGTAATCAGCGAACCGGTAAAACTTGAGCAAAATTTTAGAAATTTTGATTATGAAAGTCCTTGGGAAGGAACAAAATATATTAAAGAAGAAATTGAGAGTAATGACAAAAAAAATTAAAAATTTAAATTTAAATTTTGGGCCCCAGCATCCTGCAGCTCATGGTGTTCTTAGATTAATTCTAGAGCTTGATGGAGAGGTGGTTGAGAAGGCTGATCCACACATCGGTTTACTTCATAGAGGAACAGAAAAACTTATAGAAAACAAAACTTATATGCAGGCAGTTCCCTATTTTGATCGGTTAGATTATGTAGCACCAATGAATCAAGAACATGCCTTTGCATTAGCAGTTGAAAAAATACTAAAAATAGGTGTCCCGATTAGAGCGCAATATATAAGAGTTATATTTTGTGAAATAGGAAGAATATTAAGTCATATTTTAAATGTTACAACACAAGCACTGGATGTAGGCGCATTAACTCCTTCTCTTTGGGGTTTTGAAGAAAGAGAAACGTTAATGACGTTTTATGAAAGAGCATCAGGATCTAGGCTTCATGCAAATTATTTTAGAGCAGGAGGTGTTCATCAAGACTTACCAAAAGGTTTAGAAGAAGATATAGCGAAATTTTGTGAGACGTTTCCAAAAATTATTAATGATTTAGAAAGTTTATTAACTGATAATAGAATATTTAAACAAAGGAATGTTGATATTGGTGTGGTTACAAAAGAAGACGCCTTAAATTATTCTTTTTCAGGAGTTATGATTAGAGGCTCAGGTATTCCATGGGATTTAAGAAAATCTCAACCTTATGACTGTTATGAAAGTTTGGACTTTAAAATTCCAGTTGGAAAAAATGGAGATTGTTATGATAGATATTTATGCAGAATTGAAGAAATGAAAGAAAGTGTTTCAATCATTAAACAATGTTTATCTAAAATGGAAAAAGGTCCAATTAAATCACTAGATGGCAAGATTAGCCCACCACCTAAGGCGGAAATCAAACAGTCAATGGAAGCTTTAATACATCATTTTAAACTTTTCACAGAGGGATACAGAGTTCCAAAAGATGAAATTTATACAGCTGTTGAGGCGCCAAAAGGAGAATTTGGTGTTTACTTAATATCTGATGGATCAAGTAAACCTTACAAATGTAAAATAAGAGCACCAGGATTTTCACATTTACAATCAATGGATTATTTAATTAAAGGTCATATGTTAGCTGATGTTCCTGCGGTATTAGGTTCTTTAGATATTGTTTTTGGTGAGGTGGATAGATGAGTTTAAGAAGACCTGCTAAAGATCAGCCAGTAAGTTTTGAATTTAATGATTTATCATTAGAAGCAGCAAATCTTATTCTTGCAAAATATCCTGAAGGTAAACAGCAAAGCGCTGTAATGGCTTTACTTTATATTGCTCAAAAACAAAATAATAATTGGATACCATTAGCTGCAATGAAGTACATCGCTAAGTTTTTAGATATGCCCTATATTAAAGTTTATGAGGTAGCTACTTTTTATACAATGTATAATTTAGCACCTGTAGGTAAATACTTTGTTCAAGTATGCACAACAACACCCTGCATGATACGAGGTGCATATAAATTAATTGAGGCATGCAAGGAAAAAATTTCTGATAATGAGTGTGAATTATCAAATGATAAAAGCTGCTCATGGATGGAAGTTGAATGTTTAGGGGCATGTGTCAATGCTCCAATGATGCAAATTAATGATGATTATTATGAAGATTTAGACAAACAAAAAACTTTAGATATTTTAGATAAAATTTTAAATGGAGAAACTCCAAAACCTGGTTCGTATAGAGGAAGAGTAAATAATGAACCAGAAAATAACCGAAAAACCTTAATGGATTTAAAAAATGCTTAAAGATAAAGATAGAATATTTAAAAATTTATACAATGATAAAGGATCAGATGTAGCTTCATCACAAGAGAGAGGTGATTGGGTAAATACAAAAGAAATTACTGATAAAGGAAGAGATTGGATAATTAATGAAATTAAAGAATCTCAGTTAAGAGGTCGAGGTGGTGCAGGATTTCCCACAGGTTTAAAATGGTCGTTTGCGCCAAAAGAAGTTGGATCTAGACCACATTACCTAGTTATTAATGGTGATGAGTCTGAACCAGGAACTTGTAAAGATAGAGATATATTAAGATTTGAACCTCATAAGTTAATAGAAGGTTGTTTAATTGCATCTTATGCTGTTCAAGCACATGTTTGTTATATTTATATAAGAGGAGAATATTTTGTTGATGGTCAAAAACTTCAGGCTGCAATAGATGAAGCTTATAAGAAAAAACTCATAGGTAAAAATGCAGCAGGTACTGGTTGGGATTTAGATATTTATATTCATTATGGTGCTGGTGCATATATTTGTGGAGAGGAAACAGCTTTATTAGAAAGTATCGAAGGTAAAAAAGGACAACCTAGATTAAAACCACCATTTCCTGCTCTGATTGGTCTTTATGGATGTCCAACAATTATTAACAATGTAGAAACTATAGCTGTAGTCCCAACAATCCTTAGAAGAGGTGGAAAATGGTTTGCTTCTCTTGGAAGAGAAAAGAACACTGGGACAAAAATATTTTGTATATCTGGAAATGTAAATACACCGTGCAATGTTGAGGAAGAAATGAACATTCCTTTAAAAGAATTAATTGAAGTTCATGCAGGTGGTGTTATTGGAGGTTGGGATAATCTTCAAGCAGTAATTCCTGGTGGTTCATCAATGCCACTAATTCCAAAAGATAAATGTGAAACTTTAACTATGGATTTTGACTCACTTATGGCTGAGAAAAGTGGTTTAGGAACTGCAGGTATTGTGGTCATTAATAAAGATCAAGACATAATTAAATGCATGGCAAGAATAGCAAGATTTTATAAACATGAAAGTTGTGGACAATGCACACCATGCAGAGAAGGTTCTGGTTGGATGTGGAGAATGCTTGAGAGAATGGCAAAAGGAGATGCAACCAAGGATGAGGTGGACATGCTAGGAGATGTTACAAATCAAATAGCAGGACACACTATTTGTGCATTTGGGGAAGGCTCATCTTGGCCGGTTCAAGGATTACTTAGACATTTTAAAAAAGAAATTGAGAAAAGAAATAATTTGGATCCTATTGTTCAAAAGAAAAACAATATTCCATATTTAGTTGATCAACATTTACTAGACAAAAAAAATGCTTAAATTGAAAGTTAATGAAATCGAAGTTGAAGTTGAAGAAGGTTTAACTGTTCTTCAGGCTTGTGAAAAAGCTGGGATTGAAATTCCAAGATTTTGTTATCATGAAAAATTATCAATAGCAGGTAATTGTAGAATGTGTTTAGTTGAAATGGAAAAGTCTCCTAAACCAATTGCTTCGTGTGCTATGCCTGCTGCTGAGGGTATGAATATTAAAACAAATACTGCTCTTGTTGAAAAAGCACGTAAGGGAGTAATGGAATTTTTATTAGCTAACCACCCCTTAGATTGTCCTGTGTGTGATCAAGGGGGTGAATGCGATCTTCAGGATCAATCAATGTACTATGGGGTAGACAAATCAAGATTTAAAGAAAACAAAAGAGCAGTTCCTGAAAAAAATATGGGACCATTGATTAAAACTCAAATGACGAGGTGTATTCATTGTACGAGATGTGTAAGATTTGCAACAGAAGTAGCAGGAGTTCCAGAGCTTGGTGCTATTGGAAGAGGTGAAGATATGCAAATTACGACTTATCTAGAGCAATCAATGCAATCTGAATTATCTGCTAACGTTGTAGATTTATGTCCAGTAGGAGCACTAACATCAAAACCTTATGTATTTGAAGCTAGACCATGGGAATTAAAGAAAACTGAAACAATTGATGTAATGGATGCAATTGGATCAAATGTAAGAGTAGACACATACGATTGGGAAGTGAAAAGGGTACTTCCAATTATAAATGAAGATATTAATGAGGAATGGATCTCAGACAAAACAAGATATGCTTGTGATGGTCTTCTACATCAAAGATTAGATGCTCCATTTATCAAATACAACGGTAAGTTTGAAAAGGCTTCATGGGATGAAGTGTATAAAATAATTAAATCTAAATTTGAAAACACATCAAAAGAAAAAATATGTGGCTTTGTTGGCGATTTAACCAATATGGAGACTAGTTATATTTTTAAAGAATTTTTTGATCGAACAATTGATACTAAAAATTACGAGTCAAGATCTGATAACAGATTCATAAATACTTCAAAAAGAGAAAACTATTTATTTAATTCTTCTATAAATGGCATTGAGGAAGCAGATTTAATCTTTATAGCAGGCGCAAACCCAAGATATGAAGCAACAATTTTAAATGCTAGAATTAGAAAAGCTTACTTAAACAATAATACAAAAATTATTTCACTTAATGATGTTGGTGATTTAACTTATCCTTATCAAAGTTTAGATGGTCAAACGCAAACTTTAAATAATATTCTTGAGGGAAATCATGACGTATCTAAAGAAATTATAAATTCAAAAAAACCAATAATTATTATTGGTGAGTCTCTACTTAGACTAAAGTCTTCAGAATTTTTATTTAATAAAACTAAAGCATTTTTATCAAAAAATAATAAAATTTCAGATGAATGGAACTCTTTAAATATTTTATCAACTGATGCAGCAACTGTAGGAAATATTGATCTTGGAATAATTAATAATGAAAATAACTTAATAAGTGATTTAAAAGAACATAAATTTGATATTGTTTATCTTGTAGGTCAAGACAATTTAGAATTTGATAAAAAAGATGAATTTATAATTTACCAAGGTAGCCATGGTGATAAAGGTGCTGAGTCTGCTGATATTATTTTACCAGGCGCTGCTTATACTGAACAAGACGGATACTTCACAAATTTAGAGGGAAAAATTCAAAAAGCCTTCAAAGCATCTTATCCACCAGGTGAAGCAAAAGAAGATTGGCAAATAATAAATGAACTTGCTGAATTTATGAATAATAGAAAATTATTTAATGACAAAGATGAATTAGAAAGCAGCATGTTTAATTATTTAAATTTACAAAAGGAAAAACAAGTAAATGACATTAATAATTTTACTAATGAGTTTCAAAATGAAACTTTAACAATCAAAGTAAAAGATTATTATTTTTCAAATGTTATTGCAAGGTCATCAAAAACGATGGTTGAATGTAATAATTCTAAACTAAATTTTAAATTAACAGGTACAGAAGGTTAACATGGAATACTTGAGCATAGTTTTTCAAGAAGTTTATAAAATTTTATTCTTACTAGTTCCTGTCCTTGTTTCTGTAGCAATGATTGTTTGGCTAGATAGAAGAGTTTGGGCTTTTGTTCAAAAAAGACAAGGACCAAACGTTGTTGGTCCGTTTGGTTTATTACAATCTTTAGCTGATGCTTTAAAATATATATTCAAAGAGATCATTATTCCATCTAGCTCAAATAAAGTAATTTTTATATTGGCTCCTATAGTGACTATGACTTTAGCTTTGATCGCATGGGCTGTAATTCCATTTAGCGCAACTCAGGTTTTGGCCGATATCAATGTTGGAATTCTTTATTTATTTGCTGTTTCTTCACTAGGTGTCTATGGAATAATCATGGGTGGGTGGGCATCAAACTCGAAATATCCTTTTCTTGGAGCAATTCGTTCTGCAGCTCAAATGGTATCTTATGAAGTTTCAATTGGTGTAATAATTATCAACGTTTTACTTTGTGTAGGTTCACTGAATTTAAACGACATCGTTATTGCTCAACAAAATATGTGGTTTGTAATTCCATTATTTCCAATGTTTGTAATATTCTTTATTTCTGCTTTAGCTGAAACGAATAGACCTCCTTTTGACTTACCAGAGGCAGAAGCGGAGTTGGTTGCTGGTTACCAAACAGAATATTCAGGAATGATGTATGCTATGTTTTGGTTAGGAGAGTATGCAAATATTTTATTAATGTGCGCAATGGGAGCAATATTATTCTTAGGTGGCTGGATGTCTCCTATTGATGTTTATCCATTCACTTTAGTACCAGGAGCAATTTGGTTAATATTAAAAATTCTTCTTTTATTCATTCTTTTTGCTTTAGTTAAGGCAATAGTGCCTAGATACAGATATGATCAATTAATGAAACTTGGTTGGAAAGTATTTCTTCCTCTTTCATTAATTTGGGTAGTATTAACATCTAGCTATTTATTTTATTTTAATCTTTTACCAGTGAATTAATAATGAATATTTCAAGATTTTTTAAAACAATATTTATGACTGATTTCATCGGTGGTTTGTTTATTGCTATTAAAGAATTATTTAAATCAAAAAAAACAATTAATTACCCTTTTGAGAAGGGTAAAATAAGCCCTCGTTTTAGAGGTGAACACGCTTTACGAAGATATCCAAATGGAGAAGAGAGATGTATTGCTTGTAAATTATGTGAAGCAGTATGTCCCGCACAAGCAATAACAATAGAATCTGCTGAAAGAAAAGACGGAAGTAGAAAAACAACACGTTACGATATTGATATGATGAAGTGTATTTATTGTGGTTTGTGTGAAGAGTCTTGTCCTGTAGATGCAATAGTACAAGGTCCAAATTTTGAATTTTCAACAGAAACAAGAGAGGAACTTTATTATACAAAAGAAAAATTATTAGATAATGGAGATAGATGGGAGAATGTTTTGGAGGCTAATATTAAAGCTGACAATATCCATCGATAAAAATGATTGCACACGCTATTTTCTTTTATACATTTTCTATAATTGCTGTTGTTTCAGCTATAATGGTTACTGCTTCTAAAAATACTGTTCACTCAGTATTTTTCTTAATTCTTGATTTCATAAGTATTTCTTGTCTTTTTATAATGATTGGTGCTGAATTTTTGGGAATGATAATGCTAATTGTTTATGTTGGAGCTGTTGCAGTTCTGTTTTTATTTGTTGTTATGATGTTAAACGTAGCCCAACAAAAAAATCAATGGTTTGCAGGTCAACAAAGTTCCAAACATATCCCGGTAGGATTAATTATCAGTACGCTTATATTCGTTGAAGTAATAATTGTAATTGGTGGTTGGAAATATAAACCAGAAATTTTTGATATTAATAATTCAATTGCTCAAACAAGCATTAGCAATACTCACTCATTAGGACAGATTTTATACACAGATTATATTCATGTGTTTCAAATAAGTGGAATGATCCTGTTAGTAGCTATGGTTGGGGCTATTGTATTAACATTTAGACAAAGATCAGGTGTAAAAAGACAAAGTTATATTAAGCAAATATCTAGAGAAAGAGCAGAAGGTGTTGAGGTGTTAGAAGTTCAGAGTAATAAAGGGGTTAAAATAGATGATTGATATAGGTTTAGGACATTATTTAACTTTAGGAGCAGTGATATTTTCAATTGGAGTAATTGGTATATTCCTTAATAGGAAGAACATCATTGTCATTTTAATGAGTATTGAATTGATATTACTAGCTGTAAATATAAATTTAGTTGCTTTTTCTATTTATTTAGGAGATTTGGCAGGACAAGTCTTTACTTTATTTATTCTTACTGTTGCAGCTGCAGAAGCAGCTATAGGATTAGCAATCATTGTTGTCTATTTCAGAAATTCTGGAACAATACGAGTTGAAGAAATTGATAAGTTGAAAGGATAATCATGGAACTATCAATTATATTTCTTCCACTTATTGCTTCAATTATCTCTGGTTTTTTTGGAAGATATATCGGTGATAGAAACTCAGAAATAGTAACAAGTGTTTTAGTTTCTATTTCTGCATTTTTATCAATTTATGTTCTTTATCAAGTAATTGTAAATCAATACGAAGAAAATATTGTTATAGCAACCTGGATAAACTCTGGGTCACTTGATGTAAATTGGTCAATGTTAATTGATCCTTTATCAGCAGTAATGTTAGTAGTTGTAACTTCTGTATCTGCTTTAGTACATATCTACTCAATTGGTTATATGTCTCATGACCCTCATAAGCCAAGATTTATGGCTTATTTATCATTGTTCACATTTGCGATGTTGATGCTTGTAACTTCAGATAATTTTATTCAATTATTTTTTGGTTGGGAAGGTGTTGGATTATGTTCTTACTTCCTAATTGGTTTCTGGTTTAAAAAAGAAAGTGCAAATGCTGCAGCCATAAAAGCATTTGTTGTAAACAGAGTCGGCGATTTTGGTTTTGCTTTAGGAATTTTCTTAATATTTTATTTATTTGGAACTGTTAATTACTCAGAAGTTTTTCAACAAATTCCAACAGTTGTAGATAAAAACTTACCATTTTTAGGTTTTGAAGTTAAAGCAATAGATTTAGTTTGTTTACTTCTATTTATTGGAGCAATGGGTAAATCTGCACAGATATTGTTACATACTTGGCTACCCGATGCGATGGAGGGTCCAACTCCAGTTTCTGCATTAATTCATGCAGCAACGATGGTAACAGCTGGTGTTTTCTTAGTAGTAAGATGTTCTCCAGTTTATGAATATTCACCATTAATACTAAATTTTATAACTATTGTTGGAATGACTACCGCATTCTTTGCAGCAACTGTCGCTTTAGTTCAAACAGATATAAAAAAAATTATTGCTTACTCTACATGCAGCCAACTTGGTTATATGTTTTTTGCAGCTGGAGTAGGTGCATACAATGTTGCCATGTTTCACTTATTTACTCATGCATTTTTCAAAGCTTTATTATTTTTAGGATCTGGTTCAGTAATCCATGCATTTAAAGATGAGCAAAATATAAATAATATGGGTGGTGTATGGAAAAAGTTACCATATACCTATGCTTTAATGATTATTGGAACACTTGCTTTAACAGGTTTTCCATTTTTATCTGGATTTTATTCTAAAGATGCAATTATAGAATTTGCGTATTTAAAAGGTAATACTACTGGTTATTATGCTGCTGGGATTGGAATAATTACAGCATTTTTAACATCTATTTATTCATGGAGATTAATCTTTAAAACTTTCCATGGAGAGTACAATAACAAAGAAATCAAGATAGAGGAAACACATGAGTCTCCATTAGTAATGCTTGTTCCATTGTTTATTCTTTCAATAGGAGCTGTATTTGCTGGTTTTCTATTTAAAGGACTATTTATTGGCTATGGTGATAATTTATTCTGGGCAGAGTCTATTAAGTTTTTAGAGCCTTTGAGTACTGAGCACCCACCTTTATGGTTTTTACTTTTAACACCGTGTTTGGTTTTATTATCTATTCCAATTGCTTATTACTTATTTGTTAAGAACAAAGAATTACCTTACTCAATAGCTTCAATGAACAAACCTTTATATAATTTTTTAGTAAATAAATGGTACTTTGATGAGCTATATGATGTGTTGTTTATTAAATCTTCAAAAAAAATAGGTTTATTTTTATGGAAATTTTGTGATGGAACCATAATTGATGGTTTTGGTCCTGATGGAATTTCTTCTTTTATAAAAAAATGTTCAATAAAAGCAACTAAATTTCAAAGTGGTTTTATCTATCAATATGCATTTGTAATGTTGTTAGGTTTTTCTGCTTTACTAACTTTTTTAATAGTTAAATAATGAATTTTCCTATTCTTTCATCTTTAATATTATTACCAATAGTTGGTGCTTTATTTTTATTTTTTACCAAAGATAAAGAAGGAAATAATTTAACTGCTAAATATGTTGCTTTATTTACAACTGTAGTAAATTTTTTAATTTCGATTTATCTTTGGATTTCTTTTGACCAATCAACGTCTAGTTTTCAATTTGTAGAAGATAGAATATGGATTGAAGGATTTATTAATTATAAAGTTGGAGTTGATGGTATTTCAATTTTATTTATAATATTAACAACATTTATAACTCCCCTTTGTATAATATCTGTAAATAATTCTGTTAAAAATAGATTAAGAGATTTTTTAATTGCAATTCTAATCATGGAAAGTTTCATGATTGGTGTTTTCTGTGCACTTGATTTAGTTGTATTCTATTTATTTTTTGAAGCTGGATTAATACCAATGTTTTTAATTATCGGTATTTGGGGAGGTGCAAGAAGAGTTTATTCTGCATTCAAATTCTTTTTATACACATTGTTAGGTTCTGTTTTGATGTTGGTTGCAATAATTTCAATTTATTGGATTACAGGAACAACCGACGTGGTTCAACTATACGATATTGGAATAGATGTTAAATATCAAAATTTATTGTGGTTAGCATTTTTTAGTTCATTTGCTGTTAAAACACCTATGTGGCCAGTTCATACATGGTTACCAGATGCTCACGTTGAAGCTCCTACAGCAGGATCTGTATTATTAGCCGCAATTTTGTTAAAGATGGCTGGATATGGTTTTATAAGATTTTCTTTAGGTCTTTTCCCGGTTGCATCAGAGGTATTTACACCATTAATTTACACCTTGAGTGTTATAGCAATCATATTTACTTCACTGATAGCTTTAATGCAGGAAGATATGAAAAAGTTAATTGCTTATTCTTCAGTTGCGCATATGGGGTTTGTAACTTTGGGTATATTCACTTTGCAGCAACAAGGAATTGAAGGAAGTATAATTCAAATGATAAGCCATGGCTTAGTTTCAGCAGCATTATTTTTAACTGTTGGTGTAGTTTATGACAGAATGCATTCTAGATTGATAAGCACGTATGGTGGACTAGTTTCTGTAATTCCAAAATATTCAATATTGTTCATGTTATTTGCTTTAGCGTCTCTTGGTTTACCTGGAACAAGTGGATTTATTGGTGAGTTTTTAATATTAATGGGAGCTTTCAAGGATAATTTTTTAGTAGCTGTTATAGCAAGTATTGGAGTAATTTTAGGAGCTGCATACATGTTATGGCTCTATAAAAGAGTAGTATTTGGAAAATTACTTAATGAAGATCTTAAAAAAATTTTAGATTTAAATAGATCTGAATATTTTATTTTATCTTGTTTAGCTGCACCAATCTTATTTTTTGGTTTTTATCCCGATCCATTAATCAACACTATTGAAGTTTCTGTTACTGATTTAATTAATATGCATAACACAAATATAGCCAGTAAATAATATGGAAAATTTAAATTTAATATTACCTGAAATTTTTATTTCTCTATCAATTATGTTTCTACTTATTCTAGGTGTTTTTAAAAAAAATAGTTCAAAAATTACGTTCAATTTATCTTTGTTTGCAATCTTAATTACAACAATAATAACAATCAATGAAACTTTCTCTGTAGCAAGAGAAACTTTGTTTAATGAAAGTGTTGTGATTGACAGTATGTCCTCGCTAATGAAAATTATAACTTTAATTGGAGGTTTTATAGTTTTAGTTATTTCGTCAACTTATTTAAAAACATTTAAAATATATAATATAGAATATCCTGTTCTTATTTTGAGTTCTATTCTTGGTATGATGGTAATGATTAGCTCAAATGATTTAATTGTTTTTTATATGGGTTTAGAATTACAGTCATTAGCTCTTTATGTTTTAGCTACATACAACAGAGATCAATTAAAATCATCAGAAGCGGGTTTAAAATATTTTGTTCTAAGTGCATTATCATCAGGACTTTTATTATATGGATGTTCTTTAGTTTATGGTTTTTCAGGTTCTACTAATTTTGATATAATATCAAATCAACTAAATTCTGAGGAATATGTTTTAACTTTTGGAATTGTGTTCATATTAGTTGGTTTAGCATTCAAAATTTCTGCAGTTCCATTCCATATGTGGGCACCTGATGTTTACGAAGGATCTCCAACAACTGTAACTTTGTTTTTTACAATAGTACCAAAGGTAGCTGCTTTGACTGTATTTATTAGATTTTTATATGTTCCTTTTTTAAATTTAATTGATCAATGGCAAATGATAATAGTTTTCTTATCTATAGCTTCTATGGTTTTTGGAGCAGTTGCTGCTATAGGGCAAACTAATATTAAAAGACTAATTGCTTACAGTTCTATAGGACACATTGGTTACACATTAGCTGGTTTAGCCACAGCATCAAACGAGGGAATTCAAAGTTCGATAATTTATATTTCTATTTATGTTATTATGAATTTAGCTCTTTTTTCATGCTTATTAATGTTAAGAAGAAAAGATCAATATTATGAAAATATTAATGATCTATCTGGATTATCAAAAAATCATCCATTGTTATCTTTGTGTTTGTTGTTAATACTATTTTCTTTAGCAGGCATACCACCCCTAGCAGGTTTCTTTGCAAAATTTTACGTTTTTAAAGCAGTATTGGAACAATCAATGTATTTCTTAGCTATAGTAGGGTTGTTATCAACTGTGGTTGCAGCTTTTTATTATCTAAGAATTATAAAAATTATGTATTTTGATAAGGAAAAAGATAAATATGACACTGACCATAGCTTATGGCTGAAATTTTCACTGACAGTTTCAACTATATTAATTCTTTTATACTTCATATTCCCAAGTCAATTAGTAGAAGTTGTTTCAAGAATTAATATTATTTAATGAAATTTAAAAAATTTAAATTTAAAAAAGTTAAAAGCACAAACAATACTGCAATAAGAATTATCAAAGAAACTAAATATAACTTAGGTATGGTTGTTGCTGAAACACAATTAAATGGTAGAGGACAGTATGGAAGAAAATGGATATCATCAAAAGGAAATTTATTTATCTCTTTTTTCAATGAATTAAATAAAACGAAACTATCGATTAATGCTATAACAAAAATCAATTGTCTTTTAGTCAAAAAACTACTCTCGTCATTTACAAGTAAAAAAATTTTATTTAAAAAACCGAACGACTTATTAATTGATAAAAAAAAAATTAGTGGCATTTTACAAGAAGTCATATTTGTTAGAGATAAAAAATTTTTAATTACTGGTATAGGTATAAATATTAAAAAAAATCCAATTATAAGGAATTATCCTGCTACAAACTTGCAAGAGGTATCCAAAAAAAGTATTAGTAAATTAATAGTAGAAAATAAACTAAAACAACTTTTTAAAAAAAATTTATCTAAACTGTATAAAATTTAATAATGTATATTCTTGGTGATATTGGTAATACAGAAACAAAATTATGTATTGTTTCCAAAAATAATAAAATTTCAAAAAAAATTACTTTCTTATCAAAATCTATAAACAACAAGCAGCTTAATATTTTATTTAAAAAAAATAAAATTCAATTAAATAAAATTGAAAAAATATTATTTTGTAGTGTTGTTCCAAAAACTTTCTCTATAATAAATAAATTTTTATCGAAAAAAGTTAAATTAAAATGCTATGAGGTTAAAAAATTAAACTTAAAATCACTTATAAAAATCAAAGTAGATTATAAACAGGTAGGCTCAGATAGAATTACTAATGCTATAAGTTTAATGAACGATAAAAATAATTTTATAATTTTGGATTTTGGTACAGCAACAACTTTTGATGTACTAATTAAAAATACTTATTATGGAGGAATTATTGCCCCAGGTGTCAGATTATCTCTTAATACCTTGTCTGACAAAGCAACTTTGATACCAAAAATAGATTTAAAAAAGATTAATAAAGTCATTGGTAACAATACAATCTCAGCTGTTAGATCAGGGTTTTTTTGGGGTTATGCAGGTTTAATTGACAATATTATTAATTTAATTAAGAAAGAGACCAGAAGATCTTTTAAAGTAGTTATTACTGGTGGATTTTCAAATTTATTTAAAAACTCAATAAAAACGAAAGCAAGTCACAACCAAGATATTACAATTAAAGGCTTAATAAAGATTTCAAAATTAATTAAATAATATGAAAGATGAACTATTATTTTGTCCCTTAGGTGGATCAGGTGAAATAGGCATGAACATGAATTTGTTCGGTTATGGACAACCTAGTGATCATAAATGGATTATGGTCGACATAGGGGTAACATTTGCAGATGATACTATTCCAGGTGTTGATTTAATTTATCCAGATCCAGGGTTTATAGTTGAAAGAAAAGATAATTTATTAGGAATAGTTTTAACACATGCTCACGAGGATCATATAGGTGCAATTGCTCATTTATGGCCAAAATTACAATGTAAAATTTTTGCAACTCCTTTTACAGCAGTATTAATTCGAGAGAAATTTAAAGAAAAACAAATCGACATAACCAATGATTTACAGATTGTTGAGTTAAATGGAAAAGTTTCTTTAGACCCATTTGAAATTGAATATATAACTTTAACGCATTCTATATTAGAACCAAATGGACTTAGAATAAAAACTCCTGCAGGTGTTATTTTGCATACTGGAGATTGGAAGGTAGATCCAAATCCTTTGATTGGAGACAATATAAACGAAAAAAGATTAAAGGAAATTGGTGAAGAAGGTGTGCTAGCAATGATTTGCGATTCAACAAATGTTTTTAGCGCTGGTAGATCAGGTTCAGAGTTAGATGTAAGAAAAAATATGTTAAACGTTATGTCTCGATTAAAAAAAAGAATTATCATAACATCATTTGCTTCCAACGTAGCTAGAATGGAGACAGCTTTTTATTGTGCAGAACAAACAGGAAGACAAATCTCTTTAGTAGGTAGATCAATGCATCGTATTTATAAAGCTGCACGTCAATGCGGATATTTAAAAAATACAATTGAGCCAATTGATCCAAGAGAAGCTAAAAATTTTTCAAGAGAAAAAATTGTGTATTTATGTACTGGAAGTCAAGGCGAACCAATGGGTGCAATGATGAGAATTTCTAGTTATGTTCATCCAGATGTTTTTATTGAAAAAGGTGATGCTGTCATTTTTTCTTCAAAAATTATACCTGGTAATGAAAAAAAACTTTATAAACTTCACAACCAACTTGTTAAGGATGGAATAGAAGTAATATCTGAAGAAACCGAGTTTGTGCATGTTTCTGGTCATCCAAATAGAGAAGATCTTAAAGAGATGTATCAATGGGTAAAACCTAGATGTGTAATACCTGTTCACGGTGAACATAGGCATATGATAGAACACATTAATTTTGCAAAAGAAATGCAAGTGCCACATCCAGTTCAAGTCGAAAATGGTGATATTGTTAAGTTATATCCAGGTGAAAAACCTGAAGTATATGACAAGGCCCCGAGCGGCAGACTTTATTTAGATGGTAGTGTAAGCGTTGATCCAGATTCACAATCGATAAAAGATAGGAAAAATTTAAGTGCTAATGGATATCTTGAGGTAACAATAATGATTACACCTAAAGGTAATATACACAATAACCCTATTCTTTCATTTCGTGGTTTACCTGTAGATGATCGAGATGATTTTGTTTATGGATTAGAAGAGGAAATAGAGAAAACCTCTAGAACTTTTAAAATTGGAAGCAAACAACAAGAACACAATCTTATTGATGCATTAAAAATTGCCTGTAGAAAGTTTTCAAAAGAGAGAACAGGGAAAAAACCTTTTACCAATATCAATTTAGTAAGAATTTAATGAGCGCAACAGGCTTAGCTATTATTTATATAATTATATGGTGGATAGTTTTTTTTGCTATTCTACCTATTGATGTGAATCGAACAAAGACTGTAAAAATTGACGGTGAGGATCCTGGCTCACCTGAAAATCCAAAAATGCTGAAAAAATTCCTTTATTGCACTGGAATTACTACTGTCATTTTCATAATAATTTACTTATTAATTAAATTTGAATATTTAAATTTAAGAAATATGATTAATTAAGATGCATTTATCAAATTCATTTATACCAATATTAAAAAATAATCCTTCAGAAGCAAAAATTAAATCTCATCAATTGATGTTGAGAGTAGGAATGATCAAGCAAGCCTCAGCAGGTATTTATTCATGGTTACCTTTAGGTTTTAAGGTAATGAAAAAAATAGAAGACATTGTCAGACAAGAACAAAACAAAATTGGAGCTCAAGAAATATTAATGCCAACAATTCAATCCAGTGAAATTTGGAAAGAAAGTGGTCGTTATGACGATTATGGTGAAGAGATGTTAAGAATAACCGACCGTCAAAATAGAGAAATGTTATATGGACCAACCAATGAGGAACAAGTTACTGAAATTTTTAGATCTTCAATAAAATCTTATAAATCACTCCCACAACTTATGTATCATATTCAATGGAAGTTCAGAGATGAAATAAGACCTAGATTTGGAATTATGCGTGGTAGAGAGTTTTATATGAAAGATGCTTATTCATTTGATGTATCAGATGAGGAAGCTTTTTATTCTTATAATAAATTCTTTCTTTCATATTTGAGAACTTTCAAAAGATTATCTTTGACAGCAATACCTATGGCTGCTGACACAGGACCTATAGGTGGAAATTTATCTCATGAATTTATTATTCTTGCAGATACAGGTGAAAGTAAAATTTTCACTGACAAAAGAATATTTGATCTTGATACTGCTGATACTCAACTAGAAAAAGCATCGTTGGAAAGTATGAGAAAAAAATATGAACAGTTTTATGCTGTAACTGATGAAAAGTTTAATAAAGAAGATTTTGAAAAAATTGTTTCTAAGGAAAATCAATTGATTACAAAAGGTATCGAGGTAGGTCATATATTTTATTTTGGTGACAAGTATTCAAAACCAATGGGTGCATCAGTTGATTTACCAGGGGGGAAGAAAGATTTTGTTAAAATGGGCTCTTATGGAATTGGTGTGTCAAGGTTAGTAGGGGCTATAATTGAAGCAAAATATGATGACAAAAATGAAATCATGAAATGGCCATTGTCTGTTGCTCCTTATGACATTGCTTTAATACCTATGATAAATAAAAATGACACCTCAGCTTTAGATAAAGCAAATAATATCAATATAGAATTAATCAAAAATAATATTGATGCAATCATTGATGATACAGATGAGAATTTCTCATCAAAAATAAAAAAAATGAATTTAATTGGTGCCCCGTATCAAATTATTATTGGCAAGAAAAGCGAGGGTGATTTATTAGAGTTCAAGGAAACAGGTGGTGAAACTCAAAATTTACCATTAAGTAAAATTATAGAAATTATAACTAAACAAAAAAATTCAATTTGATTTCTACTTTAGAAAAAGAAATTACTTTTAGATTTTTAAAAGCCAGAAAAAAAGATGGTTTTTTGAATGTTATATCAATTTTTTCTTTTATAGGCATAAGTCTTGGAGTTGCGGTTCTTATCATTGTAATGTCTGTCATGAATGGATTTAGAACTGAATTAATTGAAAAGATAGTTGGCTTTAATGCTCATGCAGTTGTCAAACCTTACGATAAACCTTTAGCTTCCTTGCCAGATAAAGATTTTGCTAAAGACGTTTTATCAAATGACGGTGAAGCAATTATTTTTCATAAAAATGGCACTAAAGGAGTTTTGCTAAAAGGTTATTTGGAAAAAGATTTTAAAGATCTGGAAATTTCGAATAATGATAGTTTTTTTGGTTCTAAAAATTTAAATGAAAATACAATTTCTATTGGTCGAGATTTAAGTAACATTTTAGGACTAGATATTGGAGATGAGATTTCAATTACTTCACCTTCTGGCGTTCAAACATTAGTTGGATCTTTACCAAAGCAAAATTTATTTCAAATAATATCAATATTTGAAAGTGGATTGTCAGAATATGATGAAAATATTGCGTATATAAATTTAAATACTTTAGAAGATTTTTTTGACAAAAATAAAATTGATAGATTTACCGAGTATTATTTTAAAGATCCAAAAAATATTGAATATCATAAAGAAAATTTGATTAAATTATACCCTGATGCTTTTGTATATACATGGGCTGACATGAATAGCTCGTTATTTTCAGCACTTAAGGTTGAGAGAAATGTAATGTTTATTATCTTATCTTTAATTATTATTGTAGCTGCATTTAATATAATTTCTGGTTTAACAATTTTAGTTAAAAACAAAACTCGAGATATTGCAATTTTAAAATCTATTGGAGTTTTAAATAAATCCATAGTTAAAATATTTTTTCTAGTTGGTGTATCAATTGGAACTTCAGCGACAATTTTTGGAATATTTTTAGGTGTAACATTCTCAATTTATATAGAAAACATTAGACAATTTTTAAGCTCTACTTTTAATATTAGTTTATTTCCAGAGGAAATATATTTTTTAAGCAAGATGCCCTCAGAAATAAATATTAATTCTATAGTAATTATAACAATCTGTTCAATATTAGTAACAATAGTAGTTTCTATATTTCCAGCGCTTAAAGCTGCAAATATGGATCCTATAAAATCACTGAAGTATGAATAATTTTTTAGAATTAAATAATATACAAAAAAGTTTCATTACTGAAAAAAAAATAAATGTATTAAGAGGTTTATCTAGAAAATTTAGTTTAGGTAAAACTTACGCAATAATGGGACCCTCTGGATCTGGAAAATCAACTTTACTCAATTTAATTTCATTAATTGATAAACCAACATCTGGCATCATTAAGTTTGATAATCATGAGATAAATTTCAGTCAAAATGAAAAAAATGATTTATTTAGATCTAAAAGAATTGGTATTGTTTACCAAGAAAATAATCTTCTTTCTGATTTTACAGCTTTAGAAAATGTTTATTTTGCTTCTTTATCTCTTAATAATGACAAAAATTTAGCATTATCAAAAGCTGAAAAATTATTAAGAAAAATTGGACTTTCAAACAGATTAAATCATTTTCCCTCACAACTTTCTGGAGGTGAAGCTCAAAGAGTTGCAATCGCAAGAGCGATTATCAATGATCCTCAAATTATTTTAGCTGATGAACCAACTGGTAGTTTAGACATGAATACAGCTAAAGATATTTTTAAACTTTTAAATAATCAAAAAAGATCAGACAGGATAATTATATTTGCAACTCATAATAGATTTTTTGCGAAAAAAGCAGATTATCTATTGGAGATGAGAGATGGTAGTATAAAATCATCTAATGTCTGAAACAATTAATCAAAATTTTAATCATCTAAAAGTCCATACTCAATATTCTATATGTGAAGGTGCAGCAAAAATTGATAATCTTCAAGAGTATTCTAAAACAAATAAATTAAGATCATTAGGTCTATGTGACACAGAAAATTTATGTGGAGCATTAGAGTTCGCTGAAAAAATTTCTAAATCAGGTACTCAACCAATTATTGGAACACAAATAAATTTTAAAATTGGAGATACAATAGGATTACTTCCTTTATTCGCTTTAAATGAAATTGGATATAAAAACATAATAGATCTTTCATCTTCTTCTTATCTTAAAAATAATGCATTATCCAAACCAAATGTTGAATTTAAAGATTTATTAATTAAATCAGAAGGTGTTGCTATTTTTTCTGGAACTGTTTTTGGTTTATTTGGTAAATTATTTGATAAAGGAAAGTTCACTGACATTCAAAATCTTTATACCCAAATTAAACAATCTTTTAGCGACAGATTTTATATAGAAATTCAACGCCATAACGATCTGAATGAAGCTGGATTTGAAAAGTTTAATTTAAAACAATCCTTTGAATTAGAAATACCAATTATTGCTACAAATGAAGTATTTTATTTAAGTAAAGACATGCATGAAGCACATGATGCTTTGATATGTATTGGAAATAAAACATATGTAAACGAAAAGAATAGAATAAAGTTTACTGATCAACATTATTTAAAATCCAATTTTGAAATGTTAGAATTATTTGCTGATTTACCAGAGGCCTTAGAAAATAATTATAATTTTCCATTAAGATGTAATTTTAGACCTATGTCTTCAAATCCTATTTTACCAAATATTAGTAGTGATAATGATGGAAATGCAGATGAAATTTTAAAAAAAGATTCTTTAGAGGGATTAAAAATAAAATTTAATACTTTATTTGAAATTAAAATTGATAACTTAGAGAAAAATTCTACTTATTTAGAATATAAAAAAAGACTTGATCATGAGCTTTCAATAATTATTGAAATGAAATACTCGAGTTATTTCTTGATAGTCTCAGATTATATTAAATGGGCAAAAAATAATGATATTCCCGTAGGACCAGGTAGAGGATCTGGAGCTGGCTCATTAGTAGCGTGGTGTTTATCTATTACTGATGTTGACCCAATTAAATTTAACTTAATTTTTGAAAGATTTTTAAATCCAGATAGAATTTCTATGCCAGATTTTGATATAGATTTTTGTGAGGAAAAAAGGGATCAAGTTTTTGAATATCTGACAAAAAAATATAAAGATAGTGTAGCTCACATTATTACTTTTGGTAAATTAAAAGCCAGAATGGTAATTAGAGATGTAGGCCGTGTCCTTGGTTTATCTTACGGCTTTGTAGATAGTATATCAAAAATGATACCTTTTGATCCATCTAGACCTCAAAATTTAACTCAATGTATTGCTGGAGAACCTAGATTACAAAAACTTATTAACGAAGATCCTAGAATTAAAAAATTAACAGATTTATCTTTAAAATTAGAAGGGCTGAATAGGAATGTAGCAACTCATGCTGCTGGCGTTGTAATTGCTGATAAAAATCTCACTGAAGTTGTTCCATTGTATAAAGATGCATCAGCTGATCTATTATTACCCTCAACTCAATTTGATATGTACTCAGCAGAAAATGCTGGTTTAGTAAAATTTGATTTCTTAGGCTTAAAAACACTTACAGTAATTAACAATACACAAAAACTTGTAAGAGAAAAAATTAAAGATTTTGACATAGAAAAAATTAGTTACGAAGATCAAAAAGTTTTTGATTTATTATCTTCTGGTAAAACTGTTGGATTGTTTCAAATTGAAAGTGCAGGGATGAGAGAGGCTTTAATTCAAATGAAGCCTAATCACATTGAGGATATTATCGCATTAGTGGCCTTATATAGACCAGGTCCCATGAGCAATATTCCAACATATAATGACTGTAAACATGGAAAACAAAAACCTGATTATTTACACCCACTTCTAGAAGACATTTTAAAGCCAACTTATGGAGTAATTATATATCAAGAACAGGTAATGCAAATCGCTCAAAAATTATCAGGATTTACAGCAGGGCAAGCAGATCTTTTAAGAAGAGCAATGGGTAAAAAGAAAAGAGCAGAACTTGAAAAACAGAAACAGGGATTTATTGCTGGTGCTGTTAAAAATGGAATAGCAAAAGATGTTGCTGCTGGAATTTTCTTAAAAATAGAACCATTTGCTGAATATGGTTTTAACAAAAGTCATGCTGCTGCATATGCAATTATTTCATATCAAACAGCTTTTTTAAAAACATATTATCCTAAAGAATTTATTGCTGCTTCAATGACAATGGATATATCTAATCAAAATAAGTTAAGTGAGTTTTATGAAGAATTAAAAAGATTAAATGTTAGAATTGTTCGTCCAGATATTAATGAATGTTTTGCTGATTTTAGAACAATAAATGATAAATTTTATTATGCTTTAGGTGGTATTAAAGCTGTAGGCTACGAAGCAATATCAAATATCATCAAAGAAAGAAATTCAAATGGAAAATTTGATTCTATTCATGATTTTATAAATAGAGTAAATCCAAAAGATATTAACAAGCTTCAATTAGAAGGTCTAGTTAAAGCAGGTGCTTTTGATAATTTACATTTGAATAGACAAGCTATGTATGAATCAATTCCTAGTATAATTGCAAAAAGTAAAAATATATTTGATAATAAAACTGCTAATCAGATTGATTTATTTTCTGAGGATGAAAAGGAACAAGATAAACTATTAATTAAAATTGAAGATTGGAAATTTGAGGAAAGATTGTCAAAAGAATTTGAGGCGGTAGGTTTTTTTATTTCAGATCATCCATTAAATCAATTTAAAGAAATTTATGACGATTATAAAATAAAAGATTATTCTAACTTTATTTCTAATGAAGATTTAAAAGATTCTAACATTGCTGCAACATTGTTAAAGGTTCAAGAAAGAAAAACAGCAAAAGGAAATTCCTATGCAGTATTAAAATTAACTGACCTATCAAGTGTATTTGAACTCTTTATTTTTTCAGATGTATTAGAATCAAATAGAGAAATTTTGAAAGAGGGTAGTTCTCTTATTTTGACATTATTTAAAAATATTTCTAATGATGAAAATAGGCTAACCAGAATTAATGTTCAAAAAATAGCCTCACTTAAAGATTTGTTTAACAGTCCTATAAAAGAGGTTTTATTCGAAATTCAATCTGAGGAACAAATTGAAAAAATATCTACAATTTTAAAAGACAAGGGTAAAACAATCGTAAATATTAACCTTTTTACTGAGGACAATATTCATAAATTCAGATTAAAAAATACTCGTAAATTAGATAGAAAATCACTAAATCTACTCAGAAATCAAGAAATTCAAGCATTAATCAACTAAATAATTGCTTGTTAATTTTGTTAAATATTTGTAAATACTCCATAAATTAAATTAACACGCACACAGTTGTTGGTTTTATACCTCCGGTCCTTTATTGGAAATTACTGTGGTGGCTTAACCGGGAATAAATATGAAAATACCTAACGTTACAATTCAACAATTATTAGAAGCAGGAGTTCATCTTGGTCACAAAACATTAAGATGGAACCCAAAAATGAAAAAGTATATTTTTGGAAAAAGAGATTCTATTCATATTATAGATTTAACGCAAACTCTAGAATTAACAAAAGTAGCTTTAGAAAAAGTATATAATACTATAGCAAATAATGGAAAAATCTTATTTGTATCAACAAAAAAACAAGCATCCGAAGCTATAGCTGAAGTTGCCAAAGATACTGATCAATATTTTGTAAATTATAGATGGCTAGGAGGTATGCTCACTAATTGGGGCACAATTTCAAATTCGATTAAAAAATTAAAAAAGTTAGAAACTGATTTAACAGCAGAAAATAGAGGTTTTACTAAAAAAGAACTTTTAAAAATGAGCGTTAAAAAAGATAAACTTCAAAGATCTTTAGGGGGTATTGCTGAAATGAAAAAAGTTCCTGACTTAGTTTTTGTTATTGATACAAATTATGAATCACTAGCAATTGCTGAATCAGCTAAATTAGGAATTCCAATTATTGCAATTTTAGACAGTAACTCGAATCCCGACAATATTGATTATCCAATTCCAGGCAATGATGATGCAAGAAGAGCTATTGATCTTTATTGTAATTTAATTAGAGAAACAATTAATAGTGCCAAAAGTTCAGCAACTTCTATTGATTCAATAAAAGATAAAACTAAAGATATTAAAGAGGAAGATAAAACAAAAACTATTCAGGAATTAGATAGAGAAAAATTAGATAAAAAATTTTCCAAAGAAGACAAGGAGAAATTAAATTAATGAGTGATATAGAAAAGGTTAAAAAACTTAGAGAAGCAACCGGAGCTGGTTTTAAAGACTGTAACTTAGCTATTAAAGAATCTAATGGAGATTTAGATAAAGCAATTGAAATTTTAAGAGTTAAAGGAATTTCAAAAGCTTCAAAAAAAATGTCTAGAGACGCAAAGGAAGGAGTTGTTGTTGTTAGCGGAAATGACTCAAAAACTTCTGTGATAGAAGTAAATTGTGAAACTGATTTTGTTGCAAAAAATGATGATTTTATTTCTTTTGTTAAAGAATTAAGCGAATTAAATAATGAAAATAATTCTAATATTGAAGAATTAAAAGCAGCAAAAATGAAAAATGGTCAAACAGTGGATGACAATTTAGTTGGCTTAATTGCGAAAATTGGTGAAAAAATTACAATAGGGAAAGCTAAAACTATTCAAAATTCAGAAGGAGTAAATAATCATTACCTGCATACAGTTATAAAAGATAATGTAGCAAAATTAGCAGTTATGGTTTCATTAGATACTAAAGATAATTCTGATACTGTTAAAACATTTAGCAAACAATTATCTATGCACATTGCAGCATCAAATCCATTAGCTTTAGAGTCAGGTTTGATTGATCAAGCAATAATAGAAAAAGAACAAGAATTAGTTGCTGAGGAATTAAAAAATTCAGGAAAACCTGATGATATTGCAAAAAAAATTAGCTTAGGTAAAATGAATAAGTTCAAAGAAGAAAATGCTCTTTTAACGCAATCATGGGTAATGGAACCAAAGAAAAAAGTTCAAGATGTGTTAAAAGAACTTTCTATAGCAGATTTGAAAATAAAAGAGTTCTATAGAATAAAGATTGGAGAATAAATGTTTGATGAAAAATCATACAGCCTTAAAATGGATAAAGCCATTGAGGTTTTCTCAAAAGAGTTATCATCACTAAGAACTGGCCGAGCAAATGCTTCAATGTTAGATTTAATCAAAGTAGATGTTTATGGTCAACAAATGCCGATAAATCAAGTTGGAAGTATTACTACGCCAGAGCCAAGAATGATAAACATACAAGTTTGGGATGCAAATAATGTTTCATTAGTAGATGCAGCAATACAAAAATCTGATCTGGGATTAAATCCTCAAATAGATGGTCAATTGATAAGATTACCTGTACCAGAATTAAATGAGGAAAGAAGAATAGAACTAAAAAAATTAATTAAATCAATTGGAGAAAAATGTAAGGTATCTATAAGAAATATAAGAAGAGAAGCAAATGAAGACCTTAAAAAACTTTTAAAATCAAAAGAAATTGGTGAAGACGAAGAAAAATCTAATGAAAAAAAAGTGCAGACAATAACAGACGATCACATAAAATCAGTAGATGAAAAAATCTCTTTAAAAGAAAAAGAAATAATGACTATATGAACCCATTAAAACATGTAGCCATTATAATGGATGGTAATGGAAGGTGGGGTTTAAAATACAGAAATTCAAGAAATGAAGGTCATAGAGAAGGGATCAATACTCTTGAAAAAATAATAAAAGAGTCATTAAAAAATAATATAAAATTTTTAACATTATATGCTTTTTCGACTGAAAATTGGAAAAGGCCAAAAAATGAAATTTCATTTTTATTTAAGTTATTAGAGAATTTTTTACAAACAAAGATTAAAGATCTTCATAATAAAAATATTAAATTAAAAATTATTGGAACAATAAATTTTTCAAAAAAAATAAATAGATTATTGCAATCATCAGAAAAAATAACTTCTAAAAATAATAAATTACAAATTAACCTTGCATTAAATTATGGTTCAAAAGCAGAATTAATTAATGCTTTTAAGTTAATAAACAAAAATAAAGAAAAAATCACAGAAAAAAATTTAATCAGAAATTTGCAAACAAAAAATATTCCAGACCCAGATATTTTAATTAGAACAGGAAATACAAGAAGATTAAGTAACTTTTTATTATGGCAATTAGCTTATACTGAAATTTTTTTTGAAAAAAAATTGTGGCCAGAGTTTAATGAATCAGATTTTAGAAAAATTATTAATAATTACAAAAAAATTAAAAGAAACTATGGTAGCATCTGATGACATTGAATTTATTAAATAGAATTTTAACATCAATAATTTTGTTAATAATTTTATATATTTTTTTATTTTTTAATAAATTCTTGTGGCTGTATTTATTGATTTTAATATCCTTTATTTCATTTAATGAATTTAACACTTTAATAAAAAAAATTTATAAAAAGAAAATAAAAATTAGTAAATTTTATAATTTTTTATCATTAATTTATCTATTTTTTTTTATTTATGCTGCATATGATTATTACAAGTCTTTAAGTTTATTAATCATTTTATCTGTATGTATACTTTCAGATACCGGAGGTTATTTATTTGGCAAATCAATTGGAGGAAAAAAACTAACTAAAATAAGCCCAAACAAAACAATATCAGGAAGTATTGGTTCATTTTTATGCTCATTATTTACAATAATTATTTTTGATAGTTTACAGCAAGATATTTTTGTATCAATTTTTTTATGTTTATTTTTATCTTTAATATGTCAGCTGGGAGATTTATTTATTTCATATTATAAAAGAAAAGCTAAAGTTAAAGATACAGGTTCGTTTTTACCTGGTCATGGTGGTTTGCTAGATAGAATTGATGGATTTATTTTTGTTCTACCTATCGCATTCGTTTTAGAAAAATTATTTTTATAATAATGAAAAAAAAAATTGCAATATTAGGATCTACTGGCTCTATTGGAAAAACTTTATTGAATATAATAAAAAAAGATACAAAAAATTATGAAATAGTTTTGTTAACAGCAAACAAAAATTATAAGGAATTACTTAAACAGTCCAAATTGTTTAAGGTTAAAAATTTAATATTAACCAATAAAAAAAGTTTTGAAATTTTGAAAAAAAGAAAATTAAATATAAATATTTATAATAATTTTAATTTGCTTAATAACATTTTTAAAAAAAAAATAGATTATGGTTTAAGTGCAATTACAGGTATAGAGGGATTAAAACCAACGATTAATTTAATTAAATATACTAGCAAAATTGCTATTGCTAACAAAGAGTCAATAATATGTGGTTGGTCATTAATTGAAAAGGAACTAAAAAAAAATAAAACTAATTTTATACCAGTTGACTCTGAACATTTTTCTTTATGGTATGGTCTGTCAGAAAATAAAATTAATAATATTGATAAAATTTATATCACAGCCTCAGGTGGCCCTTTGCTCTCAACACCATTATCTAAATTAAAAAACATAAGTATCAAAAAGGCTCTAAATCATCCAAATTGGACAATGGGTAAGAAAATTTCAATCGATTCTGCTACAATGATAAACAAAATTTATGAGGTTATTGAAGCGAAAAATATTTTTAATTTACCTTATAAAAAGATAAATATTTTAATACACCCAAAATCCTATATTCATGCAATCATTAAGTTTAACAATGGTATGATAAAAATTATAGCACATGATACTACAATGCGAATACCTATACATAATACATTATTTAATAAATCAGAAAAAAAAATATTTTCAAAAAATATTAATTTGAAAATATTAAATAATCTAAATTTTCAAAAAATATCTCCACAAAGATATCCAATCTTTAATTTATTAAATTATTTACCGAACAAAAGTTCTTTGTACGAAACAGTAATTGTTTCCGCCAATGATACTTTAGTTGATCTTTTTTTGAAAAAAAAAATTAAATTTAATGAAATAAATGAAAGATTATTTAAATTAATAAAAAATAAAGAATTTATTAAATATAAAAAAATTAAACCAAAACAATTAGATCAAATTCATAATTTACATAATTATGTTCGTTTAAAAACTATAGAAAAAGTGTATAAATCTTAAAATGTTTCAAAAATTCATTAAAACTTATGCAATAACTTCCATTTTATTTCTTATAATTTTTTGCAATCCAGTTTTTTCTGAAATAGTCAAAAAAATTGAAATTTCTGGAAACGAAAGAATTCCTGAAGATACAATTAAAATGTTCTCTGGAATTTCGATCAATGAGAATTTGGAAACTGAAAATTTAAATGATGTAACGATAAATATATATGATTCAAATTTTTTTGAAAATGTAACTGTAAAATTTGAAAATAATATACTTAGTATAATAGTTGTAGAAAATCCGATTATAGAGTCTATTATATTTAAAGGAATAAAGGCTGATAGAATTAAGAAAGCTATATCAGAAAATCTGAAATTAAAATCTCGTTCTTCTTTCAATGAAATTTTATTACGTTCTGATTTAGATAGAATCGCAAATGCTTTAAAAGAATTAGGTTTTTATTTTTCTAAAGTTGATGTTTTTTTAGAAGAACTTAATGATAATAAAGTATCATTAATATATGAAGTTGATCTTGGCACTAAATCAAAAATTAAAAAAATCACATTTATTGGAAATAAAATATTTAAAGATTCAAAACTAAGAAATGTTATAATTAGTGAAGAACATAAATTTTGGAAATTCCTTTCTGGAAGAAAATACCTAAATGAAAGTACAATCAATTTTGATAAAAATTTATTAAAGAATTTTTATTTATCGAAAGGTTATTATAATGCATCTATAAACACTTCGTTTGCCAAAATAATTGACGAAAATCAATTTGAGTTAATTTTTAATATTAACGCAAACGATAAATATTATTTTAACAAGTTAAGTTTAAAAATACCAAAGGATTTTGATGAAAGAAATTTTATAAGTTTAAAAAAACTTTTCAAGAAAGCCGAAGGTGAAATTTATTCAGTTAACGTTGTAAAAAAAATTTTAGATGAAATAGACTATATTACTACAACTGAAGAATATCATTCAATATCCTCAACTGTAGATGAAAAAATTGTTGATAATAAAATTAATTTAACTTTTGAAATAATGGAAACAGAAAAATTGGTTGTAGAGAAAATAAATGTTTATGGAAATAATGTTACACATGAGTCTGTTATCAGAAATAAACTTGCAATTGATGAGGGAGATCCCTTTAATGAAATTTTACAAGCAAAATCCATAAATAATTTAAAATCACTTAATTTTTTTAAGAGTGTTAAATCAGATGTTTTAGAGGGAAGTTTAGATAATTCGAAAATAATAAATATTTATATTGAAGAAAAGGCAACAGGAGAGATAACTGCTGGAGCAGGTGTTGGTACAACTGGTGGAACTGTTACCGCAGGTGTTAAAGAAAATAATTATTTAGGTAAAGGTGTGAGCGTGGAAGCTAACGCAACTATTGATGAAGAATCTATGAAAGGTTTATTTAGAGTTAATAATCCAAATTATAAAAATAGTGATACATCTGTATCAGCTTCTGTTGAAGCTATTGAAATCGATAGAATGCAGGATTTTGGTTACAAGAATAATAAAGTGGGATTTTCTATAGGCTCATCTTTTGAATTTTTGGATGATTTTAATTTAGGTCTTTCAACATCTTCATTTTATGAAAAAATTGAAACCGATTCTACGGCATCAGCCAGACAAAAAAAACAAGAGGGTAATTATTGGGATACATTTATAAAGACTAGTTTTGATTTAGATAAAAGAAATCAAGTATTTCAAACTTCAAAAGGATTTAGAAGTAGATATATTTTAGACTTACCAGTTATTTCAGATACCAATACATTGACTAATCACTTTGATTATAAGGTTTATACCCAATTATATGATCAGAATGTTTCATCAGCATCTTTTTTCTTTAAAGCCGCAAAATCAATTACAAATGAGGATATTAAATTAACTGAAAGATTGTTTGTTCCTTCTAAGAATTTAAGAGGTTTTGAAAGAGGTAAAATAGGACCAAAGGATGGAAATGATTTTATAGGTGGTAATTTTGTATCCGCAATAAATTTAAGTACATCACTACCACAGGTTTTAGAAAATTTACAAAATATGGATGTAGTTCTATTTTTTGACGCAGCAAATGTATGGGGTGTTGATTATGATTCATCTCTGGACACAAATGATACAATTAGATCTTCGATTGGTATTGGTTTAGACTGGTTTACATTACTTGGCCCTTTAAATTTTTCTTTAGCTGTACCATTGACAAAAGATACTACCGATAAAACTGAAAGTTTTAGATTTAATTTAGGAACGACGTTTTAAATGCATAATACAAAAAAAATCTTTGTATTTTTTTTTTTAATCTCATTAATTATAAATACTCAAGCATACGCAAAAACAGCTTTTTTGGATTTAGATTTTGTATTTCAAAATTCTAATCTAGGAAAAAAAATTTCAGATAAACTTGAAAAATTAAACTCTAAAAATCTTGAATTATTAAAAAATAGAGAAACTGAATTTATGAAAGAGGAAAATGAATTAAAAAAAATAAAAAATTTAATTTCAGAGGATGAATTTAAGAAAAAACTTAATGAATTAAGTGACAAGTTAAATCAATATAAGGTTGAAAAAAAAACAATAGGATCAGATTTTAATAAAATTAAAAATGATGAGTTAAAGTTATTTTTTCAACAGATTAACCCAATTATTCAAGAATATATGAATAATAAAAATATAAATTTACTATTAGAGAAAAAAAATATATTTATTGGTAAAGCAGAAAACGACATTACTTCTGATATTTTAAATGCTGTAAATAATGAATTTAAATAATGACAGAGCTAAATAAACAACAAATTATTGATCTTCTACCACACAGAGAACCAATGCTTTTAATTAACAGATTGTTTAATATCAAAAAACTTCAATCTGCTGAAGCTGAAGTTTTGGTCAGAAAAAATAGTTTTTTTGTTCAGGGACATTTTCCTGGACAACCTGTTATGCCTGGTGTCTTAATCGTAGAGTCTTTTGGTCAGGCTGCAGCTGCATTAACCGCAAATGGTTTAGAAAAATCTACTTATGATGATAAATTAGTTTTTTTAATGTCTATAGAAAAAGCTCGCTTTAGAAATCCGGTTATACCTGATTGCAATTTAATACTCAATATTGAAGCAATGAGATCACACGGGAGAGTTTGGAAATATAAAGGAGAAGCTTTTGTAGATGGAAAAAAGATGGCTGATGCAATTTGGTCAGCAACCATAGTTGATAAGAAATAAATAGCAATAATTATTGATAACTAATTATATTTTGCTTTGATAAAAGCAATTATGTCTAATCCTTTCTTTAAAAATCAAGGACCATTCAACTTTTCTGAAGTAATAAATTTTCTTAATATAAAAAGCACTAAAATTAATGAAGAATTTAAAATCAATGATATTAAAGATTTACAAAGTTCTACAAATAAAGACATAACTTTTTTTCATTCTAAAAAATATAAAGATATAGCAAAAAAAACCAAAGCATCTGTTTGTTTGACTACAGAAGTATTAAAAAAAGAATTGCCAGATACATGTATTCCTTTAATTGTTGGAAACGTATTAGTTTCTATTTCAAAATTAACTTCTAAATTCTATCCTGAATCTATATATGATGAATTTGATGAAACAGTTAGTTTAATAGAGGATACAGAGTTTAAAAGTAAAATTAAATTTGGTAAAAATTCATTAATAGGAAAAAATGTATCCATAGGAAGTAATTGTAAAATAGGCCATAACACAATTTTAGAAAAAAATGTTGTGATAGGTGATAATTGTTCTATAGGTTCGAATACAATTATTAGAAATAGTGTAGTAAAAAATAATGTTAGAATTTTAGACAATTGTGTTATTGGAAAAAATGGCTTTGGTTTTTTTCCTGATAAAAATAATAATATAAGATATCCTCACATAGGTATTGTTTTTATTGATGACAATTGTGAGATAGGTTGTGGCTCAACTATAGATAGAGGATCAATGTCAAACACGATAATAGGAAAGAATACTTATTTAGATAATCAAATTCATATAGCCCATAATGTAAAAATAGGAGAAAATTCGATAATAGCGGGTCAAGTGGGTATTGCAGGAAGTTCTATAATTGGAAATAATGTAAGGATAGGTGGACAAGCTGGAATTTCTGGACATTTAAAAATAGGAAATAATGTTGATATTGCAGGTGGCTCTGGAGTAATTAAAGATATTCCAAGCAACTCAAAAGTAATGGGATATCCAGCAAAAAATTTAAGAGACTTTTTAAAAGAAAATAGATGATACATAAAACTGCTTTAATAGATCCAAAAGCTAAAATAGATAGCTCCGTTGAAGTTGGAGCATATTCTATAATTGGACCTAATGTTGAAATTGGTCAAAATACAAAAATTCAATCTCATGTAAGTATTGTTGGTCACACTATTATTGGCAATGATAATAGATTTTTTCCATTCTCATCTATTAATATTCCTCAGGATCTTAAATATAATGGAGAAGAAAGCAAAACTATCATAGGAGATAATAATACTATAAGAGAATATGTTACAATTAATCCAGGCACAACTGGTGGCGGTGGCATCACAAAAATTGGAAATAATTGTTTGTTTATGGTTTCAGCACATATAGCCCATGATTGCATAGTTGGGGATAATGTTATTTTGGCTAATAATGTTCCACTAGGAGGACATGCCCACATTGAGGACAATGTAATCATAGGAGGAAACTCCGCAGTTCAACAATTTACCAGAGTTGGTAGATCAGCTATGATTGGAGGTATGTGTGGAGTAGTTAGAGATATTATTCCTTATGGTATAGCACATGGAAATAGAAGCATTCTTCAAGGTTTAAATTTGATTGGTCTAAGAAGAAAAAATGTACCAAATAAAGAAATTAAAATTTTAAGTGAGGCGTATAAAGTAATATTTAAGAATGAAAACTTAACTGAAAATATAAATAATTTAAGTAAAGAATTAAAGAAAAGTGAATTAGTTAAGGAAGTGGTGAATTTCCTAGAAAAAGATAAAAAAAGACCAATATGCACACCATTTTCAAAATAATAAGATGATAGGACTATTTTTAGGTGATACTGAATTTTCAGAAATAGTTCTCAACAAAATAAAAAAGATTAAAAAAAAATATTTTATATTAGATTTTTCAAAAACAAATAAATTTAAGAAATATAAAAACTCTTACAAAATCAGCATAGGAAAATTTGGAGCAATAATAAATTTAATAAAAGCTAAAAAATGTAAAAGAGTTTTATTTGCTGGTAAAATAGCTAAACCTAATTTTTCATCTTTAAGATTAGACTTTAAAGGAATATATTATATGCCAGGTGTCATTAAAGCAGCCAATATAGGCGATGCTGCTATAATTAAAACAATAATAAAAATATTATATAATGAAGGAATTAAAGTCATAAGTTCTATATATTTTAATCCCGAGCTTTCATTGAAGAAGGGAAATTACTCAAAACTTAAACCTAATAAGCAGGACTATATTTCTATTAAAAAAGGCATGACTTTTTTCAAAAAAACAAAGAGCCTAGATCATGTTCAAGCACTTGTAATTAAAAATGATAAAATTTTAGCTAAAGAAGGCAGGGAGGGAACTAAAATAATGCTATCAAAATTAAGAAAAAAAAAAGGAGGTATTTTAATAAAATTTCCAAAACAGAAACAAGATCTTAGAATGGATTTACCAACAATTGGTTTACAAACTTTTAAAGATATAAAAAAATATGGATTAAAGGGTGTGGTTATGCAGTCCAAAAAAAATATTTTTTTAAATAAAACCAAATGCATTGATTTCGCAAATAAAAACAAGATATTTATTACCGTAATATGAAAAAAATATTTA
The DNA here is from genome assembly GCA_902613755.1 of uncultured Pelagibacteraceae bacterium. GTDB lineage: Bacteria > Pseudomonadota > Alphaproteobacteria > Pelagibacterales > Pelagibacteraceae > Pelagibacter. The sequence goes on from CACMIH010000001.1 coordinate 36,076, forward strand.
TATTAACAGGTGAACCATCTGGAGATAAGCTGGCGTCTACTGTTATTTCTAAACTCAAATCTCAAAATCCAAACATTGAATATTTATGTGTTGGAGGAAACCATTTAAAAAAATTAGGTATTAATTCAATTTTTAATTTAAGTGAAATTACTTATCTTGGTTTTACAAGTATAATTCTAAATATATTTAAAATAAGAAAAAAAATTAACCAAACCGTTAATGAAATAATTAAATTTAATCCTGATATATTATTTTCTGTTGACAGTCCTGATTTCACAATGAGGGTGGCTGAAAAAGTAAAAAAAATAAACAAGAACATAAAGACAATTCACTATGTTGCTCCTCAAGTTTGGATATGGAGAAAAAATCGAGTTAAAAAGATTAAGAAATTTATTGATCATATAATTTTATTATTTGATTTTGAAAAAAAATACTTTGACGAAGAAAATATTAAAAATACATTTGTTGGTCATCCCTTAATTGAAAATCATAATAATACAATAATTGAAAATATAATTCCTAAAGATAAAAAAATTATATCTATTTTTCCTGGTAGTAGAAAATCTGAGACAGATGTATTGTTGCCAATCCTAATTAATTTTATTAAGCTTATGAATAAAAAACATGATGGATATTATTTTTATTTTCACGCTACTGATGAAAATAAAGATTTAATTTTTTCATTAATTAAAAAACTGAATATAGAAAATGTAGATGTAGTCTCTGAAGAAAATATTAAAGCGAAAATTTTATCTAATTCAATTTTTGCTGTTTCAAAATCTGGAACAATTTCGTTACAAATTTGCAGTTCAAATATACCTTCTATAATTATTTATAAACTAAGTTTTATAAATTTCATGATATTTAAAATGTTAGTTAATGTTAAATTTGCAAACATTATTAATATAATTAATAATCGAGAGGTTATTCCAGAATTATTGCAAAATGAATGTAATGCTGATGAAATTTATAGATCTGTAATTTATCTTTTAAAAAACCCTGAGCTTATTAAAGAACAACTATCTGATTGTTCAAAAACATTAGAAGGAATTAGATCTAAAACCTCTTCTTCTGAAGAGGCTTGTCTAGTTTTAAGAAATTATCTTAGCTAGTCTTTTTAAAACTTCTTCTTTACCAAGAGCCATAACTATATCATATAATCCAGGACCAAACTTTGATCCTGTCAAACCAATCCGTACAGGCTGACCCACTCCTTTAAAATTTGTATCATTTTTTTTTATTAAATTATTTACTACAGGCTCTAAATTTTCCTTATTTATATTTGATATAGATGATAATTCTTTAATAAATTCTGAAATAATTTTTTTAGCTTTATCATCTATTAATTTAATATCATCTTCATTAAAGTTAACTTCATCATTGATGATAAATTTTGAATTATTATAAATGTCTTCTAAGGTTTTAGCCTTATTTTTTAAAAATGATAATGAGGATCTAACTTTTGGTTCTTTATCATCTTGAATTTTTTCTTTATAGGTTCTGCAATATTCATCTAGACATTGATAAAGATCGTTCTCATCGATTGTTTTTATATAGTGTTCATTCATTGATAATATTCTACTCATATCTAGTTTTGATGGCGATTTACCAATACCTTCTAAATTAAAGTGTTCAATGCTCTCTTCTAGAGTAAATATTTCTTTATCTTGATATGACCATCCTAGTCTGAGTAAATAATTTCTTAATGCATCAGGCATGATGCCTATTTTTGAGTAATCATCCAAAGTTGAGGCATTATCTCTTTTGGAAAGCTTTTTACCCTCAATAGTATGAATTAATGGAATATGTGCAAATTCTGGAACAACCCAATCCATTGCCTGGTATATTTGTATTTGTTTAAAAGTATTTATTTTATGATCATCTCCTCTGATTATATGAGTCATTCCCATTTGATGATCGTCAACAGTTGCAGACAAGTTGTAAGTTGGTGTTCCATCTTTTCTTAAAATTATAAAATCTTCTATTGTATTATTTTCAATTTCAACATCTCCTTGAACTAAATCTTTAAGTTTTGTATTTCCCTCTATTTTACTTTTAAATCTAATTACGGGTTTAATATCTTTAGGAGCATCTTTTTCATCAGCATCTCTCCATTTTCTATTATAAATATATGGCAACTTTTTTTGCCTAGCTCTTTTTTTTTGTTCTTCTATTTCTCCAGCAGAGCAGTAACATTTATATGCATTACCTTTTTGTAATAATTCATTAGCAATTTTAATATGATTTTCTATTTTTTGTGATTGAACATACTCTTCACCATCATGTTCAATTCCTATCCACTTCAATGATTTAATAATTTGTATTTTATGTTCCTCTTTTGATCTTTCTTTATCAGTATCTTCAATTCTTAGGTGAAATGTTCCTTTTTGATTTTTAGAGAACAACCAATTAAATAAGGCAGTTCTAACCCCTCCAATATGAAGAGCTCCAGTAGGGGATGGAGCAAAACGTGTTGCTACTTTAGACATCAATGTTGTTTAGACTATTTTTTTAGAAGTTTCTATATAAAGATACTAAAACTCCTTGAACTTTTACTCTATCAGGTCCAAAAATCTTAGTTTCATAGTTTCTATTAGCACTTTCAAGCGCCACAACTTTACCTTTTTTTCGAATTCTTTTTAACATTGCTTCATGCTCATCTATTAATGCAACAACAATTTTACCATTATCAGCAGTATCTGTTCTTTTAATAATAACAGTATCACCTTCATGTATCCCTGCATCTATCATAGAGTCACCTTGAACTTTTAATCCAAAGTAATCACCATTTTTTTCTAAATTATTTGGTAGTGGAATTCTAGAAACCTCATTTTGTATCGCTTCAACAGGTGTTCCAGCTGCAATTTTTCCAAGCACTGGTACTTCTACTTCATCAGATTTAGTTTGTTCTTCATCTAGCCCACCTTTAATCACACTAGGTGAAAAACTATTATAAATATCATTTGCAGAGGCTGTTTCTGGTAATTTAATTACCTCTAAGGCTCTTGCTTTGTGAGCTAATCTTTTAATAAAACCTCTTTCCTCTAAAGCACTAATCAATCTATGAATACCTGATTTAGATTTTAAATTAAGAGACTGTTTCATCTCTTCATATGAAGGAGATACGCCAGAGCTTCTCAACTTCTTGTTGATAAATAAAAGTAAGTTTTTTTGTTTTTTTGTTAGCATAAGAACAAATATCGTACAAATAATGTTCTATAAAAGTTCTTTTAAATTAACAATACTAAAAAAACATGCAAAATAAGGCTTTATTTGACTATAAAACTGAAAAAATAGAATTTTTATCTAAGTTTTTTAAAAGTGATTCACCAATTAAAAAAGTGTTAATTGATGTTTTGTTAATTAGCTCTAATAGCTCATCTTTATTCTTAATTCCACTTTCAGATATTAAAGGACCTTTGTGACTTTTTACAACATCATAAATATCATAAGTTGTATTTACATCTGTTTTAAGTGTTTTTAAATTTCTATTATTTATTCCAATTAATGCATCTTTAAAATTTAATGCTTTTTTAGCTTCTTCTACTGTATGAACTTCAACAATGACCGACATATTATATTTCAAAGCTTCATCATATAATTCAGAAGCAAGATCATCCGAAACCCCAGCCAAAATAATTAAGATAGCATCCGCACCATAACTTTTTGCTAAAGGTATTTGAAATTTATCGATAAAAAAATCTTTACACAATATAGGTAAATTTATTTTATCTTTTATTTTGCTTATGTGAATTAAATTTCCTAAAAAATAATCTTCCTCTGTTAAAACTGAAAGGCAAGTTGCTTTATTATTTAAATAAATCTGAGCAATATCTACAGGATTATAATCATTAATTATTATACCCGCTGAAGGACTTGCTTTCTTAATTTCAGCAATAATTGAAGTTTTATTATTTTTTATATTATTTTCTATTTTCTCTTTAAAATTTATATAGCTGTTGTTTTTATTAATTAACTCATCCAAAGTTTTAAGATCTAAAGATTTTTTTAATTTATCAACTTTTTCAATTTTTTTTTGAATGATATTTTGAAGTATATTTTTAGACATCTTGAATTTTTTCTAAATGTAAAAAGCTTTTCCCAGAAAGGATAAATTCTCTTGAGTAATTATATGCTTCTGAAAAGTCTAAAAATTTTTCTCCAACAATCAACCCCGCTGCAGCATTTAAACAAACTGCTTTTGAAAAATCATTATCTTCACCTTTAAATATTTCAATCATCTTATCAGCATTAAATTTTGCATCATCACCCACTAAATTTTTAAAATTATCTGCATTAACCCCCAAAGCAATTGGGTCTATTTTTATTTCAGAAATTTTATCATCTTTTAATTGAATAACATTAGTGATTGCATATGGAGATATTTCATCTAATCCATCTTCGCTATTTACTATCCAAGCAAATTTCAAATTTAAATTTTTAAGTCCTTCTGCAAAAATTTTTGATAATTTTTTATCAAAAACACCCACAACTTGTCTCTCTACAAGAGCTGGATTACTTAATGGACCAATCATATTAAAAATGGTTCTTTTTCCAATTTTCTTTCTTACAGGTCCTACAAATCTCATTGCACTATGATAATTTGGCGCAAACATAAAACCAAAATTATTGATATTAATTTCTTTTTCTATATCCTCAGGTTCTAAATCAATTTTAATTTTAAGAGCTTCTAAAACATCACCAGACCCACATTTTGAGGAAACAGCTTTATTGCCATGTTTAGCAACTTTTGTTCCCATGCTAGCTAAAAGTAGGGCAGAAGCTGTTGAAATATTGAGAGTATTCATGCCATCACCCCCAGTACCACAAGTATCAATACAATCACTTACATCTACTCTTTTAGACTTTTCTCTAAGAACAAAAACTCCACCCGCTATTTCATCTGAAACTTCACCCTTTTCAGATAGCAAAGTTAAAAAGTTAAAAATTTCATCATCACTGGCTTTTCCAGTCATTAATATTTCAAAAGCAGTTTTACTTTCTTCAAAAGTTAAATCTTGTTTATTTTTAAGTTTTTCTAAAATTTGATCCATAAATTTAATTGTTAATAAAGTTTTTAAGAATTTTCATTCCAAATTTAGTTTTAATACTTTCAGGATGAAATTGTACACCATGAATATTAAATTTTTTATGCTGAACACCCATTATAATCCCATCTTCTGTCTCTGCTGTAATCTCTAGCTCTTTTGATAACGTTTTTTTATCAATTATCAAACTATGGTATCTGGTAGCTTCAAATGTATTTGGGAGGTTTTTTAAAATACCGATTTTTTTTGATTTGATTTTGCTTGTTTTGCCGTGCATTAGCTTTCTTGCTTGAATAATTTTTGATCCAAAAACTTGTCCAATTATCTGATGACCTAAACATACTCCTAAAAAAGGCAATTCTTTGTATAATGATTTCAATATTTTAATACAATTGCCAGATTGATTTGGGTTGCCTGGTCCTGGTGAAATAACAATTTTATCATATTTCTTTTTAATGATTTCTTTAGAACTAATTTTATCATTTCTAACTACATCAACTTTAACATTTAATGAGGAGATATAGTGATACAAATTAAAGGTAAAACTATCGTAATTATCTATTAACAATATTTTCATTATCTTAAAGCGTTAATTAAAGCTTTCGCTTTATTAACTGTTTCCTCATATTCATTTTTAGGTTTGCTATCTGCAACTATACCTGCACCTGCTTGCACATAAAATTTTTTATTTTTTGCAACTGCAGTTCTTAAGGCTATGCATGTATCAAATTCTCCATTTGCAGAAAAATATCCAATTCCTCCTGCATATACTTTTCTTTTTGTTGTTTCTAATTCATCTATAATTTCCATAGCTCTAATTTTTGGAGCTCCAGATACAGTACCTGCTGGAAAACCAGCCAAGAGCGATTTAAATTTTGAGATTTTATTATTATATTCCCCAACTACATTTGAAACTATATGCATAACATGAGAATATCTTTCAATAATGAAGCTTTCTGTAACATTTACCGAATTTATCTTTGAAACTTTACCAGCATCATTTCTACCCAAATCAAGTAACATCAAATGCTCTGAAAGTTCTTTTTTATCTTTACGCAGGTCTCTTTCATAAAAAAGATCTTCCTTTTTAGTTTTACCCCTTGGTCTAGTTCCTGCGATTGGTCTTACAGTAATTTTATTATCTCTAAGTCTCACAAGTATTTCAGGACTTGCACCGATTATTTGAAAATCCTCAAAATTAAAGAAAAACATAAAAGGAGAAGGGTTTGTTACTCTTAGTTTTTTATAAATATCTAATGGTTTCTTTGTTAATTTTGCCTCAAATCTTTGGCTTAAAACAACCTGAAAAATATCTCCTAATTTAATATATTTTTTTGCCTTATTAACCATTGATAAAAATTTATTTTTTGAAGTGTTAGATTTTACTTTTATATTTTTTGATTTTTGAATTATTTTTTTATTAATATTTTTGATTGATGACTGAATGAGTAATTTAAACAAATCAGATTTAATTTCTTCATATTTATTTTTATAGTTTTTAATTTTTTCATCTTTAAAAATATTAGATATGTAAAAAATTTCTTTTTTTAAATTATCATGAATGACTAAAGTTCTTGGACGAAGAAGCCTTACATCTGGCAAATTAAGATCGTTTTTACAATTATTTGGAATTTTTTCTATGTATCTAATTGAGTCATAAGAAAAATACCCAGAGATTAACGAGCAAATATTAGGTAAATTTTTGGGAGTTTCAAACTTGAAATCTTCAATGATTTTTTCAATTAATTTATCTGGTTTATCATTTAATTTCCTTTTTTTATTTGTTTGAATTAGATAAGAATTATTATTATTAAACTCCCAAATTTTATCAGGATTTTTACCAAATATTGTATATCTACCTTTGATTTTACCTTTTTCTACAGACTCAAATATAAAGCTGTTTTTTTCCTCTAGAAAATTATCAATTAAGTTTAATACTTCCTCATCATTTTTTACTTTCTTTTTAGTAAAGATGATTTGATTTTTTTTGCTTCTATGTCGAAACTTAAAATCTTTGAAGCTTCGATTAATAATCATTTGAAATAATTTTTAACTCTATCAATAGTTTTTTGGTTTAATTGTATTTTATATTTGCTAGTTAGCAATTGATCATAAGCAGCTAAAATACTTTTTCTTGTATTGGTAAATTCACTATTTACAAAATTCTTATAATCTTCACCTTCTTTGTTTATTAGATTTTTATTAGAGCCTGTAATTTTTACTAAATAAATTTTATTTTCACTATTGTTTACTAAAGTAAAAGAATTAACTGGTAATGAGTAGAGCATCTTTACAGAATTTATTTCAAAAATTTTGTCGTCGTTAATAGAGCTAATTGACATGTATTCTTTGTCAAAATTACTTAACTCATCAAATTTTGTGTTATTGAATTTATTATTTTGAATTTCTTCTAAAATTTTTCTGTTGTAATCAAATTTTCCTTTTTGATAAATTAATTCAACTATTTTACTTTTGATTATTTCATTATCTAAATCTGGAGATAGATCATATTCTTGATCTATATTATAAAGTAAAAAATTATCACCACTCTCAATTAAATCTAATTTCGTTTCTTTTTTTGAATAAATTAATTCTTCATTTATTTGTTCACTTGAGCTAGGTGCAAATTTAGAAATATCTATAATATTTACATTAATATTTTCCAAAATATTTTCAAAACTCGTACCTTGTGAAATTTTGTTTTCAATTTCATCAATTTCATCAAAAAAAGCTTGATTAAATTTTTCAATACCAATCAAATTTTTAGGATTTAAAATAACGTATCTAAAATCAATGTATTCTCTTTTTAATTGGTCTTTATTTTCCTCTATAAATACTTTTATTTCATCATCAGTATAATCTGACTTTAATTTATATAGATTTTCCATATTAAAGTATTCAATATCTAAAGATCTGTTATTTTCTTCAAATTTTTTATCAATTATAAATTTTGGCGTAATAGTTCCAGCACCAATAAAATCAAATAAATGTTTTTGTAATTCTCTATTTTTTAATTTTAATTCAAACATTGGTGCAGACATATTGTTTGATAATAAAAATTTTTCATACTTAACTCTTTCAAATTTACCATTTTCATCATGAAAGTTTTTATTCTCTTTAATATTTTTAAGTATTGTTTTTTCATTAATTGAAATATTAAAATCCTCAATCTCAAGATTAATAAGCGTGGTTGATATAAGTCCTGATAATAGTTCCTCTATAACATTGTTATTTAAATTATTTCTAATTGCATCTGCTGAAATCCCACTTTGATTAACGTAATCCATAAAATCTTGAGTGGTGACATTTGTTTTATTTATTTTTGCAATATTGTTTTGATTATTTGTACTAAATCCACCACCAAAACCACCAAAGCCAAAAGCAATAATAATTATAACAATTAAAACCAATCCACCAAATTGTTTCCAGCCTAAGTTTTTTAATTTTTCAATCATTGCGTTATAAATTTATTGATCTGTAAAAAACAAATCTATAGATTAAAAAGTCAATTATGACAAATAAATATATGTATTTTGTAGCTAATTGGAAAATGTTTGGTGATTTAAGAACTCTAAATTCACTTGATAAACTAATAAAGTTTTCGAAAACTAATAAGAAAAATAAGTTTAAAATAGTTTATTGTCCACCAAATACATTAATTCGACCTTTATCGAGAAGACTTAAAAAAACTAAAATAGATGTAGGAGCTCAAAATTGTCATCAGAGCTATGATTACGGTGCTTACACTGGCCAAGTAAATTCCACCATGCTTAAAAATGTTGGAGCAAATTTTGTTATTTTGGGACACTCAGAAAATAGACAACTAGGTGAGACAGATAATTTAATTAATTTAAAAATAAAAAGCGCAATTAAATCAGGTCTCAAAATTATATTTTGTATTGGCGAAACTTTGAAAGAAAGAAGACAAAAAAAAACTAATCAAATTTTAAAAAAACAAATTGAAAAAGGATTAAAATCGATAAAGAATAAATCTAAAATTATTATAGCCTATGAACCTGTATGGTCTATTGGAACGGGTGTAATTCCAAAAGAAGCTGATTTAAATAAAACTATTTCATTTATTAAAAGTAGATTTGTAAAAAAATATCCTAAAATTTTATATGGTGGATCTGTAAATACTAATAACGTAAGTATATTAAAAAAAATTCCTAGTATTGACGGTTTTTTGGTTGGAGGTGCATCGCAAGACCCAAAAAAATTTATTGATATAATCAAAAAAACCATTAATTAGATCCTCATGGAAACTTTATTATTAGTAATCAACATCATACTTGCAGTTATTTTAGTTCTTTTGGTTTTATTGCAAAAATCAGAAGGAGGTGCTCTTGGTATTGGAGTTTCCCAAGAAAATTTTATGCTCTCTAGATCAGCAGGCAGCTTCATGACAAAAGTCACTGCAATCGTGGCAACACTTTTTATCATTTGCAGTTTAGCTCTAACAATTATTTCTAGAGCAGAACTTACTCCTACGGGGTCGGTATTGGATACAGTTGAGGAAAAAACTGAAGATACACCTTCAATTCCAGAAAATAATTAATTAATCCTTTTCAATTCATTTTTTATTCGCTATAAGATACTTCCATGGCGCGATATATATTCGTCACTGGCGGCGTGGTTTCTTCCCTTGGCAAAGGTCTCTCTTCAGCATCTTTAGCTTATTTATTACAATCAAGAGGTTACAAAGTTCGTTTAAGAAAATTAGATCCTTATTTAAATGTGGATCCGGGAACAATGAGTCCGTTTCAGCATGGAGAAGTTTTTGTAACCGATGATGGGGCTGAAACAGATTTAGATCTAGGTCACTATGAAAGATTTTCAGGTGTTACTGCAAAGAAAACAGATAACATTACAACTGGAAAAATTTATAGTGATGTTCTTAGAAAAGAAAGAAAAGGTCAGTATTTAGGTAAAACTGTTCAAGTTATTCCACATATTACGGATAGAATTAAAGAATTTATAAAACACGATACATCTAAAGAAGATTTTGTTATTTGTGAAATAGGTGGAATAGTAGGGGACATAGAAAGTTTACCATTTGTAGAAGCGATAAGACAATTTTCGAATGATATTGGTAAAAAAAATGCATTATTTATTCATTTAACTTTAGTTCCTTATTTGAAAGCATCGGATGAAATAAAAACCAAACCAACACAACATTCAGTAAAAGAATTAAGAAGTATTGGTATTCAACCTGATATTATAATTTGCAGATCAGAAAGACCTATTCCTTTAGAACATAGAAAAAAAATATCTTTGTTTTGTAATGTTGATATTAAAAATGTAATTGAAACTGTCGATGTTAAAACTATTTACGAGGCACCGATTAGTTTTGCTAATGAAAAATTAGATGTTCAAGTTTTAAATTATTTCAAAATAAAATCTAAAAAATCAAATAATTTAACACCATGGAAGAAAATAACTAAAATCACTCTTAATACTAAAAGAAATGTTAACATTGCAATTATTGGAAAATATGTTGAATTAAAGGATGCTTATAAATCTTTAGATGAAGCACTTACTCATGGAGGAATATCCAATAATCTTAAAGTTAATTTGGTTAGAATAGATTCTGAAAAATTAAAAGTTTCAGAAATCAAAAATAAACTTAAAAATGTTTCAGGAATTCTAATTCCAGGTGGGTTTGGTAAAAGGGGAACTGAGGGTAAAATTGAAGCGATAAGGTATGCAAGAATAAATAAAATTCCATTCCTTGGAATTTGTTATGGAATGCAAATGGCAATAATTGAATTTGCTAGAAATCAATTAAAGATTAAAAAAGCAACTTCATCTGAGTTTGATAAAGGCGGTGTTCATATTATTGGCTTGATGCATGAATGGGAAAAAAGTGGCAGAAAAGTTAAAGGAACAGATAAAGACTTAGGAGGCACCATGAGACTTGGTTCTTATGATGCAATTTTAAAAGATAAATCAAAAATTAGAGATATTTATAAATCTAGATTAATCAAAGAGAGACATAGGCATAGATATGAAGTGGATATTTCATATAAAGAAAAATTTGAGAGGAAAGGATTAATATTTTCAGGTTTATCTCCAGATCATAAGCTTCCAGAGATAATAGAACTTAAAAATCATCCTTGGTTTATAGGAGTTCAGTTCCATCCTGAATTTAAATCTAGACCTTTGAACCCACATCCTTTATTCTCTTCTTTTATCAAAGCAGCAAAAAATCATAGATGAGTGCGATTAAAGTAAATTGTGAAAATATAGAAATTTCAAACAATAATAAGATTTGTATTATTGCAGGTCCATGCCAACTTGAGACTGAGCAACATGCACTCGATATGGCTGGAAAAATTAAGGAAATTACCTCAAAATTTGGCCTTGGATTTATTTACAAAACTTCATTTGATAAAGCGAACAGAACAAGCTTAAAAGGTGAAAGGGGAGCAGGATTAGATGCATCACTTCCTGTATTTGATAAAATTAAAAAGGAATTAAATGTTCCTATTTTAACAGACATTCATAATGTAGAACAATGTGAAATTGTTTCAAAGCATGTCGATGTTTTACAAATTCCAGCTTTTTTATGTCGACAAACAGACCTGTTAATTGCTGCAGCTAAAACAAATAAAATTATTAATGTTAAAAAAGGTCAGTTCTTAGCACCATGGGACATGGTTAATGTAACTAAAAAAATTTCAGAATCTGGAAATGATAAAATATTAGTAACTGAAAGAGGTGCAAGTTTTGGATATAACACTTTAATTTCTGACATGAGATCATTACCTATAATGGCAAAAAATGGTTATCCAGTTATTTTTGATGCTACTCACTCTGTTCAGCAACCAGGTGGACAAGGAGAATCTTCTGGTGGTCAAAGAGAATTTGTTGAATATTTAGCAAGAGCTGCAGTTGCGGTTGGAGTTGCAGGTGTATTTATTGAAACGCATCAAGATCCTGATAATGCTCCATCAGATGGACCAAACATGGTACCATTGAATAAATTAGAGAATCTATTAAAACAATTACACGATATAGATAATCTTATTAAAAAATAGTGAGCAAAATTTTAAAAGTAAAAGCACGTCAAGTTTTTGACAGTAGAGGAAATCCAACAGTAGAGGCAGAAGTTTATATAAAAAATAATAGCGCATCTGCTATTTGTCCTTCAGGTGCTTCCACAGGAACTTTTGAAGCTTTTGAAAAAAGAGATAAAAATAATAAACGGTATTTAGGAAAAAGTGTTTTAAGTGCAGTTAATTTAGTCAACACTAAGATTTCAAAAAAATTAAAAGGACAAAGTATACATAATCAAGAAAGAATTGATGCTTTGTTAATTAACTTGGATGGTACAAGACAAAAAACTAATTTAGGGGCTAATGCAATGTTAGCTGTTTCAATGGCTGTTAAAAAACTCTCTGCAAAAGCAAAAAAATTACCCTTGTATAAAACTTTTTTTCAAAAAAATAACTTTCAATTGCCTTATCCATTAATGAACATTATTAATGGTGGAGCGCATGCAAATAATGGTCTTAGAATTCAAGAGTTTATGATCAGACCTGATCGAGCAAAAAGTTTTTCTGAGGCAATGCGGATTTGTTTTGTTGTTATTAAAAACTTAAGTAAATTAATTAAAGCTAATGGTTTATCAACTTCAGTAGGTGATGAAGGTGGGTTTGCACCTATGATCAGTAGTAATAACCAAGCTTTAGATTTAATTGTGAGTGCAATTAAAAAATCAGGATTTATTAATGGAAAAGATGTTTCTATTTGCCTTGATGTGGCTGCTAATGAATTATACAAAAAGAACAAATACTCTATTCACTCAAAAAATCATATTTCAGTAGATAAATCCATTAAAGAATATCAAAAAATTATTAAAAAATATAAAATTAAGTCTATTGAGGATCCATTTGCTGAAAATGATTGGTTGGCATGGAATAAATTAATGAAATCAATAAAAAAAGTTCAGATTGTTGGAGATGATTTGTATGTAACAAATCTTGAAAGATTGAAGAAAGGTTTCTTAAATATTTCTTCAAATTCTATCTTAATAAAGCTTAATCAAATTGGTACTGTTTCAGAAACGTTAGATGTAATTAAATTTGCACAAACCATTGGATATAAAACAATTATATCTCATCGATCTGGTGATAGTGAAGATACGTTTATTGCTGATTTAGCTGTGGGCACTAATTCAAATCAAATTAAAACAGGATCTTTAGCTAGATCTGAAAGGGTTGCAAAATATAATCAATTAATCCGTATCGAAGAAGAACTTGGAAAAAAAGCGAGGATGAATAAGATCAATTAATGCTTCGATTAATAAAAAGAAATTATTTTTTATTAATATCAGTTTTTCTTATTTTTTATTTTGGTTTTAACTTAGTATCTGGAGAAAGAGGTCTTTTTTCGTATATAGAAAAAAAGGAACTTTTGTCTAACTTGAAAAAAGAAGAATTAACCCTAACTAGTAAAATAGAAGATATGGATCATAAAAATTCACTTCTAAGTACTAATTTAGATCTCGATTATATTGAGACTTTAATTAGAGAACGATTTTTGTTTGGTAAAAAAAATGAGACTATTTATATAATTAAAAAAGATGAAAAGTAGACACCCAGAAAAAGAAAACAAGCCGGTAAATCCAATTAAAAAAAAACCTGAATGGATTAGATCTAAACTTACAAATAGTAAGGAATTCTTTTTAACCAAAACAATAGTCAATAATAATAATCTTGTAACTGTTTGTCAGGAAGCAAATTGCCCTAATATAACTGAATGTTGGAGTAAGCGACATGCAACTTTTATGATTATGGGAGACACTTGTACAAGAGCTTGTGCTTTTTGTGATGTTAAAACTGGTGTGCCAGGAAAATTAGATCAACTTGAACCTGTAAAGATTGCAGATGCAGTAAAAAAATTAAATTTAAAACATGTTGTGATTACTTCAGTGGATAGAGATGATTTAGATGATGGTGGATCAGAACATTTTTTTGAAGTGATTAATCAAACTAGAAAGTCAAACCCAAACACTACTATTGAAGTTCTGACACCTGACTTTTTAAGAAAAGGAGATGCTTATAAAAAAGTTTTAGATGCTAAACCAGATGTTTTTAATCATAATATTGAAACTGTACCTAGTCTTTATTTAAAAGTTCGACCTGGATCTAGATATTTTGCATCTTTAGAACTTTTAAAAAATGCAAAAAAAGTTAATAAAAATATTTTTACTAAATCAGGAATAATGGTTGGCTTAGGGGAGACAAGAGATGAAATTTTACAAGTCATGGATGATTTAAGGGCTGCAGATGTTGATTTCATAACTATAGGTCAATATTTACAACCATCTATAAAACATTATCCATTAGATAGATATTACACACCAAAAGAATTTGAGGATTTAGGTACAATAGCAAAAGCTAAAGGATTTTTGTTAGTATCTTCATCACCTTTAACTAGGTCTTCATATCATGCAGATGAAGATTTTGCGAAACTTCAACAAAACAGATTAAAAAATAATTAATGCCAAAAGCATCAGTTAAGAGATTAATTGATAAAAGAAAAGATAAGCTAATTGAGTTTGTACTAGATATTGAAAAATACCCAGAATTTATTCCTTTCTGCGATAATTCAAAAGTTTATGAGAGAAGTGATAATGGCGATACAATAAATATAATAGCAGATCTTACAATAGGTAAGGGGCCGTTTAAAGATACATTTAAAAGTGACGTTAAATTAAGTAAAAAAAATGATCATATTCATGTTGTTAATTTAGGTGGACCATTAAATCATTTAGAAAACAATTGGAAGTTTATTGAGATAGGAAATGATACTGAAGGTTATAAAACAGAAGTTTTATTTGATATTGATTTTGAAATCGAAAATAAGTTTTTAAATATTTTAATGACTAAATCTTTTCAATTTGGTTTGGAAAAGATAGCAGACGCTTTTCAAAAAAGAGCTGAAAGTATTAAATAATTTTACTGATTGTCTTAATTACGGTACGAACTGTTGATTTTTGAATTGAATTACGATTTTTTGATTTAAATTTATTTTCTTTAATAAGCAGAGCATTACCTTTTTTGAATCCAATATAAACAAGCCCAACAGGTTTTTCTTTTGAACCACCTCCTGGTCCAGCAATTCCTGTTATGGAGACGTTGATTTTACTTTTTGAAATTTTAGATAAATTTTGAACCATTACCTTACAACACTCATGACTTACTGCACCATATTTTCTAATAGTATTTTTATTAACTTTTAATATCTTTATTTTAGCTTGATTAGAGTAAGTGATTAGACCCATTTGAAAGTATTTTGATGAATTAGCTAATTTAGTCAAATTATGAGCCAATAATCCACCTGTACAAGACTCAGCTACAGATATAGTTAATTTTTTCTTAATCAATTTTTTATGAAGTAATTGAATGCTCACTAGAATTTAAGACTTATTAAATATATTAATATCATTGAATATAACCCAGCCATTATATCATCCATAATTATTCCAAAATAGTTCTTATAGTTTTTATCAAAATAACTTACTGGAAAAGGTTTGAGAATGTCAAAAAATCTAAAAAAAACAAAAGATAAAATATAATAAATTTCAATGGAAATACTTATTTGATTAGTTTGATTTAAATATAATAATAAAATTAAAGGCATGGATTGTCCCAAAACTTCATCGATTACTATCTGTCTTGGATCTTTATTTTTAAATTCAGATTCAGAGTCTTTTACGGCATAAAATGAATAAAAGAACAAAAGTACAAAAAAAATAATTGAAAACTTAAGATCTGTGTACCCTAGAATTTCATAAGCAATATAAATAAAAACAGCTGTTACAGCCGAGGTCACAGTGCCAGGAATTTTGGTTAAATATCCATAACCAAAGAAAGTGGATAACAAAACATTTATTTTTTTCATTGTGTAATTGAGCAAATAACTTCACAAGCTATTGCTTTTTCCTTTCCAATTAATCCAAGTTTTTCTACTGTTTTACCTTTTAGGTTAATTAATTCTTTATCAATATTTAATAAATAAGATAGAGATTTGATTATTTTATCACGATAATTCGAAACTTTTGGTCGTTCACATATTAAATTTATATCTAAATTATTTATATAAAAGTTATTATTATTTAATATTTCAACAATAGGCTTTAGCATTTTAGGGGATCTTATATTTTTATATTTTTTTTGATTATCTGGAAAAAAAGTACCAATATCTTTTTTTCTCATGGCCCCAAGGAGAGAATCTATTATTGAATGAATAATCACATCTCCATCAGAATGCCCTTTAAGTCCTGAGTGATAAGGTATTTTTATTCCACCTAAAAAAAGTTTTTTGCCTCTTATTAATCTGTGAATATCAAAGCCAATACCAAAATAAGTTTTATTAGTTTTGATATCTTCTTTATATGTAATTTTATTATTTAAATTTTCTCCTTTAATAAATTTAATTTTTAGATTGTTTTCAATAAACAATGTTGCTTCATCAGTAATTTTATTTTTTTGTTTATTTGAAAGAATATATAATTCTTTAAATTTAAAAGCTTGAGGGGTTTGAGTTAAAATTGAGTTATTTCGATTTAAGTTAAAAAGTTGGTTTCTTACTTTGTATTTGATGGAGTCTTTTGAATTTACAGAGGGTATTACAGCCTTATTTTTTTTAAGTGATTTAATTAGATTTTTTAAAAGTTTGATTGTGAAATTTGGTCTAGCAGCATCGTGAATTAGAACATTATTAGGTTTAAATTTTTTTATATATTTTAAGGCTATTATAGAGGAATCAGACCTTTCTTTACCACCTTTTATAATTGATACATTCTTAGGGAATTTTTCCTTAATACTTTTTTTATTATTTACGACCAATATAATTTTTTTAAACAGCTTTGATTTCATTGCTTTTTCTAAAGAATGTTTGAAAAGAGCCTTGTTTTTATAAATATTGAATTGCTTTGGTTTATTTGAATTAAACCTTTTGCTTTGTCCTGATGCTAGTATTATAAAATAATTATTCATTTATATTGGTAGTTTTTATATTCAAATGTACGAATTTATTAAAAAAAATATATATCTAATAATATTATTTATTATCACATTATCGATAGGTTTTTTAACCTTTTTAACTTTTATAGATAAAGGATTTATTGAATTAACAGATCAAAATTTACAAATATTGTTAGTTCTAAATATATTCCTTTTAGTCGCTCTTTTTATATTTATTTTTATTGAAATTAGAAGTGCTATCAAAAATGATATTGATAAAGATGGTTTAAAATCAAACAAAAAGTATATTACGTATTTTGGATTATTTACATTAATTCCATCTGTATTAATTTCTATATTTTCATTATTTTTATTTTCTTTTGCTTTGGAAAAATATTTTGACAAGAAGGTTACGACAGTTGTTAATAATTCTTATGAATTAGCAAGAAATTATGTTGAAGAAATTAGAAATAAAATTCAATCAGATATTGTTTTGATTGCTTTTGACACCAATAAAAGTAAAAAATTTTTAAATGATGATTCAAATGAATATAAAAGATTTTTGAATACCCAAAAATTAATAAGAAATGTTGATGAAGTCCATATTATAGATATTAATAAAAAACTTTTATTTACAACTTTGAATGACGATCAACCATATATCCCGCCAGTAGATAAAGCTTTAAATCTAGTCCTGGATGATGATCGACCTTTGAAAATTATTAATGCGCCAAAAAATATATCCGCAGCAATAATGAGACTACAAGATTTTGAGGATAGATTTTTATATGTTGTTAAATATTTAGATAAAGATATTTCAAAATACTTAACCGAGTCTCAAGAAGCTATTAATTTTTACTACACAGTGGAGGAAAAAAGTACAGGAATTAAAATCTCATTTGCTATTATTTATATCATAGTTGTAAGTGTATTATTATTTGTTTCTATAACTATAGCTATAAGATTCTCTTCTAGATTTTTTAGATCTATAAACAATTTAATTCTAGCATCAACATCTATTGGACAAGGAAATTTTGATGCCAAAGTTCCAGAAGTTAAAACAGATAAAGACTTAGAGACTCTAAATAGAAATTTTAATTTAATGATTGATAGATTGAAAAGCCAACAAGAAAAATTAATTATTAATGAAAGACATGAGGCGTGGGGTAGTTTAGCTAGAAAACTTGCCCATGAAATTAAAAACCCACTTACTCCAATCCAATTAACAATTGATAGACTTAAAAACAAATATTCTAATAATTTAAATGAAAATGATTCTGAGAATTTTAAGGAGAATTTAAAAATTATAAATAATCAAATTAAACAAATTGAAAAACTAGTTAATGAATTTTCTGATTTTGCAAGAATGCCAAAACCTGTATTTAGAGAAAATAATTTAGTAGATTTAATTAATGACAATATCAAATTGCTTAGAGAGTTAGACAAAACTATAGATATAATTTTTAATACGAATTCTGAAAAAATTTTACTAGAAAGTGATAAAGAACAAATAAGTAGAGTATTTTTAAATTTAATTAAGAATTCAATAGAAAGTATTAATCAAAGATCGCAAAATAACAGTAATTTCAACAAAAAAATTACTATTGAACTTACTAAAGATGATAGCCACATTATTGCAACTATTAAAGATAATGGCGTTGGTTTTAGTGAATTGAAAAATAATATTAAAGATATTCTTAACCCTTATTTTACAACTAAAAAGAATGGAACTGGTTTGGGATTATCAATTGTTAATAAAATAGTAAATGATCATAATGGAAAAATTGAATTTATACCAATTGAAGATGGAGCAAAAATTAATATTAGATTTTTAAGGTAAAAATGAGCGAAGAAATTTTAATTGTAGACGATAACGCCGATATCAGAAATATAATTAATGAATTAATTATTGATGCAGGCTATAAAACTCGTCTAGCTGCAAATTACAATCAAGCTCTAGCTGAGATTGATAAAAAGTTGCCTGATGTTGCAATTCTAGATGTTAAATTAGATAAAGGAGACAATGATGGTATTGAACTTCTCTCTCATATTAAATCTAAAAATAAAGATACACCAGTCATAATTATATCAGGACATGCAAATATTGAAATGGCAGTTAAATCACTACAGCACGGAGCGTTTGAGTTTATAGAAAAACCATTTGATCAAGAAAGATTACTAAATTTTATTAAAAGAGCTGTTGAAAATTTTAATTTAAAAAAACAAAATAAAGAATACGAAAGTAAATTATTTTCATCTTATGAATTAATAGGAAACAGCAAAAATATAGTAAATATAATTGATCAAATTAAAAAAATATCAATTACTGAAAGTAGAGTTTTTATAAGTGGTCCTTCAGGCTCAGGGAAAGAATTAATAGCAAGAAAAATTCATAAAGCTTCTTCTAGAAGTAAAAATCCATTTGTTATATTAAATGGTGCTTTACTTGATATAAATAAATATGAATTAGAACTATTTGGTGAAGAAAAGGAAAACGGATCTATATCTTATGGTGCCCTAGAAAAAGCAAATAAAGGAACTCTCTTAATTGATCAAGTCTCAGAAATACCATTAGATATTCAGTCTAAAATACTAAGAGTATTAACAGATCAAAAATTTAAAAGAGTTAATGGAAGTAATGATGTTAGTGTTGATGTAAGATTAATCTGTTCGTCAAGTAAAGATTTAAAAAAAGAAATTGAAATTGGAAACTTTAGAGAAGATTTATTTCACAGAATTAATGTTTTTGAAATAAATATTGAACCATTAAATCAAAGAATTTCAGATATTCCTCTTTTAATCAAATATTTTTCAAAAAAAATATCTGAAAATTATAAAATTAGAGAATTAGATATAGATGAAAACAATAGCTACATACTTAACCATAATTGGCATGGCAATGTTAGAGAATTAAGAAATTTGATTGAGAGAATAGCAATATTACAACCAGATTCAAAAGATAAAATTTCAAATATTATTAAGGAATCTTTAAAAAATACAAATTTCGATGATCAATTCGCTGAAAATAGCCTTTCTGTGCCATTAAAAGAAGCTAGAGAAAAATTTGAAAAAGAGTATTTAACTATTCAACTAAAAAAATTTAATGGAAATATTTCTAAAACTGCTAACTTTGTTGGTATGGAAAGAAGTGCATTGCACCGAAAACTTAAAGGCCTAGGAATTAAAGAATATAATTAAATGAATATTATCATCTGTGGAGCTGGAAGAGTAGGGTTCACTATAGCTAAACAGCTAAGTGAACAAGGTCACTCTATAACTGTTATAGATCCTTCTAGTGAAGATATTCAGAAAATTGATGATGCTTTGGATGTTAAGGCTATTGTTGGAAAAGGCACATATCCATCAATTTTAGAAAAAGCTAACGCAGCTGAAACAGATATGATTATTGCAGTTACTAGAAATGATGAAATTAATATGCTTATTTGCCAAATAGCATTTTCAATTTTTAAAATTTCAAAAAAAATAGCAAGAATAAGATCTCAAGATTATCTAAATCCAAAATTTACAAGAGTATACAATAAAGAAAATTTACCAATAGATGTCATTATTTCTCCTGAAATTGAAATTGCAAAATCAATTCAAAGAAAACTTGAGGCACCTGGAGCGTTGGATAGTGTTCCATTTGCTGATAATAAAATTAGATTATTAGAAATTTTAATAAATGAAAATTGTAAATTAATTAACATCAAACTTAACGATTTAACTAAAAAACACCCTAATTTAGATGCAAACATTATTGGAATAATAAGAGATGAAAAATTTTTAATTCCAAAGAAAAACGACGATGTTAAAAAAAATGATAAAATTTACGTAATTATCAATTCTTCACAAATGTCTGATACTTTAGAAGCTTTTGGACATGATGAAAAAGTATCTAAAAATATTTTAATTGTAGGTGGTGGTAACATAGGTTTTAATTTAGCTAAAAACATTGAAGAAACTTTAGATGCTGTAAGAGTAAAAATTATTGAAAAAAATAAAGAAAGAGCTGAATATCTCGCCAGTGAATTAAATAATACAATTATCATTAATGGTGATGCTTTAGATGAAGAGGTTCTTGTAGAAGCTAATTTACAAGAAGCAGAAACAGTTCTTGCTTTAACAAATGATGATGAAGATAATTTGATGGTAAGTGTTCTTGTTGAAAAATTTGCAAAAGATGAAAATGATATTGAAGACAAAAGAACAATGGCTTTAATTAATAAGCCAAATTATTCTTTGTTACAAAACTCCTTAAAAATTGATGATCTGATTGATCCAAGAATGAACACTGTTTCAAGTATTCTAAAACATATTCATAAAGGTACAATTGAAACAGCTTATACAATTATGAATGGTGAATATGAGGTAATTGAAGCTGAAATTATAGAAACTTCAGAACTTATTAATAAAGAATTAAAAAATTCAAATTTACCTGATGAAATAAGAATTGGTGCGGTCTTAAGAGAAAATAAAGTTATTATACCTAGATCAAACTTTGTTTTTCAAAAAGAGGATAAAGTTGTTTTTTTAGCAAAGAAAGACTCCATTTCAGTTGTTGAAAATATATTTAGAATTAGTTCTATTTAATTAAATGTCATTTTTTAGAGTAAAGTACTTAAGTTTCTTTTTTATATTGATATCTATCTTTTCTTTTTTTAATATTATTTACTCATATTATTTTAATTTATATCTAAATCTAAATACTTATTATTTTAGCTTAATTATTTCTGCAGTGATTGGAATAATTTTTTACAAAATTAAAACTGATTATAAAAAACCCTCAATATTTGAAAAAATACTAACCATTTTATTGGGATATCTTTTAATGCCTTTAATTTTATCGATACCTTTTTATTTAAGTATTTATAACTTAACTTTCTTAAATTCTTTATTTGAAGCTGTATCAGGATTTACTTCAACAGGTTTTACTGTCTTTGAAAATATAAAACATATTGATCAAGGCTTAATTTTGTGGAGATCTTCTATTCAATGGATTGGAGGTTTATATTTTTTATATTCTATTATTTTTTTAATTGATATTTATGATGAAAGTTTAAAAAAAACTTTAACTAATTTTTTATCATTTAATTCTACTGAGGTATTAAAGCAATCAATAAAAATACTTTTACTTTATTCAGGGCTAACTATATCAATTTTTATACTTTTAAATATTCTTGGTATAAGATCATTTAATTCACTAAATTTAGCAATGACAGTAATTTCATCAGGTGGCTTTCTACCTGTAAATGATCTTTCATCAATTTTAGTAAATGATTTTCAGATAATTATATTTTCTCTTTTAATGTTAATTTCTTTTTTTAGTATCTTTTTTACATATAATTTAATTTTTCTAAGAAATAAAAATTTAAATTTCTTTTATGAAGACATACATTTATTTTTATATTTTATTGTAGTTGTAAGTATTTTTTTTGTTTTTTTTAGCTATGATGCTAATTTTACGTATAGCTTTTTATCATTAGTTAGTAGTATTTCAAATATAGGTATTTCTCTTGAAGTTGGTCAAACTCATTTAAACTTTATATATATCTTACTAGTTATTATTGGTGGATCCTTTTTTTCAACAAGTTCAGGTTTAAGATTTTTAAAAATATATTCTTTGACTAAATATTCTATTAATCAAATTTTATCTTTTAGTAGACCAAAAAATGTATTTATGAATAAACTAGCTTTTTCAAAAATTAATTTTGATACAAAAGATATAAATAAATATTTTTTAACAATATTAATTTTTGTTATATCTCTTTTTTCTTTAACTATTTTATTATCTTTATCTGATATTCAATTTGAATACTCATTTAAATTAGCTGTATTAACCTTAATGAATACTGTTAATTCATCTGCTTACGGTGTACCTGACTTTGATTTTCAAAATTTGCACTTTTTAACCAAATATTTTCTAATATTTTTTATGATTATCGGAAGGGTTGAACTATTATCTTTATTGCTTATTGCTAAAAAATTTCTTTTTAAAAATTAATTTAGTATTATATATATCAATAAATTTTGCGCCCTTAGCTCAGCTGGATAGAGCATCGGTTTTCTAAACCGAGGGTCGGAGGTTCGAATCCTCCAGGGCGCGCCATTTCCTCATTTTTTATTGCTATTATTTGAATATTTATCCTTGACTAGAATTTCTTTAACTTAGGTTTTGTAGATTAATTTTTCTTGAAGAGTATTTTCTTACATGCTTAAATTAAGAATATTCAAAAGTAATTTTGAATTATTTGTTAACAAATAAAAATAACTAAAAGGAAGAATAATGTTTAAATACTTAAAACAATTAACTTCTTTAGTTGCTATGGTAGCTGTGTTGTTTACTTTTACAACAGAGACTATGGCCGCTAAAAAATCTAAAACACTTAAAAACACTCAGAAAAAGGGTTTTGTAAGATGTGGAGTATCTCAAGGTCTTCCAGGATTTTCTAATGCTGATGCTGCAGGAAATTGGACTGGTGTTGACGTTGACGTATGTAGAGCTGTTGCTGCTGCAGTACTAGGTGATGCAAACAAAGTTAAGTTTACACCATTAAGTGCTAAAGAAAGATTTACAGCTTTAACTTCTAATGAGATTGATATCTTGTCAAGAAACACAACTTGGACTCTTTCTAGAGATGCTGACATCGGACTTACTTTCGTAGGAGTAAACTTCTATGATGGTCAAGGTTTTATGGTTAGAAAAAATTCTGGATATTCATCTGTGAATGATTTCAAAAACGGTATTTCTGCATGTACAAACTTAGGAACAACAACTGAGCTTAACATGAGAGACTTCTTTAATTCAAAAGGAATTTCTTATGAGCCAGTAACTTTTGAAAAAGCTGACGAAGTTGTTGCTGCGTATGATGCTGGAAGATGTGATACATATACAACTGATAAATCTGGTTTAGCTGCTCAAAGAATTAAATTGAGTTCTCCAGATGACCACATAGTTTTACCTGAAACTATTTCAAAAGAGCCTTTAGGCCCTGTTGTTAGACAAGGTGATTCTGTATGGGAAGATATCGTAAGATGGTCTCTTAACACTATGATTGAAGCTGAAGAGTATGGTGTTACTTCTGCTAATGCAGACTCTATGAAAACTTCAGACAATCCAGCTGTAAAAAGATTGGTTGGTGCTGAAGGTGAATTAGGAGCAGCTTTAGGTTTAGATAATGACTGGAGTTTAAGAATTATCAAACAAGTTGGTAACTACGGTGAAAGCTATAAAAGAAATATTGCTGACACTGGAATTCTACCTGACAGAGGTCCAAATGAATTATGGACTAAAGGTGGAATACTTTATGTTCCACCAGCAAGATAATTTATATCTTTAAATAAAACTTAAAAAGGGCTAGATTTTTCTAGCCCTTTTTTTTATAAGTCTTAAATTATTGTGAATATTAAAAAAATATTACCCCAATTACTCACACTTCTAGTTGTAATTCTTATATTTGGTTTTTTTTCATATAACGCACAAGTTAATATGGAGAATAGAGGAATTACTTTTGGTTATGGATTTTTATCTCAAGAGTCATCCTTTGATGTACAATTCTCGTTGATTGAATTTGATGGCTCACATTCATATTTTAGAGCTTATCTAGTAGGATTATTAAACACTATTTTAGTTTCTGTTATCGGAATAATATTTGCAACCATTATTGGAGTTGTTGTTGGAATTGCAAGATTATCAAATAATTATTTAATCGAAAGAACAGCTGCAGTTTACGTAGAATTTTTTAGAAATATCCCTTTATTATTACAAATATTTTTTTGGTATTTTGCCGCTTTAAGAGCATTACCATTGCCTCAAGATACTGAGCCTATGTTTGGGGTTTTTTTTCTAACAATAAAAGGTTTTTTTGTTCCTGCTTTTGTTTGGAATAATTTAGATATATTTATTTATTCAATAATTGCTGCAATAATTTCAATAATTTTCATTAGAATTTATGCAAGAAAAAAACAAGAGAACGAAGGTATTCAAACACCAGTTTTGTCAATTTCAATAGGGTTATTGTTGATTTTACCAATTTTAAGTTTTTTATTTGGTGGTGTTGATGCTTCAGTTGAAGTGCCTGTGATTAAACAATTATCCCAATCTGGTTTCACTTATGAAGGAGGAATTAAGTTGCCACCTGAATTAATATCTCTGGCATTAGCTTTATCATTGTATACAGCAACTTTTATTGCCGAATGTGTTAGAGCAGGTGTTCAAGGTGTTAGTAAAGGACAAAAAGAAGCTGCTGCTTCTATAGGATTAACTCCAAATCAAGTATTAAAACTAGTTGTGATGCCGCAAGCTTTAAGAATTATAATTCCACCAACTACTAATCAATATTTAAATTTAACAAAAAATTCATCTCTTGCAGCTGCAATTGCATATCCTGATTTAGTTCTTGTATTTGCAGGAACTGCTTTAATGCAGACAGGTAGAGCTATAGAAATTGTTTCGATAACAATGTTAACATATTTATCTTTGAGTATATCAATCTCAATATTTATGAATTGGTACAATAAAAAAATAGCAATTAAAGAAAAATGATGAATAAACTAAATTTTTTACAACCAGATAAAAACAATCTTAATACTTATCTATATACAGGAGTAATTTTAGTATCACTAAGTATATTTATAGTTTTTTTAAATTCTTTTTTTAATAAAGATATAATTTCTTTTTTACCTGGATCGATTAGTTTCTTTTTACCACTAATTTTAGGGTTTATTGGACTTCATTTAATTAGAATTGATTATTCAGGGTTAAAGTTTTTAGATAGAGTAAATAAAAATATTAACACTAACAATTTTAATGCTTTTCTATCATTATTAATTGTATTCGTGATTATTAAATCACTCCCACCACTTTTAAGTTGGTTTATTTTGGATGCAAATATTGCTGGAGATTCAAAGGATGTTTGTACAGGAAGTGGTGCATGTTGGACTTATATTAAAATTTGGTTTAACAGATTTATGTATGGAATGTATCCAAATGCCGAACAGTGGCGTATTAACTTATCCTTTATAGCTTTAGCTTCTCTAGGTACCATTGGATTTTTTGCTACTGAAAAATTTAAAAAATATTTAACTCTTTATTATGTGGTTGTTTATCCTGTAATTGCTTTTTTCTTTATTTTCTTTTTTATATCAGGTGGTCCAATATTTTTTGATTTCTCATATGGAATTATTGCAGCTGTAATTTCGGTTATAATTGGATTTTTTATTCCATCAAAATTTAAAATGTACTATTTCATTATAGTTCCCATCACACTTTATATATTACTAAAATATGTATTTTTTTATGAAGAGCTTATTGAACTTGGTAAATTAGAAGCTTTAGAATGGGTAGAAACAGGAGCTTGGGGAGGGTTATCTTTAACTTTCATAGTATCATTTTTTTGTTTGATTTTCTGTTTTCCTATAGGCTTATTTTTATCTTTAGGCAGAAGGTCTGATTTTCCAGTAATTAAATATTTTTCAATAGGTATGATTGAATTTTGGAGAGGGGTACCATTAATTACAGTATTATTTATGTCCTCAGTAATGTTTCCAATGTTTTTACCTGAAGATATGTTTATTGATAAATTAGTGCGGGTGATTATTGCAATCTCATTATTTGAAGCTGCTTATGTAGCAGAAGTTATTAGAGGTGGTTTGCAAGCATTACCAAGAGGTCAATATGATGCTGCTAAATCCTTAGGAATGGGCTATTGGAAAATGCATATTTTAGTTATTTTACCTCAGGCACTTAAACTTGTAATACCTGGTATTGCCAATACATTTCTAGCACTTGTAAAAGATACTCCTTTAATATTTGTTGTGGGACTTTTAGAAATTGTTGGAATGTTAAATCTTGCTAAAACAAACCCAGAGTGGCTAGGTTTTGCTATGGAAGGTTATGTATTTGCATCAGTACTATTTTTTATTATTTGCTATGCAATGAGTAAATATAGTTATAATTTAGAACAAAAATATAAAACGGAAAGATAATGTCAGATAAAATAATACAGATTACAGAAATGAATAAGTGGTTTGGTGATTTTCAAGTATTAAAAAATATTAATTTAGAAGTAGAAAAAAATAAAAAAATTGTTGTCTGTGGACCTTCAGGATCAGGTAAATCAACATTAATTAGATGTATAAACAGACTTGAAGAACATCAACAAGGTTCAATTATAGTAGATGGAAATGAATTAACAGAGGACACTAAAGACATAGAGAAAATTAGGGCTGAAGTTGGGATGGTATTTCAACAATTTAATTTATTTCCACATCTTTCTATTTTAGATAATTGTACACTAGCGCCAATTTGGGTAAAAAAAATGCCAAAAAAAGATGCTGAAGAATTAGCGCTTCAACATTTAGAAAAAGTACAAATTGCAGATCAGGCAAGTAAATATCCTGGTCAATTATCAGGAGGTCAGCAACAAAGATGTGCTATTGCTAGAGCATTATGCATGGAGCCAAAAATAATGTTATTTGATGAACCAACATCAGCTCTAGACCCGGAAATGATCAAAGAAGTTTTAGATGCAATGGTTAATTTAGCAAAAGCAGGTATGACAATGATAGTAGTAACTCATGAGATGGGATTTGCTAAAGAGGTTGCTGATGAGGTTATTTTTATGGATGAGGGTATGATTGTTGAAAGAGCTGAAACTAAAGAGTTTTTTGCTAACCCAAAGAGCGACAGAACTAAGCTATTTTTAAGTCAAATCTTGTAAAAATATATAATAATCTAGTTATTATTTAAATTAACTCAATCTAAATATGCTTGATTTGCACTCAACTAATGCTTGACAGTATTTTGATTTTCCTAAATTTCTTGTAAAAAAAAATAAATTTTTCTATTGCAGTAACATTAATAAATAGGTTGAATGGTGTTTGTAAAATTTAATTAAGAGGGGTCTTAATGGAAGATAATTTCAATAAACACTTAGGCAATAAGCTTAAGCTAAGAAGATTAGCTTTAGGTTTGACACAGACAAAAGTAGCAAAAGCTATTAACGTTACATTTCAGCAAATTCAAAAATATGAAAAAGGTACTAATGGAGTAAGTTCGATTAGATTACTTCAACTTTCAAATTATTTAAAAGTACCAATTAATTATTTCTTTGAAGATTTTTCAGAATATCTAGTAAATTTAGAAAAATCACAAGAAGGTCACATGAATGTTAATTATAATTTTTTAGTTAAATTATATTCAGAACTTAATGCTGATCAAAAACTGAAATTTAATAAATCTTTGCAAATATCAGGATCAGGAATTTCAAAAGCAGTATAAAATTAATTTGTGTGTGACCCCATATTAATTTTTTACAATTAATTTATTTTTTTTTGGCTCCTCGGGCAGGACTCGAACCTGCGACCAATTGATTAACAGTCAACTGCTCTACCAACTGAGCTACCGAGGAATGTAAAAAAGCTAACTTACTTTTTTTTAAAACTAAAACAAGATTTTATTTGGAGGCAACGCCCGGAATCGAACCGGGATACAAGGATTTGCAATCCTCTGCGTAACCATTCCGCCACGTTGCCATCTTATTTTTAGCTAATAGCTACAGATGCCTTTTTATATTAAATTTTTTCTAATAGTCTATTAAATAACGAACCAAATTGATTATTGTTAATTTAGATTATTAAATTATAAACTTTAACATCAATGAGTAGCGATAAATATATACATTCTGATGTAGAAAATAGAATTTATTCTTATTGGGAAAAAAATGGTCTTTTTAAACCTAAGGAAAATTCAAAAAAATTCTCAATAGTTATTCCTCCACCAAATGTAACTGGCAGTTTGCATATGGGTCATGCGTTGAATAATTCTATTCAAGATTTATTAGTTCGCTATCACAGAATGAACAATTTTGAAACTTTATGGCAACCAGGTACTGACCACGCAGGTATAGCTACACAGGCTTTAGTAGAAAAAAAATTATCTTCTGAAAAAATTGATAAAAATGAAATCGGTAGAGAAAAATTTATTGAAAAAGTATGGGAATGGAAAGAGCAATATGGAGACATAATAATTAATCAATTAAAAAAACTTGGTTGTTCTTGTGACTGGTCAAGAAATGCTTTCACAATGGATGAGAATTTATCAAAATCAGTTATTAAGGTATTTGTTGATCTTTATAATAAAGGACTAATTTATAAAGATAAGAAACTAGTTAATTGGGATACAGTATTAAAAACTGCAATTTCAGACCTGGAGGTAGACCAAAGAGAAGTAAATTCTAAAATTTATTACATCAGATATCCAATTGATGGAACAGACCAATTTATAACAATTGCAACTACTAGACCCGAAACAATGCTTGGTGATACAGCTATTGCTGTTAACCCAAAAGATGAAAGATTTAAATCCTTTGTTGGTAAAATGGTTACTATTCCAATTGTCGGAAGAAAAATTAAAATTATTGAAGATGATTATGCAGATCCTGAACAGGGAACAGGAGCATTAAAAATAACTCCAGCTCATGATTTTAATGACTATGATGTAGGTCAAAGAAATAATCTTGAAATAATAAATATTTTTACTGAAGCAGGAAAAATTAACGATAACGCTCCAGAAAATTATGTAGGTCTTGATAGGTTTGAAGCTAGAAAAAAAATTATAAAAGAACTTAAAGAAAAGGAATTTTTTGTAAAAGAGGAAAATATTAAAAATAAAGTCCCTTATGGAGATAGATCAAATTCAATAATTGAACCCTTTTTAACAGAGCAATGGTTTGCTGATGCTGGCAAATTATCTGTTAAAGCGAAAGAAGTTGTTAATTCAAAAAAAACAAACTTCTTTCCTGAGAATTGGTCAAAAACTTATTTTCAATGGATGAATAATATTGAGCCATGGTGTATCTCAAGACAGCTTTGGTGGGGACATCAAATACCTGCTTGGTATGGCCCTGATGAAAAAATTTTTGTTGCTGTAAATAAAGAAGAGGCAAAAGTACAAGCCAAACAACATTACAAAAAAGATGTTGAATTAAAACGTGATCCAGATGTTTTAGATACCTGGTTCTCATCGGGCTTATGGCCTTTTGCAACACTTGGTTGGCCTGATAATAACAAATATGTAGATAAATTTTATCCAACATCAGTTTTAGTTACAGGTTTTGATATTATATTTTTCTGGGTTGCAAGAATGATTATGTTTGGTATAGAATTTTTAAACAAAGAACCATTCAAAGACATTTACGTTCATGCATTGGTAAAAGATGAAAAGGGACAGAAAATGTCTAAATCAAAAGGCAATGTAATTGATCCTTTAGATTTAATTGAAAAATATAGCGCTGATGCTCTAAGATTTACATTGTTGTCAATGGCATCTCCAGGTACAGACGTTAAGCTTTCTGAAGATAGAGTTAAAGGTTATAGAAATTTCTTGAATAAATTATGGAATGCTAACAATTTTTTAATCACTAATGAGTGTGATTTTAAGGATATAGATAAAGTTCCAAGTTTGAATGTAAATATTAATAAATGGATTTATTCAGAACTTATTGAAACTAAAAATAAAATAGAAAAAAACCTAAAGGATTATAGGTTTGATGAAGCTGCTAAAAATGCGTATCAATTTGCGTGGCATTCTTATTGTGATTGGTATTTAGAATTATCAAAAACTATACTTTTTTCAGAAGACGAAAAAGCTAAAGCAGAGGTTAAGAAAGTATCATCTTTTATATTCAAACAAATTTTGATTTTGTTACATCCTTTTATTCCTTTTGTTACTGAAGAAATTTGGCTTAAAAATAAATTTGATAATAATGGTGCTGATTATCTAATGCTTAAAAATTGGTTATCTGGTGAAATAAAAAAAGATAGTAGTACTGAGCAAGTTGAAAATATCATTAATATTATTTCAGAGATTAGATCATTCAAAAACGAGCTTAATGTAAGCCCAGGCTCATTTATTGATTTATCAATAAGCAATATTAATAAAAATCAGAAAGAATTTATTAATACAAACGAAATTATCCTTAAGAAACTTGGGAGAATTAACACCATACTAGATAAAGATTTAGATAAACCAGCTGCGACAATGGTTGTTGCTGGTGATTTGTTTAAGATTTATTTTGATAAGGATGTTGATTTAAAACTAATAAAAGAAAATTTATCAAATAAACAAAGTAGATTAGAGCAAGAGATGAATAAAATATCTCAAAGATTAGAGAATAAAAGTTTTGTAGATCGTGCTCCAAAAGAGATTGTTGAACAAGAAAAAAATAATTATAATAATTTAAAGAATGATATTGAGAAGATATCAGTAACAATAAAGGGTATATAATGGCTAAATTCAATAAAAAGAAACTTCCAAGCAGACATACATCATTAGGTGCAGATAGAGCTCCACATAGATCGTTTTATTATGCCATGGGTGAAACTGAGAAAGATGTAGCAAAACCCTTTGTTGGTGTGGTTTCTACTTGGAATGAGGCAGCTCCTTGTAACATTGCGTTAATGAGACAAGCTCAATCGGTTAAAAAAGGAGTTAGAGCTAATGGCGGAACGCCAAGAGAATTTTGTACAATTACTGTTACAGACGGTATTGCCATGGGCCACGAAGGAATGAAGTCTTCATTGATATCTAGAGAAGTAATCGCTGACTCAGCTGAACTTACTGTTAGAGGTCATTGTTATGATGCCTTAGTTGGTATTGCAGGATGTGATAAATCCTTACCAGGTTTAATGATGTCTATGGTTAGATTGAATGTGCCAAGTGTATTTATTTATGGTGGATCAATTCTACCAGGTAGATACAAAGGTAAAGACGTAACTGTTGTAGATGTATTTGAAGCAGTTGGTAAACATTCATCTGGTCAAATGTCTGCTAAAGAGTTAAGAAAATTAGAATTAGTTGCTTGTCCAAGCGCAGGTGCTTGTGGAGGTCAATTTACTGCAAATACAATGGCATGCGTATCTGAAGCAATAGGGTTAGCACTTCCTTATTCAGCTGGAACACCAGCTCCATATGAAGAAAGAGATAAATACGCTAAAGCCAGTGGTAAAATGGTTATGAACCTTTTGAAAAAAGGAATTAAACCAAGAGATATTGTAACTAAAAAAGCTTTAGAAAATGCTGCAACGGTTGTTGCTGCAACAGGAGGATCTACAAATGCAGGATTACATTTACCTGCTATTGCAAATGAAGCAGGAATTAAATTTGATTTAATGGATGTTGCTAAAATTTTTAAAAGAACACCTTATCTTGCAGATTTAAAACCTGGTGGAAAATATGTTGCAAAAGATATGTGGTTAGCTGGTGGTGTTCCAATGTTGTTAAAAACTTTATATGAAGGTGGATATATTCATGGTGATTGTATGACAGTTACAGGAAAAACTATGAAGGAAAATTTAAAAGGTATTAAATTTAATCCAAAACAAAAAGTAATGAGATCTTATAAAAATCCATTATCACCAACAGGAGGTGTTGTTGGGTTAAAAGGAAACTTAGCTCCAGAAGGTGCAATTGTTAAAGTTGCAGGACTTAAAAAATTACAATTTACTGGAAAAGCAAGATGCTTTGATAACGAGGAAAGTGCAATGAAAGCTGTTCAAAGCAGAAAGTATAATGATGGTGATGTAATTATAATTAGATACGAAGGACCAGTTGGAGGTCCAGGTATGAGAGAAATGTTATCGACAACAGGTGCAATCTATGGACAGGGAAAAGGGGAGAAAGTAGCCCTTATTACAGACGGAAGGTTCTCTGGAGCTACTAGAGGCTTTTGTGTGGGTCACGTGGGCCCTGAGGCCGCTCTAGGGGGTCCTATAGGCCTTTTACGAACCGGAGACATCATTGATATTGATGCCAAAAAAGGAACTATCAATGTAAGGCTTTCTAAAAAAGAAATGGCTGCAAGAAAAAGAAAATGGAAGGCTAGAAAATCAGATTTTGGATCAGGTACCTTATGGAAGTATGCACAAACAGTTGGACCAGCATATTTAGGAGCACCAACACACCCAGGTAAGAAAAAAGAAGTTAAGGATTATTCAGAGATTTAATGAAAATTCGTCCAGTTATTTTGTGTGGAGGAGCTGGAACCCGACTTTGGCCAAATTCTAAAAATCATCAAGCAAAACAGTTTATTGATTTTGGTAATTGGACCTTGCTTGGGAAAACACTTGAGAGAACAAAAGCCTCAATTTACGATGCTCCAATCATAAGTACAAACAAGAAGTATTTAAAAAAAGTAAGACAGCATTTAAGAAAAAATAAAATAAACAAATATAAAATTGTTGTAGAACCCGCAAAAAGAAACACTGCACCAGCTATATTAAGCACTGCCTTAATTAAAGATATTCCAGACAATCAGCCTTTAATGTTTTTTACAGCAGACCATTTAATTGAAAAGATGAGTTTTTTTAACAAGGCAATTAACAAAAATAAATCAAACCTTAATGAAGAAAATATATTTGTGTTTGGAATTAAACCCAAATCTCCAACCAGTGATTATGGTTATTTTTTAACAAAAAAAATTAAAGGAAACATAAATAAAGTAACTAGATTTATTGAAAAACCAAAAGAAGCTAAAGCAAAGCAAATTATAAAGAATAAAGGCTATTGGAATTCTGGAATGTTTTATCTTAGAAAAGATTCTATTATTAATAACTTTAAAAAATATCAGCCTAAAAGTTATAGAAATTGCTTAAATGCAGTAAAAAAAGCAAAATACAAGTCTAATACTTATTTTTTGAATAAAGCTTCATTTATAAAAGCTACAGCAAAATCTTTTGATTATGCAATTTTAGAAAAAACCAAACAAATTAATGCAATTAAACTAGATATTCCTTGGTCGGATCTTGGAAGTTGGAAAGAAATTTTGAAGATGTATGACAAAAATAAAAATAAATATATTAAGAAAAAAAATATTTATTATCGCCCATGGGGTAAATACACAAACTTATTTGAGGGTAAAGAGTTTCTAATTAAAGAATTATATGTAAAACCAAAGGGTATATTAAGTTTGCAAAAACATCATCACCGAGCTGAACACTGGTTGGTTACTCAAGGAAATGCTAAAATAACACTTAATAAAGATATAATTACTAAAAAACCAGGTGAGCATATATTTATTCCATTAGAAGCTATTCATAGAGTTCAAAATTCAGGTAAGAAAGCAGTTAAGATTGTTGAAGCTCAGGTAGGTTCAATTTTAAAAGAAACTGACATTGTAAGATACCAAGACGTTTACGGTAGAGTATAATAAATAATTAATGGACACCACAGTCTTTTTTGTAATTCTATTAGCAACTATTATGCATGCCATTTGGAATGCGATGGTTAAACATCATCCAGATAAAGCGATTGCAGTTCTAGCTATTGTTTTAGGCCACATTCCTTTAGCTTTAATTTGTATTTTTTATTTTCCTTTACCTGGAAAAGAGTCGCTACCGTATATAATTGCAAGCGTATTAGCTCATCAAGGTTATCAATGGTATATGCTGAATTCTTACAAGGTAGGTGACTACACTAATGTCTATCCAATATTCAGAGGCTTTGGTCCTTTATTGGCTACATTGATCTCTATAATATTTCTTGGTGTTGTATTTAAAATAGCAACGCTGGTTTCAATATTATTGATTTGTGCAGGAATAATGTTTCTTGGATTATTTGGTTCAAAAAATCAAAATCAAATTGAAATAATTAAATACTCACTGCTTACTGGATCATTTATAGGTCTTTATTCATTGATTGATGGATACGGAGCAAGAGTAAGTACATCAGCAATTTCCTATATTAGTTTTTCCTTTTTATTTAGTGCTTTAGTTTTTCCTATCATTTTAAAACTAAATAAACATGAGAATATTTTTTCAAAGGTTTTTAAAGATGCAAAAATGATATTTTGGGCAGGAGGATCTATATCTTTTATTATTTACGTAATTGTTGTTT
Source organism: uncultured Pelagibacteraceae bacterium (assembly GCA_902613755.1). Taxonomy (GTDB): domain Bacteria; phylum Pseudomonadota; class Alphaproteobacteria; order Pelagibacterales; family Pelagibacteraceae; genus Pelagibacter. Next base: position 70,989 of record CACMIH010000001.1, read on the forward strand.
GGGGTTTCACAAAGGCTCCAATTCCTCTAGTTGCAGCTCTAAGAGAAACGAGTATTTTTTTCTCAATATTTATTGGCTATTTCTTCTTAAAAGAAACTATCAATCTTAAAAAAATTATATCGATTGTGCTTATAGTTATTGGGGTGATTGGGATTAAGCTATTTTAAATATAGTTGAATAATTTAAAAATAATTATTGTATTCAAAAGCAACAGCATTTTAGGGGCAATGGTAAATTAACTGAATTGTAATATTAGATAAATATTTTTGTAATTAAACTTATCTAAAGTTTGCTAACAAAATTTATAGTTAAATAATAAATTATTCTTCTCGTATTTATTTTAAATTTTGTTAATTAACTACTTTCTCTCTTTTCATAATTGAGAAGAGAGAAAGACGAATTCAGATATTAATTATTTACAGATGCTGAGCTTTCACTAGCTTGTTTCTTAGCTTTTTTTTTTGCTCTTTTTTCAGCAGCTTTTTTTTCTAAACTTGCAATTTTTATATTAATTTTAGATAATTTTTTTTCTTTTAAACTTATCTTATTTTTAAGTTTATCTATTGATTTGATAAATTTCTTTTTTCTTTTTTCATTTTTCTTGAGTTTTTTACTCATGACAACCCCCTATAGTAAATTTAAAAAACAATCATATTTAAATTAAATATATAAGTAAAATAATTTTTTGTTAAATTATGTTATTTAAAATTATAGTAAAAAATTTACTTTTTTATCTGAAAATTCAATATCAATCTGCTTATGACATCCAAAATTGTCCCCATCAATCTGAACGGGAATTTCAAAATTATTACCATCAATATGAATATTTTTTGAGTAAGTAGTGATAACAGATTTGTTTTTCGATAAATCTCCATAAATAATAATTAAAATTATATAATATATTAGTTTTAATCTTGTTAAATCTTTGAACACGTAAGTTACCAATCTATCATCAAAAATATCTGACTTATTTATCTTATGATGACCAGCATAATACCTTGTATTAGATGACAATATCCAATCAGCCTGATGTTTTTGACCGTCAAAGAAAACATTAAGTTTATTATTATTCATAAATAAAAAATGTTGTAATCCTTTTAAACCAAAAATTATCTTTCCTAGTATTTTTTTTATACGCGTATCAATAGAGTGAACAATTTTAGCATCCCAACCAATACCAGCCATTAAAAAAAAATAATTTTCATTTATTTTTATAAGATTAGATTGTTTATAATTATTTGATGTTAAAACACTGCAAACATCATTTACTTTTTTGGTTATAGATAACTCTGCTTGAAGTAAATTGGCAGTCCCAGCCGGTATATACCCAATTGCAAAATTTTCATTAAAATCAAAGTCATTTTTGATTAATTCATTGATAGCAAATGATACTGATCCATCACCACCAGCAACTATCAATCTATCATAATTTTTATTTTTAAATTCAAGAAATATTTTTTTTGCCTCTTCTTCAGATTTAGTTTTGAAAAAATCAACAGTATTATTGATCTTTAATTTTTCATAAATTTTATTTACTAATTTTACTTTTTTCCCTGATGATGAATTGAGATTATATATTAAACAATAATGCATAATTTTTTCGTAATTAAATTTTAACAAATCCTTAACATTTTAATGAAATAAGAAATAAATGATTCGAGTTACAGTTGTGTTACAAAAAAGGTTTTTTTAATGGCCCCAATATTAAAATATAAGAGTATATTCATATCTGATGTACATCTTGGTACTAAAGGTTGTCAAGCAAACAAGCTTCTAGAATTTTTCAAAAATTCAAGATCTGAAAATCTTTATTTGGTTGGAGACATCATCGATGTTTGGGCTATGCAAAAGAGTTTCTATTGGCCTCAAGAGCACAATGATGTCATTCAAAAAATATTAAGAAAAGCAAGGCACGGGACAAAAGTATTTTACATTATTGGTAATCATGACGAGGTGTTTAGAAAATTTATCCCAATGCATTTGGGTGATATTAAAATTGTAAATAGAGTTATTCATGAAACTCAGTTAGGAAAAAAATATTTAGTTGTTCATGGTGATGCTTGGGACGGAGTAATGAAACATGCAAAATGGCTATCTAAATTAGGAGCTATTGCATATGAATTATTACTTAAAATTAATATTATTATAAATTTCTTTAGAAAGTTGAGAGGTAAAGACTATTGGTCTTTGGCAAAATTTTTAAAATATAAGGTAAAAAATGCTGTCAAATATATAGGTGAATATGAAAACACACTTTCAAAATATGCAAAAAGAAAAAAATTTGATGGAATAATTTGTGGTCACATCCATCACGCTGAAAATTTAAACCTTGATGGTGTGAATTATTTAAATTGTGGTGATTGGGTTGAGTCTTGTACAGCATTAACAGAAAAATATGATGGAACTTTTGAGATAATTTATTGGGATAAAAAAAGAAAAGAATATATTTCAGAAAATATTGATAAAGACAAGTTCACTTCCTTCAAAAAAGCATCCTAAAAAATGAAAATATTAATAGTTACTGATGCTTATTACCCGCAAGTTAATGGTGTAGTAAGAACTCTCCATCAAACAGGTGAAATACTTAAATCACAAGGTCAAACTATTGAATATATTACACCTCAACAATTTCTGACTGTACCTATGCCCAAATATAATGAAATTAGATTATCTTTAAATGTTTGGCCTCGTGTAAGTAATTTAATCAATTCAATTAAACCTGATGCAATACACATTGCAACAGAAGGGCCTCTTGGTTTTATGGCAAGAAGACATTGTATTAAAAAAGGTTTAAAGTTTACAACAAGTTTTCATACAAGATTTGATAAATATATGAAACTTTATATGCCTATCATTCCAGCTAAATGGTCAGAAAAATTTTTATGTAATTTTCATAATAAAGCTGAAAGAATTTTAGTGACAACAGAGTCTATGCGTGAAGAGCTAATCGCATTAGGCGTTGATAACAATAAAATGGTTACATGGACCAGGGGAGGTGATCATGGTGCGTTTAAAAACCCCATTAAGAGAGACTTACCTTACAAAAGACCTATATGGATATATGTTGGTAGGGTTGCAGTTGAAAAAAATATTAAAGCATTTTTAGATCTCGATCTTGAAGGTACTAAAGTTATTATTGGAAAAGGACCAGACTTGAACAATTTGAAAAAAAAGTATCCAAATGATATTTTTTTAGGTGAAAAGACTAATGGAGAATTAGCATCTCATTTTGCATCATCAGACGTTTTTGTTTTCCCTAGTAAAACTGATACATTTGGTATTGTAGTTTTGGAATCATTAAATTGTGGCACACCAGTTGCAGCTTATCCAGTACCAGGACCTAAAGATATATTAGGTGGAACTAATATTGATACTTTAGATTATGATTTGAAGGCTTCTGCTTTAAAAGCCTTGAAGGTAAGTCGCCAAGATTGTCTTGATTTTGCAAAAAAATATTCATGGGAAGAAACAGCAAAAATATTTTTTGAAAATGTTTCACCTAATAATTAAAGACAATATTCATTACATTTGTTAAAACATACCTATGTTTTGGACAGAGGTGATACTTATACTTATAATAATTATTTTATTATATTTTTTATTTAAAAAAAATATTAAGCCAGAAAATACAGCTCCAGTTGTAAATAAGACCAATAAAGATGATTTAGGAAAGAGAGTAATTATTGAAGAATTAGAAGATCAATTTTTTGCATTAGATAAATATAACTTAATCAAATATCTTAACAAAAGTGCAAAACAACGTTTTGGTGAAAACTTAATTGATAAAAATATTTCAAGTGTAATAAGAGATACAAAATTATTAGAAACAATTGATGAAGCTATCAAGGATCAAACCACAAAGAATGTTAATGTAGAAATTAATTTACCATCTTATCAGCTTTACAAAATTTATGTTATTCCTGGTCCTACTCATTTGTTTCCAGAAATAGACTCGGTTGTATTATTTCTAAAAGATTTTACAGAAATAACAAAAGCACAAAAATTAAAAACTGATTTTGTTGCTAATGTGAGTCACGAATTAAGAACACCTTTAGTTTCAATTAAAGGCTCTTTAGAGACTATTCTTGGACCAGCTTCAAACGACCAAGAGGCTCAAAAAAAATTTATGTCTATCATGTCTGATCAAGTATTAAGAATGGAAAACTTAATCAATGATTTATTGATTTTAAGCAGAATTGAGCTTGAAGAACACATTAAACCAAATAAAATCATTAATCTAAATGATATTTTTAAAAATATTAAAAGTAACTTTGAATTAATTCTTAAAAAAAAGAAAATTAATTTACATCTTGAACTTATTGAACCAACTTTAGTTTTTGGTGATAATGATAAATTGTTAACTGTATTTTCAAATTTAATTGATAATTCAATTAAATATTCTCAAGGTGGAAAAAATATATATGTCAAAAGTCAAAATAGTGAAGGTAAATTAATTGGTAAAAATATTGTCATTAGTATTAAAGATGAAGGTATTGGAATACCTCAACAGTTAATTCCAAGAATAACTGAAAGATTTTTTAGAGTAGATACAGAAAAAAGTAAAAAAGTTGGTGGCACAGGTTTAGGTTTAGCTATCATGAAACATATTATATCTCAACACAGAGGTGATTACGAGATTCTTAGTAAACTTAATGAAGGTACTGAAATTAAAATATATCTTCCAACAAAATAATTAATTTAAAAAGTTGTTTAAAATTAGCTCTTATTCAATCAATATTTAACAAATCTTTTGTTGATTCGTATCCTATTTTAATTAAATTTTTAATATGATTAAGGTATTGAATAGTATTTTAATTATCTTATTTGTTTTTATGTCGATGATTACTAAAAGTATATCATCGGATATATCTACAATTCTAAGGAATCAACAATTAACTGTATTCGATATTGGTGTTTTTAGATTACAAGAAGATTTAAAAAGCTCTTATCCTGAAATTAAAAAACACAAAGATGTACCATATGAAGATATTTACATGGATGTTCTCACTTCATATCGAAACAATTCAGTAGATCTAATTATTTCAATTCCCGTAAATGAAAATTTAAAAAAAGAAAACTACATGTCAGATTCATTTAGATGTCGAAATATATTTAATTCTGTCAGAGATCATTTACTAAGAAATGAAAATATGAGTAATTATAGATTTACTATGGCAACAAGCTATTTAACATCTATTTTTTCAACTCCAAGTAGTTGGCCCAAATGGCGTTATGATCAAAGTGTTCTTGAGGAATTAGTTAATCTCGTGAAATTGGAAGTTATTTTAAGGCCTACAACAGAACTTGCTTTTAAGGATAATGTTAATCCAGTTTCATGCAAAGGTGGTTTGGAAACCGAAAAAAATGAGATTATTATCTCAATGAAATACAACTAAAAAGTTACCTTTTTAACAAAACTGTAACAATTCTGTAATATTAAAGATTCAATAAATTTATACGAGTCTGAAATCTTTTAATTAATAATGAAAGGATTAAAGATAATGAAAAAACTAACTATAATAATTGCTTCGCTTGTTGCTTTAACAATTGCGACAGTTGCTCAAGCAAGAGATCAAATTAAAATAGTTGGTTCATCTACAGTATTCCCTTACGCGACTGTTGTTGCTGAAAGATTCGGTGGTTCAGGATTTAAAACTCCTGTAATCGAATCGACTGGTACTGGTGGAGGAGCTAAACTATTCTGCGCTGGTGTTGGTGAACAACATCCAGATATTACAAATGCATCAAGAGCCATGAAAGATAAAGAAAAAGCTCTATGTAAAAAAAATGGAGTTAATGAAATCGTTGAGATCGTTATTGGTAATGACGGTATTACATTAGCTTATAGTAAAGATGCAAAACCAATTAACTTTACTAAAGAGCAATTATATTTAGCATTAGCTGCACATACAGTTGTTGATGGTAAATTAGTTCCAAATATTTATAAAACTTGGGACCAAATTGATCCAAGTCTACCTAAACAGAAAATTTCTGTAATGATCCCTCCAGGAACTTCTGGAACAAGAGATGCTTGGAATTCTTTGGTAATGAAAAAAGGTATGACTAAAGAAGCTAAAGCTCTTTATAAAGCTGGTTATGAGGCTGGAAATAAAAAATACAAAAAACCTCAAAAACTTTATAGAGAAGATGGTGCTGCTATTGAAGTTGGTGAAAACGATAGTTTAATCATTCAAAAATTAGTACAAGATAAAGACATGTTTGGTTTCTTTGGATTTAGTTATTTCTTAGCTGCTAAAGACAAATTGCAAGCTGCTAGCATTGATGGTGGTCAACCATCTCTTGCGAGTATTCAAGACTACAGTTATGCAGTTGCAAGACCATTATTTTTCTATGTGAAAAAAGCTCACGTTGGTGTAATCCCTGGATTACATGAATTTGTAAAAGAGTTCACTACAACTAAAGCTATAGGTAAAAATGGCTATTTGGCTGATATTGGTTTAGTACCATTAGATAAGAAGTTGTACAAGACAACTAGAACTAATGCGAAAGATCTTGTTGCAATGGCTGACTAATAAAGCTGGTTAACAAATAAAGATAAGGGGTCTTTTTAGACCCCTTTTTTTTTAAGAAAGTGTAAAGTAAAACATCAGGAGATTCTTTGAACTTAGTTATATTCATCTTTATTGTACTTCTTGGTTTTACTAGTTACTATTTTGGAAGAAAAAAAGCCTACTCAATTCAAGCAACAAATACTAGATTAACAGCACTTCCACAATTTTATGGGTATTATTTAGCAATATGGTGCGCAATACCCGCTTTTATTATTTACTCTTTATGGGCAATATTTGAGCCGAGTATAGTTAAGTTAATAATTTTAAGTGATTATAGCAATCAAGGATATCTTGATGACGAACTAAATCTAATTTATGAAAAAACTAAATCATTATCTCGTGGTCAGTTTAGTGGAGAAATTACTACTTATCTTGAAACATCTGCAGAAAAATATTTAAATCTTCGATCTATAGCCCAAAACTCTAAAGTTGTTTTAATTTTGGCAATAATTATAGCTTCTATAGTTTATGGTTATAAAAGAATTTCTTCAAACAACAGAACAAGAGAACCGGTTGAAAAATTTTTAAATGCTGTTTTATTTACAGCTTCTTTGGCAGCTATATTAACAACTATTGGAATTGTTTTTTCATTAATATTTCAAACTATCGATTTTTTTAAAGTAATTCCCTTGTTTGATTTTATTTTTGGAACTCATTGGTATCCAGCTAAAGCATTTGTGAGAGATGCTTCTGAGCCTTTGGATCCATCAATGTATTCTGATACATTTGGGGCTGTACCAATTTTTGCCGGAACATTTTTTATAGCATTAATTGCAATGTGTGTTGCTATACCAATTGGATTGATGAGTGGAATTTATTTAGCTGAATACGCTTCAACCAAAGTAAGACAATATGCAAAACCTTTAATTGAAATTTTAGCAGGCATACCAACTGTAGTTTATGGTTTTTTTGCAGCTTTAACAGTTGGACCATTCCTTAAAGATATAGGAACGGCAATGGGATTAGAAGTATCTGCAGAGAGTGCTCTAGCTGCAGGGGGTGTAATGGGGATAATGATTATTCCGTTTATATCTAGTTTGAGTGATGACGTTATTACTAGTGTTCCTCAAAGTTTAAGAGATGGTAGTTATGCAATGGGGGCTACTAAATCAGAAACAATAAAAAAAGTTATTTTTCCAGCAGCATTACCAGGAATTGTTGGTTCTATCTTGCTAGGTGTTTCCAGAGCTGTTGGAGAAACAATGATTGTAGTTATGGCTTCAGGCCTTGCAGCCAACTTAACATTTAACCCTTTAGAATCTACTTCAACTATCACTGCTCAAATTGTCGTAATATTAATTGGAGACCAGGCCTTTGGAGATCCTAAAACCCAGGCAGCATTTGCACTAGGTATGACATTGTTTTTGGTAACACTTAGTTTAAATATTTTTGCATTAAGAGTTGTTAAAAAATATAGGGAAAAATATGAATAAAAATAAAGAAAAACTCCTAAATTCTAGATATAGGGCCGAAAAAAGATTTCAATTTTACGGGAAAAGCGCAATTTTTTTAGCTCTATTATTTTTAACAATTTTTATTTTTAAAATCTTTTCTACTGGCTATACAGCGTTTCAGAAAACTTGGTTGATTGTACCAGTCACCTTTGATGCTGAAACCATGTACCTTGACGAAAATCCTTCTAAAGAAGACTTAGAGGATGCAGATTATTTTGATCTAGCTTTACAAACAATGTTTAATTTAGATAAAAGTGCCTCAGAAAAACAACAAAATGATCTGAAGAGAATGGTCTCTTACTTTTTTGAAAGAGAGATTAAAAGGGAGCTTTTAAATGACCCTTCATTAATTGGAAAAACTAAAGATGTTTACTTAACTGCTTCAGATGATTTAGATCAAGTATTTAAAGGCAATTATCCAAGGGATTTACCCGAAGATCAAAGAAGAGTTACAGATTATCAATTAAAGATTTTTGATCAACTTGTAGAACAGGGAAGAGTTGAAAGTAAATTCAATTTAAGTTTTTTTACATACCCAGATTCAAGAGAGGCTGAATTAGCTGGTATAGCAAGCTCATTTATGGGATCGATTTTTTCTATTTTAGTTTGTTTAGTTATTGCATTTCCTGTTGCAGTGCTAGCAGCTATTTATTTAGAGGAATTTGCACCAAAAAATAGATTTACTGATTTTATTGAGGTAAATATAAATAACTTAGCAGCTGTTCCATCAATTGTTTTTGGTCTTTTGGGACTAGGTATTTTGCTGGCTGTATTTCATTTACCTAGATCAACACCTCTAGTTGGTGGAATAACTTTATCGTTGATGACATTGCCAACAATAATTATTGCCTGTAGAGCATCTTTAAAAGCAGTTCCTCCAAGTATAAGAGAGGCTGCACTTGCAATGGGCGCTAGTAAAATGCAAACTACAATGCATCATACAGTGCCATTATCTATGCCAGGAACTTTATCAGGTACAATTATTGGCTTGGCTCAAGCTTTAGGTGAAACTGCACCTTTGATATTGATTGGTATGGTAGCTTTTGTAAATACAATTCCAGGATCTCCTTTAGATCCAGCTGCAAGTTTGCCTGTACAAATTTATATATGGGCAGAGAGTGCTGAAAGAGGATTTGTCGAGAAAGTTTCTGCTTGTATTATGGTCCTATTGGGATTTTTAATCATAATGAATTTGTTTGCACAAATAATTAGACATAAATTTGAAAAAAAATGGAGTTAAGATGATAAAGATAAATTCAAAAAATGTAGATGTTTTCTATGGAAAGAAACAAGCTCTATTCAATATAAACTTAGATATTGAAGAAAATCAGGTTACAGCACTAATTGGTCCTTCAGGTTGTGGTAAATCTACTTTTTTAAGATGTCTTAATAGAATGAATGATGTGATTGATATATGCAGAGTTAAAGGTCAGATTATTATCAATGATTTTGATATCAATGACAAGAGTTGTGATGTAGTTAGATTAAGAGAAAAAATTGGTATGGTTTTTCAAAAACCAAATCCTTTTCCTAAGACTATTTATGAAAACATTTCTTATGGCCCAACAATTCATGGCATGGCTCAATCAAAAAATGAAATGGATGAAATAGTTGAAAATAGCTTAAAAAAAGCAGCGTTATGGGAAGAGGTCAAAGATAGACTTCATGAACCAGGAACTGGTTTGTCTGGTGGACAACAACAAAGATTATGCATAGCAAGGGCTATTTCAGTTAAACCTGAAGTTATTCTTATGGACGAGCCTTGTTCTGCTTTAGATCCTATTGCTACAGCTCAAATAGAAGAACTAATTGATGAGTTAAAAAAAGACCATACTATTATAATAGTTACTCATTCAATGGCTCAAGCAGCAAGAGTATCCCAAAACACAGGCTTTTTTCATTTAGGAGAATTGATAGAACATGGTTCTACTGATAAAATATTTAAGAATCCTGAAAATAAAAGAACTCAGGATTATATTACAGGGAGGTTTGGATAATGGTTGAAGCACCACATACGGTTAAGTCTTACGAGGAAGAACTTAAAAATTTAAATAGTAATATAATTAAAATGGGTGGTTTTTGCGAGGAGTCATTAGGCAAGGCTATTCAAGCCATTACCACAAGAAATAGTGATAATGCGGAAGCTGTTATAAAAGATGACGAAAAAATAGATAAGTTTGAAACTTTAATAGAGCAACAGGTGGTAAATCTAATTGCTTTAAGACAACCAATGGCAATAGATTTAAGAGAAACTGTAACCGCATTGAAAATTTCATCTGATTTAGAACGAATAGGTGATTTGGCAAAGAATATTTCAAAAAGAACATTATTATTAAATGAAAATTTACCAAAAAATTTGACCGAAGCTTTGGTAAGAGTTTCTTCTAATGTTCAAAAACAACTCAAATCTATTTTGGATGCATATTTAGATAGGTCATCTGCTATGGCTATAAATGTTTGGGAAGGTGATGAACAAATAGATGATTTAACAAATTTATGTATGCAAGAAGTAATAAAATATTTGAAGGAAGACGAAAAAAATCTAGATGATGGTACTCATTTATTATTTGTTACTAAAAATATTGAACGTATCGGTGATCACACAACAAACGTTGCAGAGCAGGTATATTATTTAGTTACAGGAGAGTATTTAGAAGGAGATCGTCCAAAAGGAACAGAGCCAATAGTAACAGGAGAAAAGTAATAGATGTCTGCTCATGTGTTTATTGCTGAAGATGAAACTTCAATAGTAACGCTGCTAAAATATAATCTTGAAAAAGAAGGTCACAAAGTAAGCTATTCCGAAAATGGTGAAGATGCACTTAAACAAATTAAAGATAAGCATCCTGACTTAATATTAATGGATTGGATGTTGCCAGATTTGTCGGGTGTTGAAATATGTAAGAATTTAAAAAAAGACAAAAAGTATAACGACATACCTGTAATAATGTTGACAGCAAAAGGTGAGGAAGAGGACAAATTAAGAGCTTTTGATACAGGTGCAGATGATTATGTAACAAAGCCATTTAGTCAAAAAGAACTTAATGCAAGAATTAAATCACTACTTAGAAGATCAAAACCACAATCATCTGCTGATGTTGTTGAATTTACAGATCTAAAAATAGATAGAATAACAAAAAGAGTTTATAGAAATAATGTTGAAATAACTTTAGGACCTACAGAATTTAAATTATTAGATTTTTTTATCAAAAATCCAAAAAGAGTATATTCACGAGAACAACTATTAAACAATGTTTGGGGTGAAAACATTTATGTAGAATCTAGAACAGTCGATGTACATATTAGAAGATTAAGACAAGCTATTAATATAGATAAAACCAAACCATTAATTAGAACTGTAAGATCAGCAGGTTATTCTTTAGAATCTTGAAGGTCTTTAGGTCTCATAAATTCCTTAATTAAACCATTTCCATCTAATTTATTCCATTCATTAAAATCAAAATAAATTTTTGCAAAAGCTGATGTTGGAAATTTATAGTTTAATAACTTAAAATGATTGTTGTTATGATTTTTTGTCAGTGATCTTACTAGATTTCTAACAGCAGGCTCGTGGTTAATTAAAAGCACAGATTTAAATTTTTTAGGTGTTTTTTTTATTATATCTATAATTTTATCTTCACTTGATAGGTATAATTTTTTCGAAGAAATAATTTTTTTTGGTTTTTCTATTTTTTTTAATAAAATTTTTAACGTTTTCTTTGTTCTTTTTGATGATGAAAGTAATATGTAATCAAACTTATATTTTTTTTTAACAAAAAATTCACAAATCTTTTTTGCATTTTTCTTGCCACGCTTACTTAAAGGTCTTTCATGATCCTCAAGATTTGGATGGTCCCAGCTAGATTTTGCATGACGCATAACGTATAATTTGAGCATAAAGTTTAAATATATGACTGCGTTAAAAAAACAAGATAAAGAAATACTTAAATCTAAATACATAAATAGAGAATTGTCTTGGCTCAAATTCAACGACAGAGTTCTTCTAGAAGCCCAAAATATTGAAAACCCACTTTATGAAAGAATTAAATTTTTATCTATAGCTGGATCAAATTTAGATGAATTCTTTATGGTACGTGTCGCAGGTTTATATAGCCAAATCAAGCAAGAGGTAGATTCTCTTAGCTCTGATGGTCTTACTCCTGATGAACAAATGAGTGAAGTTATTTTGGAAACAAATAATCTTCTTAATAAACAAAATAAAATATATAGAGATTTAATTCTTCAATTAAAAAAAGCAAATATAAGTATAGTTAAACCTGAAAATTTAAGTAAATCGGATCAGAAAAGATTATTTAAAATTTTTAATGAAGAAATTTACCCTCTGCTAACACCATCAGCAATAGATCCAGCTCATCCCTTTCCATTTATTGCAAATCAAGGAAGAGCATTAGTTATGAGATTAAATAAGAAAAACAAAAAAAGAGTTTTAAATGCAATAATAGTAATTCCAAAAGCTTTATCAAGATTTATTGAAATAGATGGAAATAAAAGTTTTAAAAAATTTTTAATTATTGATGATGTTATAAGTTTTTTTGCTTCTGAAATTTTCCCTGATCATGATTTAGATAAAAAAATGTTATTTAGGGTTATAAGGGATAGTGACGTTGAAATTCAAGAGGAAGCTGAAGATTTAGTAAGATCTTTTGAATTGGCATTAAAAAGAAGAAGAACAGGTGACATAGTACGTTTAGAAATTTTAAAAAATAGTAATAATGAATTAATTAAGTTTATAACCAATAAGTTAAACGTGAAATCTGAATACATCTACGAAATAGAAGGCATTGTTGGAATTCAAGATATCGACCAAGTTTGTAAAATTAAAAATTCTAAATTAAGATTTAAAAATTTCAATCCTAGAGAGGTTGAGAGATTAAAGGAATTTAATAATAATTTTTTTGATACTATAAAAAAAAAAGATTTGATAGTTCATCACCCTTTTGAAACATTTGATGCTGTCATTGAGTTTTTAAATCAAGCCGCATATGATAAAAAAGTTATAGCAATTAAACAAACCCTATACAGAACAACTTTAGACTCTCCAATTGTTAAAGCCTTAATAACAGCAGCTGAAAATGGAAAGACAGTGACTGCTTTAATAGAGATCAAAGCAAGATTTGATGAAGAAGCAAACATTCAACTTTCAAGAAGTTTAGAAAAGGCAGGAATTCAAATAGTTTATGGTTTTGCAAAATATAAAACACATGCAAAATCATCTTTAATATTAAGAAAAGAGCAGGGAAAAATTCAAACTTATATACATCTGGGAACTGGCAATTATCACCCAGTTAATGCAAAAATTTATACTGACTTATCTTTATTTAGCTCTGATAAAAAAATAGCAACTGATGTGGAAAAATTTTTTAATTATGTAACTGGTTATTCAAAACCACGAAATCTTAGTAAAATATCTATATCACCAATTAATCTTAGGGAAACTTTAAACAAATGTATTGCTAACGAGATAGCAAATGTCAAAAAAGGTAAAAAAGGTGAAATATGGGCCAAAATGAATTCCTTAGTAGATCCAGCGATAATTGATAAATTTTACGAAGCTTCAAATGCTGGAGTAAAGATATTTTTATTTGTAAGAGGTGTTTGTTGTTTAAGACCTGGAGTTAAAGATAAATCTGAAAATATAATAGTTAAAAGCATGATTGGAAGATTTTTGGAACATTCAAGAATTTATTGTTTTGCAAATGGAGAAACAATGCCTAGTAGAGATGCAAAAGTTTTTATTTCATCAGCAGACTTAATGCCAAGAAATTTAAATCGAAGAGTAGAACTTCTAGTTCCAATTGAAAATCAAACAGTCCACGAGCAAGTTCTTGATCAAATTATGTTAGCTAATTTTTTAGATAAAAAACAAAGTTGGGAACTTGATGTTAGTGGAAATTATAAAAAAATTAAATATAGTGAGAATGATTCTTTTTCAGCTCATGATTATTTTATGAATAATCCTAGTTTATCTGGAAGAGGTAAAGCTAAATTAAAAATAAAACCAAAAAAATTAAACTTAAGATTAATTAAAAGTGGAAATTAAAGTTTATAAAAATAAACAAAATTTAAAATTAAAACCTGCCAAATTAGCAGTTATTGATATAGGTTCTAATTCTATTAGGATGCTAATTTATGAAGATTTCAGCTCTTCTCGTGTGCCTTTTTTTAATGAAAAAGCTGTTTGTGAACTTGGTAAAAATTTAGATAAATCAAGAAAACTTCATAAGTCTGGAGTTGATTACGCTCAAAAAGTATTGAAGAGATTTTCAGAGATTTTAAATGTTTCTAAAATTGTTAATTTAAAAATAATAGCAACTGCAGTTTTAAGAGAGGCAACCGATTCAAAACCATTTATTGAATATGTAGAAAACCTTTTTAAGAAAAATATAGAAATCTTAAGCGGTGAAGAAGAAGCAATTTGTTCAGCAGAAGGTGTTAAAATTGGATTTGATAATGTAGATGGGTTAGTTGCTGATCTAGGTGGAGGTAGTTTAGAATTGGCTAGAGTTGAAAATGGTTTGATTACTAATAAAACATCTTTTCCTTTAGGTGTTTTAAGATTAATTAATAATCCAATTGTAAAAAAGAGAAACCTTTCTAAATATATAAAAAAACTTTTCAAAGACGAGAAATGGTTATCTAAAAAAAAATTTGAAAATCTATATTTAGTAGGTGGAACATGGAGAGCTTTATTTAAACTTCATTTGTTTCAAAATAAACACCCTGTCCACATAATTCATCAGTATTCGGTAAATTATGAAACTATATCATCATTTTTAGAAAAAATTGCATCTTTCAATAAAGCAAAACTAAAAACAGTTGAATATATATCTAAATCTAGAACACCTTATCTACCATACAGCTCTATAATATTAGATGAGATCATGAATGTAACAAATCCAAAAAACATAATATGTTCTATAAGCGGAATTAGAGAGGGATCTCTAGCAAAAGATTACTTTAAAAATATTGATAACTCTCAAGTTTTTGAGAAATCATTAGAATATATTTCTAAGAAAAGAGGTGATTTGGGATTAACTTACAAAAAATATCATGAATTTATCAAACCTGTATTTGAGGGTAATGAACATTTTAATGAAAAATTACTTAATTTGGCTTGTGTTTTAAGTCATATGGATTGGGGACTTGGTGCTTTTCAAAAGGCAGAATTAGTTTTTCAAGAAACATTAAATACCCCTTTATTGAGACTTTCACATAAAGAAAGAATTCAGATAGCTCTTTCATGTTATTGGAGGTACTGCAGCATTAAATACAACCCTAAAATAGAATATTTGACATTTTTAAATAATAATGAAATTTTTTCTAGTAAACAAGTTGGTGCAGCCTTAAGATTTGCTCACTCACTTACATCTATTTCAACTATCTTCTTAGAGGAATTTAAATTGTATAAAAGAGGTAACTCTGTATTTTTAAAAATTCCAGCACAACATCAAGAAATAATTTCTAAACAAGTTACAAAAAGATTTAAAGCTCTTGCACGAGAATTATTTTTAGAACCAAGAGTATTATATTCAAATAGTTAAACTCTTTAAAAAAAAACACAACTATTAGTTTAATAATAGTTTCTTTGTAATAAATTTTTAATAAAAAATAAATATTTCATTCATTTTTATTACATAAATAAATTATAAAATATTTAAATATTTAATTATCAACCCACCCCTTAATATACGCTCGATTAATTTTATCGGGCGTATTTATTATAACTTTAAAATTTTTTAATTTTTTTTTAAGAATAATTTTTTTGCAATAAAAACAGCAATTAACATACCAATTAATTCAGCAACTATATAAAAAGGAGTGTTTAAATAACTTATACCAGTAAAAGACTCTGTGAATGTTCTTGCTATTGCTACAGCAGGATTTGCAAAGGATGTTGATGAAGTAAACCAATAACCAGCTGTAATATATAACCCAACAGATGCAGCTACAGTAATTTTACCTGACTTCATGGATCCAAAAATAATGATTATTAGTCCTAAAGTAGCAATAATTTCTGATACAAAAATGTAGATACCATCTCTTGATTTTGTCGATAATTCAAAAATCTGATGTTCAAAAAAGAAATTAGCTAAAGCCACACCTAACAAACATCCTAGGATCTGAGCTGAAATATAAAAGGGTAGAAGACGTTTTTTTAACTTTCCTGTAATTGTCATAGCAATACTTACAAATGGATTGAAATGAGCCCCAGACACATCAGCAAAAACAGTTATTAGCACAAACAATCCAGCTCCAGTTGCTATAGTATTTGCAATTAGCATTACCGCTGTATCATCGGTAAGATTTTCCGCCATTAAACCTGATCCAACTATGATCATTACCAGAAAACAACTTCCAATAAATTCTGAAAGAAAATATCTATTTTTATTTTTCATCTAGCCAATCTTTAATTTTATTGCTTATAATATTGAAAGTGTTTCTAATGATTATTTGCTTTTCTTCGTCATTAGCATTTTGAAGTTTAGTTACTGGATCGTCTATATCCCAGTGTATAATTTGGTTTTTATCAGGCCAAATAGGACATACCTCATTATTTGCATTATTGCATACCGTTATTACGTGATCCATCTTTATTTCATTATTTATAAACTCTTCAAAGTTTTTAGAACTATAATTAGATAGATCATAATTTTTATTTTTCTCTAAAAAACTTCTAACATCAATATTGATTTTTCCTGATGGATTACTACCAGCACTAAAAGCTTTAAATTTATTTGAGTATTCATTATTGATAATACTCTCAGCAATAATGCTTCTTGCTGAATTACCTGTACATACAAATAAAATATTTTTCATTAAAAAATAATTTTATAAATACCAATTACAAATAATGGAATTTGCAATCCAAAATTTGTTAAAATAGCCTTATCCTTTAATAAGAAACCTGAAATTGTCCATCCAACAACTCCAAGCCCATGAAAATAAATATTCAGTGGGTAAATATTAAGATTTGTAAGTAAAATACCAGTTAACACTAAGAGTGTACTGATCCACTTTAGATATTTTTTTAAAAATGACATTCAAAATTTATATGAATGTTTTGTTAAAGATTTATTACAATAAACTTTAATGTGATTTAATTTTTTTGAAGTTCATAGATAGAAACGTAATGTTTCCTCTTAGGCAGTGGGATAATGGTTGGAACTTTAGTCAATCTTGGTTTTATTGATTTATTTCCTACAATGATATTTTTATCATAATTATCTAAATCAACCTCAGGATGAGGGTTCCCATCATTAATTAATGGCCACGCGTCACAAGCTCTATATCCAAATAAAATTAAGGGTCTTGAGTTATTCATTTGATTGTGTCCAGATCCATGAACTGATCTACAATGAAAAAAAACGACCGTTCCAGCAGTTCCAGTTATAGAAACACTATCTTTAGTTCCTATTTTATCTTTCTTAGTGTCTATTTTTCCAACAAAATAATTTTCTTTGCTATGGTGACTGTACAATTTCTTTTTGTGTGATTTTTTTATTATTTTAAGTGGCCCATTTTTTTCATAGCAATCATCTAAATATATACCAACTGTAATTAAATCATCGTTTGTATGAGGGTAAAAAGCCCAATCTTGGTGCCATCCAATTTCACTTCCTTTTTTCTTATTTGGTAGTTTAAAATTTAATTTACCTAGATGAAATCTTACTGTTCCACCTAATAATTTTTTAGCTATAGATATAATTCTTTTATCTCTAGATAATTCATAGAAGATTTTATGTCTGTTCTGAGGATTATTAAGTCTTAAAATTTCTTTATTTTTAGAAGAGCCTGAATTGTAGACAAAATGGTAATTATCATAGGATTGAGTTCCATTTGCACCATTACCATTTTTTTTCTTTTTCTCTTTTAAAATTACTTCATTAACAATTTTATTTATTTTATTTATCTTTGTTTGAGAAATTAGATTTTCTTTAACAAGAAAGCCATTTTTTTTAAATAAATTCAAATCATTCATAAATGCAGATTATAAATAAAAATAAATCTTCTTATAAAAAAATACAATGTTTAATTAAATTATTAATAAAATTTAGTAATTTTAAATTATTTTTTTAATGCATCTTCAAGATAATCCAATCTATCTTGACCCCAAAAAATCTCATTATTTAAGACATATGAAGGAGCACCAAATACATGGTTATTAACTGCATCTTTTGAATTTTTTTGGTACTCAATTTTTACTTCGTCAGTTAAAGCTAACTTTTTCATTTCCTCAAAATTTAAATTTAATTTTTCACAAATTTCCCGAAGTATTTTGTGATCTGAAAGATCTTTATCCATAGACCATAAATATTTTAAACACTCATTTCCAAAATGAAGTTTATTTCCCATTTTATTTGAGGCGATTACAAATTTTGCTGGCAAATGTGGATCACTAGGTGGAAAAAATTTTGGCTGTTTAATAATTGGCAAACCTAATTTATTTGAAATTCTCTCCATTTCCAAAAGTCTGTACTTTTGTCTTGCAGGGTGTCTTTTAGGAACTGGTAATCCTCCGGTATTTGGAAAAATTTCACCAACTAAATCAAGTGGTTTTTCTATTACTTCTAAATTATATTGACTTACTATTTTTGTAAATCTATCAGCACCTAAGTAAGTAAATGGAGACAAGACACTAAAATAATATTCAATTTTCATTATTTATTTAATTAAGTGCAAACTGCTTAATTTTTTCAAATTCAAAATGATCTGCAATGTCCTTTTTAGCATAATAAACATCTTGAACTACACCATCCTCATTAATTAGAACGTCGGTCACAGCTATATCTAAATGACCCTTTATTCTTGTTGGAATATATCCTTTCATCATAGCAGGAATAATTTTATGCGCCTTAAACAAAATTGCGTTTAGTGTTTTACTCACTGATCTTTCAATCTCATATTTTTGAAAATATTCAAAATTTTCATCTGCTAACACTGTGAATGGTAAATTCTTGTGTTTATCCATATATGATTTTAAATTATCTACTGGTGAATGAAATATTCCAATATGTGTAAAGTTATTTCCAAGTTCACCAAATTTCTTACTAATTTCATTCAGTCTTAGATTGCAGAAGCTACAACCTGCAATTCTATAAAAAGTTAATAAGACTTTTTTTCCCAACGTCTGAGATAAATTAAACGAGTTACCATTTTGATCTGGTAGTGTAATTTCCTCTAATTTGTCTCCAATGCTGATCTTCATATGATAAGATAAAATATTAAGTTTAAATTATTAAACGTAATTTTAGCACAGTTATATTTATTATAATATTTTATTTTCTCAATTAATGATTGTTATTTTCTAAATCATTAACATCATTTTCACTGATTTCATCGATTGGTTTATGGATTTTCCAGTTTTTTGTAGATCCATCAATTGATCTAGCAGTTATAACTGTTTCAGTAGGTGGACAATCAGGTTCATGGCAATTTAGTTCTGCAACACTTAAAATTGTACTGTCTGGTATTCCATATTTCTTTATAAAATAATTTTTTAAATTTTGAATTGTTTCTAAGTTTGGTTTTTTTTTATTAAACATTTTTTATTTGTCCCAAATCGAGGTCCACAAAATATTTCCATTCATGTCACCAATTAATATACTTGAGCTATCATCAGTAACTGCAATCGCACTAACTTCAGATCCTGTAAAACTTCTAATTATAATTGTATTATTTTTATTTTCAATTTCTGACAAAAAAACAGAACCATCACTTAAACCAGCAAAGATAGCATTCTCACTTGGAAATGGCTCTACAAATGTAACCTCATTGTTACCGGTATATGAAAGACAGGTAGGTTGACGGCCCATTGGTCCTTCTCCATCAAAAGGCCAACAAATTGCAGCCGCTACTCCCATGCCTAATGCTCCTGACGTTGCTAAATAACTTGTTTCACCTACAAATGCAAAACTTTTAATTTTTCTATCGTATCCTGACATAGCAAAATCAATCTTATCTTTTAAACGCCAGCATCGAATTGCATTTTCTTGCATCGATGTTACTAAGTATTTTCCATCTGGACTAAAGCTTACTTTGTTATGAGAACCCTTCCAAATTAAATTCGAAGATACCCATTTTTTGGTATAATCTTTTTTCCAAAGAGTAACTCCATCATAACGAGAAACCGCTAATCTTTTACCTTTGGTATCAAATGCTATACCTCCAACAGTACTATTATGTTCAAATAATTTTGGCTCTTTATTATTAGGCGACCACAGATAAACTATTTTTCCTGATGAGCAAACCAAACTTCCATTATTGGCTGTAACATTGTCTACCCAACGAGTACCAAAATTACCAATTTCTGTTACTACTCCATCAAGTGAAATTTTTAAAAATCTACCATCATCTCCGCCAGTTAAAATATGATTACCATCTTTTGACATGCAAAGAACAATACCTTTATGTGCTTTTATTGCATCAGAACTTTGACCAGATGTGAAAATTCTTACAGAGCCATCACCAAATCCAACAGCTATTGAATTACCAACTGAAACAGCAGTAGTTACAGGAATTCCTAGCCTAAACTCAATTCCTCTTTGTTCAAATTTAGTTTTATCTAGTGCTGGAAATTGATTTACATCAGCTGTCATGCCGATTTACAGTTTTCAAATCCTTCTCTTAAATTCATACTTTCAAGATTTCGACCAATGAAAACTAGACGAGAACTTCGTTCTTTTCCTTCAGGCCATTTTCCCATTGGTGAAGCATCCATTAACATATGAACACCCTGAAATACATATCGATCGTTTTGGTCTTTAAAATCAAGTATCCCTTTTGTTCTTAAAATATCCTGACCTTTGGTTTGTAAAAGTTTTCCAAACCAATCTTGAAATTTTTCCATGTTAAGAGGTGTATTTGATTCAAATGACAAGCTAGTAATATCATCATCATGTTCATGATCATGATCTGAATCAAGAAAATCTGGCTCTACTTCTAAAATACGTTTTAAACTAAAAGCATCAAGATTAAGAATTTCTTTAAGTGGTGCACCACACTTTGTAGTTTTAATAATTTTAGCAAAAGGATTAATTTTACGTATTCTTTTTGTTACAACATCTATATCCTCATCTTTAACAAGATCTATTTTATTTAATAATATTACATCACCAAAAGCAATTTGCTCTTCAGCTTCATGATGATCTTCAATTTGTGAACTGAGGTGAACTGCATCTGCAACTGTAACAATTGCATCAAGTTTTGTTTTATTAGCTACATCTTGATCTACAAAGAATGTTTGAGCTACAGGAGCTGGATCTGCTAAACCTGTGGTTTCAACAATAATTGCATCAAGTTTATCAGCACGCTTCATTAACCCACTAAGTATTCTAATTAGGTCACCTCTGACCGTACAGCATATGCAGCCATTGTTCATTTCAAATACTTCTTCATCAGCGTCCACTACAAGATCATTATCAATACCTTGTTCACCAAATTCGTTTACAATAACAGCATATTTTTGACCATGCTGTTCTGTAAGTATTCTATTAAGAAGTGTGGTTTTTCCTGCACCAAGAAATCCTGTTAAAACGGTGACAGGTACTTGGTGCTTATTTTCCATTAATAACGATTAGCAACCTTTACAACGATTAGCAACCTTTAAAGGATGCAGACATGTTTCTTATTAAATCAAAATATAATGTTTTTCCTGGGTTTAATGTTGCTCCCAAAGGATCTACTACACCTGTTTTAATATTCATGTCTTTTGCTACTGCTTTAATAATATCAGGATTAAATTGAGGCTCTGAAAATACACAAGCAACTTTATCATGCTCAATTACTTCTCTAATTTCTTTTAATTGCTCTGCACCTGGCATTACATCTGTATTGACTGTGAAGGCACCCAAAATATTTACGTTAAATCTTTCTTCAAAATATTGATATGCATCATGAAACACAATTGAAGCAACACTCTTATTTAACTCAGCCTTAACATCTGCAGTAAGTTTATCTATATCATTAAGAGCTTTTTTTAAGTTACTTTTGTAAGTAGCCTCGTTTTTTGTATCATTTTCGATTAAGTGTTCAGCCATTTCTTTTAATATAACTTTAGCATTTACAGGATCTAGCCAAATGTGTGGATCAAATTCACCGTGGTGGTGTCCTTCATGTCCATCATGGTCGTCGTGATCATCGTGGTCATCTTCCTTTTTACCATGATCATCATGATCGTGGTCGTCATGATCATCTTCATTTTTACCATGATCGTCGTGATCGTGGTCGTCATGATCATCTTCCTTTTTACCATGATCGTCGTGATCGTGGTCGTCATGATCATCTTCCTTTTTACCATGATCGTCGTGATCGTGGTCGTCATGATCATCTTCCTTTTTACCATGATCATCATGATCGTCATGTCCGTGATCATCATGATCATCAAAAATATTTCTTTCTCTAAATTTTAATACTTGCAATCCTTTGATTTCCATTAACTCAATTTTTTCTGCTTTTTTTGCAATTGATTTCAACGGTTTTTCTAAAAAATTTTCTAAATCTTCGCCAACCCAAAAGATTAAATCAGCATTTTGCAACATTTTTGCATGCGATGGCTTCATTGCAAATCCATGTGGAGATGCGTATCCATCAACTATTAAATCAGGTTTAGCAACACCATCCATAAGGTAGCTTGCAAGAGAATGTATGGGCTTAATAGATGCAACTACTTTAATATCTGCGTTAGTTGGTGTAAAGAATGTCAATAATGACAATATTGAAAGGATAAAAGGTATTTTTTTTAGATTTTTCATAATTAAAATATTTTATTAGTTGTTATAATATAACGCTATGTAATAATATAACATTTACATGTCAAGATTTATATGAGCATTGAAAAAAATATTTTAGTAAAATTAAATAATGCTGGATATAAGCAAAATAATAAATGGCTTGTTGAAGGCGTATCTTTTGTTATTGAAAAGGGTAAAATTGTTACCCTAATAGGGCCAAATGGTTCAGGTAAAAGTACAACTGCTAAAATAGCTCTTGGATTTTACAAAGGTATAGAAGGTCAGGTTGAAAAATTTACAAACAAAATTGGATATGTCCCACAAAAAATTTCGATAGATTGGACGTTACCGTTAAGAGTTAATGATTTTATGCTTTTGACAGATGAACTTAGTGATGACGTTGTTGATGAAGCACTAAAATCAACCGGTGTATATCATCTTAAAAATAAAAATTTAGGAAATTTGTCTGGTGGAGAATTTCAAAGAGTATTACTAGCAAGAGCTATATCAAAAAAACCTGAATTACTTGTCCTCGATGAACCAGTCCAAGGAGTTGATTTTACAGGTGAGATTGAAATGTATGAATTGATAAAAAAAATATCTGTAAATTTAAATTGTGGAATCTTATTAATATCTCATGATCTTCATACTGTTATGAGTGCGACTGATTATGTTGTTTGTTTAAATGGACATGTGTGTTGTTGTGGAAGTCCAACAGAAGTTGCTTTTAATAAAGAGTACAAAGCTTTATTTGGTGAACAAGCTTCAAAAACACTCACAATTTATGAACATAAACATGATCACGTTCACACTACCGATGGAGAAATAAAAAAAAATTAATATGTTAGATGATTTTTTTATAAGAGCGTTAATTGCAGGGATTGGTATTGCTTTAGTTACTGGCCCACTAGGCTGTTTTGTTGTTTGGAGAAGACTTTCTTATTTTGGAGATACTCTTTCTCATTCTGCTTTGCTTGGTGTAACAATTGCTTATTCTATGGAATTTAATATTGCTGTGTCAATATTTTTAATTTCATCATTAATTGCCTTAATTTTAATACATCTTCAAAGAAAAACTAATCTACCTAGTGATGCTTTGCTTGGTCTGCTTGCTCACTCATCGTTGGCAGTTGGTTTAGTTGTAATTGGATTTTTAACATTTATTAGATTTGATATCATGGGACTTTTGTTTGGAGATATTTTAGCTGTTGACAAGAATGATCTTATTATTATCTGGTTTGGTGGAGGATTGATATTATTAGTTTTAAAATTTATTTGGAAACCGTTGTTCGCCTCAACTGTTAATTATGAATTAGCTGAGGCTGAGGGTTTAAATCCAGATAGAGCCAAAGCCATTTTTACAATTTTACTGGCAGCTATAATTGCAATTTCAATTAAATTAGTTGGTGTTTTGTTGATCACAGGATTGTTAATTATTCCAACTGCTATGGCTAGAAATATCTCGGATACTCCTCAAAAGATGGTTGTCTTTTCTATAATTGGAGGCTTATTATCAGTGTTTATTGGATTATTTTCTTCTTTAGAGTTTAACACACCATCTGGTCCTTCAATAATAACTGCTGCACTATTACTCTTTATAATTTCATTACTTAAAATTAAACAAACGATTCAATTGAAAAATTAATGAAGTATTGTAGAAAATATTAAAATGCAAAAACAACAAACTTTATCGAGAAACCAAAAAATTATTTTTGATTTAATAGATAAATCACCGGAGCCAATGAAGGCATACTCAATTCTTTTTAATGTACAAAAAAAAGGAATCAAAGCACCACTACAAGTTTATAGAGCTTTAGATAAGTTAATTGAAATTGGAAAAATCCATAAGATTGAAAGTAGAAATGCTTTTATTGCTTGTCAAAATTCGAGTTGTCAAATCTCAAAAGCGACAGCTTTTTCAATTTGTGAAAGTTGTGAAAATGTATCAGAAATAAGCAATTCAAAACTTTCAAAATATTTATCAAACTTTGCTGATATGTCTGGCATGAAATATAATAAATATAATTTAGAATTTTTTGGTTTATGTAAAAAATGTAAATCAAAATAATGAGCACTGTTTCATTAACTTTAGACGAAATATTTGAACTTGCTAAAAAAACTCTTTTAGCTAATGGTTGTGATGATGAAACAGCATCAATTTTATCTGATTTAATTAGAAATGCTGAGAGAGATGGTTCTGTATCACATGGTTTATTTAGATTACCAGCTTATGTAACAGGTCTTAAAGGCGGAAAGATAAATGGTAAAGGGAAACCTGAATTAAAAAAAATATCTCCATCTGTAATTAAAGTTGAAGGAAATAATTGTTTAGCACCTGTTGTTTTAAATAAAGGATTGCCAGAATTAGCAAAAGCTGCAAAAGAAAATGGTGTTGCGATATTAGCAATAAATAACTCACATCATATGGCTGCTATGTGGCCTGAAACAGAGAAATTAGCAGAGGAGGGTTTGGTAGCATTTGCCTGTACATCTTATAAACCTGCTGTTGCACCTGCTGGTGCAATAAAACCATTATTTGGAACTAACCCAATATCTTTTGCTTGGCCACGTCCAGGTAAAACACCAGTTGTTTATGATATGGCAACAGCTTCAATGGCAATGGGTGAAGTTCAAGTTGCTAAAAGAGAAGGGCACAAAGTTCCACTTGGAACTGGATTAACTAAAGATGGTAAAGAAACGACTGATCCAGCAGAAATTGCTGATGGTGGAGTTTTATTGCCTTTTGGTGGTTACAAAGGTTCAGCAATTGCAATGATGGTTGAATTAATGGCAGGAGCATTAGTAGGAGATAATTTTAGTTTCGAAACGGCAGCTAAAGATAATAATGATGGAGGTCCTCCTAGTGGTGGTGAATTTATATTGGCAATTAACCCAGATAAAACATCAGGAACTAATTGGCAAAAACATGCTGAAGAATTTTTTGAAAAAATGAAATCAATGGGTGAAGTAAGATTACCAGGTGAAAGACGTCATAAAAATAGAATGGACACTGGTCAAAGAAATATTAACGAAGAATTAGTAAATAAAATTAAATCTTTAAGCTAAATTAATCTCAATAGGTGTGTGATCAGAGGGCTTTTCTCTTCCACGTGGATCTTTATTAATATTAATATCTTTAATTTGATCAATTATTGAGTTTGATACTAAAAAATGATCAATTCGCATCCCATTATTTTTTTGCCATGCACCTCTCATATAATCCCAAAATGTATATCCTTCTTTATCTTCATAAAAATGTCTGTAGACGTCATTAAAACCAAGATTTATCATTTCTCTAAATTTTTTTCTTATTTCAAGTCGATATAATGCGTCGTCTTCAAAACTTTTAACATTGTAAACATCTTCAGCTGATGGAATGATATTAAAATCACCTGCTAAAATAATATTTGAATTTTTTTTAGATAAAGTTTTTAATTGCTTTATTAATTGATCAAGCCAATCTTTTTTATAATCATATTTTTCAGTATCTACAGGATTACCATTAGGGGTGTAAATATTAATTAATTGTATATTTTTTTTCTTATGTTCAAATTCAGCTGAAATTATTCTTGATTGTTTTAACTTATCCTTAATTAAATCTGTTTTGACATTTTTTAATTTATTTTTTGAGATGATCGCTACACCATTATAACTTTTTTGACCAAATACATGACTTTCATAGTCCATTGATGAAAAATCATCATATGGAAAATTAACATCTTCAGTTTTGATTTCCTGCATCATTAAAATATCAGGTTTATATTTTAATAAATAGCTTTTGATATTTTCAATTCTTGCTCTTACCGAGTTTACATTCCAAGATGAAATGAGCATTAAAGTGAGAAAGAAACTCCACAACCACAAGAAGATTTTGTTTGTGGATTAGATATTTTGAACTGTTCGCCTATAAGTTCAGATACATAATCAACTTCAGATCCTTTAAGCAAATCAGCTGAAGTTTTATCAATTAAAATATTTTGATAATTTAAATCATCATCTTGTTTTGATTTATCAAAAGTAAATTCATATTGAAAACCAGAGCAGCCTCCACCTTTAATAGCGATTCTAAAGAATGATCCTTTGTCTTTTTTTGATAACAAATTATCTATTTGTTTTAACGCTTTATCCGTAAATTTAATTTCTTTAATCATGTCTCAACACTGATATTACTAATATAATACTTAATTATTTAAATTAAAGGATGAAAAAAGACACTTTGTTAGGCGTATTTAAAAGTAAAGGTAGACTTAATAAAGAAGCTAATTCAAAATATAGATCTCCTTTTCAGCGTGACAGAGATCGTATAATTCATAGCGCATCATTTAGAAGATTAAAGCACAAAACCCAAGTATTTGTTAATACAGAAGGGGATCATTTTAGAACCAGAATAACACACTCAATTGAAGTTGCTCAAATAGCAAGATCAATAGCCAAGTATTTAAAATTAAATGAAGATTTAGCTGAAACCATAAGTCTTGCGCATGATTTAGGGCATACGCCATTTGGTCATGCAGGGGAGGATGCTCTAGATGAATGTATGCAAAATTATGGTGGTTTTGATCACAATCTACAGACACTAAGAATAGTTATGTTTTTAGAGAATAAATATTTTAAATTTGCTGGACTAAACTTAACTCTTGAAACTTTAGAAGGACTTTTAAAACATAATGGACCAGTAGACGATCTAAGCATGATCAATAAACTAATTGGTTTAAAAGTTTTCAAGAATAAAATTAAATTTAATACTTATCCATCATTAGAAGCTCAAATATCAGCCATATCAGATGACATTGCATATAATAACCATGATATTCAAGATGGAATTAAAGCAAACCTATTTAAACTTGACGAATTAGTTGAATTAGATTTTTTTAAAGACATTTATCAAAAATATAAAAACAAAATTAATAAAAAAAATTATAAAATTGCTATTTATCAAATCATTAGAGACTCGATTGATATTATGATTAGAGATTTATTAAGTAATACTGAAAAAAATATTAAAATATTAAAAATTAAGTCATTAAAAGATGTATCAAAATCAAATCAATTAATAGTTTCTTTTTCAAGTAAAATTGAAAATTCAGAACAAGAAATCAGATCATTTTTAAGAAATAGAATGTATGACAATAAATCAGTACTTAATAAGAATCAAAGAGGTAAAAGGATAATTGAGAAATTATTTAAAATAATTAAATCAAATCCTAGAAAATTTCTGACCAAAGAGCAATTGACTAAAGACAAATATAGAGCTATTTCAGATTTTATATCTGGTATGACAGATAGATATGCTATTAACCTTTATAACGATAATAAATGAATATTTTTGAATTATACCTAGATAAAATTAAATCCATTATTGTTGAGCTTAGTAAAAAAAATCAACTTATAGTTCCAGAAAATTTTAATGGCATTAATGCGGAGATACCACCTCCAAAATTTGATTGTGATATTTCAACTAATGTTGCAATGGTTTTATCTAAACTAAATAAAACCTCTGCAATAGAATTAGCTGAAAAACTCGTGCCTGAAATTAAAAATAATGATGATCAAATCGAGTCAATATCTGTTGCTAAACCTGGTTTCATAAACATTAAATTTAAGCCATCTTTTTGGTCAAACTTTATCAAAGAAATTATTGATAACGCTGAAAAATTTGGAATTAATGAGAAAGAGAAAAAAAATAATTATCTTGTTGAATTTGTATCAGCCAATCCTACGGGACCCTTACATGTTGGTCACTGCAGAGGAGCTATTTTAGGTGATGTTATATCTAATGTATTAATATTTAATAAACATAAGGTTACAAAAGAGTATTATGTAAATGATTATGGTAATCAGATTATAAATTTTACAAAATCCGTATACTTTAGAATTAGGGAAGTAAAACTTAATGAAAAGTTCCCACAAGATAATCCTGATTTATATCCAGGTGATTACCTTATCGATTTTGCAAAAAATATAGTTTCAGAAAATTCAGATCTAAATTTTGATAATTATGATGAAATAAGCGATAAGCTAACAGCTTTATCAATAGAACAGGCGCTACTTTTAATTAAAAAGAACCTTAAGAGTTTAGGTATTAACCATGATAATTTTGTTAGTGAAAAAACCATTGTTTTAAACAACGAAGTAGAGAGTGTAATAAAATTTTTAGAGAAAAATAAATTTGTATATAAAGGAAAAATTAAAGCTCCAGCTGGAGAAGACGATAAAAACTGGATAGAACGAGAACAGTTACTTTTTAAATCTACTGATTTTGGTGATGATAAAGATAGAGCATTACAAAAATCTGACGGTGCTTGGACTTATTTTGCAAGTGATGTTGCTTATCACAAAAACAAAGTAGATCGTAAATTTGATTATTTAATAAATATTCTTGGTGCAGATCATGCTGGTTACATCAAAAGAATTTCATCATCTGTTGAAGCTTTATCGGGAAAAAAAGATAAATTGATATGTAAAATTAGTCAGCTTGTAAAATTAATTAAAGATAACAAACCATTTAAGATGTCTAAAAGAAAGGGTGACTACATTACAGTTGATGATTTAATTGAAGAGGTTGGAAAAGACGCAACCAGATTTATCATGCTTAACAGAAGTAGTGATGTAGAATTAGATTTTGATTTTGATGCTGTAAAAGAAAAATCAAAAGATAATCCATTGTATTATGTTCAATATTGTTATGCTAGAATTTCATCTGTTTTTAGACACATTGGAAAAGATTTAAATTCAAATATTGATTTAGATGATTTTAGTTTTGAATACTCAAATGATGAAATCAAAATTTTAAAAAAGATTTCAGAATGGCCTAAATGCGTTGATGCAGCTAGTTCAAAATTAGAGCCACATAGAATACCTGTTTACTTATATGATTTAGCATCAGAATTTCACTCATATTGGAATCTTGGTAAACAAAATCCGGAAAAAAGATTTATTAATGATCAAAAAACAGTTTCACCAGATAAATTAATTTTTTTAAAAGCAATATCTAACGTCGTAAAATCAGGAATGGATATAGTCGGTGTAGATACACCAGATAAAATGTAATGCTAAAAGAAATTAAGTATTTAATCTTTATTGTTGTAATTGTTTTATTTATTTTTTTGACTGGTAGGTATTATTTTTCAGATGAAAATAAAAAAAAATCATACAGATCTTATAAAAACAACGATGAAAAAATTAAATTATATTCAAAAAATTTACCTGTTTTGGAAAACGATACACAAAATGTAATAGAATACGTAAAGCAAACAAACAAAAAAAAGAAAAAAAAGTTTAATTTTTGGAAACTTTTAGAGAATGATTAAGAATAGAAGAGCTTTTATTGTTGGTTTAAAATCATCAACATTATCAAATAAAGAAATAATCTTTTTAAAGAAATTTAAACCATGGGGTGTTATTTTATTTTCAAGAAACATAAATTCAATTGAACAAACTAAAAAATTGACTGATAGTATAAAAAAGATATTTAAAGACAAAAAATACCCAATATTAATTGATCAAGAAGGTGGAAGAGTAAATCGATTAAGTAAAATTATCTCATTTGACAATTTAACTTCTAAATATTTTGGTAATTTATTCACAAAAGATAAGAAAAAATTTAGTATTATTTATAAATTATTTATTGATAAGACTTCGTATTTACTTAAATCAATCGGTGTTAATATAAATACAGTCCCAGTTTTAGACCTACGAATTAAAGGAGCTAGCAGCATTATTGGCGATAGATCTTTTTCAACAAACAAAAAAAATATTTCTAAAATTGGAGATATTTGTATTGATTATTTTCATGAAAATTCCATTGGAACTGTGATGAAACATATACCAGGTCATGGATTAGCTAAGGTAGATAGTCATAAATTTACTCCTGTTGTTACAAAAAACTTAAATTATTTGAATAAAAATGATTTTTTTCCATTCAAGAAAAAACAAAGCTATTTTGCAATGACAGCGCATGTAATTTATCGAAGTATCGATAAGTTAAATACAGCTACACACTCTAAAAAAATTATAGATTTAATTAGAAAAAAAATTGGCTTTAAAAACATTTTAATTTCAGACGATTTATCAATGAAAAGTTTAAAAGATGATTTAAAAACTAATACTATTAAAACGTTTAGTGCAGGTTGTAATCTTGCTCTTCATTGTAATGGCAAATTGTCTGAAATGAAGGTAGTTGGTGATAATTCACCAAAGGTTAGTAATTTTATTATAAAAAAAACATCGCTATTTTATAAAATTTTAAGTTAATATCTGAGCATGACTATTTCTGATTCTGCATTATTCAATGTTGATATTAATAATTATAATGGACCGCTAGATGTCCTTTTGGATTTAGCCAAAGCTCAAAAGGTAGATCTTGAGGAAATATCAATCACAAAGTTAGCTGATCAGTTTCATGATTATATCACAAAAGAAAAAGACTTAAATTTAGAAATTGCGTCAGAATATTTATTGATGGCAACTTGGTTAGCATATTTAAAATCTAAATTATTACTTCCGGGAACACCTGAAGAAGAATTTAAAGTTCAAGAAGTCGCTGAAAAATTAAAATTACAACTTAAAAAATTAGAATTAATAAGATTACTTTCCGAACAAATGCTAAAAAGAAAAAGATTGGGAAGAGAAATTCGATCAAGAGGAATGAAAGGAAATATAAGATCTATTTATAGTGCAGAATATAATTTAAGTTTATTTGAACTTCTTAAGTCGTATTCAACAATTATTATGACCAGGGATTTTCAAAAAATGAATATTCCTAAATTACCTGTATTTACAGCAGAGGATGGAATTAAAACAATAAGAGAATTTTTTGGCAAATTAATCGATTGGAAAAAATTAGATGATTTAATTCCTCAAAATTTTAAAAGTGGATCAAAATATAATCGTACTGGAAAAGCAGGAATATTTGCTGGTTCTTTAGAGTTGGTTAAAGAGGGAAATCTAACTATGAAACAGGATAAGTTGTTTGATGATATTTATGTGAAGGAAAATAATGATTAAAAAAGAAAAAATTGCAAAAGATAATATCGTTAAATTTCCATCTAAGTTAACCGATTTAGAAAAAGAAATCGAAGCAGTTATTTTTGCTGCCTCAGAACCATTAGATATCGATACAATTGAAAGCAAAATTACAAAAAAGGGTAGTGTTAATAAGTCATTAGAAAAGCTACAGCATGAATACAGTCAACGTGGTATTAATCTTGTCTGTATAAAAGATAAATGGTCTTACAGAACTTCTCCTAAATTGTCAAACATCATGTCACAAGAAAAGACGGTAGAAAAGAAACTATCAAGAGCTGCTGTTGAGACTTTAGCCATAATTGTTTACCACCAGCCTGTTACCCGAGCTGAGATTGAGGAAATTAGAGGTGTTGCGTTTGGAACAAATACTCTTGAAATACTAATGGAGCTTAATTGGGTTAAGCCAGGTGGTCGTAAAGATGTGCCAGGTAGACCAATTCAGTATGTTACAACTGATGAATTTTTAAATCATTTTAATCTCCAAAAATTATCTGATTTACCAACAATTGACGAATTAGGTGCTGCTGGATTAATTGACAGTTCTAGTGTCGATAATGCAATTTTTGGAACTGGTAAATTCTATAAAGAAAAACAAGAAGAAAAAAAAGAGGATATTTATTCTAATATTGATGAGATGTTAAATAGTACTCTTGATACAGAAGATAAAGATTAACAAAAAAGTAACTTTTAAATTAATCATAAAAAGGTTATAAGTTTTTTATGAGCATAGGAATTTGGCAAATTGCAATCGTAGTTATATTAGTAGTCTTATTATTTGGACGAGGTAAAATTTCAAGTCTAATGGGTGATGTAGCTAAGGGAATTAAAAGTTTCAAAAAAGGAATGGCTTCAGACGTTACTGACGATACAGAGCCAAAAAATATTTCCGACGAAAATAAAGACTCAGAAAACAAAGATTAAATCACATGCCTACTATTGGTTGGTTTGAGATATTAATTGTTGTTGGTATTGCAATTGTTGTCCTTGGGCCAAAAGATTTTCCAATCATGTTAAAGAAAGCTGGTTCTTGGATAGGGACCGCTAAAAGATATGTAAGCAATATTCAAAATGAAGTTTCTAATTTAGAAATTGATGAAGAAAAAATTGATAATGAAATAAAAAAAGAAACAAAAAAAGATGAGCAATGAAGAAAATGAAGGTGGATTTGTTAGCCATCTAACTGAACTAAGAAAAAGATTAATACATAGTTTTATATTTCTAATAATCTTTTTTGTTATTTGTTACATATTTGCAGAACAAATATACGGTTTCTTAGTTGATCCATTTGCTCAAGCTGTAAAAAATGATGGGTCTGACAGAAGGCTTATTTTTACAGCCTTACAAGAAACTTTTTTAACGTATATTAAAGTATCTTTTTTCACAGCTTTTTTTGTAACCTGTCCTTTTATTCTTATGCAAATATGGAAATTTATTGCACCAGGTTTATATAAACATGAAAAAGTTGCCATACTTCCATATCTTGTATTAACACCAATTCTTTTCTTTTTAGGAGGCATGCTTGTTTACTATTTGATCATGCCTCTAGCTATTAAATTCTTTTTATCATTTGAAAGCACAGGAATGTCTACAAGTCTTCCAATTCAGTTAGAAGCCAAGGTAAATGAATACCTATCACTTGTTATGAAGTTAATTTTTGCATTTGGAATAAGTTTTCAACTACCTATAGTCTTAAGTTTATTAGCTAGAATAGGTGTTGTTGACAGTCAATTTTTAAAAGAAAGAAGAAAGTATGTAGTAATAATTATATTTGCTGCAGCTGCATTGCTTACACCACCAGATCCAATTACTCAAATAGGTTTAGCGATTCCATTATTAATTTTATATGAATTATCAATATTTTCAGTAAAATTTATAGAGAACAAAAATTTAGAAAAAACTGATGCATAATTTAAAAGAAATAAGAAAAGATTTTTCAAAATTTGAAAAAGACCTTGAAAAGCGTTCAGTTAAAATTGATTTTAATAATTTAAAAAAACTTGATGAGTTAAATAGAGATTTAATTCAAAAAAAGGAAAATTTAGAAAAAGAAAAAAAAGATATTTCCAAATCTAAAGATGAAAGTTTATTCAAAAAATCTAAAGAAATATCTTCAGAATTAGAAAAAATTTCTGATCAACAAAAAAATACTAAAAATGAATTAGATAATATTTTATCAAGTATACCAAACCTACCTCATCAAGATGTACCAAATGGGAAAGATGAAAATGATAATGTAGAAGTATTGAAAGCAGGAAAAGTTCCTGAGTTTGAATTTAAACCCAAATCACATTACGAACTTGGTGAAAATTTAGGCATGCTTGATTTTGATCTTGCAACAAAAACAACTGGGTCAAGGTTTGTATTTGTAAAAAAAGAGTTAGCATTATTGGAACGAGCATTATCTAACTTTATGTTAGACACCCATATTGTTCAAAACGGTTATCAAGAGATTTCACCTCCATTGATAGCTTCTGATAATACAATGTATGGAACTGGTCAATTACCAAAATTTGAAAACGATCAATTTGAAATAAAATTTGATGAAGGATCTGATAGAAAATTTTTAATTCCAACTGCTGAAGTAATATTAACTAACATTGTTAAAGATAAAATTGTTGATCAAAATGATTTACCTATGAGGTTTGTTGCTTCAACCCCGTGTTTTAGAAGAGAAGCTGGCAGTTACGGTAAAGACACAAAAGGAATGATTAGGCAACATCAATTTTATAAAGTTGAGTTAGTTAGTATTGTGGAAAAAGAAAATTGTCTAGATGAATTAGAACGAATGACTAATTGTGCTACAGATATTCTAGACAAGTTAGAGCTAGCTTACAGAAAAGTAATTTTATGCTCAGGCGATATGGGTTTTAGTGCTGAAAAAACATATGATATTGAAGTGTGGTTACCATCAGAAAATAAATATCGTGAAATATCATCATGTTCTTCTTGCTCAACATTTCAAGCACAAAGAATGAAATCAAGATATAAAAATAAAAACAAAGAAACTGTTTTTGTTGGAACATTAAATGGAAGTGGCTTAGCTGTGGGAAGAACTTTAATTGCTGTATTAGAAAACTACCAACAAAAAGATGGTTCGATTATTGTTCCTAAGGTACTGCGACCGTATATGAATAATTTGGAATTGATTTCAGCTAAATAAAGTTGTTTTAATTACATAGATAGTATAAGTATTCTCATAATTTATAAGGAGATTTATGGAAGGTTCAGGAATAGGACAATTTATACCGTTAATTTTAATTTTTGTTATTTTTTATTTTTTCTTAATAAGACCTCAGCAAAAAAAAGTTAAAGAACATAAAGCTATGGTTGAAAGTCTTAAAAGAGGTGACAAGGTAGTTACTTCTGGTGGTATCACGGGAAGAGTGGAAAGACTTATAGACAATGATAAAGTTGAAGTAGAAATTGCTGAAAACGTAAAAGTTGAAATAGTTAAATCAACTGGTATTCAAAGTCTCATTAATACAAATACTCAAGAAGTTAAAAAATAATTATTTTTATTTAAGTGCTTTATTTCTCTAAGTTAAGAATTTTATTTATAACTCTTTTTTCGGTTTTATTTATTTTAATTGCTTCATCAAATCTTTTTAAATTTGACGATAGTTTTTTTAATAAGAAAATTAATCTTGGTTTAGATCTTCAGGGGGGATCTTATCTATTACTTGAAATTGATAATGAGCCTGTAATTGAACAAAAATTACAAAACTTAACAACAACAATAAGAAATTACTTCAAAGAAAAAAAAATCAAAATCAATAATATTGAAATAGAAAATCAAAATATTTTTTTTAATGTAGCTGATAATTATAAACAATCTGTCTTAGATGTCTTTCAAGATGAAAATAGTGATCTTAACCCTTATTACCCAAGATTTAAATCGCATCAGTTAGAAATTGAGGATACTGGTTTAAATTTTAAAGTTAATTTTTCAAGGCAGGGTTTAATTAAACTTAAAAATTCTTCACAAGATCAGGCAATAGAAATCGTTAGAAGAAGAGTTGACGAAGTTGGAACTAATGAACCCAACATACTTAAAAGAGGAAATAACCGAATTTTAGTAGAGCTTCCTGGTTTAGATGATCCAATGCGGATTAAATCATTGCTTGGTAAAACAGCAAACCTTACTTTTAGATTTGTAACAAGTGATGAAAGTGATCGTTTTGGTGTTGAGAAATTAAAATTTGAAAATGATCTAGAAGAAGCCATGGTAAGTAAAAGAATCATAATTAGTGGTGAAAACTTACTCGATGCTCAACCAAAAATGGATACACAAACTAACCAAACTATCGTTTCTTTTACATTGGATAGAGTAGGGGCAAAAAGGTTCGGTAAGGCAACTTCAACTGGTATTGGAAAACAATTAGCAATTGTTCTAGATGGTAAAATTATTAGTGCGCCTGTAGTTAGAGATACTATAGCTAGTGGATCAGGACAGATTAGTGGAGGTTTTACATTCCAAACCGCAACTGATCTGGCTTTGCTATTAAGGTCAGGAGCATTACCGGCTCCATTAGAAATAATTGAAGAAAGAACAGTAGGACCAGATCTTGGACAAGACTCAATTAATGCAGGAATGATTGCATTAGCAATAGGTTTTATGTTGGTAATAATTTTTATGCTCGTTAAATATAAAATTTTTGGATTAATTACTAATGTAACTTTGATAGTAAATTTATTTATACTTTTAGGTGTTTTAACTTTATTCGAAGCCACTTTAACATTACCAGGTATTGCTGGTATTATTCTAACTGTAGGTATGGCAGTAGATGCAAATGTTTTAATTTTTGAGAGAATTAAAGAAGAACTAAAAAACGAGACTAACAACATTTTAGCTTTTGACGGTGGTTATACTAAATCTAGAACTGCTATTTTAGATGCCAATATAACTACTTTATTAGCTGCAATTATTTTATTTTTTATGGGGTCAGGTCCGGTAAAAGGTTTTGCGGTTACTTTAGGTGTTGGAATATTTACTACGCTATTTTCAGTTTATTTTATAGCAAGGTTATTTACTAGTATTTATGTTGCGAGAAATAAGAATAAGGAGAAATTAATCTAATGATTGCTTTCAACAAATATTACAATCACTTTAATTTACTATCATCAGTTTTGATTGTTGTTTCATTATTATTGTTAATATTTAAAGGGCTTAATTTTGGTATAGATTTTAAAGGTGGAACATTAATTGAATTAAGAGCTTCAGACTCTAAAATAAATGTTAGTTCATTGAGGGATAGATTTAGCCAAATGGATTTAGGAGATGTTTCAGTTAAAAAATTTGGTAATGATACAGACTTTTTAGTTAAATTTGAAAACAAAGATAATAAAAAAAATATTATTGAAGAAATTAAAGCTAATTTAGATAAATCTTTTGGAAACAATTATGATTTTAGAAGAGTTGAAAATGTTGGTCCAAAAGTAAGTGCTGAACTATTAAAATCTGGAGTAATTGCTATATCATTATCTTTAGCTTTAATGTTAATTTACATCTGGATAAGATTTGAATGGCAATTTAGTTTAGGAGCTATTTTAGCTTTGTTTCACGATGTTATTGTAACTCTTGGAGTTTTTTCTCTATTTAGTTTAGAAATAAATTTATCAATTATAGCAGCAGTTTTAACAATAGTAGGATATTCTATGAATGATACAGTGGTCATTTTCGATCGTGTCAGAGAAAATCTAAGAAAATATTCAGATATAAAAATTTTTGAATTAACAAATATTTCAATTAATGAAACTTTATCAAGAACAATAATAACATCTGCAACTACTTTACTAGCTTTATTAGCTATATATTTTTTTGGTGGAGAGATACTTAAAGGATTTTCACTTGCTATGATATTAGGTGTTGTTTTTGGAACTTATTCCTCTATTTATATAGCAAATACAGTTCTAGTAAGATTAAGAGTTTCTCAAAAAACAGTTTTAAGAGAAGACGATCAAAAATAAATTAAATTAATCATTAAAATTTTAAAAATTACATTATAATACTTCCGGGTATTGTAATTATATTATGAATATAAGACTTTGGAAACCATCCATCAGAGAGAGAAAAAATTCAAATTTATTTAAATTTGAGAAATTTGTATCCAAAAGATTTAATAAAAATTTTAATCAAAATTTTAAAAAAATTCATGATTGGTCTGTTAAAAATCAGGGTGATTTTTGGAGTAGTGTTTGGGATTTCACAAAAATTGAAGGTAGCAAAGGTGATGCAAAAGTTAAAAAATCAAAAAATTTTTTTAAGAATAAATTTTTACCCAATTCAAAATTAAATTTTTGCGAAAATTTACTTTCAAAAGATACAGAAGAAAAAGCAATTACTTTTATAAGTGAAAATGGTTATCGTGTAATACGAAATTGGAATGAATTAAATAAAAATGTAAAAAATATTTCAAATAATTTTAAAAAATTAAATATAAAACCAAAGGATAGAATAGCAGCTTATATGCCAAATATTCCTGAAACAGTAGAGGCTTTTTTGGGCTCAGTTGCTATTGGAGCTATATGGTCATCCTGTTCACCTGATTTTGGAATTAATGGGGTTATAGAGAGATTTTCTCAAATTAAACCGAAAATTTTAATTGTTACTGATCAATATTTTTACAATGGAAAAAAAATTAATATTTTAGAGAGAATTCCTGAAATAATAAAAAAAATCCCTTCTATAAAGCATGTAATTATATCCATTTATCCAGGTCAGCCTGTTTTAAAAAAACTACCAAAATACAAAAATATCAAAACACATAATTGGAACAATATTATTAAGGCAAATGTTTTAAAATTTAAATTTCCTAAATTTGATTTTGAACATGATTTAGCAATTCTTTATTCTAGCGGCACAACAGGCAAACCCAAATGTATTTGTCATAAAAATGGAGGTGTATTAATACAGCATTTGAAAGAACATCAATTGCATTGTGACATTAAAGAAAATGACAATGTTTTTTATTTTACTACATGTGGGTGGATGATGTGGAATTGGCTAATTTCAGTTTTAGCCTCAAAAGCATCAATTGTATTATTCGATGGTTTCCCAATGTATAAACGTGATGATCTACTAATAAAGATAGCCAATAAAGAAAAAATAACCTTATTTGGAGTTAGTGCCAAATATATCGATGCATTAAGAAAAACGAAAAAAAATTTTAAGAAAGTTCATAAGTTAGATAAACTAAGAACTATTTGCTCTACTGGATCTCCATTATCATCAGATTGTTTTAAATTTGTATATAACAATATTAAGAAAAATGTTCATTTAGCATCTATTTCTGGAGGAACAGATATTGTTTCTTGTTTTGTTTTGGGCAATTTATATCAACCTGTTCATGCAGGAGAGATACAAAGCAAAGGTTTAGGTATGAATGTTCGAGTATTCAATGAAAAGGGAAAGTCTATTTTAAATAAGAAAGGGGAATTGGTTTGTGTTAATCCTTTTCCATCAATGCCTTCAAAATTTTGGAATGATTATAAAGATACTAAATTTAAAAAAGCTTATTTTTATAAATATAGAAATATATGGCACCATGGTGATTACGCACAAATAACAAATAATAATGGATTAATAATATCAGGAAGATCAGATACAACTTTAAATCCTGGTGGTGTAAGACTTGGCACTGCCGAAATTTACTCTGAGGTAGAGCGGTTCAAAGAAATTAAAGAATCTTTAGTTGTTGGACAATCTTGGGATAATGATGTTCGGATAATTTTATTTGTAATTTTAAATTCAAAGTATCAACTTGATGATAACTTATTAAAAAAATTAAAATTACAAATTAGAAAAAATGCATCACCTAGACATGTACCAAGAAAAATAATTCAAATAAACGATATACCAAGAACTAAAAGTGGTAAAATTGTTGAATTAGCAGTCAAAAATATAATTGAAGGAAATCAAATAAAAAATAAAGAAGCCTTAGCTAATCCTGAATCATTAAGTCAATTCAAAGATATTAAAGAGCTAAAAAATTAATGTTATTTATATTTATTATTTAAAATATATTTTGTGCTGCAACCATAGAAAGCAGCATCGGTAAAGATAACAGAGTGTTAGTTCGTGAAAAGAGCATTGCTGTTTTAGCAGATTTGGCCTTTGTGTCTGGGTCACTTTCAACAATTCCCAAAGCTCTTTTCTGATTTGGCCAAATTACAAACCATACATTAAATGCCATTATGATTCCTAACCACATTCCAATTCCGATTGCAGTATGTTTTGGTACACCTGAACCAATGCTTAATGTCATTGCATCGTGAAGATACCCATTAAGAAGAGCAAGAATTAAACCAGAAAGAACAGTTAATGCAGCAGCCCATCTGAAGTAAAATAATGCAGCTGGTGCTATTACTTTACCAATGGCTGGTTTTTGTTCATCTGGAATTTTTCCCATATTTGGAATTTGAACAAAATTGAAATACCAAAGTAATCCAATCCACATAATTGCAACAATTACATGTATGTATCTAAATAACCAGCTCCAGAATAACGTATCAAAGGCAATTCCATCGTTTAAATAAAATAATCCTAAAAACAAAACAATTGCTAGTGCAAGTGATGCGTGGACTGTCTTTGATAATGATGACAATAAATTACTCATGATTCTTTATAACTATACACTAATTTTTAAATTTTTTTAAGTTGTTAAATCTAGGCTAAAAGAGGTTTCAAAAATTGACCAGTATAACTCTCCTTAACTTTGCATACTTCTTCCGGTTTTCCTTCGGCGACAATATTACCACCCTTTACACCACCTTCAGGACCCATATCCACAATGTAGTCGGCTGTTTTAATAACATCAAGATTATGTTCAATGACAACTACTGTATTCCCAAGTTTTACAAATGTATGAAGTATCTCTAAAAGTTTTTTAATATCATGTTGATGTAAACCTGTAGTTGGTTCATCTAATATATACATTGTTCTTCCGGTTGATCTTTTTGAAAGTTCCTTTGCAAGCTTAATTCGTTGTGCTTCACCACCTGATAAGGTAGTTGCTTGCTGACCAATTTTTATATAGCCCAATCCAACTTTTTTAAGAGTTAATAATTTTGTTTTTATATTAGATATATTTTCAAAATACTCACATCCTTCATCAACTGACATATCTAAAACATCTGCAATACTTTTACCTTTAAATTTGATTTCCAAAGTTTCTCTATTGTACCTGGTACCCTTACATTCATCACACTGTATATAAACATCAGGTAAAAAATGCATTTCATATGTGATTACACCATCACCCTCACAAGCTTCACATCTACCTCCTTTAACATTGAAAGAAAATCTTCCTGGTTTATATCCTCTAGTTTTGGACTCTGGCAAACTTGTAAACCAATCTCTAATAGGCCCAAAAGCTCCTGTGTATGTTGCTGGATTTGATCTTGGAGTTCTACCAATAGGAGACTGGTCAATATCAATTATTTTATCAATCAATTCTACGCCCTTATAACCTTTAAATGATTTGGGTGCTTTTCTTGCTTTATTATTCAAAGTTAAATTTAAGGCATGAAATAGAGTTTGTAATATTAAAGTAGATTTACCACTACCCGAGACACCAGTAACACAGGTAAATGTTCCAGTTGGAATTTTAAGATTAACATTATTTAAATTATTTCCACTTGCACCATTGATTTCTACAAATCTTCCATTTTTAGCTAAACGTCGAGTTTTAGGAATTTCAATTGTTTTTTTATTTGCAAGATATTGACCTGTAATACTATTTTTATCTTTTTTAATTTCATCATATGATCCTTGTGCTGTTATCTCACCACCATTACTTCCAGCCTGAGGTCCAAGATCAATAATATGATCAGCATTTTCCATTGTTTCTGTATCATGTTCAACTACAATAACGGTATTACCTAGATCTCGTAATCTTTTTAAAGCATTAATAAGTTTTACATTATCTTTTTGATGTAATCCAATTGAGGGTTCATC
Organism: uncultured Pelagibacteraceae bacterium; assembly: GCA_902613755.1. Taxonomy (GTDB): domain Bacteria; phylum Pseudomonadota; class Alphaproteobacteria; order Pelagibacterales; family Pelagibacteraceae; genus Pelagibacter. The sequence goes on from CACMIH010000001.1 coordinate 112,747, forward strand.
CAAAACATATAATACACCTGTCAATCCAGACCCAATCTGTGAAGCTAATCTAATTCTTTGAGCTTCACCACCTGATAATGTCCCAGATTCTCTTGATAGTGTTAAATAATCTAAACCAACGTTTAGAAGAAAATTTAATCTTTCATTTATCTCTTTTAAAACATGTTCAGCAATTTTAAATTGTCTTTTATCAAGATTACTCTCTAAATTTTTAAACCATTCTGCTGCGTCTAAAATAGATTTTTTTGTTACTTCACTAATATTAAGATCATTAATTTTTACACATAAAGCCTCTTCTTTTAATCTATCACCATTACATCCTTCGCATGCTGTGTCAGACTGATATTCAGCAATAACCTCTCTTTTCCATTCGCTATCTGACTCTAGAAATCTTCTTTCAAGATTATTAATTACACCTTCAAAAGTTTTTTTGTATGAATATTTTTCGTATCCATCATCATAATTAAATTTAATTTCATCTTCATCTGAACCATAAAGAATAATATCTTTAATTTTTTTGGGTAATTTTTTCCATTTTTCATCTAAAGAAAAACCATAATGTTTTGCTAAAGATGCTAAAGTTTGAGCATAATATAATGTGGTTGATTTTGACCAAGGTTCAATTGCTCCATCGGCTAAACTTTTTCTCTCATCCGGGACAACTAAATTAGGATCAACATTTAATTTCATTCCAATTCCTTCACACTCTTCACAAGCTCCATAGGGACTGTTAAATGAAAAAAGTCTTGGCTCAATTTCCTCAATTGTAAAACCACTCTCAGGGCAAGCAAACTTTGTAGAGTAAATTAACTTCTCAATTTTTCTAAATTTTTGAGGAAGTGTTTCATCTTCATATTCTACAAAAACTAAACCGTTAGCTAAATTTACAGCTGTTTCAATACTTTCTGCCAATCTGTTTCCAAGTTTTGAATTTAAAACTATTCTATCAACTAAGACTGAAATATCGTGTTTAAGTTTTTTATCTAGACTGGGTGATTTTTCTATATCATATAAAACATTATTAATTTTAATTTTTCTAAAACCTCTTCTTTTGTAACTTAAAATATCTTTTTTATATTCACCTTTACGACCTCTTACCACTGGTGCGTAAATATAAATTGTTGATTTTTTTGGTAATTTTTTAATCAAATCTACTATTTGTGTAATTGTTTGGGAGGTTATTGGTTTACCTGTAAATGGTGAGTAGGGGATACCAGCTCTAGCATATAACACCCTCATGTAATCATAAATTTCAGTTACAGTTGCAACAGTTGATCTTGGGTTTTTTGAGGTATTTTTTTGCTCTATTGCAATAGCTGGACTTAACCCTTCAATTAAATCAACATTTGGTTTTTTCATTTTATCTAAAAATTGACGTGCATAAGCAGACAAACTTTCCACATAACGTCTTTGACCTTCTGCATAGATAGTATCGAAAGCCAATGATGATTTTCCTGAGCCTGATAGACCCGTTATGACCACAAATTTGTCTTTTGGAATTTCTACAGTAACATTCTTCAAATTATGTTCTTTAGCGCCCTTAATAACTATCTTTTTCATCATAATTTTAGTTGCTTTAAATTAATAAAATTAATATTCAGAAGAATTGTGATATAATTCTAATTAACTAATTTAACAAATATTAAATATTATGGCTGGAAGTTTAAATAAAGTATTATTAATTGGTCGTTTGGGCGCAGATCCTGAAATTAAGCAAATGGTTAATGGCAAAAGTGTTGCTAGATTAAGCCTTGCAACGAGTCAATCCTGGAAAGATAAAAACACAGGTGAAAGAAAAGAAAAAACTGAGTGGCACCGTGTAGTTGTATTTAACGAAGGTTTAGTAAATGTCGTTCAACAATATTTAAAAAAAGGTGCTCAAGTTTATGTCGAAGGACAACTAACAACAAGAAAATGGAAAGATGAGCAATCAGGGCAAGATAAATACTCCACTGAAATAGTTATACAAGGATACAATTCTTCACTTACAATGTTGGGTGGAGGTAACTCTGGTGGTGGAATTCAAAATGACACAACTCAACAAAATAACGTTGAGGATTCTTCACAAGTGTCAGATATGGATGATGAAATTCCATTTTAATTTCTATGAAAAATACTGAAGAGTTTATAGATAAAAATATAAAATTAATCTCAATGCATGATGAGATGAGTTCATCATATCTTTCTTATGCAATGAGCGTAATTGTAAGTCGTGCTCTTCCTGATGTAAGAGATGGATTAAAACCAGTTCATAGAAGAATTTTATATGCAATGTACAAAGGTGGATACGATTGGTCTAAACAATTTAGAAAATCTGCAAGAATAGTTGGAGACGTTATTGGTAAATATCACCCGCATGGTGATCAATCTGTTTATGATGCTTTAGTTAGAATGGTGCAAGATTTCTCCATGAGTTTACCGTTAATTCAAGGCCAAGGAAATTTTGGTTCAATAGATGGCGATCCTGCTGCAGCAATGAGATATACCGAAACACGTTTGTCGAAAGTTTCTCAATTTCTGATTGATGATATTGAAAAAAATACAATTACTTTCAAAAGCAATTACGATGAAACTGAGAAAGAACCTAGTGTTTTACCAGCACAGTATCCAAATTTATTAGTAAATGGAGCCGGTGGTATCGCTGTTGGAATGGCAACAAGTATACCTCCTCACAATTTAGGTGAAATTATTGATGGTACTTTGGCCTTAATAGATAATAAAGATATTAAAATTAGAGAGTTAATGAAACATATACCTGGTCCAGATTTTCCAACTGGCGGTGTAATTATAGGTAAAGATATAATTAAACAAGGGTATAACAACGGTAGAGGGTCCTTTAAGATAAGGGGTGAAATCTCAATTGAACAACAAAAAAATGGTCGTGAAAGACTGGTAATAACTTCAATACCGTATCAAGTTAACAAATCTGTTTTAAACGAAAGGATTGCTCAGTTAGTAAGAGAAAAAAAGATAGAAGGTATAAGAGATATTCGTGACGAGTCAAACAGAGAAGGTATTAGAGTAGCAATAGATTTAAGAAACGGTGTAGAACCAGAAACTATAAAGAGACAATTATATAAAAACACTCAAATAGAAAGTTCGTTTGGCTTTAATACTTTAGCTATTGTTGAGGGAAAACCTCAAACTTGCACTTTAAAAGATTTTTTATCTAATTTTTTAACTTTTAGAGAAGATGTAGTTATTAAGAAAACTAAATTTGATCTTCAAAAAGCTGAGGAACGAGCACATATATTAATCGGATTATCAGTGTCAGTTGAAAATCTAGATAAAATAATAAAAATTATTCGATCATCTAAAACACCCGATGATGCTAAAATATCAATTTTAAAAACTAAATGGAAAATAAATAAATCACAAAAATTAATTTCTTTAGTAGAGGGAAAAAAAGGTAAAAATCTTTATTCTTTATCTGAACCACAAGTTTTAGCTATATTAGAATTAAGACTTCAAAAATTAACTGCTTTAGGAATAAATGAGATCGAAGTTGAAATTAAAAAATTAGCTGAATTAATCACTAAATATAAAAAGATTATTTCATCAAAAAAAGAACTTTTAAAAGTAATCAGCGAAGAACTAAAAAATATCAAAGAGAAATTTGCTGTACCAAGAAGAACTAAAATTATAGATGCTGTTTTAAATTATGATATTGAGGAAACTATCCAAAAACAATCAGTAATAATTACAGTTACATTGCAAGGATACATAAAAAGAGGTTCTTTAGATGGAGTAAAAAAACAAAAAAGAGGTGGCAAGGGAAAATCAGGCATAACAACTAGAGATCAAGACTCTGTTGTTCAAACACTATCAGTAAATACCCATACTTCAGTTCTTTTCTTTTCTACCGAGGGTTTAGTTTACAAGATTAAAGCATGGAAAATCCCAGAGGGTTCATCATCATCAAAAGGGAAGTCTTTATTTAATATTTTACCTTTAAAAAGTCACCAAGCTATAAGCTCAATTATGCCAATGCCTGAAGAAGAAACAGACCTGAAAAATTTTCAAATAATTTTTGCTACAGCACAGGGAAAAGTAAGAAAAAATAGTTTAGAAGATTTTTCATCAATTAATGCATCTGGAAAAATTGCAATGAAATTAGATAATAATGATAAAATTGTAGGTGTTAAAATTTGTAAAGATGATCAAGATGTAATTTTAAGCACAAAATTTGGAAAATGTATTAGATTTGAAGCTAAGAAACTAAGAGTTTTTAAAGGCAGATCCTCTAAAGGAATTAAAGGAATAGAGTTAGCATCAAATGATCAAATAGTATCTTTATCAGTTATTGATAACGATAAAATTAACAAAAACGGAAAAAAATCAAAAGATGAAAAATCTGAATTAAAAGCAAGAGAGAAATTTGTTTTATCAATAAGTGAGAATGGTTATGGTAAAAAGACCTCACATACAGATTACAGAGTTACTAACAGAGGTGGAAAAGGCATTATAGGTATAGTAAATTCACCAAGAAATGGGAATATTACTTCATCCTTTCCTGTTTTTGATGGTGATGAAATTTTAATTTCTACTAACAAAGGTAGGGTTATAAGAGTTGCGGTTAAAGAAATTAGAACTGCAGGCAGAAATACCCAAGGTGTTAGGATAATTAAGTTATCAGGAGAAGAAAAAGTTGTTTCGGCAATTAAAATTGATGATAATTTAATTTAATGAATAAAATAGCAATTTATCCTGGAACATTTGATCCAATTACTTTTGGACATATAGATGTAATAAAAAAATCATTAAAATTGTTTGATAAGTTAGTAGTAGGTGTCTCAGACGAAAGTAACAAAGATTATTTATTTAGTTCTGATGAAAGAATAGAAATAGTAAATAAAGCTTTATTTAAAGATCTAAAGTTAAATAGAAAAAAGATAAAAGTTGTTTCTTTTGGATCTTTAACTACTGATTTATGTAAAAAATATAAATCAAACATAATTTTAAGAGGATTAAGAGCTGTATCTGATTTTGAATACGAATTTCAATTAGCTGGTATGAATAGAAAATTGAACCAAAATATAGAAACAATTTTTTTAATGTCTGATGTAGAAAATCAAATCATTTCATCAAGATTTGTCAAAGAGATTGTTAAATTAAAAGGTGATATAAAAAAATTTACTACAAAAAGCACAATTAAATCATTAAAAGAAAAATATGAATAAAATTTTTATTAAAATACTTATTTTGTTTTTTTTAATTACTAATCAATCAATAGCTGAGGAGAATATAATGATATTAAAATTAAAAGATGGTGATGTTAAAATTGAATTATTCGAAGATATTGCGCCAAATCATGTAAAAAGAATTAAGGAATTAGCAAATAGTGGTACATATGATAACGTTGTTTTTCACAGAGTTATAGATGGATTCATGGCCCAAACAGGAGATGTAAAATTTGGTAATTCAGAGTCTAAAGATTTTGATCTTAGAAGAGCAGGCATGGGTGGTTCTGACTTCCCAGATTTAAAGCAAGAATTTAATAGTTTACCACATGATAGAGGAACTTTATCAATGGCAAGATCTCAAGACCCTGATAGTGCAAACAGTCAATTCTTTATTTGTTTTCAACCAGCTCCTTTTTTAGATCGACAATATACAGTTTTTGGAAAAGTAATAGAAGGAATGGAATTTGTTGATAAAATCAAAAGAGGTGACCAAAACAATAATGGTTCTGTTACTGATCCAGATAAAATTATTAGTTTCAAATCTCAATAATTTTTTTAATGGCATTAAAAAAATTTGCCTTTAACGTTTTAAAAAAAGATAAATTTGCTAGGTGTGGTTTAATAGAGACCCATCGTGGAAATATACATACTCCAGCATTCATGCCTGTTGGAACACAAGCTACGGTAAAAGCTTGTACAATAGATGATATAAAAAAAACAGGTTCAGAAATAATACTTTCAAATACTTATCATCTAATGATACGACCAGGTGTTGAAAGAATTCAATCTGCTGGTGGGCTTCATAATTTTATGAATTGTAATTTACCTATTTTAACAGACTCTGGTGGTTTTCAAGTTATGTCTTTATCAAAATTAAATAAAATCGATAGAGAGAAGGGTGCTATATTTAATTCTCATGTTGATGGAAAAAAATTTTACTTAAGTCCGGAAGAGAGTATCCGAATTCAGTTGGGTTTAAATTCTGATATTGTGATGATTATGGATGAGTGCCCAAAAAAAACTAATGATTATAATGTAATTAAAAAATCTATGGACTTATCACTTTACTGGGCAGAAAGATCTAAAGCGGCATTTGGAAATAATCCACATAAAGCTTTATTTGGTATAGTCCAAGGGGGTCTTTTTAAAGATTTAAGATTAAAATCTCTTCAAGAGTTAATTAAAATTGGTTTTGATGGGTATGCCCTCGGAGGATTAGCTGTAGGAGAAACTCAAGATGAAATGTTTAACGTTTTAGATGATATTAAGGAAAACTTACCTATTGAAAGACCACACTATTTAATGGGAGTTGGAACACCATCAGATATTTTGGGTGCTGTAAAAAGAGGTATAGATATGTTTGACTGTGTATTGCCAACTAGATCTGGCAGAACAGGTTTGGCTTTTACATGGCAGGGAAGAATCAATATTAAAAATAACAAATATCAAAATGACAACACGCCACTTGATCCAAATTGTAAAAATCTTAATTTAAATAAATATTCAAAAAATTATTTAAATCACTTATTTAATACAAATGAAATTCTTGCCTCAATGTTATTGACGCTAAATAATATTAATTTTTATCAAGAATTAATGGCCTCTATCAGAAAAAATATTAATGAAGGCACTTTTGATCAATTTCACGATAAATACATTGATAAGTTGTAGAAGCTTTATAGATTTGGTTAAAATTGTCATTTGAAAAAAAATAATAATTCTGTATATAACAACTATTCAATTTGAATAATTTGGGGGCCCTTAGCTCAGTTGGTAGAGCAATTCCCTTTTAAGGAATGGGTCGATGGTTCGAGTCCATCAGGGCTCACCATTAATTCAATTAACTTAAATTAATTGGTGGGTAATCTAAAATAACCTCATTCATCCATGCGTTAAGCTGTTTTATTCGAGTATCAGATGAAGGATGTGTGCTCATAAATTGAGGTGGTTCTTTACCTTTATTAAATTCTTTCATTCTTTCCCAAATTTTGACTGTTTCTCTTATATCATATCCAGACAGAGAAGAAAAAATCATACCTAAATAATCTGCTTCGCTCTCTTGTTTTCTGTTAAATGGATTCATTATACCCAATTGAGCTAGCAAGCCAACAGTATCCATGCCAGTTGTTCTATTGATATCGGATAGAACTCCTCCACTGGCAATATCTATTATTCTTGCTCCAGTATTTAATAAAACACCTCTACTAGCTCTTTCTACAGAATGTTTAGCCACAGCATGAGCAACCTCATGTCCCATTACCGCTGCTAAACCATTTGTATTTTTGGTAACATCCAATATACCGGTGTAAACTGCAATTTTTCCACCTGGCATACACCAAGCATTTCTAACTTTTTTATTTTCAATTAAAATGTATTCCCAATCAAAATTTTTTGTAGGGTCGTTTAAATTTGACCTATAAAAATATTCACTTATTGAATCTTCCATTTTTTTCCCAATTTCTTTTATTTCATTAAGTTTTTTAACATCATTGCTCATTTTTTCTTTTTCTTTTACTTTTTCATAAATCTGAGCAGCTTGTGCATTTAATTTTGCTTCTGGAATAATTTTTAATTGTTTTCTATCTGTTATTGGTGCTGATGAACAAGAATGTAAAAAAAGACTTCCACATCCACAACCCACATATGTTAAAAATTTTCTTCTATCCATATCTATTTAAAATTGATATTAATAATTTAATATGAATCTCAATAACAAAATCTTAATTGTATTATTTATCATTGCAATTGTTTTTGTTGTATATGCTAGTTATAGTTAAATTTAAATATGGCAAAAAAAGGCTCAAAAAAATCTTTTTCATTAACTTTACGTAATTATTTTATTACGGGTGTTGTTGTATTGATACCAATTGGTTTTACGATATATTTAACTAAAATATTAATAGGAATATCTTCAAATATTATACCAAAAAATATTAATCCTAATAGTTATCTTCCTTTTAATATTCCAGGTGTAGAAATAGTAGTTACAATCATTTTTATTACTTTAGTTGGTGGTTTATCACTTTCTTTTTTTGGAAAAAGAATTTTAAAATTAATTGATGATTTATTTAAAAGAATTCCTTTTTTAAGAACAGTTTATTCTGCCATAGTTCAAATGACAGAAACATTTTCTAAAAAAGATGATGGTAAAAAAAGTGTAGTATTAATTGAATATCCTAGAAAAGGAGTTTGGGCGGTAGGTTTTGCAACAAAAGAAAATAAGGGTGAGATGGCTCAAAAGACTGGTAAGAATCTAATAAATGTTTTTGTACCAACAACACCAAATCCAACAAGTGGTTTTTTATTAATGTTTCCAATCGAGGACGTCATATATTTGAATATGTCTTTTGAGGAAGCATCTAAATTTATAGTTTCAGCAGGTACTTCTACCAAAAAATCTTAAGCAATATCATTAATTATATCCGCTCTGTCGTATAACTTTATCAGTGGTTTGAACTTTCCTATATCTTCATTCATTTTTTCAATTCTTCTCATTTCTTTTTCGGCAAGTAAGAAAAGATCGTTATGATGAATGGGATCAGCTAATTTAAAATTTTTAGTTCCACTTTGTTTAAATCCTAAAATATCACCAAAACCTCTTAATTTCATATCTTCTTCTGATATTAAAAAACCATCATTTGAATCTTTTAGTATTTTAATTCTTTTTTTAGCATTATCAGTTAAATTAGATTTAAACATCAGTATACAAGCCGAGTCTTTTTCTCCGCGACCAACTCTACCTCTCAATTGATGTAGTTGAGAAAGTCCAAATTTATTTGCATTTTCAATTATTATTACATTTGCATTAGGAAAATCAATTCCAACTTCTATAATTGTTGTAGAGACTAAAATTTTAAATTTATTTTTTAAAAAATTGTTAAGTATTATGTTTTTTTCTTCCATAAGTGTTTTGCCATGAAGTAAACAAACCTGGTTAGGGAATTTTTTGTTTAAAAATTCAAATTTTTTTACAGCAGAAGAGTGGTCTAATTTCTTTGATTCTTCAATTAAAGGGCAAACCCAAAAAATTTGATTACCTAATTTTATTTCTTTTTTAATAAATTTAAGCACATCCTCAATTTTAGATTCTAATTTACTGTAAGTTTTTATCGTTTTTCTGTTTGAAGGTTTTTCACGAATTATAGAAATATCCATATCACCATAAACTGTCATTGTTAAAGTTCTTGGTATAGGTGTAGCTGTCATTAAAAGTACATCGCAATCTATCCCACCTTTATCCGATAATTTTTTTCTTTGATTAACACCAAATTTATGTTGTTCATCTATAACTATTAATCCTAATTTTTTAAAAATTACTTTTTTTTGAAATATTGCGTGTGTACCAAAAATAATATCAATTTTCTTATTCTCTAAATTTTTATAAATTTCTTTTCTAACACTGTATTCAGACTTTCCTGAAATTAATTCTATTTTTAAATTTTTAGGAAATATTTTTCTTGCAAGATTATAATGTTGTCTTGCAAGAATTTCTGTAGGCGCCATAAAAGCAACCTGGAAACCAGAATTTATAGTATTAATGGCGGCTAAAAGAGATACAATTGTTTTTCCACTACCAACATCACCTTGTAAAAGTCTAAACATCTTATTTGTAGAGTTTAGATCGTTGTTTATTTCTCTTAGTGATTTTGTTTGATCATTTGTAAGAGAAAAACCTAAATTTTTTATTACAGTATTTTGTTTATTTACATTTATGTTTTTATTTTTTTTTTTAATTCTTTTTATTTTTTTTCTTATTTCTGAATTAACAAGGAATGTTGAAAATATTTCATCAAAGGCAAGTCTTTGATAAAAATTTGATTTAAAATTTCCAATATTTTCAGGTTTATGTAATTCTTTAATTGAATCGTTCCAACTTATGTTTTGAAATTTTGACATAATATTCTCAGAATGCCATTCATTAAATTTTGGTAAATTAATAATAATTTGATTTAAAATTTTATTATAGATTTTTTCAGAAATACCATCAGTTAATGAGTATTTATTATGAACTTGTTTTATTAATGAAGAATTATCAGAGATATATTTTGGATTGGTAATTTGGTATTTGTTTCTAAAATGACCAATTTTACCACTAACAGTAATTTCTTTCCCTAAAGGAAGTATTTTTTTAACATAACCCTCATAACTATTGAAAAAAACACAATCTAATTCACCTGTTTCATCAACACACAAAACTCTATTCGGTAATTTTCTTACTCTTGGGAAGTTATATTTCTGTGGAACTATAGTTACTGTTTGTGTTTCACCGATTTTTAAATCTTTAATTTTATATGAAAGGCTTCTATCTGTATATGATTTTGGAAGTTTCCACAGTAAATCAAATAAATTATTAATATTTTTCTTTTTTAATAAATTTTTAGTTTTATCTCCTACACCTTTTAATGAACTTAAATCTGACAATAAATATTCATAATTTGTTTTATTATTCATTAACAACTAATATATTCTAATAATTATGATCAACATAGATGAATTAAAAAAAAAAATTATATATCGATCTAACTATCGAGGCACAAAAGAGATGGATAATCTTTTGGGTGCATTTACTAAAAAATATATAAATATTTTAAACGTAAATGATCTTATTGATTTAGAGAAATTACTAAATATAGATGACACTAATCTGTATAACTTTTACAATGGTTTTAAAACAGATATAGATTTTGCAAACAATAAGATAAATTTACTTTATAAAAATTTTGATTATTCGAAAAAATGATGGCGGAGAGACTGGGATTCGAACCCAGGAAAGAGTTGCCCCTTTGCCGGTTTTCAAGACCGGTGCTTTCAACCGCTCAGCCATCTCTCCGTGAGCAAGGTTTTATAATTATAATGATTTAATTCAACCATAAAATAGTCTAATAAACTTATTAATTAATAGTACCTATATATTCAATGAATAAAGAATTTAATAGAGGCTTACTTCTTGCTGGCTTTGGATCTTTTTGGTGGGGTTTTTTTGGTGTTATTTATTTTAAATACATTGCTTATATTGGTCATATCGAGCTGGTTGTACATAGATGTCTTTGGACAGCTTTTACATTAACATTAACAACTTTCTTTTTCGCTAAATGGAGTATTTTTTTTAAAACAATGCAAAGTAAATCAAATTTATTTTATTTATTTATATCTGGTTTTTTAATTTTTAATAATTGGGGTGTTTGGATATATGCTATTGCGACTAACAGAATTATAGATGCCAGTTTTGGATATTTTATAATGCCTATTTTAAGCGTAATGCTAGGTTATTTATTTTTTAGAGAAAAACTTAATAAAAAAAGAATTTTTTCAATTCTGTTAGTTGTTTTATCAATTCTTTTTTTGACAATTGTAAGCATTAAATCTTTACCTTGGGTTGGAATAATTGTTGCTTTGAGTTGGAGTTTTTACAATCTTGTAAGAAAGAAAATTAATGTAGATACAGATGTTGGTCTTTTAATTGAAAGTTTATTTATATTACCATTTGCATTGATTGTTTTTTATTTAATTGTAAATCAAGGGTATAACGATTTTCAATTATCTGATCCACCGATGATGTTATTTATTTTTCTTGCAGGACCAATGACAGTGATACCTTTGTTTTTATATGTTAGAGGTGTTGAATTATGTGGTTTAGGACCAGCTGGAATGATTTTTTACATTACACCAACGTTACAGTTTTTATTAGGATATTTTTATTACAATGAGCCTTTTTCAATCTCAAAATTAGTTAGTTTTATTTTTATTTGGATTGCTGTAATTATATATTTGAAAGATTTGCATGAAACAAATTAATTTTTTTATATTTTTTATATTAATTTCTATTAATTATTCATTAGCTGATATCAATAAAGAATTTGAAATTTGGAAATTAAATTTCAAAAAAATTGCTCTAGAAAACAATATTTCAGAACAAACTTTTGATATAGTTATGTCTGATACTAAATTTTTATCAAATGTAATTAAATATGACAGGTATCAACCAGAATTTTATGAAGATACCAAAACTTACATTTCAAAAAGAACATCATCAAAAAAAGTTTCTTTAGGAAAAAAATTTTATGATAAAAATTCAAAACTAATTAATTTAGTTGAAAATAAATTTGAAATCGAAAAAGAACTACTATTAGCACTTATGGGAATTGAGACAAATTTTGGAACATATGTAGGAAAAATGGATATTTTATCTTCTTTAGCAACTTTAAGCTTTGATAAAAGAAGATCAGAATTTTTTACAAATGAGCTTTTAATTCTTTTAAAATTAATAGAAAATAAACAAATTGATTATAAAACTTTATATGGATCATGGGCGGGCGCGTTTGGTTTTTTCCAATTTATGCCATCTACAATGAAAAATTATGCAATTGACCATGATGCCAACGGGTACATAGATTTAAAAAATAATAATGATGCTTATGCATCAGCATCAAATTACTTAAATCAAATAGGATGGAAAAGTAATAATCCTTGTTTCTTTAGAATAGATTTATCTGAGGACATACCAAGTAAATATTTAAATATTTCAGCAAAAAAACTTCATGATAAAAAAAAATTAAAATATTTTAGAAAGTATATCAAAAATAATAATCAAATAGATAAAAGGTTTAATAAATTTAATGTAGCAATTATAACTCCAGATAAAGATATAATACCTGATGCTGAAACGTTAAATCCAGCTTATATTGTTTTTGATAACTACGAGATAATTTTAAAATGGAATAGATCATTGAGATTTGCTCTGGCTGTTTGCACATTAAAAGATAAATTTAAAAATGAACTTTAAAAAAATTTTATTACTCCTTTCTATATTTTTTTTATCAGCTTGTAATCAATTTGATAAAAATAATAAATCTTTAGTCTATATTAGCGATCAAAAATATAGTAACACAGGATTTGCTTTAATCTATGATGATGAATTAAAAAAGGAAAAAAAAATATCTAAAAAAATTGACAATAGATCTCTTTTAATTTTTCATAATAAAATTAAAAAAAATTCATTTGTTAAAATAACAAATCCAGTTAATAACAAATCAATCATTGCAGAAGTGATCTCAAATAATGTTAAATTTTCTGATTTTTATAACTCAGTTATTACAAAGAGAATTTCCGAAGAACTATCTCTTGATCCAAATGAACCTTATATTGATCTTGTTTTAATCTCTAAAAATTCAACGTTTGTTGCTAAAAAGGCAAAGACTTTCGATGAGGAAAAAAAAGTAGCTGAAAAAGCTCCAGTAGACGGAATTATTATAGACAACTTAGGTAAAGAAAAAGAAAATGAAATAAAAATTATAAAACATAAATTTTTATATTCAATAAAGATTGCAGATTTTTATTATAAAGACTCCGCTGAAAATATGGTTAATAGAATAAAAGATGAAACAAATGTAAAAAAATCTGTAATTAAGAAACTATCTAAAACTAAATATAGGGTATTATTGGGACCATTTAATGATATAAAAAAACTAGAAAAATCATTTAATGAAATTAAGATATTAAATTTTGAAAATATAGAAATAATTAAAGATGTTTAGAATATTATTAATTTTGATTTTTTTAAATCTTTCATTTGTAAATAATTCAAAAGCTAATTTTGATGTAAAAGTAAGAACAGCAATATTGCAAGATTATCATTCTGGTGAAATTCTTTATGAAAAAGAACCTGATATTTCTATTTATCCAGCATCTATGACAAAAATAATGACAGCTATTATTGCTTTTGATCTAATAAAATCAGGAGATCTTAATTTAGATGAAAAATTTATAATATCTGAAAAAGCATGGAGATTATCTACATCAGGTTATTCTTCTATGTTTATAATGGTAGGTGATCAAGTGTCAGTAGAAAATTTATTAAAAGGCATAATTGTTGCTTCAGGTAACGATGCATGTATTGCCTTAGCAGAAGGTATAGCAGGTACTGAAGACGAATTTGCAATTTTAATGACCGCTAAAGCAAAAGAACTTGGCATGGAAAATACAAATTTTTCTAATTCATCTGGAATAAATGACCCTGATAATTATTCAACCGTAAGAGATATTTTAAAAATGTCTAGATATTTAATTAAAGAACATCCAAAATTTTATAAAATGTTTGCTGAAAAAGAATTTACTTGGGATAGAACTGGAGGAGATCCAATTACTCAAGGCAACAGAAATCCTTTGCTTTACAAAAATCTTGGAGCAGATGGCATCAAAACCGGCTATTTAGCTGTTGAAAAATATTCCTTGGCTTCATCTATTGACAGAAATGGTAGAAGATTAATTGCAGTTGGCAGTGGTTTTAACTCAAAAAATTCTCGATCTAGAGAAAGTATAAAATTACTTACATTTGGTCTAACAAACTATGATCTTGTTGAAATAGCTAAAGCCAATGAACCTTTTCATAAGATTGATGTATGGTTAGGAAAAGAAAATAATGTGTCAGCATACACAAATGAAGATGTTTATAAAACAATCAAAAAAGCTAAAAAAAAACTTTTAAAAGTTGTTGTCAAGTATGATGGTCCAGTAGAAGCACCAATTAAAAAAGACCAAAAAATAGCCACATTAAGAGTCGTTTACGATCAAGAACTGATCGGGGAATATGATTTGCTTTCATCAAAAGAAATTAAAAAAGTTAATTTTTTTACAAGACTAATAAAATCAATTAATTATTTAATTTGGGGTGATGTCTAAAAAACCCATCATTGTCTTTGAGGGTATAGAGGGCAGTGGTAAAAGTCACCATATAAATAAAGTATCTAAATATTTAGATAAGAAAAAAATTAGTTATGTAAAGATAAGAGAACCTGGTGGAAGCATTAACTCAGAAAAAATAAGAAGATTAATCTTAAATAAAAAATCTAATTTTAACATACAAACTGATTTACTTTTATATTTAGCAGCACGTAGTGAAAATATAAATCTTATAAAAAAATCTTACAAAAAAAAAATTATTTTAATTGATAGATTTGTAGACTCAACTATTGCATATCAGCATTATGGTATGGGAGTTGATTTAAAAATTATAAATATTTTAAATAAATTTTTACTAAAAAATATTAAAGTCAACTTTACATTTCTTAATGTTGTAAATAAAAAAAATCTTTTTCAAAGACTAAAAAAAAGAAGATCTTTAAATAGGTATGACCAATTTGATATGAATTTTTATAATAATGTACAAAGAGGTTTTTTAAAATTGGCTAAATTAAGTAAAAAATCATATAAAATAATCGATTCAAATTTAGATATAAAAAAAAATGAAGATTTGATTATAAATCAACTCAAAAAATTAATTATATGAATTTAGATCCCTCAACTCAAATAAATTTGTTTGAGCATAAAGAAATTTTTAATCAATTATATAAATTATCTAAAAAAGATATATTGCCTAATAAAATTCTTTTATCTGGTGAAAAAGGTATTGGGAAATCAACATTGGCATATCATCTAATTAATTTTGTATTATCAGAAAATGAAGAACACGCCTATGATTACGAAAATAAAAAAATTAATCCTAAAAATAAGTCATACAAACTTATACAAAATAAATCTAACCCAAATTTTTATTTAATTGATGTTCAAGAAGATAAGAAAAATATTGATATTAATCAAATTAGACAATTGATAATAAATCTAAATAAATCATCTTTTAATAAAAAAAAAAGATTTGTTCTGATTGATAACATTGAATTTTTAAACATAAATTCCATTAATGCATTATTAAAAGTTTTAGAAGAACCTAATGAAAATATAAACTTTATTTTAATTAATAATAATAAAAGAGTACTACCAACTCTCAAATCTAGATGTTTAAATTTCAAAGTTTTTTTAACAAAAGATCAGTCTATTAGAATTGTTAATCAATTACTAAATGATGACATAAATACTATTATTAACAATAGGTTATTTGATTATTATTCAACTCCTGGAAAATTATTTAAATTAATTAGCTTATCTGAAGAATATAACTTAGATTTTGTAAATTTTGATTTAAACACAACTTTAAAAACTATTATTAAAAATAAAATTTATAAAAAAGATAAATCAATAATTGAAATTATTTATTCTTTTATTGAACTTTATTTTAGAAACAATATATCTAGTGAAAATATTAGTTTACTAAAGTCATACCATTACTTTTTAGAAAAAATTAAT
This sequence comes from uncultured Pelagibacteraceae bacterium, assembly GCA_902613755.1. Lineage (GTDB taxonomy): Bacteria > Pseudomonadota > Alphaproteobacteria > Pelagibacterales > Pelagibacteraceae > Pelagibacter. The sequence goes on from CACMIH010000001.1 coordinate 129,069, forward strand.
AACACTAAAATTTATAATTTAGATGAGGAAACTTTGTTTATGGAATTTGAGGATAAAATACTAAATGGATAAAACTTTTTATATTACCACACCTATATACTACCCCTCAGCTAAACCTCATATGGGTCATGCATATTCAAGTATTATCGCAGATTTTTTCGCAAGATTTAAAATAATTGATGACTATAATGTTCATTTTCTTACAGGCACAGATGAACATGGTTTAAAAATTCAAAGATCTGCAGAAAAAGCAGGGAAGGAGCCTCAAATATTTTGTGATCAAATTAGTGAAACCTTTAGGAATCTTTCGGATACTTTGAATTTATCAAATACTGATTTTATAAGAACTACAGAAGTTAGGCATAAAAAAACTGTTCAACATCTTTGGAATGAACTCGAGAAAAATGATGACATATACTTATCAAACTATTCTGGGTGGTATTCGGTATCAGATGAAGCCTTTTATAACGAAGACGAAATCGAGGAAGTGGATGGAAAAAAAGTTTCTATATCATCAAAATCTTCTGTTGAATGGATTGAAGAAGAGTCCTATTTTTTTAGACTCTCAAAGTGGGAAAAAAAATTATTAGATTATTATGAAAATAATCCAGATTTTATTTCTCCACAATCAAGAAAAAATGAAGTTATTAGCTTTGTAAAGAGTGGTCTTAAAGACCTTTCTGTAAGTAGAAAAAGTTTTTCATGGGGTATACCTGTTCCAAGCAATAAAAACCATGTGATATATGTTTGGCTAGATGCTTTAACAAATTATTTAAGTGCATTAAATTATCCAAATGAAGATGATGATTTGTTTAAAAAATTTTGGCCAGCCTCAATACATTTAATAGGAAAAGATATACTTAGATTCCATGCTGTTTATTGGCCTGCTTTTTTATTAGCAGCAAAAATTGATTTACCAAAGAGAGTTTATGGTCATGGGTGGATATTATCAGGGGAAGAAAAAATGTCTAAATCTAAAGGGAATATTCTTGATCCACTTGAAATAATAAAAGAGTATGGTCTAGATCCTTTGAGATACTATTTAATTAAAGAAGTTTCTTTTGGCAATGATGGAAATATATCTCAAGAAAGACTAGAGGATTGTATTAATAGTGATTTAGCTAACAATTATGGAAATTTATGTCAGCGTGTAACTACTTTTGCAATAAAAAATTGTGATGGAAAAATTCCATTAGAAGTTAAATTTAGTGATGAGGATTTATTGATACTAAATAAGTATAAAGATAATTTAGACAATATTAGGTCGCAAATTGATAATCAAAATATTAATTTTTATATTGACTATATTGTAAATTCACTTTTTGAAGCTAACAAATATTTCAATGACCAGGAACCATGGAAAAAGAAAGACGATATAATTAGATTAAATACTATTGTTTACACTACTTTAGAAATTGTAAGAAAAATAAGTTTTTTACTATATCCAATTATTCCGGAATCTTCTTTAAAGGCATTAAAGATTTTTAACATAGAAGAAAAAAATATAAAATTAGATTCAGTTTCTAATAACGAGTATTTAACAAAAGGTAATAATATTAATAAAATAGACATACTTTTTAAAAAAATAGAGAAAAACAATGATTGATTCACACTGTCATCTAGATCATGAACCATTATTAAGTGATTTATCTAATGTATTACAAAGATCAAAAGAAGTGGGTATAGAAAAATTACTTACTATCTCTACTTCGTTTGAAAGTTTTTCTAGAGTTAAAGATTTAATTAATAAAGATGAAATGATCTATGGTACTGTTGGCATTCATCCTCATGAAAGCTCCAGAGATATTATCACTTCAAAGCAGATCATTGAATGTCTCAACGAAAACTCAAAAATTATTGGAATTGGAGAAACCGGGTTAGATTTTTATTATAATAATAGTGAAAAAGACAAGCAGATATCAAGTTTTAAAGAACATATAGATGCATCCATAAAAAGCAATATTCCATTAATTGTTCATTCAAGAGATGCAGAAAAAGAAACTTTTGAAATTTTAAATGAATATAAAAATGAAAACCTTAAAATTTTGATGCATTGTTTTACTGGGTCTAAAGAATTCTCAGAAAAATTAATGACTTTAAATTCATTCTTTTCAGCAAGCGGTATCATTACTTTTAAAAACTCATTGGATTTACAAGATACATTCAAATCTATTCCAATGGATAATATCTTAATTGAGACAGATAGTCCTTTTTTAGCACCCGTTCCCAAAAGAGGAAAAAAAAATGAACCATCATTTATTGATTTTACCGCTGCAAAATTAGCTGAAATTAAAAATATATCTAAAGTAGATCTTATTAAAAAAACTACAGATAACTTTAATAAACTATTTTTTAATTGAAATTAATGAAATTTATTATTTTAGGATGCGGTAGTTCAATGGGTGTACCAAGACCAGATGGTTTTTTTGGAAATTGTGATCCTGATAATAAAAAAAATTATAGAACAAGATGTTCAGCTTTAATAAAAACTACAGACGAAAATATTCTTATAGATACATCTCCTGATCTACGGCAACAACTTTTAAGACATAAAATTAAAAAAATTAATAAAGTATTATATTCTCATATGCATGGTGATCAAACACATGGTATAAATGATTTAAGGTCCTTTTATCTTAATTCAAGAAAACAATTAAATGTTTATGCGGACAAACATACTTCTAAATTATTAAAAAAAACATTTTCATATATATTCACTACTTACTCTAAAGAATATCCTGCTACATTAAAACTCAATAAATTACCAAAGAAAATATTTACGAAAAATAATAATAAAAAAATTGGTATTCAATCAATCATTGTAGAACATGGTAAAGTTAAATCAAATTGCTTTATTATAAATAAAAAATTAGCTTATATAAGTGATGTAAGCAAAATTTATAAAAAAGATTATAAATATTTTAAAAATCTTCAATATTTAATCATTGATTGTTTATGGTATAATTTTCATCCATCACACTTTAATTTAGAGTCCTCACTAGCTGTAATTAAAAAATTCAAACCTAAAAAAGCTATTCTTACAAATTTATCGCCAGTATTAGATTATAAGGTTCTTAAAAAAATTTTACCTAAAAATATCATTCCAGCACATGATGGATTAACTATAAACTTATAAGATATTTTCTATAGCTTTAATTATTTTTTTTGACATTGGTTTTGTCATTGATGCAAAAGTATCTTCTATCTTGCCTTCTTTATTAATTAGAATTTTATGAAAATTCCATTTAGGGACAGCAGATTTTCCATGATTTTCTTTTGCCCATTTAAAAATTTCATGTGAATTTTTACCTTTTACCTCTGTAATAGTTGTAAGAGGAAAGTTAATATTGAAATTTACTTCACAAAACTCTTTTACATCTGAATCATTACTCTTTTCTTGATTAAATGAATTAGATGGAACACCAAGAACAATCAAACCTTTTTCTTTATATAAATCCCACAATTCCTGTAATTCATCATATTGTTTAGTAAACCCGCAATAACTTGCTGTATTCACAACTAAAATAACTTTATTTTTGTAATCTTTAAAATTAATTGTCTCACCAGTTATACTCTCTATGCTGAAGTCATGAATTTTTTTTTCATAGTTTGCACTAGCTGAAGTTTTAAAAAAAAACATAATTATAGATGCCAGAAATATTACTTTTTTCATTTACTCGGTTTATTGGGAGTAAGTAATATCAAAAAATAACCAAATAAAGTGGATAACAATGACCCAGTTAATACACCTATTTTTACACCATCCATATATTGCATGTTTTCAACAAAAGCTAAATTTCCAACAAATAAACTCATTGTAAATCCAATCCCAGTAAGAACTCCTACACCATAAAAATTATACCAACTTGTGTCGTTAGGCATTTGAGCTATTTTAAATTTTATAGATAAATAAGAAAATATAAATACACCAAATTGTTTACCAAGAAACAGTCCTAGTACAATACCTAGGGGAACTTTATCGAGTAAAGAATCGAACGATAAACCTTCTAGAGATACTCCAGCATTTGCAAATGCAAATAGAGGCATTATACCAAAAGCAACATACGGACTAATTGCATGTTCTACTTTAATTAATAAAGAAAAATCTTTTTCTTTTTTTCTATGAGGAATTGTCATAGCTAACAAAACTCCAGCAATAGTAGCGTGTATTCCAGAGTTATGTGTAAAATCCCAAAGAAAAAGTCCTACAACCAAGTAAGGTAGAAACTTTTTAATATTAAATTTGTTAATTAATAACAAAACAATAAAAGCTAATAACATTAAAGTTAAATACTTAATACTCAAATCTCCAGAGTAGAATAGGGCGATAATTACTATTGCACCTAAATCATCAATTATAGCTAATGCAGTTAAAAATACTTTTAGAGATAAAGGTACTCTTTTACCCAATAAAGACAAAACTCCTAAAGAAAAAGCAATATCTGTTGCTGATGGAATAGCCCACCCATTTAGAGTTTCGCTATCACCTAAATTTATGAAAACATAAAACAATGCAGGAACCAACATTCCTCCAACAGCAGCTATGATTGGTAATAAAGCTTGCTTAATATTTGACAATTCCCCTTGTAAAAATTCTCTTTTTATTTCTAAAGTGACAAAAAAAAAGAAAATTGCCATTAAGGCATCATTGATCCAATGCAATACTGATAATTTTAATCCAAAATTATTAATACCTATGAATAAATATTTGTTTAAAGTAGAAAAATATAAGTTAGATAGTTCAGAGTTACTTATAAATAACGCAATTATTGCAGCAAACAATAGTACAAGACCACTTGCGGCTTCTAATTTAAAGAACCATCTAAAAGGTTTAGATATATAATTAATCATAAAAAATTAAATTAGGTCTATAATAAATAGTTTTATATCTTGCAATGATTCAAAAAGGTTAAATAATATTATTTCTAATCCAGGTAACACATTGATTAATGGGGTTTTTAGAGTATCAAGCAATATAATTAATGCAACTAAAGATATAATAAATACAATTAAATAAGAAAAAAATTTACTTCCCTTATTATCTGTATTTTTTGATGTAGTTTTATTTTTTTGATTTTCTGAAATTTTTTCTTTTTTTTTATTGTTTATTTCATTATTAATTTGTTCTGACGGTTGATTTTTCTCTTCTATTTTTTCTTTTTTATTTTTATCTTTTATTTCAATGTCTTTGCTTATGATTTCTTCATTTAGCTTTAATACTTTGTTGTTTTCCTCTTCGATTTTATAAAACCAAACTTGATTGCACGACCCACATTGTAAATCCCTTCCTTCATCTGGTATTAAAGAATTATCAATTTTGAATTGCTTGTTACAATTTGGGCAAGTAATTATCATGCTTCGTTATATACCAGATTTTATCCAAATTTCTTTTAATTTTGACTTCTTTATACATTGAAATTATGAATAACTGCTGTATTAGTACTCGGAACGGAGTGTAGCGCAGCCTGGTAGCGCATCTGGTTTGGGACCAGAGGGTCGCAGGTTCGAATCCTGCCACTCCGACCATCAATTATGAAAAAAGCTATTATTTACATTCCAAATAAAAATCCAATGCAGTCTGGATTAAGAAAAAATAATAGATGGATTTTAGAATTTAAAACTAAAGATCCAACAAAAAACCCTTTGATGGGTTGGGAAAGTTCATCCGATACTTATACGGAACTGAAATTAGAATTTTCATCTAAAGAATTAGCAATCAATTATGCAAAAAAGAAAAAAATTGATTTTGAGATAATTGAACCAAGAAAAAGAAAAATTGTAAAAAAGTCTTATGCAGATAATTTTCTTAAATAAAAATGTTTAGATTTTTTACAGAAAAAAGTTGGTTTATTTGGTCCTGGTTAGGTTCATTTGTTATTCTTTCTTCATTATGGGTTCAAGTTGAAATAGATGTAAAAATAAATGAATGGTTTGGTGTATTTTATGACATGATACAGAAAGCACTTGCAGAACCAAATGCTGTTACAATTGAAGAATATTTTGCAAGCTTGTTTTCATTTATTACGTTGGCGGCCATGTACATTGGTGTCTATGTAGCAATTAGTTTTTTTACAGCTCATTATTTATTTAGATGGAGAACGGCAATGGTTGAATGGTATCATTCTGTTTATGACAAAGCGCGAAAAATAGAAGGTGCATCACAAAGAGTTCAGGAGGATACAATTAAATTCACAAGAATAATGGAAGGATTGGGAACAAGTTTAATAGAGTCAATAATGATTTTGATTCAATTCATCCCCATATTATTTGGTTTAAGTGTAGGTATTCCTATTTTCTTTTTTGGTGAATGGGAATATGGTTTAATAGTAGGAGCTTTGATTTGGACTGTAGGTGGAACAGTTTTTTTAATCGTACTTGGTTTAATATTAAGATTAGTTGGTGTTGAGTATGATTTGCAAAAACAAGAAGCTGCATATAGAAAAATTTTAGTTATTGCAGAAGATGATGGTAGCGTAAGACCTAAAAGAATTAATGAATTATTTGATGATGTACGTAAAATTCACTTTTTAAGTTATTTGCGGTATCTATATTTTAATATTGGGAGAATTGCATACTTGCAAGCAAATGTTTTATCTGCATACGTTTTTTTAGCTCCAGCTATTGTAGCTGGTGTAGTTACTTTAGGAGTTATGCAGCAAATAATAAGAGCATTTGGAAGAGTAGAAGGGTCTATGCAGTATTTATTAAAAGCCTGGCCAACAATTATAGAACTGGCGAGCGTCTATAAACGTCTAAGAGAATTTGAAACTAAGATTGAACAAGAAGATCTATTAGATGAAAAAGCTTAATGACTATTGATAAAAAGTTTGTAGATAAATTTGTTAATATAACATCAAAAGCAGCCCTTGCATCTTCGTACCTGGTTGGAAAAAAAGATAAAATTGCAGCTGATAAAGCTGCTGTAGACTCTATGAGAACTGAATTAAATAATATTGATATGAAGGGAGAAATAGTAATAGGCGAAGGTGAATTAGATGATGCTCCAATGCTTTATATTGGGGAAAAACTTGGAACCAGTAATGGCCCTGAATTTGATATTGCCGTTGATCCTTTAGAAGGTACAAATTTTGCTGCAAATAATCTACCAGGTGCTTTATCAGTAATTGCAATTTCTGAAAAAAATAATTTATTTAAAGCCCCTGAAACTTATATGGAAAAAATTTCAACAAGAATAAAGGAAAAAAATGTTGTTGATTTAGACTATAGCTTAAAAAAAAATATAACTAATTTAAGTGATTATCTGAATAAAGAACCCAAAGATTTAACCGCATGTCTTTTAGATAGACCTAGACACAATGAAATAATAAACGAATTAAAAGATCTTAAAGTTAGTCTTAAACTGATTTCAGATGGAGATGTTTCTGGAGCTTTATTGGTTACTGATAAAAAATATAATGTAGATATTTTTTTAGGAATTGGTGGTGGACCCGAGGGTGTTTTAGCAGCTGCTGCTCTTGATGCATATGATTGTAATTTTCAAGGAAGATTTTTATTTAATACTGATAAGGATAAAATAAGAGCGAAAAATATGGGTATTAATGATTTATCAAAAAAATATGAACTCAGTGAGATAGTATCAGGCGACTCTATTTTTTGTGCTACAGGAATAACATCTGGAGACTTAGTCTCTGGAATCAATATTAAAAATAACGAATTTATATCAGAGACTTTCGTTACACATAAATCAACTGGATTAAAGAAAGTAATAAAACTTAAACAAAATTTTAGATGATAAGCTTGATTAATTATCTAATTTACAATAAAAAGCAGCTTCTGGTCCCTTCGTCTATCGGTTAGGACACGTGGTTTTCATCCTCGAAAGAGGGGTTCGATTCCCCTAGGGACCGCCATACTATGATATTTTCCGTATATATGATTTTATCAAAAGTTAATAATAAATACATTACTTATGTTGGTTATACTAACAATTTAAAAAATCGTCTTATATTGCATAATAAATCAAAAGGTGCAAAATTCACAAAAGGTAAATATTGGAAATTAATTTATTATAAAAATTACCAAAGCAAGAGTGATGCAATGAAGGAAGAATTTAAATTAAAAAAAAATTATAAATTAAGAAGTAAAATTAAAACTAATTATTTAAAAAATTTATTAAAATCAAATGTATCTTGTTAAAACAAAAATTAAAAATGGTCCAAAATTAATAAAGACTTTAATTTATAAAGATAGAAGAGGTTTTTTAAAAGAGACTTATAAAAAAAAAGTAATTGATGTTAAAAACTTTCCATTTGATATAATGTCATTCTCAAAAAAAAACGTTTTAAGAGGTTTGCATATACAATTAAACAGAACTCAAGCCAAAATTATTACTGTTACATCTGGTAAAATTTTTGATGTTGCTGTTGACTTAAGACCTAAATCAAAAAGTTTTGGAAAATATGTTGCGGTAATTATTTCTTATAATGATGACTTTTCCTTTTATATACCAAAAGGATTTGCTCATGGTTTCATGTGTTTAAGTAATACTTGTACTGTAAATTATAAATGTTCTAACTATAGAGATGAAAAATCTGAAAAAACCTTATCTTGGAATGATAAAGCAATAAATATTAAATGGCCATCAAGCAAGCCTATTTTATCTAAAAAAGATAAGAATGGTAATTCTTTAGAATATTTTAAAAATTTAAAAAAATAAAATAATGAAAATTTCAATTTTATTACCTTACAAAGAAAATTATTCACCTACATATCCTGGTGCTGTTTCTCTTTCAGTAAATTCAATGAGTAAAATTAGTAAATATAGAGATGAAATAACTATATATGGCTCAACAAATTATAAAAGAAAACTTTCAAAAAATTATAGAAATATAGATTTACAAAAAAAAATTTTTTTAAGCCAGTCTAAAATTTATGTAAAAAAATTTTTAGAAATACAGAATCAAGTTAAACCCAATATCATCGAAGTTCATAACAGACCTAATTATGTAAAAGATTTAGTTTCTGTTAATTGCAAAATAGTACTTTATTTTCATAACGACCCTATAACAATGCTTGGCTCCAAATCGATTTTAGAAAGAATGTATTTGCTGAATACTTGTTCAAAAATAATTTTTAATAGTCAATGGTCAAAAAAACAATTTTTAAGCAGGTTAGACAAATTTTATCATAAATCAGCTAAGCTTGAGGTTATTCATCAATCTATAAAAAAAACAAAAACAAATATTAAAAATAAAAAAAAAATAATAACTTTTGTTGGGAAACTTAATACTGCGAAAGGTTATGATATTTTTTGTAAAGCAATTACAAAAATTCTTGATAAATATAAAGATTGGTCTGCAATAGTAGTAGGTGACGAGCCTAGAGAGAATATTGTAGTTGAACATAATAGATTACAAAATTTAGGTTTCAGAAATCATGATGAAGTTTTAAATATTTTTGGAAAAAGTAGTATTGCAGTTGCTTGTGCTAGATGGAACGAACCTTTTGGTAGATCTAGTTTAGAGGCTGCAAGCAAAGGATGTGCTGTAATAATTTCGAATAGAGGTGGTCTACCAGAAACAATTACAAATGGAATAATATTACGCTTACTTACGCCTAATCAATTATTTAAATCTATTGAAGAATTAATAATTGATAAAAAAAAGTTACTTTTTCTTCAAAAAAATTCAATTAAAAATTTTTTTCTTAAAGATGAGTATTCAATTAAAAAAATTGATAATTATAGATCTGAAATTGTACCACAAAACAAATTAAATTTTATTAAAACAAATATAAAAAAACTAAAAATTCTCCATGTAACAAATTTTAATGAAAGGCATGATGGTCGATTATTTTATAATACAGGTAGACGTATTAATAATGGCTTTATTAGATTAAATCATAGCGTTCTTGAATTTAGTGACAGAGATATAGTAAGTTACTATAGAAAGTTTAATGATTTAAATGGATCAAAGAGATTAAATTCTAAATTTTTACAAGTTATATCAAATTATCTACCTGATTTAATTGTTTTTGGGCACGCAGATTTAATCAAAATTGAAACTTTAAATTTTGTTAAAAAAAATTATCCCCAAATTAAGATGTGTCAATGGTTCCTTGATCGAATGGATGATGAATGGAAAAATAACAGGAAAAGATTTATAGACAAAATTAATTTAATGGATGTAAGTTTTTGCACATCAGATCCATATTCACTAAATTTTGGTAAAAAGAATGAAATACACTTTATGCCAAATCCAGTAGATGAATCTTTTGAAACTTTAAAAAATTATGAAAATCTTAATTTTAATAATGACGTATTTTTTGCAATGAGTCACGGAGTTCATCGCGGTGTATTAAAAAAGGGTAAATTTGATAAAAGAGAAATTTTTATAAATAAATTAATAAAAACAACACCAAATATCAGATTTGATATTTATGGTATGAATAAAATTCAACCAATTTGGGCTGATGATTATAGATTTGCAATATCTCAATCCAAAATTGGTCTTAATTTAAGTCAAGGCAAAACCTCAAAATATTATAGTAGTGATAGATTTTCTCAACTAATAGGAAATGGTTTATTAGTAATGATAGATGAAAAAACAAAAATTCATAACTTTTTGAATAAAAATGAAGTAGTTGTATACAAAAATTTATCTGATCTTTCTGAGAAAATTATTAAATATAGCAACGACAATAAATTACGAAGTTTTGTTGCTAAAAATGGAAGAAATAAATATTTTAAATATTTTAATTCAACTATAATTGCTGATTTCATTATCTCAAAATCTTTCCAAATTAATAAAGAATTTTTTTGGGAAAAAAAATAAAAAATGTTTTCCATTTTAATACCTACATTTAATAACCTGGAATATTTTAAAATATGCATTTTAAGTATCAAAAAAAATTCAAATTTTGATCACCAAATAATTGCACATGTGAATGAAGGATCTGATGGCACACTAGATTATGTTAAAGAAAATAATATTGAATACACTTTTTCTGAAAATAATATTGGTATGCCAAAAGCATTAAATAAAGCATCTAAAATTAGCAAAAAAAACTATATATTAATTTCGCATGATGATTTTTATTATTGTCCAGGTTGGGATATAGAATTCTATAATGAAATTATTAAAATGAGTAATAACAAATATTATTTATCAGGAACAATGGTTGGTGCAGGTCAAGTTAAATTTGATGCGGGAGATACTTATAAAAATTTTGATGAAAATAAATTATTAAAAAATTTAGAAAAAATTAAAACCTTTAATTTTCAAGGTACTACTAAATGCCCAGGTTTAGTTGATAAGGAAATATGGCAACAAGTAGGTGGTTGGAGTGAAGAATTTAGTCCTACTGGTGGAGATGACACTGATTTTGCTATGAAATTATGGAATAATGATGTTAGAATTTTCAAGGGCTTGGGGAAATCATTGGCCTATCATTTTGGATCTATAACCACTAGAAAAAAAGATAAAAATCTTTTCACATATCTTGGTAGCAAAGGTAATAAAATTTTTATTAAAAAATGGGGTATGAGTATTAATTTTTTTGAAAAATATTATTTAAAATCTGGTTTAGATAGAAACAAAAATTTAATATTTAATGAGTATTTATCACCTTTAAAACAACCTAAAAAAAATATAAATTTTTTTTACGATCTATTAAAGATGAAATTATTGAAATTTTATTTAAGAGTTTTTTATCGCTAAATTAAATAGAATAATTTTAAAAACCAATTTTATTGAATTTTTTATTCCTTTTGTATAAAAGATTTTAATGAAAAAAATTATTTTAGTAACTGGTGGGGCAGGGTTTATTGGATCAAATTTAATAAAATATTTATTAGATAAAACGAATTATAAAATCATAAGCCTAGATAATTATTTTACTGGAAGTAAAAATAACCATATAAAGAATAAACGCATAACCTACATAAATGGTGAAAATTCAAATATTGAAAATATATTAAAAAAAAATAAAAGAAAAATTAAAGTCATTTTTCATTTTGGAGAATTTTCAAGAATTTATCAAAGCTTTTTGCAAATACAAAATTGTCTTAATTATAATTTAACTGGATCTTTTCGAGTAATTAATTTTGCAATGAAAAATAAAATAAAGATTATATATTCTGCTTCTTCAAGTGTAATCGGAAATAACGGCAAAGATCAAAATTTATCACCTTATGCCTGGACAAAAGCTAAAAATATTGAATTAATTAAAAATTATTCAATCTGGTTTGGTTTAAAGTATGAAATTGTTTATTTTTACAATGTTTACGGGCCAGGACAAATTTTAAATTCTCATATGTCTGCAGTTATTGGAATTTTTGAAACGCAATTTAAGAAAAAAAAATCACTCACTGTAGTAAGGCCAGGAAATCAAAAAAGAGATTTTACACATATTTCTGATATCGTAAGAGGATGTTTTTTGGCTTGGATAAAAGGTAAACAAAATGAATATATGTTAGGCACAAAAAAACAATATACTATTTTAGAAATTGCAAAAATGTTCAAATCAAAGATTAAATATTTGCCTTCAAGAAAAGGAGAAAGATTCGGCACTTCCATACCAAATAATTTTGCTTATAAATATTTAGGCTATAAACCTAAAATAAATATAAAAGATTATATAAAAGACCTTATCAAAAAAAATTAATTTTCGTCTAATCTTTTATGTGATTTTTTTCCACAAATAGAATTTATTAACCCATTCAATCTAATCTTATATTTTTCCAAATTTTCAGGGTTATTAGTTAATTTAGAAAAAAATATTCTAAATATTATTCTAAAGATTATAGGAATGAAATAAATGATACTTAATAAAAAACCATAATGTTTTTTGTGATAATAATATTTTGACCAAATAAAGTGCCAGGTTCTAAGATTCTTCAGTTTTTTTTGTTCTTGAGAATTTTTAGTTATAACAGAATTGCCTACATTATGTTTAATTTTAATAAAGTTAATTTGATAGTTTTTATTAATTTTATGACTTCTTAAACAAAAATCATTTTCTTCAAAATATAAAAAAAAATTTTCATCAAAACCTCCTAAATTATAAAAATTTTTTTTATTAAAAAACATACACGCACCACTTAAAAATTTCATCTCTGATATTCCATTGTTATCTTTACTCTGTTTATGAGATTTAGGATTAGCGTTTAAAAATCTAGGACCAAGAACAGAAAAGTTATTTTTTAATTTTTTAGCTGCATTTACAAAATCTAATAAGGTTATTAAATTAATTCCATCTATATCTGGATTACAGATCAAAAAGTATTCAGTTTGAATAAATTTACTTCCAAAATTTATTGCATTTCCATAACCTTTGTTTTCAATTATATAGATATCTATTAGAGGATAATTTAATTCTATATCCTTTTTTAAATTGTGATCATCAGAGTTGTCAATAATTAAAATTTTAACTTTTCCATAAATTTTTTTAATAAAATTTTCTACAAGATTTTTACTTTTATGTGTCAGTAGAACCAAGGTTATTTCTTTGTTCATTTATATTTAAAATAAATTTATAATTTTTCTTTTTATTAAACGAGATAATATAGTCAACAAGTTAACTTTTTTGTTTTCAAAACTTAAAAAATTATTAAAATTATAATTAAATTTTTTAAAATCTTTCTCATAATAATTATAAACTTTATCAATAAGCTTATCGTTTGAATAATAAGATCTATAATCACTAAATTTAAACTTTGACTTTACACTGTTATTAAAATTGTGATGTTTTATTGTAATATTAATTTTTTTTTTAAGTTTAAAAATATCATTTTCAAAATTTTCAAATTTACCAATAAAATTTATTTCATTTATATTTTCTTCACCTATGAAGTCTATCATTGGTATTGTAAACCAATATGATTTGTTAGTTATAATTTGTACAAAATCTTCAAAGCTTATATTTTTATTAGTATTTATTCCCTCTAAATGTAACTTATTTGCAATACATTCAAAATATAAAGATACCAGTCTGCTAAACGGATTTCTTACGAATGTAAATTTATATTTATTTAATTCAAATTTTTTTTTTTTAATTAATTGATATGGAAGATGATCTTTGAAATCAATAATATTAAATTGAAAATTCTCAAAATTTTCGTTAAAGTTTGTATAGCCCATTTCTTTTAAATTTTTTTTTGATGCATTATAAATTAAATTATAATTTTGATTTAATGAGCTTCTTATTGATGATCCACCAGTTTTTGGTATGTGTATATATATTAATTCTTTATAAATCATTATTAACAATATTATGCTTTTATTAGATGTTATTCGCTTAAAAATCTATTATTATTTAGATTTTTATAATGATGTTTTTATTAATAAATACTTAAATATATGAATAAATTTTTTAAAAATTTAATCAAACTTATAAAAATAAATACACCATTTTTTATTATTTTAAATTTTCTTAAAAACTTTTTCCCTAATTATAAAACAAAAAAAAAATCGTTAATAATTGAAAATCAAATTTATGAAAATTTTATTAGTTTTAATGAAGATCAAAAGTGGTTTTGTAATAATTTATATTTTTTAAAATCAAACTTAAAAAACCAAGAAAATACTAAAAATATATTAGAAATTGGTTCATATGAGGGCAGAAGTGCAATTTTTTTTTTGAATCATTTTCCTAATTCTAATATTACTTGTGTTGATACTTGGGCTGGTAGTGATGAACAAACCAAAATTGATTCAAAAATCATAGAAAATAATTTTGACATTAATCTAAATAAATATCTTAAAATAAATAGATTAAAAAAAATTAAAAATACTTCAAATAATTTTTTTAAAGATAATATAGATACATTTGACCTTATTTACATTGATGGAGATCATTCTTATGAACAAGTATATAATGATATTATTAATTCATGGGAGATATTAAATAAAAATGGGCTTTTGATTTTAGATGATTATTTATGGTGGTTTTATACAGATTTAAGCAAGAATCCTTCATCAGCAATAAATAAATTTATTATTAATAATCGCAATGATTTATCAAACATGATTATATGGAAACAAGTTATTTTAAAAAAAAATTAAATTTTAATTTTGTTTAAAGCATTATTTTTAAATAAATTTGCTTCTTTAATATATCTTCTAACCATTTGTGTTGATTTATGTCCTGTCATTGCCATGATACTTCTTTCATTTGCACCTGATTCTGCGGCAACTGTTGCAAAACCTGATCTTAAACTATGACCTGCAAAATTTTGATTTTCAATACCTGCTAAATTTAAATATTTTTTCATTAACAAAACTACAGATTGATCAGTTAATCTTTTTTTAGATAAAGATAAACCTTTAGAAAATCTTCTAAAAATAGGTCCAGTATTAATTTTAGAAATTTCTAACCATTTTCTTAAATTTGAAACAGGACAGTAAGTTTGATTTGTGAAATAGGGTATTCCTTTGATCATTCCTTCACCTAATTGGTCTGTTTTTGACTTTTTAATAGTAATTTTAAGACCTTCTGGCACAAATTCTAAATCTTCATAATCTATAGAAATCAACTCGTTTCTTCTAAAGCCACCCCCAAAGCCAATTAAAATTATTGATTTGTCTCTTAGTTTTTTTATTTCTTCTTTTTTTTGTTCATTTATTACATTAATTATTAATTTTAAATGATTGATTAATAAGGGTTTTTTTCCTATTTGGACACTTCCTTTAACTCTTCTTATTCCCATTAAATTTTCAACTATGATTGGATGTTTAGTATCTAAATAATGGCCTTTCAGCTTATGGACCATGCTTATTGATACCAATCTTCTTCTTATAGTACTTACTTTTGATTTTTTAGAGAGATGGGTTAGGTACAGGGAAACTATTTTTGGCTCTGTTGGCAGTGAATTTAATCCATGTTTTGCACAAAAAAAGGTAAAGTCTTTAAAGTCAGATTTATAAGCTCTTAAAGTATTGTTTGCCTTCGAATTTTTGAGGTTATTTAAAGTTGCCTCATGAAGTGATTTTAAGTCTGTAGTTAGCTCATTCATATTATTACTATTGATAACAATTAATTATCATTAGTAATATATTAAGTAATTTATAATGTCAAATAAAATAATTTATTAATTTAAAGGACAATTAATGACATTGTGTAGACAATAAGGATGAAATATTATCTAAAAATGGGCATAGACGGAGTAATTGAACCGATATATTTCTTAATAACATCTTTTGGTTTTGCGATATTAAGCTTTATTAATTATAGAAAATCTGGAAAAACCCTGGAAACTATTTATCTTTCAATTTTAACTGTTTTCTTTATAGTCTGCTTCATTATTTTAAATTTTTATTGATGAAAGGTACCAAATTTCAATTAAAAGTCTGGAATTACCTTAAGACTATACCAAAAGGCACTGTTAAAACCTATAAACAGGTAGCAATAGCTATAAAAAGACCAAAAACAGCGCGTGCTGTAGCAAATGCATGTGGAAAAAACCCTTATGCCCCCAAAATACCCTGTCATAGAGTAATTCGGTCCGATGGAGGTCTTGGTGGATACTCAGGGAGAGGTGGAATTAAGACAAAGCTGCGTTTATTGAGATCTGAAAAAGTTGATATTTAGTGGCCTTTTTGTCCTATTTTATGGTCAAAAACACTAGTAAAATCAACGTTTTTTCATTATTTAAGCATATTTTAGTGTGAATAGCGTTATGCACCCTTCAGTTGTACTATATATCGAGATATAACAAAATAAAGCACTTCTATGGCCGTTTAAAACACATATTCTATAACTGCATTGCTCTACTTTTCAATGATAACAAGGCTAATTTTAGTGTCTAATCTCAAAGATTTTTTTATGAATTTTTGTTCCCCTACGCAGTTGTTTTAATAAGAATTTTCAATTTTGTGTATAATTAGCTTAAAAAACCATTGGTATTAAACACTTTTAAGCATAGTACTTTATTTTCTCTTTCAAGCTTACCATTTTTGCCTAAGTTAATTTAAAAGAGTATCTATTAATTATATTTTTCTTGCATAAACTGAGTTATTTAATTGAGTTTATCTTTATTTATATAACTATTTTATATAATAATTACAATAGTTTAAAGTAATATATTAAAGTATTACATTATATATTAGTAACTATTTATTTACTATTAATTTGAACGTGTATGCAAATATTCTCTTCTAGAAATATATAAACCACTAAGAACAATAATAAACAAACCTAAATAAGTCCAATTATCAGGTAACTCATGAAAGAAATAGTAACTAATCAGTATATTTGTAATGATCTCTGTATAGCCTAAAGGAGCTAATTTAGAGGCATCAGCGTATTTGAGTGATAAAATTAGGAAAAGATGCGCTACAGAGGCTATAAGGCCGATTAAAGCCATTAAAATCCACTGATTTGACGTAGGATTAACCCAAACTGAGGGCATAAATAGGCTAATTATAATGGTTCCTATTAAACCCGATAGTAAAAGGGTTAAAAGAGGATTGTCAGAGGTACTGAGCTTCCTTGTGATAATAAGATAAAACCCATAGCAAATTCCATTACCTAAAGCAGCCATAGTAGCCAAGTTAAGTTCAATAAAGCCAGGTCTGATTACAATTAAAGTTCCAATAAATCCTAATGATACTGCAGTCCACCTCTTCACCCCTACTTTCTCATTTAAAAAAAATGGAGATAAGGCTGTAACACAAATTGGAGCAACAAAAGCTAAGGTTAAGGCTTTAGGTAGTGAAATTTCCGATATTGCATAAAAGAATAAATAAGTAGAAAAAACAAAAATTAATCCCCTAATTAATTGAAGCGCTGGTTTTTTTGTCCATACTAATGATTGTCTATAAAAGATAATCATTAAAGATAACGTAAAGACCACTGTAAAAAAATATCTAGCCCAAGTTATCTGCAAAACGTCCATAGATGAGCTTAAATATTTAGCAAAAGCATCCATTACAGGAACAATCATCCAGGCAGATGCATTTAAAATTATAGCCTTCATAAAAGAAGGATATCTCTTAATAGAAGTATTTTAAAGCAAAGAATAATGTAATCGGAATAGTGAATAAGGACATGATTGTAGATACTACAATTGTGCTAGATATATTATCTACAATTTCTTTAGGAGAATACATGTGCGCAATCAAATAACACAAAATTGCACTAGGCATACAAGACTGAATTAACAGAACACCAGCTGGTATACCAGATAAATTAAAAAATTTTATAAGAGCAAATCCTATAATAGGACCTAATATTACTCTTCCAAAAGAAGTTATTAATGCATCTTTAAAAGAAAATACTTTCATTTGTGTAAGAGCCACGCCTAAGGACATAAGGATCATTACAATCATTCCGTAAGCTAAAAGCATTACCGTATTTAATACAAATTGTGGAAATGGAATTTTAAAATACAAAAAAAGTACTGTTATTAAAATTGCATAAAATGATGGACTTTTTAATATTGTTTTAAAATCAAAAGCTCTTTTTGCTAAAAAAATATTTAAAGTAAAGTGGAGCAAAACAATTAAAGAAGATATTGCAGCTGCTATCCCCATTCCTAATTCACCATAGGCAAATAAACAAATTGGAATGCCCATATTTCCAGTGTTTGGTAAAATAAAAGTTGGTAATTCTCGAATATAATCTTTCTTCATAAGTACAAGAAAAATTAAACCTACAATACCAAATAATGTTAATAAGATAATTGCGTAACCAAAATATTCACTAAATATCTCAAAAGTTACCCCGCCTGCTGTAATAGCAAAAATAACGAGGGCTGGAGTTCCAAAATTACCAGCATATGTTGTTATAAATGATGTATCAAAATCAGGATTTTTTTTACCCAAATGATATCCAAGACCTACTATTAGGAATACAGGAAATAAAACTTCAAAAAGTTTTAAATAAATTTCCATTAACCAAGCAATCTAATTAATGTTGGTGTTTTTAAAATATTTTTATTTTTTTTGAAAATAGACAAACAATTATGAATATTAATATCAGTTGTTTTATGCGTAATAATAACAATTGTTGCTTTATTATTTTTTTTATCAGGTGTCTGTATTAGCCTTTTAACTGAAATTTTATATTTAGCTAAACGATTAGTTATTTCAGATAATACACCAGGCTTATCTTTTACCTCGAATCTCAAATATAATGAATTTACATAATTATTTACATTATATGGTTTTAAAGATTTAAGCTTTGAAACACTAACACCAAAAGGTTTTTTTATATTTCCACGCAAAATTGATAATAAATCAGAAAGTAATGATGAAGAAGTAGGACCTGGTCCAGCCCCCTCCCCTTGTAAAACACTTTCTCCAACTGGTTTACCTTGAAGAATAACTGCATTCATTACACCGTTCACATTACCAATATAAGATTTGTTACTAACTAAACATGGATGGACGGTTTCAAAAAGATGATTATTCTTTAACTCTGAAATTCCCAGTAGTTTTATTCTTAAATCTAATTGATTTGCAATTTTAATATCTTTTAATTCAATTTTTTCTATTCCTTCCATTAAACATTTGTGTTTAGAAATTTTACTATTAAAGGCTAAAGCAGACAAAATTCTTACTTTGGCAAATGCATCAAAACCATTTAAGTCTAATTTTGGATTACCAGGTTCGGCATAACCAAGTGTCTGTGCTTTTTTTAAAACATCTGCAAAATTTTCATCTGAATTTTCCATTTCAGATAGTATGTAATTTGAAGTACCGTTCAAAATTCCATAAACTTTTGATATTTTGTTTGTTGCCAATCCTTCTTTAATAGATCTTAATATTGGAATACCACCAGCAACTGATGCTTCAAATTCTAAATTAACTTTATTTTTTTCTGCAAGTTTTGCTAACTCATTGCCATGTTTTGAGATTAAAGCTTTGTTAGGTGTAATAACATGGATTTTGTTTTTTAAAGCAGTTTCGACAACTTTTTTAGAAATACCATCTGATAAACCTATGGCTTCAAATAATATATCAATATTATTTTTCTTAAAAATTTCAAAAGGATTTTTGTAAAATATTTTTTTATTAACTTTGAATTTTCTTTTTTTATTAATATTTCTAGCAGAAACAGCCACCACATTAATTTTCTTACCTGTTTTAAGCTCTATATCTTTTTTTTTTGTATTTAGTTCATTTAGCAAATAATTGCCAACCTGACCAAGTCCTACTACTGCAATATTAATTAATTTACTCATTTGCTTATATCTGGATATTTACTTTTTTTTGTATAGTCATCTATATAAATCTCATACTCCTCTAATGTCATTGACGTTATATCGTCTGCCTTTTTTAATATTTGATTTAATTTTTTTTGATTAGTTTTACTTTCAATAGAATTTTCTGTCCAATATTGAGAATCTTTGGATAAAGAACAATTGGCTAATATAAATGAAAAAAAAATTATTATAAATTTTCTCATTTTAATCCAGTTTTTTCAGGAAAATTAAATTTATTATTTAAATTTTGTACAGCCTGACCTGCACCACCCTTTATCAAATTATCAATAGCAGATAGTAAGATTATTTTATTGCTATATTTGGATTTGCACACTGAAATATAACAATTGTTAGTATTTATTACGTCATTGGTGCTTAACAATGTGCCAGACTTTAATATTTTTACAAAACTTTCATTTTTATAAAAACTAATTAATGTTTTTAGTACTTTTGTTTGTGAAATATTATTTTCTAAATCAATATATATAGTACTCAGAATGCCTCTAAACATTGGTGATAAGTGAGGAGTAAAACTAAATTGAAATTTTTTCTTTGTAAATTTTCTTAGCATTTGATCTATTTCAGAATTGTGACGATGAAAACCGACTCCATAAGCACTCAAAGACTGATATAGATTTTTATCTTTATATTTATTGTGAACTCCTCTACCAGCACCTGAATATCCAGATTTTGAATCAATTATAATATTATTAAATTTAATTAAATTTTTTTTAAATAAAGGAAATAGAGGAAGCAATATTGATGTTGGATAACATCCTGGACATGAAATAATATTATATTTTTTAATATCTTTTCTATTAATTTCAGGAAGTAAATAAATACTTTTTTTTATTAAATTAGTTGCTCGATGTTTTTGTTTATACCACTTTAAATAATCAGAAGCTTTTTCTAATCTAAAATCTGCAGCAAGATCTATTAGAGTATGATTTTTGCTTAAATGTTTAGATATATCTTGTGCTTCCCCATTTGGAAGTGCTGTAAAAATAACATGAACGTCTTTTAATAATTTTTTATTAAATTTTAAAATTTTTGGTAATTTATATTTAGATAAAGATTTATCGTAAAATTTGACGTGTTTACCTACAGAGGAATTTCCGCAAAGGTATCTAATATTAATATATTTGTGTTTAACTAATAATTTAATTAATTGAACACCAATATATCCAGTTGATCCAGCAACTAATGCGTTAAGCTTAGGCATTTTTTATTATAACAGTTAAAAATTAAAAAAAAATTATCTTTTAGAGAATTGGAAGCTTCTTCTAGCTTTTCTTCTACCAGGTTTTTTTCTTTCAACTGCTCTTGAGTCTCTGGTAGTAAGTTTCTCAGTTTTTAAGGTGGCTTTTAGATTTTCATCAAATAATACTAAAGCTTTTGAAATACCGTGAACCATAGCCCCTGCTTGGCCTGTAGGTCCTCCTCCTTTTACGCTACATCTTACATCGTAATCTGTAGCCTGATTAATAATCTCAAATGGTCTTGTAATTTGCATTTTATGTGTTTCATCTGCAAAATATTCATTAAATAATTTACCATTTACATAAATTTTACCAGAACCTTTTTTTAACCAAACTTTAGCTATTGATGTTTTTCTTCTCCCTGTAGCATATTTGCTATCTTTGAAATCTAATTTTAACTTAGGAGATTTTGTAGCTGATTGAGTATTTTCCATATTAATTTCTAGCTATATTTTTACTATTTAATTTATCTAACTCAATAACAGTTGGATTTTGTGCTGAATGCGGGTGTTCATTTCCTGCATAAATTTTTAATTTTGTTAATTGTTTTCTCCCCAATACTCCACCAGGTAACATTCTTTTAACTGCCATTTTTAAAGTTTCTCCCGGTTTTTTTTCATGAAGTTTCTCAGGTGTTGTAACTTTAATTCCACCTGGATGACCAGTGTGTCTGTAATATTTTTTATCTTGAAATTTTTTTCCAGTAAATTTTGCTTGTTCAATATTTTTAACAACAACAAAGTCACCATCGTCCATATGAGGTGTGTATGTAGTTTTGTTCTTGCCTCTTATGATATTGGAAACAACAGTTGCTAATCTTCCAACTACTGCATTCTTCGCGTCTATTTCATACCAAGATGAATTTAATTGGTCTTTTTTAGTGAATTTTGTCATTGTGCGAGGATTAATACTATTAATAATTACAAAGTCAATTTTATATTTAGCTTGAAATATGTAGCTAATATGCTAAAAATAACTTGCCGATTTGATCCTATTGCGGGCTTATAACTGCTAAAAAGGAAATTTCATAAAATTAATAAAATCGGTAGGCATTTGAACTGTATTGTGCGCCTAACATAATGTTGAAGCACTAAAAAAGGAGTAAAATGACTAAAAAAAGAAATAACCCCGAAACTATTGCAATACATGGTGGTGACTATAGGAGTGATCCAGCGACGAACTCAGTAGCTGTTCCAATTTATAGAACAACATCGTACCAATTTAACAACACAGAGCACGCTGCAAACCTTTTCGCTCTTAAAGAATTTGGTAACATCTATACTCGTATAATGAACCCAACAAATGATGTCCTGGAAAAAAGAGTTGCCGCTCTTGAAGGAGGTCTGTCATGTGTAACTGTATCTTCAGGTCAAACCGCTTCAACGTTTGCTGTATTAAATGTAGCCCAAGCCGGTGATAATATAATAAGCTCAACCGATCTTTATGGTGGGACAGTATCTTTATTCACACATACGCTTAGTAAACTTGGTATAGAGATAAGATATGCAGATCCAAGTAATCCTGAAAATTTTGAAAAGTTAATAGATGATAAAACTAGAGCTTTTTATGGTGAAACTCTACCCAATCCATATTTAAGAGTCTTTCCAATAAAGGAAGTTTCTGACATTGGAAGAAAATATAATATACCATTAATCATGGATAACACAGCTGCACCAGTTATATGCAAACCAATTGAACACGGAGCTGCTGTAGTTATACATTCGCTTACAAAATATATAGGTGGACATGGTACAGCAGTTGCAGGAAGTATAGTTGATAGTGGTAACTTTGATTGGACTGCAGATCCTAAGAGACAACCATTATTTAACGAACCAGATGCAAGTTATGGTGGTGTTGTTTGGGGAAAAGCTGTACCGGAATTAACTGGTGCTAATGTTCCCTTTGCTGTAAGAGCAAGAGTTTGTTTATTGAGAGACTTAGGATCAGCTCTGGCTCCCGATAATGCTTTTGCAATAATTCAAGGACTTGAAACGGTTGCTTTAAGAATGAGACAACATTGTGCTAACGCCGAGTATGTAGTTGATTTCCTAAAAAAACATAAAGAAGTTACAAAAGTTATTTATTCTACAGAACACGATAAACCCATTGCTGATAGAGCAAAGAAATATCTTAAAGGTGGAAATGGACCAATGATTGGCATCGAGCTTAAAGGTGGAATTGAAGCTGGTAAAAAGTTTATCGAATCTTTAAAAATGTTCTATCACGTAGCTAATATTGGTGATGCTAGGAGTTTGGCAATTCATCCAGCAAGTACAACTCATAGTCAATTAAATGAGAAAGAACTAGCTGCATCAGGAGTTACACAAAGTTATGTAAGACTTTGTATCGGTATAGAACACATCGATGATATTATTGAGGATCTTGATCAAGCATTGAATAAATCTTCAAAAGGTAATTTAAAAGCTGTAAGCTAATATGAGTTTTAATGTCTACAAATAGGAACTAATAATTAGGCTCTTTATATTTAACAATATAAAGAAAATACAATGTTGAAAGTATTATTAAAATGGAATTTATCTGGTGTAGAGATGCATAAATCATTTTTACTCCAGATAAAATTGTAACAACTCCCAAAACAATTTGAAACAATAAAGAAATTCCAATAATGAAGAATGGAATTCTTAAATTTATATTTCCATTTTTTAAAACAAAATAAAGCATGTAAAAATATATTATGACAATTAAATATGCTAAATTTCTATGAATAAATTGAACAAGTGATTGGTCATTAAATACTGTGAGATTAAACAAATCATTGATTACACTGTCATCTGGGAAATATGATGAGCCCATTGTAGGCCAAGTATTATAAATTTTCCCTGCATCCATCCCGGACACAAATGCTCCAATTATTAATTGTAAAAATAATAATAAAAGAAAAAATTTAATTGGGTTTAATTGAATATTAATATGATTAATTTTTATATCGGTTAGATTTAAATATTTCCAAAAAACTATAGACAAAATGATAAAAGCTGTAACTAAGTGTAGTGATAATCTATAATGACTAACATCAATTCTATCAATTAATCCACTTGATACCATGTACCATCCAATAAATCCTTGAAAACACACTAAGAAAAAAATAATTGAATATTCTTTTAAAATCCAAAAACCATTTTTAATTGTAAAATAGATCATTGGAAAAAGAACAGTTAAACCAATTAATCTGCCCAATTGACGATGCGCCCATTCCCACCAAAAAATAATTTTAAATTCATTTAAAGTCATATTAAAATTTTGCTCTTTAAATTCAGGTATTGTTTTATAAAGATCAAAATATTCTATCCATTTATCACTAGTTAAAGGAGGCAATGTGCCAACAAAAAGTTCCCAAGTGGTAATTGAAAGTCCAGAGTCGGTTAATCTGGTAAGGCCTCCTACTAAAATTATAAGCACGATCATCACTAATAAAGTGATCATCCATATTTTTAATTGAGAATTTAAAGAATAATTCTGACTGTACATGATTAGATAAATATAATAATTATTAATTAAACCAATAAATTAAATGTCGCCTAAAAACAAAAAAAAATTAGATAAAATAAGATCTAAATTAGATAAGTTAGATAATAAGTTATTATCCTTGATTAAATATAGAACAAATCTTGTGAAAGAGGTTTTGAAACTTAAAGAATTTAAAAAAGAAATAGTAGATAAAAAGCGTATTAGTTTTATACTTAAAAAAATCCACACAAAATCTAAAAAGTTAAAGATTGATCCTAAAATTACTAATCGTATATGGAAAAATATGATTTTGTCTTATATCGATTACGAAAAGAGAAACTTTAAAAAGAAGTAGTTATTTACTATGTGGTGGAAGCTTCTTTTCCACAAACATTTCATGTTTTCTTGTATCTGGATTATATTTTTTTGCTGAAAGTTTTACTTTAGCTTTCTCTCCTCCAGCAGGTTTTTTTACATAATAAAAATAAGGGCTATCAGGTTTCGCCTCAGGAACCATTCTTACTTTAACGTGTGTTTTTTTTGCCATTTTTTAATTCTCTTAATGTGTTAGAAATTTTTAATAACTTATTTTTTAAATTTTCAGTTCTTATAGATTTATCTGCAATTTCGTCAAGCTTTAAAGAATCTTCATTATTTAATATTTTTTTTACACCATTGATTGTCATCCCTTGATCTTTAAGTAAAAATTTAACTTTTTTAAGAAGATTTATTGTTTTTTCATCATAATACCTTCTATTAGAATTTAATATCTTTGGTTTAATTTGTTTAAATTGGGTCTCCCAAAATCTAATTATATGAGTTGGTAAATTACCTTTTCCATTTGATTTTAGATTTAAGATTTTAGCTACTTCACCAATTGTTTTGTAAGCGCTGTCTGATTTATCCATTATCCTTTAAATTTACAAAATCTTTAAATTCTTTTGATGGTTTAAATAATACAACATCTCTGCTCGAAATAACTTTTGTTTCTTTTGTTTTGGGGTTTCTTCCAATTCTAGATTTTTTTTGTCTTATACTAAAAGTTCCAAATTTAGATAATTTTAATTTCTTTTCTTTTTTAATATTGTTTACAATCGTAGATAAAAAATCTTCAATTAAATTATCTGAAATTTGTTTTGAAAATCCAAGCTGCATATAAACTAAATTAACTAAGTCTTTTTTAGTTAAATTTATTCTCATATTAAATATTCTGCTTAATCTTTTCTATCAAATTACCTTTTACAATTCTATGACAAACGTCTAATGAATTTGAAAAGCCAATAAAATCAGTTCCACCATGACTTTTAACTACTGGTGAATCTAGACCTATAAATATTGCCCCATTATATAACCTTGGATCAAGTCTTTTCTTAAACTTTTTTAAGTTTGATATATTTAAGAGAGATGAAATTTTTCCAATTAATGTCCCAGTCATAGCATTTTTTAATTCACTAGTTATAAAATTCGCTGTACCTTCTGCAGTTTTAAGCGCAACATTTCCTGTAAAACCATCAGAAACAATAACATTAACTTCTCCATCCATTAGATGATTTCCTTCAATATAACCTGCAAAATTATAATTATCTGATTTTTTTTCATTTAATAATTGGAATGTTTCTTTAATAGTCTCATTTCCTTTTAATTCTTCTGAACCAATATTTAATAATGCTACGTTTGGTTTATCGTTAGGGTAAAGAGAGGTATACAAAGAAGCTCCCATTATTGAAAAATCCAACAGATTTTTAGAACTACAATCTATGTTTGCACCTAAATCTAAAACAACACTCATTCCTTTTTTATTTGGCCACAATGCTGATAATGCTGGTTTATCTATACTTTCGATCATTTTTAAATTTAATTTTGATACAACCAATAATGCCCCTGTATTCCCTGCTGAGATAACTATATCTGCTTCTTTATCTTTAACACTTTGTACTGCTAACCACATACTTGTCTCTTTGCCTCTTTTAGCTCCCTCCAATGGACTATCAGTGCTTTTTATTTTTTTTTCAGTGTGAATTATTTCAAAAAAATTTGAGGATATTTTATCATTAATTAGTGGAATTATTTTGTCTCTATCACCAAAAATTTTAAAAAAATTATTTTTGTTTGTGGAATGATTTAAAATTATACCATCTATAATTTTTTTTGGCGAACCATCGCCACCCATTGCATCAACTGCAATTTTTATCATATCTGACATTGTAATAGATTATTATATACTATTCTTTTGGGTCTAAAACTTGTCTTCCCTTATACATGCCTGTTTTAAGGTCAAGATGATGAGAAAGTCTATATTCACCAGATTTTTTATCTTCAACTATATTTTTAGTTGAAAATTTCATAGTCTGAGCTCGCCTCATACCAGTCCTGGAAGGGGTTTGTTTTCGTTTTGGTACTGCCATAATTATGCGTTACATACACTTTTTAAATAAGAATTCAAAGTTTTTTTTGATAAATGCGAGTTAAATTCATCAAAATAATCAAGTAAATGCTCAATATTATTAAAATCACTTAAAAACAATGAAAATTTTTTAGATTTTTCAATCTTTGTTAATTTATCCCAAAAATGAATTTCTGAAACCATAGAATGTAATAAATTTATATAATCTTTCATTTTTTTGTTAATTGATTGGTCGCCATAACCTATTTCTCTAATACTTAGTTCTAATTGTCTAAAATTAAAATCATATATTTCTTGCAAAGTTTTCTTATTTTCATCATTTTTAAAATTTTTTAAAAAAAAGGAAAAATGAAGCAAAAATAGTGTCAAGCGGTCTGAAAAATTATCGTTTCTATTAAGATTTTTATATAAATCTTTATTTCTGGTGAAATTTATTAAGTTGTTATAAACATGTAAATATTTATCATTCATGAATAAAATATTATATATAATTTTATTAAGTTTAACAGTTTCAAATTGTTCTTTTAAACCTGTTGTAAAACATCACGGTGTTCCTTTCCTAGAAAAAAAACAAACACAACTTATTATTAATAAAACCAACAAAAATGACATTAAAAAAATTTTAGGTAATCCCTCAACAAAAAGTAAATTTGATAATGATGTATGGATTTATATTGAGAGAAAGCAAACACAGTCAAAGCTTAAGAATTTAGGTAAAATGAAAATTTTTAAAAATGACGTATTGGTTCTTGAAATAGATGATTATGGATTGTTAAAAAAGAAAGAATTCTACAATATAAAAGATATGAAAGAAATTAAGATTGTAGAAGCCACAACAGAAATTGGGTTTAAAAGAAATTCATTTATTTATGATTTCATGTCAAGTATGCGACAAAAAATTAATGACCCTCTGGGGCAGAGGGCCAAAAAACGTAAAAAAATTAGCCAGCGATAACGGCTAATAATAACAAAGCTACAATATTTGTAATTTTAATCATAGGATTTACGGCTGGACCAGCAGTATCTTTGTAAGGATCGCCCACTGTATCACCAGTCACAGCTGCTTTATGAGCTTCAGAACCTTTCCCACCATGATTGCCGTCTTCAATATATTTTTTTGCATTGTCCCATGCTCCACCACCAGCAGTCATTGAAACAGCTACAAACAGTCCTGTAATTATTACTCCGAGTAACATAGCACCCACCGCAGCTAAAGCAGCTACTTGTCCACCAATTGATAAAATTATAAAATATAAAACTACCGGTGAAAGAACAGGTAATAAGGATGGAATAATCATCTCTTTAATAGCTGCAACAGTTAATAAATCTACAAGTTTAGCATAATCTGGCTTTTGTTTTCTTTTCATAATACCAGGAAATTTTTTAAATTGTCTTCTAACCTCGACAACTACAGCTCCACCTGCTCTACCAACTGCTTGCATACCCATTGAACCAAATAAATAGGGTAGCATCCCACCAATTAATAAACCAACAACAACATAAGGATTAGATAAATCAAAAGTAACAACTATTCCCTCTAAAGCTGAACCTGCTTCTTTTGAAAAATGTTTAATATCCTCTGTGTAAGCAGCAAATAAAACTAACGCACCTAAACCAGCTGAACCAATCGCATAACCTTTTGTAACAGCTTTGGTTGTGTTTCCTACCGCATCTAGAGCATCTGTTGTTTTTCTAACTTTCTTATCAAGATTAGCCATTTCCGCTATACCACCAGCATTATCAGTAACTGGTCCATATGCATCTAATGCAACAACCATACCAGCTAAAGCAAGCATTGTAGTAACAGCAATAGCAATACCGAAAAGTCCGGCAATAGAATTTGTAATGAGAATTCCAGCAACAATTATTAATGCTGGTATTGCAGTTGCCTCCATAGAAACAGCTAGCCCTTGGATAACATTAGTGCCGTGACCAGTTGTTGATGATAACGCAACAGATTTAACTGGTCTATAACTTGTTCCTGTATAGTATTCAGTAATCCAAATTAATAATCCAGTAATAACTAGCCCTATGACACCACAATAATATAGATCCATTCCATTAAATGTCTTATCATTTATTGTGTACTCATTTGTAAAACCAATTACATGATCTGTAACAGGCCATAGTATTACTAAAGATGCTACAGCAGAGACAACAAATCCCTTATACAAAGCATTCATAACGTTATTACTTCTTCCAAGTTTAACGAAAAATGTTCCAACAATAGATGTTAATAAGCATGCAGCGCCAATAGATAAAGGGTAAATCATCATATTAAGATCACCAACAAAGAAAATTGAGGATAAAACCATTGTGGCAACAATTGTAACAGCATATGTTTCAAATAAATCAGCAGCCATACCAGCACAATCTCCTACGTTATCACCAACGTTATCTGCAATCACAGCAGGATTTCTAGGATCGTCTTCTGGAATTCCAGCTTCAACTTTTCCAACTAAGTCAGCACCTACGTCAGCACCTTTTGTAAAAATACCTCCACCTAATCTTGCAAAGATAGAAATTAGAGAAGCACCAAAACCTAACGCAACTAATGCATTTACAATTTCTCTTTCATCAACATTAAATTTCAATAATATATAATAATAAACAGCTATGGCTAATAGTGCTAAACCTGCAACCAACATTCCAGTTACAGCACCAGATTTAAATGCAACAGAAAGACCTTGAGCTAAACCTTTTCTAGATGCTTCTGCTGTCCTTACATTTGCTTCAACAGAAACCAACATTCCAACATAACCTGCAATACCCGATAGAGCAGCACCTATTAAATAACCAAGACCTACTAGAGGACTAAATGCAATACTTACAATTACTAAAACTACAGCACCAACAATAGCAATAGTTTTGTATTGTCTTGCTAAATATGCTTTTGCACCAATTTGAATTGCAGATGCAATATCTTGCATTTTTGCATTCCCTGCACTTGAATTAAGAATGTTTTTACCAGTTAAAAATCCATAAACGATAGATAATAAACCAGCTCCAATTGTGTATAATAGTATTGTTTCGACTGTTCCGCTCATATTAACCTTAAGTTGTTGGTTGTTAAATTTTTAAGCCCGCACAATACAAAAAAAGATAGAAAAGACAACGATTAACTTCTAAAACCAATGAATATAACCTTTGGATTTAGCTCGTATTTGCTTGCCTTTTTCGTCGAATATCAAAGATCTATCTTTACCAGATACAATTTTACCAATTTTAGTTATTTTAATTCCGGTTGTTTTAGAGGCTTTTTGAATGATTCTAGCTTTATTAATATCTGCAGTAAATAATACCTGATAATCATCTCCATTAGAAATTAGATTAATTTTATTCAATCTTTGTTTTTTAATTAAATTACTTAATTTATTGGAAACAGGTATTTTATTTTCAAATAAATGGAATGATAAACTTTGTCTATTAATCATTTTTGCTAAATCATCAATTAATCCATCTGAAACATCAATAGAAGAGTTAGCAAATTTTAATAAATATTTTGTTAAATTTAAAGGTAACTCTGGTTTGTAATATTTATCTACAAAAAATAATTTATCTTTATTTTTAAATTTAGCCTTATTGCTTAATGCTTTAAGTCCTAAATAACTATCTCCCAAATTTCCAGTAACATAAATATCATCATTTGATTTAGCTTTGTTACGATAAATTATTTTATTTGAGTATCCCATTGAGGTAATGGTGAAACTTAGTTTGTTTGAAAAAATTGTGTCGCCACCACATAAATCTATATTAAATTTATTTTGTTCTGATTTGAGTGACGTTGAAATTTTATATAAGTTGTTTTTTGTAAATGTTTTTTTATTACCTGATCCAGAAATAAAATAAAATTTTGGTTTAACACCTTTGCAAATTAAATCAGAAATTGATGACCTTAATATTTTTTTAATTACAAGACCAGGAGATTTAAAATTCAAAAAATGTGTACCAATGTTGTACGTATCAACAGATATAACAACACCTCTCTTTTTATCAAAAAAAACATCATCATTTAAATTAAGTGCAGATTTATTTTTTTTAGCTATTTTTGAAAAATAATTACTTATGAGTTCAAATTCATGCATTGTTAGATCTTAATTTTTTTCCAACATTATCTAATAAAGCATTAAGATACTTTGTTTGTGAATCTTCAAGAAAAAAATTAGATGAATTTAAATATTCTTTTATAATTATATTAATAGATAAATTTGGTTTATACATAAATTCATAAGTTGCTGCTTTTAATATGGTTTGAAAAACTTTATCTAATTTTTCAAATACAAATTCATCACCTAATTTGTTGTTTAATTCGTCTAAAATGAGATCATTCCTTTCTATTGTCCCTAAAACAATATCCTTAATAAATTTTTTAAATCTGTGTTTTGGAAAATCTAAATCATCGTTTTCATTATAAAATTTACCATATAATTTTTGAATGATTATAACTCTTGGGTTATTTTTGGGATTATAGTGAGTTCTCATTTTTGAGACAAAACTGAAATCACAGCTTCTGCAGCTTCAGCACCTTTTTTTCTTCTTGCTCTTGCTTGAGCTATATTAAGACAAGTAATAATTCCATTTCCAATAGGTTTTTTACTATCTATAGATAATTTCATTATGGCATCTGTTGATGCTTGAGAAATGAAATCGAAATGTGGTGTTTGACCCTTAATTACACATCCTAGGGCTAAAAAACCATCAAATTTTTTTAAATTTTTTGAAATTGTAACTGGAATTTCAAAAGCACCGGGAACTTTAATAATTTTTATTATATTTTTTTTTGGAATTATTTTTAACGCACTTTTTATTAAGCCTTCAGCGATATCTTTATAATAATCTGCTACAACAATTAGATATTTTTTTTTCATCAAATTAATTCCTGTTTTGTAATTTTTATACCATAACCATCAAGACCAATAACTTTTTTTGGTGATTTGGTGATTAATATCATGTTTTTAATTTTTAAATCTTTAATAATTTGAGCTCCAATACCATAATTTCTTATTAATTTGTCATTCCCTTTTTTATAAAAATCTTTGTTTTTATAATCTTTTAAGGTCTGAGTTACTGATTTTAAATTTGAGTCTTTAATAAATACTAAAACACAATTTTGATATTTTTTAAAATAATTTAGGGTCTTATTAAATGAATTTGGTAATGATTGATTTATTAAATAGTTTTGGACCACATTAGAGGAAATTACTCTTACTCTTGGAGTGGTACCTTTTTTTATTTTACCTTTTATCAATGCAAAATGTTCTGAGCCATCTAAAAGATTTTCATAAATTCTAATATTATATTTTTGATTTTTTACATCAATCTTGCTTTGCTTTTTAAGTTTAATAAGTTTTTCTTTTTTTAGTCTATATGCGATTAGATCTTCTATTTTTCCAATTTTTAATTTATGTTTTTTTGCAAAGTTGATTAAATCCTTACCTTTAGCCATAGTTCCATCCTCATTCATAATTTCACAAATTACAGCAGAGTTATTTTTTTTTGCCAATTTTGATATATCTACAGAGGCTTCGGTATGCCCTGCTCTAACCAAGACACCACCATCTTTAGCTATTATTGGAAACACGTGACCAGGCGAAACAATTTCATTTTTATTTGCTTTTTTTTTAGAAGCAATTTTAATTGTTCTAGCTCTATCTTTAGCGGATATACCTGTAGTTATTCCTTTTTTAGCTTCAATAGAAATTGTAAAAGCTGTTTTGTTTCTTGATTGATTAACTGGAGACATTAAAGATAAATTTAATCTTTTTGCTTGAAGAGTATCGAGTGCTAAACAAATTAAACCTCGTCCGTATTTCGCCATAAAGTTAATATTCTTTGCATTCGAATCTGATGTAGAAATAACTAAATCTCCCTCATTTTCTCTTTTTTCATCATCAACTAAAATAAACATACCCCCTTTTTTGGCTACACTTATAATTGACTCGATTGATGCAAAATTATTTTTTCCCATGAAAATAATTCCTAACGTATTTAGACAAGATATCTATTTCTATGTTAACTAAACTAGATTTTTTTAATGTTGATAAATTCGTTTCTTTGTAGGTATGAGGGATTATCCATATCTGGAAACCTTTTTTAGTCACTTTTGAAATTGTGAGAGAAATCCCATTTACACAGATTGATGCTTTTTCTATTAAGTGTTTTCTTTCCTTTTTAGGTAAATCAAAGTCAAAAAGAAATGATTTATCTATTTTTTTAATGCTTAATACTTTGCCGACAGTATCAACATGACCTTGGCAAATATGTCCTGAAATTTTTGTTCCATATTTTAAAGGTAATTCTAAATTTAGTTTATCTCTTGTTTTTAAAAATTTAAATTTTGAACGAATTATTGTTTCTTTAGATAGATAAAATTCCATAATTTTTGATTTATATGAGATTAGAGTTAAGCAGACACCATCACATGCAACTGACAAGCCCATATCTTTTTTGGAAATTTTAAGATTACTTTTTACAAAAATATTAAGACCCTTGGGTCTTTTAATAATTTTAGTAATAATACCTTGGTTATAAATTATTCCATTAAACATAATTTCTATCTATATAGTGTTATTCTGTCTTTTCGCAAATTCAGATTTAAATTAATCTTTTTTTGATACTTTTGATTTAATGTGTTTAGACCACTAAATTTTAAATATTCTGAGCTTTTAGAAAGGTTTTTAGGGCTTTTGAATAAATAAAATTTATTAAAAATTTTATTTTTGATTAGGGAATTAGTTAAATCATTTCCACCCTCTATTAATAAATTCCTACATCCAAAATTATATAGTTTTTTTAAAATTTCTCTAATATCAAATCTGTTATTTCTATCTACTTTAGATTTAACAAGAATAATGCTTTTTCTTTTAAATTTAGAAATTTTTGATTTATCAGCTTTATTATAAAAAATTAAAGTATTTTTGTTATTAGAGGATTTAATTATATAACTGTTTATTTTAGAATTTAGCTTGTTATCTAAAATAATTCTTTTTGGAGAAAATTTTTCTAAACCTTTCAAACGACAATTTAATTTTGGATTGTCTTTATTTAGTGTTTTATATGTAATCATCAAACTATCATTTTTATATCTCAATAGATGAGTAAACTTATCAGAATAAAAATTTGTAATTTTTTTTTGAATCTTGCTGTAAATAATATTATTTTTTGAAATAGCGATTTTGCCAGTAACAAAAGGTAATTTTTTCTTTCTATTAAAAAAATAAGGTAAATAAAAACTTTCAATTTTGTTCTTTAATAAACCTTTTTTTACAATTATTTTTTTTGATTTTAAAATTTTAAAACTTTTATTTTTTACTCTTTTGTCTACATCGGTAACAGCAAATATAACTTCAGAAATTTTTGATTTTATTATCGCGTCAGTACATGGCGGTGTCAAACCATGGTGACAGCATGGTTCTAAAGTAACATACATTTTTGAGCCTTCTAATTCTTCAAAACTATTTTTAATCGCATTAAATTCAGCGTGTGGCCTTCCATTAAATGAGGTTTGACCTATAGAAATTATTTTGTCATTTTTAACAATTACACACCCTACAGAAGGATTTGATCCTGTCAGGCCATGACGAGATCTAGCCAGATCCAAGGCTATCTCCATGAAAAATTTATCTTTTAATGAAAATTTATGTTTTTTTGTAGACATTAAGTTTGTCCACGAATTGCACGAAATCTTTTTCTTCTCTAAAGTTTCTATAAACTGAAGCAAACCTTACGTAACCAACAGGATCTAAATCCTTTAAACCATCCATAACCATTGTACCAATTGTATTTGTAGATATTTCACTTTGACCAATTTCCTCTAATGATCTTGAGATCTGACTTATAAATTTTTCTATTGTTTCGGTGTCTATGGGTCTTTTCTTAAGTGCAATATAAATTGATTTAGAAAGTTTATCACGGTCAAATACTGACTTTCTTCCATTTTTCTTAACAACCATTAATTCGCGAATTTGAATCCTTTCAAAAGTAGTAAAGCGTTCACCACAAATACAAAGTCTTCTTCTTCTTATAGCTGTTCCATCTTCTGTAGGTCTTGAATCCACTACAGATGTGTCACCCTTTTTTTCGCACGGACAAATCATTTGCTAAAGGTTCTTATATATAGGAAATGACGAAGTTAAAGCAATAACTTCATTTTTTACTTCTTTTTCTATTTTACTGTTATCAGAAGGATTTTCTGACAATCCTTTAAGAGTTTTTGTAATTAATTCACCAACAGTTTTAAATTCACTTAATCCAAAACCACGTGTTGTAGCTGCTTGTGTACCTAATCTTATACCTGAAGTAATCATGGGTTTTTCTGAATCAAAAGGAATACCATTTTTATTACACGTAATATTTGCTCTAGATAAACTTTCAGCTGCAAGATTACCTTTTACATTATAAGGCCTTAAATCAACCAACATCAAATGCGTATCCGTTCCATCGGAGTATATTTTAAATCCATTATTTTTTAATGTCTCTGCAAGCATTTTAGCGTTAGCTAAAACTGATTTTATATAATTTTGAAATTCTGGCTGTAAAGCCTCCAAAAATCCAGCAGCCTTAGCAGCAATGATATGCATCAAGGGTCCACCCTGATAACCAGGAAAAACTGCTGTATTAAATTTTTTAGCAAGATCCTCGTGATTAGTTAAAATTATACCACCTCTTGCACTTCTAAAAACTTTGTGTGTAGTTGATGTAACAACATGTGCATAGTCACAAGGATTAGGATAACCTTTACCTGCAACTAAACCTGAGAAGTGTGCCATATCAACCATTAAATATGCTCCGACTTTATCTGCTATTTCTCTAAATCTCTTAAAATCAATTACTCTAGAATAAGCACTTCCACCCGCTATTATTAGTTTAGGTTTATGTTCTAAAGCAAGTTTTTCAACATTATCATAGTCAATCAATTCCGACTTTTTATCAACATCATATCCTATTGCGTTGAACCATTTACCAGACATTGAAATTTTTAATCCATGAGTAATATGACCACCTGAATTTAAACTCATACCCATAAATGTATCCCCTGGGCTTAACAAAGCTAAAAATACTGCGCCATTTGCTTGAGCTCCTGAATGCGGTTGCGCGTTTGCAAATTTACAATTAAATAATTTTTTTAATCTTTCAATCGCAAGATTTTCAGCAACATCAACATGTTCACAACCATTGTAATATCTTTTACCAGGATAGCCTTCAGCATACTTGTTGGTTAAAACTGAACCCTGGGCTTCTAATACTGCTTGAGAAACTATATTTTCAGAAGCGATTAATTCAATATGCTGCTGTTGTCTGATTAATTCATCTTTGATAGCTTTATAAAGTTCTGGATCCTTTACTGACAAACTGTCTTCAAAGAAACTTTTATAACTATCGTTTAAATAATTTTTTTCACTAGACATAATTATATTTTTTTAACTCTTTTTAAGTGTCTCCCACCATCAAATTTAGTATTTAAAAAAACACTTATAAACTTTAAAGCATTTTTTTTGGATATCAATCTTGAACCTAATGTAATAATGTTTGCATCATTATGCAATCTGGATAATTTTGTTGATTTTAGATTAAAACATTGCGCTGCACGCACATTTTTATGCTTATTTGCCGCAATATTCATGCCAGTCCCAGATCCACACACTAAAATACCAACATTTCTTTTATTAAGTTTGACTTTTTTTGCAACTTTATGTGCATAATCAGGATAATCAACACTACTATCATCTTTTGGACCAAGGTCTTCAAATTTTACTTTTTTATTTTTTAAATAATCCTTGATTGACTCTTTTAATTTAAATCCAGCGTGATCAGATGAAATATATATTTTTTTCAAATTAATTAAATTTGTAATCTAAAACACAAGCAACTAAATGTATTCTATTCTCTTCACCACCATTAAATGCATTGTGATACTTCGTATTATTTGTGACCCATACTGACCCATCCGCAGGCATGTGCTTCGCAACATTATCAATAACCATGATACAGCCAGGGTTAGTAATTATAGGTATATGCAATCTTGGCTCAGGATCTCTATGCCAACTCAAAGTTGATCTTGGTTCTTTTAAAAGAATTCTAACTCTTCCTAATTTATATTTAGATGACAGAGCATCATATACTTCTTTAAAGTAAGTATTTTCATAATCTTTTATAAATTCTGAATATTGTGACTCATCAAGAGACTCGTCTCTAACTACTTCTTTTCCTGATTTATCAGGTTTTGTCCAATATACGCCTCTAGCCTTATTACCTTTGATTGAGTCTGGATCACCAGGTATTTGAGTTAATGATATCGCTCCAAAGTGAGTTACACCAGCATCCTCAAATTTTTTAATCTTAACTATTTGATGATAAGCTTCTTGCAACTTTTCAATATCAAACTTAATTTCTTGTTTCTGGAAATCGCTAAAGTCTAAAACTCTATCTTCTTTTTTAATGTTTAAGTCTATTACTTTTGAATTTTCTAACTTCATCTTGATTGCTTTCTACCCTTTTTTTTGTATATGTGTATATTACATTTGTCGCAATTTAAAAGTAAATTAAAACATGATTATTGGAAAATATCCGAGTCTTAGACTTAGAAGGAATAGAAAAGAATCTTGGTCAAGAAGACTGATTCAAGAAAATACCTTAAGTCCAAATGACTTTATATTACCTATTTTTTTAATTGAAGGATCAAATAAACGGCAAGAGATTTCATCGATGCCAGGTGTATACAGATATACAATTAATCGATTGAGTCAAATTGTGGATAGAGCCATAAAAAAAAAGATTCCAATGGTTGCGCTTTTTCCAAAAACCCAAAATGTACATAAAGATGAATTGGGAACAGAATCACTAAATGAAAAAAATTTAGTTTGTAGAGCAATTAAAGAAATTAAAAAAAGATACAAAAATCAAATAGGTATAATGTGTGATGTAGCATTAGATCCCTACACATCACATGGTCATGACGGCTTAATTAAATCTAACACTATTCTAAACGACGAGACTATAGAGGTACTGATTAATCAGTCATTACTACAAGCTGAAATGGGTTGTGATGTTCTTGCACCATCAGACATGATGGATGGAAGAATAGGAAAAATAAGAAAAGCTTTAGATAAAAATAAATTCCAAAACGTTCAAATATTATCGTACGCTGCAAAATATGCTTCAAGTTTTTATGGACCTTTTAGAGATGCAGTCGGTTCTAAAGGTTCGCTAAAAGGAGACAAAAAAACTTATCAGATGGATTATAGAAATTCTGATGAAGCTTTAAGAGAAGTAGCATTAGATATTAAAGAAGGTGCAGATATGGTAATGGTTAAACCAGGTATGCCCTACCTAGATATAATAAAATCTATAAAAGAAAAATTTAAATTACCTGTATTT
This sequence comes from uncultured Pelagibacteraceae bacterium, assembly GCA_902613755.1. GTDB lineage: Bacteria > Pseudomonadota > Alphaproteobacteria > Pelagibacterales > Pelagibacteraceae > Pelagibacter. The sequence continues at coordinate 167,740 of CACMIH010000001.1, forward strand.
GCCTATCAAGTATCAGGAGAATACAGCTTAATTGAAACAGCTATAACGAAAAAATTAATTAATAAAGATGCTGTATATGAAAGCTTAGTTGCTTTTAAGAGAGCTGGTGCCAATGCTATAGTAAGTTATTACGCTGACAGAATTGATAAAATAATAAAATAGTTATTTTAACGTATTTAAAAATAGTAACCTGCTATTTGGATAATTTAAATTATTTGGTCTTAATATGGTTTTATCCAAATAATCACCTACTAATTTCAAACCGCTCAATAAAGTGTCGAGATCATTAACTTCTATATCTTTTTCAATCAAAAAATTAGGTACATATTTTTTTTCATTGAAAGAACTTGCGTAATATACAGTTTTGTTACCTTCTAAATCTTTTTCAACCAAATTTTCAAGTGCTAAATCATATCCTAATATTTTAAGTAACTCTAATTCCCAAAAAACATATTTTTTTAACCAATCTTTCTCTCTTAAAATTAAAAATAAATTTTGAATTATAAAATAAACTTTATCATTAGATTGAGACTCTGCTGTTAATATTTTAATCAGATTCATTGCAGATGTAATACAAGACAACTTTTGTTTATGATCAAAATATAATGGAGTATAGGCATTTAAAATTTCAATTTTAAAATAACCTATTCTATTTTCATTTTTAGAATTGTAATTAACATGAAGTTTGTTGCCAACTTGTAGATAATTTTTAATTTTTTTTGAAGTACCGCCGAATATAATTCCAGATATCTTTCCTTTTTCTTTTGTAAATAATTCAGCAATTAATGAATTTTCATTATATCTTGTTTTGCTTATTAAAAATCCTTCGTCTGACCAATTCATTTTTTATTAGTATTTTTCAAACATTCTATTGCAGCATTTTGTTCAGCTTCTTTCTTTGATTTTCCAGTTGCTATAAAATATTTAGTATTGGGTAATTTTACTCCAACTTTAAATATAGGTTTGTGTCTTGGACCTGTATTTGAAATTAATTTATAAGTAGGTAATTTTTTAAAGTTTTTTAAAGTTAATTCTTGTAACTTTGTTTTTGGATCTATTTCTGTAACTACACTTTTTTCAATATGATCTTGCCACAAGTACAAAATTGTTTTTTCAACTATCGTAAAACCTTTATCAAGATAAATAGCACCAATTAGTGCTTCACAGCTATCAGATATAATTTTGTCCTCAATTTTTATTTTTTTATTGTTAGGATTAAATGTTTTAACATAACTAGATAAATTAATTTTTTTTGCTATATCCAAACATGTTTTTTTATTAACTAAAGATGCAAATTTTTTATCAAGTATACCTTCTTTTTCCTCTGGATAAATTTCTAAGAGTTTTTTTGCTATCACTAAACCAAGAACTCTATCACCGAGAAACTCTATCTTTTCATTATTTTCATTTGGATTATAGCTTTTATGTGTAAGTGCACGAATAAGTAGATCTTTATTTTTAAATTTTAAATCAATTTTCTTTTCTAAACTTTGATAACTAATTTTCATTAATTAATTTTATTAAATGTTCTATTAAATCTTATTGACTTATGCCATTTCCAAAATTCTATAAAACTTCCTATTTTTTTATCAGAAGAGAAAAATATAAATTGAGCTTTTCCTACTAAATTATCTTTATGCACATATCCTACACTTGTTAAGTATCTGCTATCTTTAGAACAATCCCTGTTGTCCCCTAAAAAGAAATAATGATCTTTTGGTACAGTAAACACATCAGAATTTTGATAGGTGTAATCTTTTAAATAAACAGTATGAAATTTTTTACCATTTGAAAGTTTTTCTTCAAATCTATAAACATCGATACTTTTATCACCACAGAAAATTGTAGTTTTGTTATTAATTTTGGATTTAAGAATTTCAGAATTATTTAAATATAAATTAGAGTCTATAAATTGAATTTTATCACCAGGTAAACCAATTAATCTTTTAATGTAATCTGTTCGATTATCTGCTGGTGTTTTAAATACAATTACATCACCTCTCTCAGGGCTACTAAACATAATTCTTTTGTTTAATATTGGAGGACTAAAAGGAAATGAGTGTTTGCTATATCCATAGGTATATTTTGTTACAAACAACCTATCACCTACTAATAAAGTTGGTTCCATAGATGATGATGGAATATAAAATGGTTGTACTAAAAGCGATCTAATTATAACTGCAATTATTAATGCATAAATTAAGGTTTTTATATTTTCTGAAAAAAAATTTTTATTTAATTTCATGATGTTTGAATAATTGCAAATGCTGTTGAATAATTTTTTTCATCCGAAATTGATAGAAAACATTTAAAATTTTTGATTTTAAAGTTCTTTTGAACGATTTTTGTAATTTTTTTATTTTTAACATAATAAGGCTTTCCCATTTTGTCATTAACAACTTCTATATCTTTAAAATTTAAATTCATACGAAAACCTGTGCCAAGAGCTTTAGAAAATGCTTCTTTTGCAGCAAATCTCTTTGAAAAATAAGCAACTTTATTGTTTACAGCATTAGACTGTTTCAATTCTTTAAATGAATAAATTCTTTTTTTAAATAAAGGATTTTTAATTGATTTTTGAATTCTTTTATTCTCAACAATATCAACACCAATACCAATAATTTTCATTTATTTTTTTATAATTTTTTTTAAGTTTTTAATTACTTTTGAAAGTCCATCAAATATTGACTCTCCAATTATAAAATGTCCAATGTTATACTCCTCAATATATATTATTTTTGTTAACATTTTGGTGGTTTTATAGTCTAGACCATGACCAGCATGAACTTCTATATTTAAACTTGATGCTAATTTTGCACTTTTTTTAACTCTGTTTAATTCACTAGAATAATTTTTTTTTGATTTAACTAGATTTGCTAGTTTTCCAGTATGTATTTCAATACAATCAGTATTTAATTTTTTAGCAAGTCTAATGTCATTTGGAGAAGGGTTAATGAATAAACTTGTTCTTATCTTTGCTTTTTTAAATTTTTTAATTATTTTCTCTAATTTATTAAGATTGTTTTTTATATTTAAACCTCCCTCAGTAGTAATTTCTTTTCTATTTTCTGGAACTAAACAAATAAAATTTGGTTTTATCTTAAGTGCTTTATTAACAATTTCTTTGTTCATAGAGATCTCAAGGTTTACAAGCACATTTTTTAAACCACATATTTTTTTTGCGTCAATATCATTTATATGTCTTCTATCTTCTCTTAAATGAATTGTTACAGAATCTGCTCCATAACTAATAACTTTTTTAGCTGCGTATAGTGGATCTGGATGTTTCTCTCCACGAGCGTTTCGTAAAGTTGCAATATGATCTATATTTACACCTAACCTTTTCACTTAATAAATCTGCTTCCTGGAGTTGTTATTGGTATATATTTAAGTTCTGGCGGTAGTTTATTTGCTTTATAAGTTGGAACATTAATTTTTAAATGAGATGTTATTCCAGTTTTTATTTTTAAAGATTGTTTTGTAGATCGATCAATTATAGATGCAAATCCAATTAATTTTGCTTTTGATTTTTTAATCAATTTCACACACTCTAAACTTGATTTTCCTGTAGTGATTACATCTTCTATAATTAATACTCTTGCACCTTTTTTAATATTGAAACCTCTTCTGAGAGTAAATTTACCATTTACCCTTTCACAAAAAATTGTTTCTTTCTTTAGCAATTTTCCTATTTCATATCCAATAATTACTCCTCCCATCGCAGGAGCTAATATTAAATCAATTTTTTTAAATTTTTTTTTAATTTTATTTGCTAAAGATTTACAAATTTTATCAGATAAATTAGGGAAACTTAAAAGTTTTGCACACTGAATATATTTTGAGGAATGTAATCCTGATGATAGAACAAAATGACCTTCTAGTAATGCATTAGTTTTTTTTAAAATATTTAAGGATTTTTTGTGTGAAAGCATTTCTTTTTTCTTCGTGTCTAATTATCTTAAATTTTATACTCTTTTGTTTTAGCTCTGCAATAAAATTAGTAAAATTCTTAAGGTTTCTAATAATCAATTTAAATTTAAAATTAATATAATTAGGATTTTTACCAACCATTTCTAAGCCCGATATATTTAATTTATGACTTCCAATGAGTGAGCTTATATCTCCTAACTGACCTGGCTTATCAGGTAATGACATCCATAGAGTGGTATTGTATTTTTTTGTTTTTTCCTCTTTTTGCTCTCCTTTATCATGCCAATATCTTCTTATTGCTGCTCTAGCTTTACCTGTTTTAGTTGTTGGTATCCAGTGAAGTGACGGTGAATTATTTTTAGATGTTATGATATTTATTCGATCACCATTTCTTAAAATAGTTTGTAATTCGCTTTTGTTACCATTAATTTCACAACCAACTGCTGAATTACCAATTTTAGTATGAACAGCATATGCAAAATCTATAGCTGTTGCATCTTTAGGTAATTTAATTACTGAACCTTTTGGTGTGAAACAAAATACGTTTTCTTGAAACATTTGTAGTTTTGTGTACTCATACGAGTCTTCAGGGTTTTCATTCTTTTCTATTATCTCAACAAGATCTTTTAACCAATCATACTCCTTCCAACTTAAAGAATTAAATTTTTCAGAAGATTTATACTGCCAATGAGATGCGATACCTCTTTCTGCAAATTCGTGCATTTCTTGTGTTCTAATTTGAATTTCTATTGGTTTTTTATTTGAACCAATTACAGAAGTATGAATAGATTTATAACCATTGATTTTTGGAGATGAAATATAATCTTTAAATTTTCCTGGTATACAATTCCATTTTTTATGAAAAATCCCGAGGGTTTTATAACAATCGTCTACGTTCTTTAAAATTATCCTAAATCCAATAATGTCTGTTATTTGTTCAAGGGAGACTCTTTTTTTTTGGACTTTTCTCCAAATTGAAAAAGGTGTTTTTTCTCTACCATGAATCTCGGCATTAATTTCATTATCATTCAATATTTCACTTAACTCAAAAGATTGTTCTTCAAATAAATCTTTTCTATCCAATTTTATTTCATCAAGTCTTTTTTTAATTAATTTTCTTGCATCGTTATTTAAAATTTCAAATGATAAATCCTCAAGTTCGTCTCTTATTCTATGCATTCCCATTCTATCAGCTAATGGCGCATAAATTTCCATAGTTTCTTGAGCTATCCTTTTTCTTTTGTCTTCTTTTGTAATTGCTTTAATGGTCCTCATATTATGTAGTCGATCAGCAATTTTCACTAACAAAACTCTGATGTCTTTTGATGTTGCTAAAATTAATTTTCTGAAATTCTCAACTTTAGAATTAGCTCCAGCTGAATTTTCAAATGCTGAAATTTTTGTTACACCGTCAACTAAATCAGCAACCTCATCTCCAAATTCTTGTTTAATTGTTTCATAGGTTGCAAAGGTATCTTCTATGGTGTCATGTAATAGACCTGTTGTAATTGTAGCGCTATCTAATTTTAATTCAGTTAAAATATTTGCAACCTCAATTGGGTGAACAGAATAAGGATCACCCGAAGCTCTTTTTTGACTCTTGTGCGCATTAACTGCAAAATTATATGCTTTATCTAATTTTTCAGGATTAAGAAATTTATTATAATTCTTAACTTTGTTTATAAGTTCATTTGAATTAAGCATTACTAATATTATACCACTAAATCAAATTTGTTTAATAGATCTAATGTCTCTATCAGGAAGCAGAGAAATCAAGGTTTTAACATCAATTTGTTTATCAGGATGGATCCAATTCTTTTGAATCTCAAATAATGGAAATAATACAAAGTTTCTTTTGTGCATCATTTTGTGAGGTAAATTAATTTTAAAATTTTTTTTTGATACCAATTTATTAAAATCAATTATGTCTAAATCACATGTACGAGGATCGTTTTTTTTTGCTTTTTTTCTACCTAGTTGAGTTTCTATAGATTTACATATTTTTAATAGCTCTAGAGGATTGTAGTAGCATTTTAATTTTAAAATTATATTTAAAAACTTGGGTTTTGCAGGATCTGGCCAGGATGGCGTTTCATAATAACTAGATACTGAGATAAAATCTAAATTATACTCTGCTAATAAAAATTTTGCTTTTTCTATATTTATTTTTCTTTGACCTAAATTTGAACCTATTCCTAAAAAAACAATTTTAGCTTGATTTTCTAATATATCTTGCCTTTTCACGGTTCCAGTCTCTACTTTTTTTTGTTGCTCTTTTATCATATTGCTTTTTTCCTTTTGCAACAGCTAGTTCTATTTTAGCCTTTCCTTTTTTAAAATACATTTTTGTTGGAACTAATGTGAAACCATCTCTTTGCATTTTACCTATTAATTTATTTATTTCTTTTTTATTAAGAAGCAATTTTCTATCATCGGTTGGATTATGATTAGAGTAACTGGCTTGCTTGTATGGAGATATGTGTGAATTAATTAAAACAATTTCACCTCCCTTTTCAACAGCATAGGACTCGGCAATATTCACCTTGCCATCTCTTACTGATTTAATCTCAGATCCCTTTAAAACAATTCCAGCTTCAAAAATATCTTCAAAAAAATAGTTAAAACTAGCTTTTCTGTTTAAACAAATAATTTTCAAACCAGGAATGGTTTTTTTGTTCATTAAATTAATTTAGTAGACTGAAGAGCTTTTTTTACAATTTCTTTTGTTGTCTCAGTTACTTTTACTAGTGGTAGTCTTACATTATCATCGCAAAGTCCTAAAAGTTTTGCAGCATATTTTACAGGGCTAGGATTGCTCTCAACAAACATTGAGTGATGAACTGGTTGTAAAATTTTATCTAATCGTTCTGCTTCTTTCATTTCGTTATCAGTGTCTGATTTAGAGAATTTTTGAAAATCTGAACAAAGTTTAGGTGCAATATTTGCTGTTACACTAATAGTGCCTACCCCACCACGTTTATTAAATTCAAAAGCATTGTCATCATTACCTGTTAATTGAATAAAATCTTTACCCATTTTTTCAAGTGTCTGATTAACTCTATTTAAATCACCTGTTGCATCTTTAACACCGACTATATTTTTTAATTCATATAGTCTAGCCATTGTGTCCACTGACATATCAATCACAGATCTGCCAGGAATATTATAAATTATAATTGGAATGCCACACTTGTCATTAATCGCTTTATAATGTTGATACAACCCTTCTTGGGTTGGTTTATTGTAATAAGGTGTAACTATCAAAGCTCCATTTGCTCCTGCTTTTTCTGCATGTGTGGTTAAAGAAATCGCTTCTTCTGTTGAATTCGAACCGGTTCCAGCAATAACTGGAATTTTTCCATTACTTTCTTTTATACATAAATCTATTACTCTTTGATGCTCGTCATGACTTAACGTTGGAGATTCACCTGTTGTACCAGCCGGAACAAGTCCATTGGTACCATTATCGATATGGAAATGGATTAATTTTATATATGCTTCTTCATCTAGACCATTATTTTTAAATGGTGTAATTAAAGCAACATTTGATCCTTTAAACATAAATACTTATAACATAGTTTAAAGATTCATATACTAAAAGATTATGCTCAAAAAAATATTATTTTTAGGTTTCACTGTATCAATAGTAATGTTTTCAAATAATCTCTTTGCTGAAATCAATTCAGTTGTACCATTAAAGAAACCTGTTTTGAGTAAAGAAGAAATTCAAAAAAAAATATCTATAAATATTCTTAAACCTTTAAAGAAACCCTCAAAAACTAAAGAAATTAAAATCGAAGAAGTGATTGTTGAAAAAGAGTTGGTTTTAAAGGAAAAAAAATTAAGTTTTAAAATACCAAAGAAAAAGCCTACAGTAGCTGGTACTAGCACAGCTAAGAATATAAAAATTTCAAGATATTATAGCAAAAAAGACTTCGGGTTGGCTAAAAAAGCTATTTCAGAAATGCAGAAAAGTAAGTGGTCATCAGCGCTTAAAATTGCAAAAAAAGCAAAAGACAACTCAATTTATAATTTTATACAATGGAGACATCTTTTAACCTCTGGTAACCAAGCATCCTTTTACGAATATCAAGTTTTTTTAAGTAAGAATTCGGATTATCCTAGAATAGACAGAATTAGATATCTAGCTGAACACAAACTATCAACAGAAAGTGTTTCTCCTAAAAAAATAATAAATTGGTTTGGAGAAAAAGATCCATTAAGTGGTTATGGAAAAATGATACTTGGAGAAAGTTATATTTTAATTGGAGACAAAAACACGGGTATCAAATTAATTAAAGAAGGCTGGATAACAGCTGATTTATCTAAAAATGAACTAGGATATTTTAGAAAAAAATATAAAAAATATTTAAATACCGATGACTATATTAAACGAGCTGACTATTTGGCTTGGAACGGTGATCGTTGGGATTTACAAAGATTAATTAGATATTTACCAAAAGATTATGAACTTTTATATAATGCAAGACATCTATTAATGAGCAAAGGTTATGGAGTTGACCAGGCTATAGCAAATGTACCTCAAAAATTTAAGAATGATGCTGGGTTAAACTATGATCGATTAAAATGGAGAAGAAAAAAAGGACGTGTAGATTCTTCAACAGAAATTTTATTGAAAATAAAAAATGATAAAGATTATTTAGTTAGACCTGATAAATGGTGGAAAGAAAGAGAAATTATCTCAAGAGCATTGCTTTATAAAAAGAAATATGAAATTTCATATAAAATTTCAAGCAATCATGGAATGACCGAAGGATCTGAATATGCGGCTGCTGAGTGGATGAGTGGATGGATAGCATTAAGTTTTTTAAACGATCCTTTAACTGCTAAAAATCATTTTAAAAATTTTTATGAAAATGTTAGTTATCCAATAAGCTTATCTAGAGGTGCGTATTGGCTTGGAAGAGCATATGAAAAAATAGGCGAAAAAGAACAATCAAATAATTGGTACAGAGAAGCTACTAAATATTTAACTACGTATTATGGTCAACTAGCTTTTTTAAAATTAAATCCAAATGGGAAATTTGAGTTAGATAAAGACATGGAAATTGATCCAAAATATAGAATTCAATTTTTTAATAAAGAGCTTGTTAAAATTTCTTATCTTCTAGACGAATTAAAGAAAGATAAATATACAAAACATATTTTAAGACATTTAGCTAATGATAATATATCAAAAGGTAGTGAAGTTTTAGCCGCAGAATTAGCCACAAGTATAAATAGATATGACTTTGCTATTCAGGTTTCAAAAATTGCGTCTTACCAAAAAAGATTTCATAATAAATACAATTACCCAATAATTAGTACCCCTAAATATATTAATAAAAGAAAAATTCCAGAAAGCGCTTTGATCTTATCAATAATAAGACAAGAAAGTGAATTTGATTTAAAGGCCAATAGTCATGCTGGTGCAAAAGGTTTAATGCAACTGATGCCTTACACGGCAAAATTAGTTTCAAAGCAAGCTAAACTTCCATATTCAAAATCAAGATTAACTACTGATCCAGAATATAACATTAATTTAGGGTCTCATTATATAGCTGGATTAATTCTTCAATATGATGGTGCTTACCCTTTTGCAGTAGCAGCTTACAATGCTGGGCCAAATAGGGTTAAATATTGGAAAAAAATAAATAAGAACCCTCAAAAAAAACAGGTAGATTATGTTGATTGGGTAGAGTTAATAAAATTTAAAGAAACAAGAAACTATGTTCAGAGGGTGATGGAAAATTACAATGTTTATAGGTATATATTAGAACAGAGGCCGGTAACAATGAAAAACTTTTTTAAAGATCAACCATTGTTTTAAATAAAAAAATGCAAATTATCCAAAGCTATTATCACTGCTTATTGACAAAAATATATCTCTAATTATACCAAGGAATGGAAAAAATATTTTCAAAAATTAACAAAAATAAACTTTTGCACATAATTTCAAATAAACTTGATCAAAATGAAAAAAGAGTTGATCTTACCGATGTAAATTTACCACTACAAGTAAGTAGAATAAATTTAAAAGAAGCTAAAGTAAGACCACACAATCATAATCTAAAAGAAATTTTAAAAGAGAAAATAAAACCTAATGAATGTTGGATTGTTTTAAATGGTGAAATAGAAGTATCTCTTTTCGATGAAAACAAAAATAATATAAAAAATGCCATACTTAGTAAAGGTTCTATATTAATTACTATAGATGGTGGTCACTCAATTAATAAATCATCACAAGATTCCGAATTGGTTGAGATAAAGTTAGGACCATATAAAGGCGGTGATCTGAATTACTATTAAAATTTTATGTTTAGAAAAAAATGTTTAATATGTGAGGGATCAAATTTAAACGAAATTATTAATCTAGGTATGCATCCTTTAGCAGATACTTTTATTGAAAAAACAAAGCTTCACTTATCAGAAAAGGTTTACCCTCTTGTGGTTCAATTATGTGAAGATTGTGGAAACACACAATTAAAATGTACTACAACGCCTGAAGAACGCTATCAAGAAAATGAATATTCATACACATCATCAAATTCGAACTATTCAAAAAATTATTGGAATAAATATGCACTAGATGTGATTAAACTTTTTCCAAAAAAAAATAAACTTAAGATATTAGAAATAGGTTCAAATGATGGTTATTTATTAAATGAACTAAAAAAATTAGGTCATGAAGTGATTGGAATAGATGCTTCACCTACTATTGCTGAAATTGCTAACAAAAAAGGCATTTTAACCAAAATAGGGATATTCGAAGAAAACTTTTCAAAAAATATTTTAAATAATCATGGTCAGTTTGATTTAATTATAGCCAACAATGTATTTAATCATTCTGATAATCCAAAAAGTTTTTTTAATGGTGTCAAAAAATTACTTGAAGATGAAGGTATGTTTGTATTTGAAAGTCCTTATTGGCTAGATTCTATCACTTCAGGAAAATTTGATCAAATTTATCATGAACATGTTACTTATATATCAGTAAAACCAATTAAAAAACTTGCCTCTTTTTTTGATCTACAAATTAATGATGTATTTATGAGTGATTATCATGGTGGCTCATTAAGAATTATTGTTTCTAAAAAAAAGAATATAGAAAATTTTGAAAAAATTGAAAATATAATTAAAAAAGAAGAGAAGTTAGAATTATATTCAGAAATATTTTATAATTCCTTTATGTTAAAATTAAATAAAAAAAGAAATATTTTTATGGAAAAAATATATAAATCTTTAATTAACGCAAGCCCACTTGTTTGTATAGGGGCAGCAGCGAAAGGAAATACATTTCTAAATTTTTATGGTTTAGATAATAAACTTGTAGATTATGTAACTGACAATTCTGAGCATAAAATTGGAAAATATACACCTTTAACACGTATTCCAATTACTACTGATGAAATTGTTAAAAAACTTAATAAACCAAATATAATATTTACGGCTTGGAATGTGTCTGAAAATTTAAAAAAAATTATACATAAAATTAACCCTAACTATGTGGAGCAAAACCCTTATGAAAATTAAAAAAATAGAAACAGCTTTTAGTGATGAAAGAGGAAGCATTGCTGATATTTTTTATAAAGCTAATATAGAACATGTAGCTATAATAAAAACTTTAGATAAAGGCAGAATAATTAGAGGAAATCATTACCATAAATTAACAACTCAGCATATATTTATGACTAAAGGGTCTTTAAGATATTGGTACAGAGAACAAGATGAAAAAGCACCCGTTAAGGTAGTGGATGTTCCTCAAGGATATATGGTTACTACTGAACCATTGGAAATACATGCTTTGGAATGTTTAGAGGAAAGTGAATTTATAGTTTTCTCAACAGGTCTTAGAGGTGGTGATGATTATGAGTCTGATACTTATAGAGATTTTGAGCCTATACTAAAATAATAATTTATTAATCTTTATATTTTTCCAAAAAGTATTCAAGCATTTCATCAACTAGTTCTTCGAAAGAATACTTTGGTTTCCATCCTAATATTTTTTTTGATTTAGAGCAATCTCCACATAAATAGGATAATTCATCAGGACGAACATATTTTGGGTTTATCTTAACATGATCTTCATAGTTTAGATTTAGTTTAGAAAAAACTATTTTACACAAATCTCTTATAGATTTTGTTTCTCCAGTTGATATAACAAAGTCATCTGGTTCTGTGTGATTTAGAATCAATCTCATTGCTCTAACATAATCTTTTGAATGACCCCAATCTCTTTTTGAGTCTAAATTTCCAAGCTCTAATGTATTTATTTTACCTTTAGAAATCAAAACAGCATTCTTAATAATTTTTGTAGTTACAAAATTTGCTCCTCTTCTTGGTGACTCATGATTAAATAAAATACCATTTGATGCAAATAACTTAAACGCTTTTCTATAATTTCTAATTAGACTGTATGAAAATAATTTAGCGCAACCATAAGGACTAACAGGATGCATTGGTGTTGTTTCTCTTTGCATATTATCAGCATCTCTAGAGTTACCAAACATCTCTGATGAACTAGCTTGGTAAATTTTTGCATTTGGTGCATTAATTTTAACTGATTCTAATAGATTCAATACACCTAGGGCATTTGTTTGGACTGTAAATTGAGGAACATCAAAACTTATTCTTACATGACTTTGTGCAGCTAAATTATATATTTCATCAGGATTAACTCTTTTTAATAATTTATCTATTGAACTTTGATCAAGCATATCACCATATGTTAAATCAACATTATTCATTAAATTTTCAATTCGAGTTTGTTGATGTTCGGTAACAGAGTTTCTTCTTGCAAATCCATAAACTTCATAGCCCAAATCTAAAAGATGTTCTGTTAGATAGGAACCATCTTGACCAGTTATACCTGTAATGAATGCCTTCTTACCCATTAATTTTCATATCATTTACTGTTTCAGCTAAAGCTTTGTTAATATCCACTAGTTTAAATTTTTTAGGCCAACCAGATGAACGTATAGCTTTATTTACGTTCATTCCTCTCTTTACATCTTTGTCATTTTTTTTTGATTTTTTAAAAATAATTTTTCCAGAGAAATTCATAATTTTTTTTAATTTAATAATTATCTGTCTTATATCAATTAAACGGCCGGTTCCAATATTTAGTAAAGATTCTTTAGTATCTTTATGTAAATAAATTGCTTTTATTTGGTCATCAATATAAATAAAATCTCTGCTTTCTCTGCCACTACCATTTATTTCTAATTTGGATGGGTTTTTATTTATTCTTCTAATAATAGTAGGAATGAAATGATCTGATTTATCACCTGGACCAAAAACAGTGCCAAGTATTAAAGTTGAAGATTTTAATTTAAAATTATTATAAGCAGATTCAAGTAGCAAACTTACTATTTTTTTTGAGTAAGCATAATGTTTAGCATATTCTATAAGTTTGCCATGCCAATAATTTTCCTCTCGTTGATAAATTTGGCCAATGGGATAAGCCCAAATTGAACTTACAAAAATAAACTTTGACTTTGGTAAATATTTTTTCCATGACATAATAGTATTCAAATGTATTTGCATATTTGCGTGAGTTTGAAAAAAACTATTTTGAAATGCCCAGTTTTTGTTACCTGAAACATCTGCTAAATGAAAAACATAATCCACTTTAATTTTTATTTTTTTAAAAAAATTCATCGTTTGACTTGAACTTAATAAATCTATTTTTTTTGGTAATTCTATAATTTTAGATTTTGGTTCAACTTTTTTTAAATATTTGCATAAATTTCTCCCTATAAATCCTCTACAGCCAGTAACTAAATAAACTTTTTTCATATCTAAAAAAAATTAAACACAATAAATTTAAACCGGAACATAATTTCTTGCTTTTACTCCTGTACTAATTACTCTCCAGTTTTTGGGATAAATATTAATTTGTTTAATATCAATTTTGTCCCACCACAGATCTGGACAAACTATAATTGACTCTGTTTTTATATTTTGAAGTTTTTGAGCGGCCCACCAACTAAAAGTACTATTAGGCATTATTAAATGATCACAGTTATACATTTCTTTAAAGTCTTCTACAGCATCATTGTGATCACCTATAAAATATCTTACTTTAGCATTATCTAAATTCAAATTATTTTTAGGCCACTCTTTTTCTTGGCAAAAAACTAAAAATTCGACATCCTGTGAAGTTAGATTTTTTTCCTTATATATCTCTTCTATTGATTTAGCATAATAATTTTTATCACATATGTCGCAATCAGAGTCTTTTAAATCTGCCTTTCGAACATGAATACCTATTTTTACTTTATTATTTCCTATGTCTAAACTTTTAGGATTTTTTTTTTCTATAAACTTAGACAAAAATTCTCTCATATATTCTTCCACATGAGATAGATTGTTTGGGTACCCATTAAGAAAGTAATTTTTAGCTTTAGGAAAAGGTTTAAACTCAAATGGATTTTTTATATCTATACGTTTATAGCTAAACTTCCCTAGTGTGATTATATCTAAAAATTTAAAATAAAATCTGAAAAATCTGGAAATCCAAATATTTTTGATTATTAAGCAATCGCTTGTATCAATTACTTTATCTAATTTAAATAAATTACCTGGCATATCAGGGTGACCAGGAATAGTTTTGTTCAAATCAAAAAAACAAATATCAAGAATTATTTTAGAATTTGTTTTTTTAGCTAATTCATAAGCTGCAGCAAACTGAAACAACTGACTACCTATGCCACCATTTATTACCACAATTACCATAAATTTTTATTTTTTAGATTGATTTAAGTAGTTAATTTAAGTCAAGGATATAATGTAAATACATTGCTTTTTCAATTATTTTAAAAATATAAAAAACTGAAAATTAGGTTAATAAAATATCTATGGCGGAAGAGGAGGGATTCGAACCCTCGGTACAAGTTTCCTCGCACGGTCATTTAGCAAACGACTGGTTTCAGCCTCTCACCCACTCTTCCGTATGACATTGTGTATTAAGCGATTGTATTGAAAATTCAATATATATAAAGTAATTATTCAAATATTATGAGAAATAAGTACTCAGTATTTTCGTTAATTAAAAATGCTCTTTCATATCATGAAAATTGGCAAAGAGTATGGAAAGACCCTACTCCTAAAAAAGAGTACGATGCAGTTATTGTTGGTGGTGGTGGCCATGGATTAGCAACAGCTTACTATTTAGCAAAAAAACACAATATGAATAATATTGCTGTAGTCGAGAAAGGTTGGATTGGAGGAGGAAATACTGGACGGAATACTACAATTATTAGATCAAATTATTTATGGGACGCCAGTGCAGGATTATATGATCATGCATTAAAAATTTGGGAAGGTTTATCTCAAGAATTAAACTACAATGTAATGTTTAGTCAAAGAGGTGTAATGAACCTAGCACATAATTTACAAGATGTTAGAGATTTAAAAAGACGAACACATGCAAATAGACTAAATGGAATTGATGCAGTCTACTTAAGCACTGAAGAAGTTAAAAAATTTTGTCCAATTATAAACACATCACCAGATATTAGATACCCTGTTTTAGGAGGAACTTTACAACGAAGAGCTGGTACAGCAAGACATGATGCTGTTGCCTGGGGATATGCTAGAGGAGCCGATGCAATGGGTGTTGATATTATTCAAAATTGTGAAGTTAAAGGAATAAAAAGAAATGGAGATAGTGTTGAAGGAATAGAAACAACAAAAGGATTTATAAAGACTAAGAAAGTTGGTGTAGTTGCAGCTGGTCATTCAAGTGTGATAGCTAATATGGCAGGCTTAAGACTTCCACTTGAAAGTAAACCTTTGCAAGCCTTAGTTTCTGAGCCTGTAAAACCAATTATTGATACAGTTGTAATGTCTAATGCTGTACATGCTTATGTAAGCCAATCTGACAAAGGAGAATTGGTCATTGGTGCTGGAACAGATGATTATGTTTCTTATACTCAAAAAGGTAGTCATCAAATAGTTGAAGGAACGTTGAATGCTATTTTAGAATTATATCCAATTTTCAGTAGAATGAGAATGTTAAGACAATGGGGAGGAATAGTAGATATTTGTCCTGACGCTAGTCCAATTTTAAGTAAAACTTCAATTAAAGGACTATACTTTAATTGTGGTTGGGGTACGGGAGGATTTAAAGCAACTCCTGGATCTGGAGATTTGTTTGCACATACTATTGCAAATGATGAACCACACAAACTTAATGCTGCATTTAATTTAAATAGATTTGTAAGCGGAGACCTTGTTGATGAACATGGGGCTGCAGCGGTTGCTCATTAATGTTTTTAATAAACTGTCCATACTGTGGAGAACGAGATCAGCAAGAATTTAAGGCTGGAGGTGAAGCTCATATCGAGAGACCTAAGCAACCAACAGAATTAAGTGATGATGAGTGGGCAGAATATTTATTTATGAGAAAAAATATTAAAGGTGTTCAATTTGAAAGATGGAACCATGCACATGGTTGTCGTAAATGGTTTAATATGGTTAGAGATACTTCTAACGATGAAATAAAGGCAATTTATAAAATGGGTGAAAAACCACCTTCTCAATAAAATGACTAAAAACTTAAGAGTAAAATCCAGCGAGTACATTGATGAAACTAATAGAATTTCCTTTAAATTTAATGGCAAAACTTACCATGGATTTAAAGGCGATACTTTAGCGTCAGCATTACTTGCAAATGATGTTCATTTAGTTGGAAGAAGTTTTAAATATCATAGACCAAGGGGAATTATGACGTCAGGTTCAGAGGAGCCAAATGCTATAGTTCAAATAAACCCTGGTACCAACAGAACGGAACCCAATGTTAGAGCAACAGAGGTAGAGATTTATGAAGGTTTAGAGGCATCAAGTCAAAATTGCTGGCCAAGTGTTGAATTTGATATTGGTGGAATAAACAATTTTCTCTCACCTTTTTTTCCAGCAGGTTTTTATTACAAAACATTTATGTGGCCAGCTAGTTTCTGGGAAAAATACGAATTTTTTATTCGACACTCAGCCGGTTTAGGAAAATCACCAACATCAAGAGACCCTGACATTTATGACCACCGAAATATTCACTGTGATGTATTGGTTGTAGGCGCAGGTATATCAGGAATATTAGCAGCAAAAAATGCAGCTAAAAATAATTTTAAAACGTTATTAGTTGATGAAAAAAATGAACTTGGTGGTTCAACTGTTTATGAAAACAATGAATTTAACAAAATTGATAATAAAACTCCTTCTGAATGGTTAAAAAAAGAAATAGAGGAACTTAAAAATATTAAAAATCTTGAAATAAAAACTAGAACAAGTGTAGCTGCTTACCATCAATATAATTATCTTTTGGCTAGAGAAAATCTAACTGATCATTTAGAGGCAAAAGATAAAACAAATAAAATCAGACAAAGACTTCTTAAAATTAGAGCTAAGAAAGTTATTTTGGCTACAGGTGCATTAGAAAGACCTTTGATATTTAATAATAATGATAGACCAGGAATAATGCTTTCATCTGCAATAAAAAAATACAGTGAATTTTATGGTGTTGCGTGTGGTAGTAAAAATGTCTTTTTTACTAATAATGATAGCGCATATGAAAGTGCTATGTCACTATACAACAAGGGTATCAATGTTGAAGCAATAATTGATATTAGAGAGCAATCCGAAAGTAAAATTGTTAAAAAAGTAAAAGAAGCAGGTATTAAAATTTACTGGTCACACTCGATTGTTGATACAACTGGTTATAAAAGACTAAATAGTATTTCAATAATGAAACTATCTAATGATGGTACTTCAGTGACTGGAAGTAAAATTTCTATTTCGTGTGATTGCTTAGGAGTTGCTGGTGGCTGGACACCTGCTGTACATTTATATACACAATCAGGAAGCAAACTTAAATTTGATGAAGAAAAAAAAGTTTTCTTACCAAATCAGAATACATCTGAACAAATAAGTGTAGGATCTTGTGGTGGAGATTTTAAAATTGATGAAATCATTAAAAATTTAAATCAAAAGCTTAAAGATACTCTAAATATTAATGAAACAGATTTAGATAGTATTAAAGTTGAAATTGATCAAGAAAATTCAAAAAGAAATATTTGGTTACTTCCTTCCGATAAACCTTTAGGCAAAACTAAACCATTTGTAGATTATCAAAACGATGCAACGGCTAAAGATATAAAATTAGCATTAAGAGAAGGTTTTAGATCTATTGAGCATGTTAAAAGATACACGACTACAGGTATGGGAACTGATCAAGGTAAACTAGGAAATATGCATGCATTAGGAATAATTGCAGATACTGCCGGTGTTAAAATGGGAGAATTAGGAACTACTACATTTAGACCTCCTTACACACCATTAACATTTGGAACTATTGTGGGTCGAAATGTAGGAAAGTTTTTTGATATTTTTAGAAGAACGCCAATGAATGATTGGCATGTTGAAAATAAAGCTGAATTTGAAAATGTCGGTCAATGGAAGAGAGCATGGTACTACCCTATTAACGGAGAAACTATGCATCAAGCAGTTCAAAGAGAAAGTAGAGCTGCTAGAGAAAGTGCTGGTATACTAGATGCCTCAACTCTTGGTAAAATTGATATTCAAGGAAGTGATGCTTCTGAATTCTTAAATAGAGTTTATACAAATGCTTGGTCAAAACTAGCTATAGGAAAATGTAGATATGGCCTAATGCTAAATGAGGATGGTATGGTTTATGATGATGGAGTTACAACAAGATTAAGTGAAAATCATTACATCATGACCACAACAACTGGTGGAGCAGCAAATGTTTTAGGTAAACTTGAAGACTATCTTCAAACAGAATGGCCTGAGCTTGATGTTTACTTAACCTCTGTAACAGATCATTATGCTACAGCGAGTTTATGTGGACCTAATAGTAAAAAAATTCTTAAAAAAATAATTCCTGATTTAGATTTATCAGATGAAAATTTTCCGCACATGTCATTCAAAGAATCGAAAATTGGCAATATTCAATGTAGAATAATGAGAATTAGTTTTACTGGAGAACACAGTTACGAAATAAATGTTCAAGCAAGTTATGGAAAAGATTTATGGGAAAAGTGTATAGAAGCAGGTCAAGAGTTTAACATTACTCCTTATGGAACTGAAACTATGCACTTATTAAGGGCAGAAAAAGGTTTTATCATTGTTGGTCAAGATACAGATGGAACAATGACTCCTATCGATCTTCAAATGGATTGGATAGTAAGCAAGAAGAAATACGATTTCATAGGAAAAAGATCTCTTTATAGATCTGATACAATGAGAGAAGATAGAAAGCAATTAGTAGGTTTATTAACTGATGATCCAAATATTATTTTAGAAGAAGGAGCACAAATAGTTTCTGAGTTAAATCAAAGTCCGGTTGAAATGCTTGGACATGTAACATCAAGTTATTTCAGTCCAAACCTAAAGAAATCAATAGCACTTGCAGTAGTAAGAGGTGGAAAAGATATGATGGGAAAAAAACTTTTTGTGCCCATGGAAAATAAAAATATTAATGTCACTGTTGCGAATCCAGTGTTTTACGATGAGAAAAATGAGAGGTTAAATGCTTAACTATAATTCAGTTATTAAAAATGAAATGAAGCAAGAAAGTATTTCTGTAAAGGAAATCTCTCCAGTAATAAAAATTAATTTGAGAGGTAAAAAAAGAGAATTTTTAACAAATGTTGGTAAAAATCTTAATATGATCTTGCCAACTGAGGCAAACACTTCAACAACGAGTGATAAATTAACAGCAATATGGCTTAGTCCAGACGAATGGATGATAATCTCAAATGAGCTGGCAAGTCAAAACACTA
Organism: uncultured Pelagibacteraceae bacterium; assembly: GCA_902613755.1. GTDB lineage: Bacteria > Pseudomonadota > Alphaproteobacteria > Pelagibacterales > Pelagibacteraceae > Pelagibacter. The sequence goes on from CACMIH010000001.1 coordinate 187,470, forward strand.
ATAAATCCGATCTATATGAAATGTTATTTAATAGTATTTCAAAAACAAATTTAGGTGCTGTTATAGATGTAACAGATCAATTTGTTCAATTAGAACTTAAAGGTGAAAATGTCTATGAAATCTTTTCAGCAGGATCTCCCTTTAATTTTAATGAATTTAAAGAAAAAAAAGGATCAACAGCTCAGACTGTTTTAAATCATATAGATGTAATTCTGCACCATAAAGATGAAAATATTTTAAATCTGTTTGTTAGAAGATCTTTTGCTGAACATCTTTGTTCTTGGATTGAAGACTGTGCATCAAGATTATAAACTTATTTTTTTCTTCTAAAGTCCCATGGCATTTCAAATTTACCTTGCCAAAGGCCTTTTTTTTCATTTTTAGCATTAATTTCGTTTGATATATATTTTTTTGAGTATTTTCTATAAGCTACTGCATAACCGTTTGAAACTAGCCAAGAATTCAAGTTTAAATTTCTTTTATAACATTCTCCAATAAATCTTTTGTATCTATCAACATCCAAAATTTTACAAGTTATTACTTTGTTATTTATTTTTTTTTGTAATTTTTGAGTTGAAATTTTTCCACATGGATAATCTTTAGTAAAAGTAAAAAAAATTATTGTTAGATATGGTTTTTTACACATTTGCTTGAATTCAGGTGCATCAATTCCGTATAATCTTATCTTTTTTGAATTTATTTTTATTGTATCACCATCAATAATTTGAGCATTTCCAGAAATTTCTTTAATCTCTTCAGACCTAACATCGTTATATGTGAGAATAAAAAAAATCGAACAAATTATAATTAAAATTATCGCTTTTCTTTTTGTAAAAAACATACTTAAAAAATATTAAATATTAGCTAATTTATGTTTAATATAATATTTGACATAAAAAAGTAACATCAATGATATCAACCATTGAAAGATAGCCCAAATATAAAAAAAAGTTTTAAAATCTGCATTTAAATACTTTGCAATGTAAAAGGATAAAACTGGTACTATAACATTTCTGCCAATATTATTAATCATGGCTTTTTCAGATTTTTTTAAAGCCATAAAGAATCCATTGGATAAGAAAAATATTGGATAAGCAGGTAAAATAAATGCAGAAATCTTAAGGTACATCGAGCCATGCATAATTACATCCGGGTTTGAAGAAAAGAATTTAGGAACAATGTCAGCACTTATAAAAATAACTACACCAGCGATTAACATTATAAATAGACCGTATTTTATTGAGGTAAAATAGGATTGCTCCACTCTATCGTAATATTTTGCTCCAATATTTTGCGCTATTATAGAAATTATTGCTGTATTAATTCCTAATATTGGTAACAAAACTACTTGCTCAATTCTTGTAGCAGATCCATACCCTGCTACAGCATATTCACCAAATAACCCAACATATGTAAAAACAATTGTTGCAGCAATAGAATACCCTAATATGGCAATTGTAATTGGCATTGATTGAAAAAAAATATTTTTTAAGAAAAAAAATTTAGCTTTGAAATGGTTTAAAGTTATTTGTTTAATTCTTTGATTATTTAATATTTTTATCAAAATAACCAACAAAGATACAAATTGAGCAATTAAAGTTGCTATCCCAATACCAGTTATTCCTAATGGTGGTATAAATAAAAAACCAAATATAAAAATTGGATTTAAAATAATGTTTAAGAAAAAAGAAAATATTAGAACATTTCTGTAAGTTTTAGTGTCTCCTTCTGCGTGTAAAAATGAATTTAAAGCTACTACTAAAATAAATAATATCGTACCTAAAAAAATTACATTTACATATTCGAGTCCAAGAATTGTTACTTCTTGAGAGGAATTCATTAATAAGAATATCTTTTCACCAAAAGCAAATCCTAAAATAGATACAACTACAGAGATTATAATTGAATAAATGATTACATTACCAAAATAACTTAGAACATTTTTTTCGTTTTTTTCTCCAATACTGCTGCCAATCAATGATGTTCCAGCTACGGTAACTCCAATGGATGTCGCAATAATCAAAAAATATATCGGAAAAGACTTGCTCAAAGCAGACAAGGCTTCTGGCGATATTTTTCCTGCATAAAAAGTATCTACTATTGTGTAAAGTGTTTGGAATAAGGTTCCTACACTTGCTGGTACAGCAAGTTTTCTTACTAACAACGAAACTTCATCTTTTAATAAATTCATTAGTTTAAGATTTGTTAATACTCTTTTTGGAAGATATGTCTTTTTCCTACTTCTTTAGCAAGATTAATTTGTTTTTGCCTCATTCTAAATCTTGATTTTTGATGATCTGTTAGATTATCGTGACAATTTGGACATGAAACACCCTCTTCATATTTTTTTGATTTTTTATCATTAGGCGATATAGGTTTCCTACAACCACTGCACATTGAGTAAGAACCAACTTTTAGACCATGTTTTAAACTAATCCTGTTATCAAAAACAAAGCATTCACCTTTCCATAAACTTTTTTTCTTATTAGTTTTTTTGAGATAATTTAAAATTCCACCATTTAACTGATAAATATTATTAAAACCTTTTTTCTCTAAATATACAGATGCCTTTTCACAACGAATTCCACCAGTACAAAACATAGCTATAGGTTGATTTTTTTTTAATTTTTTTAGATACTTTGGAAAATCTCTAAAGTTATCAACATCAGGATTGATTGCTCCCTTAAATGTTCCAACATCGTGCTCAAATGGTTTTCTCGCATCTATAAGAACAGTATCCTTTTCTTTAATCAGCTTATTCCATTTGATTGGATCTACATGGCTATTCTTTTTCTTTATTCTTTTATTTAAAATTAAATTCATAGGAACAACTTCATTTTTAATTTTTACTTTAGGTTTGTGAAACGGTTGGAATGAGCTTTTAGACACATTGCTGCTGTTAAATTCTTTAAATTTAAGGATTTTTTTTAAATTGTTAATTGTGAATTTAATGTCTTCAGCTTTACCAGAAATAGTTCCGTTTACCCCTTCTTTAGAGATTATTATCGTACCTCTAATATTTTTCTTTTTTAAAGTTTCAAATAAAACTTTTTGATTTTTCTTCAAATAAGAAATTTTAACAAATTTATAAAAACCAAATACTTCGAACATTATAATTTTCTACAAACAGTCATTCCGTCTCCAAGAGGAATTATTAATTTTTCAACCCTTGTATCTTTTGAAATATGACTATTAAACTCTTTAATATTTTTGGTAAATTTATCATTATTGTTTTCATTCACAACTTCTCCATACCATAAAACATTATCAATGATTATTAGACCATTTTTGTTCAATAATTGTAAAGAACGTTCATAGTATTCAATATAATTCATTTTATCAGCATCGATAAAAACTAAATCAAACTTTTCATTTTTAATTTCATCTAAACTTTCTATAGCAGGTTTAATTAATGTTTTAATTTTATGATCTTGATTAGCTTTTTTAAAAAAATCTATTGCAACTTTATTAGTTTCTTCATTTTTATCTAAAGCAATTATTTTGCCATCATCTGATAATGCCAAAGCCATAGATAACGTACTTAATCCTGTAAATGTACCTATCTCTAAAATTTTTTTGATATTTGAAATTTTTATAATTAAATGCAGAAATTGACTTTGTGAAATTGAGATTTGCATTCTTTTGATATCACCAAGAGAAGTATTGTAATCAATTATTTCTTTTTGGACTGGATGTAAATTAAATCCATGACTTAAAATATACTCTTGGAGTTCTTTAGTTATATTTAGGTCTGAACCCATAAATTCTAAAGTTTTTTCTTTAAAATCTGATTAACTAATTGAGGATTTGCTTTTCCACCAGAAACTTTCATAACTTGACCTACAAAGAAACCAAATAACTTAACTTTACCTGATTTATATTCTGTAGCTTTGTCTCTGTTATCATCAATAACCTTATCTATCAGTTTCTCAAGTGCTTTTGGATCACTCTCTTGTTTTAAACCTTTTTCTTCAACAATTTTCTGAGGATCTTTGTCGCCTTCCATCATTTGTTCGAAAACTGTTTTTGCAATTTTTCCAGAAATTGTTCCGTCTTTAATTAAATTAATTAATTTTGATAAGTTGCCTGCGCTTATAGGGCTTTCAGTTATTTCTAAATTTTTTTCATTTAACGCTGCAAATAATTCACCAATTATCCAATTTGTTGCAAGTTTTACATCAGACTTCTTAATTACATTTTCAAAGTAATTTGATGTTTCAATATCAGAAACTAAAATGTTTGCTTCATAAGGAGATAACTTGAATTTTTCTATAAATCTTTTTTTCTTCTCATCTGGTAGCTCTGGAATTTCTGATTTTAAGTTTTCAATAAAATCATCTGAAACTTCTAATGGCAATAAGTCTGGATCTGGAAAATATCTATAATCATGAGCATCTTCTTTTGATCTCATTGATCTAGTTTCATTCTTTTTAGTATCAAAAAGTCTTGTTTCTTGATCAATCGTTTGACCATCCTCAATTAAATCAACTTGTCTATTAGCTTCGTATTCAATTGCCATCTGCATGAATTTTATTGAATTAACATTTTTGATCTCACATCGGGTTCCAAACTCTTTTGAACCTTTTTTTCTAACAGATACATTTACATCGGCTCTCAAAGATCCTTCCTGCATGTTTCCATCACAGGTGCCTAAATATCGCATTATAGATCTTAATTTTTTAATATATGCATTTACTTCATCTGGGGACCTTAGGTCAGGTTTACTTACAATTTCCATTAAAGCCACACCTGATCTATTTAAATCTACAAAAGTATTTTTAGGATCTAAATCATGAATGCTTTTACCGGCATCTTGCTCCAAGTGTAATCTTTCTATACCTACCTCTTTTTGACCATCTGGCATATCAAGTGTTACTTTGCCCTCACCTACAATTGGATCTTTGAATTGTGAGATTTGATATCCCTGAGGTAAGTCTGCATAAAAATAATTTTTTCTATCAAAGACAGATCTCTTATTGATTTTAGCTTTTAAACCAATTCCTGTTTTGATAGCTTGTTTTACGCAATACTCGTTTATTACCGGCAACATTCCTGGAAATGCTGCATCAACTAAACTTACTTGAGTATTTGGCTCAGCTCCAAATTTAGTTGCCGATGTTGAAAATAATTTTGACTCAGATGTAACTTGTGCATGAACTTCTAAACCAATGACAACTTCATATTGATTATCATGTCTATTAATTAGATATTCAGATTTGTTCTTACTCACTTAATCCACCAATCATTAATATTTTTTTTAAAATTAATTTTTTCTTCCATAGCATATGCAATGTTTAAAATATTTTGTTCATCAAAAGCTTTACCAATTATCTGTAATCCTAATGGATATCCTTTAGCATCATGTCCTGCGGGTATAGAAATTCCAGGTAAACCTGCTAAATTTACAGGAACAGTAAAAATATCATTTAAATACATTGAAACCGGATCATTTGTTTTTTCACCAATTTTAAACGCAGAACTTGGAGTAGATGGGGTTAGAATTGCATCAACTTTTTTATAAGCATCATCAAAATCATTTTTAATAAGTTTTCTTACCTTTTGTGCTTTAAGATAATAAGCATCATAATATCCTGAAGATAAAACATAAGTTCCAATCATTATTCTTCTTTGAACCTCAGCACCAAATCCTTCAGATCTAGTTTTTTCATACATATCAATAAGATTTTCACCTTCTGCTCTAAAACCATATTTTACACCGTCGTATCTAGCCAAATTAGATGAGGCCTCTGCTGGTGCTACTATGTAATAAGTTGGTAGTGCATAATTAGTATGAGGTAGAGATATATCGATAATCTCAGCACCACAATCTTTTGCGTATTCAATACCTTTTTTCCATAGTTCTTCTATTTCTTTAGGCATGCCATCTACTCTATATTCTTTAGGTATTCCTATCTTTTTACCTTTAATATCATTTGTCAATTCTTTGCTGTACTCGTTTCTTTTAAAATCTATTGAAGTAGAATCTTTTTCATCATAAGTACTAATAACTTCCTGTAACAATGCACAATCTTTAACATTTTGTGCCATTGGACCAGCTTGATCTAGGGATGATGCAAATGCTACAATTCCGTATCTAGAGCAACTACCATAAGTAGGTTTTAATCCGACAGTTCCAGTAAATGAAGCAGGCTGTCTTATAGATCCACCTGTATCTGTTCCAATAGTTATTGGTGTTAATTGAGCTGCTACAGCAGAAGACGATCCACCAGAGGATCCTCCTGGAACTAAATTTTTATCAATTGGGTTTTGTACATTACCAAAAAAACTAGTTTCATTAGATGAACCCATTGCAAATTCATCACAATTTAATTTGCCCATTAGGATAGCTCCTTCATTCCAAATGTTTTGTGTAACTGTCGACTCGTAAGTTGGAACAAAGTTATTTAAAATCTTACTACCTGCCGTAGTTCTTAAATCTTTTGTACAAAATAAATCTTTTACAGCCATAGGAATGCCAGGCAATTTAAGATCAAGATTAGGTTTTTCATCAAACTTTTTTGCTTTATTTAAAGCATTTGCATAATCTTCAGTTATATATGCATTTAATTCTTTTGATTTTTCTGATCTTTCAACAAATGCTTTAGTAACCTCACTTGAGGAAAGTTTTTTACTTTTTATATTATCTACTAACTCAGATAATGTTTGTTTAGTTATTTCTGACATTATTCAATTACCTTTGGTACTACAAAATAATCCTCATTTTCCTTAGGAGAATTTTTTATCACTTGATCTCTTAAGTTTTTACTTTTTACTTCATCTGATCTTAGTTTTAGAGTTGTTTCGGCAACAGAAGTTAATGGTTCAACATTGTCAGTTTTTAATTCATTAAGTTTTTCAATAAAATCGAAAATTGAATTTAAATCCCCTGCAAGTTTCTCTGCTTTTTTCTCATCTACAGAAATTCTTGATAGTTTAGATATGTGCTTTATTGTTTTAAGATCGATGCTCATATGGTATTTAAATATGTCGCAAACTATCACTTAAGTTTAAAATATACAATATGATCACTATTGAAGAATTCAAAAAAAAACAGTCTGAAACCTCTAGATTGATTGGTTTAGATCTTGGTTCAAAAAGAATCGGTGTATCAATTTGTGATGAAAAACAGTCAATAGCCACACCTTTTAAAACGATCAATAAAACCAATAATGATGATCTAATCAACGAATTAAAAAAAATAATAGAGGAAAACAATATTAAAGGAATTATCATTGGATATCCAATTAACATGGATGGTTCATTAGGTCCCTCTGCTCAATCAGTAAGTGATGTATCTAAAAATATAGACCAAAATATTGATGTAGATGTTTGCTTATGGGATGAAAGACTTTCAACTGTTGGCGCATTTAATCTATCCAGTCAACTTGATATTAATGTTTCTAAGCGTGAAAAAAACATAGATCAAAATGCAGCTGCATTTATTCTTCAAGGAGCTATAGATTATTTGAATAATTAATCCTTGCCATTTAGGGGCTTTATAGCTATAGAGTTAATTTTAATGGCAATTAAAACCAATAACGCTATTAAAATCTCACAAAAACATCTGTTAGGTATCCAAGATTTATCAGTTAATGATATTAATTATATCCTAGATGAGTCAGAAGTTTTCATAAAATTAAACCAGAGTAAAAATAAAAAAATCGATGTGTTAAGAGGCAAAACACAAATAAACTTATTCTTTGAGCCATCAACTAGAACTCAAAGTTCATTTGAACTTGCTGGAAAAAGACTTGGCGCAGATGTTATGTCAATGAATATGGGTAACTCTGCAATTAAAAAAGGTGAAACTTTGATTGATACAGCAATGACTTTAAATGCAATGCATCCAGATATAATTGTAATAAGACATCAAGACTCTGGTGCTTGTAATCTATTATCACAAAAAGTTAATTGTGTTGTATTAAATGCTGGTGATGGTAGACGTGAGCATCCTACACAAGCATTATTAGATGCATTAACAATTAGAAATCGAAAAAAAAAAATTCAAGGGTTAAAAATAGCAATATGTGGAGATATCCTTCACTCGAGAGTAGCTAGATCTAATATTTACCTTCTTACAATGTTAGGAGCTGAGGTTAATATTGTTGCACCATCAAATCTGATGCCAAAAGAAATTGAAAGATTTGGTGTAAACACTTTTACAGATATGAAAAAAGGTCTCAGAGATTGTGATATTGTGATGATGCTTAGATTGCAAAATGAAAGGATGACCAGTTCATATCTCTCATCAAATAGAGAGTACTACGAATATTATGGATTAACCCCTGACAAACTTGATCATGCAAAAGCAGATGCTTTAATTATGCATCCTGGTCCAATGAATAGAGGAATTGAAATTGATACAAGATTAGCTGACGACATAAACAAGAGTGTAATTAAAGAACAAGTTGAATTAGGTGTTGCTGTAAGAATGGCATGTTTAAAAATATTTTGTGAATAAATGAAAAAACAATACTTTATAAATGCAAACATTATAGATCCTCATAATTCCATAAACGAAAATGGTGGATTAATAATTGGGGAAGACGGAAAGATAGAGGCCATAGGAAAAAAGGTAAATACAAATAATTTACCAACTAGAGAAAAGCCTACTGACTTAAAGGGTAAATATATATTTCCTGGTATAGTAGATATGAGAGTCTTTGTAGGTGAACCAGGATATGAATATAAAGAAAATTTTAGAACTTTGAGTAATGCTGCATTATCTGGTGGTGTTACCTCGGTTGTAACAATGCCTAATACAGACCCAATTATAGATAATGTATCAATTGTAGATTTTTTAAAAAGAAGAGGACGTGATAAGGCTAAAATAAATATCTTTCCTTGTGCTTCATTAACTCAAAACACTGATGGCACCAATATGACTGAATTTGGGTTACTAGCTAAAAAAGGAATTATTGCATTTACTGATGGAGTGAAAACAATTCAAAATACTAGACTTATGTCTAGAATTATGAATTCAGCTAAAGATTTGGGATGTCTTATAATGCAACATGCTGAAGATTACGATTTAGCTAAAAATGGGATGATTAATTCTGGTATTATTGCAACTAAACTAGGCTTATCAAGCATACCAGATATTGCTGAAAGAATTATAATAGAAAGAGATCTTACTCTCCTAGAAAAAACAAAATGTCGATATCATATATCTCAACTATCAGCAGCAAAATCTGTAGATATAATAAAGGAACGTAAACAAAATGTTAAATTTACTTGCGGTGTATCAATAAACAATCTCTCATTAAATGAAAATGATATTGGTGATTTTAGAACATTTTTAAAATTATCACCTCCACTGAGAAGAGAAGAAGATCGAGAAGCTTTAGTTCAAGGATTAAAAGATAAAACTATTGATGTAATTGTTTCTGACCATAAACCTGAAGATGAAGAGTCTAAAAGATTAACTTTTGCTCAAGCTGCAACAGGTGCATCTGGTATTGAAACATTATTGTCTTTAAGTTTAGAATTATTTCATAACGGATCTGTAAAACTTGAAACTATAATTCAAGCTTTAACCTCTAACCCAGCAAAAATATTAAACATAAGTAAAGGAAACCTGTCTATTGGAAATGATGCAGATTTTTGCATAGTGGATATCAATAAACCATGGATTGTAAAAAAAGAAAATTTAATCTCTAAATCTAAAAATACTTCAATTGAAGATAAGAAACTTCAAGGAAAAGTAACCAATACATTTGTAAAAGGTATAGAATTATTTAAAATATAAAAATGGAACTTTTTATAATAGGTATAATCTCATATCTAATGGGATCAATTCCTTTTGGATTAATTTTAACTAAAATATTTTTAAAAAAAGATATTAGAGAGATAGGCTCTGGTAATATTGGTGCAACAAATGCTCTAAGAACTGGTAATAAACTAATTGGTTATTCGACACTAATACTTGATGTATTAAAAGCAGTAATACCTGTTCTATACGTAAAAATTAATTTTCATGATGCAGTATATATGTCAGCTTTATGCGCTTTTATAGGTCATGTGTTTCCAGTATGGTTAAAGTTTAAAGGTGGAAAAGGTGTAGCGACATATGTTGGTATACTTTTTTCTTTAAATATTATTTTTGGTTTAGTATTTGGAATTTGTTGGTTAATAATTTTTTTTATTTCTAAATATTCATCTTTAGCTTCCTTGATAGGATCACTTTCTGTACCGGTTTATATTTTAATTTTGGAGGGTTTAGAAAATATATTTTTTTATGTAATAATGTTTATTTTAATATTTTTTACCCACAGGGAAAATGTTAAACGCTTGAAAAATAAAGAAGAAACTAAGACAAAAATTTATTAATTTGACTATCAAACTCTTTTGAGTAGTTTGTTATTTTATGAATCTAGTCATAGTTGAAAGCCCTGCTAAAGCGAAAACAATTAATAAATATTTAGGTGATAACTATACCGTTTTAGCTAGTTATGGTCATATTAGAGATCTTCCTTCAAAAAATGGATCCGTTGATCCTGATCAAAATTTTAAAATGGAATGGGAAATTGATAGTTTTTCAAAAAAATATTTAAAAGAAATTACTGATGCTGCGAAAGATTCTTCAAAAATAATTCTTGCTACTGACCCAGATCGTGAGGGTGAAGCAATAGCTTGGCATGTAAAAGAATATTTAGATGAAAAAAAACTTTTAAAAGACAAAGAAATTGAACGTGTGGTATTTAATGAAATAACAAAAAAAGCTGTCAAACATGGTATTGAAAATCCAAGACAGATAGAACCCTTATTAGTCGATGCATACATGGCTAGAAGAGCATTAGATTATTTGGTGGGATTTAATATATCACCAATACTGTGGACTAAATTACCTGGATCTAAATCAGCAGGTAGAGTTCAATCTGTTGCACTAAAATTGATCACTGAAAGAGAGCATGAAATTGAATTATTCAAACCAAAAGAATTTTGGACTTTAAGTGTTAATTTTCAGGATAAAAACAAAAGTAAAATTACAGCAAGTATTTCTCAACTTGATGGAGAAAAAATTGAAAAATTCTCATTTAAAAATAAAAAGGAAATTGAAAAGGCAATTTCCAATATTAAGACTAAAAAATTTAATATAACTGATATTTCCTCAAAAGTTGTTAGTAGAAATCCTTCAGGACCATTTACTACTTCAACACTTCAGCAAATAGCTTCTAGTAGATTGGGTTTTGGTGCATCAAGAACAATGCAAATAGCACAAAAACTTTATCAAGGAATAGAAATTGAAGGAGATACAGTTGGATTAATTACTTATATGAGAACAGATGGAACTAATTTATCAGCTGATGCTGTCTCTGATTTTAGAAATTTTATTAAAAAAGAATATGGAAACGAATACCTACCAGAAAATCCAAATAATTACTCAGGAAAAAAAGCAAAAAATGCTCAGGAAGCTCATGAAGCAATAAGACCGACTGATATCAATAGAAACCCAGATTCTGTTAAAAAATATTTAAGTTCTGACCAGCAAAAATTATATAATTTGATTTGGTCTAGAGCTCTATCATCTCAAATGGAAACAGCAAAATTTGATAGAAACACAATAACGATTGAATCTGAAGACAGTAAAAATACATGTAAATCAAGTGGTTCGGTTTTAAAATTTGATGGATTTTTAAAAGTTTATTCAAATCAAAGTAAAGATGATGATGAGCAAATTTTGCCTGAAATGTCAAAAGGACCAATTAATATAGAAGCTCTTATTGATGAACAACATTTTACCCAACCTCCACCACGTTACTCTGAAGCAAGTTTAGTTAAAAAATTAGAAGAGTTAGGTATTGGTAGACCCTCAACTTATGCAAGTATAATTTCAACAATAGCGAATAGAGGTTATGCAGAAATAGTCAATAAAAGATTTTTTCCAACTGACAGAGGTAAATTAATTTCTGCATTTTTGGAAAAACTATTTTCAAAGTATGTGGATTATAATTTTACAGCAGGACTGGAAGATCAACTAGATGATATTACCTCGGGTAAAGAAAGTTGGTTAAAAGTTCTAGAGTTGTTTTGGAAAGATTTTAATAACAATGTTTCAGAGGTAAAAGAAAAAAGAACTAGAGAAGTTTTGGATTTATTAAATGAGAGTTTGGGAGCATTGATATTTGATACAGATAAAGAGGGAAAGATAGTTAGAAAATGTCTATTGTGCGATACTGGTTCACTGAGTTTAAAAAATAGTTTTAGAGGAGGTGCTTTTATTGGGTGTTCAAACTATCCAGATTGTAAATTTACAAGGCCATTATCAAAAGTTAAAGCAGCCGCTCAGACACAATTAGCAGAACCAAAATTTCTTGGAAAACACGAAAATGGAAATGATATTTTTCTTAAAAATGGAAGATTTGGTCCTTATCTGCAGTATGAGAAGGTTATTGATGAAAGTATTGAAAAAGAACAAACTAAAAAGAAAAAAAAGACAAAAAAAAAGAAACCTGAAATAAATGAACTATTGAAAAATGTGTCTATACCAAAGGGAATTGAGTTAGAAAGTGTTGACATAGACAAAGCAAAATTTTTATGTTCACTACCTAAATCATTAGGTGTCAATCCAGAAAATCAAAAAGAAATCATTTTGCACACTGGCAGATTTGGTCCATATTTAAAATGTGAAAATAAATCAGCTAGAATAGAAAATGTAGAGGAAATTTTTTCTTTAGGATTAAATAGAGCTATTACACTTATAGCAGAAGCAAAACCTGGAAGAATGTCTTCTTCAATTATTAAAGACTTAGGAGAACATCCTGAAGATAAAAAACCAGTTCGAATCATGAAAGGTCAATATGGACCATACATTAAATATAAATCTCTAAATGCAACAATACCAGAGGAAAAAGACCCATTAGAGCTATCAATGGAAGATGCTCTTATACTAATTGAGAAAAGAAGAGAATACGATAAAGATAAAAAATCTAAAAAAAAGAAAAAATGAAAAAATGAAAATAAATAAAATCTTTATCTTAATTACAATTTTTTTTATCTATAATATATCATTTAGTTTAGCTGAAGATTGTAATAAATTTGATAAATTAAGTAAAAATTATGCTAAATGTACTTCTGAAAAATTAAAAGAGAAAACATCTAAAAAAACTAACGAAATAAAAACATTAACGTCAGAAAAATTTAATGAAAACAAAAAAAAATTTAACAGTTCCAAATTAAAGGAAAAATTGATAAAATTTAAAAATAGTAAAACACTTAAAGAATTTATTGAGAAGTAAATGAATTTTGAAAATAAAATTGAAGAATTAAAAATTAAATTGCCAGATGCAAAGCCTCCGGTTGGATCTTATGTTGCAACAAAAATAATTGGAAATTTACTTTATATTTCTGGACAAATTTCTATTTCTGAAAATGGTGAATTGTTAAAAGGAAAAGTCGGAAAGGATCTTTCAACGGATGAAGGATATAATGCTGCTAAAAGATGTGGATTAAGTATAATTTCACAAGCAAAAGTTGCGTGTGAAGGAGATCTTTCTAAAATCAAATCCTGTATAAAATTAACAGGTTTTGTTAATTCTACTGATGATTTTATAGAACAACCGAAAGTAATTAATGGTGCATCAGACCTAATAGCCTCTATTTTTGGTGATGCTGGAATGCATACTAGGGCTGCGGTTAGTACAAATAGCTTACCACTTGGTGTTTCTGTTGAAGTTGAAGCAATTTTTGAGTTAAAATAAATTATCTTCCAATACCAAAATATTTAAAACCAAGTTTTTTAATCTTTTCAGGTGAATAAATATTTCTCATATCATAAATAATTAGTTTTTTATTTTTTGAAAATCTTTTGAAATTGATTGATTTAAAATCATTCCATTCTGTATGTGCAATTACAATATCTGATCCTTTGATTGAATCTTTAATCGAATTAGAAAACTGAACATTTTTTAATTTTTTAAATTCTTTTTTTGGACCAGTAGGATCATAGTATTTTATTTTAGCACCTTTTTTGGAAAGAAAAGGAATTAGTTTAAGGCTTGATGATTCCCTCATGTCGTCAGTATTTGCTTTAAATGTTACTCCTAAAAAAGATATAATTTTATTTTTTATTTTATTTTTTAAAATTGAATTTACTCTTTTTGATAGTAAATCAGATCTCTTTTTATTGGATCTAATCACACTTTTTATAATTGATAAGTTGGTTTTAAATTTTTCTGCAGTAGAAACTATAGCTTTAGTATCTTTTGGAAAACATGATCCACCATATGATGGTCCAGCTCTCAAAAATCTGCTACCAATTCTTTTATCAAGTCCAATACCAATTGAAATATCCTCGACGTCAATATTTGTTTTTTCACATAAATTTGCAATTTCATTTATAAAACTTATTTTAGTTGCTAGAAAAGCATTTGAGGCATATTTAATTAACTCAGCTGCTCTTCTTTGTGTTGATATAAATTTCGCACCCTTGGAAATTAATGGTGAATATAAATTTTTTAGTATTTTTTGAGATTTACTATCATTAGATCCTATTACTATTCTATCCGGATAAATAAAATCTCTAATTGCCTCTCCTTCTCTCAAAAATTCAGGATTTGAAACTACTGAAAAATATTTCTTCTTTACTTTTTTTGATATAATTTTTTCAAGCTCATCGCCTGTTGTAACAGGTACCGTAGATTTATTTATTATAATTTTAAATTTATTTATAGATTTTGATATTTCATTTCCTACAGCATATACTTGGCTTAAATCAGCACTATTGCTATTTCTTTTTGTTGGCGTACCCACACAAATAAAAATTATATCTGATTTTCTTACTGAGTCTTTTAAGTTTGTTGAGAAATTTAATCTTTTATTTTTATAATTTTTTAAAACTAATTCTTCAAGACCTGGTTCGTAAATTGGAATAATACCTTTTTTTAAATTATTTATTTTATTTAAGTCTTTATCAACACATATTACATCGTTACCTAAATCTGAAAAACACACTCCACTTACTAAACCGACATAACCTGTGCCTATCATACACAACTTCATATCTTTTCTATTTCTTTTGAGGAGTTGATATATCCATTCATAGTTCCACAATCTAGGTATTTACCTTCAAAATTATGAGCTACAAATTTTTCTTTATTATTAATTAATAATTGAATAGCGTCAGTAATATGTATCTCTTTACCTTGACCAGGTTTAAGAGATTTTATTTTATTAAAAATTGCACGTGGTAATATATATCTTCCAATGACAGCGTAACTAGATGGAGCTTTTTTTACTGAAGGTTTTTCAACAACTCCATCAATGACATAATCTCTTTTATTTAATTTTTTATTAATTTTATATATACCCCATCTTGAAACATTATTTTTTTTTACTTTCATTGATGCCATTACTGATGCTTGGTATTTTTCATGAACTTTAATCATTGACTTAGAACAATTTTTTTTAATTATTAGATCATCTGGCAGTAACATTAAAAAATATTTATTTTTAATGTATTTTTGAGTTTTAAGAACAGCATCACCTGTTCCCTTAGGAATGTTTTGAAATACAAACTTTATTTTATTTTTATATTTAAGTATTTTTTTATATTCATTTATAATTCTAGGATCTTTCTTTTTTTTAATAATATTTTTATAAAATTGATCACTATAAAAATATTTTTTTATCATTAATTTTTTAGTAGAAATAATAAATACAATTTCTTTAATGCCAGCTTCAATGCATTCATCAAGAATATATTCAATTCCAGGTCTACCATTAATAGGTAGAAGCTCTTTAGCAAAAACACTTGTTAAAGGTAGCAACCTAGTTCCAAGTCCTGCTAACGGAATAATTGCTTGTTTAATCATTTAAATGTTTTACTTATTAAATATTTTAATACAAATGAAAATTTTATTAAACAATACATCATTATTTGAATCATTAAGGCAATTTAATGACCTAGGTTTTGTTCCAACAATGGGAGGGATACACAAAGGTCATTTATCACTAATAGATAAATCAAATAAACTTTGTAAAAAAACAATTGTAAGCATTTTTGTTAATCCAAAACAATTTAATAACAAAAAAGATTTAAAATCCTATCCACGAAATATCAAAAAAGATTTAAAAATTCTTAAAAAAAGCAAAAAGGTTGATTTTGTTTATCTTCCAAAATTTAACGATATTTTTAAAGATAAAAAAAAATCTAAAATAAAATTGCTTAAAAAGGATAAAATTTTGTGTGCTAAATATAGAAAAGGTCATTTTGAAGGAGTTTTAGATGTAATGAATAAATTAACTAAAATTGTAAATCCTAAGAAGATATTTATGGGAGAAAAAGATTTTCAACAATTATATTTAGTTAAAAAACTATTGGAAAAAAAATATAAAACAAAAGTCATTCCATGTAAAACAATTCGTGATCTATATAAAGTGGCACTTTCATCAAGAAACTGTTTATTAAACAAATCTAATTTAGCTCTAGCGTCAAAAATTTACAAAAAACTAGTAGGTATTAAAAAAAATATTAAAAATAAGAAAAATATTTCAAGCTTTTTAAATCTTAAAAAAAAAGAATTAAAAAATAATTATAAAATTAAAATTGATTATTTAGAATTAAGAAATATTAATAATCTAAAAATTTCAAGAACTAAGAAAAATTCAAGATTATTTATTGCTTATTATTTAAACAATGTCAGATTAATTGATAACTTGTAATTTTATAAGAAATATGCTCCGACACCTAAAAAAGAAACAAAACCAATTACATCAGTAATAGTTGTCACAAAAACGCTTGAAGCGATTGCTGGATCGATGTTCATCTTTTTCAAAGTAAATGGAACTAATATCCCAAATAATCCCGCTATGATCATTGTTAGTACCATTGATATTGCTATAATCATTGAAAGGATACTGTCTTGAAACCATATTTGAACAATTAAAGCACTTATTGCTGCAAAAATAAATCCATTTAAAATACCAATAGAAAATTCTTTAAATACATTTGATGAGAAATTATTTTGTGTTAGATCATTAGTTGCAATAGTTCTTACTGTAACTGCAAG
The DNA here is from genome assembly GCA_902613755.1 of uncultured Pelagibacteraceae bacterium. Classification (GTDB taxonomy): domain Bacteria; phylum Pseudomonadota; class Alphaproteobacteria; order Pelagibacterales; family Pelagibacteraceae; genus Pelagibacter. The sequence goes on from CACMIH010000001.1 coordinate 204,479, forward strand.
AGTCTGCATTCCAGCATTTCCACCCATTGAAGCCACAATAGGCATCAAAAAAGCTAATACTACCATTTGCTCAATTGTTGCTCCAAATAAACTAATGCACCAGGTAGCTAGAAAGGCTGTAAATAAATTAAGTAAAAGCCAATTAAACCTTCTCTTTGTTTTTTTAACAACTCCATCAGTAATTTCTTCATCTCCTACCCCAGCTAATCTTAAAGCATCTTCCTCAGCTTCCTCTTTCAACACTGTTAAAACGTCATCGTTCATTATCATTCCAACTAATTTGTTGTTTTTGTCGACAACGGCAGCTGAATTTAAATTATAATTTTCAAATAAGTTTGCTACTTCCTCTTTATCCATTTCAACAGGAATTAATAATTGAGACTCTGACATAATTGTTGCCATTTTAGTATCACGTGGTGTCGTTAAAACTCTAGATGAAGGAACAGTACCTATTGGGTTAAAATCCTCATTAACAATGAAAATTTCTAAAAACTCTTCTGGCAAATCTTTGTTCTCTCTTAAATAGTCTATTGTTTGACCTACAGACCAATTGCTTGGTATAGCAGTAAATTCACGCTGCATAAGTCTGGCAGCGGTATCCTCTGGATAGCTTAAGCTTTCTAGTAGAGCAAATCTATCTTTCGGTGGTAATGAGCTAAGAATTGCATTTTTATCCTCTTCAGGAACATTTTCTAATATAGATATAGCATCGTCTGATTCTAAACCTTTTAGAATACTTACTATAGAGTCTGAAGATAAATAGGTAATAATTTCTGATTGAATAGATTCATTTAGTTCAACAAAAACATCTGGATCAATATTGAAATTATTTAATTTAATTAAACTTTCTCTATCCCCATCGCTGAGGTGCTCAATAATATCTGCAGCATCAGCAGGGTGCATTTCATTAAATGAATTAGTAATAAATTGAGCGTCATTGTTAGCTATTTTGCTAGTAACAACTCTTATATATTCTTTATTAAATTCAAAATTTACTTTTTTATCTTTAGTTTTTTTAGTTAAAGACATAAATCTACCTATAATTTAGATTTGCACTATTAATACATAATAAAGATAATACAAATTATAAATGAACATAGAGATCAAAAAGTCAATAAAACCAGTAAATTATTTTGATGCTATTAATTTACTAGAGTCAAGATTAAAGGATTTATACGAAAATAATGAGCAAGAATTAATTTGGACTTTGGAGCATAATGAGGTTTTTACTGCAGGAACTTCCTATAAAGAAAATGAGATTATTGATAAATCCATTAAAATATTAGAAACAAATAGAGGTGGTAAAATTACTTATCATGGCCCAGGTCAATTAATTTGTTATTTTGTTTTAGATTTAAGGAAAAAAAAAGACATTAGAAAATTTATAACAATTATCGAAAAAACAATAATTCAAACTTTAAAATATTACAAGATAGAAACTTTTCCAGATAAAGATAATGTCGGTATATGGTATAAATATAATAATGAAGTTAAAAAAATTGCTGCAATAGGTATCAGAGTTAGCAAATGGATTGCCTATCATGGTTTTTCAATAAATATAAATAATAATCTAGAAAATTATAAAAAAATTATACCATGTGGTATTTCAGATAAAGGAGTAACCAATTTAAAAAATATCATTGATCAGGATTATTCAAATCTAAGTGATAAATTAATTAAAAATTTTATTTCAAATTTAAAAATCTAAGTCTTTTAGATTTTAAAAGTTTTTTAAAATAATCAGGTAATAATGCTGAATAAGTATGTTTTATGTCATTAATTTTAAATTTAATTTGATATGAATGTAACATCAAATTTTTGTTAATTCCTTTATTTGAATTTGATAATTTATATTTTGTATCTCCAAATATAGGATTTCCTATTCTATATAATTGTTTTCTTAACTGATGTTTTCGACCAGTTATAGGTTTTAATTCTAATAAACTTGCTTCAGAATTTTTATCAATAACCTTAAAAATTGTTTTTGCTTTTTCTATTATTTTTTTATCACCATCGTATCTAATTAAATCATCATCCCATACACCAGATTTTTTAGTAATTTCCCCTTGGCATATTGCTAAATAAGTTTTGTGTACTTTTCTTAGCCTAAATAAAGAAGTAAGCAATTGAGCACTCTCTCTGTTTTTAGCCATAATAAAAACTCCAGAAGTATCTTTATCTAATCTATGAACAGAATATGGTTTTGTTCCCTCAAAAATTTCACTTTTAGCAAAAATATCAACTAGATTTTTTTTTGATTTAGTTCCGCCTTGGACAGATATGCCTGATGCTTTGTTTAAAACTACAAAATTGTCATTGTTGTCAATAATTTGATCTTCATTTGATTTTATAATTTCTTTTGATGGTAAAAAATTAATTTTTTTTTGCTGAATTGTTTCTTTAAATTCGATATTAAATATATTAATCTCATCTTTCGTTTTTACTTTAAAAGAGCTTCTAACTTTCTTTCTATTAAGCTTTATTTTTCCTGTTCTTAAATATTTCTCAACAAGACCTTGTGGAATTTTTCCAATTTTTAGTCTTAACCACCTGTCTAAACGCATATCATTACACGTTGAATCAACGATGTAAGATTTTTTCATGATTTAAGATTTAAGCTGTAGCTTTTTTTTTCTCTTCAGTTTTAGGAGTTTCTTTAGTTGTATCTTTATTTGGTTTATCAACTCTCTTTGCTTCAACATCTCTGTCGACAAATTCAATTATTGCCATTGGTGCATTGTCACCATATCTAAATCCAGCTTTAATTATTCTAGTGTAACCACCTTTTCTATTTTCATATCTTTTTGAAAGAGTTTTTTTAACTTTGTTAGCTGATTTTATATCCTGTAGTTTAGAAACTAGCATTTTAGTTGTCTGCAAAGTTTCTTTTTTTCCTAATGTTATGATCTTATCTGCTTGAGGTTTTAGAAATTTAGCTTTTGGCAAAGTAGTTTTAATTTGTTCATACCTAATTAGGGAGTTAAGCATGTTCTTCAAAAGAGCCTTTCTGTGCTCTGAGGTTCTGTTTAATTTTTTATTTACTAAACCATGTCTCATTTAAATTGCTTCCTCTAATTTTTTAGACATTTCAGCAATATTATCTGGCGGCCAATTAGGTATTTCCATTCCTAAATATAAAGACATGCCTGTTAAAACTTCTTTAATTTCATTTAATGATTTTCTTCCAAAATTTGGTGTTCTTAGCATTTCACCTTCAGATTTTTGAACCAAATCCCCAATATAAATAATATTATCATTTTTCAAGCAGTTCATTGATCTAACAGACAATTCTAGCTCATCTACTTTTCTTAATAGATTTTTGTTAAACTCTGGCTCTGTCGAAACTTCTTTTACTGGAACCTCAACTGGTTCATCAAAATTTATAAACATTTTAAGCTGATCTTGGAAAATTCTAGCTGAATAAGCTACAGCATCTTCAGCTGAAATTGATCCATTAGTTTCGACTTCCATAATCAATTTATCATAATCTAAGGCTTTACCTTCTCTAGCAGTGCTTACTGAATATGAAACTTTTTTAACTGGACTATATAGTGAGTCAATAGCAATAAGGCCTAATGGTGGCTCTTCAGGTTTATTTAGTTCAGCAGGAACATATCCTTTACCTGTATTAACATTCATCTCCATATGAAAAGTGGTTTTTTCATCTAGATTACAAATAACTAAATCTGGATTTAAAATTTCTACATCTGCAACTGGAGTTATATCTGAAGCTTTAATTTCACCAGGTCCTTTTGCGTCTAAAACTAATTTTTTTGTACCTTCTGAGTTACTTTTTAAAGCTAAAGATTTTACGTTTAAAACTATATCAGTAACATCTTCTCTAACACCTTTTATTGATGTAAATTCATGTAGAACTCCATCAATTTGGATAGAAGTTACAGCAGCACCTCTTATTGATGATAATAAAATTCTTCTTAATGAGTTTCCTAAAGTTAATCCATAACCTTTTTCGAGTGGTTCTGCTACAATCTTTGCATGAGTTAAGTCATCACTTATTTGAACATCTAATTTAGATGGCTTAATTAATGACTTCCAGTTTTTTACATTAACATTTTCGACTTCCATTAAACTCTCCTTTTCTTTGGTGGTCTAGTTCCATTATGAGGCATGGGTGTAGTGTCTTTTATTGACAATATCTTAAATCCTCGAGCTTGTAGTGCTCGTAAAGCTGTTTCTCGTCCTGATCCAGGTCCCTTCACTTCAACAGATAAAGTTTTCATTCCATACTCTAGCGCTTTAGAGGCCGCTGAATCTGCTGCTATCTGAGCAGCGTAAGGAGTGGACTTTCTTGATCCTTTAAAACCTTTTTGTCCTGCAGATGCCCATGAAATTACATTTCCATTTGTATCAGCAATAGAAATTATAGTGTTATTAAATGTTGATTGTACATAAGCAATTCCATTTAAAATATTTTTTTTAATTTTCTTTTTTTTTGAATAAGAACTTTTTACTATTTTTTTGGAAGACTTTTCAACCTTCTGATCTTTATTCTCTACTTTATCAGCTTTAGCCATAACTATTTTTTAGTTGGTGTTAATTTTTTTCCTGCAATCGCAATTGCTTTTCCTTTTCTTGTCCTTGCATTACATCTGGTTCTCTGTCCTCTAACAGGTAGCTTTTTTCTATGTCTTGTTCCTCTATAACAAGCTAAATCAATTAATCGTTTAATACTTAAAGAATAATCTCTTCTTAAATCACCTTCTACTTTGAAGTTTTGATCAATGTACTCTCTAATTTTTAATATCTCTTCATCAGTTAATTCATTTATTCTTTTAGCTCTTGGAATTTCTAAAGATGAGCAAATCTGTTGAGAGAATTTATCACCAATTCCATAAATATAAGTTAAACCTATGTGAACAAGCTTATTCTGTGGAATGTTTATACCTGCGATACGAGCCATAATTTTTGTGATAAATTGTGCCTTTTATATAAGAAGATTAGTCAAAGTCAACGTCTTAAACATTTATAAAAGTGTCTATTTTCCTTGTTATTTCATCGATTTCAAGACTTCCGTCGATCTCTTTAAAATTTGGATTCTCCGAGTAGAAATTAAGAACTGGCTGGGTAGTTTCCATGTATGTCTCATACCTTCTAATTATAGTTTCGGAAACATCGTCAGATCTATTTTCTATAATTTTTCTCTTCTCAAGTCTTTTAATTATTGTTTCTTTATGTACGTTTAGAAACAAAATTAAATCTATATTTTGATTTAAGTTTTTTAGCAATAAATCTAAATTTTTAGCCTGGCTCAATGATCGAGGATATCCATCAAAGATTAATTTATTCCTTTTTTGAGGATCAGATATTAGATTTTCTATAAGTTGATTTACAATTTCATCACTTATAAATTTTCCATTTTTCATATCATTAGATATAGCTTTACCGATGTCTGAATTTTTTTTGATTTCTTCTCTTAAGAGATCGCCTGTTGAAATTTGAAAAGCGTTTAATTTATTTACTAGATATTTAGACTGAGTACCTTTGCCAGCACCAGGTGGTCCAAATAAAATTATATTCACTTACTTACCAAATTTAGTTTTCTTTATTAATTGTTCGTATTGAGAACTCATTAATCTTGTTTGAATTTGGGTTACAGTATCAATAGCTACTACAACAACAATTAAAATAGAAGCACCTCCTAAATAAAAGGGTATTGGATAATTTGCAATTAAAAATTCTGGCATTAAACAAACTAAAGTTAAATAAAGAGCACCTATAGTAGTTAGTTTTGTTGAAATATTTTCAATATACAGAGCTGTGCTTTCACCTGGTCTAATACCTGGAACAAAACCTCCATACTTTCTTAAATTCTCAGCAGTTTCTGTAGGATTGAAAGTGATAGAGGTATAAAAAAAAGTAAAAAATATTATTCCTGATGCATATAACAACATATAAAGAGGCTGTCCTTGTGTGAAATATGAACTTAAGTTTAAAAATGTTTCATTGCTAGAAAATGAAAAATTTGAAAATGTTACAGGTAATAATAAAAGTGCTGAAGCAAAAATAGCTGGTATAACTCCTGCTTGATTAATTTTTAAAGGTAAGTGCGATGACTCACCACCATACATTTTGTTTCCCATCTGTCTTTTAGGATAGTTTATGATAATCTTTCTTAATGCTCTTTCCATAAAAACAACGAATAGAATAGTTAAAATTAATAAAACAAAAATTGCCAAAATCATAAATGTTGAAACAGCACCTGTTCTACCAAGCTCAAAAGTGGTAACTAAAGCTCTAGGAATTTCAGCAACAATTCCAGCAAAAATTATTAAAGATATTCCATTTCCAATACCTCTTTGAGTAATTTGTTCACCTAACCACATTAGAAATATTGTGCCTGCAACAATAGTTGTAACCGTAGTTATTTTAAAAAAAACTCCTGGATTAATAACTAAGTCTGCTGAAGACTCTAATCCTACAGATAAACCATATCCTTGAACAGTGGCAAGTAAAACTGTTCCGTATCTAGTTATTTGTGTAATTTTGGCTCTTCCAGTTTCACCTTGAGCCTTTAAATTTTTAAAATAATCGGAAACACCGGTTAAAAGTTGAACTATAATTGCAGATGAAATATAAGGCATTATCCCTAATGCAAATATTGCCATTCTACTAACTGCTCCTCCAGCAAAAACATTAAACATACCTAGTAACCCTTTTTGGTTACCTTCCATCATTATTTTTAATTGTTCAGGATCTATACCTGGCAAAGGTACAAAAGTTCCAAATCTATAAACGGCTAAAATTAAAATAGTAAATATGATTCTATTTTTTAAATCATTTGTTGATGATGATGCGCTCATATAAACAAACTATTTTTTTAATTGAATAGATCCACCAATTTTTTCTAGTTTTTCTATTGCTGATTTAGATGCTAGATCAGCTTCGATATTAATTTTATCTTTTACTTCTCCAGATCCTAAAATTTTTAATTTTTTTGAGTTTTTATTTATTAATTTAAGTTTTTTTAATTGTTCTGCATTAAGAACTTCATTTGTATTAATATTTTTCTTATCTATAAATGATTGAATTTTATCCAGATTTAGGATCGCAACATTATCTTTTGAAATCGGGTTAAATCCTCTTTTTGGCAGTCTTCTATATAATGGCATTTGACCACCTTCAAAACTTTTTATGGCTACTCCAGATCTTGATTTTTGACCTTTTACTCCTCTGCCTGAGGTTTTTCCTTTACCAGAACCAATACCTCTTCCTACTCTCAATTTAGATTTATTGATTTTTTCTCTATTATTTAAATTAATCATTATCCTCTTTTTTCTACTATTTCAGAAATTTTTTTATTTCTAATTGCTGATATTTGTTTTGGCGAACTTTGTTTCATTAATGCTTTCATTGTAGCTCTTATAACATTATGTGCATTAGAAGTTCCCATAGATTTTGCAACAATATCTTTAACTCCTAATACTTCACATACAGCCCTAACCGGTCCACCTGCGATGATACCTGTTCCCTTCGAAGCTGCTCTTAGTACAATTCTACCTGAACCATCTTTTGCTTTTACGTCATGGTGTATCGTTCTACCTTCTCTTAATGGTATGTGAGTAAGCTTTCTTCTTGCCATTTCATTAGCTTTTTTAATAGCGTCAGGAACTTGTTTAGCTTTTGCGTGAGCTATACCTATTTTACCTGCTTGATTACCAACAACTACAAGAGCTGAAAATCCAAATCTTCTTCCACCCTTAACAACTTTAGTAATACGGTTAATATGGACTAATTTTTCCAGTATATCATCTGTTTTTTTATCTTTTATATTTTCCATAATTAAAATTCCATCCCATTTTCTCTTAAAGTTTCTGCAAAAACTTTAATTCTACCATGATACTTATACGATCCTCTATCAAAGTAAATTCTAGTAATTTTTTTCTCTTGAGCTTTTTTAGCTAACTTTTGAGCAACCAATTTAGATAACTCAGTTTTATTAACTTTATCTCCTGATCTAAGATCTTTTTCCACAGATGAAGCTGATAACAAAGTTACCTTTTTTGTGTCATCAATTATTTGAGCTGAAATATTTTTTGATGATCTGGAAATACATAATCTAAATCTATCTTTTGAAGCAACTTTTTTAACTTTATTGCTAACTCTAAATCTTTTTCTGATACTAGTGTTTAGTTTCATTACTTCTTCTTCCCCTCTTTTTTAAGGACATACTGTCCTTTTTCTCGAACACCTTTTCCTTTATATGGTTCTATTTTTCTTAATGATTTAATTTTAGATGCAACTTCACCTACTAGTTGCTTATCAGATCCATTGATTTTTAATGTTGTTTGTTTTTCAACAGCAATTTTAATACCTTCTGGTATGTAAAAATTGATATCATGACTATAACCCAATTGTAAATTTAACTGACTCCCTTTTAGTGCTGCTCTAAAACCAACACCAACTAATTCTAAAGTTTTTTCATAACCAGTGCTTGATCCTATTACAGCGTTGTTGATTAGACTTCTATTCATGCCCCAAAGTCTTTTTGAATTTTGATCTACTTTTTTCGGTTTAATAGAAATTTCCTTTCCTTCAATTATGTCTAAATTAAACATTTCTAGATCAACATTGATTGATTTTTTCCCAAGAGGTCCTTCTATATTTATAGAATTTCCAGCTAAAGCAACTTTTACTTTTTCAGGGATTGATATGTTTATTTTACCTATTTTAGACATTAAAATACCTTGCAAATTATTTCGCCACCAACTTTTTGTTTTCTTGCATCTATATCAGTCATTACTCCTTTTGGAGTTGACACTATAGCAATCCCTAGACCATTATTTATTTTAGGTAAGCTGTCTGCAGATGAAAAAATTCTTCTTCCTGGTTTCGATACTCTTTCAAAAGCACTAATTACTGGATTACCAGAATGATACTTAAGTTCTAATGATAGCATTGGTTTTTTATCTTCAGAACTTACTTTAAAATCTTTTATAAAACCTTCATTTTTAAGTATATCAGCAATTTTTGTTTTAAAATTTGATGAAGGCAATTCTACTTTTTTATGATTTCTAGCTTGAGCGTTCTTCACTCTTGCAATCATATCTCCTATTGGGTCACTTAAACTCATAATTTTCCTTTCTACCAGCTAGATTTAACTAAGCCAGGTATCTTTCCTTGTAATCCTAATTGTCTTAATGCAATTCTTGAAATCTTTAATTTTCTGTAAACACCGTGTGGTCTTCCAGTAATCTCACATCTATTCATAACTCTTATTTTTGCGGAATTTCTTGGAAGTTTAGATAATTTTTGCTGCGCTTTGAATCTTTCTTCTAATGGAATTTTTTTATCCATGACAATTTTTTTTAATGCTTGTCTTTTCTTATAAAGGCTATCTGAAAGCTTAATTCTTTTTTTATTTTTATTAATAGCGCTTAACTTTGCCATATTTAATTATCTCCTTTTTTAATAAATGGAAAATTCATTTTTTCTAGTAAAGCAAAACTATGTTCTTTATTAATTGCTTTAATAACTATTACTACATCTAAACCTCTAACTTTATCTGCTCTATCAAAGCTTACTTCTGGAAAAATTATATGTTCTTTAATACCAAATGTGTAATTACCAAATTTATCAAAGCCTTTTGGTGACAAACCTCTAAAATCTTTAATTCTAGGTAATGCAATATTCACTAATCTATCTAAGAATTCATACATTCTATTTTTTCTTAAAGTTACCTTTAAACCAGCATTTGACCCTTTTCTTGTTTTAAAATTTGCAACTGATTTTTTAAATTTTGTTGTTACTGGTTTTTGTCCAGTAATTTTTGCCATGTCTTCCTCACATGATTTTAAAATCTTAGAATCTGTAGCATCTAAACCAAGACCCATATTTAAAACAACTTTCTCTATTTTTGGCGCCATATAAATGTTTTTGAAACCAAACTGATCTTTTAATTCAGGCTGTATTTCTTTATTGAATATTTCTTTTAATCTTGGTGTCATTATTTTTTAGCCTCTTTTTTCTTAGCTGCTTTTTCATCAATTAGTTTTAAGTTAGAAATATGAATAAAACTTTCCTTTGGAAAAATTCCACCTTTTTTCTCTTTTGTTGTTTTAACGTGTTTTTTAACCATGTTTATTTCTTTAACTTTAGCTCTGTTATTAGCTCTATCAATTTCAATAACTTCACCTTCTTTTTTTTTATCTCTTCCAGTTAAAACTCTTACCTTTAATCCCTTTTTAATCATTATAAAACCTCCGGTGCCAATGAAATAATTTTCATTTGACCTCTACTTCTTAATTCTCTTGTAACTGGACCAAAAATCCTTGTTCCGACTGGTTCTCCTTTGTCATCAACTAATACGGCTGCATTGTTATCAAATCTTACTTTAGAACCATCGTTTCTATGTATTCCTTTTTTAACTCTTACAACTACTGCTTTATGAACAGATCCTTTTTTAACTTTTCCTTTAGGTATCGCTTCTTTAACTGCAATTACAATGGTATCACCAATACTAGCGTATCTTCTTTTTGATCCACCTAGAACTTTAATACACTCAATTCTTTTTGCACCAGTATTATCAGCTACTTGTAACTCTGTTTGAACACCAATCATTACTTTGTACTCTCCATAACTTGAAATTTTTTATTTTTAGAAAAGGGTTTGCTCTCAATAATTGAAACTTTGTCACCAGTTTTAAACTTATTATTTTCGTCGTGAGCGTTATAGTTTTTTCTAACTCTTATTACTTTTTTTAGAACAGGGTGAGAATATTTACGTTCTACCATAACAGTAACTGTTTTATTTGGTTTATCGCTTATAACTACTCCTGTAAGTATTTTTTTAGGCATTTGCTTTTCCTTTTAAAATTGTTTTTAATCTTGCTATTGTTTTTCTAGTTTCCCCAATTTTAGATGGGTTTGTTACTTGTGAATTGATTTTTTGGAATCTGAAATTAAAAAGATCTTTTTTGAGCTTATCAATATTCTTCACAATTTCGTCCTTTGATAATTTTTTAATTTCTTGTTTTTTCATTATGCAAATCTTTTAATTGTTTTAGTTTTAATAGGTAATTTTGCTGATGCTTTATATAAAGCTTCTTTTGCAATTTGTTCAGAAACACCATCAACTTCAAATAATATTCTCCCTGGTTTCACTCTGCATGCGAAGTATTCAGGTGAACCCTTTCCTTTACCCATTCTGACTTCAATTGGTTTTTTTGAAACTGGTATATTTGGAAATATTCTTGTCCAAACTCTTCCTTGCCTTTTCATATGTCTTGTTAAGGCTACTCTTGCAGCTTCAATCTGTTTGCCAGTAACTCTTTCAGGCTGTAATGCTTTTAAAGCGTAAGCACCATAATTAATACTACTTGCTCTTGTAGCATTACCATGAATTCTACCTTTGTGAGCCTTTCTCCACTTAGTTCTTACTGGTTGAAGCATTATTGTTTCCCTTCCTTTGGTGTTACCTTGTTGGTCTCTTGGCTAAATTCTCTAGCAAAAACTTCACCTTTATAAATCCAAACTTTAATTCCAATAATTCCGTAAGTTGTAAGAGCCTCTGCCTCTGCATAATCTATATCAGCTCTTAAAGTATGTGATGGAATACTACCGTCTCTTAACCACTCTGTTCTTGCAATTTCATTTCCACCAAGTCTTCCACTAACTGAAACTTTAATTCCTTTGGCTCCCAATCTAATACACGATTGCATTGCTCTTTTCATTGCTCTTCTATAAGAAATTCTTTTAACTAGCTGCTGTGCAATATTTTCTGCTACCAAATAAGCATTTGTCTCAGGTTTTTTAACTTCTTTTATGTTTAGATTTACTTCATTTGTAGTTAATTTTGAGAGATTGTTTTTAATTTTATCAATATCACTTCCTTTTTTTCCAATCACAAATCCTGGTCTAGAAGTATAAATCGTAACGTAACACTTGTTAGATGTTCTTTCGATCATTACCTTAGATACACCAGAGTTAATTACATTTTTCTTAATATATTCTCTGATTTTAAAATCTTCGATTAAATAATTTCCAAAATCTTTTTTCTTAGCATACCATACAGAGTCCCATCCTCTGTTGACACCTAATCTAAAACCTACCGGATTAACTTTTTGTCCCATGTTTCTCCATTTGTTTTGCTTCTGATAAAATTATTGTAACAGTTGACCAAGGTTTTAATATTGGCGCTGCTCTTCCTTTTGCTCTAGGTCTAAATCTTTTCATAACTATTTTTTTTCCGCAATAAGCTTCTTTAACAATCAATTTATCAATGTCGTATTGAAAGTTGTTTTCAGCATTAGCAACTGCAGAGCTTATTGTTTTTCTAACATCTCTAGTAATTCTCTTTTCAGAAAACTGTAAATCTCTAATAGCAACATCAACTTTTTTACCAACGATACTTCTAAGTATAGGATTTAACTTTCTAACACTTGATCTAATACCGTTGTTAACAGACTTCACAGTGTTTTCCTTCAATTTGTCTATTTTCTTTTTCTTGCCCATAATTATTTCTTCTCTGCTGTTGCTGGTTTAGCTTTTTTGTCAGCTGGTGTATGACCAAAGAACGTTCTTGTTGGCGCAAACTCACCTAATTTGTGTCCAACCATATCTTCAGAAACAGTTATTGGTATAAATTTTTTGCCATTATAAATTTGGAAACTAACCCCTACAAAATCAGGTAAAATTGTAGATTTTCTTGACCAAGTTTTAATAGGAATTTTCTTTGGATCGTCTTTATACTTATCAACTTTCTTCATCAAGCTTTCTTCTACAAACGGTCCTTTCCAAACTGCTCTAGCCATTACTTAGTATCCTTCCTCTTATTTCTTCTCTTAACTATAAATTTATCAGTTCTTTTATTATCTCGAGTTTTTAAACCTTTAGCAGATTGTCCTGTAGGTGATACTGGATGTCTTCCTCCAGCAGATTTACCTTCACCACCTCCATGTGGGTGATCAACTGGGTTTTTAACAACACCTCTTGTATGAGGTCTTCTTCCCAACCATCTTGATCTACCAGCTTTTCCAATTTTAATATTTTTTTGATCTGGATTACTTAAAATTCCTATTGTAGCTAAAGCTCTTGAATCTATTTTTCTAACTTCGCCTGAAGCTAATTTAATTAAACTATAGTTCCCATCTAGACCACTTATAGTAACTGATGAACCAGCTGCTCTAGCGATTTTTCCACCACCACCAGGCTGTATTTCAACATTATGTATATTGATACCTACTGGTATATCTTGCAATGGCATACAATTACCTACTTTAATTTCTTTTTTAGAGCCACTTTCAACTTTATCTCCAACTTTAATTTTTTGTGGTGCTAAGAAATATGAGTAGGTACCATCCTCAAATTTAACTAACATAATGTAACATGATCTATTTGGATCATACTCAATTCTTTCAACAGTAGCTTCCATATCGATTTTTTTTCTATAAAAATCAACATGTCTGTACATTTTTTTATGTCCACCAGCTCTATTTATAGAGGTAATATGACCATTGTTATTTCTACCTTTCATAGCATTTTTCGGTGAGACCAACGCTTTAAAAGGTTTGCCTTTCCATAAGCCAGATCTATCGACTAAAATCGTACCTCTTGTAGATTTTGTATATGGTTTAAAAGTTTTTAATGCCATTTATTAAATTCCTGTTGTTAGATCAATACTTTGACCTTTTTTTAATGTAATTATTGCTTTTTTATATCCTGATACTTTTACTTTTCTTCCTCTGGTAACTTTTGTTCTGTTTTTTTTGTTTATAATATTTATTTTAGTCACATTAACTTTAAATATTTTTTCAATATTTTTTTTTAAATTTTTCTTATTTGCACCATCTGGAACTTTAAAAACAATTTTATTCAGTTCTGATAAATTAGTTGATTTCTCAGTAACTACTGGTGAAAGAATTTTGTCATATAGGTGAATTTTTTCCATTTTATGAATATCTCTTTTCTAGTTCTTTCACAGAACTTTCTGTGAAAACTACTTTTTTAAATTTAATAATGTCATAAGCGCTAAAATGATTTACATCTGTAACTTTAACATTTGGAATATTTCTTGCTGATTTTTCAATTTTTTCTTTAGAACTTTTATCTAAAATTATTAGTGAATTTGTAATTTCAAGCTTATTAATGATTGAATTCATCTCTTTTGTTTTTTTAATTTCAGAACTAAAGTCATTTAGGATTAATAAGTTTTTATTAATATTTTTTTCTGTAATTAATGAAGCTACGCTTTGTTTTTTTTCAGTTTTGTTTAATTTTCTTTTCTTATAAGCCAGTTCACCTTTCGGCCCGTGGGCAATACCACCACCTACAAATATAGGAGCTTTTCTACTAGCATGCCTTGCACCACCAGTTCCTTTTTGAGCATATATTTTTGAAGTTGGTCCTTTTACTTCGTTTTGTTGTTTAGTTTTGGCATGTCTTCCTTTGTAATTAGCATTCGTTTTATAAAGAACCGCACTAACTAACTTATGATTAATTTTTGCAGAAAAAATCTTATCCAAAACTTCAATACTATCTTTTTTTCCGTCTATGCTAATTTTATCTAATTTCATTACTTTTTCTTTTTCTCAGGTGTTTTTTTAGCTTCTTCAGCTGCTGCTTGTTTTTCACTTATTGTCATTTTACTAATGTTTTTTACTGATTTTTTAACCATCACTTCAGAATTTTTTGAACCGGGTATTGATCCTTTCAAATAAAGAAGTTCATTTTCTATGTCAGTTTTTATTATTTCGATATTTTGCATTGTTCTTAACTTGTCACCCATATGACCAGCCATTTTTTTACCCTTAAAAACTTTTCCTGGATCTTGGCTATGTCCTGTTGATCCATGAGCTCTATGAGAAATTGAAACACCGTGGCTGGCTCTTAAACCACCAAAATTATGTCTTTTCATAGCCCCTGCAAAACCTTTACCTATAGTTTTTGATCTAGTATCTACAAATTTAATATCTTTGAATATTTCTAAACCAAACTCGTTTCCTTCCTTGTAAATAGATGTATCGTTTACCCTAAATTCTTTTAATTTTTTCTTAGCTTCAGTATTTTTTTTAGAAAAAACACCTTTCATAGCTTTTGTTAGTTTTGAAATTTTAATTTTTCCATATCCAAGCTGAACAGCTTTGTATCCCCTTTTTTCTTCTTCAATTACTTGAATAACTCTGGCTTTTTCAACCTTAAGCACAGTTACGGGAACTAATTGACCAGATTTATAGAATTCTCTAGTCATACCAATTTTTTTTCCTAATAAAGCTATTTCACTCATAATTAAATTTTTATCTCCACATCAACACCTGAGGCTAAATCTAATTTCATCAAAGCTTCTACAGTTTGAGGTGTTGGTTCAATAATGTCTATTAATCTTTTATGTGTTCTCGATTCAAACTGCTCTCTACTTTTCTTATCTATGTGAGGTGATCTTAAAACTGTGTATCTTTCAATTCTTGTAGGTAATGGAATTGGTCCCTTAATTGTAGCTCCAGTTCTTTTTACCGTATTCACAATTTCTTCAGTGGAAGCATCTAGAACTTTATTATCATATGCTCTTAATTTAATTCTAATATTCTGTTTTTCCATGGTTAACCTGCAATCTTCTTAGTTACTTCGTCTTGAACATTTTGTGGAACTTTTGAATAATGATCAAAAAACATTGAGTATTGTGCTCTTCCTTGAGACATTGATCTTAAATTATTTATATAACCAAACATATTAGCTAAAGGAACCATTGCAGTAATTACAGTTGCATTACCTCTTTGTTCTTGAGTGTTGATTTGACCCCTTCTACTGTTTAAATCTCCTATAACATCACCCATGTAATCTTCAGGAGTTACTACTTCAACTCTCATTACAGGTTCTAATAATTTTAATCCACCCTTTGTACAAGCCTCTTTAAAGCAAGCTCTGCTCGCTAACTCGAATGCTAATACACTTGAGTCAACATCATGATGTAAACCATCTAAGATAGTTACCTTGTAATCAATCATTGGAAAACCAGCTAATATTCCATTATCTGAAACTGTTTCGATTCCTTTTTCAACACCAGGAATAAATTCTTTTGGTATTGCTCCGCCTTTAATTTTGCTCTCAACATCTCGACCTTTGCCAGGTTCTTGAGGTTCTACTAAAAGTTTAACTTTTGCAAATTGACCAGCACCACCACTTTGTTTTTTGTGAGTATATTCAACCTCTGAAGCAGCTTCTATAGTTTCTCTATAAGCAACTTGAGGAGCTCCAACGTTTGCTTCTACTTTAAATTCTCTTTTCATTCTGTCTACAATAATATCCAAGTGTAATTCACCCATTCCTTTAATAATTGTTTGTCCTGATTCCTCATCTGATGTAACTCTAAATGAAGGATCTTCCTTAGCTAACCTTCCTAAAGCTTCACCCATTTTTTCTTGGTCCGCTTTTGTTTTTGGTTCTACTGCAATTTCAATTACTGGATCAGGGAATTCCATTGGTTCAAGAAGAACAGAATTTTCTTTGTCACATAATGTGTGACCTGTAATAGTATTTTTTAATCCTGCTAAAGCTACTATGTCACCAGCATTAGCTTCTTTAATATCTTCACGAGAATTTGCATGCATTAATAGCATTCTTCCAACTCTCTCCTCTTTCTCTTTAGAAGAATTAAATACTGCCGTACCAGTTTTGATAGTACCTGAATAGATTCTAATAAAAGTTAATGAGCCAACAAATGGATCGTTAGCTACTTTAAAAGCTAAAGCAGAAAATGGAACACTGTCTTCAAATTTCATTTCCATTTCATCTTCACTACCTAATTTAGTTCCTTTAATAGAACCAATATCTACTGGACTTGGTAAATAATTTACAACAGCATCAAGTAAGGGCTGAACACCTTTGTTTTTGAATGCTGATCCAGTTAAAACTGGCACAAAACTAAAATTAAGTGTTCCTTTTCTTATACATTTAACTAAATCTTCCTCTATAATTTCATCACCATTTAGATATGCCTCCATTAACTTTTCGTCTTGTTCAACTGCTGTTTCAACTAATTCTGTTCTATATTTTTCTGAAATTTCTTTTAAGTCTTCTGGAATTTCTTTATATTCCCATTCAGCTCCTAGTGCCTCATTTTTCCAAACTTGAGCTTTCATTTTAACAAGATCAACTACACCGGATAAGGAAGCTTCAACGCCTATAGGTACTTGCATCACCAAAGGTTTTGCGCCCAACCTATCTCTAATCATATCTACACATCTAAAGAAATCAGCACCAGTTCTATCTAATTTGTTAACAAAACAAATTCTTGGCACTTTATACTTATCTGCTTGTCTCCATACAGTTTCTGATTGAGGTTCTACACCTGCAACACCATCAAAAACAGCAACAGCACCATCCAAAACTTTCAAAGATCTTTCTACTTCAATAGTAAAATCTACGTGACCAGGCGTGTCTATAATATTAATTCTATGATCATTCCAAAAACAAGTAGTAGCCGCAGATGTAATTGTAATTCCTCTTTCTTGTTCTTGCTCCATCCAATCCATTGTTGCTGCACCATCGTGCACTTCGCCAATTTTGTGACTCTTACCTGTATAGTAAAGAACTCTTTCAGTAGTGGTTGTTTTACCAGCATCTATATGGGCCATGATCCCAATATTTCTATATTTATCTAATGTATGAGTTCTAGCCATAATTAATTACCATCTAAAATGTGCAAATGCCTTGTTAGACTCTGCCATCTTATGAACATCCTCTCTTTTTTTAACTGCAGCTCCTTTTTTTTCATAAGCATCGTAAAGCTCATTAAAAATTTTATCTGCCATGTGTTTATCTTTTCTTTTTCTTGCTGACTCAACTAACCATCTGATAGCTAGAGCTTGTGCTCTTTTACTTTTTACCTCAACAGGAACTTGATAAGTCGCACCTCCAACTCTTCTAGATCTAACTTCTACTGTTGGTTTGATATTGTTAATTGCTTCATTGAAAATGTTAATCGGTTCATCTTTTGTTTTTGTTTTAATTTTATCGATAGCGTCATAAACTATTTTAGCAGCTATTCCTCTTTTACCGTCATACATGATGTTGTTGATTAATTTTGGAATGATAGTTGATTTAAATTTTGGATCGGGAACTACATTTTTTTTTGGTTGAGTTTTTTTTCTAGACATTATTTACCTTTTTTAGTTCCGTATAAAGATCTTCTTTTTTTTCTGTTTGCAACACCTTGAGTATCTAGATTACCTCTTAGAATATGATAACGAACACCTGGTAAATCCTTTACCCTTCCACCTCTAATCAGTACTACTGAGTGTTCTTGAAGGTTGTGACCTTCACCAGGAATGTAAGCTGTAACTTCAAATCCATTTGACAATCTTACCCTAGCAACTTTTCTTAATGCAGAATTAGGTTTCTTAGGAGTTGTTGTGTAAACTTTTACACAAACTCCTCTCTTTAGAGGTTGTTTTTGTAAGGCAGGAACTTTATTCCTTGCTGCTGGTTTAACTCTTTTTTTTCTTAACAACTGATTAATAGTTGGCATAAATTTTTTAAATTAATTAATTGATTTTTAGATGAAAATAACTGACAGGTTATTTTGTGGCAGCGTTTAGTACCGTCAGAAGTACTACATTCCAACCAAAAACATCGCCAAATTACTTATTAATAGCCCTTTGTCAAACTAAAACTGCAATTTTTAAGCGATTTTTTTACTGATTTGCTTGTGTTTCTTCAGGTTCTGTAGCTTCTATTTTGTCTTGCTCCTCTAAGAAATCATTATCATCCTCTAGAGCTTTGTTGTTCCATCTATTTTTAATATTACCAGTACCTGCAGGAACTAATCTTCCAACAATTACATTCTCTTTTAGACCACTTAAAGGATCAATTTTTCCTTTAATTGCTGCATCTGTTAGCACTCTTGTTGTTTCCTGGAACGATGCTGCTGATATAAACGACTCAGTTTGAAGTGAAGCTTTAGTGATACCCATTAAAACCCTTTCACTAACTGCCGGTGTTTTACCCTCTGCAACTAATTTTTCATTAGTATTATCAAACTTAATTCTATCAACCACTTCACCAGGTAAATAACTTGAATCACCAGATACTTTAACTTCTACCTTTTTAAGCATTTGTCTTAAAATAGTTTCGATATGCTTATCATTAATTATTACACCTTGTAATCTATAAACTTCTTGAACTTGGTTAACAAAATATTCTGTTAATTCTTTAATGCCTAAAATTCTTAAAATATCATGTGGTAATGGTTGACCATCCAGAAGATATTCTCCTTTTTGAATTTTTTCACCAGGGTTGAAATTGATATGTTTACCTTTTGGTATTAAATAATTTGAAGGTTCTGATCCATCTTCAGGAACAATAGATACTCTTTGTTTGCCTCTTACCTCTTTACCAAAAACAACACTACCATCATTTTCAGCAATTATTGCACTGTCTTTAGCTTTTCTAGCTTCAAATAACTCAGCAACTCTTGGAAGACCTCCAGTAATATCTTTTGTTTTTGTAGTTTCCTTGGGTAATCTTGCAATTACGTCACCTGCATAAACTTTTTGACCGTCTTTAATTGATAAAATCGAATCTGGTACTAAATAATATCTAGCTTCATTATCATCAGCTTTTTTAATTACATTTCCTTTTTCATCTCTAAGTGTAATTCTAGGTTTTAAATCAGTGCTTTTTGATTGACCTCTCCAATCAATTACTGATTTAGATGAAATTCCTGTTGCATCGTCAGTAGTTTCTTGAATTGAAACACCGTCAATTAGATCTACATAACTAGCTGTACCACTTTTCTCTGCTATAACTGGTGTTGTGTAAGGATCCCATTCACATATTTTAGTATTCGCTTTTACTTTATCACCGTTATTAAAAAATAATCTTGATCCATATGCAACTTTATAAACTGCAATTTGAACTCCATTATCATCCTCAATTGAAAGCTGAGTATTTCTACCCATTACAATTAAATTCTTTTTAGAATCCTCTAATATATTTGAGTTTATAATTTTTAATGTTCCTTCATTTTTAGTTACAATTTGTGAGTCCTGTTTAACAGAAGCAGTTCCACCTACGTGGAAAGTTCTCATTGTTAACTGTGTTCCTGGTTCCCCGATTGACTGTGCAGAAATCATTCCAATAGCTTCACCAACATGAACCATTTTACCTCTAGATAAATCTCTTCCATAGGAAGTAGCACAAACACCTTCTTTTGAACCACAAGTCATTACTGAGTAAACTTTTATTGATTTTACCCCTGCAGCATCAATTTTATCGCATCCAGCCTCATCGATCATGGTTTGTTTTTTGATTATTACTTCACCAGTTAAAGGATGTTTAACCTCATCAAATGTAACCCTGCCTAGCGCTCTTTCAGAAAGGCTAACTACTACATTACCACCTTCTAAAATTTCAGAAAGTTCAATAAATCCTGGGTTTTTACAGTCACAAACTTTTTTGGTGACAGTTAAATCTTGCGCTACATCACAAAGTCTTCTCGTTAAATATCCAGAACTAGCTGTTTTAAGCGCTGTATCTGCTAACCCTTTTCTAGCCCCGTGTGTTGAGTTAAAATACTCCAAAGCAGTTAATCCCTCTTTAAAGTTTGAGATAATCGGACTTTCAATAATTTCACCTGAAGGCTTAGCAATCAAACCTCTCATACCAGCTAATTGTTTCATTTGAGCAGCAGATCCTCTAGCTCCACTGTCAGCCATCATAAATACAGAATTTATTTTCAATCCTTCATCAGTTTTTTCTGTAGCTGAAATTCCTTTCATCATTTCTCCAGCAACTTTATCTGTACACTTAGACCAAGCATCAACAACCTTGTTATATTTTTCACCTCTTGTAATTAAACCTTCAGCATATTGAGTTTCATAATCTGCAATTAACTTCTTAGTATCATCAATTAATTGAGTTTTATTTTCAGGGATTACAAGATCGTCTTTTCCAAATGAAATTCCTGCTTTAAATGCGTGTTTAAATCCTAAATCTTTAAGCTTGTCACAGAAAATTACCGTTGTTTTTTGGCCACAAAATCTAAATACAACATCAATTATTTCTGAAACTACTTTTTTAGGTAATAATCTATCTACTAAAGAAAATTTAATGTTGCTGTTTTTAGGTAATAAATTTGCTAATAAAAATCTTCCAGCTGTAGAAGTGTATTTTTCCATTTTTTTATTACCTCTATCATCTACAGTCTCGTATCTTGAAATGATAGTGCTATGTACATTTATTTGACCGGATGATAATGCAAATTCAATTTGATCTGAATTTGTAAAGTATCCAGCTGGTTTATCATATATAGGCTCTTGTGAAAGATAGTAAATTCCTAAAATCATATCCTGACTTGGAACGATAATTGGTTTACCATTTGATGGAGAAAGAATATTATTTGTAGATAACATTAAAATTCTTGCTTCTAACTGAGCTTCTAAACTTAAAGGTACGTGAACTGCCATTTGGTCACCATCGAAGTCTGCGTTAAATGCTGCACAAGTTAAAGGGTGTAATTCAATTGCATCACCTTCAATTAATTTTGGCTCAAATGCTTGAACTCCAAGTCTATGAAGTGTTGGCGCTCTATTTAATAGAACAGGATGCTCTCTAACAATTAATTCTAAAGCATCCCAAACTGCATTAGTTTCTTTTTCAACTAATTTTTTAGCTTGTTTAATTGTTGAAGCTAAACCTAATTTATTTAATCTTGCATATAAAAATGGTTTAAATAATTCTAAAGCCATTTTTTTGGGTAAACCACATTCATGAAGTTTCAAATCTGGACCTACAACAATTACTGATCTTCCTGAATAGTCAACTCTTTTACCTAATAAATTTTGTCTAAATCTTCCTTGCTTACCTTTTAACATTTCAGCAAGAGATTTAAGTGGTCGCTTACCTGTGCCTGTAATTACTCTGCCTCTTCTTCCGTTATCAAAAAGAGCATCAACAGACTCTTGCAGCATCCTTTTTTCATTTCTAACAATGATATCTGGAGCTTTAAGATCCATTAATCTTTTTAATCTATTATTTCTGTTAATTACTCTTCTGTATAAATCGTTAAGATCTGAAGTAGCAAATCTTCCACCATCTAATGGGACCAAAGGTCTTAATTCGGGTGGTATAACTGGAACCACAGTCATAATCATCCATTCAGGTTTTTGACCTGTGTCAATAAACGACTCTATTAATTTTAATCTTTTAATTGCTCTTTCTTCGTTAACTTTTGATTTGGTTTCTTTAATAAAGCTAACAAGATTTTTTCTCTCTAATTCTAAATCTAAATTTTTCAGCATCTCTAGAACGGCTTCTGCTCCAATTCCTGCTGTAAAGCTCTCTTCACCAAATTCGTCTTGATATTTTGCTAATTCTTCTTCATTTAAAAGTTGATTTTTTTGTAAACCAGTTAAACCAGGTTCTATTACTATAAAGTTTTCAAAATAAAGGACTCTCTCTATTTCCTTTAATTTCATGTCTACTGCTAAGGCAATTCTGCTTGGAAGAGACTTCAAGAACCAAATATGTGCTACCGGTGTAGCAAGATTAATGTGCCCCATTCTTTCTCTTCTCACATTTGATTTTGTAACCTCAACACCACATTTCTCACATATAATCCCTCTAAATTTCATTCGTTTATACTTACCGCATAAACACTCATAATCTTTTATTGGTCCAAAAATCCTTGCACAGAACAAACCGTCTTTTTCAGGTCTAAATGTTCTATAATTAATTGTTTCAGGTTTTTTAATTTCACCAAATGTCCATGATTTTATCTTCTCTGGACTAGCAAGTGATATTTTAATGCTATTAAAATTTTGAGCTTCTGAAATTTCGCTGCCCTTAAAAAGATCTGTTAATTCTTTTTTCATTAATTCAGCTCCACATTTAATGCTAATGATTTAATTTCTTTAACTAAAACGTTAAAAGACTCTGGTATTCCAGACTCAAAGTTTTCTTCACCTTTAACTATAGTCTCGTAAACTTTAACTCTTCCTGCTACATCATCAGATTTAACAGTTAAAATTTCTTGTAATGTATATGATGCACCATATGCTTCTAGTGCCCAAACTTCCATTTCACCAAATCTTTGGCCACCTAATTGTGCTTTACCACCAAGTGGTTGCTGTGTAACCAAACTGTAAGGTCCTGTAGATCTTGCATGAATTTTATCTTCAACTAAGTGGTGAAGTTTTAACATGTAGATTATTCCAACAGTAACTGGTCTATCAAACTTCTCACCTGTTCTTCCATCCCATAAATATGTTTGTCCAGATCCTGGTAAATTTGCTAGTTCAAGCATCTCAGTAACATTTTTTTCTTTAGCACCATCAAAAACAGGCGTTGAGATTGCAATACCGTTTTGTAAATTTTCACAAAGATCTTTAAACTCACTCTTGCTTAACTTATCCACTTTATCATTAAAAATTTCTTCTCCATAAACAGATTTTAAAAATTTTTCGATTTTTTCTGTTCTTTCAATTTTTTTGTTGTTTTCGTTAACTAAATTTTTAACTTGTTCGCCAAATTCTTTACATGCCCAACCCAAATGTGTTTCTAGAATTTGACCAACGTTCATCCTACTCGGAACACCCAGTGGATTTAATACAATATCTACTGGTCTACCATCTTCTCTATATGGCATATCTTCAACAGGTACAATTTTACTTACAACTCCTTTGTTTCCATGTCTTCCTGACATTTTATCACCAGGTCTTAATCTTCTTTTTATAGCAACGAATACTTTTACCATTTTCATAACACTTGGTAATAAATCATCACCACTTCTAATTTTTAAAACCTTATCTTCAAATCTCTCTGTTATGTCTTGTTTTGCTTTATTATATTGATCTTTTAATTGAGCTAATGTTGTTTCGTCATTTACATTTCCTACTGTGATTTTGAAGACATCATTAATTGATAGTTTATTAATTGTATCAAAATCTAACTTAGTTCCTTCGGATAAATCTTTTACTTTTTTAGTTAAAGATGATCCTGAAAGGAATTGTGAAGCCCTTTGTTTAATACTTCTTTCTAATATTTCTTCCTCAACAATTTTATCTTGTTGAACTTGTTCAATTTCAGCTCTTTCAATTGTTATAGATCTTTCGTCTTTATCAATTCCATGTCTATTGAATACTCTCACATCGACTACCGTTCCACTTGATCCTCTAGACATTCTTAAAGATGTATCTGTAACATCTATAGCTTTTTCTCCAAATATTGATCTTAATAATTTTTCTTCAGGACCAGATGCTGAGTCACCTTTTGGAGTAACTTTACCAACCAAAATATCACCAGCATTAACCTCTGCACCAATATAAACTATTCCTGATTCATCAAGGTTTTTTAAAGCTTCTTCATTTACATTTGGTATATCTCTAGTTATTTCTTCTTCACCAAGCTTTGTATCTCTTGCCATTATTTCGTATTCAACAATGTGAACGGATGTAAATACATCATCTGTAACACATCTTTCTGAAATTAAGATTGAGTCTTCAAAGTTATAACCTTGCCACGGCATGAATGCTACAGTAACATTCTTACCTAAAGCAAGTTCACCTAATTTTGTTGAAGGACCATCTGCAATAATATCTCCAGATTTAACTTTATCACCAACTCTAACAAGTGGTCTTTGATTTATACAAGTATTTTGGTTTGATCTTTTAAATTTTTGAAGGTTATAGATATCTACACCAGACTTACTAAAGTCTGTTTCCTCAGTTACTTTTATAACAATTCTTTTACCATCTATTTTATCAACAACTCCATCACGCTTTGCAACAATGGTCACCCCAGAATCTAAAGCAACATCACTTTCAATTCCTGTACCGACAAGTGGAGACTCAGGTTTTAATAATGGAACTGCTTGTCTCATCATGTTTGATCCCATCAAAGCTCTGTTTGCATCATCATTTTCTAAGAATGGAATTAAAGATGCTGCAACTGAAACTAATTGTTTTGGTGATACGTCAATGTAATCAATAGAGTCAGGTTTCGCTAAAAGAAAGTTAAGGTTTTGTCTGCATGAAACTAGTTCTTCAGTAATTTTTCCATTTTTATCAAGTTTTGTATTTGCTTGAGCAATAGTGAATTTTGTTTCTTCCATTGCTGACAAGTATTCGACTTTATCTTGAACAACACCGTCTTTTACTTTTTTGTAAGGACTTTCAATAAAGCCATACTTATTAATTTTTGCATAAGTAGATAAACTATTAATCAAACCAATATTTGGACCCTCTGGAGTCTCAATTGGACAGATTCTTCCATAGTGGGTTGGATGGACGTCCCTTACTTCAAAACCTGCTCTTTCTCTTGTTAAACCACCCGGACCTAAGGCTGAAACTCTTCTTTTGTGAGTAATTTCAGATAAAGGATTTGTTTGATCCATAAACTGAGATAGTTGTGAACTTGCAAAAAAATCTTTCAATGAAACTGTTAATGGTTTTGCATTAATTAGATCTTGTGGCATTGCTGACTCAACATCTAAAGTTGTCATTTTTTCTTTAATAGCTCTTTCCATTCTGTAAACACCAATTCTAGCTTGGTTCTCAACTAGCTCTCCAACAGAACGAACTCTTCTATTTCCTAGGTGATCAATGTCATCGACATCATCTTTACCATCACGTAAATCCAACATTTTATGAATAATTGCAATGATGTCGTCATTTCTTAATATGGTAATTTTATCAGAACACTCTTGGTTTAATCTTGAGTTCATTTTAACTCTTCCAACATCAGACAAATCATATCTGTCAGAGCTAAAGAAAAGATTATTAAATATTTGAGTTGCTATCTCTATAGTTGGCGGTTCTCCAGGTCTTAACATTTTATAGATTTCCGTGATAGCTTCGTCTTTAGTATTATTTTTATCAGCTAAAATAGTTGTAAGTAGATAAGGTCCTTTATTTATAGAGTTTGTAACAGAAATTTGAAGTGTATGTATATTTGCATCTAAAATTTGTTGAATAATTGTGTCGTTTAATTCAGTCCCAATTTTAAATACACCGTTTTCTTCTTCATTGACTTTGACATCTCTGTGTAAAAATTTACCAAACAAGGACTCTCTAGAAACTAGTATGTCTTTAAGACCATCATTAGCTAATTTTTTTGCACTTAAAAAATTAATCTTGTCACCTAATTTAATTACTATATTACCAGTCTTTGCATCAATTACTTCTTCTGAGAAATTTTTAGCTTTATAGTTTTCAGGATTAAACTTTGTTTTCCACTTTTCTGTTTTTGGATCAAAATTATATTGTTCACTTTCATAGAACTCATTTACAATTTCTGATTTTGTATAACCTAATGCTAGTAATAAAGTAGAAGAAAAAATTTTCTTTTTTCTGTCAATTTTAAAATATAGGAAATCTTTAACATCATACTCAAAATCTAACCAAGAACCTCTATTGGGTATTACTCTACAATTAAATAAAAGTTTACCGCTTGCATGAGTTTTTCCTTTATCATGATCAAAAAATACACCTGGGCTTCTGTGCATTTGGTTTACTACAACTCTTTGAACACCATTAGTTATAAAAGTTCCACTATTAGTCATCATTGGAACTTCACCCATATAAACTTCTTGCTCTTTAGCTGATAAAATATCTTTTGTATTATTTTCTTGATCTATTTCGTAAACTACTAATCTTAAAGTACACTTAAGAGCTGATGAATATGTAAGGCCTCTTGCTATACATTCTTCAACATCAAATTTTGGTTTTTCTAATCTGTAAGAAACATACTCTAAAGTTGCTTTATCATTTAAATCTTCAATTGGAAAAATACTTTTGAATACTCTATCAAAACCTTTTGTAAGTTCAGCTGCTTCAGCATTAAATTCTGTTAATTCTTTGTAAGAATTCTTTTGTACTTCAATTAAGTTAGGAATAGATAAACTTTCTTTAAGTTTACCAAAACTTTTTCTTATATTTTTCTTTTCAGTAAAAGATAATTGCATTTATATTTATAAATACTGATTAAAAATAATCAGTATTTGAATTCTTTCTATTTAATTTATTTAAGTTCTACTTTAGCGCCAGCAGCTTCTAACTTAGCTTTGATCTCTTCAGCGTCCTTTTTATTCACACCAGATTTAACTTCTTTTGGTGCTCCTTCTACAAGATCTTTAGCTTCTTTTAAACCTAATGAAGTAGCTGCTCTTACTTCTTTGATAACATTAATTTTTTTATCACCTGCAGAAACTAACATGATTGTAAAATCATCTTTATCTTCTGCTGGAGCTGCACCACCTGCTGCTGCTGGAGCTGCTGCTGCCATTGGAGTTACACCCCATTTTTCTTCTAGTTGTTTTGAAAGTTCAGCTGCCTCTGCAACAGTCAAACTTGACAAGTCTTCGATAATTTTGTTTAGGTCTGGCATATGTATTACTCTTTGGGTTGTGTTTCAGAATTTTCTGCGGACAAACTACTCATTTTTTCTGAATGTGCAAGCAAAATACTGATTAATTTAGATGCAGAAGCGTTCAAAATACCAACAATATTGGCTCTTGCTTCGTCTAATGTAGGTAAACTTGCTACATTTTGGACGCCTGCCGAATCTAAGACCTCATCATCCATTATTCCACCAATTAATTTTAAGTTTTCGTTATCTTTTGCAAATTTTGAGAGAATCCTTGCAGACATTATAGCATCCTCTCCAAATGCTACTGCTGTAGGACCAGTAAATAAATTTGATAAATCTTTACACTTAGTTTTTTCTAAAGCTAATTTTGTAATTCTGTTTTTTGTTATTTTGAAAATTATTCCATGTTCTCGCATTTTAGCTCTCAATTCATCTAATTGAGTCATAGTTAAACCTTGGTAATGAGTAACCATAACAGCTTTACTGTTTTCAAACTTACTAGTCATTTCTTCAATATAATTTTTCTTCTGTTCTTTGTTCATCATAACTATATCGATTTCCCTAATTTAACTTTATACGAAACACCCATTGTTGATGTGGCAAATACACTTCTAATTAAATCACCTTTTAAAGTGTTGTTTGATTTTTCTTTTTCTAATGCATCTAAAATTGCATTGTAATTTTTTAACAATTTATCATCACTAAAAGATTTTTTACCAATGCTAACTCCAATGTTTCCATCTTTATCATTTCTAATTTCTACTTGACCAGATTTAGCATTAGTTACAGCCTCTTTAATATTTTCAGAAACTGAACCAAGTTTAGGGTTAGGCATTAAACCTTTTGGTCCTAGAACTTTTCCTAATTTAGAAAGTTTAATCATCATTCCAGGTGTACAAATTAATTTTTCAAAGTTTAATTCTCCACCTTTAATTCTCTCAACAAATTCATCACCACCCACTATATCTGCCCCAGCATCTTTTGCATCTTGAGCTTTATTATCTTCACAAACTACAGCAACTTTTACTTTCTTACCTGTGCCGCCAGGTAAATTAACTACTGTTCTAATATTAACTTCACTTTTCTTTTGTTTGTTATTAATTTGAAAACTTAAGTCTAAAGACTCATCAAATTTGGTTGTGCAGTTTTTCTTAAGTTCAGGTAACAATTTTTCTATAGACTCGGCGCTTAAGTCTTTAGTTTTTTCAGGTAATTTTTTATATCTTTTAGATGTCATTATTCTTTTACCTCAATACCCATTGATCTAGCTGATCCAGCAATAATTTTTATAGCTTCTTCAATATCATGAGCATTTAAATCATTCATTTTTTCTTTTGCTATACTCTCTAATTGTTTTTTTGAAATTGAAGCAACAATATTTCTTCCAGGTTCTTTAGATCCACCCTTTAGTTTTACTGCTTCTTTAATATAAAATGACGCTGGAGGTGATTTAATTTTAAAATCAAATTTTTTGTCTTTATATACTGTAATTTCAACTGGCACAGGTTTGCCTGCCATTGATTTTGTTTTATCATTAAACGCTTTACAAAATTCCATTATGTTTACACCACGTTGACCTAATGCAGGACCAACTGGTGGAGCTGGATTGGCTTGACCACCTTTAATTTGTAATTTTATAAATCCACTAATTTCTTTTGCCATTAACTTACCTTCTCAACCTGGTTATATTCTAAATCTACAGGTGTTGGACGACCAAATATCGAAACTGACACCTTAAGTCTAGCTTTTTCTTCATCAATTTCTTCAATCATTCCAGTAAATGATGCAAATGGACCATCTACAACCTGAACTTTTTCACCTACACTGTAATCTACTCCAGATTTTGGCTGTGCAACACCATCTTTAATCTGACCTAAAATCTTCTCTACTTCTTTATCTGAAACTGGAACAGGAATACCTCTTGTGCCCAAGAAACCACTAACCCTCTTTATATTCTTTATCATGTGATAAATGTTATTATCCATCTCGCTCTTTATTAATACATATCCAGGAAAGTATTTCTTTTTTCTTTGAATTCTTTTACCTCTTTTTACTTCAGTAACATCATGGGTAGGAACAATAATTTCTTCAAACTTATCAGCAATTTTAGCTTTATCTGCCTCCTCTTTAATTAAAGAGGCTACCTTATTCTCAAAACTAGAATGTGACTGAACAATGTACCAATTTTTCATTAAATACTCACTTTAAGTAAAAGTTCTAAGAAAAATTTTAAAACCTGATCTAAAAGAAGAAAGAACAAAGACATAACAACTGCCATTACAAATACCATCAAAGCACCTTGCAAAGTCTCTTTCCAAGTTGGCCATGTAACTTTGAAAGCTTCTTGTTTAACTTCTTGTATAAATTTAATCGGGTTTCTCATAATTAATAAGCTCAAATTGGCAGGAGCGGAGGGACTCGAACCCTCAGCCTCCGGTTTTGGAGACCGGCGCTCTACCAATTGAGCTACACTCCTATTTATAGAGTTACTCTATAATTTTTGTTACTACTCCTGCTCCAACTGTTCTTCCACCTTCTCTTATTGCAAAGTTTAATTTCTCTGCCATAGCAATTGGTGTAATAAGTTTAACAGTAAATTTAGCATCATCACCTGGCATAACCATTTCTGTGCCAGCTGGTAATTCTACTTCACCTGTAACGTCTGTTGTTCTAAAATAAAACTGAGGTCTGTATTTAGTAAAGAAAGGAGTATGTCTTCCACCCTCGTCTTTTTTAAGTACATACGCTTGAGCTTCAAATTTAGTATGTGGAGTAATTGAACCAGGTTTACAAAGAACTTGACCTCTTTCAATGTCATTTCTTTCAATACCTCTCAATAATATTCCAACGTTATCACCCGCTTCACCAGTATCTAAAAGTTTTCTAAACATTTCAACTCCAGTACATACTGATTTTTTAGTTTCTCTAATTCCAACTATTTCAACCTCTTCACCAGTTTTAATTACACCAGATTCTACTCTTCCTGTTGCAACTGTTCCTCTCCCAGAAATTGAGAATACATCCTCAACTGGCATCAAGAAAGGTTTGTCGACTTCTCTAGCTGGTTGTGGAATATGTTCATCAACAGCTTTCATTAATTCTAAAATTGAATTTTTTCCAATTTCGTCATCTCTTCCTTCAACAGCTGCCAAAGCTGAACCTTTAACGATTGGTGTTTTGTCACCAGGGTATTTGTATGAAGTTAAAAGTTCTTTAATTTCTTCTTCCACAAGTTCTATCATTTCTTTATCATCAACTTGATCTACTTTATTCAGGTAAACAACAATTGCTGGAATACCAACTTGTCTTCCTAAAAGAATATGTTCTCTTGTTTGTGGCATTGGACCATCAGCTGCATTAACAACTAAAATTGCTCCATCCATTTGAGCCGCACCAGTGATCATGTTTTTAACATAGTCAGCGTGACCAGGACAGTCTACGTGAGCATAGTGTCTTTTTTCAGTTTCATACTCAACGTGTGCTGTTGAAATTGTTATTCCTCTTTCTTTTTCTTCAGGAGCTTTATCAATTTGATCATAAGCAACTGCTGTTCCTCCACCCGCTTGTGCTAATACGTTTGTAATCGCAGCAGTAAGAGTTGTTTTACCATGATCGACATGACCAATAGTCCCAATGTTACAGTGGGGTTTGTTTCTCACAAATTTTTCTTTTGACATTACGTTTTTACCTCAGTTTTTTTTGTTTCTTCTAATTTTAATTTCTTGGAGCGGGTAAAGGGAATCGAACCCTTACATCCAGCTTGGAAGGCTAGCGTTCTACCATTGAACTACACCCGCACAACCCCAAGAGTAACACTCCATGTTATTTAAAAATCTATTAAATGGTGGAGGGGGAAAGATTCGAACTTTCGAAGACCGAAGTCAACGGGTTTACAGCCCGCCCCATTTGACCGCTCTGGAACCCCTCCCTTGGGGAAGTGTCCCCTTGTTCAATAAAACTTCAAATAACATGCGTTTTATATATTTTATTTGTGCAATTGCAACACGTCATTTAATAAGAAAATATTATAAAAAACGTGTAAAACACTTGATAAATTATGAATAAATCATCTTTTTTTATTTTAGGTCAACATGCAGTTATAGAGGCATTAAAAAACCCAAAAAGAAAAGTTCTAAGAGTATTTTTAACTGAAGAAGCTAAGAAAAATATTCATAGAAAAAATCCGAATATTAATATTTTAAAAGATGTAAAAGTATATTTTAAATCTAAAAAAGAATTAGACAAATATAGTTCTAAAGATCAATTAACACATAATGGATATGTAGCTGAAGTTGAGCATCTAGAACAAATTGACTTAAAAGATTTTATTAAAGAAAAAAAAAATTTAACCTTTGTCTGTTTAGATGAGGTAACTGATCCGCGAAACATTGGTTCTTTAATTAGAAGTGCAGCTTCATTTAATGTAGATGGATTAATTATAAAAGAAAGACACTTTCCTAGTGAAAGTAAATTGATGTTTAAATCAGCAAGCGGATGTATGGAGCACCTAAATATATTTAAAGTATCTAATATTAATTCAACTTTAAAAAATTTAAGAGAAAAAAATTTTTGGGTATATGGTTTTGATTCAAAAGGAGAGAAAGATTTTACTGACATAAAATGGGAAGGCAATAATATTTTAGTATTTGGATCTGAAGGGTTTGGTATGAAACAACATACAAAAAAATACACTGATTTTTTTGTTAAAATCAATATAAATAATAAAATAGAGAGTTTAAATATATCAAATAGTGCCTCAATAGCTTTTCATTATATAAATTATAAAAAAATTAATGATTAATATTTTAAAAAATAATAATGAACTTAGTACAAATATTATTTATTTTTTAATTATAGCTTTACCTATAACACTTGTATCTGGACCTTTTTTATCTGATCTTTCAATCTCGATAATTACAATTATTTTTCTTTATATATCATATAAAAAAAAACTAATTTTTTATTACAAAAATAAATATTCAAAATTTTTTGGTATTTTTTTTCTTATATTGCTTTTCACATCTTTTCTTTCCACAGACCCTTTTATTTCATTTAAAAAAACTATTTTTTTTTTTAGATTTTGGATTTTTGCTTTAGCTGTATGGTATATTTTTAATATTAAAAAAGAAGAATTATGTAAATATTTAATAATAAGTTTTACTTTTATATTTATTATTTTAATTATTGATGGATATTACCAATTTATTTTTAAAGAAAATATTTTAGGTTGGAAGGTTTATGGGTCGAGAGTAAGTAGTTTATTTAAAGATGAGCTTATTTTAGGAAGTTATTTATCAAGATTATTACCTATTTATTTTGCATTATTAATTTATACAAATTTTGAAAAAAAAATTTCAGCCTACATACTATTTTTTTTAATTTTTGTTGGAATTGAAACTTTAACTTTTTTATCTGGAGAGAGAGTGGCATTTTTTTATATTAATGCATCAACGCTAATGCTGATACTTACTATGAAAAATTATAAACTTTTTAGATTCTGTACAGTAATAACATCAATTTTTTTAATAGTTTTATTAATTAATATTTATCCAAAATCTACAGACAGAATTATTAACAAAACAATCTCACAATTAGGCTTTGAGCAAAAAAAAATAGATACCAAAAATAACGAAAAAGATACTTCAACCACATCTAATGAATTGAAGCAAAAAAAATATATTTTTTCACTCGAGCATCAAAATCATTACATTTCTTCATTTAGAATGTTTAAAGATAACATGATTACTGGCATTGGTCCTCGAATGTTTAGATATACTTGTGGTATGAAAAAATACAATATTTGGGAAGGATGTAGTACACATCCTCATAATACTTATGTGCAGCTTTTAACTGAAACTGGATTAATTGGATTTATATTTGGTTTATTTGTTTTTTTAACTATATTCGTTTCGATACTTAAACATTTCATATTAAAATTTTATAGAAAAAAAATATTATTTAATGATTTTCAGCTAGCTTTAATTTCAGCGATAATGATATCTTTATGGCCATTTGTGCCAACAGGTGGGTTGTTTAATAACTGGCTTAATATAATATATTTCTTCCCAGCAGGTATGTATTTAAGCTCAATGTATGGATCTAAAAATAACTTTTAGGATTGAAAAAATATTATTTTTATATAGTTAATGATTAATTATAAATATGCCCTTGTAGCTCAGCTGGTAGAGCAATTGATTTGTAATCAATAGGTCCGCGGTTCGAATCCGTGCGGGGGCACCATCACTTAGTTAAATTAATTTTAAAATAATCTAACGAATTGATTTTAATCTTATAAAATTTATAAAATCATAAATATGTGTGAAAAAATAATAAAAAATATCTATTTTTTTTAAAAAAAATATTTTTTTAAAAGGAAGTTTTATTTTTTTTTGATTTTTCAAAATTTTTTTATATTCATTTTTACCCTCATTAAGTTCAATTGAAAAATGAGATATAGCTCTTGCCAGTCTAATTCTAAAAATATTTTTATACAAATCATCAATATCTAAATCCCAGTAAAAATTTATAAGATCAAAAAGTTGTTTGCTTGTATGCTTCGCTGTAATACTACTAGAGTGATTTCTGTAAGCAATACCTGGTTCATCTAAAAAATATATGTTATTAGATCTTAAAAAAACTTTATATAACGTCATATCGTCTTCATATGCTTTATTTAATGGAAATCTAATATTTTGCCATAATGCTCTTTTAAAAATTCGTGTGAAAGGATACCAATTTGTTTTGGCAAAAATTATGTCTAGCACATCTTTGGTAAAATATTTTCCATTTAAAGATTTGTATAAACTTTTAAAATTTTTTTTATTAATTTTATTTGAGTTTGAAAATACTAAAAAACCATACTCCAAAATATCAATTTGCTCAGTACTAAGTATATTAAGTATTTTAGATCTAAATATTTCGAAATACATATCATCACAGTCTAAGAAACCAACAAATTTACCTGTTGCATTATCTATTCCGGTATTTAATGATCCGCCCGGTCCACTATTAGTTTGTTCTATAAGTTTGACATTAAATTTATATTTTTGATTATTTAAAAACTCTTTAACTATTGAAATAGTTTTATCATTTGATCCATTGTCTACAATTATCACCTCACATTGCTCGTTAAGGTAGTTGGCTAAACTTTTTAAAGCGTCAAATATATATTTTTCTCCATTATAGCTTCTACAAATTATCGATAAGAGTTTATTACTTTTAATTTCCATCTTTATTTACAAAAAAAGTCATCAGAAAAATAAGTGATTTTTGAATTTCAATATCTTTTTTATTAATCTTGCTAGAAAGCAATTTATAAATATTTTTTTTAATTGACTCCGACATTGGATTTTTGATTTTTTTAATAAGCTTCCCTGATTTTATATATTCAATATTTTTTATAGACCTATTTATATTTCTTTTTTGTATTCTTTGAAAATTTTTATTATTTAGTTTTATTTGGAGAATTGATTTTTTTCGTCTGATATTTTGGTCAAAATCAAAAAAACAATTTATTTTTTTAAATTGAAAATTAATTTTCCATGAATTTTTTTTCATTTTTATATAATTAATTAATACGTCTTCCTCTTTGAAATAATGAAAACATAATAAAAAACTTAAAGCATGTGGTAACAAATCAATTGCTATATTTTTATAAGAATGTCCTCCTGATGTATAATATTTAAAATAAATTTTACTTATTTTATTTTTGTTAATTTTAAATTTTGATTTTAAAGATTTTGTATATTCTATTAGTGGAAGATTTGTTAATATTTGTTTTTTTTTATTGTCAAATAGACTTTTAATTATTTTATCAATTTTTTTATGCGATAGGTGATCGATATCAAATAAAGGTTTTTCAACTAGTAGTTTTGATTTGGTTTTTGAAAATTTGTTTATTAAATTTAGATGAGTATTAGTAGGCGAGCAAATACAAATTAAATCTAATTTTTTATTTTTAAAATCATTTATATTTTTGCAAGGAGTGATTTCTATATTCGTCTCTAACTCTAATTGTCTTTTATTTCTTAAACTTTGTTTATAACTTTTACCTAGAATGAATATTTTTTTTATACCCAATATTGATAGTTCTCTTAGGTAAATTCTACCAATTCCTCTCGCACCTATTATTCCAATAGACTTATATTTTAACAATTTAAAATCTATCTCCTAAATCTTCTTTTAAAATTTGATTAACAGTATG
Source organism: uncultured Pelagibacteraceae bacterium (assembly GCA_902613755.1). GTDB lineage: Bacteria > Pseudomonadota > Alphaproteobacteria > Pelagibacterales > Pelagibacteraceae > Pelagibacter. The sequence continues at coordinate 239,999 of CACMIH010000001.1, forward strand.
TTCCTTTCTATCGCATCTGCAATCATTTTTAATCATTTTTTCAAATTCTTTTTTCATAAAATTAAATATATCTTTTTCGTCATAATCATAAAAAGCATCCCAAAAATTTGTATTTTGCAAATTACCAAGTGACATATCTTTAAAATGAGTAGCAGCTGATTGTGAGCAGTTTGACAAGTATCCATCATAAGAAATTGCTGGATAAATAAATCTTGAAAAACATGGCAATGTTCTTACTTCATTGATTTGCTTATCTGCATCGTAATCAATTAAAATCACTTTTGTTTTTCCATCTTTATATTGATCAATTACAGGTTTTATATCAGCATATATTTTTTTTACCTGTTCTCTATTTGGTATAATCGTACCTTCATGCTTATCAATACCTCTTGGTAATTGTGGAAATGAGAATCTAATACTGTCAACTCCAGCCTCAATTAAATTATCAATTCCTTTTGATACTTCGTCCTTTGAACAATTAACATTGGTAACAAGATAATTTGACGAAACATCTAATTTAATAGAATTATTTTTTGAGTTAGATGTAATTTTTTTTATATTTTCTATAACTCTATTATAAACTTTAACATTAGGTGTTAAGCTGTGAGCCATGTTGTAAGATTTATCATCACCACCATCAACACTCACCGTTAAATAACTCGTGTCTACAATTTTATTTGAGCTTAAAAGATTAACTAAATTGTCACTAATTTTTATTAATTTAGAATGTATGCCTATTACTTGACCAAAATTAATTGACTTTTCAATTAAATCATCAATATGTTCGTAATTTAAAGGATCGGTCGCATAACCAGCATAAATAATTTTAGTAATATTTCCGTTTGGACCATTATTTGTTTGATCTATAATATCTAGATATCTTTCAGGATCAAGACGCTGACCATCATTTTCTGAAGAACCACCATAACAATATGAACAAGGCATCCAGCAAATCTTTTTTCCCTTTATTCTTCCAGGTTGAACCTCCAGCTGATAAGGAACAACTGTTTTATTTATTATTTTTTCTATTAATTCCTCAGAAGATTTAAAATATTTTGTCTTGTATGTGATTTGATCAAGTAGCGACATATTATTTAAGATTAATTTTGATAAATTAAATTATCCTTATATATAAATAAATAGCACAATCAATTTTTTAAAATCAAATTTTTATTAGCATAAATTAGATTTTTAACGTTATCTATTGGAAAACAGGTTTTATTTTTGATCTTATAAACATTTATATCATTAGATTTCAAATAATGATTGTACAATTTTGTTTCGAAATCTTCTTTTAATTTAAATTTAAAGTTCTTAAGGATACTTGTATTAAAAATAACACAACCAGAATAAGCATCTAATTCAAATTTTTTATTTTTAAATTCTGAAATGAATACTGACTTCTTGAACTTTAAAGGTTTATTGTTTTTCATGAGTATAAATCCAAGATCTATTTTAGGGCTAAATGAAGCTAAAGAAATTTTTTTTTTTGAGGTGATATGAGATTTAGCAAAATTCAATAAATTAAAATCAAATATAGTATCTCCATTAACTAATAATACAATTTTATCTTTTGAAAAATATTTTTTAATTTTAACTAATCTTTCAGAGATTTCAGAATTAACTCCTGTATTTACAAATATAAATTTATCAATATGGTTAGAAAATTGTTTTTGCACATATTTTTTTACATGACCACCTTTATAACCTAATGGAAAAATAATTTTATTTATATTAGACTTCAATAACTTGGAAATGATATAAAAAATTATAGGTTTATTATGAACCAATATAAGTGATTTATTTTTTTTTTTTCCAATGGAGCCTAATCTAGATCCTTTTCCACCACAAAAAAGAACTGCATATTCGATAATAGGATTTTTAGTTTTATTCATTTTAAAATTTTTTTTAAATACTCTATAATTAAATATAACTAAATAAAAAACATATAAAAAGTAGTAAAGAGTTGAGATTTTTGTAGAAATTACAAAGTTTACAATAAGAATATTTACCTATCCTATGCTCACTTAATTGTACTTGATAAATTTAAAAAAATTAGAATACTCAATAATTATATTTCTATTATTAATTATAATTAAAAAAAATAAAATATTTTATGCAAATAATTAACAAAAAATATCTGAATCTAAATAAACTTAGAAAATCATTTCATGATGGTAAGCCATTTCCTCATTTAATTTTAGATAATTTTTTAACTCAAAACTTTTTTAAAAAATTAAATTTAGAAGGTTTTAATACTTTAAAAAAACAGGGAAAAAATTTTAATACTGATCTTGAGAAAAACAAATGGATAAGCAAAAATTCTCAGTTACCAAAACAGATTAAATTAATAATAAATGAGTTAAACAAAAAAGAATGGATTAACAATTTATCTCGACTTTCAAAGATAGATAATCTATTTTCAACTAAAGTTAGCAATACAGATTTAGCAAATTATCATGAAATGAAAGAAAAAGGGTATTTGGGTCCTCATGTAGATCATTCCAGTGATCCTGACACAGATTCTCCACACGTTTTAAATTTATTACTCTATTTATCAAAAAAATGGAATTACAAATGGGGAGGGTCAACATTATTGTTTGACGAAAAAGGAAAAAAAATAATTAAAGAGATTCAATACAGACCTAATAGAGCTATAATTTTTCTACATACACCTTACAGTTTTCATGGTGTAAAAAAAATTAGTAAAAATAAATATATTAGATCATCAATATACGTAGATTACTATTCGAATGAAATATCACCTTACAAAAATATCAAACTTAATTTTGAAAAAAAATGGTTTAAACATGGCACCTTTTTTATACTTCCGAAAAAAATCGATTATTTAAAAATAAAAAACTATAGTTATGTAAAAACATTTTTAAACTATAATATTAAAAAATTTTTATTCGGATAATTTATAAAAATAAAAATTGAATAATCTCTTTTTTCCAAACCGAGAAACAAATTCATGATTATCCTCATAATATTTAATTAATTTATTTGACATATTTTCATTTATATATTCATTACCACTTATAAAAAACAAATCATTAGGACTAAGTAGTTCCAAAATTTCATCATTTCTACATTCATCATAAGACAATCTTATAATTGAAAAATTATCAATTTTATTTTTAATTGGATATACACCATCACAAACATACAAATTTTCGTGATTGTTAAATATTTTAGAGTGAGAATTTAAAATATTTTGGAAATCATTTCTTACGTCAAAAAAATTATTTAAATTTGTGTATAAATTA
>CACMIH010000002.1 GCA_902613755.1 uncultured Pelagibacteraceae bacterium
AGAGGAAAAAAAATAATTTAAAGATTATTTATGTGGCAAGCTCAAGTGTTTACAATTTATCCAGAGATTTTCCCTGGTCCTTTATCTAAAGGACTTTATGGAAAAGCTTTATCAAATAATTTATGGAAACTTAAAGTTGTAAACATAAGAGATGCAGCTGACGACAAACATAAAACAGTAGATGATACACCTTATGGAGGTGGTTCAGGGATGTTGTTAAAAGCAGATGTTCTCGCAAAGTCTTTAGATGAAAACAAAAATGAGGGTGAGAGAATTTTATACTTATCGCCAAAAGGAAAAAAATTTGATCAAAATTTAGCAAAAGAGCTTGCTAATGAAAAATCTCTGTCTTTAATTTGTGGTCATTTTGAAGGTGTGGACGAAAGAATACTTTCAACAAGAAATATTGAGGAAATTAGTATTGGAGATTATGTTTTGTCAGGCGGGGAGTCAGCAGCATATGTAGTAATAGATAGTATTTTAAGATTGCTGCCAGGTGTATTAGGAAATGAAAACTCTAAATTAGATGAAACCTTTGAAAATGGTCTTCTAGAGTACCCTCAGTACACAAAACCTCAAATTTGGGAGGAAAAAGCTGTGCCAGACGTACTATTATCAGGTGATCATAATAAAATTAAACACTGGCGTTTATCTCAATCTGAGGCTATAACACGCGACCGAAGACCGGATTTATGGGAAAAATATAAGAAGAATTAACTTGATAAATATCAACATGAAAACAATTGAAGAAATAAACCAGCATAACGTTAACAAAATCCTCTCAGAGAAAAAAATTCCAGAATTCTATCCTGGAGATGTTGTTAGAGTTGGTGTGAGAATTACTGAGGGTAAAAAAGAGAGAATTCAATATTTTGAAGGGGTATGTATTGCTAAAAAAAGTAGAGATCTAAACTCATCTTTTACGGTTAGAAAAATTTCTTTTGGAGAGGGTGTTGAGAGAACTTTCCCTTTATTTGGAACTTTAATTGATACAATTAAGGTTATTAGATCAGGTAAAGTAAGAAGAGCAAAACTTTATTATCTAAGAGACAGAACTGGTAAATCAGCAAGAATTGCAGAAAAAATTAGAAAAAAAATTGGAATTGATATCGATGTAAAACCAGAGACAGTTACAGAGGAAAATGTAGCTCCAGCAACAGAAGCTCTTAAGGAAGAAGCTTCTAAGGAAGAAGCCCCTAAAGCAGAAGCAGCTCCATCAGTAGAGGTTCCTAAGGAAGAAGCACCTAAAGCAGAAGAGGCTTCTAAAGCAGAACAAAAATCAGAAAGCCCTAAAGAAAAAAAATAATTTTTTTTTCAATGTCTACAACACTTTACGATAAAATTTGGAACGATCACTTAGTTGATCAACAGGAAGATGGTACATCCTTGCTTTTTGTAGATAGACATTTAATTCACGAAGTAACAAGTCCACAAGCTTTTGAAGGACTAAGAAATTCTAAAAGGAAAGTGAGACATCCAAATTTAACTTTAGCAGTTGCAGATCATAACGTTCCAACTACAGATAGAACAAAAGGTATTTCTGATCAGGAGTCAAAAATTCAAGTTGATACATTAGAAGCAAATTGTAAAGAATTTGGTGTACAATTATTTGGTATGGATGATAAGAGACAAGGTATCGTTCATATAATTGGACCAGAGCAAGGTTTTACTCAGCCAGGTACGGTTATTGTTTGTGGAGATAGTCATACAGCTACACACGGAGCGTTTGGCGCTTTAGCATTTGGAATAGGAACTTCAGAGGTTGAGCACGTGTTAGCTACTCAAACACTAGTCCAAAAGAAGGCTAATAATTTTCGGATTAATGTAAATGGTAAACTTCCTCTAGGTGTTACTTCTAAAGATGTAATACTTCAAATAATTGGAAAAATTGGCACTGCTGGTGGAACAGGATGTGTTGTAGAATACGCTGGAGATTTAATTAGATCTTTAACAGTCGAGCAAAGAATGACAATCTGTAATATGACAATTGAAGGTGGCGCAAGAGCAGGATTAATTGCACCTGATGAAAAAATTTTTGAATATTTAAAAGGGAAACCAATGTCTCCAAAAGATGAAAATTGGGAGAAAGCTTTAAATTATTGGCAAACTTTAAAAACAGATACTGGTGCAAGTTTTGATAAAGAAATTAGTTTAAATGCAGATGAAATTTTACCTATGATTACATGGGGCACATCACCTCAAGATGTAATTACAATTGATGGAAAAGTTCCTAATCCTGACAATGAGTCTGATCAAGATAAAAAGAACTCAATTGAAAGAGCTCTTAACTATATGGGTTTAAAGCCTGACATGGCAGCTACAGATATAAAAATAGATAAGGTATTTATTGGTAGTTGTACTAATGGCAGAATTGAAGATTTAAGAGAAGCTGCAAAAATTTTAAAGGATAAAAAAATTTCCTCACATGTAAATGCTATCGTGGTTCCAGGCTCTGGTTTAGTAAAAGAGCAAGCAGAACAAGAAGGATTAGATAAAATTTTTGTTAGCTCAGGCTTCGAATGGAGAGAACCTGGTTGTTCAATGTGTTTAGCGATGAATGCCGATAAATTAAAACCTGAAGAAAGATGTGCTTCTACATCAAATAGAAATTTTGAAGGCCGACAAGGACGAGGTGGAAGAACACATTTAGTTAGTCCTGGGATGGCAGCTGCTGCCGCTATATCAGGTAATCTTGACGATGTAAGAAAGTATGAAAATTAAATGCAAAAATTTAATAAATTAAATAGTATTCCGGCTTATCTTCCAATAGTTAATATTGATACCGATATGATAATTCCAAAACAATTTTTAAAAACAATAAAAAGAACAGGACTTGGAAAAAATTTGTTTTTTGAAATGCGATATGACGACCAAGGAAAAGAAATCAAAGATTTTGTGTTAAACAATGATCCTTATAAACAGTCAAAAATTTTAATTGCAGGAAAAAATTTTGGATGTGGATCATCAAGAGAACATGCTCCTTGGGCACTGTTAGATTTTGGTATTACTTGTGTAATAAGCTCAAGTTATGCAGATATTTTTTATAGCAATTGTTTTAAAAATGGGATTTTACCTATAATCCTTGAAGAAGAAAAAATAAAAGAGCTATCTGATTATGCAAATAGAAAAGAAGAAATCTATATTGATTTAAGTGAGGAAAAAATAGTTTATGGAAATAATGAGCTAAAGTTTGAGATTGATCCGTTTAAAAAGAAGTGTTTGCTTGAGGGACTGGATGATATTGCTTTATCATTAAAAAAATCAGAAAAAATAGAAAAATTTGAAAATAATCTAAAAAACGAAAAACCTTGGGTGTTTAATGATTAAAGTAAAAAAAAGAAAAATATTATTATTACCTGGTGACGGTATCGGTCCAGAAGTTATTGCTGAAGTAAAAAAAATTATAAACTGGTTTAATGATAAAAAATCATTAGATTTTGAAATAGATCAAGAGCTTGTAGGTGGTTGTTCTTATGATAAACATGGTACTCCAATTACTGATGAAGTATTTTATAAAGCTTTAGAGAGTGAGGTAATTATGTTAGGGGCAGTAGGTGGCCCTACATGGGATGGTTTAGAATTTTCAAAAAAACCTGAAAGAGCATTATTAAAACTTAGAAAGGAATTGAAATTATTTGCAAATTTAAGACCTGCAATTTGTTTTGAACAATTGGTAAGTGCTTCAACACTCAAACCAGAAGTAGTTTCAGGTTTAGACATAATGATAGTAAGAGAGTTAACGGGTGGCATATATTTCGGCGAACCTAGAGGAATAAAGCCAATTGAAAATGGTGAAAGAAAAGGAATTAATACTCATACATATACAACTAGTGAAATTACAAGAGTAGCTAGAGTTGCTTTTGATTTAGCTAGAAAAAGATCTAACAAAGTTACATCATGTGAAAAGTCAAATGTAATGGAAGCTGGACAATTATGGAAAGAAGAGGTTCAAGAGCTACATAATAAAGAATATAAAGATGTAGAATTAAGCCATATGTTAGCAGATAATTGTGCAATGCAACTTTTAAGAAACCCAAAACAATTTGATGTAATTGTAACTGATAATTTATTTGGGGATATGTTGTCTGATCAAGCTTCGATGTTAACTGGATCTTTAGGACTTTTACCATCAGCATCTTTGGGTGCAAAAAATAAAGATGGTGAGATGAGAGCAATGTATGAGCCAATACATGGATCGGCTCCTGATATAGCTGGACAAGGTATTGCAAATCCAATTGCTTCTATTTTAAGTTTTGCTATGGCTTTAAGGTACTCTTTAGATCTTGATAAAGAAGCAGATGTTTTAGAAAAGGCAGTTCAAGATGTTCTAAATGATGGTTTAAGAACAAAAGATATAATGTCAGATGGCATGAAAGAAACGTCCACTTCAGCAATGGGTGATGCGATAATTTCAAAATTGCAATAAAACTAGAATTATTTTAAGGTTTAAATATGCCAAGTTATACAGCTCCAGTAAAAGACATGATGTTTCTCTTTGAAAAACTTAGAGATAATAAAAACTATAATGAACTGGAAAAATACAATGAAGTTAGTTCAGATCTAGTAAAAGATATTTTAGAGGAAGCAGCTAAGATAAATCAAAATTTAATTTTACCTCTTGCTAAATCGGGAGATGAAAACCCAGCAGTTTTAGAAAATGGTGTTGTCAGAACACCCCCAGGCTACAAAGAAGCGTATCAAAAGTATATTGAGGATGGTTGGACTTCTTTGTCTTGTGATCCAAAATATGGTGGTCAAGGAATGCCAAAAACAGTAAGTGCATTTTTTGATGAAATGCTATCTTCAGCAAGCTTATCATTTAAATTATATAGTGAACTAAGTATTGGTGCTTATAATTGTATCAATCATCATGCCTCTGATGAAATAAAAAATAAATATTTACCAAAGATTGTTGAAGGTAAGTGGAGTGGTACAATGTGTTTAACAGAACCAGTCTGTGGAACTGACCTTGGCTTGTTAAAAACTAAAGCTATTAGACAATCAGATGATACTTATAAAATCAGTGGTCAAAAAATATTCATAACTTCAGGAGACCATGATTTAACCGAAAATATTATTCACTTAGTTTTGGCAAGATCACCAGACTCCCCATCTGGTACTAAGGGAATTAGTTTATTTTTAGTTCCAAAATATATTGTAAACCAGGATGGTAGTATTGGTCCAAGAAACGGAATTTCAACTGGATCAATTGAAAGTAAGATGGGTATTAAAGGTTCTGCAACTTGTGTTTTAAATTTTGATGACGCAACTGGTTATATGATTGGTAATAAAGATAAAGGTCTAAGTGCAATGTTCACAATGATGAATTTAGAGAGAATTGTTGTAGGCATTCAAGGTTTAGGTATTTCTGAAATTGCTTATCAAAACTCACTTTCTTACGCAAAAGAAAGAAAGCAAGGAAAAACAAATAATTCAAAATCTAATAATGGTGCAGATTTTATAATTGATCACGCAGACATTAGAAGAACTTTACTTAATATGAAGTCAATAATTGAGGGTGAAAGAGCACTATGTTTTTGGCTTTCTCAACAAACAGAAGTAAGTCTTTATCATCCAAACGAAAAAATTAAACAAGCTGCTTTAGATTATGTTTCATTAATGACGCCAGTAGTTAAATCTCTTTTTACAGATTTAGCTATGGAAATTACCAACGATGCAATGCAGATACATGGAGGATACGGATATACTAAAGACCAAGGTATTGAACAATTATATCGAGATAATCGTATTACCCCAATTTATGAAGGAACAAATTCTGTACAGGCTGCAGATTTAGTATTTAGAAAATTATCCAACAAAAACGGCGATGTTATAAATAAGTTTTTGGAAATGATTAAATCTGAATGTGAGAGCAAAAATGAAAAAGTAAAAACATTTTCTAAAGAGTTAAACTATTACCTAGATATTTTGTCTAAATTCACAGACTGGATAAACGATAAAAACAAAATCGAAAAGGATGATGTAAGCGCTGCAGCAAATGATTATTTAAAAAGTTTAGGTTATGTTTCAATTGCTTATGCTTGGATTAAAATACTAGGGGTTAGTTTTAATGATTTTGATACAAATAAAGAATTTTATAGTGATAAAATAAATACTGCTAAATTTTACTTTGATAAGGTATTACCTCGGGCTGAATATCACTACAAATCAGCAATCTCAGGAAGCTCAAATATAATGAATTTTAAGTTTAATTAATGAGCCATTACGACACAAATTTAGATAAAAATATAGCAAATCACGTACCTCTCACTCCATTAACTTTTTTAAAAAGAGCAAAAGAAATTTACCCAAATTATGAGGCTATAATTTATGAAGAAAGAAATTATACCTGGGCTGAAGTTTATAAAAGAGTTGTAAAATTTGCTAGTGCATTGACAAAAATAGGTATTAAAAAAGGTGACACGGTTTCATTCTTAGCCTTCAATACACCAGAGATCTTTGAAGCACACTACTCTGTACCTATGACTGGTGCAGTTCTTAATACTATCAATATAAGATTAGATGCCAAAACAATTTGCTATATTTTAGATCACAGCGAAGCAAAAGTTTTAGTTGTGGATAGACAACTTCATGGGGAAGTAAAAAAAGCATTAAAAACTCTTAATAAAAAAATAACTATTATTGACATAAACGATAAATATGCTGACCAATCAAAATTGGAAAAAATTGGCGATTTAGAATATGAAAGTTTTTTAAATACAGGTGATGAAAATTATCAATGGCAAATGCCCGAAGATGAGTGGCAGGCTATATCACTAAGTTATACATCAGGCACTACAGGAAATCCCAAAGGTGTCGTCTATCATCATAGGGGAGCATATTTAATGTCTACAGGAAGTTCAGTGGCTTGGAACATGCCAAATAGATTAAATTTTTTAACAGTTGTTCCTATGTTCCATTGCAATGGTTGGTGTTATCCATGGACTGTACCGATGCTAAATGGAAGAACAATATGTTTAAGAAATATAGACATTAAAAAAATTTTTGAACTTATTGATAAATATGAAATTACTCATTTTGGTGGTGCTCCAATAGTATTGAATATGATTACTGGAGCCCCAGAAAGTGATAAGAAAAAATTAAAACAAAAAGTTTATGTTTTAACTGCTGGTGCTCCTCCACCAAGTATAATTTTTAAAAAAATGAGAGCTCTCGGATTTGAAGTAATGCATGTATATGGTTTGACAGAAACTTATGGGCATGTAACTCAGTGCGCCTGGAATGATGAGTGGAATAATTTTGATGAAGAAAAACAAAACGAGATTAAAGCAAGACAAGGTGTAAAATACCCAAATACGGAAGGTGTAGTTGTTTTAGACCCTGAGACAATGAAAGAAGTTCCTAGAGACGGAAAGACAATCGGTGAAATTATGATTAGAGGAAATGTCGTAATGAAGGGATATTTCAAAGATAAAGAGGCTACCGAAAAAGCCATGAAAGACGGTTGGTTTCATAGCGGTGATTTAGCTGTAATGCATTCTGATGGCTATATTAAAATACAAGATAGATCAAAAGATATAATTATTTCTGGAGGAGAAAATATTTCTTCAATTGAAATTGAAAATACTTTATCCAAACACCCATCTGTTTCGATTGCTGCGGTTGTTGCAAAACCAGACGAAAAATGGGGTGAGGTGCCATGTGCATTTATAGAAGCAGTTAAAGACAAGCCAGTTAGTGAGAAAGAATTAATTGATTTTTGTAAAGAAACTTTAGCAGGCTTTAAAGTTCCAAAAAAGGTTGTTTTTTGTGAGTTACCAAAAACCTCAACAGGTAAAATACAAAAATTTGAACTGAGAAAACAAGTTTAGGTAACTTTTGATTTTTCAAATAGAAAATAAAAATATTCATGCATCAGATGCTGGACAGGGAATAGATCCAAATAAACAAACATTAGTTTTTCTTCATGGAAGTGGTCTTTCACACATAGTTTGGTCATTAACTGAACAATTTTTTTCTAACAAAAATTTTAATGTTTTATCTATTGATTTACCTGGGCATGGTAATTCAGATGGACCTTGCTTAGATAGTATTGAAAAAATTGCTAATTGGTTAGAGCAAGTATTTGTAAAATTAAATTTAAAACAACTATTTATTGTCGGGCACTCTCAAGGATGTTTAGAGATACTTGAATATGCATCTAAATATAAAAATAGATTAAAAAAATTAGTTTTTATTGGTGGTTCAAATAGAATGCCAGTTCATCCAGATCTGATCGATTTAGCAAAAAATGGGGACTCTGATGCTGTTAAATTGATGATGAAGTGGGGCTATGAAGGTTCAAAAAAATTTATAGGAGGTAATCCAGTGGAAAAAATAATACAGTCACCAAGAGATATTAGAGAAATATTAGCAGTCGATTTAATTGCATGTAATAATTATACCAACGGCTCTCATGCTGCTAGATTAATAGACTGTCCCTCTTTGTTGATATTTGGATCATTAGACAAAATGGTAAATCTAGAATCAGGTAAAAAGTTTTCTAGTTTAATTAAAAATTCAACAACACATATAATTGATGGTTGTGGTCACATGATTATGATTGAAAAAGCATTCGAAATGAGAGACAAGGTTTTAGAATTTTTAAAAAAATGAAAAATTTTTCAATTGCAAAATCAAGAAGGCTTAGAGGCACTCCTTATACCTCTAGAATAGAAAAACAAGGGGTTACGGCTTATACAATATATAATCATATGTTGCTTCCTGCTGCGTTTGGTTCAATTGAGGACTCATACCATCACTTAAAACAGTATGTTCAAATTTGGGATGTAGCTGCTGAAAGACAGGTAGAAATTTCTGGTAAAGACTCAGCGAAATTAGTACAGTTGATGACTTGTAGAGATTTATCTAAATCTAAAGATGGAAGATGTTATTATTGTCCAATAATTGATGATAACGCAGGTCTGATTAATGATCCAGTTGTACTTAGATTAAATGAAAATAAATGGTGGGTTTCTCTTGCTGACTCAGATGTAATATTATTTGCAAAAGGATTAGCTATTGGAAATAAATTTGACGTAAAGATTTTTGAACCTGATGTTGATATAATGGCCATACAAGGTCCAAAATCATTTGAATTAATGGAAAAAGTTTTTGGAGATAAGATAGTTAATTTAAAATTCTTTAGTTTTGATTATTTTGAATTTGGTGGTGATAAACATTTAATTGCAAGATCTGGTTGGTCTAAACAAGGTGGCTATGAAATTTATGTTGAGCATAATGTTTCTGGATTAAAATTATATGATCATCTTTTTGAAATTGGAAAAGAATTTAATATCAAACCAGGTTGTCCAAATTTAATAGAACGTATTGAAAGTGGATTATTATCGTATGGAAATGATATCGATAATGGAGATAATCCATATGAATGTGGATTTGATAAATATATTAACATAGAAAGCGAAATTAATTTTTTAGGTAAAGAGAAATTAAAAAAAATTAAATCTGAAGGAATTAAAAAAAAATTAATGGGAGTAATGCTTGATGTAGATAAAATAAGTATTACGGGATCATTAGAATTAAGTGATCAAAACAATAATATAATTGGAGAATTGAGATCAGCTTGCTATTCACCACATTTTAAAAAAGTAATTGGTATTGCTATGATGAAAAAACCTCACTGGGACGTTGATCAGGATGTAAAAGCTAAGATAAATGGTGAAATTTGTGTGGGTAAAGTTTGCGATTTACCTTTTATTTAGTATAAAACTCTAAATATGAACATAGCTATAGTAGGTGCAACAGGTAATGTAGGTAGAAAGACTCTTGAAGTTTTTGATAAAAAAAACTTCAAGTTTGATAATCTATATTTAGTTGCCTCAGAAAAAAGTGCTGGAAAAAAAATTTTATTTAGAGATAAAGAATTTGAAATTGAGAATTTAGAAAACTATGATTTTTCTAAAGCTGATATTACTTTTTTTGCAGCAGGAGGAAAAGTTGCAGAAAAATATGCAGAAAATGCAGCCAAACACACAGTTGTAATTGATAATTCAAGTTTTTTTAGGATGGATCCAGATGTACCTCTGATTGTTCCACAAGTAAATTCTTCTGACATAAAAAAAATGAATAAAAATATTATTGCAAACCCAAACTGTTCAACAGCACAACTTGTTATTGCGCTTAAACCACTTCATGATTTATATAAAATTAAAAGAGTTGTAGTTTCAACTTATCAATCTGTTTCAGGTGGTGGAAAAAGTCCAATGGATGAATTAATAGAACAAACTAAAAAATATTTAGATGGAAAAAAAATAGAGTCCAAAAATTTTACTAAACAAATTGCTTTCAACGTTATTCCTCATATCGATGTTTTTTCTGATGATGGATATACAAAAGAAGAATTAAAAATGACAAATGAAACAAAAAAAATATTAGATGAAACAATTGAACTTACAGCAACATGTGTTCGAATTCCGGTATTAGTATCTCACTCCGAGTCTGTTAATATAGAGTTTGAGAAAACATTTACTTTGGATAAGGTTAGAGAAGCATTAAGCAATGCAGAAGGTTGTCAGGTTATTGATAAAAGAGAAAATGGAGGTTATAGCACACCTTTTGAAGCAGCTGGAAATGATGAGACTTACATATCTAGAATTAGAGAGGATAAAACTAAAAAAAATTCACTTAATTTATGGATTGTTTCAGATAATTTATTAAGAGGTGCTGCACTTAATTCTGTTGAAATTGCAGAAACAATAATTAATTCTAAATAAGTAAATGGAAAATAGACCTTTATCACCACACATACAAATATATAAATGGCATATTTCTTCGTTAGTATCGATTTCACATAGAATTACAGGAATAATTAATTTTTTTGCAATAACCTTAATTTGTATTTGGTTTACTTTCATGCTTTTAGGAGAGAGTGAATACCAAACAATAAAAATTTTCTTAGAATCTTTTTTAGGAAAATTTATATTAATTGGAATAACTTGGTCTTTTAGTTTTCAAATGTTAAGTGAAATTAGACATTTAATTATGGATATAGGTTATGGTTTTGAATTACAAACAACAAAAATTACAGGTTTGCTTGTTATTTTTGGCTCAATTTTTTTAACCATATTAATTTATATAATGGGAAGAGGAATAATTTAATGCTACCGGTAACAAAAAAATGGTTATTTTTAAAAGTTAGCTCTTTAATTTTGTTACCTTTAATGCTTTGGTTTATTTTAAATTTAGTAAATTTTTATGATAAAAGTTATCAAGAAATAGTAGGTTTTTTGACATCACAACCATCTAAATTTTTAATGGGACTGTTTTTGGTATTTATTTATTTTTTTTCAGCATTAAGTATTAGTGAGGTCTTTGAGGACTATATAAAAGACATAAAAATCAAAAATGCCGCAAACAAAGTCCTAAATTTTTTTGCTATAATAATCCCAATAATTACAATAATTGTTATTTTTAACTTAAATACATGAAAGCTTATAATATCATAGATCATGAGTACGATGTTGTTGTACTTGGAGCTGGTGGCTCAGGATTAAGAGCAGCCGTGGGATTAAGTGAGGCTGGTTTAAAAACAGCGTGTATCTCAAAAGTATTTCCTACAAGAAGTCACACGTCAGCCGCACAGGGGGGAATATCAGCAGCTCTAGGAAATATGGGTGAAGATGATTGGAGATGGCACATGTATGACACTGTAAAAGGTGCAGACTGGTTAGGAGATCAAGATAGCATTGAATATTTATGTAAAGAGGCACCCAAAGCAGTCTTAGAATTAGAGAAGTATGGTGTCCCTTTTAGTCGAACAGAAGAGGGGAAAATTTATCAAAGACCATTTGGCGGGATGACCAAAAATTATGGAAATGGAATTGTTCAAAGAACTTGTGCAGCTGCAGATAGAACAGGGCATGCAATATTACATACTTTATATGGACAAGCTTTAAAACATAACACAGAATTTTTTATTGAATATTTTGCTTTGGATTTATTAATGAAAGATGGAGAGTGTAAAGGATTAATAGCATGGAATCTTAACGACGGTACAATTCATAGATTTAGAGCACATACTGTAATTATTGCAACCGGAGGATATGGAAAGGTATACTACTCTGCTACATCAGCTCATACTTGTACAGGTGATGGTAATGCCATGGTATTAAGAGCAGGACTACCTCTGCAAGATATGGAATTTGTACAATTTCATCCAACAGGTATTTATGGACATGGAACACTTATATCAGAAGGAGTAAGAGGTGAAGGTGGCTATTTAGTAAATTCAAAAGGTGAGAGATTTATGGAAAGATACGCACCAAACGCAAAAGATTTAGCGTCAAGAGATGTTGTCAGTCGATCAATGTCTATAGAAATTAATGAAGGAAGAGGTGTAGGTAAAGATCAAGATCATGTTCATTTACATTTAAGTCATTTAGATAAAAGTGTAATTGAAAATCGATTACCAGGGATCACTGAAGCTGCAAGATTGTTTGCAAATGTTGATGTTACCAAAGATCCTATACCTGTAGTTCCTACAGTTCACTATAATATGGGAGGTATTCCAACAAATTATAAAGCAGAAGTGCTAACAATGAATGGTTCGGAAAAAACAGTTCCTGGTTTAATGGCTATAGGTGAAGCAGCATGTGTTTCTGTTCATGGAGCAAACAGACTTGGTTCTAATTCATTAATTGATTTAGTAGTATTTGGAAGAGCAGCTGCAAAAAGAGCAGCTGAACTAGTAAAACCTGGTACACCACATGAAGAAATACCAGAAACTGAAACGCAAAAGTGTTTGGATAGATTTGATAAACTCAGAAGTGCTAAAGGGGATAATAGTACTGCAGAGTTAAGACTATCGATGCAGAAAACAATGCAATCTAAGTGTGCAGTATTTAGAACAGAAAAAAATCTTAAACAAGGTGTTGATGAGATAGGAAAAACTTACGATGGAATGGACTCCATTTCTGTTAAGGATAAATCTTTAGTATTTAATACCGATTTAGTAGAAACCTTAGAATTTGATAATTTAATCAGACAAGCTGTAGCAACTGTAGACTCTGCATATCACAGAAAAGAAAGCAGAGGAGCTCACGCAAGAGAAGATTATCCAAAAAGAGATGATGAAAAATTTATGCAACATACTCTTGCATGGTGTGATGGTAAAGACACAAAGATAAGTTATAGACCAGTTCATCAATCAACTTTAACTAATGAAGTTCAATATTTTCCACCTCAAGAACGGGTATATTAATGGTTCAATTGAGTTTACCTAAAAATTCTGAAATTAAAAAAGGTAAGTACTTCAAAGACAAAACTGGATCAAAAAACTTAAGAAAAGTAAATATTTATAGATGGGATCCGTCCACAGATGAAGGTCCTCGAATAGATACTTATGAAGTTGACATGAATAATTGTCCTTCAAAGGTCCTAGATATTTTAAATAAAATCAAAAATGAAATCGATTCAACTATAACATACAGAAGATCTTGTGCTCATGGAGTATGTGGTTCATGTGCAATGAATATGGGGGGTAAAAATGGCCTTGCTTGCACCACTCCACATGCTGAAATAGAGGGAGATATTGATATTTATCCGTTACCTCATTTAAAAGTCAAAAAAGATTTAATTGGTGATTTGGATGGATTGTACAAACAGTATCAATCAATTGAACCATGGTTAAAAAATAATTCCACAAAAGAAACTACTGAAATTTATCAATCCAAAGAAGACAGAGCAAAATTAGATGGTGCTTATGAATGTATTATGTGTGCTTGTTGCTCTACTTCTTGCCCAAGTT
This sequence comes from uncultured Pelagibacteraceae bacterium, assembly GCA_902613755.1. Taxonomy (GTDB): domain Bacteria; phylum Pseudomonadota; class Alphaproteobacteria; order Pelagibacterales; family Pelagibacteraceae; genus Pelagibacter. Next base: position 13,766 of record CACMIH010000002.1, read on the forward strand.
ATTGGTGGAATGGTGATAAATATTTAGGTCCAGCAGTTTTGTTACAAGCATATAGATGGATTATTGATAGTAGAGATGAGGAGCGAAAAGCAAGATTAAAAAAAGTTGCTGATGAATTAAAATTATACAGATGTCATACTATTTTAAATTGTACAAATGCATGTCCTAAGGGCTTGAATCCAGCAAAAGCTATAGCTGAAATAAAAAAAATGTTAGCAACAGCTAATGTTTAAATAGACTATTCGATATTTTTGATCTAAAACACCGTATTCATGAAATTAATAGAACACTTCGTAAACGGTAAAATAATTCCGGGATCTTCAGATAAAAAAGGGAAAGTTTTTAATCCAGCAACCGGCGAACAAGAGTCAGAGGTAAGACTTGCTTCAAGATCTGATTTAAATGGCGCTGTTGAAGTAGCAAAAAAAGCATTTGAAACTTGGTCTTTAAAACCTGCTCTACAAAGAGCTAGAATAATATTTAAATTTAAAGAATTAATTGAAAAAAATTCTGATGAATTAACGAAGTTAATAGTTTCAGAACATGGAAAAGTTTATGAAGATGCAAGAGGCTCTTTAACAAGAGGACTTGAGGTGGTAGAATTTGCTTGTGGAATACCACATTTATTAAAAGGTGAGTTTTCGGAAAATGTTGGAACCAATGTTGATAGTTGGTCAATCAGACAACCATTAGGAGTTGTTGCAGGTATCACACCTTTTAATTTTCCTGCTATGGTACCAATGTGGATGTTTCCAATAGCAATAGCTTGTGGAAACACTTTTATTCTTAAACCATCAGAAAAAGACCCTTCTTGCGCAATAAGATTGGCAGAACTACTTACTGAGGCTGGTCTTCCAGAAGGAGTATTTAATGTAATAAATGGAGATAAAGAAGCTGTTGATGCAATTTTAGAAAATAAAGATATCAAAGCTGTTAGTTTCGTAGGTTCTACTCCTATTGCAAAATATATTTACGAAAATTCAGCTAAAAATGAAAAAAGAGTTCAAGCTTTGGGTGGAGCAAAAAACCATTTAGTTGTTATGCCAGATTGTGATTTAGATGGTGCAGTAAATGGTTTAATGGGCGCCGCTTATGGTTCTGCTGGAGAAAGATGTATGGCTCAATCAGTTGCTGTTGCGGTTGGAGATATCGGTGATGAACTTGTATCAAGATTATCAAAAAAAGCTGAAGCTTTGAAAGTTGGTCCTGGAATGGATAAAGCATCAGAAATGGGACCTTTAGTTACAAAAGAACATTTAGAAAAAGTTACAAGTTACGTTGATTTAGGTGTCAAGGAAGGCGCAAAGCTAGTGGTTGATGGAAGAGGTTTAAAACTTCAAGGTTATGAAAATGGTTTCTATATAGGTGGATGTTTATTTGATCATGTAAATAAAGATATGAGAATTTACAAAGAAGAAATATTCGGTCCAGTCTTATCAGTTGTTCGAGTAAAAACTTTTGAAGAAGCTGCAAAATTAATTAACGACCATGAGTACGGAAATGGAGTTAGTATTTATACAAGAGATGGTGATGCAGGTAGAACTTTTGCAAGTAAAATTCAAGTAGGTATGGTCGGCATTAATGTACCTATCCCGGTGCCAATGGCATTTCATAGTTTTGGTGGTTGGAAAAGATCATTATTTGGAGATAGCGGAATGCATGGTATGGAGGGAATAAAATTTTATACTAAACTAAAAACAGTAACATCTAGATGGCCTTCGGGTGTCCGATCCAATGCAGAATTTGTTATGCCTACAATGAAATAAAGGAAATAAATGAAAAAAATATCTTTAATTGGTGCAGGCCAAATAGGTGGAACTCTTGCACATTTAATAGGAACAAAAGAATTAGTAAATGAAGTGGTTTTATTTGATGTAGCTAGTGGTATTGCAAAAGGAAAAGCATTAGATATTGCACAATCTTCATCTGTAGATGGTTTCAATGTTACGTTTTCAGGAACTGATAACTATGAGGATATAAAAAATTCAGATGTAATTATAATTACAGCAGGTGTTCCAAGAAAACCCGGAATGAGCCGAGACGATCTTCTTGGAATTAATTTAAAAATTATTAAACAAGTTGCTGAGGGGGTAAAGAAAAATGCTCCTAACGCTTTTGTGATCTGTATCACCAATCCTTTAGATGTTATGGTTATGGCATTTCAAAAATTTTCAGGTTTGCCATCAAATAAAGTTGTTGGTATGGCAGGTATTTTAGATAGTTCGAGATTTAAATTATTTTTATCATTAGAACTAAATGTGCCAGTAAGAGAGATTGAGGCAATGGTTATGGGTGGTCATGGTGACACTATGGTTCCTATGCCGAGATTTACAAAAATTTCAGGTAAACCATTGTTGGATCTTGTAAAGGATGGAAAGATTTCTTTAGAAAGAGTTGAGGAAATTAATCAAAGAACGCGAGATGGTGGTGCGGAAATAGTTAAATATTTAGAAAAAGGATCAGCCTTTTATGCACCAGCAGCTTCAGGTGTTCAAATGGCAGAAGCATATTTGAATGATCAGAAAAAATTATTACCCTGCGCTGTACAATTAAATGGAGAATATGGAGTGAAAAATGTTTATGCAGGTGTTCCCGTTTTAATTGGAAAAGATGGTGTAGAAAAAATTGAAGAGATTGATTTAGATGAAAAAGAAAAAAAAGAATTTAAGCATTCAATAGATGCTGTAAAAGCTTTATGGGAAGCTGCATCTAAAATAGATCCTGATTTATCTAAATAATAATGAATATTCACGAGCATCAAGCTAAACAAATATTAAAAAAATATGGAGCTGTAGTTCCCGAAGGAGTATTTGCGCTTAATGTTGATGAACTTATTCAAAAAGCAAAAGCACTCAAAACCGAGAAATATGTGCTTAAAGCACAAATCCATGCTGGAGGTAGAGGAAAAGCTGGTGGCGTAAAAATTTTAAACTCTATCGAGGAACTAACGGTAGCAGCTAAAGAATTATTAGGAAAAACACTAGTTACTCATCAGACTGGCCCTGAAGGTAGAGAGGTAAAAAGATTATACGTAGAAGAATCATCAAATATAGATAAAGAATTTTACTTATCGTGTTTGGTTGATAGGGCAAGTTCTAAAATTGCATTTATATCAAGTGACCAAGGAGGGATGGACATTGAAGAAGTTGCAAGCAATTCACCTGAAAAAATTATAACTACAAAAGTTGATATGAGTGATGAAATTTCCGAGTCAGATTGTGAAAAAATAATTAATGTTTTTTATTTAAATGAAGACGCAAAAAAACAAGCAATAACATTAATTAAATCAATATATAAAATGTTTGTGAATACTGATGCAAACATGGTTGAAGTAAATCCATTAATTTTGACAAAAGAGGAAAAAATTGTTTGTTTAGATGCAAAAGTTAATTTCGACTCTAATGCTTTATTCAGGCATCCAGAAATTGTTGAATTAAGAGATTTAAATGAGGAAGACCCTACCGAGATAGAAGCTAGCAAGCATGATCTTGCATATATCAAGCTAGATGGAAGTATTGGCTGTATGGTAAATGGAGCAGGATTAGCGATGGCAACAATGGATATAATTAAATTGTATGGTAAAGAGCCAGCAAATTTTTTAGATGTAGGTGGTGGCGCATCCAAAGAAAAAGTATCTGCTGCATTAAAGATAATTCTCTCAGATAAAAATGTTAAAGGTATTTTAATTAATATTTTTGGAGGAATAATGAGATGTGATGTCCTTGCCCAAGGAGTAGTTGATGCAGCTAAAGAAATTAATATTAGTGTACCTTTAGTTGTAAGATTAGCAGGTACAAATTTCAAGGAAGGAAAAGAAATTCTTGATAATTCTGGATTAAAATTAATTTCTGCAGAAAATTTAGATGATGCTGCTAAGAAAATTGTTGAGGCGATAAATTAAAATGTCGGTTTTGGTAAATAAAAATACTAAAGTAATTTGTCAGGGATTTACAGGCTCACACGGAACATTTCATTCAGAGCAGGCTATAAAATATGGAACCAATCTTGTTGGTGGAGTTACGCCAAAGAAAGGTGGACAAAAACATTTAGACAGACAAGTTTTTAATAGCGTTTTAGAGGCAAAAAATGAAGTAGGAGCAGATGCAACTATGATTTATGTGCCTGCTAAATTTGCAGCAGCAGCAATCATTGAAGCTATTGATGCATCAGTTGAACTTATTGTTTGTATAACAGAGGGAATTCCAATTCAGGATATGCTTAAGGTCAGACAAAAATTAAGTGGATCTAGTAGCAGATTAATTGGACCTAATTGTCCGGGAATAATCACACCAGATGAATGTAAAATTGGGATTATGCCAGGAAGTATTCACAAAAGAGGAAGTGTTGGAATTGTATCAAGGTCAGGAACATTGACATATGAAGCAGTAGCTCAAACAACTGAAAATGGACTTGGTCAATCAACTTGTATTGGTATTGGTGGTGATCCTATTAATGGAACAAATTTTATAGATTGTTTAGATTTATTTTTAAATGACTCTGAAACAGAATCTATTTTAATGATAGGTGAAATTGGAGGAACAGCCGAAGAAGAAGCGGCTGAATTTATAAAAAATCATAAGATTAAAAAACCAATTGTTGGATTTATAGCCGGAATTACTGCTCCTCCAGGAAGGAGAATGGGGCATGCTGGTGCCATTATATCAGGTGGCAAGGGTGGAGCTGAAGATAAAATAAAAAAAATGGAAGAATGTGGTATTACAGTTGCCAAATCACCATCAATTATTGGAAAAACTTTATTTGATAAACTGTCTAATTGAAAAAAAATATTAGAGGGATATATTAAATAAAAAAGATGTCTTCATCAAAAAATCTTGATTTCGAAAAAACTTCATTTTTAAACAAATCTAATAGTGCATTTATAGAAGAAATGTATTTAAAGTTTGTAAATAAAGATGCTGATCTTCCAGAAAGTTGGGCAAATTATTTTGAGGGAATTGGTGAAGAATTAAATGTTATTGCAAAAGAAATTAATGGACCATCATGGGGACCCACTAAAAAAAAGATTGATATTGATGAATTACAAAAAAAAATAGAAGAACAAGATAAAAATGATTTTAATAATATCAAATTAGATACTTCAGAAAAATTTAATTTTCAATTACTTGCTGACTCAAATAAAGATTCTATAAGTGCTGTAGCATTAATTAGAGCATATAGACTAAGAGGACATTTATTAGCGGATCTTGATCCTTTAGAAATGAGAGAGTCAGAATATCTAGATGAACTTCATCCAGATTTTTACGGTTTTAAAAAAGAAAATTACGATAAGAAAATTTTTCTAAACGGGGTAATCAATCGTAAATATGCAAATATAAGAGAAATACTCAAGTTTATGAAGAAAACCTACTGTGGAAAAATAGGTTATGAATTCATGCATATTTCAAACCCAAATGAAAGAAAGTGGTTTAGGGACAGGATAGAGCAAGATAAAAATGCGCTTCAATTTACAAAAAATGGTAAAGAAGCAATTTTAAATAAATTAGTACAAGCTGAGGGATTTGAAAAATTTTTAGCTACTAAGTATGTGGGAACAAAAAGATTTGGTTTAGATGGTGGTGAAAGTTTAATACCTGCTCTTGAACAAATAATAAAAATTGGTGGTCAAAATAATATTAAAGAAGTTAAAATAGGTATGTCTCATAGAGGCAGACTTAATGTTTTGGCAAATGTTTTACAAAAATCTTACAAAAGAATTTTTAATGAATTTGCTGGTGAATTTAGTTCTGATACTGAAGATGGTGCTGGAGATGTAAAATATCATCTTGGAGCATCATCTGATAGGGAATTTGATGGAAACTCAGTACACGTCAGTTTAACAGATAATCCTTCCCATTTAGAAGCTGTTAATCCAGTTGTTTTAGGTCAAACAAGAGCCAAACAATTTTTTCACAAAGACCGTGAAAGAAATAAAGTTATACCAATTCTCATTCATGGGGATGCTGCCTTTGCTGGTCAAGGAGTTGTAGCGGAATGTTTTGCAATGTCTGGACTACCAGGACACAACACTGGAGGAACAATTCATATTATTGTTAATAACCAGATAGGATTTACTACTAGTCCAAGATTTGCCAGGTCTTCACCTTATCCATCTGATGTTGCAAAAATGGTAGAGGCACCAATTCTTCATGTTAATGGTGATGATCCAGAAGCAGTTGTTTATGCAACTAGAATAGCAACGGAATTTCGATTAAAATTTAATAGAGATGTTGTAGTAGATTTAATTTGTTATAGAAGATTTGGACATAATGAGGGGGATGAGCCTTCATTTACTCAACCTTTAATGTATAAAAAAATTAGATCACACCCTAGTGTTTATAAAATTTATGGAAATAAACTTGTAAATGAAAACTCTATAACTGAAGAATTATTAAATCAAAATGTTAAATCATTTAAAGATTTACTTGATGAACAATATAAAAGTGCAAAAGATTATAAACCTAAAATAGAATGGTTTGAGGGAACATGGTCAAGATATAAACCTGAAAAAGGTAAAGATAAAAGGGGTATTACAGGTTTCGATGAAAATAAATTAAAAATAATCTCAGGTAAAATAAATGGTATTCCTGAGGAAAAAAAAATTCATAAGACTATCTCTAAAATATTTAATGCCAGAAAAGAAAGTGTCGAAAAAGGTACTGGAATCGATTGGTCTTCAGCCGAATCTTTAGCTTTTGGATCTTTGCTAGAAGAGGGATATCCAGTTAGGCTTGTAGGACAAGACTCTGGAAGAGGAACATTCAGTCAACGACATTCTGTTTTAAGAAATCAAATAGATAATTCTAGGTACATTCCTCTTAATAATATTTCTAAAAATCAAAAGCAATTTGAAGTAGTAGATAGTTTTTTATCCGAACTTGCGGTTTTAGGTTTTGAATATGGTTATAGTCTAGTAGAGCCAAATACACTTACTCTTTGGGAGGCTCAATTTGGTGATTTTGCAAATGGAGCTCAAGTTGTAATTGATCAATTTATTGCATCTGGTGAGAGAAAATGGAATAGAGCATCTGGTATAGTAATGTTGTTACCTCACGGATATGAAGGACAAGGACCAGAACATTCTTCAGCAAGATTAGAAAGATTTTTACAACTATGCTCAAACGATAATATGCAAGTAATGAACTGCACAACTCCAGCAAATTATTTTCATGCTTTAAGAAGACAAATGCATAGGAGTTTCAGAAAGCCACTAATCATAATGACACCAAAATCATTATTAAGAAATAAGTATTGTGTTTCAAATTTAGAAGATTTTAACAAAAAAAATACTTTCCATAGAGTACTGTGGGATCATGCTATAGATCCTAAGTCTAAAGGATTTATTAAACTTAAAGAAAGTTCTAAAATAAGAAAAGTAATTCTTTGTTCTGGAAAGGTATATTTTGATTTGTTGGACGCCAGAGAAAAGCTTAAAAGAGACGATGTAGTGATGTATAGAATTGAACAATTGTATCCATTTCCAGCAAAAGCTTTGGTTAAGGAGTTAAAACCGTACGTTAAAAATGCTGAATTCTTTTGGTGTCAAGAAGAACCAAAAAATATGGGTGCTTGGTTTTCAGTTAGAGATTATATCCAATGGACATTAGACACTTTAAAGGCTAATAATAATAAAATTTCTTATATAGGAAGAAGCCCAGACGCAACTCCTGCAACAGGATATGCCAAAAGGCATAATTCTCAACAACAAGAAATAATTAATAAGGTATTTGATTAATTTTAATGAGTGAAAAAATAGTAGTCCCAGTTCTTGGTGAAAGTATAACAGAAGCGACTGTTGCAAAATGGTTAAAAAACGCAGGTGATACAGTTGAAGCAGATGAGCCAATTGTAGAACTTGAGACAGACAAAGTAAACTTAGAAGTGCCATCTCCAATTTCTGGTGTGTTAACAGAGATAAATTCACAAGATGGATCAGTTGTTGAAGTAGGAGCATTATTAGGTTCTGTATCAGCAGAAGGTGAAGCGGTTAAATCTGCCCCAAAAACCCAAAAAGAAATTAAGCAAGAGGAAATAGTCCCTGCGGAGAGCAATGTAATAAAATTAGATGCAAATAAAAAAGAACCAAAAGTATTTGAAGAAAAAGAAATAGAAAAACCCAAAGATAAACCTTTGATTTTAACTGAGGAAGTTAAACCATATGTTACTCCAAAAAGAGATGTTAATCTAACCTTGTCTCCAGCAGTGAGAAAAATAGTAACTGAAAATAATATCGATATTAATTCAATTCAAGGTTCAGGAAAAGATGGGAGAGTTTTAAAAGGAGATTTAATAAGTTTGATGGGTGCAAATCCAAAACCATCTGAAAGAAAAATTCAATATGGTGAAGAAGAACGAATTAAGATGACTAGGTTGAGACAGACTATTGCAAAAAGATTAAAACAAGCCCAAGAGAATGCCGCTCTTTTAACAACATTTAACGAAGTTGATATGAGTAGCGTAATGGAAATGAGGAAAGAAAATCAAGAGGATTTCCAATCTCGTTATGGAATAAAATTAGGATTTATGTCTTTCTTTGTAAAAGCATGTGTAGTTGCTTTAAAAAATTTCCCTGCAGTGAATGCTGAAATAGACGGAGATGAGATTATATATAAAAACTATTATAATATTAGCTTTGCTGTTGGAACAGATAAAGGTTTGGTTGTTCCAGTTTTAAGAAATGCAGATGAATTATCCTTTGCTGATATTGAAAAAAATATTAAAGAAATTTCAGAAAAAGCTCGAGATGGAAAGCTAACGATTGATGATCTTCAGGGAGGAACGTTTACAATAAGTAATGGAGGTGTGTATGGGTCTATGCTTTCAACCCCAATACTAAATTTACCTCAATCTGGAGTGTTGGGCATGCATAATATAGTGGAAAGACCTGTTGTTGTAGATGGTGAAATCAAAATAAGACCAATTATGTATTTAGCATTATCATATGATCACAGAATTATTGATGGAAAAGAATCTGTATCTTTCCTTAAAATGATTAAAGAAAACTTAGAAGACCCTAGAAGGTTGTTTTTAGATATTTAAATGCCAGAAAAATTTCAAGCTGTAGTTATTGGAGGTGGACCGGGTGGTTATGTTTGTGCGATCAGACTTGCTCAATTAGGATTAAAAACTGCATGTATAGAGTCTAGAGGGTCTTTGGGAGGTACTTGTTTAAATGTTGGCTGCATCCCATCAAAAAGCTTACTTAATCTATCTGAAGAATTTCATAAAGTTAAAAGCTTAGCAAACAAAGGCATTGAAGTCGGTGAGGTAAAATTAAATTTAGACAAAATGATGAAAAGCAAAGATAAAGCTGTAACCGTTCTTACAAAAGGTGTTGAGTTTCTTTTGAAAAAAAACAAAGTAACTTACTTTAAAGGACACGGAAGTTTTAAATCTAAAAATGAAATTTTAATAAAGGATGATAAAAATAAAGAAACTATCATCCAAACAGAAAAAACAGTTATTGCAACAGGATCAGTTCCAGTTTCATTACCAGGAATAGAAATAGATGAGAAAACAATTGTTTCATCAACAGGAGCTTTAAAATTAGAAAAGGTACCTCAGAAAATGGTAGTTGTAGGAGGAGGTTATATAGGATTGGAGATGGGATCCGTATGGTTAAGACTCGGAGCAGAGGTGCAAGTTGTTGAATTTTTAGATCATATTACACCTGGAATGGATAAAGAAATCTCTTCAGAATTTATGAAAATTTTAAAAAAACAAGGAATGAAATTTAATATGCAAAATAAAGTTGAAACTATTAAAAAAAATGCAGCAGGTGCAGTGGTTTCAACAGTAGATAAAGATGGTAATAAAAATAACTTTGAGTGTGATGTTGTTTTAATTTCAGTTGGCAGAAAACCTAATACGGATGGTTTAAATTTAAAGTCTTTAGGAGTAAATCTTGATGAAAGGAATAGAATTAAAACTGATAAAAGTTTCAAGACAAATGTTGAAAATATTTATGCAATAGGCGATGTAATTGTTGGCCCAATGCTTGCACATAAAGCAGAAGATGAAGGTATAGCAGTCGCAGAAAATATAGTTGGTCACTCTGGGCATGTAAATTACGATACAATCCCAGGAGTAGTTTATACAACACCAGAAGTAGCATCAATTGGTAAAACTGAGGAGCAGTTAAAAGAAATAAATAAAAAATACAAAGTAGGGAAATTTTCGTTTATGGCCAATTCAAGAGCCAAAGCTATAGATGATGCAGAAGGTTTTGTAAAAATTTTAGCAGATGAACAAACAGATAAAGTTTTAGGAGCTCACATTATTGGACCGCATGCAGGAGAATTAATAGCTGAAATTGGTGTTGCAATGGAATTTGGAGCAAGTTCAGAAGATATTGCGAGAACTTGTCATGCTCATCCAACTTTTTCAGAGGCAGTTAAAGAGGCCGCGTTGTCAGTAGATAAAAGAGCAATTCACTCTTAAATTATTGTTTCCACAGAATCAATAAATTTTTTATGCATTAGAGTTTTCAGACTTTTAAATGCCACATAAAGAAAGATTGATGTTTCATGAATAAAGTATTTTTTTTCCATAATTAATTGAACTAAAACGATCTAGTTTTTTTATAGTATTTTTTCGAAGTTTAAGTATTTTTTTTTTATTGTTAAATAAATTAACTATTTTTTTTGCAAGTTTTTTATGATTATTATCTATATGAATAGAATTATAATTATTTACAGAATACATATCAGCAGCTCCTACGTTTGGTCTTTGAATAGGTATACACCCACAAGCTAGTGACTCTAGTGGGGGCATTCCAAAATCTTCATAAGTATTTGGATATAATAGAAATTCATGGCCAAGGTATAAATTAGCAACTAATTTTTCGTCTGCATCAAAGATTAGTTTTGTATTAAATTTTCTAGAAAAAATTTTCAATTTAGTGTTTCTAAATATTTTTCTAGCAAAGATAGTAATTTTAATATTTGGTTTTAATTTTATCATTTCTTTTAAAATACTATCGGTTTCATCAATAAAATTATCATTTTTCCAATAAATTAATAAGTCTTTTCTTTTTTTAAAAATTTTTTTTGAATTTTTGAAACTCAACAAATATTCCGAGATAGGATTTGGGATAATTTTTGGACCCTTAATGTGTGAAGAAAGTTTTTTTTTCATATAATTACAGTGAGTAATTATCTTACCTTTAAAATTTTTTCTTATTTTTTGAAATAGTTTTTTATGACCGCTTACAACTTCTTCTAACTGGTTTACTAAATATATTTTATTTGGAACTTTTGAAAATTGATATTCATAAACATCTCCAATTCCATTTAAAATTATTGAGTCTAAGGAATATAGATCTTTAAGGCTAATTTTCTTTATTATAAATTTAATTTTAATTTTTCCATTTTTTAATTTTTTTTTATTTAATAATTCATGAAAAGAAAATTTTGGTTTTAAAATCCATCTTTTTAAATAATTTGGTGCAATTTTAAATATCCAAAATATAGGTCGTTTAAAAATTTTGAAATAATATGTATAGTAAGGCAAAATTGGAACAAATAATGTTACTTCTGTATTTTGATCACCAATGTCATTAGCCATCATTACACTTAGTTTACCAATTCCTCCTTTCTCATTATTAGTAAGTAAAATTCCAACTTTTTTTTTATCAATTAGATTACTCATTCTTAAAAGTTATCTTTTAACTAAATATCTAGCACTATAATCAATATAATGAAGCACATTATTTGAATTTTCAAAAAATTCATCAACTGCTTTTTTACATCCTTTAAAATGACCATAGTCATCAATTATTAATACTCCACCCTTAGATAGTCTCGGATACAGCACCTCTAGTTCAATTTTGGTGCTTTCGTAAAAATCTGTATCTAACCTTAGCATTGAAATTTTTTCTGGTAAGTTTTCTTTTATTTTTAATGTATTTTTAACGTCTCCCTTAATTAATTTTATATTATTTTGTTTTAATATTTTATTGATGTTATCTTGAACAGTATCTAAGTCACAATATGCCCAAATATTTTTAACGTTATTTAATTTTTTTGTTTTATTTAGTAAATTATTAGCGTTCTCATTTCTTAAATCAAAATCAAATTCATTTGGTTTTGTCATACCTTCAAAAGTATCAAATCCAAATATATTTTTTTTTTGTTGATGTATTTCGTTTAATTTTTGAACCAGAATCAAGTTACCTCCGCGCCATACTCCACATTCAACAAAATCTCCTTCAACTTCTCTATTAATAATATCTTTATATAGATTGATTATTGAAATAATTCTAATTCTTCCAGTCATTGTGTAATCTTCAATCGAGGTAACTAAATTTAGTTCATCTTGGCTAAATTCAATAGGAAGTTTTAATTTAGTGTCTATTTTTTGGATTTGATATCCAAATTTATTCAGAATTTTGTTAATTATTTTTTTATAAAACATGCAAATATTATTTCTCACGTTGTAATTTTTATTTAAATTACTTTTATTTTTTTAAAAAGAAAAATATATTTCTTATATGATTTTTCCTATTCTTTTACCAAATATATTTAATCATCCGTTTACTTATAAAAGCAATATTGACTTAAAGATCGGTGATTATGTATTAGTACCATTTGGTAAATCAAAAATAAAAGGTGTTGTCTGGGATGAATTTGAAAAAGATAAAAAAAGAAATTTTGAAGTTAAAAGTGTTTTAAAAAGATATGAAGTTACCCCTTTAAAAAAGACTACCATTAAATTTATTAACTGGTTCTCTGAATATAATATTATTCCAAAAGGAATGGCTTTAAAGCTTTTTTTGTCAGGTAGCAATGATTTAGAAAAATTTCCAAAAGAAATTATTAAAAATTCAAAACCTTATATTAAAAATCATTTAGTAAATCTCTCCGAAGATCAAAAAAAATCTTTAAAAAAAATAAATTCATCTAATAAAAAATTTAGGGTGCACGTTTTACTAGGAACAACGGGTTCTGGAAAAACTATCGTATATTTTGAAGCTTTAAAAGATATAATTAACAAAGGTTTTCAGTGTCTAATAATGCTGCCTGAAATAGGATTGACTTCGCAATTTGAAAAAAAATTTATAGAATTTTTTGGTTTTAATCCTGCTATTTGGCATTCAAATATATCTAAAAAGAATAAAGGATTAATCTGGAATAAAGTTGCGAATGGAGATTTAAAAGTTGTTATTGGAGCAAGATCATCATTATTTTTACCTTTTAAAAAATTAGGATTAATTATTGTTGATGAAGAGCATGATCAATCTTTTAAACAAGATGATGGAGTCAAATATAATGCTCGTGATATGGCGATTACTAGAGCATCCTTTGAAAATATTCCAATTAATTTAATTACAGCCGTTCCTTCTATAGAAACTTTTGAAAATATAAAAAAAGGTAAATATGAATTTTCAAGACTAAGTAAAAGATATAAAAATGCTTCATTACCAAACTATGAAATTATTAATTTAAATAATACCAAACTTGAGAAACAGTCTTGGTTATCAAATAAGACAATTGAAAAAGTAAATTTACATCTTAAAAAAAATGATCAAGTTTTATTTTTTTTAAACAGAAGAGGTTTTTCACCAAATGTTTTATGTAATAAGTGTTTTTCAAGTTTTGTATGTCCTAATTGTAGTATTAATTTAGTCTACCATAAAAATAAAAATAACTTATTGTGCCATTATTGTGGATATAAATCTGATTTAAAAAGAAGTTGCAAAAAAGAGGGAAACTGCGAATTTATTTTTAGTGGGCCAGGTGTTGAGAGAATTTCTGAAGAAGTCAAACGTAAATTTCCTGAAAAAAAAATACAAATTTTTTCAAGTGACACTATGAATAAAAAAGATTCAAAAGAGAAAATAGAAAAAATTATTAATAATGAAACTCAAATTTTAGTAGGAACTCAATTAATTTCAAAAGGTTTTCATTTTCCAAGCTTAAATTGTATTGTAGTCGTAGATATTGACCTTTCTACTCAAGGGCACGATTTAAGAGGAGCTGAAAAAAATTTACAACTTTATCATCAACTTTCAGGACGTGCTGGAAGAACTGGAAAACCAGCAACTGTATATTTTCAAACTTATGATAATAATACGAAGATGATTTCAGAAATTACAAATAAAAATCCAGATATTTTTTTAGAAAGAGAATTATATATAAGAAAAAAAAATAAACTGCCTCCATTTCAAAGGTTTATTTCTCTAATCTTAACTGGAGATAATGAAATTAAATTAGAAAAAGAAGCTATTAATTTTAAAAATTTTATTAAAAACAAAATAGAAGGAAAAATATTAGGGCCAGTGAATGCTCCATTATTTAGATTAAAGAAAAAATTTAGAATAAGATTTTTAATTAGAGGCTTAAAATCTATGAAACTACAAAGCTCTATTGCAAAAATTATTCCAAAATATAAATTTTCTTCCGGAATAAAACTTTCAGTTGATGTTGACCCAATTAACTTCAATTAACCCCATAAAAGAGGCCTTTTTTACGAATCCGCTACTTGAAGACATAAGGGTCATATGTTATTTAGGGTGATTTTAAAATAATCTTCAACATTATAGAGGAACCAAGTTGAGTAAAGACACCGGATTTTCAATAACTTCAGCTGAAAGGTACTCTCTTGCGCTTTTTGAACTTTCAGAGGAAAATAATCTTTTAAGTCAGATCGAAGATCAGTCTTCATCTATTCTTAATTTAATTGAACAAAGTGAAGATTTTTCTAATTTAATTAAAGATCCAACTACAAATCAAGAAGATTTACTAAAAGTAATTAATACAATATCTGAAAATAATAAATTTGAAACCTTATTTAAAAATTTTTTAAGTTTTTTAATTCAAAAAAGACGTTTCTTTTTTATTGAACGTATTCTTAAAAGCTTTATTGAAATTTGTTCAAGAAAAAGAGGTGAACTTAAGGCAGAATTAAAATCGGCAAAAGAATTATCTAATGGAGAAATTGCAAAAATTACAGAGGAGTTAACAAAAAATTTTAGCTCAAAAATAAAATTAAACTACAAACATGATGAAAGTTTAATAGGAGGTTTGGTAGTACAAGTTGGAAGTACTATGGTCGATACCTCAATTAAAAATAAATTACAACAAATCGAAAATAGAATGATAGAGGCATAAATGGAAATAAATCCTTCAGAAGTAACAAAAATATTAAAAGAACAAATTAAAAATTTTGGTGATAAAATAGAAGTCACAGAGGTTGGTCAAGTTTTATCAGTTGGAGATGGTATTGCTAGGATTTATGGTTTGGATAATGTTCAAGCTGGTGAAATGGTAGAGTTTGCAGATGGTTCAAAAGGTATGGCTCTAAACTTAGAAAGTGAAAACGTTGGTGTTGTAATTTTTGGTGATGACAGAAATGTTAAAGAAGGCGATGTAGTAAAAAGAACTGGTAATATTGTTGATACCCCAGTTGGAAAAGAATTATTAGGAAGAGTAGTGGATGGTTTAGGAAATCCTATTGATGGAAAAGGACCATTAGATAAAGGAATTAAAAAAAGCAGGGTTGAAGTTAAAGCTCCTGGTATTATTCCACGACAATCAGTAAGTGAACCAATGCAAACTGGTCTTAAATCAATTGATAGTCTAGTTCCGATCGGGAGAGGGCAAAGGGAATTAATTATAGGTGATAGACAAACTGGCAAAACAGCAGTTGCAGTAGATGCGATTATTAATCAAAAAAAAATTAATGAATCTGGTGATGAAAAACAAAAACTGTATTGTATATACGTAGCAGTTGGACAAAAAAGATCAACAGTAAGACAAATTCAAAAAACATTAGAAGAAGCTGGAGCTATGGAGTACACAACAATTGTTGCTGCTACGGCATCGGACTCTGCTCCTTTACAATTTTTAGCACCGTATACAGGTTGTACTATGGGTGAGTATTTTAGAGATAATGGAATGCATGCGTTAATAATTTATGATGATTTGTCTAAACAAGCGGTTGCTTATAGACAAATGTCATTGCTATTAAGAAGACCCCCAGGACGTGAGGCTTATCCTGGAGATGTATTCTACCTTCATAGTAGATTACTTGAAAGAGCAGCTAAATTAAGTGACGAACATGGTGGCGGATCACTTACTGCACTTCCAATTATTGAAACACAAGGTGGAGACGTGTCCGCGTTCATTCCAACTAACGTTATTTCAATTACAGATGGACAAATTTTCCTTGAAACAGAACTATTTAACCAAGGTATAAGACCTGCAATTAACGTGGGTTTATCAGTATCTAGGGTTGGTTCATCAGCTCAAACAAAAGCGATGAAAAAAGTTTCAGGTTCGATGAAATTAGAGTTAGCACAATACAGAGAAATGGCGGCTTTTGCGCAATTTGGATCTGATCTAGATGCATCTACTCAGCAACTTTTGAATAGAGGGTCTAAACTAACAGAACTTTTAAAACAAAAACAATATTCACCTATGACTGTTGCGGAACAAGTTATTTCAGTATTTTGTGGAGTGAAAGGTTATCTGGACGATATTGATCTAAAAGATGTTGCTGAATTTGAGAGCAAAATTATTGAAAAATGTAAATCAGATAAGCCTGAAATTATAGAGTCAATTTTAACTTCAGGAAAACTTGAGGAAGATAAAGAAAAACTACTTATTGAGGTAATCACTCTATTAAAAGGAAATTTTAAATCTTAATAATTTATGGCAAGTTTAGACGACCTAAAAAAAAGAATAGCTAGTGTAAAATCTACACAGAAAATTACTAAGGCTATGAAAATGGTTGCAGCAGCTAAGTTAAGAAGAGCCCAAGAAAGTGCTGAGAAGGGAAGGCCTTATTCTGAAAAAATGAACAATGTTATTTTAAATTTATCAAATGGTATATCTGATAAAGAAAATGCACCAAAGTTATTGTCAGGTACTGGTCAGGAAAAAACTCATCTTTGTGTGGTGATGACTTCAGATAGAGGTTTATGTGGTGGATTTAATTCTAATATTATTAAAAAAGCTAAAAATTATTTTGCAAAGATTTTAGATGAAGGTAAAGAACTTAAAATTATTACAGTAGGCTCAAAGGGAAATGATCAATTAAAAAGAGTCTATGGTGACAAAATAATTGAAAATATTTCTTTCAAAGATTCTAAAAATGCAAATTATTTCGATGCTGATAAAGTTGGAAAAATGGTAATTGAAAAATTCGAAGCAGCCGAATTCGACGTTTGTACAATTTTTTATAACCAATTTAAAAATGTAATCACTCAGATTCCTCAAGCACAGCAAATTATCCCTTTAAATAATGAAGGAGAAGGTAGTAGTTCAGAAGAAAGTTACGAATTCGAACCAGATGAAGATGAAATTTTAAGCAATTTATTGCCAAAGAATATTTCTACGCAAATATTTAAAGCAATGTTAGAGAATTCAGCTAGCGAGCAAGGGTCTAGAATGAGTGCAATGGATAATGCAACCCGAAACGCAGGTGAAATGGTTGACAAACTTACTATCGAATATAATAGAAGTCGTCAGGCAGCAATTACAAAAGAACTAATAGAAATAATATCAGGAGCAGAAAGTTTATAATTATGAGCAAAGGAATAATCACACAAGTCATTGGAGCGGTAGTTGACGTAAAATTTGATGGTGAACTACCAGAAATTTTAACAGCATTGGAATGTAAAAACGGTGATAACAGACTAGTTCTAGAGGTAGCACAACACTTAGGTGAAACTACTGTTAGAACAATTGCTATGGATGCTACTGAAGGACTAAAAAGAGGCGATCAAGTTACCAACACAAATGCTCCTATTCAAGTTCCGGTTGGGCCTGAAACTCTTGGAAGAATTATTAATGTAATTGGTGAACCAATTGACGAAAGAGGTGAAGTTAAAACTAAAGAAAGTTGGCCAATTCATAGAGCTGCACCTGAATTTAATGACCAATCAACAGAAACCGAAATTCTTGTAACAGGTATTAAAGTAATTGATTTGCTTGCACCTTACGCAAAAGGTGGAAAGATTGGATTATTTGGTGGAGCAGGAGTAGGAAAAACAGTTTTAATTATGGAATTAATTAATAACGTTGCAAAAGCTCATGGTGGTTTTTCAGTTTTTGCAGGAGTTGGAGAGAGAACTAGAGAAGGTAACGATCTTTATCATGAGATGATTGAGTCTGGAGTAATTAAAAAAGAAGGAACTGGTTCAAAAGCTGCTTTAGTTTATGGACAGATGAATGAACCTCCTGGAGCAAGAGCAAGAGTTGCGCTTACAGGGTTAACTGTAGCTGAATACTTTAGAGATCAGGAAGGTCAAGACGTACTTTTCTTCGTAGATAATATTTTTAGATTTACTCAGGCAGGATCAGAAGTTTCAGCCTTGTTAGGAAGAATTCCATCTGCTGTTGGATATCAACCAACATTAGCTACTGACATGGGTAACCTACAAGAAAGAATTACGACTACAAACAAAGGGTCAATTACATCTGTACAAGCAATTTATGTACCTGCTGATGATTTAACAGATCCTGCACCAGCAACATCGTTTGCTCACTTAGATGCAACAACTGTACTTTCAAGACAAATTGCTGAAATTGGTATTTATCCTGCAGTAGATCCACTTGATTCTACATCAAGAATTTTGGATCCAAGAATTGTTGGAGATGAGCATTATAGAGTAGCAAGAGATGTTCAAAGAATTTTACAATCATATAAATCACTACAAGATATTATAGCTATTCTTGGTATGGATGAATTATCTGAAGAAGATAAACTAGTTGTAGCAAGAGCTAGAAAAATTCAGAGATTTTTATCTCAACCATTCTTCGTAGCAGAAGTATTTACTGGTTCACCAGGAAAGCTTGTTGATCTTGACTCAACTATCAAAGGTTTTGATGCAATCTGTAAGGGTGAGTATGATCACTTACCAGAGGCTGCTTTTTATATGGTTGGCACTATTGAAGAAGCTATAGAAAAAGCCAAGAAAATGGAACAAGAAGCTGCTGCTTAATGAGTGAAGAGTTTAAAGTTGAAATAGTAAATCCTGAAAAATCTTTTTTGGTAAAAGACGATGTTTCAGAAGTTGTGGTCCCTGCTTTTGAAGGAGAGATGGGAATACTGAAAGATCATATTTCTATTATCTCTTTTTTAAAACCCGGGATAATTAAGATTTTATCGAAATCAGGAGATGAAAATTACTATGTTGAAGATGGAATCGTTGAGTTTAAAAATAACAATTTATCTATTTTAACAAGTACAATTTTTAATCTTGCTGATATGGACAAATCAAAGCAACAAGATTTACTTAAACAGGCAGAAGAAGAGTCTAATAAAACTGATATTAATGATCAATCTAAATATTTAGTAGATCAAAAAGTTGAAGTTTTAAAAACTCTAAATTAATTTTTTTACTTTTTCTTGAAGTTCTTTGTAAACATGATGTTTAAAATCAACCACAAAATCAGTAATTAAATCTAAGTCAATCCACTTCCAATCTAAAAACTCTGGATTGGATGTATTAATATTTATTTCACTATCATTTCCAATAAATCGCATTACAAACCATTTTTGCTTTTGACCTTTGTACTTACCTTTCCATACAATACCCAGTAATCTATCAGGTAAATCATAGGTTAATGTACCATCTAATTCTTTTATAAGTTCTACACTTTTAATACTTGTTTCTTCCTCTAATTCCCTAAATGCAGCTTTTAAGTTATCCTCTCCCTCATCAACACCACCCTGAGGCATTTGCCAAAAATTTTTAGGATTATCTATTCTTTTTGCAACGAATACTTTGTTTTGATTATTTAATAACACTATTCCGACCCCACTTCTCAGTGGTAAATCTTTAAAATTTTTGTTCATATTACCCGTTAAGTAATTTAATAGCGTAATTTAACTGATTATCAGTGTCAGTTTTTATTCTAAAATCATCTCCTTCTTCATTTACTTCTATATCTGGTCTAACACCCACTTCAGAAATAGATTTTCCAGAAGGAAGATAATATTTTGCAACAGTTAATCTAATAGCTCCACGATTTTTTAAAGGAATAATTGATTGTACGGAACCTTTACCAAAGCTATTTTCACCAATGATGATTGCTCTTTTGTGATCCTTTAAAGCTCCAGCAACAATTTCAGATGCAGATGCTGAACCATAGTTAATTAAAACCAATAATGTTTTTCCGTCAGTAATATCTCCTTTTTTTGCAAACCATTTTCTATTTTCAGATTTTTTTCTGCTTTTTGTTGAAACTATCTCTCCATTTTCTAGAAAAAAATCTGAGATTTTTATCGCTTGAGATAAAAGACCCCCAGGATTATTTCTTAAATCTAAAATAAACGAATTTAAGTTTTTATTTTTTTTAAGTTTTTTAATTTGTTTTTCTATTTGATCACTACTGTTATCGTTAAATGAAGTAAGCCTGATGTATCCAATTTTTTCATCTATAATTTCAGATTTTACAGATTGAACCTGAATAACTTCTCTTATGATATTAAATGTTAATGCTTTTTTTTCGCCTCTTCGCCTTACTGTCAGTTCTATTCCTGAACCCACAGGACCTCTCATTAAATCAACAGCTTCACTTAATGATTTTCCTTGAACTTGAACATCATTTATTTTGACTATGTAATCACCAGCTTTTAATCCAGCCTTGGATGCTGGAGTATCATCTATTGGTGAAATTACTTTTACTACACCAGCCTCCATGCTAACCTCAATTCCTAATCCACCAAACTCACCGCTGGTTTCTGTTTGCATTTCATCAAAAATTTTAGGGGACATGTAGGATGAATAAGGATCTAAAGATTGTAAAAGTCCATTAATTGCAGAGTCCATACTTTCAGATTGATTAAACTCATCAACATATTCTTTATTAATTTTTTCTAGAACTTCACCGAAAAGATCAATTTTTTTATAAATATCAATTTCAGCTGAAATAACTGTTTTAGTTAAGTAAATAATAGAGAAAAAAATTAATAATAAAAATTTAATTTTTTTCATATCATCACTTTTTCTTTTGGGATTAGCTCTGACCAAATTTTCTCTAATTCATAAAACTTTCTTTTCTCTGGGTGAAAAATATGAACAATCAAATCAATCCCATCAACAAGTTTCCATTCTCCACTTTCTTTACCTTCAATTTTAGAATCTTCTACACCGTTATTTTTAAGTTTTTCCAAAACTTGTTCCGATAAAGATTGGATATGTCTAGATGAAGTTCCACTTGCTATGATCATGTAATCAGCCATAGAACTTTTGTCTTTAAGATCAATAGTTACAATATCTTGAGCTTTATTGAGATCTAATGTGTTGATTACAATTTCTTTTAAGTCTGAAATTTTGTCCATTAATTGATTTTTAGATTATCAAATTTTTCTTAATTGAGAAGATGAAATGTTGACTTTATTAAATTCTATAAACTCTAGATTGGTCTTACCGAGTTGCTTAAATGTCTTTGATTTTAAAGAATTTTTTTTATACCCATGTCTGTCAAAAACTAGAATATTACATTTTTGTGAAATTAATTCAGATTTATGCCATTTATGAAAATTAATAAGATTGTCGGCACCCATTAAAAAATAAATTTCAATGCTTTTATCTTTTTTTAAATGATTAATTAAATTTATAGTTTTATTTGATTTAATAATTTTCTCATAAAATTTTACCTTAATAAATAAATTTGTACCAATTATTTTTTTACAATATTTAATTCTGTCAGCAACAGTTGTTTTGCTCTCTATTTTAAACGGATTTTTTTTTGTAATTGCCCAAATAATTTTTTTGAGTTTAAATCTTTTTTTTGCTTCCTTAGAAATTGCTAAATGTCCTTTGTGAGCAGGATCAAACGATCCACCTAGCACACCAATTTTTATTTTTGCGTTATTCAATTTAATTTCTTATTTTACCATTACTTGTTATTTCATATTTATACGAAATCAATTGATTTAAACCTACAGGACCTCTTGGTGGTAATGTATTAGTAGAAATTCCAACTTCTCCACCAAATCCAAATTCACCACCATCAGCAAATTGAGTTGAAGTATTATGCATTGCAATTGAGCTTTTAACATTTTTTAAGAAATATTTTGCTGTCTTTTTATTTTTTGTAATGATGGAGTCAGTGTGCATAGTTCCATATTTGTTAATATGCTTAATTGCCTCTTCAGAATTTTTAACAACTTTAACAGATACAATTGATGCTAAATATTCAGTTGACCAATCTTTTTCTTTTGCAGGATATACTTGACCTTTGTAATAACTCTTTAAAATCTTATCGCCAATTATTTTACAACCACTATTTTCAAGTGCCCGCAAAATAGGATTACTAAATTTTTTGACTATATTTTTATGAATAAGGATAGTTTCGGTTGCACCACAAATACTTGTATTTCTCAATTTAGCATTATAAACAACTTCTTTAGCCATTTTTAATTCTGCATCTTTATCTATATAAGTATGACAAAGTCCCTCTAAGTGCCCAATTATAGGTACTTTGGATAATTCTAAAACTTTTTTAACTAAATTTTTTCCACCACGAGGTATAATGACATCGATATATTTTTTCATTTTAGAAAGCATTATATCTACTAGTTTTCTTTGTTTTGAGTCGATAAATTGAATAAAGTTTTCATCAACTTTATTTTTTTTTAGTGCTTTTCTAAACAACTTAGCTAAAGCTTTATTTGAATTTATGGCCTCAGAGCCTCCTTTCAAAATCACTACATTTCCAGATTTAAAACAAAGACTAGCGACATCAGAAGTTACATTTGGCCTACTTTCATAAATAACACCAATAACTCCAATTGGAATTGATACTCTTTTTATGATCAAGCCATTTTGTCTTTTCCATTTGTCTAAAGTATTATCTATTGGATCCCTTAATTTAGCTATTTTTAAAATAGAATTTATAATTCCGTTCAATTTGTTTTCATTTAAATGAAGTCTTTTGATTAAGTTCTCTTTTAACCCTCTTTTTCTTGCGTAATTAATATCTTTTGAATTTTGATTAATAATAAATTTTTTTTCATTATTAATTAATTTCGCGTAATCATTTAAGACTTTATTTTTTACTTCAGTTGTAACTTTATACTGACTAGCTTTTCGAGCTTTTATTCCAATTAAATTCATATATTTAATCATTTAAATTTCCACCATATCATCTTTATGGATAACTTCTGATTTTGCAACATAGCCTAATAATTTTTCAATTTCATTTGAGTGATGACCCATAATTTTAGTCACCTCATCAGAAGTAAAGGAACTTAACCCTCTAGCACATTCATTATTTTTTTTATCTAATACTTTAATATGATCACCTTTGTTAAATCTTCCTGAAACTTTTTTAATTCCTGCTGCTAACAAACTTTTTCCAGATTTTAATGCCTTTTTAGCACCATCATCAATTATTAAAGCTCCTTTAGGTGCTACAGAACTTATTATCCATTTTTTTCTAGCATCTAACTTTGAAATTTTTGGACTAAACCAGGTGCAGTTATTTTTTTCAATTATTTCTGAGATAGGATTTGAATATAGTCCATTTGCAATAACCATACTTGTACCAGCAAGCTGACATATTTTTGCTGCTTCAATTTTTGTATACATACCACCACTTCCATATTCATTTACGCCTTTAATATAAATTTTTTTTATATCTTTTTTTAGGTCATCAATTTTCTTTATTAGTTTAGCATCCTTAAAAATTTTAGGATTTTTTGTATATAAACCATCAACATCAGATAATAAAATTAAGGTATCTGCGTTTGTAATTTGTGCAACTCTAGATGCCAATCTATCATTATCTCCATATTTTATTTCACTTGTTGCAATTGTATCATTTTCATTGACCACAGGAATAAAACCAAGTTCAAAAAGATTATCAAAAGTTCGTTTTGCATTGAGAGATCTTCTTCTTTCCTCAGTATCTTCTAATGTAAGCAAAATCTGAGAAATATTTAATTTATATTTTGCGAAAGTTTGTGAAAATAAATTCATCAGCTCTATTTGACCAATAGAAGCAATAGCTTGACTCTTATCTAATTTAATATTTTTTTTGTTATAATTCATTTTCTTGCAACCCAAAGCTATAGCACCAGAGCTAACAATAACTACTTTTTGATTTTTATTTCTTAATTTTTTAATATCTTTTGCAAAACTAGATAACCATTGTCTCCTAATTTTTTTATTTTGATCAACTAGGAGAGATGATCCAATTTTGATAACAATTATTTTAGAGTTTTTAAGATACATAAGACAAAAGTTTTGCTTTAATTTTTGATACAGATTTTTTTTCCAGAGTTGTCATTGTCATAATCTCACAATTTTTACCCCTTGAAAAATGATCTATAACTTCATTTGCTGTTTCTTCATCAATTAAATCAATTTTATTAAGCACAATTAGTTCTTTTTTTTCTAATAACTTTGCACTGTAGCTTTTTAATTCATTTTTCACCTGATTATAAGACTCATTCAGATCTAAGTTAGTAACATCAATTAAGTGCAGTAAAGACTTACATCTCTCTATATGTTTTAAAAATTGTATCCCTAACCCTATACCTTCGTGGGCTCCTTCAACTAATCCTGGAATATCTGCAATAGTAATTTCTTTATCATCGTAAGAAGCTACGCCAAGGTTTGGATTAACAGTTGTAAATTTATAATTTGCAATTTTAGGATTTGCATTTGTTAATGCTGCTAACAAACTAGATTTTCCAGCATTTGGCAATCCTATAATACCAATATCAGCAATTGTTTTTAATTGAAGCCATATTGTAAATTCTTCTCCGATGGTCCCTTTAGTAAATTTTCTTGGAGCTCTATTTGTAGAACTTTTAAATCTTGTGTTTCCTAAACCTCCTTTTCCACCAGCAGCTGCAACATATTCTTCACCTTTTTTATTAAAATCGAAAAGAAGAGTTTTGTTATCTTCTTCAAATACCTGTGTACCTAGAGGAACTTTTAAAATTAAATCTTCACCACCTTTTCCTGTTCGGTTTTGACCAGAACCATTTTCTCCACGTTCGGCTTTGTGATGTTGTTGATATCGATAATCAATAAGGGTATTTAAATTTTCTTCTGACTTTAAAATAATTGATCCACCTTTTCCACCATCCCCACCATCTGGTCCACCAAACTCAACATATTTCTCTCTTCTAAAACTAGGAGATCCATCTCCACCGTTTCCAGCTTTAATATAAATTTTAACTTGATCGAGAAATTTCATAATACAACATCTATTTTAATTGGTTGTACTATTAATTGGGCTTTACAGAAACGAAAGTTCTATCTGATTTAGATTTTTTGAATACAACTTTTCCTTTAACAACTGAAAATATTGAATGATCTTTACCCATACCAACATTTTCGCCTGGAAAAATCTTAGTCCCTCTTTGTCTAACAATTATGTTTCCAGGAATTACTGTTTCACCACCATACTTTTTTACGCCAAGTCTTCTACCGGCACTATCTCGTCCGTTTCGTGATGATCCACCTGCTTTTTTTGTTGCCATAATTTACCTAATAATTATTTGCTTACTGCTTCCTTAACTTCTTCTTTTTTTGAAGTTTTAGAAATTTTTTCAGCTTCTGATAACACCTTACCATCTTTTGAAAAAATTTTGTTAATTCTTATCATAGAATATTCTTGTCTATGCCCATTTTTTCTTCTTGAATTTTGTCTTCTTCTTTTTTTAAAAATTAAAATAGTTCTATTTTTACTATTTTTAATTAAATTAGCTTCTACTTTTGCACCCTCAACATTTGGAGTTCCAATTTCAATTGATTTGTCATCACCGTATGCCAAAATTTCATTAAACTCTATCTTAGTCTCAGGTTTAGAATCTGGTAATTTTTCAATCTTTAGAATTTCTCCAGATTTTACTTTATACTGTTTTCCACCTGTTTTTATTACTGCGTATGACATAGTATGATTTAATTTAAAGTTACCGCAATATAGTTGTAGTCAGCCTTTAGTCAAGCCGAATTAATTAGAAATTATCCTTAAAATCTCTTAATTTTGAAAAGGTTTTTAGATCTTTTGCTCTTAAAAATATATTACAATCCAATTCCTCTTTTAAAGTTGAGGGTATGGTAGGAATTCCATTTTCTCTTAATTTTTCTATTTTTTCTATTTTTTTTTGTAAATCTTTGTTCTCAGAATCATATTTTTTACAAAATTTTGCATTATTAAGAGTGTATTCATGACCACAATAAATTTTTGTTTCTTTTGGTAATAATTTAATTTTGTTCAAAGACTCAAACATTTCTTCATAAGAGCCTTCAAATATTCTTCCACAGCCAAGTGAGAAAAGTGTATCTCCAGTAAAAACTAATTTTTCTTTAAAAAAATTAAAACAAATATGGCCTGATGTGTGTCCAGGTATATGCATAATTTTAGCTTCAAAGTTTTCAGCTTTCCATATTTGATTATCTTCTAACAATATGTCTATCCCAGGTATTCTTTTTGAGTCTCCTTTAAAACCCACAACAACTGACCCATATTTTTTTTTTAATTCTTGATTTCCTCCTATATGATCATAATGATGATGAGTATTAAGAATATATTTTAATTTTATATTTTTATTTTTTAGGAAATTCATTATTGGTTTAGACTCACTGGGATCTACAACACACGCAAAATTGTTACTTTCGTCTATTATTAAATAGCTATAGTTGTCTTGAAGACAGGGAATAATTTCAATCCGCATTTTATTTTTCTATCAAAAATATACCTAGATCTGCAAACAAATTTTTAACCCCTAAATTACTCTCATTTATTATTGATGAATTCAGATTATTTAAAGCGAGTGATTTAAAAATTTTAATATCTTTTGATTTTACAAAGTGAAAAAAATCTTTGATTGTACACATATGTAAATTTGGTGTGTTATACCATTCATCTGGTAATGTTTTTGTAACTGGCATTGTGCCTTTTAATAATAAATGAAATCTTACTTTCCAGTATCCAAAGTTAGGAATTGTAACTATTGCTTTTTTTCCAACTCTTAGAAGTTCATCTAAAACTAATTCAGGATTAAGAAAAGCTTGTAGGGTTTGACTTAAAACAACATAATCAAATGATTTGTCCGGAAATTGCTTTAAATCTTTTTCAGCATTTCCTTCAATTACAGTTAAACCTTTTGCAATGCATTCTTGCACTTTTTCTTTTGAAATCTCTAATCCTCTTATATTCATGTTTTTATTATCCTTTAAAAATTTCATCAAGGTTCCATCAGCACAACCTACATCTAAGACTTTCTTATCTTTTTCAATTAAATCTGCTATTACCTGAAATTCATTTTTCATAATTAATTTTCTTCGTAAGATTTATCTAAAAAGTTTTTAAGTGCACTTAAGAAATCAGGAACGTCTAGTAAAAAGGAGTCGTGACCTTTATCTGACTCAATTTCTACAAATCCAACATCAGCTCCTATTGAGTTTAAAGCAATCACAATATCTTTGTTTTCTTGGGTTGGATAAAGCCAATCTGAAGTAAATGAAATTATAAAAAATTTCGCTTTTGTATTTTTAAATGCTTCTGAAAGATTACCATTGAATCGCTTAGCTAAATCAAAATAATCCATAGCTCTAGTGATATAAAGATAACTATTTGCATCAAATCTATCTACGAATACTGAGCCCTGATATCTCAAATAACTTTCTATTTGAAAATCAGCATCAAATCCAAATTTAAGATCTTCTCTTTCTTGTAACTTTCTTCCAAATTTTTCCTGCAAACCTTTTTTAGATAAATAAGTTATATGAGCTGCCATTCTAGCTACAGCCAATCCCTTTCCAGGATTAGTGTCGTTTGATGTATAGTTTCCCTGTTCCCAGTTACTATCAGCTGTAATAGCTTGTCTGCCTAGTTCGTTAAAAGCAATATTTTGTGCTGAATGACTGGATGTGGTTGCTATTGGTATCACTGTTTTAGATTTATCAGGAAAGTTGCTGATAAACTGAAGGACCTGCATACCTCCCATTGAACCTCCAGTTATAGAAAATAATTTATCTATACCAAAATGATCAAGTAAATTATATTGAGCATTTACCATATCATTAATTGTAATAACTGGAAAATTTGTTCCGAAAATTTTTTGATCAGGATCTTTATGACTTGGTCCGTATGATCCCATACATCCACCAATTACGTTAGAGCAAATAACAAAATATTTATTCGTATCGATAGCCTTATCAGGACCTACTGCATAACTCCACCAACCCTCTTTGTTAGTTACAGGGTTTATTCCGCTTACAAATTGATCTCCTGTTAGAGCATGAAAAACTAATATTGCATTATCTTTTTTTGAATTAAGTGAACCGTAAGTTTCATAGGCTATAGGAAAATCTTTTATGGTCTTTCCACAGTCTAATTTTAGTGGTTTCTTTACAATTAACTTTTTTATATTTCTCTCAGTATTCATAGTTCTTGACTGTTTCGAATTGTGAGAAAAAAAACTATTTTAGCGGTTTTTTTTAAGCGCTCGCAATTCAGTTAAATCAGCGCATAATTTTTTTACTAGAACTTATTTATTATGTCAATTTTTTAAAAAATCCTCTTATTCTCTATAAAATTTTGTAATTTTATCTATAAAGAGCACATAAATTAAAAAAAATGATAACTCCAAATTTCAAAAAATTTAAAATCGAGGCTTATAAGCCTGGTAAATCAAAAGTTAAGAAGCTTAAGAACATAATTAAGCTTTCTGCAAATGAGTCTGCTTTAGGTATGAGCCCTAAAGCAAAGAAAATAATATCAAATAAAAATCTGAATTTAGATAAATATCCAGATGGAAAATCTCAAAATTTAAGAAAAGCAATATCTAAAGCTTATAAATGTAATTCTGAGAAAATTATTTGTGGAGCTGGTTCAGATGAAGTTATTCAAATGCTCTGTCAGTTGTTTTTAAACCCAAAAGATGAGGTTGTGGTACCAGAGTACAGTTTTTTAATGTACAGAATTTACTCAAAAATTGTAGGTGCAAAAGTTGTATTTGCAAAAGAAATTAATTTTAAGGTTTCGGTAAATGAAATTTTAAAAAAAATAACAAAAAAAACTAAAATTGTGTTTATAGCTAACCCAAACAATCCTACGGGAACTTACTTAACGAAAAAAGAAGTTTTAGAATTAAGAAAAAGATTAAATAAAAAAATTTTACTAGTCATAGATGATGCCTATGCAGAATATATGAAAAACAAAGATTACTCATCTGGGTTAGATTTGTTTAAAAATAAAGACAATGTTTTCATCCTTAGAACTTTTTCAAAAATGTTTGGATTAGCTTCTCTGAGAGTAGGTTGGGGATATGGATCAAAAAAAATAGTTGATGCGTTAAATGTTATAAAACCACCATTTAATGTAAATGGTATTGCCCAATTAGCTGCCACCGAGTCACTGAAGGATAAAGCTTTCATAAATAAATCGATTAGACATAATTTATTATATTCTAAAAAAATTAAGAAATTTCTAGAGACATATAATATTTTTTCAAATTCAGTTTCAGCAAATTTTTTGTTACTTAATTTTGAAAAATGCAGATATTCAGCAAAATTTCTTTATGAAAAACTTAAAAATAAGGGAATTATTTTAAGATCAACAGAAGATGGTTATCATATAAAGAATAAATTAAGGTTAACTATTGGATCTAAAAAAGAAAACTTAAAATTTATGAGTGTTATTAATCAAGTATTGAAAAAATGAAAAATATTTTAATTATTGGCTGTGGATTATTAGGTTCATCTTTATTAAGGCGTATAAGCAAAAAAAAAATAGCAAAAAAAATATTTATTTATGAAAAATCAAAATCAAATATCGCTAAGATAAAAAGATTAAAATTACCTGGAACAATTGTTAAATCATTAAAAGAAGGTACAAGTAATTCTGATTTAATTATTTTTTGTACACCAATGAGTGAATACAAAAATATTATTTTAAAAATTAATAAATTTATACCATCGAAAACATTGATTACAGATATTGGTTCTTCAAAAATTGAAACTTCTAAAATTATAAATAAATTTTTAAAGAAAGGTATTCATTGGATTCAAAGTCACCCGATAGCTGGATCAGAGGTCAGTGGACCAGAGCATGGTAAAGAAAACATGTTTACTGATAGATGGTGCATAATAATTAAAGAAAAAAATATTAAAAAAAATAATATAAATATTTTAACTAAGTTTTGGAAAAAAATTGGAGCAAAAGTAGTTGTTATGAGCGCTGAAAAACATGACAAAATTTTTTCTATTACTAGTCATTTACCACACTTAATTGCATATAATCTGGTGAAATCTGCACAAGATTTTGAGAAAAAACAAAATTATGAGCTAATCAAATATAGCGCTGGTGGATTACGAGATTTTTCTAGGATTGCAGCATCAAATGAAATCATGTGGAGAGATATTTTTTTTAACAATAAAAATAATATTTCAAAAGCGATTGATTTATTTATTAAAAATTTAAATCAATTTAAAAAAGATATTAATTCAAAAAATAATACGTCTATCGTAAAGAAACTTATTCAGACTAAAAAAGTAAGGTCCAAAATCATCAAATTGAAACAAGATATAGACAAGCCAGACTTTGGAAGAAATTAATATTTTATTCTAGATACTTTTTTTACCTTTAGCTTGGCAGTTTTTTCAATTCTATTAATTGTTTCTATAATTGGCATAATAATTACTTTTCTTTCTGGACCATAAGCATGAATTAGCTGTTTAGAATTTAAACACATAGCAACATGACCTTTCCAAAAAATAATATCTCCTTTTTTAAATTTTCTTTTTTTTAAATTCTTTTTTGTATATTTGATTTGATCTTTTGTATCTCTTGGATAAAACGAATTATTATAACAATAAAATATTTGCAATAAGGCTGAACAATCAATACCTTTAAATGTTTTTCCACCCCAAACATATTTTACATCGAGAAATTTTTTAAATATTTTTGTAAAATTATTTTCTTTATGGTTTATTTTTTTTATATCTGCTTTTTTAATCCATTTATTTTTTTCAATTTTTACGTAATTCTTATTTTGTTCAAATACAGATAATTTGGATGCAAGTGGAAGCCAACTGCTAGTTCCAATTCCAGGTTTTTTATAAATCTTTGCTTTTAGTGAACTGACTTTATATTTGGGGCTAAATTTTTCTTTATATCTTGAATTTTTTATAAACCCTTTATAATTATCAAATAAAGTTTTAATTTTTATCCAGTTTTTATTTTTTGCTAATATTTTGAATTTTTCACCATGTATAATTTGTGAAGTTACCTCAGATCTTTTCGAGGGATTTTTGTAAATATTCGAAAAATTACCTATGAAATAAAAATTATTTTGCACCAATTTTAATTTTGTTTTTAATTAACCACAAAAAAATTAATGATGGTATCACCATTATAGTCGTTAAAACAAAAAATGTTCCCCAATCTCCGTTTAACCAGTCAACTAGAGCTCCTGACGATGAAGCTAAAGTAGTACGACCAGCAGTGCCAATTGAAGCAAGCAATGCATATTGTGTGGCTGTATAAGTTCTATCAACTAGTAATGATATAAATGCAACAAATGCTACAGTTGCAAAAGCTGCTGTGATATCATCAGCTATAACCGCAACTGCAAATAAAATTTCTGATTTTCCAGTCCATGCTAAAACTGCAAATAAAAGATTGGTTACAGCCATTAACCCACCTGCAAAGAACATAGTTTTAATTGTTCCAGCTCTCATGGCCATTACTCCACCCAACAAAGTAAATACAACTGTTGTTATCCAGCCAAGACCTTTTGAATAAATTGCAATTTGACCTTTGGAGAAACCGATTTCTTTATAAAAAACAATAGACATTCTTCCCATAAATGCCTCACCTATCTTAAACAAGAAAACAAATCCTAAAATTCCAGCTGCAATGGCAAAACCATTTTTTCTAAAAAAACTAATAATAGGTCCGCCTATAGTTCCTGTAATATAAGCGATAAAGTTTGTAATAATATTGCTAGATCCAAGTTTTCCTTCAATTAATTTGTCTGTTTCTCTCTGTTTTGCTTGTCTGTTTGTCTCAATAGGTTCATGAATAAACATTAATCCAATATTCATTAAAATTATTAAAATACCTAAAATTAAAAAAGTAGCTTGCCAGTAGTCAGCTACCCCAAGGTTTTCAAAAAATTCTGCCGTAAATAAAGCAACAACTCCACCTAATTTATAACCTGTCCACCAACCAACAACAGCCATGGCTGCGCCCGCAGCCATTGATTTTCCTTCATTTTCATTTATCTGTTCAATTCTTAATGCATCCACAGTTATATCTTGGGTTGCTGACGCGATAGCAATAATTAAACCTACAGTAATTAATAAAGCTAAATTTTCAGTTGGATTAATCACACTCCAAACAACAAGACTTAACAAAATAATTAATTGCATCAAAACTATCCACCCTCTTCTATGACCTAATTTTTTTGTTAGTATTGGAATTTGAATTCTATCTATAATGGGAGCCCACAAATAATTGAAAGCGTATACTCCAAAAATTAAACCTGCCCATCCAATTGTTGATCTACTAAGACCTTCTTCTTTAAGCCAAAGACTTAAGCTACTTGCAATTAATACCCATGGAAATCCACTTATTGCACCTAATAAAAGAATTCTTACCATTCGAATATCTTTATAAACTGCAAGAGAATCAAGCCATGTTTGTTTCTTTGTTTCAGACATAATTAATTTCTCCAAAAAGATGGTAAGAACAATACTAATATTGCAAACAACTCAAGTCTACCTAAAATCATACCTACAGTTAAGATCCATTTAGAAATATCGGGCAAAGATGAAAAATCTCCATTAGGACCGATAATAGGACCTAAACCAGGACCAACATTTGATATTGATGTTGCCGCTCCAGAGATAGCAGTTATAAAATCAAGACCAGTTAATGATAATAATGCAGCTAAAATAAAAAAAATAACAAAGTAAAAATAAATAAATGAAATTATTGATGCAATAAATTTATCATCAACAGATCCTTGATCGTATTTAATTACAAATATTCCCTTGGGATATATAATTTTTTTTAATTGATTTAATATAAATAAATATAGAATTTGAATTCTAAAAATTTTAACACCACAAGTAGTTGATCCAGCACAGCCCCCAATAAACATTAATGCAAGAAATATTGTTATAGGAAAACTTCCCCAACCGTCGAATTCAGCATTTACATAACCTGTTCCAGTCAATATTGAAATTGTATTAAAAAAAATAGATCTTAAACTAAAGTTTCCGTTATTATTAAATAATAAATAAATTGATAATATAATAATGCTTATAATTATTATTTTAATAAATGTTCTGATTTGAATATCGTTTAAAAATATTTTTTTATTACCACTAATAAATTTAATATATGCAATAAATGGAATACTTCCTAAAATTATAAAAATCATCGATGATATTTCTATAAGAACACTGTCAAAATATCCGATAGATTGATTATAATTAGAAAATCCACCTGTAGCTATGGTAGTCATAGAATGAGTTAAACTATCAAATTTTCCCATTCCAAATACCCAATATGATAATGCACAAAGAGCAGTTAGGCCTGAATAAATATAAATAAGTCTTAAAGCTATTTCTTTTGATTTAGGAAGAATTTTTTCAGATGAGTCGTTGCTAGAAATTTTAAATAATTGCATACCACCAACATTCATTATAGGCATCAGGGTAATTGCCATAACAATTATACCAATACCCCCCAACCATTGAAGTATTGCTCTCCATAATAGAATACCTTTTGGCGTATTCTCTAAGTCAGAAATAATTGTTGATCCAGTTGTTGTAATACCAGACATACTTTCAAAAAAAGCATCAGTAATTGAAAGTTCAATAGTCGAAAATATAAATGGTAAAGATCCAAAAATAGCAATACTTAACCATGACAAGGCAGTTAATAAAAATGCTTGTTGCAAATTTAATTTTTTGTCGTGGTCTAGATTTGAAAGAAAAAATAATGATCCAAAAATTATAGTAACAATAGATGCACCAAAAAATGAAGAATCTATTTCTGAATAAATAAATTGAGCAATTATAGGGATGAACATTGAGATCCCTAAAATTATTTGCAAAATTCCTAGTGTAAAAAAAACAGTTTTATAATTAGACATTTTGAAAGAACATTATTTTATGGTAAATAAATTTCAACTCTATAAGAATTAATAAAATCGCCAATTTAAGATTTTTATAAAAGATATATTCGTGATTAAAAAAGAAATATTAGACAAAACAAGTGCTTGGCCTTTTGTTGAAGCAAAAAAAATGCTTCGTGAGAGAAAATCATTTATTGATAAAAAAGGTAAAATTACTCTTCAAACAGGATATGGCCCAAGTGGCCTTCCTCATATTGGAACATTTGGAGAAGTTGCAAGGACCTCAATGATGGTTAATGCTTTAAAGCAACTTACAGATTTACCAGCAGAAATAATTACTTTCTCTGATGATATGGATGGTCTAAGAAAAGTTCCTGATAATGTTCCTAATCAGGAATTGCTAAATAAAAATCTACATAAACCATTAACACAAGTTCCAGATCCATTTGAAAAATTTGCAAGTTTTGGAGAACATAATAATGAAATGTTAAAAGATTTTTTAAATAGTTTTAATTTTAAATACAGCTTTAAAAGCTCAACATCTTTATACAAAGGTGGTTTTTTCAACCCAACTTTAAAAATTATTTTAGAAAATTATGATGGTATAATGAATATTATACTTCCAACTTTAGGTAAAGATCGTCAACAAACTTACTGTCCTTTTTTACCTATTTGTCCAGATACAGGTCATGTTCTCGAAATTCCAGTTATAGAAATTGATAAAAAAAATTCTAAAATAATTTTTGATAATAAGGGTAAAAAATTAGAATCTAGTATTTTGGATGGAAATTGTAAATTACAATGGAAAGTTGATTGGGCAATGAGATGGTATGCTCTAGATATAGATTTTGAAATGTATGGAAAAGACCTTATTGAGAGTTCAATTTTATCAACTAAAATTATAAATTTAATCGGTAAAAAACATCCATCTGGATTTGCATATGAATTATTTCTTGATGAAAAGGGTGAAAAAATTTCAAAATCTAAAGGAAATGGTATTACCATCGACCAGTGGTTAAAATATGCTTCACCTGAAAGCTTATCTTTATACATGTATCAAAATCCAAAAAGAGCTAAAAAACTTTATAATGAAATAGTGCCAAAAGCTGTAGATGAGTACCTAGATAGTATTGAAAAATCAAAAAAACAAACAGAACAGCAATTGGTAATGAATCCTGTTTGGCATGTTCATAATGGCAATATTCCAAAAGAAGAAATGATTATGTCTTTTTCTATGTTGTTGAATTTAGTTGAGACAAGCAATGCTGATAACAAAGATTTATTATGGAAGTTTGTTAAAAAATATAAATCTAACATTCATGAAAAGAACTTTCCAATTTTTGGTGGACTAGTTGGTTATGCAATCAAGTATTTTAATGATGTTATTAAGGCTCAAAAAAAATATAAAAATCCATCTGAAAATGAAAAATTAGCTCTACAAGCTTTAGTTAAAACTTTAGAACAATGTAATGATCAGATGTCTCCTGAGGATATACAAACATTAATATATTCAACAGGTAAAGAGAATGGGTATGCAGAAAACTTAAGAGATTGGTTTAAATTAATTTATGAAGTGGTATTTGGAGATGAAAATGGACCTAGAATGGGTTTTTTTATAAGTTTTTTCGGTGTTAACGAAACAAAAGAGTTAATAATTAGTAAATTGAAATAATGTATTCAAATTTAAGATCATTAATATTTAAAATAGATCCTGAAAGAGCACATTTTTTAGCAATTCAATCACTCAAACTTAATTTAGTTTCAAATATATTTGATGAAAACAAAAATGACCCTATTTTAAAAACAAAACTATTTAATCAAAATCTTGATAATCCCATAGGTATTGCAGCAGGTTTCGATAAGAATGCCGAGGTATACAACCCTTTATTTAAGTTGGGTTTTGGATTTGTTGAAGTAGGTACGGTTACACCATTAAAACAATATGGGAATGAAAAACCAAGAGTGTTTAGATTGGTAGAAGATCAAGCATTAATTAATAGGTTAGGTTTTAACAACCATGGATCAGATACGATATTAAGCAGAATAAAATCTAATAAAAAACTAGGTGTATTAGGTGTAAACGTA
Organism: uncultured Pelagibacteraceae bacterium; assembly: GCA_902613755.1. Classification (GTDB taxonomy): domain Bacteria; phylum Pseudomonadota; class Alphaproteobacteria; order Pelagibacterales; family Pelagibacteraceae; genus Pelagibacter. The sequence continues at coordinate 49,913 of CACMIH010000002.1, forward strand.
GGTCCAAACAAAGATTCTAACGATAGATTGAATGATTATCTAATTGGATTAGAAAAATTTTCTGAAGTTGCAGATTATATCACAATTAATATTTCTTCACCAAATACTGAAAATCTTAGAAATTTTCATGAAGAGAATAAATTAAAAGAATTATTAAAATCTGTCTCAGAGAAAAAAAAACAATTAAAATCTGAAATTCCTGTAGCTGTAAAGATTTCACCAGATATAAGCGAAAATCAAATTGACTTAATTTCAGAAATACTTTTAGAAAATGAAATAAGCGCAATAATAATTTCAAATACTTCTGAAGCTTCTCGGGAAACACTTCAAAATATACAGAGACATCAAAAAGGTGGTTTATCTGGAAAACCTATTGAAAAAAAATCAAATCTTTTAATAAGTAAGTTCTACAATTTAATTAAAGGTAAAATTAAAATAATTGGAGTGGGCGGCATTGACTCAGGTAAAGCAGCCTATGATAAGTTTTTATTAGGAGCAGATTATGTTCAGTTGTATACCGGCATGGTATTTCAAGGACCTAATATTGCTGGTATGATTAAAAAAGACCTAAAAGAATTACTAATAAGAGATGGTGTCAAAAATTTCACAGAAATAGTTGGAAATAAAACTGTTTCTTAAATGTATTAAACTTGACGCATTCAATATCTCCCCTTATATAGGCACTGTTATTATGTCAAAAAAATGCGAACTTACCGGTAAAATTCCAATGAAAGGTCATAATGTTAGTCATGCTAACAACAAGACTAAAAGAAGATTTTTACCTAACCTAAAAAAAGTAAAATTTACAAGTGAGCTTACTGGAAGAAGTTTAAAACTTACTGTAAGTAACTCAGGTGTAAGGTCAGTTGACAAAAAAGGTAGTTTTGATGAATTTTTAAAAACTGTTAAAAATAAAAATTTATCTCCTAGATTAAAAAAGTTAAAAAAAGTTGTTTTAATTAAATCCCCTTTTAAAAAGAAACCTGTAGCTAAATCAGCTTAATGAACAAATTATTTATCACCCTGTCAATAATGATGGGGGTTGTTGTACTATCTTCTAATTATTTAGTTCAGTTCCCAATCAACTATTTTGGATTAAATGAGATTTTAACTTATGGAGCTTTTAGTTACCCAATAGCTTTTTTAATAACAGATTTAGCAAATAGGTCGTATGGAAAATTATTAGCAAGGCAAATTGTATATTTGGGCTTTTTAATAGGAATTATATTTACATTGTTATTCTCAACTGATTTTGCAGATTTAATCTCGGTTAGAATTGCAATTGGATCAGGGGTTGCATTTATTACTGCTCAATTGTTGGACATTCAAATTTTTGATCGATTAAGAAAAAAAGAGTGGTTTGTTGCACCACTTACTTCATCTTTGATTGGATCAACAGTTGATACATTTTTATTTTTTTCAATATCATTTTATGCAACAGGGGTACCTTGGGTTACTTTATCTCTTGGAGATTTAGCGGTAAAAATTTTAGTTGCTATAATAATGTTGATACCATTCAGAATTTTATTGAAAATTATTAAACCAATTAAAGTTTAATATAAAAATTTATAAGACAAAATTTTATAAGCTAATTTTGCAACAAGAAAATTATAAGAATTAAATCCTTTAATTGGAGATAGCTCATTAATATCTGCACCAACAATTTTTGAGTTTTTTGCTGCAATTCTTATTATATCCAATGTTTCATCCCACAAAAGCCCTCCTGGTTCAGGTGTACCAGTTGCAGGCATAATGCTTGAATCTAGTCCGTCTACATCAAATGTAAGATAAACAGTTTTATTTTTAATTAGTTTTTTAAATTTAGACAAATTCCATTTTTTTTTATCTTTTGCCCAAAATATATTTATTCTTGAAGAATTCTTTTTTAAAAATGGAATTTCACTTTCTGAGATGTTTCTTATCCCAAATGAAATTAAAGAAACATTTTTATAATCCAGACATCTTCTAATTGCTGAGGCATGTGAAAATTTCTCTCCATTATAGCTTTGACGTAAATCTGCATGGGCGTCAAAATGCAAGAGGCAAATGTTTTTATATTTTTTAGTAAAAGGAACAATACATCCAGGTGTTATTGAATGTTCTCCTCCTAAAGTCATTGGGAAAAGTTTTTTATCTAAAATCTCCTTATTAATTTTTGAGATTTTATTCAGGGCTTTTTTAATATTTTTGTCTATTTTAAATGGTTTTAAAGTTTTAATACCTATTTTCTTATAAGGTTCACAGTTAAGTTCTTCATCATATAGCTCAACTTGATGAGATGCTTTTATAATTTCTTTAGGTCCATTTTTTGTTCCTCCTCCATAACTGACAGTTTTTTCTAATCCAAATGGAACAATTACAGCTTTTTCTTTAAAGCTAAACTTATTATCAATTCCTAAAAATCCGTTTTTATTTAAGAGATATTTCAATTTTATTTAAAAATTTTTGTAAAGTTTTTTCTTGTTCTATTTTTCCACTCACCTTTATGATAAGCATCACTAGCAATTAATGGCAAAACACTAGTTGCTTCTGCAAACACCATCTGTTCTTTCGTAATATCTACTTTGCCCCATGAGCTTGCTTCTTTTAATGTGGAGCTGCTACATGCACCGTCTCTACTATCAGCAACAGTAATTTGAACAGCATATTTATGCATGTCTACATCTTTTCCTAATAGTTCAGCACAAATAACAGTATCTTGAATAAAGTTTTTAGGCACACCACCACCAATCATAAATAATCCAGAACCTTTAGATTTGATTTTAATTTCTGTTAGTTCTCTAAATTCTCTAACTGAGTCTATGGTCATATGTTTTTTTGGATTTTGTTCTTGATGCATAACTAACCCGAATCCTGCGCTCGAGTCTGTAAATGCAGGGCAGAAAATAGGAACATTCTTGTCAAAAGCGGTTTCAATTAAAGAGTCTTTTTTCTTTGAGTTATTTTTTAAATATTTTCCCATTTCATAAATGAACTCTCTTGAAGTATAGCTTCTCGCCTCTAGGTTATTAGCGATTTCACATATTATTTTATCACACATTTGGAGCTCTTCTTCATCTATGTAGGTATCGTAAATTCTATCGATATAGTTGTCCCTCAGCTCAGTATCATCTTGAAATTGTGAACCTTGATAATGTTTAAAACCAAGAGCTTCAAAAAAATCCATATCTACTATAGAAGCACCTGTTGCAACAATTGCATCCACCATATTATATTTAACTAAATCTTTATAAATATTCATACATCCAGCTGCCGAAGTAGAGCCTGCTAAGGTAAGGAAAATTGTACAATCTTTATCTTTAAGCATCTCGTTATAAATATTAGCAGCATTAGCTGTTTCTCTAGAAACAAATGACATTTTTTCCATTGAGGATATAATTTTTCTACTATCAAAAGAAGTTATATCGATGTGTTCAACAGGATTTTTTAAGAAATCTCTTTTACTGTTATGACCTGGATTTTTTTGACTCGACATTAAGCTACCATGTTAGCTTTGTTAATGTCTTTATCATACATTGTCATTATTGGGTTATCTTCAACTTCATAAATTTCATTTGAGTAATAACCATTAAACTGAGTTCTAAATGTTAATCCGTATGCCCCAAGTTGACCAAGTTCAATATAATCATTTTCTTTAATATTATTTGGAAGCAAAAAAGGACCTTTCATATAATCCATGCTATCACATGTAGGTCCAAAGAAATCAAAAGCAGTTAATTTTTTTGAAATTATTTTATTAGAATTTTCTTTAATCATTCTAGATGGGAATACAATGTTTGGTGTACCAGCATCAAAAAGAGTACCATAGGTACCATCATTAATATAAAGCTTTTGTTTTTTTCTTAAATTAACTCTTACAACTGTTGAACCACTTTCAGCAACTATAGCTCTGCCAGGCTCACAAATAATTTTAGGAAGTTTTTCAAGCTTTAAGTTTTGTAAACTCTTATTTATTTCATTAAAATAACTACTTAAAGATTGTGGAATTAAGTCAGGATAGATTGTAGGGAAACCTCCACCTACATTAATGTAATCTGGAATAATTTTTGTCTTTTTAATTATATTTCCAATTTCACTAATTCCTTTTGAATAAGAAATTGGATGCATACATTGTGAACCAACATGAAAACTTAAACCGATCTTTTTAGCATGTTGTTTTACAAGTCTTAACAAACCAATTGCTTCTGATGTTAAAGCACCAAATTTTTTTGATAAATCAATTTCTGCATGTTCATTCGAAACAGCTACTCTTACAAATAACTCTAAATCTTTAGCATTATTTGTACTTTCAATTATTTTAATCAGTTCATCTTTAGTATCTAACGCAAAAGTTTTTATACCATAATTAAAATATGCTTCTTTTATACTTTCTCTGCTTTTAACAGTATGCATAAAAGAGCATTTAGCTGTATTGCTAAAAGTTCTAATATTTTTAATTTCTTCAATTGAAGCAACATCAAATTGCTCAACTCCACTTTCTATGATTGTTTTGATTACCTCAGGGTGCGGATTAGTTTTAACTGCATATAAAATTTTACCTGGAAATTTGTTTAGGAAAAATTTAACAGCAGATTTAATGGAATTCTTTCTAATACAGTAAACTGGTTTTTCAGGTTTCAGCTGATTAACTAATTCTTCAACTGATTTAAATTTTTGCATTTTAAATGCCTCCAAAAAAAATTTAATAAAAAAAAAGTCTTTTTAAAAAAAACTTTAATATTTTTTGGCATATAAAGTAAACAGCACTAAAGTAAAGCAAATAATTCAAGCCAGAAATGCGTAAAATTCATATATTGTAATATCTTGCAGAGCCCCTATATAAGGGTCATGAGAGATGAGATAAAACTCCAGAATCTTAGTGATTTTGAAAACAAGTCACTATTAATCGTGGATGACGATAATCCTTTCCGTGAGCGTTTAGCAAGAGCGATGGAAAAAAAAGGATTTGAGGTTTTTCAAGCTGAGAGTGTACAAAAGGGAGTTGAATCTGTAAAAACTAAAAAACCTGGTTTTGCTGTTGTAGACTTAAGGCTTGCAGATGGTAATGGACTTGAGGTTGTTAAAGAAATTCAGTCTTCAAATAGTGATAGTAGGATCATCATGTTAACTGGTTATGGAAATATTCCAACTGCAGTTGCTGCAATCAAAGAAGGTGCCATAGATTATTTAGCTAAACCTGCTGATGCAGAGGATGTAGAGAAAGCATTATTGGCAGATCCTTCAAAAAAAGCAGCTCCTCCAGAAAATCCTATGTCTGCAGACAGAGTAAAATGGGAACATATACATAGAGTTTTTGAGTTATGTAATAGGAATGTATCAGAAACAGCTAGAAGGCTTAAAATGCACAGAAGAACTCTTCAAAGAATTCTTTCCAAGAGATCACCTAGATAAATTTTTTAATTTTAATTATTTGCTTAGTCAAAAGAGCTAAGAGCATAATTTTAAATATCTCAGCTAATAAGAATGGTTTTGCACCTAAAGTAAAAATTGGTTTATCCCATCCAATCAATGTTCCGAGCCAAATTAGACCCAAAATATAGATTGTTGAAGTTGCGATAATTAACTTAAATAAAACTATGAAAAAATTATCATCAATCTTTATTTTAGAAGCTAAGTAACCAGCCGTTAAAAAACCAATTAAGTAACCCATAGTTGGTCCGGTAAAGTAAACTAATCCAATACCTTTTTCAGGAGAATTTGAAAATACAGGAAGTCCTGCAATTCCCTCAATTAAATACAGACCAATTGTAGCAAGTGCAATTTTATACCCTAAACTTATTCCTAAAAACAATACAACAAATGTTTGCATAGTCATTGGAACCGGATAGAAAGGAATTTTGATCTTTGCTGATATTGTTAGTGCTATTGAACCAAGAACAATAACAACCAGAGATTTAAATAGTTTAGCTTGCGTGAGATTTTTTGTTAATTCCATTGTTAAATAATACTCAAAATATAAAAAATAATCTACTTTTAATTGTTATAATTATTGAAAGTAAATTTTTTTATATACAGATTATGTTAGCATTGTAATATTTAATAAAACTTAATGAATAAAATTCAAAAAACAGATCATTTTTATTTGATTGATGGCTCTGGTTATATTTTTAGAGCTTATTATGCTTTGCCACCATTGAGTAGAAAAAGCGATGGACTTCCAACAGGTGCTGTAAGTGGTTTTTGCAGTATGTTATTTAAATTATTAGAGGATTCAAAATCTGATCAAAACTTACAAAAACCAACACATTTTGCAGTAATATTTGATTCAGCAAGAAAAACTTTTAGAAATGAAATTTATAGTGATTACAAAGCTAATAGATCAGAGGCGCCTGACGATTTAGCTCCACAATTCGAGTACATAAGAAAATCAGTCTTAGCATTTAATTTGCCATCTGTTGATCTTCCAAATTATGAAGCAGATGATTTAATAGCCACATATGTTGATCAAATCCTTAAAAAAGGCGCAAAGGTTACAATTGTTTCATCAGATAAAGATTTAATGCAGCTTTACAAAAAAGGGGTTCGAATTTTTGATCCTATGAAAAACAAATTTATAACTGACGATGATGTCTTAAAAAAATTTGGAGTAGATGCTTCAAAAGTTATTGATGTGCAATCTTTAGCAGGAGACAGTAGTGACAACGTCCCTGGTGTTCCAGGTATAGGTATTAAGACGGCTGCAGAGCTTATTAATAAATATGGCACTTTAGAAAATTTACTCAAATCTGCTCATGAGATTAAGCAAAATAAAAGAAGAGAAACATTAATAGAGAATAAGGATAAAGCATTAATAAGTAAAAAACTTGTAACACTAGATCATAAATCTCCTGTTAATAGAGAGTTAAGTGAATTTAAATTACAAAATATAAATAAAGATAAATTATATAAATTTTTAAGAGAAATGGAATTTAACAGGTTGCTAAGCTCTGCAATTTCCGCTTATGGAGAACCTGAACTAGAAAGCAATAGGATTGAAACTCAAAATCAAGAAAAACAACAATCAATAAATAATAAAAATTATTATTTAATTAATAGTTTAGATGAAATTGATAAATGGATACAGGAGGCAGAAGAAGTTGGTGAAGTAGCTGTAGATACTGAAACTACTTCATTAGATCCTCATCAAGCAGATTTAGTGGGTATTTCTCTTTGCTCTAAAATTGGAAAAGCATGTTACATACCAGTTGGTCATAAGTCACCCAAGTGCCTTAAAAAAGACGCAGTAATTAGAAAATTAAAAAAAATGTTAGAAGATCCTAGTATAAAAAAAATAGGTCAAAATATAAAATTTGATTTTATCGTATTTTATAAGAATGGGATCACCCTTTCATCAATGGAAGATACAATGTTGATGTCTTATGTCTTAGATGCAGGAAAAAATAGACATAATATGGATACTTTATCAGAAATTCATTTAGGACATAAAACTATTTCTTTTAAAGAGATGGTAGGCACAGGTAAGAAAGAAATTAATTTTAGTGAAGTAGAGATAGATAAAGCAAAAGATTACGCTGCTGAAGATGCTGATATTACTTTTAGATTATACAAGAAATTTATCAAAAATTTAAAATCAGAGAAAATGATCAATATTTATGAAATTTTTGAAAAGCCATTAATTAAAATTCTTGCATTTATGGAAATAGAGGGAGTTGAAATTGATAGCGAGTTTTTAAAATCTCTTTCATCTAAATTTGAAAAAAAAATCCAAAAACTTGAAAAAGAAGTTTTTAAAATTTCTAAAAAAGAGTTCAATATCGCATCCCCAAAGCAATTAGGTGAAATAATTTATAATGATTTGAAAATAGCAGGATTAAAAAAAACTAAAAAAGGAAGTTTTGCAACAAGTGCAAGTGTTTTAGAGGATTTAGCTTTCAAAGGTCATGAGTTTCCAAACTTAATTTTAGACTGGAGACAAGTTTCAAAATTAAAAAATACCTATTCAGATGCTTTACCTGAACATTTAAACCCAAATACAAAAAGAGTTCATACTTCGTTTTTGCTGGCTGCCACAACGACTGGAAGACTAGCATCTAGTGATCCTAACTTACAAAATATACCAATTAAATCAGAAGATGGAAAAGATATTAGAAAAGCTTTCACTGCAAAAAAAGGGCATCTATTAATTTCTGCAGATTACAATCAAATTGAGATGAGAATTTTAGCAGACCTGGCAGATGTTAAGGAATTGAAAAAAGCTTTTAAAAACAAAGAAGATATTCACTCTTTAACAGCTAGTCAGATATTTAATATAGATATTAAAAAAGTTAACCAAGATCACAGACGAAAGGCTAAGGCTATTAATTTTGGAATTATTTATGGAATTTCACAATATGGATTAGCTAAGCAAATAAACGTTTCAAATTATGAAGCAGAGGAATTTTTGAATTCATATTTTGCTAAGTTTCCAGAAATTAAAGTTTATATGGATAATACAATTAAATTTTGTAGGAAAAGTGGATATGTTAACAATATTTTTGGACGAAGATCTCATTTTAATGGAATAAATGACAAAAACTTTAATGTCAGAAATTTTCAAGAACGTGCTGCAATTAACGCTCCCATTCAAGGTTCTGCTTCTGAAGTAATGAGATTAGCCATGATAAGATTAGATAAGAAATTATCAGAGGAAAAAAATTCTAATTCAAAAATGCTCTTGCAAATTCATGATGAATTAATTTTTGAAATCCCAAAAAAAGATGAAAAAGCAATGATTAAATTAATAGAGAAAGAAATGACCAGTGTGGCTCAGAGTGATTATCATTCTTTTTCAACTCCTTTAACAGTTGATATTAATGTTGGAGATAATTGGGGCATGTTACATTAAATTTATAACATTGCCCAAATTAGGACAATTTAGTATTTTTAAACTACTTTATGCAAAAACAGATAATAGCTTTAATTGATGACGACAGAAATATTTTAACAAGTTTGAGTATTGCATTAGAAAAAGAGGGTTTTAAAGTTCAAACTTACATTGATGGCGAAAGTGCATTAATCGGTTTAACCAGAATGCCACCTGACTTAGCAGTCATAGATATAAAGATGCCTAAGATGGATGGAGAAGAATTACTAAAAAAACTTCGAAAAAAAACTTCCTTACCAGTAATCTTTTTAACATCTAAAGATGATGAAATTGATGAGTTGTTAGGTCTTAAGCTGGGAGCAGATGATTTTGTAAAAAAATCAGGAGGTTTTTCCATAAAAGTTTTGATTGAAAGAATAAGAGTGCAGTTAAGAAAAAAGGATTCAAATAATATTCTAGAGGAAAATAAAAGCCTGATATCTCATGGAAGATTAAAATTAGATCCATCACAACTCGAGTGTGAATGGAATGGAAAACAGCTACCTGATAAATTGACAACAACTGAGTTTTTAATCGTTAAAGAATTAGCGAAGAGGCCTGGTATAATTAAAGAAAGAGCTCAATTGATGGATATAGCTTACAGAGAGGATACAGATATTGAGGATAGAACTATTGATAGTCACGTAAAACGAATTAGAAAAAAATTTAAAAAAGTAGATCCTGATTTTTCAGCTATTGAAACTAGGTATGGTAGTGGATATAGATGGAATGTTAGCTAATGTTTAGTAAATACTTAAAAACTCTTTCTATATTAAAAAAATTTTTATTTATAAATTTTGTAATATTTACAATTATTGGACTATTTACATTCATATATCTAAATAATATTCAGCCAAGTTTAATAAAAAAAAAATCTCAAAATCACACAAACATTATTAACAACACTATTGATAATATTTTAAGGCTAGATGTAAAATTCCAATCTGACGATATTAGAAGATTTTTATTTTCTACAAGGTTTATTTTTCAAAATTTAGATAGAGTAATATTTTTTGATGATCAACTTAACCTTATTGGAGACACTGACACTTTAGATCTTGATCCAAGATCATTCTCTACAAGACTCGATAAAATTGAATTTGAAAATTTAGATAATGAGGAAATAGAAAAAACTATTGAGGAAAAAAATATAAAAATTGACGAAAAAAAACCTGTTTCATTTAAAGATATATTAAAAAAATATTCTAGTTCTGAAAATTTAGGAGTTCCTTACACATTTATTCAAGAAGATTTTAATCAATTTAATGTAACAACAATTAAGAATGTTACAAAGAATGAAATTAATCTTGGTTATGTAGCTATTACAGAAAATGCTAATGAAATAAAGACAGCGATAGATGAGAGAAAAGCATTTGTAATAAGAACAGCTATATCTGTAGGATTTGTAATATTAATTTTTTCTTTTGTGTTAAGCAGATATTTTATCAAACCAATACAGAATCTTGTTGGATATACAATTCGTATTAAAGAAAAAAGTCAAATAAAACCAGGTATTGAAAATCTTAAAAAAAGAAATGATGAATTGGGACTTTTGTCAAATTCTTTAGAGGATATGACAAATGAGCTTCAAAATAGAGTTACGCATGCAGAAAACTTTTCGACAGATTTGGTTCATGAGATTAGAAATCCATTAGCATCTTTAAAAAGTGCATCAGAAATTTTACAAGACACAAATGATAGTGAACAAAGAAATAGACTATTGAATATTCTTAGTCACGACGTACAAAGAATAGAAAGATTAATTACTGATTATTCACAAATGCTAAAAGATGAAGTTGCTTTGAGTAAAGAAAAAATGAAAAAAATTAATGTTGAACCTATTATTCAATCTGTTGTTGATGATTATAATAATATTCATCAAGTGAAAACAGGAATAAAAATTGAATATAAAAATGATGGAAAAGAAAAATATTTAATAAATGGTATAGAAAATAGAATTGAACAGATCATTGCAAATTTGTTAGACAATTCAATATCATTTAGTAAAGACGGTGCTAATGTTTTTGTTGATGTATCTCTTAATGGAAAAAATCAAATATCAATCAAAATTATTGACGAAGGACAAGGATTTAAAGAAAAAGACACATCAAGAATATTTAAAAGATTTTATAGTAATAGACCTGAAAAATTTGGAGAACATTCAGGCTTAGGTTTAAATATAGTAAAAAACTTGGTTGAACTCCACGATGGTGAAATTGTAGCATCTAATCGTGTTGATAAAGAAGGGGCAATCATTGAGATAAGATTTCCTAATGTTTAATCATTTCTTGATAAATTAATACTTAGCTGTATAAAGCTTGCCATGGAAGATTATAAAGTAAAAGACATTGCTCAAGCTGAATTTGGTAGAAAAGAAATATCAATAGCTGAAAGTGAAATGCCTGGTTTAATGGCTTTAAGAGAAGAGTATTCTAAAGAAAAACCATTAAAGGGTGCAAGGATTATAGGATGTCTTCATATGACAATTCAAACAGCTGTACTAATCGAAACCTTAGTTGCATTAGGTGCTGAAGTTCGTTGGTCTTCTTGTAATATTTTTTCAACTCAAGATCATGCAGCAGCTGCAATTGCAAAGGCTGGGATTCCTGTTTATGCCTGGAAAGGTGAAACAGAAGAGGAATATTTATGGTGCATTAAACAAACTATAGTTGGAAATCCTGACTGGAAGCCTAACATGTTATTAGATGACGGTGGTGATTTAACAGCTATCATGCACAATGAATATCAGGATTTAATGAAAGATATTAAGGGTGTTTCAGAAGAGACTACTACTGGAATTAAAGCACTAAATAAAATGGAAAAAGATAAATTGCTTTTAGTTCCAGCAATAAACGTGAATGACTCTGTCACAAAATCAAAATTTGACAACTTATATGGATGTAGAGAAAGTTTAGTAGACGGCATAAGAAGAGCTACTGATGTAATGATGTCTGGAAAAATTGCCATTGTTGCTGGTTTTGGAGACGTTGGAAAAGGAAGTGCTGCATCCTTAAGACAGAGTGGAGCCAGAGTTTTAGTTACAGAGGCAGATCCAATTTGTGCTCTTCAAGCTGCAATGGAAGGTTATGAGGTGGTATTAATGGAGGAAGCTATAAGTAGAGCGGATATCGTTGTAACAGCAACAGGTAACAAAGATATTGTTACTGCAGACCATATGAGAGACATGAAGGATAGAGCCATCTTATGTAATATTGGTCACTTTGATAATGAAATACAAGTTGAGGCTCTTAGAAATTATAAGTGGACTGAAGTAAAACCCCAAGTGCATGAAATAGAGTTGCCTAGCGGTAAAAGAATTATTCTTTTAGCTGAAGGAAGATTAGTTAATCTTGGTTGTGCAACTGGACATCCAAGTTTTGTAATGAGTGCATCATTTACTAATCAAGTTATTGCTCAAATAGAACTTTGGCATAATCATAAAAATTATGAAAATAAAGTTTATGTACTTCCAAAACATTTGGATGAAAAAGTAGCAACTTTGCATTTAAAAAAAGTTGGGGCAAAACTAACAAAATTATCAAAAGAGCAAGCAGATTATATAAGCGTCGGAACAGAAGGTCCTTTCAAACCAGATGCCTATCGCTATTAAAGATAGCACAATCGATATCACTTCAGAGAAGTTAACTAAAGAATTAGCTAAAGAATTTACAAAATATCTTAAAGGTGGTGAGTTTGTTTTTTTAAATGGAGAGATGGGAGTTGGTAAAACAACCTTTGTAAAATATTTTATAAATGAGTATCAAAAAATAAATAATTTAACACAAACAGAAATTACAAGCCCTACTTTTAGTTTATTAAATGAGTATCAAGTGAAAGATATAAGAATAAAACATTATGATTTATTTAGAATTAATAGGAAAAAAGAACTCAATAATTTAGATATTTTTGAAAAAGATAATAAATTAATAACACTTATAGAATGGCCACAATTGATTACTGATAAACAAGATATAAAATTTATAACTTTAACATTTAATTATTTAAATCAATTAAATGATAGAACTGTAGATATAAAAGTTTAAATTAAAACTTATTTTGATGAAAAGCTTAGCAAAATTGAAAAAAATAAAAGGTGACGCGTCTTTAAGAGAATTTTATAGAAACAGAGAAAATAAATCTATTATTGTAATATCCAAGAAAGAAAAATTAAAAAATCTTTTAATTTACGACGCGATAAATAAAATTTTAATTAAACACAAAATTTTAGCACCAAATCTATTAAGTGAAAATTACGTTAATAATTATATAGAAATAAATGACCTTGGAGATGAAACTTTGTTTCAAATTTTAAAAAACAAACAGAATAATAAATATGTCATTTTTAAAAAGATAATAAAAATTTTAAATAAAATACAATTAATAAAAGATAAAAAAGTAAAAAATTTTAAAAACAAATTATATAAAGTTCAAGAATATAATAACAAAATTTTGTTTGATGAAACTAAACTTTTTTGTGACTGGTATGCACCAAAGAAATTGCCTAAATTCAAAAGTATTAAATTTAAAAAGAAATTTAAAACAGAGGTAAAAAATTTATTATCAAAATTAAATTACAAAAATGATACATTTGTTCATAGAGATTTTCATGTTTCAAATTTGATGTATTACAATAGAAAAATTGCAGTAATAGATAGTCAAGATGCACTAATTGGCAATAGAGCTTACGATTTAGCATCTTTAATTGACGACGTAAGATTAAAAACATCTAATGAATTAAAAGAGAAAGTATTTAAGTTTTACCTCAAAACAAATCAAAAAATTGATTTAGAAAAATTTAAAAAAGATTTTGAAATATTATCTGTTTTAAGGAATTTAAAAATAATTGGTATATTTATGCGTTTAGCTGTTAGAGATAATAAAAAAAAATATCTTAAATTAATTCCCTACGCTTGGGAATTGATTAATCATAGAATTAAAGAGCAAAATGAATTCAATAATTTGATGTTGTTATTAAAAAATAATTTTCCAAAATTTATAAGGTAGAGTAGTGAGAATAAATACAGCTTTAATTTTATGTGCAGGTTTTGGTAAGAGATTAAACCCAATTACTTTAAATACTCCTAAGCCCTTATTAGAGATTAAAGATGTAAGTATGCTGGAGAGATGTATTAATTTAATCGAAAAACTAGGTATTCAAAAAATCTTAATAAATACTTTTTATTTAAAGGATCAATTTTCAGTTTTTTTAAAAAGTAAAAATTTCAATATTGATGTCAAAATAATTGAGGATGGTGAGCATATTTTAGATACCGGGGGAGGTATTCAAAATATGATTAAAGACTCTAATGAAAAAGATTTTATAATTTTTAATCCAGATACAATCTGGAATAATGACTATAAAGATGAGATATTAAAAATGGAAAAAAAGTATTTTTCTGAAAAATTAGAAAACATTCTTCTTTTAGTAAATAAAAAATTTAGTTTTGATAAAAAGTTAAAAGGTGATTTTAATTTAAAAAATAATTTAATTAACAAAGAGGCTGAAAAAGAATTTATTTACATTGGATGTCAAATAATTAATAAAAAATTATTTATTAAAGAGAAAATAGAAAATTACTCAATTTTGGAAATTTGGAATAATTTGTTAGACCAAAAAAAGTTATTTGGTTATGAAAGCCAAAAAGACTTTTATCATTTAACTGATCTGGATATTTTTAAAAAACTAAAAGATCTTTAGCTCTATCTTGATCAAGATATCTGCAATTAGAAATTTTTTTATTTTCTAATTCAATTAAAAGTGGGTTTCCTGTAGGAATTTCGAGTTTAGAGATCTCATCATCATCTAAATTGAATAAATGTTTGCAAAGAGCTCTAATGGAGTTTCCATGAGCAGAAATGAGAATATTTTCACTTGATTTCTGTTCTATCTCTTTGCTATAAAATTTTATTACTCTTTCATATGTATCTTTTAGTGACTCAGTGTCAGGAATATTTTCTAAAGGAATTTCTTTGTAAGTTTCAATATTAATTGGGTGATATGGATTTTTTTTATCTAAAGGGTCAGGCCTAAGATCCCAAGAACGTCTAAATTGATGAACTTTTTCTTCTCCAAGTTTTTTTTTCATTTCATCTTTATTTAACCCTGTAAGAGCTCCATAATGTCTCTCGTTTAATTCCCATGCACTTATTACCTTTTTAAAATCTTTCAATTCTTCTTGTATTATTTTTAAAGTATTTTTTGCTCTTAATTGAAAAGATGAATAATAAAGATTAATTTCAATATTTTCTTGTTTTATTAGTTGACCAGCTTTTTTTGCTTCTGATTGTCCATTTTCTGTTAAATCTACATCTACCCATCCAGTAAATTTTTTTTCAAGATTCCAGACACTTTGACCATGTCTAACTAAAATTAAGTAACTCATTTGTTTATCTTTTAGATCAATTTGATAAATAAAACTATACTATTAATGATTAATTTTTTTTCGAAATATAAATTTATTTTTTATTTATTCAATTTCTTTTTGATACTTTTATATTTATATCCTGGTAGTTTGCTTGGTTGTTTTTTATACGATGATTGCAAATTACAACCACAAATAACAGCAGATTTTATAGTCTCGACTAATCACTTTTATGCGTTTGTTCTGTTTTCTATTATTGGATATTTAACATTTAATAAATCATCTCAATTTATATTTCTTACTTTTTATTTAATATTTTTATCAATAATGCTTGAGATACTGCACTACGTTATACCTGAAAGAAGTTTTGAAATTTCTGATTTATTTGGAAATTTTATAGGTGTTATTGTAATAACAATTATTGTTTATTTTTTTAAAAAAAATGAAAACATTAAAAATTAATTTTTTACTTGTTTTAATTATATTAATTTCAGGCTGTTCATCTGTTCCTAAAAATACAACAGATAGTTGTTCTATATTTGATGAAAGATACATGTGGTACAAACACGCAAAAAAAACTGAGAAAAAATGGGGAACCCCAGTTTATTTACAGCTTGCAATTATAAAAATGGAATCCAGTTTTGACTGGTTAGCAAAACCTCCTAGACAGAAATTGTTTAAAGTAGTGCCTTACAAGAGACCATCAAGTTCTTTTGGGTACTCACAGGCTGTAAAAGGAACTTGGAAACAATATAAAGAAGAAACTGGGAATAAGCTTGCCGTCAGAACAAGATTTAAAGATAGTGTAGATTTTATTGGTTGGTATACAAACAAGACTGAAAAAATTTTAAAAGTTTCAAAAAAAGATGCTTTTAAGCAGTATATTGCTTATCATGAAGGGTGGGGCAACTTTAAAAATTATAAAAATAATAAAAAAGTAATTAATTTAGCTAAAAGAGTTGAGAAGCAATCAAATATTTATAAGCAACAATTATCAGAATGTAAAAATTCTTTATCAACGTCAAAATATATTATTTTTTAATTTAGCTGTTTTTTTAATTCAATATCGACTGCATCAATACGCTTAGTATTTTTTGCAAGAGCTAAATACATTGTTGGAGTAACATATAAAGTAAAGAAAGTTGAAATGATCATACCTCCTAAAATTGTAGAACCCACAGCTAATCTAGAGCCTTCACCTGCACCTGGGCCAATATTTCCAATAACTAATGGAAGCATTGCTATCATTGTACTAAGTGAGGTCATTATGATTGGCCGAATTCTAAGTTGGCAAGCTTTAATTATAGCGTCCTGAATTTTAACACCGGTAGTTCTTATCTGGTTTGTGTAGTCTACAATCAAAATACTATTCTTTGTGGATATACCAATGAGTATTATTAAGGCTATTTGAGAGAAAATATTTACTGAACTATTTAAAAATAAAATAAATACTAATCCACCAAATACAGCTAGTGGAACTGTTAAAATAATAATAAATGGATGAACAAAAGAGTTAAATGTTGCTGCCATTACTAAATAGGCAGTTAATAAAGCAAGAGCAAAAATTAAGTATATTTCATTTGTTGTTTCTTTTAACTCTTCAGATTTTCCTTTCCAGGTGATTTGATTTTGAGGAGCAACTCTAATCATGACATCTTCCAGGTATTTTATAGCCTCTGTTAGAGTGTAATCTTCTGCAAGCGCAGCAGAAATTGTAACTGCTCTTTGACGATTGTATCTTGGAAGCGCTTCAGCAGTGCCTTTCTCTTTAAACTCAACTAAACTTGCAACAGATACAAGTTTACCAGTTGTTTCAGATCTAACAAAAATTTTTGATAACCCATCTTTATCTCTTCTATCTGCTAAATATTGCTGTAAAATAATTGGGTATTCTCTTCCCTCTTTACTAAAAGTTGTTACTCTTTTTCCTCCATAAAGAGTTTCTAAAGTTCTACCAATATTTTCTGTAGAAACTCCCAAATCATTTGCTCTATTTTTATTAGTGATTAATTTAACCTCGGGTTTATTTTTTGTATAATCACTTTCAATTCTAGACATATTTCTATTTTTTCTTAATTCTCTTAAGACAATATTCTGAATTTCTTCTAATTCTTCGTAGCTAGATCCATATATGACCATTTGAACAGGTTTATTATAACTAGATACTCTTATTGATTGAGGAGAAATTGGAAATGCAAAAGTTTCAGGTACAGAAACCACTTGTCCAATAGCTTCTCTTAATATTATTTGACTACTTTTTTCTCTATTTTTCCATTCATCAAGTAATGCAATAATTATAAAACTGTTATAAGATGTTGCAGATCTTCCAAAACCAGGAACTCTCATTATTAGTCTTGCATATGGACTATCTTCTGCCTGCAATAATCTTAATATTCTTCCTTCAATTATTTGTGCTTTTTCTTGGGTATATTCAAATGAACTTCCTTCATCAGTTGACCCAATAATTAAATAAGCACCCCTATCTTCAATTGGTATCAATTCTTTTTTGGAAAAACTAAACAAATAAGCTGAGGCAGCAATAATTAAAATTATAAATATTGAAATAGTTTTTTGTTTATTAATCCAATATGTAAGAGAGCTAACATAGAATCCTGTAAATGATTTGAATCCATTATTAAATTTTTTTACGAAGAAATTAATTTTTTCTTTTTTATTTAAAAATTTACTTCCGAGCATAGGCGATAAAGTTAAAGCAACAAATGAAGATACCACAATTGAGAAAGATAAAGCGATTGCTGTTTCTTTAAATAATGTTCCCGAAATTCCTTTAATAAAAATTAATGGTAAAAATACTGCAATTAGGATTAAAGTAGTTGCAATAATAGCAAATGTAATTTGTTTAGAACCTTTATAAGCAGCCACCAAAGGTGTTTCACCATTTTCAATTCTTGTATAGATCGCATCAGTCATGATCACCGAGTCATCAGTGATTATACCAATTGCTAGAATAAAACTTAGTAATACAAAAATATTAATAGATAGATCAAATATATATAAACCGAGAAATGATCCAATAAGACTAACTGGTAAAGCAACCGCAGGAACTATTACAGCTTTAAGGTTACCTAAAAAAAGATAAATAATTAAAACAACTAATACAAATGCAATTACTAAACTTTTATATACTTCTTCTATTGCAGCACCAATGTAGGTTGCTCTGTTAAATGCTATTTCTAACTTTAATCCATCAGGTAAGGATTTGTTAAGTTCTTTGATTTTAGTTTTTATTTGTTTAGAAAGCTCTACCGTTGATGCACCACTTTTTGCATAAATACCAATACCAACAGTTTTTAAATTTACTGCATTTTTTCTTTGTGCTTTAAATAAAGTTTTTTCTGAAACAGGTCCAAACTCTATATTAGCCACATCAGATAAAATGATAACTTTTTCTTTATTTTTCTTAAGTGGCAATTGTTTAATTGTATCAATATTAGAATAAGATTTATCAATGTTTAAAGTTAAGTCTTTGTTATTAGCTTCTAAGGTTCCAGCTGGAAGATTTATATTCTCATTTCTAAGCGCTCTTTCAACTTCTTGAATTGTAAGATCATTTGCAGCTAATTTTATTGGATCTATCCAAACTCTAACACTAAGCTCTCTTAATCCCCCAACTAAAATTCGACCTACATTTGGTACACTTGAGAATGCATCTATAAGATATCTTTCAGCATAATCTCCAAGATCTAAATCATTCCAAGTTGGAGATGATAAGGCTACCCACATTGTAGTTGTAAAACCTGCTGCCTGTTTTAAAATTTGTGGAGGGTTTGACTCACTTGGTAAATTATCTACAACCCTTGCAACTCTTTCCCTAATATCATTAGCAGCATCATCTAAATCAATGTCTGTGTTGAATTGAATATTAATCCTACTTCTTCCATTGAGAGAACTTGAGTCAATATTTTTGATACCTTCTGCTCCACCAATTACATCCTCTAATTTTTGAGTTATTTCTTCATCTACAATTTCAGCAGAAGCAGATTTATAATCAGTTTGAACTTGAACTACAGGAGGCTGTATACCATCAGGAAGTTCTCTTACTGGCAATTCTAAAAAGACAAAAATACCAAAAATAATTAATATTAAAGACATGACCCAAGCTACCACAGGTCTTTTAATGCTAACTTCAGTTATATACATTTAATTATTTTTTCTCTTTATCTGATTTTTTAAAAATATTTTTTAACCAATCAAATTTACCTTTTTTTTCTTCAGTTTTTTTTGATTTATCTTTTTTACCCCAGCTAGAATTTCCTTGTTTTTTTTTAGCACCTTTCTCTATAGGTCTGATTGTTAAATTTGGTCTTACTTTTTTTGTTCCCTCTGCAACAATTTTATCTCCATTATTTAATCCATCTAATATTTCTACAAAGCCTAAGTATCTATCACCAATGGTTACTTTTGTTTTCATTACTTTATTTTTTTCATCTACTTTATAAATAAAAACATTTTCACCCTCGACAATTGTACTAGTGTCAGGAGCACTTAAGCCATTTCTTACATCATATTTAATTGATATTTCTAAAAATGAGCCAGGTAATATTTCACCTGATGAATTGTCCATCTTAATTCTTGTTGCTAATGCTCTTGTATCTTCACTTATCCTGCTAGCAAAAGAGTCTACTTCACCTTTATAAATTTTATTTTTATATCCAGAAAATTTAATATCAACTGGCAGACCAACCTTAATAAATGGTACAAAAATTTCAGGTATATCTACATCACAATATATTGAGCTAGTATCCTCAAGATTAATTAATATTGAAGATTTTGAAACCTCTATATCTTCCGAAAATTCTCTTTTTCCAATAACACCATCAAATTGTGCAATTACTTTTCGATTTTTAAGCTCAGCAATTACATCACCCTTTTTAACTTTTTGATTAAATTTTATAGGTTTTAATATTTCATATTTTTCAATTTTAAATGATTGTGTTTGAATTGGAGTTGCAGTCCCATAGGTACTAATAATATTTTCAAAAACTCTTTCTTGAGTGGTAGTTATTATTATTCCAGGAGG
Organism: uncultured Pelagibacteraceae bacterium; assembly: GCA_902613755.1. Lineage (GTDB taxonomy): Bacteria > Pseudomonadota > Alphaproteobacteria > Pelagibacterales > Pelagibacteraceae > Pelagibacter. Next base: position 70,158 of record CACMIH010000002.1, read on the forward strand.
CGGTCTTTTACTAAATTTTTTTTTGAAATGATTTCCTATCATTGTTCTTCCAATGATCACTGTTGCAATGATTAAGAAAAATATTATTACTATACTTGTTATTTTTGTAGATGTTTTCATAAGTTAATTTTTTCCGTATTCAGCCCAAGAGCCATCGTAAATTGTCGGCATATATTTAGCATTTATTAAAGAATAAGCTAGTGCCAATACACTTGCAGTCACTCCAGAACCACATGAAAATACTAGATTTTTATCATGGTCAAATTTAAAGGACTTAAATTTTTCCATTATTTTTTCTTTACTAACGAAAGTATGGTCTTCGTTTACTAATTCAGAAAAGGGTAGGCAAAAAGAATTTTTTATTGAACCACTTCTAAGACCTTTCCTTGGTTCAGCAACTTTGCCTTCAAATCTTTCTCTACTTCTTGCATCAACAACATTAAATTTTCCTGTATCAATATTTTCATCTATTTGTTTTTTATTTTTAACAAGTTCTTTATTTTCTTTACATGTATACTTAGAAGTTTGAGTGATCACTTTTTTGTTATCTGTAGATTTATTTTCTTTTTTCCATTTTTTTAATCCACCATCTAGAACATGAACTAGTTTAGGGTCATGTCCATAATAAATTAAATTGTACCAACATCTACAAGAACTAATAACATCAGAGTTATCGTAAACTACTATTTGATCATTATTTTCTATACCCATATTGCTCATTATTTTTTCCCAAGATTTAGTATCAGTAAGCATATGTGGTAAATCAGTATCTAATTTGGAATTTTTATCTAAATCAAAAAAAATAGCATTTGGAATATGTTCCTCTGTATATTCCTCAAAACCGTTTCTTTGAGTTTGAGGCATATGCCATGAGCAATCAATGATTTTTACTTTATCAATATTATTTTCTAACCAACTTGTATCAACTAAAGACATTTTATCTTTTTTCCAAATATCTTTGATGATACTCTTCAGCTGGGCAATAATTTTTAACTAAAGAAGTTTTTGTTACTACTTTTCCTGACAATTTGACGTTTTCTTTTTCTATTATTTTTTCAGCAGTAATTTTTTGCTGATCATTTAAATAAAATATTTCACTTCTATATTGGGTTCCAAAATCTGGTCCCTGAGAATTTAAAGTTGTTGGATCATGAATTTCAAAAAAATATTCAAGAATTTTCTCGTAAGATATTACTTTAGGATCAAAATCTAATTTTACTACTTCTGCATGATTTGTTGTGCCTGTGCATACTTCTTTGTAATTGGTTTCAGCATTATGACCTCCACAATAACCTACTTCAGTTTTTATAACTCCATCAAGTTTACTAAACTTAATTTCTGGTCCCCAAAAACATCCTAATCCTAAAATTGCTATTTCCATTGATAATTAACTTAATTAATCTAAAGTTAATCATATGCTATCAAAAAATCAATTAGGCTTTTTTTACATGTTCATATCGGTATGTGCATTTTCACTTATGGATGTGATTGTTAAATGGTCTGAGGATTATCCCGTTGGACAAGTATTATTTTTCAGAGGATTTTGTGGAATAATTCCTATTTTATTTCTTATTCCTAAAGATAGATATTTAGATTTTTACAAAACAACGAGACCATTTCTTCATTTTAAAAGATGTTTAGCAGGATTAATTGCTTTGGTTTCTATATTTGTGGCATTAAGAAATTTACCTTTAGCAACAGTTGTAAGTATATCTTTTGCAGCACCAATATTTATAACAATATTTTCAATTTTTTTATTAAAAGAAAAAGTTGGTATTTATCGATGGTTAGCGGTTCTAGTTGGATTTGTTGGTATAATTTTCATAACTGAACCAGGTTTTAGCTCGTTAAATTTATATTATATTTATCCAATAATTTTTTGCTTAGGTCTATCTTACGTTGCTATTGCTATAAGAAAATTATCATCAACCGAGCCTGCTTGGTTAATTAGTTTTTTCTTTTCATTCTCGATAATGCTTCTAAGTTTTTTATCTTTTTATCAGGGATGGATCTTGCCAAGTTTAGTAGATTTATTTTTGTTATCAATGGTTGGTATATTAGGTGGTCTTGCTAATTTATGGTTATCACAATCTTACAAATATTCAGAAGTAAGTTTAGTTTCTCCTTTAAAATATCTTGGATTAGTATTTGCAATAATTTTTGGATATTTTATTTGGAATGAAATACCAACTTCTAAAACTTTAGTAGGTGCTTTATTGGTTATTGTGTCATCTATTATTATATTTAGAAGAGAGATGTATTTGAAAAAAAAGTTATCTGTTTCACGTCATGAGTAAAACTCCATTATATTGGAATAAAGCAAAAAAATATTTATCTCAAAAAGATAAAACTATGTCTTCTTTGATTAAAAAATATAAATCTCCTTCAGAGACAGTGTTAACTTCAAGAAAAGATGTCTTCTTCTCTCTCTGCAAAAGTATAATTGGACAACAAATTAGTGTAGCTGCTGCTAATTCAGTTTTTTTAAAATTTAAGAAAAAATGTAAAAATAAAATTAATGCAAAAACAGTAAGCAAGTTATCTACTATTCAACTTAAAAGCTGTGGTCTAAGTAGACAGAAAGTAAAAGGAATAAAAAGTTTAGCCCAAAAAATATTAAGTAAAGAGTTTAATCCAAGACTTATTTCAAATATGTCTGATGAAGATGCCATAATTTATCTTTCTCAATTAAGACAAATTGGAAGATGGTCAGCAGAAATGATTTTGTTATTTACTTATAATCGTCCTAATATTTGGCCAATCCAGGATATTGGTTTGTTAAGAGCTATTTCAAAAAATTTTAATAAAAAATATCTACCACCAGAAAGTTACGTGAAATATCTAAACAAAAAGTTTTCACCTTACTGTTCTGTTGCAACTTGGTATTTATGGAGAAGTATAGATCCAGAACCTATTCAATACTAAAACCTTCGACTACTTGCATATGCCTTGTTGTTGTATTTTTTGCAATATTCCAACCATCTAAATACTCTTTAGAATTATGACATTCTACAGCCTTTTCATAACTTGGAAATTCCCAGATAACAGTTCTAAAAAAATCATCACCATCATAAGTTATGTGTTTTCCACCTCTTACTAAAGGAATTCCGCCAAAGCTTTTTATTATTGGAGTTACTACCTCAGCATATTTTTTTAAATTTTCTTGGTTTTCAACTTCTTTATAAACACTTATCCAGTAGGCTTTCATAATTCTCCTTTTTAAATTTTTTTAATTATGATACCAAATTTATGTGAAAAAATTATTTTTAAATTTCTTTAATACATTATTATTTTTGATATTTTTATCATTAACCCACGTTAATGCTGATGAACTTTTTAATAAGGGAAAAGAAGTTTTTCTGGGGGCTGGAAATTGTGCAGCATGCCATATGCTCTCCGATGCTGGATCGAACTCAATGGTTGGTCCAAATTTAAATGAAATTAGACCTGATATTCAAAGAATTATAATGGCAGTTAGAAACGGTATAGGAGTAATGCCCGCAATGGAGGGTATACTAACTGATGATGAAATAGAAGCAGTTGCGCACTATACCTCTATAGCTGCTGAACAATAATAAAAATTTAACTGTAATTTTTTATCCAATGTTTAGCTATATCTACTCTTTTGCAGATCCAAATATCCTTAAATTTTTTGATGTAATTTAAAAATTTTTTAAGAGACTGTATTCTACCAGGTCTTCCAATTAATCTACAATGCAAGCCAACCGACATCATCTTTGGTGAAGTTTTTCCTTCCTCATAAAGAGCATCGAAACTATCTTTTAAATAATTATAAAATTGTTCACCCGAATTAAATCCTTGATTGGTTGCAAACCTCATATCATTGTTATCAAGTGTGTAAGGAACCATTAGTTGTTTTTTATTACCTTTTTTTATCCAGTAAGGAAGATCATCACTGTATGTGTCGCTACAGTATAAAAAATTACCATTATCAATTACTAAATCTAAAGTATTTTCGCTACACCTACCTGTGTACCAACCAGCAGGTTGATTACCAAAAATCTTTTTTATAGATTTGACTGCAAGCTCCATATCATTCTTTTCTTTTTTCTTTGATACATTTTGATAGTCAATCCATCTCCACCCATGACTGGCAACTTCATAATTTGCTTTTTTTATAGCCAAACAAACTTCTTTATTTCTTTCCAATGCCATACCAACTCCAAAAATAGTAAGTGGAATTTTCTTTTTATTAAATAGATCATGAATTCTCCAAAACCCTCTTCTTGATCCATATTCATAAATTGATTCCATATTTAAGTGTCGACCTTTAATTGGTTTTGCTCCTATAATTTCTGATAAAAATACTTCTGAAGTTTTATCACCATGAAGAGTACAATTTTCTGCTCCCTCCTCGTAATTAACCACAAATTGTAAAGCTAACTTAGCATTACCAGGCCACTTTACCTTAATTTTTTTGGAACCATATCCCACCAAATCTCTTGGGTATTTTTTTTTCATTTTTTTAAAATAATTTTATCTTTTTTAAATTTATAAATAACAAGATTGTTTCCTTTTCCTTTTCTATCAACAATTAGAAAATTCATATTTTTTATAGAAATCAACGGAAAGTGCCAAATACCAGCATTGTAATTAACCCCAGTTTGTTTTGGGACTAAAAAGGATTGGATTTTATTTACATCTGGTTTATCTCCTTTTGGTGCTACAAATACTAAAAATTTTGTATCTTCCATTGGTATAAAGGCTTGGCTTCCTAAAGGATGTTTTTCCATCATGTCAATTTTCATAGGAAACCTTCTTTTTTTTGCTTTAAAAATACTAACAATTGCTTTCCCTTTGTTTTTAGATGCATCTACGTTAATCAAATTATCAAATCTTTTTGCATAACCATCATTAATATTAATAGGATTTTTTTTTGACGTATCTATTAATTGACCAAATTTAGAAAAATTTTTTTTAGTAATTTTTTTTGCTTTTATTATTTTCATCTCACAAAATTTCCGAATGCCCTTATTCTTGAAATTCCACCGTCTGGATAGATATTTATTTTAAGATAATTTTCCTTACTTCTCTTAATTAAGAATTTTTTAAAAATATGTTTCTTGTGAGCTGACAGTTTTGACTTATTTAAAATAAACTTCCAATTTTTTGAATTATTGACAATTGATTTATTGGACAGATCTTTTGAAATGCTTGCAGTTTGAATTGAACAACTATCGGGATAGTTTCCTTTAAAATGATGGGTATCTATCTCTAGTTTTTTTATTAATCCTGGTTTTCCAAATTTTATTATAAGCCAATCAAAGTTTTTTCCTCTACTTCTTCTTGTTTCCCAACCATCTCCCATATTTTTCCCTTTTCCAGGTGCTATGATATTTTCAGCCCTGCCGAAATGTTCATTATTACAACCAATAATTGAAGCGCCATTTAAAACAGATGTAAGGTTGATAGTTTTGTTATTTAAAAAGTTTTTCTCCATTTCAATTTTTCCATAAAGCCTTAGTCTTGCAACCCCACCATCTGGAAAAATGTTTAGTCTTATATAATTAAAAACAGATTTGTTGTTTGATTTGAAGCTATGGTTTCGGCTTGGCCCAAGTTTTTTTTTGCTCAGTAAAGAAATCCATTTTGTTTTCTTATTTGGCTTTGTTTTACTTAAGCAGCCCTCTAAAGAAGCATGTGTGGGTTGATTTCCATTGAAGTGTGTTGTGTCAATGTCTATATCAAATATCTTTCCAGGTTTACCAAGTTTTAAAATTAAATAATCAAAACCTTTTGATCTTCTTCTCCTTGTTTCCCATCCATCCATCCATTTACCATGTTTGTCAAATAGTCCATCTTTAAAAACTGGATTTTCGATGTTTAATATTCTATGAGCAGTTGCAAAAAAATCATCAGTCTTAAATATAATTTTAGATCCAATTCTTGGATCTGCTAAGTTAATCATTTTTGCACTTATAAATTTTTTCATTTTTTGTTTATTTCATTCAAACGAAAGGTTGCGATTTTTTTTACTTGTTTTTTTGCTTCAAGGAATTCACTTTCTACATCACTTTGTATTCTTTGTCTAAAATTATTCAAAATTTCATTTTTATCTTTACCTTTTACGGCAATTATAAAAGGAAAATTAAACTTTTTTTTATATTCTGCATTTAATTTTTTAAATTCCTCATATTCATCATTAGAACAGTGGTTTAATTTTGCAGAGGCTTGTTCTGATATAGATTCAAAGGTCATTTTTTTTGCTACAGCAAGCTCAGGATGTGCATTTAAAATCTCTAAAATTTTATTCTTTTCGTAATTTTCATAAATATCAAGCATTTTAAACACAATATCTTCAAAGTTTTTAAATGGTTTTGACTCGAAAGCTTCAATAGCAATTGATTCAGTTTTTTCAAAAACGTTACCAAATACAGACAAAAAATCAGACTTGTTAAGATCGTTAATGTTATCTATTGTTCTCATATAACTTTAAATAATTTAAGTTTGAAATTAAATGATACTATAATTTTATGACAAAGCTCACAACTCATGTTTTAGATGTGTATTCTGGTAAACCTGGTAAAGGCATCTTAGTTGAGTTGTTTTATATTAATAATTCAGAACGAAAAAAATTAACGTCAACAAAACTCAATGACGATGGTAGAGCTAAGTCACCATTAGCGGAGGGAGAAGTTTTTATTAAAGGTAAATATGAATTAGTTTTTCATATTGGTGATTATTTTAAAAATACATCTTCAGCTAGTGATGTACCATTCTTGGATGATGTTGTAATCAGATTTGGTATTTCAGATCCTGCACAGCATTATCATGTTCCTTTACTTGTTTCACCTTGGAGTTATTCTACTTATAGAGGTAGTTAAGTGATATCGAGTTCTGTTAAATTTTTATTAAATGATAAGCTTATAGTAATCAAAAATCCAGATCCAAACCAAACATTACTTAATTATATTAGAACTGAACTAAAAAAGACTGGAACTAAAGAAGGATGTTCAGAGGGTGGCTGTGGTGCATGTACAATTGTTTTAGGTGAATTGGTCGATAATAAAATTGAATATAAAGCAATTAATTCTTGCATTTCATTTGTCCCATCATTGAATGGTAAGCAACTTATAATTGTTGAAGATTTAGTTTCTCAAAATGGAAAACTTCATCCAGTGCAAGATGCGATGGTTAAATTTCATGGTTCCCAATGTGGTTTCTGCACCCCAGGATTTGTTATGTCTTTATTTTCAATGTTTAAAAATAACAAAAGTCTTAATAATGAATTAATAACAGACTCTATATCAGGTAATTTATGTCGTTGTACTGGTTATAGACCTATAATTGATGCTGCTAAAAGTTTAAATAAGATAAACAAGAATGATCAATTTTCTAAAAATAAAAATAAAGTTATTCAGCAATTAAAAAAAATTAAACCGAAAAATGTTTATATTAAAAAAGATGATAAAATTTATTTTTCACCAAAAAATATTAAAAATTTAAAAAGTATAATTAAAAAACATTCTAACTTTAGTTTTCTTGCTGGTGGAACTGACTTATCTTTAAAAGTTACAAAAGAAAGAAAAGAAATTCCTTTTATAATTGATTTAAAAGAAATTAATGAATTAGATTTTATAAAAGTAAGTAAAAATTATTTAGAAGTTGGTTCCGCTACACCATTAATAAAATTTGAAAAAGAAATTAAAAAATATTATCCAGATTTTAATTCGATTCTAAAAAGATATGGATCTGTTCAAATTCGAAATGTTGGAACTATAGGTGGCAATATTGCAACTGCATCTCCAATTGGTGACTCACTGCCAATTCTATTATCTTTAAATGCAGAGGTTTTAATTGAAAGTTTTAATAAAAGAAAAGTATTACCTTTAAATCATTTTTTTCTTGATTACAGAAAAACTAAATTAAAAAACAATGAATTTATACACTCAATAAAAATACCATTTTTTAAGAAAAATATTTTTAAGGCATTTAAGATCTCAAAAAGATTTGATGATGATATTTCATCTGTTTGTGGATCTTTTAATTTTGAGATTAATAATAATAAAATTAAAGAGGTTTATATTGCATATGGAGGTATGGCTGCTGTGCCAAAAAGAGCTAAAGCATGTGAAAAAATTCTTAAAAATAAGCCTCTTACCATCAATACTTTTGATCAAGCAAAAAAATATTTAGAAAAAGACTTAAGTCCTATTGGAGACATGAGAGCTAGTAAAGAATACAGACTAGAGATAGCAAAAAATTTATTGATGAAATGTTTTGTAGAAATAAATTCTAATAAGTTATCAAGAGTAAATTAAATGAGCAAAGAGAACTATATTGAGGAAATAAGACCACATGATAGCGCCTATAAGCATGTAAGTGGATATGCAGAGTACACTGATGATATTAATGAACCAAAAAATACCATTTATGGTGCTATTGGTTTAAGCAAAAAAGCCCATGCAATAATCAAAAATATAGACTTAACCGAGGTAAAAAAAAGTGAAGGAGTGATATCAATAGTTACTCAAAGAGATATCCCTGGTAGGAATGACGTAGGTCCTGTTTTTGAAGGTGATCCAATTTTTCCAGAAAAAAAAGTTGAGTTTTTTGGTCAGCCATTATTTGCAGTAGCTGCCACAACTACAGAACTTGCTAGAAAGGCAGTATTAAAAGCCAAAATTACCTATAAAGATTTAAAACCTGTTATTACAATAAAGGAAGCTTTAAATAAGAAGCAATTTTTATTTAAACCTAGAAAAGTTAAAAAAGGTAACCCGTCTAAAAAAATAAAAAATTCCAAAAACAACTTAAAAGGAAATTTTACAACTGGAAGCCAAGAGCACTTCTATCTAGAAGGCCAGGCAGCTTTTGTTGTTCCTAAAGAAGATGATAATTTTTTAGTTTATAGTTCAACACAACATCCATCAGAAACTCAACAATTAATTGCAAAAATGTTTAATCAAAAAAGTAATTCAATAAATGTTGAAGTTAGAAGAATTGGAGGTGGGTTTGGGGGAAAGGAAACAAATTTCATGACAGCATGCATTTGCGCGTTGCTGGCAAAAAAATCAGGGCAACCAGTTAAATTAAGATTGGATAGAGATGATGATATAATTTTAACTGGTAAAAGACATGAATTTTTATCTGAGTATGAAGTTGGTTTTAATGATCAAGGTATCATTGAAGGATTAAAATTAAATTTATCTTCTAATTGTGGAATGTCACCCGATTTATCGGCTGCAATAAACGAGAGAGCTTTGCTTCATGTGGACAATGCATATTATATTTCAGATATCGAGGTAACAAATAATTTGTGTAAAACAAATATTCCAACCTCAACTGCATTTAGAGGCTTTGGTGGAAATCAAGGGATGATGGCTATAGAAAATATTATAGATAATATCGCAAGGTATTTAAAAAAAGATCCTATAGAAGTCAGAAAAAAAAATTTTTATCAAAAAGATAAAAGAAATGTAACTCATTATGGAATGACTGTTGAAGATAATGTCATTAATGAAATATTTAAAAAATTAGAGAGTAAATCTAATTATAAGAAAAGATATTTGGACATAAGAAAATTTAATGAAAAAAATAAATTTAAAAAGAAGGGTATAGCTATTACACCTTTAAAATTTGGTATTTCATTTACAACAATTCATTTAAATCAAGCTGGAGCTTTAGTTCATATTTACACAGATGGAAGCGTTCATTTAAATCATGGAGGTATAGAAATGGGTCAGGGGACTCACACAAAGATTGCTCAGTTAGTGGCTAATTCTTTGGGATTACCCTACAATTTAGTTCATATCTCATCAACAAATACAGCCAAGGTTCCAAATACTTCAGCTAGCGCCGCTTCGTCAACTACAGACCTTAATGGAGCAGCAGCTCTAAATGCAGTAGCAAAAATTAAATTAAATTTAGATAAATTTATAAAGAAAAAATATAAGATCTACAACCAAGAGGCAGTCTATAAAGATCAATATATAATATTTGGAAACAGACAATTTGAATTTAAAAGCATAATTCAAGAGGCATATCTAAATAGAATATCTCTTTCATCATCAGGCTTCTATTCAACACCAAAAATTAATTTTGATAAAAAAAAATTTAGAGGAAGACCTTTTTATTACTTTTGTTACGGAGCAGCTGTTTCGGAAGTAATTGTAGATACATTGACGGGTGAAAATATACTGGAAAGAGTAGATATCTTACATGATGCCGGCAAGCCAATAAATCCAGCGTTAGAACTAGGTCAGATAGAGGGTGGTTTTGTACAAGGACAAGGTTGGCTTACAATAGAGGAATTGAAATGGAAATCAGATGGTCAGATTACAACTTTTTCTCCATCGACTTATAAAATACCTGCGGTAAGTGATATTCCAAAAAAATTTAATGTAGAAATTTTTAAGGAGGGATTAAACAAAGAAAAAGTTGTTAATAAAGCAAAAACAACTGGTGAACCCCCTTTGATGCTAGCCATGAGCGTTTTTTATGCAATAAAAGATGCAGTTGCTTCAATTGGAAATTATCAGTTTGCACCAGAACTAAATGCACCGGCAACCCCTGAAAGAATTTTAATGAGTATTAACAAAATTAAAAATAAAATAAAAAATTAAAATGGAAGATAAAAAAAAATTTATGGCGAAAGCTATTGAACTTTCAATAAATAGTGCAAATACAATTGGTGGTCCCTTTGGAAGCGTTATAGTTAAGGATGATAAGATTATTGCAGAGGGTTCAAATAAAGTTACTTCTTCAAATGATCCAACTGCTCATGGAGAAATAGTAGCAATTAGAGAAGCCTGTAAAAATTTAAATACTTTTGATCTTTCTGGATGTGAGATTTATACATCTTGTGAACCTTGCCCGATGTGTCTCTCAGCAATTTATTGGTCAAGATTAGATAAAATATATTATGCAAACACTAGAGAAGATGCAAAAAATATAGATTTCGATGACTCCTTTATTTATACAGAAATCCCAAAAAAAATTGATGATAGGAAAATTAAAATGGTACAAATGCTCAGAGATGAAGCTTTAAAAGCATTTGAAATCTGGGATAATAAGGTAGATAAAATAAAATACTGATGGAATTCTTACCTTATACAATAAAATGGTTAGAGGTTATTCTAAGATGGGGCCATGTAGTATTTGCAATATTATGGGTGGGTAACAGTTTTTTATTTAATTACTTAGACAATAATTTAAATAAAAACATAACAAGCGATGATGTCGATGGAGAAGGATATCTGATGCATTCTGGTTTTTTTTATAAACTTACAAGGTTAAAAACTTCACCACCTCAGGATTATTTAAATAGATTGGTAATTTTTAAATGGCAAAGTTACCTAACTTTTGTAACAGGAATGTTGCTCTTAGTTGTAATTTATTATTATAATGCTGGTGTATTAATGGTTGATAAACGTGTCCTGTTAATGCCTCCTAGTTACGCCATTATTATCTCACTTTTATCATTAATTATTTTTTGGTTTATATATGATCTATTGTGTAAATCGAAATTGATTGAAAATAATGTACTATTTATATCTACAGCAATCATTTTATTAGCAGCCGTTTCCTTTGGTTTAACAAAATTGTTTGGACCAAAATTTGCAATTTTAAGTGTAGGACTAATTATAGGAACCAATATGTTTGGTAATGTTTTCACGGTAATTATACCCAATCAAATGAACATAATCAGTAGTAGTGAAAGAGGTGAAAAATTTGATATGAGTTTATCTCTAGCAGCTAAACAAAGATCAATTCATAATAATTATTCCACTTTTTTAGTATTGTTTATAATGCTTTCTGGACACTCTAGTTTCTTAGTTTATCATCAATATAATTGGCTAATATTATGTGCATTAGCAGTTATCACTGGAGTAGCACGACATTATTTTAATTTAAGAGGAAGAAACATTCATAGGTTGTATATTTTAATATCTTCAATAATTGCACTTATCGTTCTTGCAGTTTTAGTTTTATTATTTAAATAAATAGATATTAAAAAATTATGACAGAAAAAATGATTGTTAGTTGGGAAGAGTACAACAAGACCGTTGAAAAGCTAGCAATTCAAATTGATGAAAGTGGATATAAACCAACAATACTCATTGGCATAATGCGTGGAGCAGCTCCAATGATAGATGTATTAAGTAGAATATTCAAATTAAAATGTGCATATCTTGCAGTTGAGTCTTATAGTGGTAAAGGAGTGGAAGATGAGCAGGGTGATATTGTTTTTTCAAGGGAAATGAGTTCTATAGCACCTAATATGGGTGGTAAAATACTTTTATGTGATGATTTATCTGATACAGGAATAACTTTCAATAAAAGTATAGATTGGTTAAAAAAATATGAACCGATAAAAGATAAAATAGAAGATATTAAAACTGCCACGTTATTTAAAAAAAAGAAATCAACATTTGAGCCAGATTTTTGTGCGAAAAAACTTACTGGTAATCCTTGGATCGTGCAACCCTTCGAAATTTATGAGGAATTAAGAATTGATGAAATTAAAAAAAAACATCAAATATAAAAAAGGCCAGTTAAAAAACCGGCCTTTTAAATTTTTATAAGTTTAAAAGCTTACTTAGGTATATCTCCTTCGACACCCTTAACATAAGTCATCATACCTGCTAGCATACCATCATCTGCAGTTTTCCCTTCTGCAACCATTAAATTTCCTTTTTGGTCATAAATTGGTCCAGTGAAAGAATGAACTTTACCAGATGCTAAATCTGCTTGAAGTTTTTTAACTTTTGCTTGTAGGTCACTAGGCATTTGAGAATCTAAACCAGAGATTACTACCATGCCGTCTCCTATACCATGCCATGTATCTTTTTGATTCCATGTACCATTTGCAACAGCTTTTACTCTATCGACATAATATGGTCCCCAGTTATTCTCAACTGAAGTTAATACAGCCTTTGGTGCAAACTTATCCATATCACTCGCTTGTCCAAAAGCATATACTCCTGCTTTTTCAGCCATTTGAACAATAGCTGTACTATCTGTATGTTGAGCAATTACATCAGCACCTTGATCAATTAAAGCTTTTGCTGCTTCTGCTTCTTTACCTGGATCGTACCAAGTGAAAGCCCAAACAATTTTAGTTTTAATATTTGGGTTAACTTTTTGAGCTGCTAAAGTAAATGAATTGATACCTCTTATAACCTCAGGTATTGGAAAAGATGCAACATATCCAATCACATTAGATTTAGTCATAGTTCCAGCAATTGTTCCCAAAATAGTTCTACCTTCATAGAATCTAGCTGCATAAGTTGCAACATTTGGATGCTCTCTTTTATATCCAGTAGCATGTTCAAATTTTACATTTGGAAACTCTTTTGCAACTTTGTTAGTAGGGTTCATATATCCAAAGCTAGTTGTAAAGATAATGTCATGACCAGAATTAGCTAATTGTCTAAGAACCCTTTCAGCATCAGCACTTTCTGGAACACCTTCCACGTATGTTGTTTTAAATCCGGCAGCTTCAACAGCTTTTCTACCTACATCATGCTGATAAGTCCATCCATGGTCACCAGTCGGACCAATATAAACAAATGCTGCTTTTACATCTTTTGCAACTGCAGCTACAGTTAATGTAAATAATAAAACTAAAGAAGAGACGAAAGAACGAATTAAAAATTTATGCATAAATTTATTTCCCCTTTTGATTTTTTTAATTAATTAAACTTAAATTAAATTATCTAAAAAAAAATGATTATTTTAAAATTAATTGTCTTTATGAAAAGATTTCCCCAAGGAACTAGGAGTACTTAGTCTTATTTTTCTACTATCACGAGAAATTACAACTAAAACTATTATTGTTACTATGTAAGGCAGGGCCGTTAAAAATTGAACAGGAATTCTTACTCCGATTGCTTGCATATGAAATTGAATAATGGTCAATCCACCAAAAATCATCGCACCGATTAAAATTTTAATAGGGTTCCACGTTGAGAAAACCACTAGAGCAAGTGCAATCCAGCCTCTACCACCTGTCATGTTTTCAATCCACTGCGGAGTATAAATCATTGACAAATACGCCCCTGCAAGACCACACATTGCGCCCCCATAAAGTATACAAGCGTAACGCACAAACCTTACATTTATTCCTTGATTAGAGGCAGACTCAGGCGAGTCTCCTACAGCTCTAACAATTAATCCAATTTTTGTTTTTTTTAAAAAGTAGCCAGTTATGAAGGGTAGGGCAAAAGCAAAATAAAAAACTATTGAATGACCAAATAATATTGGACTTAAAAGTGGTATTGTGTCTTTTAAACCTTCAAACAAAACAGGAAACTCTTTTCCAGGAATACCCACAAAGTTTTTTCCAATCATTGCAGAAATTCCTATTCCAAAAATAGTGAGAGCTAAACCAGTAGCGACATGATTTGTAATTAATGTTTGGGTAAGAAATGCAAAAATTGTTGAAATTAAAACTCCAGCTAACATTGCACCAAAAACTGCTATGATTAAACTTCCAGTAACCGTCATTAGTGCGAAGCCTGAAATAGCTCCTATGATCATCATTCCCTCAACACCAAGGTTTAGAACCCCCGATCTTTCAGTAATTAGTTCACCACAAGACGCTAAAATCAATGGAACAGCAGAGGCCATTATTGATGCAATTATTAGACCAACAAAATTCACATCGACAATCATTTTTTTGAACCTATTAATTTAAATTTGAAAAAGAGTAGGTAGTCAGAAGCAAGAAGGAAAAATAAAATCATCCCTTGAAAAACTTGACCTGTATATTTTGGTATTTGCATAAATATTTGTGCAGTTTCTGCACCTAAATAAGTGATTGCAACAACTAGAGATGCAAAAATTATTCCCACAGGATGTAAGCGACCTAAAAATGCAACAATAATTGCAGTAAATCCATAATCTGGAGATACTTCTCTATGAAGCTGTCCAATAGGTCCAGTTATTTCTCCTACTCCTGCAAGACCTGCACAAGCTCCACTTATTAAAAAAACTAGGATAATCATTTTTTTACCTTTGTAGCCAGCATATTTTGCTGTCTTTAAACTAAAACCTGAAACTTTCATTTGGAACCCTAAATACGTTTTATAAAAAACAAACCAACTAATAACCACTGCAGCTAATGCTAAAAATATTCCTGCGTGAATTCTTAGTCCTTCAAATAATAAAGGAAGTCTTGCAGAGTCACTGAACTGTCTAGTTTCAGGAAAATTAAATCCTTCTGGATTACTCCAAGGACCGACAACAAGATAATCTAAAATTAATTTTGAAACATATACCAACATAAGACTTACTAATATCTCATTAGTATTGAAGTAAGTTTTTAATATTGCAGGTATTGACGCATATATCATACCACCAATTGCGCCAGCTAATATTACTATTGGTAGAATAAAGAAACCTTCTTGATCATAAAATAATAATGCAACTCCTCCTGAAACTATAGCCCCAAAAGTTAATTGACCTTCTGCTCCAATATTCCAATTGTTACTTTTAAAACAAAAAGATAAACCAATTGCTATTAAACAAAGTGGTGTGGCTTTTAATAGTAATTCACTAAAACCATATTTATCTGCAATTGGAACTATGAAAAAAAATTTTAGGGCTTCAAATGGTTTAAAACCTAAAATATAAAATATTATACCTCCCGCTATTAATGTGAGAAAAATAGCTAGGACAGGTGTAAAGAAAAATATAGCTTTTGAAGGTTGATCTCTTTTTACAATTTTAATCAATTTCCTCCTCCCATAAGTATCCCAAGTTTCTCAGAGGTAACATCCTCAGCATTCATTATTTTTGATAATTTTCCTCTATGGATTACTGAAATTTTGTCACTTAATTTTAACAACTCATCAGTGTCTGTTGATATTAATATTATTGATTTATTTTGTTCATTTATTTTAATTAATGTTTCATGAATATAATTTATAGCTCCAACGTCTAAACCCCATGTAGGATTAAAACAAATTAATAAATCTGGAGATGTTATTAATTCTCTTCCAATAATTAATTTTTGTAAATTTCCTCCAGATAAAAATTGGCTTTTTAAATCTATATTGTCAGTGTTTACATTAAATTCTGAAATAATTTTTTTTGAATGCTCTTTAATTTTACTTTCATTTATTAATCCATTATTAAAAAAATTTGAGGATTTAAAATTGTTTAGAGCTACATTTTCAAAAATTGCCATTTGTGGAATAGCAGCTTGTTCAAGCCTATCTTCTGGAGAAAAAGCCATTAAATATTCTCTTCTCTCTTGAGGATTTAAATTCCCAATAAAATTTTTATTAAATTCTATGGAATTCTTATTTGATATAATTTCACCACTTAACACTTGAAATAATTCACTTTGACCATTTCCTGAAATACCAGCGATTCCTAAACATTCCCCTCGATTTAGAGAAAAATTAATATCAACTAAGTTTGTTTCAAAAGGATCTTCACTTGTAAAATTAAGATTTGTTATTTTAATTAATTGTTCTGACGAAGTGTTTTCCTTTTTTTTCTTAATTGTTTTTAAATCCTGACCTACCATTTTGTTAGCAAGAGATTCTATATTTTCATTATTGATTTGACTTACAGAGACCAATTTTCCTCTTCTCATCACAGCAACTTCATCACAAAGTTGCATAACTTCCTTTAGTTTATGGGTTATATAAATAATTAAAATTCCTTCCTCTGAAAATTTTTTTAATGATAAGAATAATTCACTGGTTTCTTGCTCTGTTAATACCGATGTGGGTTCATCCATAATTAAAACTTTTGGGCTTCTTATTAGGCATCTTATTATTTCTACTTTTTGTTTTTGACCTGCTGATAAGTTGAGAACAGGAACATCAAGATCAACTGAAAAATTATATTTTTTCATGATTGTATCTATTTTTTCTTTTAAATTTTCTCTTTGTTCATCTGAGTCTATTATTAAGTTTTCAAATACAGACAAAGTTTCAAAAAGATTAAAATGCTGGAATACCATTCCAATATCATTTTTTTTTGCATCTGATGGTGAATTAAGTTTAAGAATATTTTTATTTAAATAAATTTTACCTTCATCAGGAATGACTACACCTGAGAGAATTTTAACAAGTGTAGATTTTCCAGCACCATTTTCTCCAAGAAGAGCGTAAATTTTACCACTATTAAATTCGAGTGAAACATTGTCATTTGCAACACACCCAGGATATATTTTAGTTACATTTGAAATTTTAAGGTTTGTATTCATTAATTAATTTAATGGTATAGAATTTCCATCCTTATTTTCCTGATATTGATTTGATAATTTTTGATATTTTTTCTTAATTTCATCTAATTGATTAATAATACTATCTTTTTTTGAAGTAGGTAAATTTTCAATAAGTAAATTTATATTTTGACTTTTCCAATAATAATTTTCTTTATTATATTCTCCATCATTAATTTTAAATACTTCCTTGAGTATATTTAAATCATGTGGAATATTAAATTCTTCATTTGTGGCAGTATATGGAAACAAATAATAAAAATTATCAAATCCAGAAAATGAGATTGCGCTCAAACACATACTACAAGGCTCATGTGAACTTAAAAACATGCAGTCTATTTCTTTTGGTCTTGTATTTGCATCTAATTCATAAAATTTTTTTAGAGTATGCATTTCTCCATGCCACAATGGATTTTCTATTTCATTGTTTGTTTCAGCAACCACAAGTGATAAATCATCTTTTTTAATTATTGCTGCCCCAAATATTTTACTGCCTTTGGCAACACCTTTTTCAGTTAAGGGTAAAACTTCTTTTAAAAATATATTTAGTATCTTTTCTAGGGCTTTTTCATTCATATGCTTGGACCATCAAATAAAGAACACAATTGTTACTATAATTAAACTTAAAAGTAATAAGAAATAAATTATTTATACAACTTAAAAGTTAATAATTTATTAAAGCAAAAAATGTTAATTTGAACTTATGTTAAAATTTAAATCAGCAATAAGCCTATTAATTATCATAATTTTTTTTTCAGGGTGTCAAACTGTAAAGGAAAAAACAGATGCAATTGTTGAAAAAGAAAATGAAAAATTAAGTAAATTCTTAGGTAAATCTGCCAGTGAACTACAAATGGAACTTGGAAAACCAGACGAAGATTTTAAAAATGCTAAAGGTAATTTTGAACTAGTTTATAATAGCAAAAAATACCTAGTTCCTTGTGAACGAAGGTTTGAGATTAATTCAGAAAACATAGTCGTTGGTTTTGTATCAAACGGGTGTTTTTAAATTCGATGCTAGAAAAAAATCTGCTCATTATAGGTTTTTTAATTATACAAAACGAACTTATATAAATTAATCAGTTTTTAAGATTTACTTGTACCTGTGGGGACCTCTCCCCACAAGCAAGGTTTAAGACTTATTTAATTTCAATAAGCTTCTTTTTTTTATGTTCTGGAATTATTCTTTCACAAGATATTGTTAAAAGACCATCTTTAAGCTCAGCACCATTAACTTTTACATCATCAGCTATAGTAAATGATCTTGCAAATTGTCTTTGAGAAATACCTTTATGAATAATTTCTCCATTAACATCACTGTCCTCAGATTTATTAACTTGTTTTGTTCTTACGGTTAATAAATTGTCCTCGAACTCAACTTCAACGTCTTTTTTGCTAAAGCCAGCCAATGCTACTTCAATTGCATAGTTGTCTTTACCTGTCTTTCGGATGTTGTAAGGTGGATAATTTGACTGCATAGTCAAATTCCCATTTCCCAACATATTTTCAAATTGATCGAACATGTCATCAAAACCAATTGAAAAAGGTCTGAGTGAGTTAAATATAGATAGATCCTTACTTGTCATAATATCCTCCTTTGTTAAGCAAGTTTATTTTTGCAAGCCCCATTAGGCGACTTACTAGATTTATATGGTAATTAATTTGTTTTTTTCAAGATTTAAGATGTACTAAATTTTTTTAGAAATCTTTAATGCAAATGCATAGTCAATAGCAATTTCTTCTATTGCGCCATCTCTTCCTGATTTTCCACCATGACCAGCATTCATTTCAGTTTTTAAAAGAAGTAAATTATTATCTGTTTTATAGTCTCTAAGTTTTGCTGTGAACTTTGCAGGTTCATCAAATAAAACTCTGTTATCACTTAAACTTGTTGTAATAAAAATATGTGGATAATCCATTTTTTTAATATTGTTGTAGGGCGCATATGAAAAAATATAATCAAAGTGTTCTTTATTCTCTTTTGCATTTCCAAATTCGTCAAACTCTCCCACAGTTAAAGGTAAAGAATGATCAAGATTTGTTGTTAAAGAATCTACAAAAGGAACAGCCATTATAATTCCTAAAAATAATTCAGGAGACTGATTGACTACAGCTCCCATTAATAATCCTCCAGCTGATCCACCCATTCCAATAATATTTCCTTTTGAAGTATAATTCTTTTCGATCAAATATTTTGCTGCGTAAATATAATCTTCAAAAGTATTTTTTTTGTTGGTTAATTTTCCCTCTTTCCACCACTTCATACCTTTTTCCATACCACCTCTGATATGGGCTGTAGCCCAAATTATATCTCTATTGATAAGACTTAATCTTGTAGAGGAAAAACTTGGGGACATAGAATTTCCATAAGATCCATATCCATATAATAAAACATTTGCAGCCCCATCAATTTTTGTTTTTTTGTGTCTTGTGATTGTTAATGGAACCATTCTCCCATCATGAGATTTAAACTCAACTCTCTCAACAATATAATCATCTTTATTATGACCAGAGGGGATTTCTTGTTCTTTAACAAGTTCTTTAGATTTTTTTGCTAGATTATATTTAAATACTCTAGAAGGGGTTTTGGGTGATGAATATCCTAAATAAACTTCATCAGTATTTCTATCTTTTTGAGTTAAGCTCACTCCTGGAACATAAACAGATTCATCAGAAAAAATTAACTCTTCTTCTATATTTGTAGAAATATTTTTAACAAATAATTTATCTAGTGCATCTGATGTTTCACCACGAATAATCCAATTTTTAAGAAATGTTAATCCACCAATTAAAACCTCATCTTTTGCTGGAATATATGTTTTCCAATTTTGATTTTCTAAATTGTCACAAATATCGATTTTGAAGTCTTCAGCATTTTTATTTGTATGATTATAAAATTTACCATCCCATGAATTAACAGAATATAAAACACCTCTTTCTCTTTTGATAATAAGTTTTGGTGATGGATTTAATTCAT
This sequence comes from uncultured Pelagibacteraceae bacterium, assembly GCA_902613755.1. Taxonomy (GTDB): domain Bacteria; phylum Pseudomonadota; class Alphaproteobacteria; order Pelagibacterales; family Pelagibacteraceae; genus Pelagibacter. Next base: position 90,341 of record CACMIH010000002.1, read on the forward strand.
CTGATTTAAAGTAATATTGCTCTGAAGTATTATGGTCAGAAGTATTTATAAAAAAATATTTTTCATCTGAGCTTTTCCCAATTCCCACTGTAAAAGCCTCACTTTTCTCCTCGAATATTAATTCATCTTTGCAATCAAAATCTCCTATTTTGTGCCTGTATATTGTTCTTGCTCTATGATTTTCATCAAGTTTAGAATAAAAAATATATTTATCATCTAAACTAAATGTTATTCCACCTGATGTTTCCGTAATTACTTTTGAAATAATTTTGTTTGTTTTTATATCTCTTAAATAAATTGTATAATATTCAGAACCTTTAAGATCTAAAGAGTATCCAAGATATTTATCATTGTTACTTACCTCTAAATCTCCAACTCCAAAATATTCTGTTTTAAGTTTTTCTTTTTCTTTATCTCCGTTCCATATTTCTTCTATATTTTCTGAACCAATTTTTTTTCTAAGTTTTATGGAATAGTTTCCTTTTGCTGTAGTTTTTGTCCAATACTCATATGTATGATCTTTATAAGGTAAAGACTCATCATCTAATTTTATTCTACCTTTTATTTCATCAAATAATTTTTTTTGAATATCTTTAGTATCTTTTAAGTGATAATCGGTATAAGCGTTTTCTTCTTCTAAATGTTTTTTAACTTCCGGGTCTAGTTTTGATTTATCTTTTAGAACTTCTAAAATATTTTTTTGATGTATCCAGCTGTAATTATCTTCCCACTCTATATTGTGACAAGATTTTATCTCTAGTTTTTTATTCAGTTGTGGTACTTTCATTTTTATAGGAAATATATGAATATTATAATTTATACAGTATTAATTTTAGCAGGTTTATATTTTTTACTAAGATATTTAACTGGAGTTGCATCAAAAAAAATATCCAAGGGACTAAGAATTTTATTATTTCTAATATTGGCTGTTTTTGCAGTATTATTTGCAATAGGTGGAAAAGTTTTATTAACTCTACCTCTCACGCTTGCAAGTTTAGCGCTTTTAAAATTAAAGGGTCTTTCCATTTTTCAATTAATTTCTCTATATAGATTAATCCAAACTTTAAGAAATTCTGGAAGATTTTCTTTTAACAATCAAAATCCCTCGAATTTAAGTACGATGTCAACTCAAGAAGCATATAGAATTTTAAATTTAAATCCTTCAAAAAACCTTACAAAAGAAGAAGTAAATAAAGCATACATTAAAATTCAAAAAAAAATACATCCAGATATTTCTCCAGAAACATCAAGACTGTCTTCTTTGGTAAATGAAGCAAAAGAAATTGTTTTAAGAGACATAGGTTAAATTATTTAATCTTTACTAAATTTAATTTTTATATAAATTTTAAGTATGGATAATTTTAAAGGGATATACGCTGCATCAATGTCAGTATTAAATGAAAACCTGACATTAAATATTGATAAAACAATAGACCATGCAGAGATGGTTATTGACCAAGGTTGTCATGGTGCTGCAATCTTTGGAAGTACTGGGCAGGCACAACTTATTCCTATTTCAGAAAAAATTAATTTATTAAATAAACTTGCTACAAATAAATACAAAGATAAATATTTAATTGGAACTGGCCTTAATTCATTAGGAGATACAATAAATCTAATGAGAGTAGCCAAATCATTAAATTTTGAAAAATTCTTAATTATGCCTCCTGCTTATTATTTGTATGGAGACAATGAAGTAATTGATTTTTATAGCAAAATCGTTGAGGCAATTCCTAAAAGTAAAATTATTCTTTATAATTTTGAAAAATTATGTGGATATAAATTTAGTGTAGAATGTGTCAAAGAACTTGTAAAACGATTTCCAAATCAAATAGTTGGAGTAAAAGATAGTTCTTATAATCTTTTTGAAAATTTAAAGTTAGACAATTTTTCTGTTATGCCTGGCTCTGAGTCAAAGTTGCTAAAAGGACTCGAGCTAGGTTGCTCGGGCATAATTACAGCTACTTGCAATGCTACAGCAGTATTGGCAAGAAAAGTTTATGATGATTTTAGCAATGGTACACCCCAAACAGTTAACGAAAAACTTTGTGAAGTTAGAGGGGAGTTTGAAAAGTATAATCTTATCTCTGGGCTTCATACTTTTTATAAAAAAAAGGAAAGTATATACGAAAATTTATTACCTCCTTTAAGAGTTTTAGACGCTAAAAGTGAAAAAGAACTTATTAACAATTTAGAAAAACTTAACTTTTCAATTAAATCTTTAATGGCAGCATAAAATGCAATTAGCAAGATTCCTAAACAGTGTTTTTAAGAAAGATGGATTTATATTAGTTGATGCTAATTCTAAAAATTATATTATTGGAAATCCAAAAAGTGACAATCCTATTAAAGTTAAAATTTTAAACAAAAATCTTCATTATAAACTGTTATTTCATCCAGATCTTTATTTTGGAGAAGCTTATACGGATGGTGAGATAGTTATTGAAAATGGAAGTCTTACTGATTTTCTAGATTTATCATTAATGAATTTTGGAAGAGGGGACTTAAATTTTTTTAGTTATTTAATCAATAGATTGAGGGGTTCTTATAGATACTTAACTAATTTTAATTTTATTAAAAAATCAAAAATGAATGTTTCGCATCACTACGATATCTCAGATGATCTTTATGACTTGTTTCTAGATCCTAAAAGACAATACTCTTGTGCTTATTTTAAAAGCGAGACCGACAGTTTAGAAACTGCACAAAACAACAAAATTCAACATATAATTAAAAAATTAAATATAAAACCAAATCAAAAGGTTTTAGATATAGGATGTGGATGGGGTTCACTAGCAATAGATATTGCTAAAAGCGCAAATTGTGAAGTTACAGGAATAACACTCTCAGAAAACCAATTTAATTATTGCAAAAAAAAAGCGAAGGAACTTAATTTAGAAAATCAATTAAATTTTAAATTAATGGATTATCGAGAACTTAATGAAAAGTTTGACAGAATAGTTAGTGTTGGAATGTTTGAACATGTTGGTAGAAAATTTTATAAAAAATTTTTTTCACAAGTTGAAAAATTATTAAAAGATGATGGTGTATCTTTAATTCATACTATTGGATCTGTAAATCCACCAAGGGACCCACACCCATGGATTACGAAATATATATTTCCAGGTGGTTACACTCCAAGCTTGAGTGAAGTTACAACGCCAATAGAAAAAGCAGGTTTAATCGTTGCAGATATTGAGGTTTTGAGGATGCATTATTCGCATACCCTAAGACATTGGAAAGAAAATTGCCTTAAAAATAAAGAGAAAATAATTCAAATGTTTGACGAAAGATTTTTCAGAATGTGGGAATTTTATCTTGCTGGTTGTGAGATGGCATTTAAATGGGGCGATCAAGTTGTATATCAATTTCAATTAACAAAAGATTATTCATCAACTCCAGTTACAAGAGACTATATTTATCAATAAATTATTGATAGATATTAATTTCCTTAAAATGAAAAAAAAGAAAAAAAAGTTAAAAAAAAACGTTTCTAAAAACAAAAATAAACGAAAAACTAAAAAAACATTTAAAAAATCAAAAAAAAGAAATGTAAAAAAAACGGAAGTAACACGAAAAAAAATTCCAAAAAAAAGTAAAATTAAAAAAACAAAAAAAGTAATAAAAAAATTTAAATCAATTAAACCAAAGCAAACAGGTTTTCTTTTAAAGTTAATAAATTTTCAAAATTCTTTAAAACCCGAAATAAAGTTTAAAATAAATTTAGGTTTTGAAAAATATATTCAAGCATTTTTTGACAAAATAGCAGATACAATTTCTCAATACAGAGTGCTTAAAAAGGATGAAGTAAGAAGATTAAAATTAGAAAAACAAGAAAAAGAGAGATCAGAAAAGATTGAAATTGCAAAAGAAAAACAAAAAGAGGCTGAATTAAAGGTCAAATTAAAAGAACAGGCTTTAAAAGATGAAATTAGGTTAGAAAAACAAAGAACAAAAGAAATAAAATTATTTTTAAGAAAAGAACAAGCTCTTTTAAGAATTGAACAAGCAGAAAAACAAAAGCAATTTTTACAACAATTAAAATTAGATAAGCAAATTGAAAAATTTAGAGTTAGAGAAGTAAAAGAATTAGAAAAATTAGAAAAAATTTCCTTAAGAGAAAAGAGAGAGGATTATGCCGGCTTACAACAAAGAATAGAAAAACTAAAAGAAAAATATCGAATTATTAGAGATCAAAAAATTAGGGAAAGAGTAGAGGCTTTAGGAGTAAAAATTCAAGGAGACGAAGATAGAGAAACACTTCTACAAAAAGAAAAAGAATATACTTTAGCTAGACAAAAAATTGAGTTTGCTCTCGAAAGTTTTTACAGAAGTGCTAGTAGCTTAGTATTTCAATTAAACAAAAGACACATAACAAGGCACATGTCTATCTTCAGATGTATAGACAGAAGGTTCGAAACTGGAGAAATATTTGTTAAGTGGGATGAGGCTTCAGATGATGAATGGCTTTTGTTAATTTATATAAAAAATAATTCGCCTGATGAAGGAATAGTTATTGAAGATAAAACTAACCCAGAAAAAAATATTTCTCATGAATTTAAAAATAATGAAATATTTAAGGCTTCAGATACTATGGTTGACGCACTTACTCAATTAATCGGAGAAAAAAGAGCCAAAAATATCAATTAAATTATTTTAAATTATTAAGTATCATTTAGAATGTTATTTTCATCTGCATTAATGATAATTTTATATTTAGTATTTAGATATGTTCTTGCATGGATAAGATATTTTAACAGTCTTGACTCTAGATTAGGCCAATCAACATGGCGATGGAGTTATGATTATCCAGTTATAGGTGAAAGAGATATCTCAGATCTTGATGATAAAACTTTCGTTAGACTGAGAAGAAAAAGAAATAGAGTTATAACTCTAATGTACTCAATTTTATTAATTATGTTCTTGTTATCTATGTCTTTACTCAGTGAATTTTTAATATTTTTCTTAACTTAGTTTTTAAGTTGCTTTTTATTTTTTAAATATAAAAAAAAGGCAATCATTTCATACCCATATTTAAAGATTGTGAAAATTATTGGTAATTTGAAAAATTTATATAAAAATTTATATTTTGGAATTTTTTTCCAAACATAAAGAAATGCCTCTGCGCCCTGAATAATTTTTCCGTTTTCTTTAACATGTAGTCTTCTTAACAATTCTTTATCATTTCTTGATGTTTCTTTTTCAGCATCTGAATTATTAGTTATATCTATCCAGTCAATATCTTTGATATTTTCTTTTTTATATAAGTTAATTTCTGATCTACAGATTTTACAAGAATTATTAAAATATACTTTCATTTAATTATAATTAACTTTAAGTAAGAAATTGTACATGCGTAAAATGATCAGTTGAAAATAATCAACAAACTACTATTTAAGGTGTATGAGTAATTTCTTTAATAAATCAGATTTAACAAGACAAGATGCAGATAAATTAGTGTCTGAAACACTCAACAATTGTGATGATGGGGAACTTTATTTAGAGGAGTCTAAATCTGAGTCAATTTTGCTAGATGATAACAAAATAAAAAACTCAAACTACAGCTCTGATTTGGGATTTGGTTTTAGGGCTATTTCAAAGGAGGTTGTTGCTTATTCGTATTCAAATGAAATATCAAAAGATTCATTAAAAAATTCTTCAGAAAATCTTAAATCAACTCTAAAATCAATTAAAGGCACATACAATCATGAAATTCCAAAATCTAATAAAAAATTTTATAAAGATGTTAATCCAATTGAACAAAAAAAGTTAGATTCAAAATTAGAAGTCTTAAATAAAGTAAATGAATTTTTAAGAAAAAAAGATGGATCAGTAAAACAAGTGACAGCTAGTTTTGCTGGTGAACAAAAATCAATAGAGATTATTCGATCAGGTGGAGAGTCGCTTACTGATATACGTCCATTAATTAGATTTAATGTGTCTGTGATGTTAGAAAAAAATGGAAGAAAAGAAACAGGTGTATATGGAATTGGTGGTAGACAATCTTATGATGACTATTTAAAAAATGACAACTGGAAAAATGTTTGTGAAGAGGCTTTTAGAATAGCATCAGTAAATTTAGAAAGTAAACCAGCACCTGCTGGTGAGATGAAAGTAGTTTTAGGACCTGGTTGGCCAGCTATATTAATTCATGAAGCAATTGGTCATGGTCTTGAAGGAGATTTTAATAGAAAAAAAACATCAGCATTTCATAATCTTATGGGTGAAAAAGTTGCAAGTGAGGGAGTAACAATTGTTGATGACGGTACGATAGATAATAGAAGAGGTAGTTTAACAATTGATGATGAGGGAACACCAACTGAGCGAACAGTTTTAATTGAAAATGGTATTCTTAAAAATTTTATGCAAGACAGGCATAATGCAAGATTAATGAATACAAGATCTACTGGATCTGGAAGAAGAGAAAATTATAGACATATCGTGTTACCAAGAATGAGAAATACAATGATGTTAAGTGGAAATCAAACTCAAGATGAAATGATCAAATCTGTTGATAAAGGAATTTTTGCAGTAAGTTTTGGGGGTGGCCAGGTTGATATTACATCTGGAAAATTTGTATTTAATTGTACAGAAGCTTACGAAATAAATAATGGTCAAATCGGATCTCCAATTAAAGGCGCAACACTAATTGGTGACGGACCATCAATACTTAAAGAAGTATCGATGGTAGGAAATGATATGATGTTAGATCCAGGCATAGGAACTTGTGGAAAAGCAGGACAAGGAGTTCCTGTTGGAGTCGCTCAACCTTCAATTCTAATTGATAAAATGACAGTTGGTGGAACAAAACTTTAAAGTATTATGGTTAAGGATCAAGAATTTCTAAAATTGAAAGCCTCATATTGTTTGGATTTGGCAAAAAAAATGGGAGCAACAGATGCAAGTGTTACAGTTGGTCACTCAATTTCAGAAACAGTGAATTTTAGAAATAAATCCCTAGAAGCCTCAGATAGATCGGATGGATTGGCGTTAAGTATAGAAACTTATTTAGGTAAAAGAAGATCTTCAATTTCATCATCAAATTTACTAGATGAAAATATAAAAACTTTAATTGAAAAGTGTTTTCAAACAACAAAAATTACACCAGAAGATGAATTTAATTCTTTGCCCGATAAAAATTTATTAGCCAAACAAATTAGAAACCTTAATTTGTATGACGAAACAAGATTCGAAAACGATAAAAAAATAAAATATTTAAAAGATTTAGAGGAGGCTGCTTCATCAGATAATCAAATTATAAATACAGAATCTAGTTTTACTGAAAATAAATCAAATTTTATATTAGCTAATAGTGACGGTTTTTGTGACGGTTATAAAACTTCTTCTTTTACTACTTCTTGCGTAACAGTTGCAAAAGATGAAAATAGTATGGAAAGAGACTATGAATTTTCTAGCAAACGTCATTTGTCTGATATTAAGCAAGCATCAGATCTTGGAAATAAAGCTGCCGAGCAAACTATCAGAAAATTGAGCCCTAACAAAATTGGAAGCGACAAGATAAGCATAATTTTTGATAAAAGAATTTCAAAAGGAATGTTAAGTGTTTTTGCAAGTGCAATATCTGCATCTGCAATTGCAAGAGGCACTTCATTTTTAAAGGATAAAATTGATCAACAGGTTTTTGCCAATTCGATAAATGTAATTGATAAACCAGATAGAATCAAAGGAATGGGTTCTCAAAATTTTGATTCAGAGGGAGTAAATTCTAATACATTACAACTTATAGAGAATGGAATACTTAAAAATTACCTTATCGACACTTACAATGGAAAAAAACTAAATTTACAATCAAATGGAAGAAGCGGCGGAACTACTAATTTATATTTTGAAAATGGAAATATAAGCTACGAAGATCTTCTAAAAAAAAATTCAAAAAGTCTTTATATTACTGAAACTATTGGTCACGGATCTAATCTTGTAACAGGAGATTATTCAGTAGGGGCGACTGGTTTTTTGGTTGAAGATGGAGAATTTAAATATCCTGTAAATGAAATAACAATTGCTGGTAATTTTAAGGATATGTTTAAAAATATAACTTTAGCTAATGATTTAGAATTCGAATATTCAGTCAATTCACCAACTATGATGATAGAAGGTATGACTGTTGCAGGAAAATGAGCAGTTATTGCGTAATTGGCTCTGGAATTTCAGGAGCGACAATAGCTAATCTTTTAAGCAAAAAAAATTCTGTACATATTTATGATAAAGCTCGAGGTCCAGGTGGCAGATCTTCCTTTAAAAGATTAAACAAGTCAAAAGGATTTGACCATGGGGCTCAATATATTTCTCCAAAATCAATCCAATTTAAGAAATTTATTACAAATTTACGTAAAAAAAAAATTCTAAAAAAATGGAGTGGCAAACATATTTTTTTAAACAAATTAAAAAAAGAAAATAAAAATCATATTAAAATAATTGGTCGCAAAGGTAATAATGATATTAGCAAACATTTGATAAAGAATATAAAATGTAATTTTCAAAGTGAGTTAGAGAAGATAAAATTTATAAATAATAAATGGAAATTAGATTTTAAGAACAACCAAATAAAATATTATGATAAATTAATATTAACTTGTCCATTCCCACAATTAAAAAAAGTATCAAAAAAATTTATAAAAGATCCATTCATCAAACAAAAAATTAAAATGGATGCAAATATTACAGTCATGATCGAAATAAAAAAAACAAATATAAACATATCGAGTTATTTGTTTGATGACAAAATTTTAGGATGGGCCGCTAAAGAAAATAGTAAAAAAAGATTTAAAAATAAAAATGATTTATGGACTTTACAAAGCACAAATCTATGGGCAAACAAAAAAATAAATAAAAATAGAGAAAATAAAGAAAAAAACTCAAAGATATTGATTGATCGATTTTTTAAACTTACTGGAATTAAAAAAACAAAAATATTAACTTCGTTAAATCATGGTTGGAAATATTCCTCAAATTCTAGATCTTTAAAAGTTAGAAGTTATTGGGATACTAAATTAAATTTAGGTGTGTGTGCAGATTGGTTTGTAGGTCCTAGAGTAGAGGCTGGATGGATAAGTGCAAACGATCTTTATAAAAAAATAAATAAATAAATTTATTCAAGATTTTTTAAACGATATTCCCAATTTCCCATTCTCTTATATGTGATTTTGACAATCACTGAAGTTTTTTTATCAAGCCAAATGTCAAAATTTAATTTTTTATCTTCAGTAAGAGACATATCTTTAGATTTAAGTTTGAAATGATCTGTTTCGTATTGTTTGTCATTAATTGAAATATTTTCCTTGCCAATAAAAGTAACTATTTGTTCTTTTATACTTCCAGAAATAGGACTTATTTGGCTTTCTGCTTGTAAAATTCTATGACTCCACCAATTTCCAATAATATTTTTTGTAGATGCCTCGCCTGAATATGAGGACCCTTTGATGTCAAACATTTTATTATTTTTATCCAGTTTTAAGTTTACAAATTTTTCTTTTTTATTTTGAAGTGTCTTTGATTTAAAAGATATTAAATTATCTTTTAAATAAATTTCTTCTCCATATCCCTCTACTTTAAATATTGTTGCAGAAAGTAATTTTACCTCAAATTTATATTGATTTTTTACTATCGTTTTTTCACCATCTCTTTTAAAAAAATAATTATTATACCCAATTACTTCATCATTTCTCAAGATCTCCATTTCTATTTTGTCAAATTTGTTATAATGACCAATATGAGCTAAAGAAATTGATGAGAAAAATACAACAAGTAAAATAACTGCAAACTTTTTCATTTGGTAGTTACAATATTAGAATTTTTCATTAATAGATATAGCTTATTACAATTATGTTTTTAAAAATAAAAAAAATTCCAAAAGTAAAATGGAGCTCAGAAAAACCATTTAATTTTAAACCAAAGCTTTCAACATTTTTTTTCTTATGTTTTGGTTTATCATTATTTGGATTAGGCGAAGGATTATTAATTGTTTCATTCACTGGGGCTTCTCCTTGGAGTGTTTTAGCTCAAGGTATTTCCTTAAATGTTAATTTAAGTATTGGAACCATCACATTATTGATAAGTGTTGCTGTTTTAATTTTATGGATACCCCTTGGACAAAAACCAGGGATGGGTACAATATTTAATGCAATCATAATTGCAATTATGATTGATCTTTGTATTAAGTATGTTCCAACACCATCAAATTATATTCATCAATTTATTTTGGCAGTCATTTCTGTAATAACGGTCGGGATAGGTGGGGGCATTTATTTGGTATCAAATTTAGGACCCGGTCCTAGAGATGGACTTATGATAGGATTACAAAAAATAACCAACTTTCCTATCGCTGTTGTAAGAGCAACAATGGAAATTTCAGTTGTTAGCATTGGATGGTATTTAGGAGGAACAGTTGGAGTTGGAACCTTACTGTTTGCATTTGGAATAGGCCCTTGTGTTGCTTTAGGCCTCTATTTAGTTGATAAAATTTTTGATTAAGCAGCAGCTATAGCTTTTTCGTTTTTCTTTCTTTCATGAGGATCTAAAATAGCTTTACGTAATCTGCAAGAATCTGGAGTAATTTCTAATGCCTCATCAGTATTAAGCATACTTAATTGTTCAGCAATAGACATTGTTCTAACGGGTGTAAGCACAACATTTTCATCAGTACCTTGAGTTCTCATATTTGTTAACTTTTTACCTTTCATAACATTGATTATCATGTCACCTGGTTTAGGTGAAAGACCTACTATCATTCCAGGATAAACGGCATCATTATGAGTAACAAACATCTCTCCCCTTGCTTGAAGGTTAAATATCGCGAATGCAACAGCTTTTCCTTGTTCCATTGAGATTAATGCTCCATTTCTTCGGCCTTCCATTTGTCCTTCAAAAGGACCATAACTATAGAATATTCTATTTATAACACCATTTCCTTTAGTAAGTGTAAGAAATCTGCTTGTGTAGCCCATTAACCCTCTAGTAGGTGCATGAAAAATTAATCTTTTTTTATTGGTTCCTGTATCTTTTAATTCTATTAGCTTCCCTTTTCTTCTGTTCATTGAATCAATTACTTTTGATGCATGTTCTTCGTCAAGGTCCATTGTAATTTCTTCAATCGGCTCAAGTTTATTTCCACTTTCGTCAGTTTTGTATAACACTTTTGGAGGGCTTACTGTCATTTCAAAACCTTCTCTTCTCATTTGAGTTAAAAGAATTTCTAACATTAATTCGCCTCTACCACTTACAACAAAAGAGTCTTTTACCTCGTTTTCAGAAAATGTAATTCCAACGTTATTTTGAGCTTCTTGAACTAATCTATCTCTTATTTGAGTACTGGTTAATTTTTTACCTTCAGTTCCAGCTAAAGGTGAAGTGTTTACAGTTATTGTAATTGACATTGTTGGTGGATCTATCGGAGTAGCAGGAATCGGCTCATTTACCTCTAGGTCACATATTGTATCAGCAACGTTTGCTTTTTCTAATCCAGCAACAACCACAATATCTCCAGCCTCACCAACATCTATTGGAACTTTTTTTGTTCCTTCATATCTAAAAATTTTTGTTAATTTTCCTTCATCAACTTTTTCACCATTTAAATTAATTGCTTTTATAGATTGATTAGCTTTTGCAGTACCTTGTGTAATTCTTCCAACCAAACTTCTACCTAAAAAACTATCTGCATAAAGTAGTGTTGATAACATTGCAAAAGGCTTTGTTTTATCAAGTTCAGTAGGTTTTACGTGATCAACAATTAAATCTAATAAAGGATTTAAATTTTTTCTCGGACCATCAACCTCAAGATCTGCCCAACCTGATCTTCCACTTGCATATAGAACTGGAAAATCTAATTGTTCTTCATTTGCATCTAAACTTACAAATAAATCAAATGTTTCATCTAAAACTTCGTTTGCTCTTTGATCAGCTTTATCTAATTTATTAATAACAACAATTGGTTTTAATCCTTGTTTAAGTGCTTTGGATAACACAAATTTTGTTTGAGGCATAACACCTTCTGCAGAATCAATTAACAATAATGCTCCATCTGCCATACTCAAAACTCTTTCAACTTCAGCAGCAAAATCTCTATGACCAGGAGTATCAATAATATTTATTCTAGAATTATTCCAATTAATAGAAGCGGGTTTAGCTAAAATTGTAATTCCTCTTTCTTTTTCAAGCTCACCTGAATCCATTAATCTTTCATCAACAACTTCGTTTTCTCTAAACGAACCACTTTGCTTCATTAAATTGTCAATTAAAGTAGTTTTCCCGTGATCGACATGGGCAATGATTGTGATGTTTCTGATATTATTACTCATAAAGTGTGGCTCTTATACATATTTAAACTGATATTAAAACTTAAAAAAATTCATATCTGGCTTGAAAAATTAACAAAATTTGAGATTAATTTTGTTTTTTTTGCTTATCTTTTTTGATTTTTCTTCTCTCTTTGAGACTCAATTTAGGTTTTTTTTTAACACTAGAATCTTTAAACGATTTTCCACTATATCTTTTTGACATAATAAATTTTCACATAAAAAAAAGGCCATCTTAAGATGGCCTTTTAAATTTTTTTGAGATTGGGGGATTACATTCCCATTCCGCCCATTCCGCCCATTCCGCCCATTCCGCCAGGCATACCACCAGGCATTCCACCAGCGGCATCTTTTTCCTCTGGTTTGTCAGCAATCATCGCCTCAGTAGTTACTAATAATCCGGCAATTGAAGCAGCATCTTGTAGAGCAGTTCTTACAACTTTAACTGGGTCTATGATACCCTTTGCAAACATATCGCAATACTCTTCGTTTTGAGCATCATAACCATTTGTTTTTTTCTTCTGCTCTAATAATTTTCCAACTACTACTGAACCATCTACTCCAGCATTTTTAGTAATTTGTCTAATTGGAGCTTCTAATGCTTTTCTAACTAGATCAATACCTGCTTTTTGGTCATCACCTTTTGCCTTAACTTTATCAAGGTCTTGCGCAGCATAAAGAAGGGCACAACCTCCACCAGTCACAATTCCTTCTTCAACAGCAGCTCTAGTTGCGTTTAAAGCATCTTCAACTCTATCTTTTCTTTCTTTAACTTCAACTTCAGTCGCACCACCAACCTTGATTACTGCAACTCCTCCAGCTAATTTTGCGAGTCTTTCTTGAAGCTTCTCTCTATCATAGTCTGAGGTTGTTTCGTCAACTTGTTGTTTAATAGAAGCACATCTAGCTTCAATATCAGATTTTTTACCGCTACCATTAACGATAGTGCTGTTGTCTTTATCAACTTTTATTTTTTTACAAGAACCAAGATCATCAAGTTTAACATTTTCAAGCTTGATACCTAGGTCTTCAGATATAACTTGACCTCCTGTTAATATAGCAATGTCTTCAAGCATAGCTTTTCTTCTATCACCAAATCCTGGAGCTTTTACAGCTACAACTTTTAAACCACCTCTAAGCTTGTTTACAACTAAAGTTGCTAAAGCTTCACCCTCAACATCTTCAGAAATAATCATCAATGGCCTACCAGCTTGTACAACAGCCTCTAAAAGAGGAACCATTGGCTGTAAGTTAGTTAATTTTTTTTCATGTAAAAGAATGAATGGGTTCTCTAACTCAGTAGTCATTTTATCACTGTTTGTAATAAAATATGGCGATAGATATCCTCTATCAAATTGCATACCTTCTACTACGTCTAATTCTGTTTCAATACCTTTATTTTCTTCAACAGTAATTACTCCCTCATTTCCAACTTTTTGCATTGCTTTTGCAATCATGGTCCCAATTTCTTTATCACCATTTGATGAAATTGTTCCAACTTGGGCAATCTCGTCGCTATCTTTTACTTTTTTTGCGGAAGCAACTAAGCTTTCTCTTACTGTTTCTACAGCAGCATCAATTCCTCTTTTCACATCCATAGGATTCATGCCGGCAGTTACATATTTTACACCTTCTTTAACGATTGCTTGTGCAAGAATAGTAGCAGTAGTTGTTCCATCACCAGCTTCATCGTTGGTTTTGCTTGCAACTTCTTTAACCATTTGTGCACCCATATTTTCAAATTTATCTTCAAGGTCTATTTCTTTAGCTACAGATACACCATCTTTAGTAATTCTAGGTGCACCATAAGATTTATCCATTACGACATTTCTTCCTTTTGGTCCTAAAGTTACTTTAACAGTGTCAGCTAGGATATTTACACCTCTAATCATTGCTGCTCTTGCTTCAGCATCAAACTTAACAACTTTTGCCATTATTTTTCTCCTTTACTAATTATTTACTTGCTTGAAATACCCATAATGTCTGACTCTTTCATTATGCTGTATTCTTTACCATCAATTTTAACTTCTGTACCCGACCATTTGCCAAATAAAACTTTATCACCAACTTTAACGTCCATTGGAATTTTTTTTCCATCATCAGTTTTTGCTCCACCACCTACAGCAACAACTTTACCTTCTTGAGGTTTTTCTTGAGCTGTATCAGGGATAATGATTCCTCCAGCAGTTTTTTCACTGCTGTCTAATACTTCGATTAAAACTCTGTCATGTAACGGTTTAAACTTCATAAATTCTCCTTTATAAATCTTTATAAATATGAGCCTCATATAGATATTTCACCGCCTATTTCAAGATCAGAAACACTTTAAGATGTTAATATTGCTAGTAAATTCAGGATTTTATGGTTTATACCTTAAAATATGACCAAAAATTTAGATTTAAATGGCTTACAATCAATTGCTGATAACTACGATCTTTTTTATATAGATTTGTGGGGTGTTATTCACAATGGGATCAATCTTCATGAAAAAGCAATCACTGTTCTGAATGAACTTTTAAAAAACAATAAAATGTTTGTACTTTTAACTAACGCACCTAGACCAAATAAAACTGTTCAAAATTTTTTAGAAAAGATGGGCATGGACAAAGCACTCAGAGATCACGTATTTACCTCAGGAGAAGCAGCATTGAATTATTTGAAAAAATCTTTCTTATCTAAAAAGTTTTATCACATAGGTCCACCTAGAGATTTTGATTTATTTTATTTATTTGAGAAAAATAAGTGTGAAGATATTAGCGATAGTGAATATTTATTGTGTACCGGGTTATTTGATGATCATGATAAGGATTTAGAATTTTATAAAGATCTACTTGAAAAACATATTAACAAAAAAATGATTTGCACAAATCCAGATTTAATTGTTGATCGTGGTGAAGTTAGAGAGTTGTGTGCAGGTTCCGTTGCAATGGTTTTTGAAAAAATGGGTGGAGAAGTAGTATATTTTGGAAAACCACATCCAGAGGTTTATAATCAGTCAATTGATAATAAAAATAAAAAAATATTAGCAATTGGTGATAATTTAAATACTGATATCAGAGGTGCAAATCTTTTAAATTATGACTCTTTATTAATTAGTAACGGGATACATAGAAATGAAATAAAAAATAATGGTATCCAAGACGTTTCAAAAGAGTACGAGGCTATAGTTAATTTTATTCAATCAGATCTAAAATGGTAAAACATTATAAAAATTTTAATATTAAAAAATTACACAGAGGATCAATTATTTTAATTGGTAATTTTGATGGTTTACATTTAGGACATCAAAAATTATTTCAATTAGCACGGTCATATAAGAAAAAATATAATTTAAAGATTGGTGTTGTAAATTTTGATCCAATGCCAAAAATGTTTTTTAATAAAAAATTAAAAAATTTTCGACTTTCTAATATTGATCAAAAAATAAAGTTACTTAGAAATTTAAAAGTAGATTTTGTTATTACAAAAAAATTTGATAAAAAATTTTCAAAAACTAAAGCTCTAGATTTTATAATTCAAATTTTGAGTAAAAAATTAAACTCTAGATTTATTTTTGTGAGTAACAATTTTAGATTTGGAAATAGAAGAGAGGGAAATGTTAATTTATTAAAAAAATATGAGAGATCGTTTAATTACAAAGTTATAAAACCAGAACCATTAATTAAAAACAAAAAGATAGTTTCCTCATCTTTAATAAGAAATCTTTTAGAAAAAGGTTTTTTAGCTAAGGCCAATAATTTTTTAAACAGAAACTGGACGATACAAGGAATTGTCAAAAAGGGAAGACAAGTTGGAAAAAAAATTGGCTTTCCGACGTGTAATATAGATATTAAAGATTACGTTCTAGCAAAACCAGGAGTCTATGCTGTCAAGGTTTTGAGGAAAAATAGCAACAAATATCTTAAAGGAATTGCTAATCTTGGATATAGACCAACATTTAATCAAAAAAAAATATTACTAGAAGTTCATTTATTTAATTTTTCTGGAAATCTTTACAATAAGCTTTTATCAGTAGAGTTTTTAAAGTTTATAAGAAAAGAAAAAAAATTTAAAAATGTTAATCAATTAAGAGCTCAAATTAAAAAAGATTTAAATATTGCAAAAAATACTAAATGACTAAATCACAAATAAATCTTCCAAAAACTGCTTTTTCTATGAAAGCTAACTTGCCTATTAGAGAGCCAGAAACTCTTGAATATTGGAAAAAAATAAATCTTTACGAAGAGTTGAGAAAAGGAAGTCAAGGAAGGGAAAAATTTGTTCTGCATGATGGACCTCCATATGCCAATGGAAATATCCATATGGGAACGGCTCTTAATAAAATTCTTAAAGATATAATTGTAAAATTTCATCAAATGGACGGAAAAGACTCGATTTATGTTCCAGGTTGGGATTGTCATGGCTTGCCTATTGAGTGGAAAATTGAAGAACAATATAAAAAAAACAAAAAAAACAAAAACGATGTTCCGATAGTTGAGTTTAGAAAAGAATGTAGAGCATTTGCTGAGAAGTGGATTGAAGTTCACAAAAGCCAATTTAAAAGATTGGGTGTTGTGGGGGATTGGGAAAATTATTACTCTACGATGAGCTTTGGAGCAGAAGCACAGATAGTTAGAGAGCTTGGTAAATTTTTAAAAGAGGGTAGTCTTTATAGAGGCTTCAAACCAGTTTTATGGTCAACAGTTGAGAAGACAGCACTTGCAGACGCTGAGGTAGAATATCAAGATCATAAATCAGATACAATTTACACTTCGTTTAAAGTTAAATCATCTAATTTAAAAGATTTAGCTGGAAGTGAAATAATTATTTGGACAACAACTCCATGGACAATACCAGCCAATAAAGCTTTAGCATATAACGAGTCTCTTGATTATGTTATATTGGAAATAAATGACGAGGGCGATTTTAAAAATAGAAGAATTGTTATAGCAGATGCTCTGCTTGAATCAGTAGTTAAAGAATGTGAATTAAAAAATTACAAAAAAATTCATAATTTTAAAGGCAAAGAATTTAATAATACAATTTGTAGTCATCCATTTTTAAATATTGGTTATGACCATGATATACCAATGCTCGAAGCTAGATTTGTAACAACCGAGCAAGGAACTGGAATAGTCCACTGTGCGCCAAGTCATGGACCTGATGACTTTAATCTTTGTTTGAATAATGGTATTAAAGCTATTGAAACAGTTGATGGAGATGGAAAATATACAAACAATGTAAAATTATTTGAAGGAATTCATATTTTTAAAGCAAATCCTATTGTAATTGAAAAACTTAATGAGCAAAAAAATTTATTATTTAATGGTGAGCTAGTTCACTCATACCCACATTCATGGAGATCCAAGGCTCCACTTGTTCATAGAGCTACACCACAATGGTTTATTTCGATGGAGAGTCATAAATTAAGAGATAAAGCACTAAATGCAATTGATGAAACCACTTTTTATCCATCGAAAGGTAAAGAAAGATTAAAATCAATGATAGAAACAAGACCTGACTGGTGTGTTTCAAGACAGAGGGTTTGGGGTGTGCCCCTACCAATTTTTGTGAATAAAAAAACAAAAGAAATTTTAGTTGATGATGAAGTTACTGAAAACATTGCATCAATTTATGAAAAAGAAGGCTCTGACTGTTGGTTTTCAGATGATCCACAAAGATTTTTAGGCAAAAAATATAAATCTGAAGATTATGAAAAATTAAGTGATATTGTCGAAGTTTGGTTTGATAGTGGCTCAACTCATTCTTTTGTATTGGAAAAAAGAAAGGATTTAAAATGGCCAGCATCTATGTATTTAGAGGGTTCAGATCAACATAGGGGCTGGTTTCACTCATCTTTATTGGAATCTTGTGGAACTAGAGGTAGAGCTCCATTTGAATCAATATTATCACATGGTTTTGTTGTAGATGGCAAAGGTTTAAAAATGTCAAAATCATTAGGAAACGTAATTGCACCTGATGACATTTTAAAAAAGTATGGTGCTGATATTTTGAGAATTTGGGTAGCATCATCAAATTATGCAGAGGATTTAAGAATAGATTATTCTATTTTAGATCAACACGCAGAGTCTTATAGAAAAATCAGAAATACTTTCAGATATTTACTAGGAAATATAAATGATAATTTTGAAACAATAAACTTTGATACGTTAGATGTAAATGGATTACCCGAGTTAGAGCAATTAATGCTCCATAAAATTTATATTTTAAATAATAATTTTAAAAAATATTTTAATAATTATGATTTTCATAATTTATATAAAGAATTATTAAATTTTTGTACTGTTGATTTATCTGCTTTTTATTTTGATATTAGAAAAGATAATCTTTATTGTGATCCTATAGACTCAAAGAAAAGAAAATCGACTATTTTACTTCTTAATATAATTTTAAATTCACTATTAAAATGGTTTGCTCCTATTTTGTCTTTTACAACTGAAGAAATTTTTCAATTATTATTCAAGGATAAAAAAAGTATTCATCTTGAAAAATTTGTAAAATTTCCTGATAAATTCCAAAATCAAAAACTTAGTGAAAAATGGAATGAATTAATTAAAATTAGAAATATTTGTAACATAAGTATTGAAGAAAAAAGAGCCAGTAAAGAAATTGGATCAAGTCTAGAGGCAGATTTAAAAATACAACTAAGTCAAAAATTAAAAAATCTTACAGAAAATACAGATTTTTCTGAGCTCTGCATTACTTCAAAAGCCGAAGTTAGTTACAAAGAAGATGTTGATATAACAGCAATCACGGCTAAAGCAAAAGGATCAAAGTGTTCAATTTGCTGGAAGATAAAAGAAAAAGCTTGTGATAGAGCTAATTGTGCTGTGAATTAAGAATGATAATAAAAAACTTAGGAAAAAATTTTTTTATTAATTCATCTTTAGTTATTTTAATTTTCTTACTAGATAGAATTTCTAAAATTTATGTAATTAATTTAGATAAAAAGTTTCCAGGATCTGAAATATTTGCCTCAAAATATTTAAATATCAATTTAATATGGAATGAAGGAATTGCATTTGGACTTTTGTCTTTTGATCAAGAAAATTTATATAATTTTTTAACAATTTTAATAATTTTAATAATTTTTTTTATATTTATAATGACATTAAAAAGTAATGGTTTAAAAAAACTTGCATTAATAATGATTTTAGGAGGAGCACTGGGTAATGCTTTTGATAGAATACTTTATAAAGCTGTGCCAGATTTTTTTGACTTCCATATAGGAAATTTCCATTGGTTTATATTTAATTTAGCTGACATTTTTATAACTTTGGGTGTAATTTTTATGATATTATTAGAAATGACTGATAAAACCAACAATTCGAATATATGAGTAATTTAAAATTATTTTTTCTATTATCATTATTTTTATTTTTATCATCATGTGGATCAGTAAGAGACGCCTTTTCAAATCAAAAAAAAAATAGTAGCGATGAATTTTTAGTTGAAAAGAAATCACCTTTGGTAATGCCACCAGATTATAATGAATTACCAGTTCCTGAGTATGAGCAAAAAACTGAAAAATCAGAAAAAAATAAAATTAGGGATTTGATATCAAATGAGGAGGATCAAGATAATCAAAATACGAATTCCAATCAATCCAAAAATGAGAAACTAGAAGAATCTTTATTAGAAAAAATTAAAAAAAATTAATGTTAACAAAAAGTATAAGATTAATTGATTTTAAAAATAAAAATAAAGATAATTTAAAAAAAATAAAAAAATATTTAAAAAAAATCCTCAAAAATAAAAATCAAGTAATTGAGTCTTTGGGAAAAAGCTACAAAGTTAACTATAATATTAAAACAATTAATAGTTATAAAAAATTTTCAAATTTTAGATTAATAGGTATGGGTGGTTCTGTTTTGGGTACACAAGCAATATACGATTTTTTAAAGTATAAAATTAAAAAAAATTTTGTTTTTATTGACAATCTTCAAAATAAAAAAAATAAAATTGAGAAAAAAAAATATTTAAATCTTATTATTTCAAAGTCTGGAAATACTATTGAAACAATAGTTAATACGAATATTTTAATAAAAAAAAATGAAAAAAATATTTTTATTACTGAAAATAAAAAAAATTATTTAAAATCGTTAGCACAAAAATTAAAATCTGATGTTATACATCATAATAACTTTATTGGAGGTAGATATTCAGTTTTATCTGAAGTTGGCATGTTGCCTGCAGAATTAATGGGTTTACGAGCAGAAAGCTTTAGACAATTAAATTCATTAGTTAATAATAAGAAATTTTTAAACTCACTTATATTAAACGTCTCCTCTATTCTTTATTTTATAAAAAATAAAAAATTCAATTCCATTATAATCAATTATGACGAAAAATCAGAAAGTTTATTTAAGTGGTATCAACAATTAGTAGCTGAAAGTTTAGGAAAAAATAAAAAAGGTATATTGCCAATTATTTCAAATATGCCAAAAGATAATCATAGTGTTATGCAACTTTATCTAGATGGTTTTCATAATAATTTTTTTACCTTTTTTTATGTGAATGAAAAAATATCTAATAAAGTAAATAATAATAAAATTTTGTCTTCTCAAGAATTTTTAAAAAATAAAAATTTATCAAATATTATTTTTGCACAAAAAAAAGCTACAGAAGTGGTTTTTAAAAAAAAAAATATTCCATTTAGAAGTTTTGAAATAAAAAAAAGGGATGAAAAAACATTGGGAGAATTATTTTGTTTTTTTATCTTAGAAACAATCTTGATTGGAAAGTGTTTAAATTTAAATCCATTCGATCAACCTGCTGTTGAGTTAATTAAAAAAGAAACAAAAAAATTATTAATTTAAATTAATTAAAAAAGTAATTTTTGATATACCATATACTTTTTCCTCAACAATTTTTAAATTGGATGGAAAAATATCTTTTGTGTTCTTATGTCGGTGTATGATAATAATTCCTTTTTTATTAAGTAATTTTAAATTTTTAATTTTAATTAATATTTTTTCTAGGTTATTTTCTTTATAAGGTGGGTCTAAAAATATAATATCAAACTTGCTACTAAGGTTAATATTAAAGTTATCTTTTAAAATATCTGTCTCTATTATTTTATAATTTTCTATTTTTTTTAGGCTCGATAAGTTTTTTTTTAAAACTGTTAAAACTTGCTCATAATTTTCAACAAATACTACACTTTTTGCCCCCCTTGATAAGCATTCAATACCGAAAGATCCAACTCCACAAAATAAATCTAAAATTTTAGAAGTATTTAAATTAACATCAAATTTATTTGAATGAGCTATAATATTAAATATTGATTCTTTTGTTAAATCTTTTAGTGGTCTAGTCCTGCTGTCTACCGGTTCTAAAATTTTTTTACCTTTAAAAAATCCAGATATAATCCTCATTGATCTTCTATAACTTTGTAACCAATATCTTTTCTATAAAAACCACCCGCCCAATTTAAGTTTTGTAAATTTTCGATTATATTTTCTTTAGCTAAAGCAAAGTTATCTGAAAGAGACACAAAATTTAATACTCTACCTCCAATTGCATAAATTTTATTTTTATCTTCTGAGGTACCTGCATGGTACATGAAATTGTTATTTTTTAATTTAATTTTATCTAAATTTTTAATTTCAACATTATTTTTGTAAGCCTCTGGATACCCTTTTGAACACAAAACTACACAAAGGCTTTTTTTGTTTACCCATTCAATATTTATTTGATTAAGTTTTTTTTCACAGCAAGCTAAAAAAATATCACTTAGATTAGTCTTCAATTTTGGTAAAATTGTTTGACATTCAGGATCTCCCATCCTTACATTGTATTCAACAAGGTATGGTTCATTTTTTACAATCATTAGACCGGTATACAAAAATCCTTTATATTGAGTGCCCAACTCAGACAATCCTTTTAAAGTTGGTTTAATAATTTTATTAATAATTTTAATTTCTAATTCTTCATTTATTAGTCTTGACGGTGAATAGGCTCCCATACCTCCCGTATTTTTACCCTTATCTCCTTCTAAAGCTCTTTTATGATCTTGTGCTGTACCAAAATTTTTAAAATTTTCTCCATCATGAATTGTAAAAAAACTCATCTCCTCTCCATCTAGAAATTCTTCTATTAATAAATTTTCTGCTTTACCAAATTTTCCACCAAAAATTTCATCTATAGCTTTCTGAGCTTCCTTAATATTATTACATATGTAAACTCCTTTACCAGATGCTAAATTATCAGCTTTTATAACTGATGGAAAACTAGAGTTTTGTAAAAATTTAATAGCTTCATTGGTATTATAAAAAATTCCAAATTTAGCTGTAGGGATGTTATATTTTTCACAAATTTTTTTTGTGAATATTTTTGATCCTTCTAATTGAGCAGCAATTTTGTTTGGACCAAATACTTTTATATTAAATTTTTCTAAATAATCTACTAATCCATCTACCAGAGGTTTTTCAGGACCAACTACAACTAAATCAATATTTTTATTTAATATATAATCTCGAATTTTTTCAAAATTTTCTAAGTCAATATTTACATTTTCTGCTATATTTTTTGTTCCTGCATTACCCGGGAAACAAAATAATTTCTCAATTTTATTAGAATTTTTTATAGTTTGGCAAATTGCGTGTTCTCTTCCACCACTTCCTATTATTCCTACTTTCATATACAACTGTATAAACCAAAAATGACAAAAAAATTAGCAAAAATAAAATATTTACCCAATAATTTTCAAATTATTGAAGATGGAGACCATGTTGAATGTGCAGTATCAGGAAAAAAAATTTCTTTAGATAAACTTACTTATTGGAATGTTGAACTACAAGAGCCGTATTTTTCTTATAAAGAAGCATATGAAAAAACAGAAAGTGTTAAAAAAAAATAAATTTTATTTCCAACGATTATGCGACCATATCCATTGTTCAGGTTTTTTTAAAATCATCTTTTCAAGAATTTTATTTAATTCGTCTGTGATTTTTTGAACTTTAGTTTCTTTAGTAAAATTTATTGGTTCCTTAATTGTTATTTTAAAATCTAAATCCTTAATTCTTTCAATATATATTGGAATTATTGGTATATTAAATTTTTTAACTAATTGAGCAGGAATTGTAGTGGTTAAAGCTTCATTATTAAAAAAATTAGACAAGATTCCTTCCGAAACTCTTTGATCAATCATCAAAGCTGTTGAAAAGTTTTTCTTTTTTAAATGAATTAATTGTTTAAGACCACCAATTCCTTTTTTAATTTGATGCTTACATATATATTTTTTTCTTATCCTTTCCATCATCACATTTAAAAAAATATTATTTAAGGGTCTATAAATAGCAGAAAGTTTAATTCCAGATTTTTCTAAGTGCATTGCCATAAGTTCAAAATTACTTAAATGTCCTGAGATAAAGACAACTTGTTTATTTGACATTTTTATTTCCTCTAAAATTTCTTGACCATCAATTTTTATTTTGGAGGAAAGTTTTCCAGATCTAAAATCTTTAATAAACATATATTCTGCAAACACTCTTCCATAATTATTCCACATTAATTGTGTTATTTTATTTATATCTATTGAATTTATATTTGGGATTGCTTTTTTAATATTTGACTCGATTGTTTCTTTAGATCTAAAAAGAGGTCCAATTTTTTCAAATAATTTTCCACTTAATTTAGAGGACAAATTTGGTCCTAAAATTTTAAATAATACAAAACTTAAAATTGCTAAAAGAAATTGAATAAAATATTTTAAATATTTCATAATTAAACAATATTTTTTATAAGTTTATCTTCATCAACCAGATTTAATTCTGATTTAATAAATTTGATTTCATTTAATTTTTTATAATTTAACCGAAAATAATCTTTTTCTGTTGTAATTATTTTACATTTTAGTTCTGAAGCTTGTTTTAAAATTTTATCGATATCATTATTTGAGTATTTATAATGATCTGGAAATTCAATTTCCTTTATAATATTTAAACCACAACTCCTTATCATTGAAGTAAATGTTTTATGATTTCCAATACCTGAAAAAACTAAATATTTATCCTCTATATTAAATTCGTTTAAATTAATTGGTTCATATTTTGCAACATGTATATTCATTTTTGGATTAATTTTAAGTATTTCATGTTTTAACGTTTCTAGATTTTCTAAATTTCCATTTAAACACACATGATCATATTTTTTAAGATTATTTAAATTTTCCCTTAATGGTCCCGAAGGAATAGTCATCCCATTTCCTATCCAATTGATATTATTAAAGCAGACAAATGTTAAATCGTAATCTATAGTTTTATCCTGAAGACCATCATCGAAGATTGCTACCTGATAATTCTCGTTTTCAGCTTTTCTAAGAGCCTCAATTCTTTTTGATTCCAAAAAAAGTCTTCCATTATTTTCTAAAATTTTTTGTTCATCAATTTGATTTGAATAAAACTTCTTTATAAAACATGATTTTATATTTTTTTTATTTAAAATTTTATTTATTTTTAAGCTTAAAGAAGTTTTTCCAGTTCCACCAATATATATATTTCCAATACAAATAGTTTTAATTTTATTTTTCTTATTTTTCGGAACAATTTTAAAAAAGTTAAAAATTTTTATAATAAGTGTAATTGGAAACAATAAATATGAATATAAATTTGGTTTTTTATAATCCCAAAATTTAGGTTTTTTTATATTCATTTAATAAAAAATTGTTTATTTCATTTAATGTTTTATTTGAGATTATACCCCCAATTTTTTTAATTTTATTGCCAATTCTTTTATTTTTTTTAAGTGAAATTTTAGAAGTTAATTGGTTTATGTTTTTAATTTCTTTGGAGGCTTTTAAAGATTTAAGAAATTTATAAACTTCCTTAAAGTTATCCACATAAGGACCATGTAAAATTTGAGCATCGTGGTGAATAGCTTCCAATGGGTTTTGACCACCTCTTACTGTAATTGATTTCCCTAAAAAAACAGATGAAGCAATTCTGTAAAAACTTTTAGACTCACCGAAAGTATCAACTAAATAAATATCAATATCATTTAAATTTTTTTTACTTGAACTATGAAGCAATACTTTTAAATTTAATTTTTGAAATTGAGATAATATTTCGTCTGTTCTATCTATATGTCTAGGGATTATTATTGTAATTAATTTGTTAATTTTTTTTTTTAATTTTAAATGAGCCTTAGCACAAAAAAATTCTTCCCCAGCATGAGTGCTAGCTGCAACCCAAGTTTTATAATTTTTAAATTTAAAATTTAAATTTTTTGTACTTTCATTATTAAATTTGTTTTCAATAAACTTTAAATTTCCCAAAATTTTTATTTTATTAAAATTTAACTTTTTTAAAAAATACTTTGTTTCATTATTTTGAGGATAGGCTTTAGTTATGTTTTCAAAAACACTTTGTGAAAAATTTTTGAATATTTTCCATCTTTTGTAACTTTTTTTTGTAATTCTTGCATTTAACAATAGTAATGGAATGTTTCTCTTATTGATTTCTTTAAACATTGTTGGCCATATTTCAGAATCAATAAATATAGCTATATTAGGTCTCCAGAAATTTAAAAATTTTTTTACAACAAAAAAATGATCAATGGGAAAAAATTGGTGAACAGTTTTTTTAAATTTGAATTTTTTTATAATTTTAGAAGAACTTAATGTGTTCGATGTTATTAAAATTTTTTTTATAAATTTTTTGTTTTCATAATGATGGACAAGAGGTATTATGCTCATTATTTCACCTACACTAGAACCATGAAACCAAATTAACTTACCTACACCTCTATTTTTTTTATTTATAAAACTAAATTTTTCTTTAAAACTTATTTTATTTTCTTTTTTTTTTAATATTCTCCAGAAAATTATTAATGGTGAAAATAAAATAATTATACTAAATGTAACTTGATAAAAAAAAAACATACTTATTTTTGAATTTGTTTTTCATAAAAGTTTTTATATAAATTAGATTTAATTAAAAGCTCATCGTGTCTCCCGCTATCAACTACTTTACCATTATCTATAACATAAATATTATTAGAACTTAAAATTGTTGAAAGTCTATGAGCAATAACAATAGTGGTTCTATCTTTTGTAAGAATTTTTAATGCATTTTGAATTTTTGACTCAGTTTCAGAGTCTAATGATGATGTAGCTTCATCAAGTAAAACTATTGAACTTTTTTTCATCATTGCTCTCGCAATTGAAATTCTTTGTTTTTCTCCACCAGATAATCTAACTCCATTTTCTCCAATTAAAGTTTCATATTTATTTGGAAGATTATTAATGAATTCTTCACAATGAGATAGCTTTGCAGCATGGTAGACTTCTTCATTAGTTGCATTTTCTTTAGCGTATTTAATATTTTTCATTATAGTATCGTCAAACAAAGTAGTTTCTTGACTTACAAGTGAAATATTTTCTCTTAATGAGCTTATAGTTGTTTTATAAACTGAGTTATCATCAATAATTATATCTCCTGATTGGGCATCATAAAAACGAGGGATTAAATTTAGTATTGTTGATTTTCCTGAACCGCTATGACCTACTAGTGATGTCATTTTGCCTCCTAAAAATTCCAAATTAATTGATTTTAAAGTTTGTTCCTCATTAATATCATACGAAAAATTTAAATTTTTGAATTTAATTTCACCTTTTGTTAGTTTAAGTATTTTTGAATTAGGAAGGTCTTTAATAGTATTTTTTTGATCAATAATTGGAAGTATTCTTGAAGCTGCAGATAGTCCTTGGTTATAAACTATATTGAGTGTAGAAAGAGCTCTAACTGGTTGATATGCCAACATCATTGCGGCTAAAAATGAGAAAAAATTATTTATATCAAGTTCGTTATTTGAAATAAGAATTGCAGAATAAAATATTAAAACTGCAATCATAATTCCAGTTAAAGTTTCCATTACAGGAGACATTCTAACGAAAACTATTGCTATTTTTTTATTTTTATTTTTAAGCTCGTTAAGATGATGTTCTGCTCTCTCGTTTTCATATTTTTCTTTCTGAAATATTTTTATTAATTTATGGTTTTTAAACAATTCAACAAGATATGTTGTAAGATAACCAGATTTTTCTTGTGCTTGGGTTGTAACTTTTCTTACTCTTTTTCCTAATATTTTTGAGGAAATACCAGCAAGAGGTATCATTATGATTGATGCAAGGGCTAATTTCCAATTTTGAAGAAACATGACACCAAGTAAACCAATTAAAGTTAAAGTATCTTTAAATAATGTAAGTATAGCGTTACTAAGTAAACTAGTTATCTGATTCACGTCATATGTAAGATTTGAAATAAATTTGCCGCTATGTTTTTTATCAATTATTTGAGTGTCAGTTTTGATTAGTGACTTAACCATATTAACTTGAAGTTTTTTTTTAATTTCTTCTCCAACACTAATCATTGTTGATTTAGCAATGTATAAAGCCAAACCTTTTGTGGAAAAAGCTATTATGATTAAAAAAGGAATTATGAAAATTAGCGAATTATCTTTTTCAATAAACAATTTTTTTATTGCAGGATCTAAAAGCCAAGCGATTGCAGAAGTACTAATTGCAACTAATACAGAAAAAAAAACTGATATAATAATTTTATTTAAAAACTTTTTGGTATAATCTCTATAAAGTCTCTTAATAATTTCAGTTTTTAACATTATAAATTTTTTACTATAAGGATATTTAAGAAGATTATTAAACCAAATACATTATTACTCTTAAAAGCTTTAAGGCAATCATGCGTATTTTTTGGATTAAAAATCCTCATTTGATAGAAAAATAAATGATAAAAAGGAATTATTAATAATAAGTAAAAATAATTATCCAAATTCATATAATTTGCACCAATTGCTAAAAAAATTAATAAAAATGAGTAACATAAAATTATAAATTTCCTCTCTTTTCCTTTAAATTTAATAGAAGTTGATTTTAATCCTATTATCTCATCATCCTTAATATCTTGATACCCATATATAGTGTCATAACCCAGTGTCCAAAATATGGCTCCAAAATAGAATATGATCGGCACTATATCAATTTGTTGCTCAATTGCAGTCCAACCAAGTATTAGACCGTAATTAAATGTTATTCCTAAAAATAGTTGAGGCCAATATGTAAATCTTTTCATAAGTGGATATATAAATGCAAGTGGCATAGACCCTAAGGCTAGAATTATAGTGAATAAATTAAAATTTAATAAAACTAAAAGTGCTAGAAAACAAAGAATAATGGCATAAAAAATTGCAAGGGTAACTGAAATTTTACCAGACGCGATTGGTCTATTTTTAGTACGATATACTTTTGCATCAAATTCTTTGTCTAGAATATCATTTACTATGCATCCTGCAGATCTCATTAAAACAGAACCTAAAAAAAATAGAAGTAAATAAAAAAAATAATTTTTTAGGCTTTCATTGAAATCATAAGCTAAAGTGAGACCCCAAGCGCAAGGCCAAAACAAAAGCATAAAACCAATAGGTTTTTTCAATCTTACTAATTCAATGAAAAGTTTTAATTGGTTCATAATATTTTACTTGTAAATAACAAAGGCTAGTTTCATAATCAAATTGATTCGTATGAATATAGATTACACAGTCACAGCACTAATGTTTCCAGCAATTCCTTTATTAATGGGTGTATATAGTAACAGATTTCATTCGCTAAGTATTTTAATCCGTCAGCTTCATGATGAGCATGTGTACGAAAAACATATACCTCCTGAGTGGAAAAAGCAGTTTATAAATCTTAGTGGTAGAATAACGCTTTTAAGATGGACAATATTATTTGCTGCTTTTGGCTTTCTTTTTAATATGCTTACAGTATTTGCTCTTTATTTAGATGAAGTCTTTTTAGCTAGAGTAATTTTCGGATCATGTTGTTTATCCATGATTATATCTATTGTTTTTTTTATAAGAGAAATTCAAATTTCAACAAATGCACTTAAGCTCCATATGTCAGATATGGATGTTGATGTTAATTAGGAACTATTACAGCTGGACCTAAAATTTTTCTTCCTTCAAGATCTTTGTGAGCCTCAATAACATCTTCTAATTTATATTTTTTAAAAATTTTTATTTTAACTTTTCCAGAGCTAATTTTTTCAAACATTGTATTTGATGCTTCATCTAACTCTTCTCTTGTTGAAAGGTATTGTTGCATGGAGGGCCTGACGAGATATAGCCCTTTTGGCTGAATTACCTTTGGCACATTAATGTCTGATAATGGTCCTGATGCATTTCCAAATGAAACCATCATTCCTCTTACTGACAGACACTCAATTGATCCATTTAATGTATCTTTGCCAACACCATCGTATACAACAGGGACACCCTTACCATTTGTAATTTCCAAAACTTTTTTAGCAAAATCTTCTTTATTGTAATTAATAACATGATCGTAACCATTTTCCTTTGCTATATTTACTTTCTCATCTGTTCCAACTGTACCTACAACAGTGCAGCCTAAACTTTTTGCCCATTGTCCAAAAATCTGACCAACACCACCAGCTGCTGCGTGAAACAAAATTATTTCTCCGGGTTTAACCTGATAAGTTTTATGCAAAAGATAAAAAGTTGTTAAACCTTTTGTCATTAAGGTTGCTGCGATTTCAAGATCAATACCATCTGGTACTTTTACCAAATTTTTAGTTGGATAGTTTCTGTGCGAACAATATGAACCTAAAGGGATACCTGCGTAAGAAATTTTATCACCAACTTTAAAGTCTTTTACGTTCTCTCCAACATCAGTAATGATACCCGCACCTTCTAAACCTAAACCAATAGGTAGTTTTAAAGGGTATAAACCTGATCTATGATAAGTATCAATATAATTAAGACCAATTGCTTTTTGCTCAATTGTTACCTGTTCAGGGCTAGGTTTTCCTAAAGAAATATCCTTAACCTCTAAAACCTCTGGTCCACCGGTTTTATTAATTTCTACAGCTTTCATAATTTATTTTACAAACGTACCATTATGATAATCTTGCACTGCTTGCAAGATCTCAGCTTTAGTATTCATCACAAATGGCCCACCTCTTGCTATTTCTTCATTAATTGGCTTACCTGATATTAATAAGAATTTAGCATTTGTTTTTGCTTTCACTATAAGCCCTTCACCTTTAGTTAATAATATTAAAGTACTATCTATGACTTGATCGTGTTTATCTTTTCCAATTTCAATTTCACCACTAATTAAATAAATAAAAGTATTGTGGGTAGATGGTAATTTAAAATTAAATTCTTTACCTTTGTTGAGTTCAACATCAAAATAAACCGGTTCAACGTTATGACCTTTTACTGGTCCCTCAGCATTCTCGAATATACCGGCAATAACTTTCACTTGTTTCTCATCATCTTTATGAACACTCATTTTATCAGCATCAATATAAAGATATTCAGGCTTACTCATTTTTAATTTAGCAGGCATGTTAATCCATAATTGAAAACCATGAAGTCTTCCTTCTTTCATAGCAGGCATTTCTGAATGAATGATCCCACTTCCTGTTTTCATCCATTGAACATCTCCTGCAGTCATTCTACCTTCACCACCTGTACTATCTTTATGCTCAAAATCTCCAGCCAACATATAAGTCACTGTTTCAATTCCTCTATGAGGGTGCGGTGGAAAACCCGCAATATAATCCTCACTATTTTCTGATCCAAATTCATCAAGCATTAAGAAAGGATCAAAATAATTTGGCTCAACACCAATACTTCTTTTTAATTTAACTCCAGCACCGTCAGAAGCTGGAATAGGGTCTATAATTTTATTTACTTCAATATTTTTCATATTTCGTACATAAGAATTTTTTATATTATATCAAGTAACTTACTGAGGTTCTCGATTTGATGTTTCGGTTCATAATCTAAATTGTCAAAAATATTATTATTTCTATTCACCCAAATAGAATTATAACCATAATTTCCACCACCAGATACATCCCAAGTATTAGAACTTAAAAAAGCAACTTCATTTTTTTTAATATTATATTTTTTAATTGGTATATCGTAAACTTTAGAGTCTGGTTTATAAATAGCAACTTCTTCTATTGAAAAGAGATCATCAAATAAATTATCTAAATTATTGCTTTTAACTAATTGATTAAGAAGGGCAGGTGTACCATTTGAAAGAATAGCAAGTTTAAAATCTTTTTCTTTTAATAATTTTAAAACTTCAGGCACTTCTTTAAATGGTGAGAGAATTTTATAAAGATCTAATAACTCATTTTTCATTGAAGAGTCTATCTCATAAGCTTTCATAGATTTATCTAAACTATCTTCTGTCACTTGCTTAAAATCCTTATGACGTTTCATTAAACTTCTTAGCCAAGTATATTCTAATTGTGTAGTTCTCCAATGATTAGCAAAACCTTCCCACTTATCACCGATTTTGTCTTTACATTTCTCAGCAGCTGAATTGACATCAAATAAAGTTCCGTAAGCGTCAAAAATTATTGCTTTAATATTTTTCATAAACTAATTTGTCAATATGAGTAACATTAGATTATTTTATTCGAAAAGTTTATCTCTTAATTTGACTGACAAACTTGATAAATCTCAATCTCACTATGTTTCAAAAGTTATGAGACTTAAAGAGAAAGAATTTTTTTCTCTTTTTAATAGCAGTGGTGAATGGGAAGCGAAAATCTTAAATATTACAAAAAACATAGTTGAATTTAATGTTTCGAGACAATTAAGACAGATAGAAAATACCAAAGAGCTATGGCTGGCTTTCTCTCCTATTAAATCAAATTACTTTAATTTCATGATCCAAAAAGCTACAGAGCTTGGTGTAACTAAGTTTTTGCCAGTTATCTTTGAAAGAACAATTGTTAGAAAGATAAATAAAGAGAGATTGGAAAAAGTAATCATAGAAGCAGCAGAACAGTCAAATAGAATAACAGTTCCATCAATTGAGGATACTCAAAATTTAAAAAGCTTTTTAAATAATGATATGGATTTGATATTTGCTGATCTCAACACTGTTAATACAAAAATTGACATTAAAAAGTTAACTACAAAGCCTACTTGCGTAATCATAGGACCAGAGGGAGATTTTTCTGAAGATGAAAGGGAAGAGATTCTAAAATTTAATGGCGTTCAGCCTATTAAAATCAATGAAAACATCTTGAGATCTGAAACGGCTGTAATTTCTGCTCTATCGATCATAAATTACGCCATTAATTGATATTTTGTCGCTAAAAGTAAAAGTGTATTTTTTTAAAAGACACTCTATATAGGGTAAAAAAATGAAAAAATTTTTATATATATTTCTAACATTCTTTATCACTCCAAGAGCATTCGCCAATCAACCAGTCGATTGGCAACTAGGTTTTCAAAAGGCTGCTTCTGAGACTATGAGGGATATAGTTAATTTCCATGATAAGTTGTTGTTACCAATTATAATAGCAATCAGTGTTTTTGTTCTATTTTTGATGGTTTATGCCTGTATAAGATTTAGAGCTTCAGCAAATCCAGTTCCATCAAAAAGAACTCATAATGTAGCTGTTGAAGTTTTATGGACTTTAATTCCATGTTTAATTCTAATTGTGATGGCAGTTCCATCATTTAAAATTTTATATAAACAAGATGCAATTCCTAAGGCGGATATAACTGTAAAAGCTATTGGATATCAATGGTACTGGGGATACGAGTATCCAGATGAAAATATTTTCTTCGACTCTTACATGATTGAAACTAAAGACTTAAAAGAAAACGAGCCAAGACTATTAGCTGTAGATAATGAACTGGTTGTTCCAGTAAATAAAGTTGTTAAGGTAATGATCACTGCTAATGATGTTCTACATGCATGGGCACTCCCTTCATTTGGAGTAAAACGAGATGCTGTACCTGGAAGAATAAATGAAACATGGTTTAAAGCAGAAAAAGTTGGAACTTATTATGGTCAATGTTCTGAATTGTGTGGAATTAAACACGCGTTTATGCCAATTGAAGTTAGAGTTGTTACCGAGGAAGAATATCAAGAGTGGTTGTTAGACGCTAAAGTCAAATTTGCAAAAGAAATTAATGAAGAAGATCAATTCAAAAAACTAGCGAGTAAATAATATGTATACACAAACAGCATCACACGACGATCATCATACACCAACTGGTTGGAAACGTTGGGCTTATTCAACTAACCACAAAGATATTGGAACTATGTATCTAATATTTGCAATTATTGCAGGTGTCATTGGTACTGCATTCTCAGTTTTAATGAGAATGGAACTGATGCATCCAGGTGATGGAATTTTAGGTGGAAATTATCATTTATATAACGTCTTAGTTACTGGTCATGGTTTAATAATGATTTTCTTTATGGTTATGCCAGCAATGATAGGTGGTTTTGGTAATTGGTTTGTTCCAATAATGATTGGTGCACCTGATATGGCTTTTCCTAGAATGAATAATATTTCATTCTGGTTACTGCCTACATCTTTCATATTATTAATAATGTCAATATTTATGGATGGCCCTCCAGGTCAAACAGGGGTAGGAGGAGGATGGACAATATATCCTCCATTATCATCTACAGCAGGTCAACCAGGTCCAGCAATGGATTTTGCAATTTTAAGTCTACACTTAGCTGGAGCTTCTTCGATTTTAGGTGCGGTTAATTTTATTACGACAATTTTAAACATGAGAACACCTGGCATGACACTCCATAAGATGCCATTATTTGCTTGGTCAATACTAGTAACTGCTTTCTTATTATTATTATCATTACCAGTTTTAGCAGGAGCAATTACGATGCTTCTAACAGACAGAAATTTTGGAACAGCTTTCTTTGATGCGCAAACTGGAGGAGACCCAGTTCTATTCCAACATTTATTTTGGTTCTTTGGTCATCCTGAAGTTTATATTTTAATTTTACCAGGTTTTGGAATGATCAGTCATATTGTTTCAACATTTTCTAGAAAACCAGTTTTTGGATACTTAGGAATGGCTTATGCAATGGTCGCAATTGGAATAGTTGGTTTCGTTGTCTGGGCTCACCACATGTATACAGTTGGCTTGAGCACAGATACTAAAGCATACTTTTTAGCTGCAACGATGATCATTGCAGTTCCAACCGGTATAAAAATATTTTCATGGATAGCAACT
Organism: uncultured Pelagibacteraceae bacterium; assembly: GCA_902613755.1. GTDB lineage: Bacteria > Pseudomonadota > Alphaproteobacteria > Pelagibacterales > Pelagibacteraceae > Pelagibacter. The sequence continues at coordinate 124,717 of CACMIH010000002.1, forward strand.
ATGTGGGGTGGTTCGATTTCATTTAAAACACCAATGGTTTGGGCTTTAGGATTTATATTCTTATTTACAGTTGGTGGAGTTACAGGAGTAGTACTAGCGAATGCAGGTGTTGATACAGCAATGCATGATACTTACTACGTTGTTGCTCACTTTCATTACGTACTATCTTTAGGAGCTGTGTTTGCAATATTTGCAGGATTTTACTATTGGTTTGGAAAAATGACTGGTTATGAGTACTCAGAGTGGATGGGTCAATTACACTTCTGGTTAACGTTTATCGGAGTGAACTTGGTTTTCTTCCCACAACACTTTTTAGGCCTTGCGGGAATGCCAAGAAGATATGCTGACTATCCAGATGCTTTTGCAGGATGGAATTACATTTCTTCAATTGGTTCTTATATTTCTGTAATTGGATTGGTGGTATTTTTTATAAACCTTGCTTATGCGTTTTATAAGAAAAAGGCTGCAGCACAAAACCCATGGGGAGAAGGTGCTACAACTTTAGAATGGACTGTACCATCTCCACCTAATTTTCATACTTTTGAAGAATTACCAAAGTTTGAAGATGAAGAGGGTGTTGAAAAATCTACTAGCTAAGTATAGTAAATAAGATTTTTTAACTTTAAATTAATGATTAAGTCTAAATTAAAAAATAGAAACTTATCTCAAGAAGACGCCTTTAATTTATCTGAATTATTTAAATTAATGAAACCAAGAGTAATGTCTTTGGTTATCTTTACATGTGCAGTTGGATTGTTAATGGCTCCAAATATAATTCCAACAAAAGATGCAATCATTGGAATAATTTTAGTTTCAATTGGAGCAGGAGCAGCTGGGGCTTTAAATATGTGGTATGAGTCAGATTTAGATGCCCTAATGACAAGAACTTGTTTAAGACCAATTCCAACGGGTAAGGTAAATAAAAATCAAGCACTAGTTTTTGGAATTTCTCTTTCAATTTTTTCTGTAATTGCACTTGATTATTTTTCAAACAGAATATCAGCTAGTTTATTACTTTTTACTATTTTGTTTTATGTATTTGTCTACACAATTTGGTTAAAGAGAAAAACTCCACAAAACATAGTGATTGGAGGAGCTGCAGGAGCATTACCACCTGTTATTGGTTGGACTATTGCTACTAACTCTCTTTCATTAGAGCCACTTACTTTCTTTTTGATTATATTTTTTTGGACCCCATCTCACTTCTGGGCTTTAAGCTTATACAAATCTGAAGACTATAAGAAAGCAAAAATACCAATGCTTCCACTTACCAACGGTGTGGAAAGCACAAAATTAAATATATTTGTTTATTCGCTCACAATGCTACCAGTTGTAATTTTACCATATGCTATCGGGTTCGTAGGTTTAGCGTTTTTAATACCATCTTTAATTTTGACAATTTACTATAATTATTTATGTTTCGAACTTTACAAGTTTAAAAAAAATAAATTTGATGCAAAAAAAGCAAAAACAATATTTGGATATTCAATTTTATATTTATTCTTAATATTTGTTCTTTTTTTAATTGATAAAATTTTATGATAACACCTGATAAAAAGACAAAGAAAAAAAATATAATCACTGCAATAGCAATTTTAGCGTTTATGGTTTTTTTATTTGTTTTTACTCTTTATAACGTTGGAGTATTTAATAGGCAGATATGATGAAAGGGAAAACATTAACACCAATATTTTTAGCAGGAATTTTTGTTCTGATGCTAGGTTTGTCATTTGCTGCAGTGCCTTTGTACGATCTGTTTTGTAGAGTTACAGGTTTTGGAGGAACAACTCAGGTTTCAAAAGAAGTTCCAGATATAGTATTAGATAAAGTGGTAAGTGTTAGATTTGATACAAATGTAAATAATCTAGAATGGGATTTTAAAGCCAAAACAAATGTTATGGATGTTAAGGTTGGCCAGGTTAATAGAATAGAGTTCGAGGTAGAAAATTATGGCGATGATACTACATTCGGAGTAGCAAGTTTCAATGTTTCACCGGCAAGTTTTGGTAAATATTATAGTAAATTAGGATGTTTTTGCTTTGAAAAACAAGAGTTGAAGTCTGGTGAGAAGGCTACTTATGTGATGACTTTTTATTTAGACCCTGAACTTGTAAACGATCCAACAACAAAAAATCTACAAGATGTAACCATGTCGTATACTTTTTTCTCGACAGATTACTATAAACAATCATAATTGCGAAAAATGTCAGCAGAAAAAAAACACGATTACCACTTAGTTGACCCAAGTCCTTGGCCAATCTATACATCTTTTGCATGCTTAGTATTAGCAATAGGTGCAATTTTTTATATGCATAACGGTATTTCATGGGGAATGTATCTTGGTTTAGCTTTATTAATTTATGGCGCATATATGTGGTTTAGAGATGTAGTAATCGAAGCAGAACATCAAGGTCATCACACTCCTGTCGTTCAAATTCATCATAGATATGGAATGACTTTATTTATCGCTTCAGAGGTAATGTTCTTTGTTGCATGGTTCTGGGCTTACTTTGATATAAGTTTATTTCCAAACGAATTCGTTGGAAATGTATGGCCACCAAAAGATATTGAAACATTTGATCCTTGGGATATTCCTTTAATAAATACTTTAGTTTTGTTATTATCAGGAACAACTGTTACTTGGGCTCATCACTCTTTATTAGAGGATGATAGAAAAGGATTTATACAAGGGTTAACTTTAACTGTAATCCTAGGTTTCTTTTTTACGTTATTACAAGCATATGAATACCATCATGCTACTTTCACATACTCGGGCCATATTTATGGAGCAGTATTTTATATGGCAACAGGCTTTCACGGTTTCCATGTGATTATTGGAACAATATTTTTGGCCGTATGTTTGTGGAGAGGAAGACTGGGTCATTTCACAAAGGATCATCATTTTGGATTTGAAGCAGCTGCTTGGTACTGGCATTTTGTTGACGTAGTATGGCTATTCTTATTTGCTGCAATTTATATTTGGGGAAGTTAATATTTATCCTTGAAGAATAAATTACTATTTTCAGTTTTTGTTTATTTTATTATTTTAACTCTGTTATCTCTGGGGTTTTGGCAAATTTACAGATTAAATTGGAAATTAGAATTAATTGAGCAAATAGAAAATTCTTTAAAAAACGACCCTTTGGAACTATCTAATATTGAAAAAAAAAATTATCTTAGAATAAAGACAAGCGGAGAAATTGATTTTAATAAACAAATTTACTTGTACAATTTAAATGATAATGGCAAACCTGGATTTGAAGTAATTAATCCAATTAAAATTGGTGATGAAAATTACTTGATGAATAGAGGATGGATACCGTTTGAAAAAAAAGGTCTACCCGAAATAAATTTAGTTGATCAAAATCAAATAGTCGGCACTCTTATGCTGCAAACTAAACCAAGTTCATTCAAGCCAGAAAATGATATCGAGAAAAATTACTGGTTTACCTTGAATAGAGAAGATATTTTAAAATTCACTGAAAGAAATTTTTCAGAGTATGTCATTTATTTAAACGGTGAATATAAAATTCCAAAACCAAGAGTGATTACTGCTAAAATTTCAAATAATCACAAGAAGTATGCAATTACTTGGTTTTCTATGGCGATTTCAATCCTTTTAATATATTTATATTTTAGGAAAAAAAATTATTAAATGAGATATGTAAGTACAAGAGACACATCAAAAACCTTTGAATTTAAAGACGTTTTTATTAAAGGTCTTGCTGATGACGGAGGCTTATTTATTCCTTTAACATTGCTGAAATATACTGAAAATGAGATTAAAGATTTTAAACAACTAAGCTATTCAGATTTAGCTAAAAAGATTGTTTATCCGTTTATTGGTAATTTCATGTCGGAAAACGATTTAAGCAAAATTATTGATAAGTCTTACTCTGCATTCAGAAAAGATAATGTTGTAGATTTTATAAAGCTTGGGGACAGAACTGTGTTAGAGCTGTTTCATGGTCCGACTTTAGCTTTTAAAGATGTAGCTATGCAACTTCTAGGTAACTTTTATGAGTATTACCTAAGTAATGAAAATCAAAAGATTAACATTGTTGTTGCCACATCTGGAGACACTGGTGCTGCAGCAATTGATGCAATTAAAGGTAAAAAAAATGTTAATATTTTTGTGCTTCATCCAGACAATCGTGTTTCACCAGTTCAAAGAAAATTAATGACAACAGGTAAATATGAAAATGTATTTAATATAGCCATAAAGGGAAATTTTGATGATTGCCAAAACCTGGTTAAATCTATGTTTGCAGATAAGCAGTTTTCAAATGATATCAAAATGTCAGGGGTAAACTCTATTAATTGGGCGAGGATTATTGCTCAAAGTGTTTATTATTTTTACAGTTATTCATTGGTTGAAAATACAGGTGAACCAACAAATTTTTCAGTACCAACAGGAAATTTTGGAGATGTTTATGCTGGATATTTAGCCAAAAAAATGGGCTTGCCTATTAATAAATTAATTGTTGCAACTAATCAAAACGACATTTTGCATAGAGCAATATCAAAAGGTAGTTATGAGGCAGAAAAAGTTTCAGAAACTATTTCTCCTAGTATGGATATTCAAATAGCTAGTAATTTCGAGAGACTTATATTCGATCTTAATAATGAAGACCATAAACAGACTTCATTAGATATGAAAAATATTAAAGAGAATGGAAAATATTTAATTGGTGATGATAAATTAAATAAAATTAGAGAAAATTTTTTATCCGCTAGTCTGAGTGAGAATGAGACTTTGGAGGTTATTAAAAAGGTGTATGAAAAATTTTCTGTAGTTTTAGATCCACACACAGCAATTGGATATGGTGCTTTTGACAAACACAACCTAAGAGGAAATAATATTGTACTAGCAACTGCACATCCATGTAAATTTCCTGATGCTGTTTCCAAAGCTATTAAGTTAAAATCTGATTTACCAAAAGAACTTGAGTTTATTTTGAATGAAAAAGAAGAATATGATATAGTTGAAAATAATTTAGAAAAAATTAAAAATTACATTAAAGGTAAAACAAAATGAAAATTAAAGAAGGGGAACAACTTCCAAACTCAGAATTTTATTATTTAGACTCAAGTGGAGTAGCAAAAAAAATAACTACAGCAGAAGTTTTTAAAAATCATATAACAATTGTGATTGGTGTTCCTGGTGCATTTACAAAAGTTTGTTCCGCAAAACATCTTCCAGGGTATGTTAATAATTACGAGGAAGCAAAGAGTAAAGGGGTTACAAAAATTATTTGTGTTTCAGTAAATGATCCAAATGTGATGAAAGCATGGGGTGATAATCAAAAAGTTGAAGATAAAATATTTATGGCTGCAGACCCTTATTGTGAATTTACTAAATCAATTGGAGCAGAAATAGATAGACACGATCGGGGTCAGGGAATGAGGTCAGCAAGATATACAATGTTAATTGACGACAATGTTGTAAAGAAAATACAAGCAGAAGAAGATACTGCCACTTGTGAAATTTCAGCAGCTCAAAATTTTTTAAAATTAATCTAAATTTGCTGCTTTTTTAGCTAGTAAGTCCACCTCTTCATTTAAAGGGTTTCCATCATGAGCTTTAACCCAATTCCATTGAATATTAAGCGATTTATTTAAATTATATAGATCAATCCATAAATCTTTATTTTTAACATCTTCTTTTTTTGAGGTTTTCCAATTATTAGCTAACCAAGTATTAATCCATTCAGTTATTCCATTTTTTACATATTGAGAGTCAGTATATATTTTTATTTCAACACCAGGCTTCATACCTTTCAATGCATTAATTGGGGCTAACAACTCCATTCTATTATTTGTTGTATTTTTTTCGTTACCACTAATTTTTTTTATTTCTTTTCCATCATTTATAATTGCAGCCCATCCACCATTTCCTGGATTTGTTAAACAAGAACCGTCTGTATAAATTGTAATCATTAATTTAAATAATCTTTAAATGAACTTAAATTATTGTGAGAAAGTAATTTTTGATAATATTCATTAGGGTCCTTAATTTTAATCAATGCTGTTTTTGGTGTATTTGAGTAGTCATACAATCTTGTTAATAAATATCTTAATGCTGCACCTCTACACAAAATATTTATAGATTTTTTTTCTTTCATTGAAATTTTTTTAATGCTTTCATACCCTTTGATTAAATTTTTAATTTTTTTGTTATTTATTTGGAATTTCCCTCTTTTGTGGTCAAAACAAAGAGCATTTATGCATATAGCAATTTCATACATAAAATAATCATTAGCAGCAAAGTAGAAATCAATAATTCCAGAAAGTTTATTTTTTTTGAAGAAAATATTATCTATAAATAAGTCACCATGGATAATACCTTTAGGTAATTTTTTAGGCCAATTTTTATTAATATCTTTAAGGTTATTTTTTAAAAAGATTTTTAAATTTGAAAATTTTTTTGATTTAAATTTAATACTTTCTAACAAAGGCTTCAAATTTTTAATCCCCATTGAATTTTTTCTGTTAAGTTTTATTTTTTTTGTGACTGAATGCATTTGAGCAATTGTCTTTCCAATTGTATAGCAATGATTTGTTTTTAATATTTTTTTATCTTTACCCTCCAAGAATGAAACAATACCTGCAGTTTTATTTTTTAATTTGATAAGATATTTATTCTTTTTAGTTTTTAGTGGCTTAGGACAGTTTATTTTTGAACTATTTAAATTATCCATCAATTTCATAAAAAAAGGTATTTCTTTTTGTAAAACTCTTTTTTCAAAAATTGTTAAAATATATTTTTTCTTTTTTGATTTAAGAAGATAGTTTGTGTTTTCTATTCCTTGCTTGATACCTTTAAAACTTATTATTTTCTCAACATTAAAATTTTTATTAATAATATTAATCTCTTTTTGATTTATTTTTGTATAGACAGCCATTTTTTAATATAATTTTTTGGGAACTTTAAAAACTACATCTTCTTTAATTATTTCAATTTCATCAATACTTATAGAAAATTTATTTTTTAAATCATTAATAAAATTTTCAACCAATATTTCTGGCGCAGATGCACCTGAAGATATACCTATAGTATTACAATTTTCTATTTGATCAAACGGTATTGAGCTTTCTGAATGAATAAGTTGTGAATTTTCACAACCTGATTTTTTTGCCACTTCAACTAGTCTAACAGAATTTGAAGAGTTTCTACTTCCAATAACAAAAAACATATCACATTTTTTTGCAATATTTTTTACTGCCATTTGACGGTTAGTAGTTGCATAACAAATATCTTCTTTCATTGGTTCTTTTATATTGGGAAAATTTGTTTTTAAAATTTTGATTATCTCTTTTGTGTCATCAACTGATAAAGTAGTCTGAGTAATATATGCTAATTTTTTATCTAGTTTATTTTGATAGTTTAAAGCATCTTTCTCATTTTGAATTAAATCTATAGAACCTTCATTTAATTGACCCATAGTTCCAATTACTTCAGGATGATTTTCATGACCAATTAATATTATATGGTAGCCAGCTTTATTAAGATTTTCTGCTTCTCTATGAACTTTAGAAACAAGTGGACATGTAGCATCCACATAAGTCATTTTATAACTTTTTGCATTTTCAGGTATTTTTTTCGGAACTCCATGCGCTGAAAAAATTACTGGTCTTGATTTATCTTTTATCTCCTCAAGCTCTTCAACAAATATTGCCCCTTTATTTTTTAAATCATCTACAACATACTTGTTATGTACTATTTCATGACGCACATAAACTGGAGCTCCAAATTTTTGTATAGATTTTTCTACTATTTCAATTGCTCTTTCTACTCCAGCACAAAATCCACGAGGCGCAGATAATAATATTTTTAATTCTTTATTTTTCATTTTTTTCTAAAAAATATTCCAGCAATATATGTGGAAAGGTTAAAGACGCCAAACCTATAAATATTATTTTTAAAATTGCACTATCCAAATTGTATGAATTTTCTAGCAGATATAGAGCAATAAAAGAAAAAATAGCTGTCAAAATTGTTAATGGTAAAGCTTTTTTAACAAACAATCTAAATCCATTAACTAAACTATTTGGGTCAAGATCAATAGCTAGTGAAATTGAATGTCTGATTGAGTGTAAAAAACAGAAATAAACAGTAAAAGCTATTAGTGGAGATAAATAGTAATTTAATATTAAAATTGAAAAATAATCTAAAAAAACTACAAATTTTTTTATTTCAAAATTCTTTAAGAAAAGAAAAATACTAGACAAGGTGCTACAGAATATTCCTATTTGAATTAAATTATTTGTCTCAATAAAATTTAAACTTGAATAAAATGCTTCACTATCAATTAATAATAATTTAAAAATTGCTATTGTTTCCTGAAAATGAAAATATAAAGGAGCAAGTATAATTAAAAATCCCTTAAAAAAATAAAGTATTTGAGTGAAATAAGATCTATCATTAATCAAAAATTGTGTATCTTCTTTGCCAAAGTGGTAGGAGGCGATTATTAAAAAAACAATTAAAGTTATTGATGGTAACAATATCCAAGTTACTATAACTAATGCTGAAATTATAATATATGTAATATAGAATATATAATTTGATTTTACATTAAATAATTTAAGCAGTTTTTTTCCTTTAATATGATCCAATGAACCATGGGAAACCCCTATAATTAAAATTAAAAGTAAACATAAAACTGATGAAATATTAAAATTATTAAACTTGAATAATAAAATACAAAAAATGTTTACAACAAAGAAAAAAATAAATGAATGATTTAGATTTATTTTTTTTATTTTATTGTTCATTTTAAATTAATTCTTTTAAAAATTTCCACTTTGGCATTTTTAGAATTACCTCTAAATCTTCAAAAAAACTGCTTTTATTTGATAAAAAGTTGATAGCTGTTTTAGGTTTTGAATTAAAAACTTTGAAAAATATATTTCCCATTTCATTGGAATTATTTTTAAGAACTCTTAATAAGATTTTATCTAAAAAATCATATTTTGAATTAATTTTAAATAAATTTACATTTTTTATATTTTCTATGTTTTCTCTTATATATCTGCTCTGTTCTTGAATATTTAGGAAAGTATAACCTGTACTTAATCTAGTCATGCCTCCTGCTGAGCCTATGTAAATTTCATTTGATCTACTTACATTTTTTTGTCTAAAAAGTGGGATTGCTCCAGTTTCTTTGAAATTAATTTTACAGTTTCTGATATTCAGATGTTTAATCAAATAATTATCAATTTGTTCATCATAATCTTTCAGTTTTTCATTATTTAGTTCAGATATCCAAGTAGTTTCAACTAATGCATTTCTTTTAGTAAATGGTAGTGTATAAAAAAAATGAACCTTGTTTCTTTGATCACAAGCAAAGTCCATCAAATTGAATATTTCGTCATCAAAAAAATCTTTATCTGTTTCTATTTCAACTCCACAAAAGTGTTGCCATAACTCACTCTGTTTATTTTCAAAATTAGGCACACTATTAAATACAACTGAATTTGATTTATCTATTTCATCAATACTTTTAAAAAACTGAATATTTTTATTTAATTTAAGTTTTGAAAGTATATTTTCGTAGAACATACCACTATCAATTGTTTGATATGGTGTAGTTTCGCAATCTACATATTTCGTATTATTGGCTGTATTTATTGTAAAATTATTCCAACTTTTTTTGACACAGTCATCAAAATTATGTGAAAAAACCTTCCAAAATGACCAGGTTTTATCTCTTTTATAATCTTCTCTTGGCTCAATAATTGCTAAAGTTTTATCTTTTAATTTATCATAAACTTCCAGCTCATATGCCAATGAAAGACCTGCGCAACCTCCGCCTATAATTATGTAATCAAATTCTTTCATTTAAATTTATTACTTCATTAATTAAATTATGATCATGATTAATATTATCATCGTTTTTGCTTATAAGTGATAACTTAATTAAGTCAAAAATAGATAAAAAAGTTTCAATAATTTTTTCAATATTTGAAACATAAATTTTTCCAGACTTTTTATAATTTTCTATGTTTTGTTTATTTAAAATTTTATATCCTATTTTTCTATAAACTCTTCTAGCAACTAAAATAGAAAATCTAAAACTTAATGGTATTTCTTTAATTGAGTAAAATGAGTTTTCATAAAATTGTTCTGAAAGCTTGATTGTTCTCTTTATTTCCTCAAAACTTTCATTGATATAAAATCTATTATTTTTTTTATCTTCCATAACATCTCTAGAAATATTTGTTAATTGCATAGCAATCCCAAGATCAATAGCTGATTTTAAAGATTGTTTTTTTTTAACATTCAATATTTTAGCCATCATCAATCCAACTGTTCCAGCCACTCTGTAGGAATATATTAGTAATTCTTTTTTTGAATTGAGTTTAACACTTTCTTTTATATCAGAATTAATACCATCAAATAAATCGTCTACAATTTTAGTGGAAATACTAAATTCATTAATAAGATTCCACATATTTTTTATGACTGGATCACCATAATTTTTATTTGCAAAACCATTTCTAAATTTAATAAAATTATCTTTTTTTGCTTCAATCTTGTTTTCATTATCAGCAATATTATCTGCTTCTCTACAAAAATCATAAAGCGCAGAGCATTTTTCATAGGTCTTTTTTGGTAAAAAAAAACCTGCCCAATTAAAAGATTTTGCGTAAATAGCTAAATAATTTTTGGTTAACATTAAAATAATTTATCTAAAACCTTCGCTGAAGAGAGAACACCTGGAACCCCAGCCCCTGGATGTGTACCCGCACCAACGAAGTACAAACCATCATATATTTCTGATTTATTATGAAATCTAAAGTATGCAGATTGTGTAAATTTAGGTTGAATTGAAAACCCTGATCCAAATTTTGTATTTAATTCCTTTTCAAAGTAATCAGGTGTTAGATAAAAATCCTCAATTATATTGTTCTTAAGATCTGGCATTAAGTCTTTTTCCATTTTTTCAATTACAAGATTTTTCATTTTTTCACCTTCAGTTTCCCAATTTATCTTTGACTGATTGTTGGGAACAGGCACTAACACATAAAAACAATCATTTCCCTCTGGGGCCATAGTTTTATCAGTTGCTGTAGGTCTGTGAAGATAATAGCTAATATCGTTATTTAATTTTTTCTTATCAAATATGTCATCAAGATGTTCTTTATACTTGTTTCCAAACTTTATTGTATGATGTTCAACATTCTCATAAATTTTTTTTGTTCCAAAATAGTAAACAAATAAACCCATAGAATATTCCATTCGATTTTTTTTCCAATTAAACAACATCGAACTCTCGTTGCTTTTGCTTAACATTTTCTCATAAAATGCAGGCGGATCTGCATTACAAACAACATTATCTGCACCAATTTCATTTTCATTATTTAATTTTACACCACTTATTTTATTTTTCTTTGTTATAATTTCCGTTACTTCACTGTTTTTTATTATTTCAATACCAACTTCATTCATTAACTTTTCAAAACCTTTAATTATATTTCCTGTTCCTCCAACTGAATAATGTATTCCCCACTTTTTTTCTAAATAAAGAATTAATCCATATATAGAAGTTGTAGTAAAAGGATTTCCCCCAACTAGTAAAGGATGCATGCTAAGCATTCTTCTTAATTTTTCATTTTTAATATAAGATGAAACAAGTGAGTAAACTGATTTATAACTTTTAAGTTTTAATAGAGCAGGTAATTGTTGCATCATTACAAAAGGCTTATCAAATGGCACATCTGCAAGTTCTAAAAAACCTTTATCAAATATCTTTTTTGTGAAATTAACTAATTTTTCATATCCTTTCACATCTTCTTTGCTAAGTTTCTCAATTTGGCCTTTCATCTCAATTTCGTCACCTGAATAGTTAAATTTAGTTTTGTCTTCAAAAATAAATTGGTACCAAACTTTAAGTGGGGTTAGTTCTATATAATTTTTTGGATCTTTATTGAATAACTCAAATAATTCATTAATTAAGTAGGGTGCAGTAATTACTGTTGGTCCAGCATCATATATAAATCCGTTTCTCTTAAAAACTCTTGCTCTACCACCTAGGTCTGGATGTTTTTCTATTAATTTTACTTTATGTCCTTTTGCCTTAAGTCTGAGCGCTGCTGCGATACCACCAAATCCTGATCCAATGACTATAGAGTTCATTTTAATAATTTATAGCTTTTTTGAAAAATTGTAAGTGTATTATGAGTTAATTTTTTTTAACTCTGCTTTAGTTTCATCTAAATTTTTTTGAAACACAGCGTCTAATTTTGACTTGTCTACAGATGTAGTTATTATTTTTTTAACTGAGTCCACGGCAATCTTTATTGATGCGTCCTTAATTTCTTTTAAAGCCGCTTCTTTCATCTGACTTATTTTATTTTCAGCTAAATTTTTTTTAATTTCTGATGATTTGTGAAACTTATCATTCATCTCAATTATTAATCTATCTGCATCTTTTTTGGCGTTCTCAAGAATTTCGTTGCTAACAGACTGAGCTGTATCTAATTTTTTTTGTGAGTTATCTAATAGTGTTTTTGCCTCGGTTCTTAATTTTTCACTTTCATCAATTTCATTTTTAATGTCAGATATCATTTTATCTAACATTTCAGAAATTTTTTGAGGAACTTTAAGGTAAATTAACGCTCCAAAAAAAATAATAAATGATACGGCTACCCAAAATGTTGCATCAATTGCCATAGTATTTATCTCCATTTCTTTTAGATAGATCGTTAACAATTGCAGATATACTACTATTATTTACATCAGCTCCAATTAGTTTTTGCAACAACTCAGATGAAGTCTCAATAGCAATTTTATTTATTTTATCTGACGCATTTTTTCTTAATGCATCTATTTCCTTTTCAGCCTCAGCAATTTCATTATCAATTTGCTTATCAAGAACTTCTCTTTTTGCACTAATGTCTTTTAGTGCTTTTTCTCTTGCTTGATTGAAAATGCTATTAGCCTCAAGTTTGCTTTTAGATATAATTTCATCGTATTCTTTTAGTTTTGTATCACTATCTTCTCTTTGTTTCTCAGCAGCCTCAATATTTTCTAATATTTGAGATTTCCTCGATTCTAAGTTGTTACTAATTTTTGGTAGTATTAGTTTAGATAAAACTAAATACATAATACCAAAAGTAAGTATTAGCCAAAAAATTTGAGAAACCCAAAACTCTGGATTTAATTGAGGCATACCTCCGCTTTCAGCTGCAAAAGCTTCTTTAATAAAAAAGAAGCTTAAAAATATTGACTGAAAATATATTTTTTTAACCATCAATTTAAAACGCAAAAAGAATGATTAACGCAACAACTAATCCAAATAATCCTGTAGCTTCTGCAAGTGCGAAACCTAAAAGCAAGTTAGGAAATTGCTTTTGTGCTGCAGATGGATTTCTCATTGCACCAGACAAATAATTTCCAAAAATTATTCCGATACCGACACCGGCTCCAGCTAAAGCAATTGCCGCTAAACCTGCTCCGATCATTTTTGCTGCTTCTAATTCCATTATATCCTCCTCTGTTATTAATGGTGTAAATTTAATGCATCATTTAAATAGATGCAGGTTAAGATTGCAAAAACGTAAGCTTGAAGAAAAGCAACTAAGATCTCCAAACCTGTTAGCGCAACCGAAAAACTTAGTGGAAGCCACCCACCAACTATTCCAAGACTAATTACAAAGCCTCCGAAAACTTTCATCATTGTATGACCAGCCATCATATTAGCAAATAATCTAACTGATAAACTTATAGGTCTACTCAAATAAGAAATAATTTCTATAACTACGATCAAAGGAAGCAGTACTGCAGGTACTCCACTTGGAATAAATAATTTTAAATATCCAAATCCATGCTTAATAAACCCAATCACAGTCACTCCAATAAATATAAATGCTGCAAGCACAAATGTTACAATGATATGGCTCGTCACAGTGAAAGTATAAGGTATCATTCCAAACATGTTGCAAAATAAAACAAACATAAATAGAGAAAATATAAATGCAAAGTATGGTTTAGCTTTTGACCCAGCTGTATCGCTAATCATTTTGGATACAAAGGTATAGCTAAGTTCTGCTAATAATTGAATTTTGTTTGGTAGTATTGAATTTTTTTTTGACCCTAAATTAAAGACTAGTAAAATAGATACAGTGCTTAAAATCATAAACAAACTTGCGTTCGTAAAGGATATGTCAAATGCTCCAACTTTAATTTCTGGTCCAATTCTATAAACGTCGAATTGGGACATAGGATTTGCTGCCATAATACTTATTTATTTTTGCATTTTTTTCGCAGATCTAATCACATTGGTTATTCCAGCAACTACACCAACAAAAAAAAATATTAATATAAACCAAGGTTTAGTACCAAAGGTCTTGTCAAAAATAAACCCAATAATTGTCCCCACAGCCACTGCAGAAACTAGTTCTGTACTCAATTTGAATGCAGTTCCTATTGGTGAGGGGTCATTCTTCTTATTGTAGAGCTTTTTCTTTGAAATTTTGCTTTTTGCAATCTCTAAGCGAGTTTTGAAAGGGTCTTTTGGCATTTATATAGCTTATGCAACCATACTCTCTGCTTTTTGTAAATCAACAGCCACAAGCTGACTAATTCCTTTTTGAGGCATAGTCACCCCATATAGTCTGTTCATTTTTGACATAGTTAAAGCATGATGAGTTACAATTATGAATTTGGTGTTGGTTATTTTAATTAGTTCCTCAAGTAGATCACAAAATCTTGTAACGTTAGCATCGTCTAGAGGTGCATCAACCTCATCTAATACACAAATAGGCGAGGGGTTTGTTAAAAATACTGCAAAGATTAAAGAGAGGGCAGTCAATGCTTGTTCGCCCCCAGATAACAAAGTTATAGACTGAAGTCTTTTTCCTGGAGGACTTACCAACATTTCTAAACCTGCCTCAAGTGGATCATCAGAGTCCACCAATTCTAGTTTGGCATTTCCTCCATTGAAAAGTTTTGTATAAACTTCATTAAATTTTCTATTAACTTTTTCAAAAGCTTCTATTAATCTCTCTCTACCTTTTTGATTAAGTTCATTAATACTATCTTTCAGTTTAACGATAGCAGTAACAAGATCAGCACGATCTTGTTCCATTTTTTTTATTTCTTCTTCATATTTACTTGTTTCTTCATCTGCCTTTAAATTTACAGATCCTAACTTTTCTCTTTCTTGTTTTTTCTTATCTAAAGCATCTTCTTGATCAACTGGATTTGGAAGTTCTTCTAGTCCATTTAAATTTGAATTTTCTAAAATATTATCTTCATTTAAATTTAGCTCAGATCTAATTCTATCGAGCAGATCGCTTTTTCTTTTTTGAAGACCTTCTATTGTGGCTCCTGAGCTTGCTTTTCTTTCTCTAATTTGAATTGATTGCTCTTGTATTTCATTTAATTGTGCTCTTAACATTTCAATTTTCTGATCTGTTTCATCTATAATCGCTTCATTATCAATTTTTTCTTTATCTGAAATTCTTAAATTTTCTGAAATTTGACCTTTTCTCTCTGCTTGTACTCTAGGTTGGTTTTCTAAATCACTTAATTGTTTTGATAATTTTTCTTTTCTTTGTGTAAGTTCATTAACCATTTTTTCTGAGTTAGTTAATAAATTTTTCCAACTTTCAATTTCTGTTTCAATAGTTTTAATTCTCTCATTTCTTTTTAGAGACTCATTTTTAATTGATTGGTTTTTGCTATATGCATCAGCATATTTTTCTTGGAGAAATTTTATATTTTTTGATTTTTCACTAACTCCTAATAATTCACTTCTAGATCTCTCATTTTTTAAATCATTTAAAAAACTATCGAGCTCCATATTACATCTATCTAGAAGTGTTACTGCTTGATTTATTTCATTACTATCTATTAATTCTTTTACCCTTGATATAGTATTTTTTACATTTCTTATTGGGCCAACACTGATATTTACAGTTTCTTCAGCCAAATTGTTTACAACTTCATCAACAGCTTTTTGTTCTTCTTTAAGTTTATTTTTTGCACTTTCTAACTCTTCATTAGATAATTTTTCTGTTTCAAAATACTTCGAGTCTGTCTCAATTAATTCAGTTTTTTCTTCTTTCAATCTTTTTTCATTTGAGTTAGCGTCTATAATAATCCCTTTTTCTCTAGTGATATCATCATCAAGTGTTTGAATTGATTTTTTTATGCTTTCTATCTCATCTTGAATTCTTGTGTTTTCTTCATCTAAGCTTTGAAGTTCTAAATTAAGTCTTTGTATCCTTGACAAATTTTCTATGTTTTTTTCTCTCAATGGATTTACTTTATCTGTAAAAGTTTTAATTGAATTTTCTAATTCAGATATTTTGTTATTAAATCCTTCTACTTCTCCTTCTGCCTCAGTATTAATTTCATTTTCTATTCTAATTTCTTTGTCTATTTCTAATAATTTTAAATAATACAAACCTGCTTCAATTTTTTTAATTTGATCTGAAATTAGTTTGTATTTTGTTGCCTCTTCAGCTTGTTTTTGAAGATTTGCTAATTGTTTTTCTTGTTGTCTTCTTAGTTCATCTGCTCTTTTTAAGTTATTCTCAGCTGCACCCAATCTTAATTCAGCCTCATGTCTTCTAACATGTAGACCAGATATTCCTGCAGCTTCCTCTAAAATGGCCCTTCTATCTGTTGGTTTCGCAGTTACTAATGCACCTATTCTTCCTTGGCTAATCATAGATGGAGAGTGTGCACCAGTCGAAAGATCTGCAAAAAACATTTGAGCATCTCTTGCTCTTACCTCTTTATCATTTATGTAAAATTTAGATCCTTTATCTTTTTCTATTTTTCTTCTAACTTGTATTTGCTCTGTTTCACGATATTGAATAGGACCTTCTTTATCTTTGTTTTCAACTTCAATTGAAACTTCTGCAATATTTTTTGATGCTTTATTAGATGTTCCTGAAAATATAACATCCTCCATACCAGATCCACGCATACTTTTTGCAGAGGTCTCTCCCATTACCCATCTTAAAGATTCTACAATGTTAGATTTGCCACAGCCGTTAGGACCCACTATACCTGTGAGACCATCTTCAATTAAGAAGTTGGTTTTTTCTGCAAAAGATTTAAATCCATTTAATTGGATTTTTTTAAACTCCATGCACTAACTTATATCAGTTTTTCTAATGCTTTTTTCAAATTTTTATAAGTTAGAGCTTTTTCAAATTTTTTGTTGTTGATAATTATCGTAGGAGTTGAGCTCACTTTGAAGTTTTTAGTACCATCGATTCGATCATTTAAAACAAAATCCTCAATTTCTTTGTTGTTTACACAAGAATCGAAATCAATACTAAAACCTTCATTTTTCAAAAATTTTTGGAGATTTTTATTTGCCTCCTGTATCGAACTTCCTTTGACCCATTTCTGTTGATTTGCGTATAAGCTTTCCAAAATATCAGAGTTTCCATCATTTTTACATTGAGCAACTTTTGATGCATTGAAGGCTGCAATATCTAATGGAAAATGTCTAAATTCAATT
This sequence comes from uncultured Pelagibacteraceae bacterium, assembly GCA_902613755.1. Lineage (GTDB taxonomy): Bacteria > Pseudomonadota > Alphaproteobacteria > Pelagibacterales > Pelagibacteraceae > Pelagibacter. Next base: position 142,206 of record CACMIH010000002.1, read on the forward strand.
TTAGCGATTCCAGTATCAAGAAATTCTTTTTTAAGTTCAGGGAAAACATTTTTGTGAAAATTAGCACAATGACTACAAGTTAATGACTCAAAAGCAATAATAGTTATTTTTGCATCTTTACTACCAACAGTTATCCTTTTAATTTCTTCAGCCTGTACATTTAAGACTGTAGTAAAAAGTATTAATAATAAGAATATAGTTTTTTTCATTTCTCTTTAAAAACCCTGGTTAACTCTGCTAATGATTTTTTAATTTTTTCGTTTTTAACATCTTTAATTTTATTTTGATATTTACTAATTGCCACATTTTTAACTTTTGTATCACTCGAGCCCGTCATTTCATGTTCATCATCAAAACTTATAAATTTAAGCTTTTCAACAACGGAATAGCCAAAAAAGTTATTCATTTTATTTAAAATATCTTTCTTCGAATATTCTACGTCAACTTCATGTCCTCGCTTAACCATAACCACTAAGGTGCTAACACCAAATTTATTTGAGTTTTTAAATGTTTTTGGATAGCAAATTTTAAATAATTCACTTCCAACTAAATATTTCCAATTGCTCAGTGTTTCTGAATATACATGACCTTTTTTATTAATTATTTTTTTGACATTTTTTGGCAAAGTGTCTTTGAAAGATCTTAATCCTTGAATGCTAGCGTTTCTCTGCTTAGTATTATTTTTAGATTGCATATGAAAGATCCAATAATAACAAATAATATTCTTAATTGGTATGATTTAAATAAAAGATCTTTACCCTGGAGAAAGAATGTTTCTCAAACAAAAAAGCAATATTACACTTTAGTAAGTGAATTTATGTTGCAGCAAACCCAGGTTGCAACGGTAATACCTTACTTTAACAGATTTATAAAAAATATTCCTACAATTGAAAAATTATCTAAATATGATGATAGAAAATTAATTAAACTTTGGGAGGGTCTTGGATACTATTCAAGAGTAAGAAATTTAAAAAAAACAGCTCAACTAGTTGTAAAAAATTTTAATAAAAAAATACCTAGAAATTTTTTTGATTTAAAGTCTCTTCCAGGAATTGGAGATTATACAGCAAGTGCAATTTCTGCAATTGCATTCAATCAACCAATAATTCCTCTAGATGGTAATATTGAAAGAGTGCTAAAGAGATACTTATTTTTAAAAAAACAAAATCAAATAAAAAAAGAAAATTTACACAAGAAGAAAAAAATTTTTGGAACATCTATCAAAAGATCTAGTGATTATGCTCAAGCCTTAATGGAATTAGGAGCACTAATTTGTAAACCTGTTAGTCCTAATTGTAAGAATTGTCCATTAGTAAAAAAATGTAAATCGTTTAAAAATAAAAATTTTGATTTAGTAAAATTTAAAAAAAAAGATAAGCAAACTTTTTACAAATTAAATGTTTATAAAAAAAATAATCATTATTTATTAATTAAAAATAACAAATTTAATTTTTTGAAAAATTTTAATATTTTCCCAATGAAAGAAGTAAATAATCCTAAAAATTTTGATAAAGATTTGAATTTTAAAATGTCTAATATGAGCATGAATATTAAAATTGAATATAAAAATAAATTTAATTTAAATAAAAATAATTATTGGATCGATCCAACAAAGCTTCAAAATTATACACTGCCAACATTTACAAAAAAGATAGTAAAATTTTTAGAAAGTCATAAATGAAAAAAATAGCAATAATTGGTGCTGGAATTTCTGGTTTGTATATTGCCAATTTATTCAAAGATCATAAGGATTATCAAGTTACGATTTATGAAAAAAGGAATTCAATAGAAATGGAAGAAGGCTATGGAATTCAGTTGTCGGTAAATAGTGTAAAGCTATTAAATAAAATAGGCTTCGCTTCTATCACTGAAGAGGAAAAATTTAATCCAAAAAAAATTGATTTTTATGAAATCAAAAATTCAAAAAAAATTTGTGACTTAGAAATTTCAAAATTTAATTCTGAAGATTGTAAATATACAACATTGAAAAGATCAAAATTACTTCAATTTTTAAAAAAACAAATAAACGAAGATATAATTAAATATAACCATAGTATTGAACAGATTGATTATGATAAAGATTCAATAAAATTAATATTTGATAAAAATAAAATAACTTGCGATTACTTAATTATTTCAGACGGTGTGTTTTCTAAGGGGAAGTTATTAATTTCGACTAATAAAGCAAAACCAATTTACAATGATACGATTGCTATTAGGGGCAGTATATCGAGAGAAAATCTTCAAAATATAAATGAAGAAAATATTTCTTTGTTTTTAGGACCGAATTTTCATTATGTGGTTTATCCACTTAATAGTGATGAAAATTTAAATTTTATTGGCATTTTAAAACATAAATTAAATTCAAATGAGCAAGAGAACTACAATCTTTTTACCGAGAGTTCATTTATTAAAAATATTAAATTTAAATTATCTCAAAAAGTTTCTCAAAGTTTTTTGGAAAGTCTTCAAAATATTAAATTATTTCCAATATTTGTAAGTAAATATTTATATAATCCTCCAAAAAATATATTCCTTGTAGGAGATGCTTTTTTTGCTTTTTCTCCTTCATTTGCGCAGGGAGCTTCCCAATCAATTGAGGGAGCTAATGAATTATACGAATGTTTAATAAATAATAATAATTTTTATGATATCAGATTAAAGAGAGTAAAAATGATTAATAGTAGATCTAATTTCAATCAATTTGCCTTCCATTTATCAAATCCAATTATGATTAAATTTAGAAATATTTTTTTAAAACTTTTAACTAAAAATAAAAAATTTTTACAAAGTTATTTGGGTAAAATTTATAAAAATTAATTTTTAGAAATTAATCTTTGTCTTAGATAATCAATCGGATAAGTTCGTCCATTTATATTACAGTGCCAAAAAGTCCATCCATTACAACTTTCAGCTCCTAAAATAGTAGCAGCAACTTTGTGTATAGAACCCTCAGCTTGATTATGTTTAATACTACCATCAGCCAAAATTCTGGCAGTTATTTTCTTTTTATTATCAAATATATTAGTACCAGGTTTAATGATACCAAGCTCAACTAATGAGCCAAAAGGAATTCTTGGTTTTGATCTATTATTTTTTAGCGTATCCAGTAAATCATCTTCAATAGGTGTTGTGTTTTTTAGTCTTTGCTCTGCAGCTTTAAAATAATTTTTTTCTTTTTCTATACCAAAATAATTTCTTCTTAATTTTTTAGCTACTGTAGCAGTAGTTCCTGATCCTAAAAAAGGATCAAGTATAAAGTCATTTTTATTTGATGTAGCTAGTAAAATTCTATGCAGTAGTGCTTCTGGTTTTTGTGTTGAGTGAATTTTTTTGCCATTTTTTTTGAGTCTTTCAGAACCATTGCATATTGGAAGATCCCAATTAGATCTCATTTGCAAATCATCATTTAAACATTTTAAAGATTGATAATTGAATGTGTATTTTGATTTCTCACTTTTAGAAGCCCATATTAAAGTTTCATGAGCGTTTGTGAAACGTGTTCCTCTAAAGTTTGGCATTGGATTACTTTTATTCCAAATAACATCATTTAAAATCCAGAAACCTAAATTTTGGATTGCTGTGCCAACTCTAAAAATATTATGGTAGCTTCCTATAACCCAAATAGCTCCATCTTTTTTTAAAATTCTTTTACATTCACTAAGCCATTCATAAGTGAAATCATCATATTTTTTAAAATTTTCAAATTTATCCCACTTATCATTTACCGCACTAACCTTTGATCTATCCGGTCTAGTTAATTCACTTTTTAATTGTAAGTTGTAAGGAGGATCAGCAAAAATTAAATCAAAAGTTTCACGTGGAATTTTTTTTAATTCTTCGAGACTATCTCCATTAATTATTTTATTTTTGAAATCTGTTTTCATTTGTAAAAATTAATTAGACTCCAAATGGATTCTTCGGTCAACCTGAGATTGAAAAATTTGGATTCGATTAGTGTTTCTAATTTAGAAGGTAACTAGATGTAGTGTTAATTTATTTTAGATATTGGTGAAAAAGTTTTTCTATGATGTTTAGTAATACCTAATTTTTTCAAAGCTTTTAAGTGCTGTTTTGTTCCGTACCCAAAGTTTTTATCCCAATCATAACCTTTATTTTTTTTTGATAAGGTGGTTATAAACTTATCTCTTGATACTTTTGCAATTATAGAAGCTGCCGAAATAGAAGGGACTTTTTTATCTCCATTAATAACTGATTTTAAATTATAATTTTCTAATTCTGGAGTTTTGTTTCCATCTATAAGAACGTATGTTGGTTTTTTCTTAAGTTTTTTGATGGCTCTTTTCATAGCTAGTAAACTTGCCTGCAGTATATTCAGCTTCTCTATTTCTTTGACAGAGGCTTTCCCCACAGACCAAGTCGAATTTTTTTTTATATATCTACATAGATACTCTCGCTCTTTTTTACTTAATGATTTTGAATCTTTTAATAACTTTGGATTAATTGATTTTTTTAAAATTACTGCTGAAGCATAAACAGGACCAATTAAACTTCCTCTACCAACCTCATCAACCCCAGCAATAATTTTCATCAAGTTTTTAACTTCATATCTTTAATTTTGTCTCTAATTTTCTTTAAATCTTCCCAAGAGTGTTTTTTATTTTCTGGGAAACGGATTAAATAAGATGGATTAAAAGTTATCATTAAAGGGAATGTTTTGTTTTTTAAGATAACCTCCTTCCAGTGTCCTCTTTCGGCAGATATTTTTTCACTTATTCCTGTTACAGCCTCCATTGCTGAACTACCCATCAAGACAATAATCTTTGGGTTTATAATTGATATATGCTCTTTTAAAAATACTGAGTATCTTTTAATTTCGGTTGATGTTGGTTTTCTGTCATCAGGTGGTCTAAAATTGATTGCATAACTTGTATAAATATTTTGTCTCTTGATATTGATGGCTATAAGCATTTTGCTAAGAAGTTCGCCAACTTCACCTCTAAATGGGACGCCCAATTTTTCTTCTTGAGTCCCAGGAGCCTCTCCAATCAACATTAAAGGACTATTTATATTTCCCTCACCTAAAATAATTTTGTTTGAATTTTCTTTCAATTTACAATTTTCAATTGAATTTATTTGATCCCTTAAATTTTTAAGTAATTCTTCTTTATTGGTCTGCTGAGTGACATTAACCGTTTCTAAAATATTAAATCTATTTATTGGCTTATCAGTAAATATAAATTTTGGCTCAATTATATTTATTAGTTCTTGGTTTAATTTGGTATTTTGATTTATCACTTTTTTAGTCATAGTATGGTTATATGTTCCTAAAATTTTTAAAATTAGTACTAATAATATTTATATCTTATCAGACACCTTTGTATTCTAAAAGTGCTACTTTTAATGATTTCAACTCAAGAGATTTATCAAATTATTTTTCTGGAATTGTTGCGTTTGAAAATCGTGACAATTCTGAAGCATTAAAATTTTTTAATCTAACTAGAGTATTGATTAACAAACATGATAATTATTTAAGAAGATATGTTAATTCTTTAGTTTTAGACAACAAAATACCCCAAGCAATTAATTTACTAAATTATAACGTAAATAAATCTAATTCTGATTTTTATGATGCGTATATAATTTTAATAATTGACAGTTTAAAGAAAAATAATTTTAAAAAAGCTGATGAATATTTAACACAGAGTTTAAAATTTCAAGATCAAGATAGGATAAACCTGGTTATATTTGAAACATTAAAACAGTATATTTATACTTTTAAAAATAAAAAAATTTTAGATAACAAAAAAAATTTTGGAAATCTTTCTCTTATAGCTGAGACATTCCAAAGATGTTATATTGATGATAAAAAAACCTCATCATTTTTTCTTTCTTTAATAAGTAATCAACAAGGTGATTATTCAAGATACACTTTCTTTTATCTTAATTATTTAATTGATAACAACAAACTAAATGAAGCAAGATCAGTTGTTGAAAAAATTGATTATATAAATTCAACACTTTTACTTTCACAAAGTAAAAGTTGGGTAGAAAGAGAAAAATTTGATGATTTTGGAAAAATTTTTTCATGCAAAGATCATAATGACATTGTAAGTGAGTTTTTATTTTTAATCTCTAATCTTTATTCTTCTCAAGATAATTTTGAAAAATCAAATTTTTATTTAAATTTATCAAGCTATTTAAATCCTAAGTTTGAATTTAATCTGTCATTGGTTGCAGATAATTTTTATCTTAATGATGAATTTGAAAAAGTAAAAAGGATCTTAAAAAACTTTAAAAAAGAAGATGAATTTTATTATTGGTTTAGATTAAAAAAAGAAGCTCAAATAATAAATCAAGAGCAGGATTATGAAAATGGAATTAAATACATAGATTCAAAATTAAATAAAATTGAAAATCCTAATATAAGAATGATTTTTGACTTAGCTAATATTTATAAAAATTCTAAAAATTATGAAAAGGCAATAGATCGTTATACTGAAATTATTTTAACACTGGATGACAATTCACTTATTAAATCAGATGTATTGTATCGCAGAGGAGGTAGTTATGAAAGAATGGGTAATTATCAAAAGTCAGATGAAGATTTACTGCATGCACTTAGAATTGATCCTAGTGATGCATATATTTTAAATTACCTTGCTTACTCTTGGTTAGAGCGTGATTATAAAATTAATGAAGCAATGGATATGTTGAAAACAGCATATGATTTAAAAAGCAATGATCCATATATTATTGATTCAATTGGATGGGCATATTTTTTAATAGAGGATTATATAGAGGCAGAAAAGTATCTAAAAAGAGCCGTTGAATTAATGCCAGATGACCCAATCGTGAATGATCATTATGGAGACATTTTATGGAAATTAAATCGAAAAATTCAAGCAAGATATTTTTGGAATAACGTATTAACTTTTGATGACACCGAAGACGATATGAGGGAGAAAATAAATATTAAAGTAATTGAGGGTCTTAAAAATTCATAAATGAAAATTAATAAAATTAAATCTAATGCAAAGCTAAATTTAGCACTAAATATTACTGGAAAAAAAAAAGTTTTACATAAAATTGAAAGTATTATTGGTTTCATAGACCTACATGATGTTATTTCAATAAATCAATATATTGGAAAAAAACATCATATTTCTTTTTATGGAAAATTTTCTAAAAATATTGGAAAAAAAAATTCTGTTCAAAAATTATTTCAAATACTAGATAGAGAAAATTTATTAAAAAATAAAAAATTTAAAGTTAAAATTAAAAAATTAATTCCCCAAGAAGCTGGGTTGGGTGGGGGATCGATGAATGCAGCTAGTGTGTTTAATTATTTGATTAAAAAAAAAATTATTAATCCTAATCATAAGAAAATTCGAAGTATTTGTGACTCGGTTGGTTCTGATGTTATTTTAGGAGCCATTTCATCCAGCTGTGTATTGTCATCGGGTGGTAGAATTAAAAAGATTTATGACGCTCCAAAATATTATTCTACTTTAGTAAAGCCTGATTTTGGGTGCTCAACTAAAAAAATATACTCTGCTGTTCGAAAATATACAAAACCAAAATATAACAAACCTAAAAAAAATATGTTTGGAGTTAAATATTTAATTGATCAACAAAATGCCCTCGAAACAATAGCACTCAAAAAATATCCAAAACTTAAAAAAATAAAGTTATTCTTAGAAAATATTAATAATCCATTATTTGTAAGAATGACTGGTTCAGGATCAACAATTGTTGCCTATTATAATTCATTAAAGAGTTGTAAATTGGCAAAAGCTAAATTTAAAAGAAAATATAAAAATTATTGGTGTGTTACAGCAAAAACTATATGAATTTTATATTTTTATGTTATAGGAAGCTAGTATTGGGGCGTAGCCAAGCGGTAAGGCACGGGTTTTTGGTACCTGCATCCTAGGTTCGAATCCTAGCGCCCCAGCCATTTATGAAAAATTTTTTAGATAAATTTTTTTCCCGATCAAAAAATCTTGATTATATCAGTGAAAATTTAAAACAAATTACTTTAACAACACCTGCAAATAAAATTTTTGAAGCAATTAATAATTTTACAGAGAAAAGTGAAATAAGATATGTGGGTGGGTGTGTAAGAAAAGTGATAAAAAAAGAAAATGTTGATGATATTGACCTAGCAACAAACTTAACGCCCCTAGAAGTTTGTGAGGCACTTAAAAATAAACAAATAAGTTATTACGAAACAGGAATTGAACATGGAACTATAACTGCAATAATTGAAGAATATAAATATGAAATTACTTCTTTAAGGAAAGACGTCTCAACTGATGGAAGGCATGCTGAAGTAGAATTTTCTTTGGATTGGAAGGAAGATGCTTCTAGAAGAGATTTTACTATCAATTCTATTTATGCAGATGGCGATGGTAATTTATTTGATCCATTTAACGGTAAAAAAGATTTAGAGGAGGGTAATATTAATTTTATTGGTAATGTGGAAAAAAGAATTCAAGAGGATTATTTACGTATTTTAAGGTATTTAAGATTTTATTTAAATTACTCAAATCGTAAGCATCAGTCAAAAATAATAAAAAATATAAAAAAAAATATTGATGGAATTTCAAATATATCATCTGAAAGGTTAATTGATGAACTAAAAAAAATAACGAGTTCAAATGGATTTTTAAAACTCTTTAAAGATAAAGAAAGTTTAGAACTAATAGAAATAATTTTCCCTCAATTAAAGAATATTAAAAATTTTAAAAAACAAAATTCTTATGCTACAGAGAATTTTTTAAAAATTGATTTTATATTCTTAATTGCGCTTTTAGTGATTGATGGGACTGATAATGCTGATTATTTTCTTTATAAATTTAAAATATCTAACAAAGATAAGAAACGACTAAAATTGATAGATCTTTTTTATAGAGAAAAAGTAACTTTAAACAACTTTACAGAAAAAGATTTGAATAAATTTTTTTATTTTAACGGGCGACAGGCTGTAATAGATATAATTAACTTTAAAATTTTTACCTCAAACAAAGTAGAGAAAAAATTAATCAAACTACTAGATACTTATAAAGAAAAAGTAATTCCAACTTTGCCAATAGGGGCTGATTTACTAATGTCTAAATTTCAAATTCCTGAAGGTAAAACTTTAGGTAATAAATTAAAAAAGATCGAAGAAACTTGGGTTCAAAATGGATTTCAAATTTCAGATAAGCAAATACAACAGATAGTTAAAAGTTAAATATACTTAACGTCTTTAATTTCAAAATTTTTTGAACCAGAGGGTGTATTTATTTCAACTAAATCACTTTTATTTTTTCCAATCAAACCTTTGCCAATTGGTGATTGAAAGAAAATTAGTTTTTGTTTTAAATCTGCCTCATCTCTTCCAACAATTTTATAATCAATTTTTTCACCAGTATCTAAATCTTCTAAATAAACTGTTGATCCAAAAATTACTTTTCCTTCATTATTTAGTTTTGTAACGTCAATAACATTTGCTCTTGCAATAATATCGTTAATTTCTGTAATTCTTCCCTCGTTATGAGATTGTTCTTCTTTAGCTGCATGATATTCAGCATTTTCTTTAAGGTCTCCATGGGATCTTGCTTCAGCAATTGCAGCTACTATCTCAGGTCTTTTTTTTTCTTTTAAAAAAACCAATTCCTCTTTTAATTTATTTAATCCGTTTAATGTTATTGGCTCTTTATCCATTTTTTTATTACCATTTTGCAATCGGAGGTAATGACATCAAAATTCCTTCAACATTACCACCAGTTTGTAGCCCAAATTTTGTTCCTCTATCATAGAGCAAATTAAATTCTGCGTATTGACCCCTTTTAATATACTGAAACTCTTTATCTTTTAAAGTCCATTTTCTTTTTAATTTTTTTTTAATAATTTCATTAAATAGCATTTGAAATGTAACACCAACATCTCTGACAAATTTAAAGTCATTTTCAAAATTATCATTTTTATAGTCAAAAAAGATTCCACCAATGCCTCTTGCCTCTTTCCTATGAGGTAGATAAAAATATTCATCACACCACTTTTTATATTTTTTATAATAATTTTTATTATGTCTGTCGCACATTGCTTTTAATATTTTATGAAAATTTTTCCTCTCTTTCTCATCTTTTATTGCCGGGGTTACATCCATTCCTCCACCAAACCAATTCTTTGTTGTACAAATAAATCTGGTATTAAAATGCATTGCAGGAATATGGGGATTTTGCATGTGCATAACTATTGATATTCCTGATGCCCAAAATCTAGGATCTTTACTTGCACCCGGTATATTCTTTTGAAATCTCTTAGGAAATTTTCCATAAACTTTTGAAAAATTTACTCCTACTTTTTCAAAAATTTTTCCATTTTTAAGAATTCTATATTCACCACCACCCTCATCTTTTGTATTGCTTCTTTTCCAAGAAGTTGATTGAAAATTTACTTTGTTTTTTTCAATTTTTAAAATGTCGTCACATATTGCATTTTGTAATAGCTTAAACCAATTACTCGCTAAGTCTTTTTTGATTGAAATATCCATTTTATATTAATTCTATTTGACGCAAACTTTCTGCCAAAACAATGGCAACAGATGATGCAATATTAAGAGACCTTACTTGGTTATTCATTGGTATTTTTAAACGATTTTTAATTATTTTATGAACCTTTTCGGGCACTCCAGCACTTTCTCTTCCAAACAAAATAGTATCATCAGGCTTAAATTTAAAATTAGTATAATTTATTGAACCTTTAGTTGTCATTAATACGACTCTCTGTTTCTTTTTTGCCTCAAAAAATTTTTCTGAACTTTGATAAAAATCTATTTGACTATAGTCCATGTAGTCCATAACCACTCTTTTAAAGCGTTTGTCTGATAATAGAAAGCCACATGGTTCAATTATTTCTAATTTAGCACCCAAACAAGCACAGGTTCTAATGATTGCAGCAGTATTCTGAGGTATATCAGGCTCATACAAAGCTATTTTGGGTCCTAAAATTGTTGAATTCTGTGTCATTCTTTCAGTAGTAAAATAATTATTTTATATTATATGAATTCGTATATTAACTATTTTAAATCAAAAAGAGATAATAATAAAAGCTACTAAAAGTGTCTGGAAAAAAAACAAAAAGAAGAGATTTTTTATTTACAGCTACCACAGCTGTAGGAGCTGTTGGTGCAGCTGCAGTAGTGTGGCCAATGATAGACCAAATGAATCCAGATGCTTCTGTTAAAGCATTAGCTAGTACAGAGGTAGATGTAAGTTCACTAACACCAGGAAATACTTTAACTGTTCTGTGGAGAGGTAAACCAGTATTTATAAGAAGAAGAACTCAAGAAGAAATTGATGAAGCAAGATCTGTGAAGATGGAAGATTTAATTCATCCTGAAAAAGATGAAGATAGAGCGAAAAACCCGGAGTGGCTTGTTATGTTAGGTGTATGCACCCACCTTGGATGTGTACCTCTAAATGATAAAGGTGATTATAATGGTTGGTTCTGTCCATGTCATGGATCTCATTATGATACTTCTGGAAGAATTAGAAAAGGACCAGCACCTTGGAATATGGAAGTGCCTAAATACGAATTTGTAAATGCAAATACAATTAAAATTGGATAAAGAAAAATGAGCGACCATGATTACAGACCAAAATCGAGAGCAGGACAATGGTTTAATGATCGATTGCCACTATTAACTCTTGCAAATCATTTAACAGATTACCCAACTCCTAAAAATTTAAACTATTGGTGGACGTTTGGTGGAATTTTAACTTTCTGTTTAATTACTCAAATTGTAACAGGATTAACTCTTGCAATGCATTATATTGCTCATGCTGATATGGCTTTTGAAAGTGTAGAGCATATCATGCGTGATGTTAACTATGGATGGTTAATCAGATATATTCATGCAAACGGCGCTTCAATGTTTTTCCTAGCGGTCTATATTCATATATTTAGATCATTATTCTACGGGTCTTATAAATCTCCAAGAGAAATAATATGGATTTTAGGAATAATAATTTATTTATTAATGATGGCTGCAGCTTTTATGGGTTATGTCTTACCATGGGGTCAAATGAGTTTTTGGGGAGCAACAGTTATTACAAATTTATTTAGCGCTATTCCTCTGGTAGGAGAGGGAATAGTTACTTGGTTATGGGGTGGTTATTCAGTTGACAACCCTACGTTAACTAGATTTTTTACTTTGCATTATTTAATTCCATTTTTAATTTTAGGATTAGTTGTTTTACATATATGGGCTTTACATGTTCCTGGTAATAATAATCCAGTTGGAATAGATATAAAAAAACCATCTAAAGACACAGTGCCTTTCCATCCCTACATTGTAATTAAAGATGGTTTTGCTTTATTAATGTTCATGATTGTGTTTGCTTTCTTTGTATTCTACGCACCAAATATTTTAGGACATGCAGACAATTATATAGAGGCCAACCCAATGGTAACACCTGCACACATTGTTCCTGAATGGTATCTGTTACCGTTTTATGCAATATTAAGATCAGTTCCTGATAAATTGCTAGGAGTTGTGGCTATGTTATCTGCAATATTAATCTTAGCAGTTTTACCTTGGTTAGATACTTCAAAAATAAGATCAGCAGTATTTAGACCTTTATATAAACAATTTTACTGGATACTAGTTGTAGATGTTTTGATACTTGGTTATGTGGGTGCGATGCCAGCTGAAGGACTTTACTTGTTGATAGCACGAGTTGCGACGGCGTATTACTTTTTACATTTTTTAGTTATTCTTCCTGTTTTAGGTTTTAAAGAAAAAACTTTACCAGTGCCTTTAAGTATTACTGAACCCGTTCTGGGCGGTTCACCAAATTTAGCCGCCGCCAGAAATAAAGAAAGTAAAATAGAATAAGGTGAAAAGTTTATTTAAATTATTTTCTATAATAATCATAATTATTACTTCAAATTCATATTCTTTTGCTGCTGAAAAAGTAGAATATTTAAAAACTGATTGGAGCTTTAAAGGTCTATTTGGAAAATTTGATAGAGCTTCTCTTCAAAGAGGTTATCAAGTTTATACTGAAGTATGTGCTTCATGTCATTCGATGAAGTATTTAAGTTATAGAAATTTAGCAGAGCCAGGTGGGCCAGAATTCTCTGAAGTTCAAGCCAAAGCTATAGCAGCCTCATTTGAAGTAACTGATGGCCCGAATTCTGATGGGGAAATGTTTACAAGGCCAGGTAAATTATCTGATAAATTTGTAATGCCATACGATAATGTAAAAGCAGCTCAAGCTGCAAATGGTGGTGCATACCCTCCAGACATGTCTGTTTTGGTTAAAGCTCGAGGTGGTGGTGTTGACTATATCTATTCTTTATTACAAGGATATGAAGAAGCTCCTAGCAACGTATCTTTAGATGACGGAGTTTATTACAACAAATATATGTATGGTAATAAAATTAGAATGGCTGCTCCATTATCAGATGGATTAGTAGAGTATGGTGATGGAACAAATGCAACAGTAGAACAAATGTCAAAAGACGTAACGACCTTCTTAATGTGGTCAGCTGAACCTCATTTAGAAGCTCGACATCAGATGGGCTTTAAAGCGATTGTTTATTTAATTATTTTAACTGTTTTAGTTTATTTTAGTATGAAAAGAATCTGGTCACGTGTTGAATCTGAAGTTTAATACATCTCCATCTTTAACAATATAGTCTTTACCCTCTAATCTCATTTTTCCATTAGCCTTAGAATTTAACCATCCATTATTGGATACAAAATCCTCGTAAGATATAGTTTCAGCTCTAATGAAACCTTTTTCAAAATCTGTATGAATTTCTCCTGCAGCTTTAGGTGCAGTACAATTTTTTTGTATTGTCCACGCTCTTGTTTCTTCAGGTCCAGAGGTAAAATATGTATCAAGTTCTAATATTTTATACCCCTTTTGAATTAACATACTTAAACCTGTATCTTTTAAACCAATCATATCCATATAATTTTTTTTTTCATCTTCTGCTAATTCATTTATTTGATTTTCTATGTCTGCAGAAACAATCAGAGTGTTATCTTTTCCAAATTTTTCGATAAAGTCTTTAGTATATTTATTTCCATTCTGTACGCTTTGTTCATCTACATTGCAAACAAAAATTTTTGGTTTAATTGATAACAAGCCACTTTGATTAAGTTGTTTTGTATCAAATTCAGATTTTAATATTGATATATCTTTATCATTATTAATGCAGTCTAATGCAATCTCCAAAATCTTAAGTTGATCTTCGTCTACATTTTTCTTATTATTTTTTCCAAGTCTTTTTTGTATGGACTCTAGGTCAGCCAACATCATCTCAGTTTCAATGATCTCAAGATCTCTTATAGGATCAACGTCCGGATTAACGTTTTGAATATCGTCTGAGTCAAAGCATCTAATCATATGAATAACTGCATCAACTTCTCTTATATGGGATAAAAATTTATTTCCTAAGCCTTCGCCTTTAGATGCCCCTTTCACAAGACCGGCTATATCTACAAATGAAATAGTTGTATTAATTGTTTTTTTTGATTTTGAAACTTCTGATAATTTTATCAATCTTTCATCTGGAACAGGCACTACTCCCACATTAGGATCTATTGTACAAAAGGGAAAATTTGCAGCTTGAGCTTTGCTTGAGTTTGTAAGAGCATTGAATAGAGTAGATTTACCCACATTAGGCAAACCAACAATACCACATTTAAAACTCATTATTTATTGTTTACAGTGCTAGAGAATAAATCTAATTTTTTGTCGATTAGAATTGAAATAGAGTCTGAAATGTTGTTTGTAATTTTTTCTAATCCAGGTATTTCATCTTCATCAAAATTTTGGAGAACAAAATCACTAACTTCCGTATTATCTTTTGGTTTACCAATTCCTATTCGCACTCTTGAATAATCTTTCCCTATAAACTTATCTATAGATGCAATGCCGTTATGTCCTGCATCAGAACCACCAAATTTTGCCTTTATTTTTCCAAACTCCACATCTAAGTCATCATGAAAAACAATTACGTCTTCTGCGTCTATTTTAAAATATTCAATTAATTCTCTTATACAAATTCCAGAATTATTCATAAAAGTTAAAGGTTTTATTGCATAAACTTTTTGGTCACCAATATTTCCAGTTGTAAGAAGTCCTTTAAATTTTGGTTTTTGTTTTGAAAGACCAAACTTTTTATTTATTGCGTCGATAATTTTGAAACCAATATTATGTCTGTTGTTTTCACTGTCTGGGGTTGGATTGCCTAATCCTACAAGTAGAAGCATAAAATATTAATATTGGAGGATAAAATTCAAATTTAAATTACTTATTTTTTCTCTTCAGCAGGTTTTTTATCTTCACCTTCTTTCTTATCACCTTCAGCTGCTGGTTTATCTCCACCTTCTGCTGCTGCTGCTTCAGTACCTTCAGCTCCCTCTTCTCCTTCGGTTGCCTCAGCTTCTGCAGGTTTTTCAGGTTCTTTCATAACAGTTGGAGCTGCTAGTGTTGCAATTACAAAGTCTCTTCCTTGAATAGTGGGTGTAACCTCGCTATCAAGATTTATAGAAGAAATTTTAAAACTTTCTCCAATATCTACACCATCAAGATCTATCACTAGATTTTCAGGAATTTTTTCACTTGGACATTTTAGTTCAACTTTTCTTCTTACTATATTTAAAACCCCACCTCTTTTTAAACCAGGAGATTTCTCGTGATTTAAAAATTTTACTGGTACTTCAATTCTTACTTTTATTCCTGCAACAATTCTTAAAAAGTCTACATGAATTGGCTCATCTGAAATAATGTCATATTTTATTTCTCTTGGAAGAACTTTTTGAGTTTTACCATCAATATTTAAAGTTATGATGCTTGATAAAAAGTTTTCGTTCTCAATTAAAGATTTAAGTATTTTTTTTGATATAGAAATTTTCTCATTTTGAGACTCACCACCATAAATGATAGCGGGCACGTTACCATCATTCCGAAGTGAATTCAGCTCACCCTTAGTCTTAGTATTTCTGATATTAGCATCTAATGAATTCATAAAAACAAGGGTTTTTAGCTTAAGTTCCTTAATAACTCAAGGTTTTTATTTGAATAAATCTGATACGGAGGTTGAATTAGATATTCTTTTAATTGCTTCACCCATAAGTCCCGAAATAGAAAGAACCTCAATGTTTTTAACACTTTTAACTCTGCTTATATTATCAATTGTATCAGTGATAACTAAATTTTTAATTACAGATTTTTTAATTTTTTTTACCGCTTCTCCACTAAGAACACCGTGAGTAATATATACATAAACTTCTTTAGCACCTCTATCTTTAAGAGCTTTAGCTGCGTTTACAATTGTACCACCTGAATCGATTATATCGTCAACAAGAATACAAGTTTTTCCTTTAACATCTCCAATAATATTCATTACTTGAGATTGACCTGGCTTAGGTCTTCTTTTATCTACAATTGCTAATCCAACATTCAAAATTTTTCCAAGCGCTCTAGCTCGCTCAGTTCCACCTACATCTGGTGCAACACAAATAAGATTTTTACTTTTTATCTTTTTTTTTGCGTGCCTTGCAAAAATGGGAGTTGCAAACAAGTTGTCTACCGGGATATCAAAAAATCCTTGAATTTGACCGGCATGCAAATCAACAGTAACAACTCTATCTGCTCCTGCTTTCGTAATTAGATTTGAGACTAGCTTGGCTGATATTGATGTTCTTGGTGCAACTTTTCTATCCTGTCTTGCATAACCAAAATAAGGGATAACGGCAGTAATATTTTTCGCAGACGATCTCTTAAGTGCATCAATACACAACAATAATTCCATCAAGTTATCATTCGCTGGAGATGAAATAGATTGAATTAAAAAAATACTATTTCCTCTGATATTTTCATTAATTTCAACGTAGATCTCTCCGTCAGAAAAATTTCTAATGCTAGAGTTAACTAATTTAGATTTTAAATATTTAGCAATACTCTTGCTCAAAGGTTTATTGCTATTTCCGGATAATAATTTCATTAAAAAAACCTAATTAAGCATAATTATTGAAATATTTCTACCATAATCATCATGATTTAATCTTAATGCTCTTCTCGCACTAAAAAAATTATTTTTAACATCAAATGTATCAATATTTATAGATTCAATATTTTTTATTTTATTATTTAAAAGGCATGATTTCACATACCTAGGCAAATCAAAATAAAGCTTTTTGTACTTAATTTTAAAAAATTTATTATTTTTTTTATCTTTTTTAATAAATTTTCTTTTAAAATCTTCTTTTACTTCATAATTTTTAGATGAGATAGCAGGTCCAATAGCTGCAGTAATATTTTTTGGATTTGATCCTTTTTTGATCATAAATTGGATTACCTTGCTAATTATATTTTTGTATGCGCCTTTCCACCCTGCATGAACTGCTGCAACTAATTTTGTTTTTTCATCACAGATTAAAATTGGCACACAGTCAGCGGTTAAAACACCAATAGGAATGTTTTTTTGGTTTGTAATTACTGCGTCTGCTTTTGGTTTTGAATTAAATGTATTTTTTTTGTTAATATAAACAAACTTATTACTGTGTATTTGATGAAGTAAAAAAATACTTTTAGCGGTACTTTTTATTTTTTTTTTAACTATTTGTAAATTTTTTTTAACATCGGATGGATTATCTTTAGAACCAGGACCACAGTTTAAACTTTTATAAATTTTTTTTGATTTACCACCAGTTTTATTAAAAAAACCATGTTCAATATTTTTAATTTTCGAGAGTTTTTTTGATTTTATCAATTTTGAAAACCTGTTTTAAAATTATTTCTCTTATTTTTTACAAGCATGACTTTGAACAATTCACCCATTTGCTTTTCATCTATCAAACGTCTTACCCGATAAAATAAATCTGCTTTTTTAGAAAATTCTATATTTTTGCTGATTATTTCTGCTCTTTGAAGAATACCCATGCTTGTTAAAAATTTTTTTTGATTTGTAAAAATTGAATTAATTTCTTCAAACTGATTTACAAATTTCTCAAAAGAGTGAAAGTTTATATTGTAAGTAATATCAGACTCCCCAATATTTTCTAAAATGTTAGAATATTTGTGATTATTTACTGCCTGAAGAGTTTCATGCATCTTGCTGTCTGCATAACCATAATCAATAACCAACATTCCCCCATCATTTTTTTGTATTAAATCGCATATTGTTTTTAAATATTTAAAAGTATCTGGTGAATATTCTATGACGTTTTGATCTTTTGATATTTCGAAATTTAGATGTTTTTCAATTTTTTCTATATCAATTTTTTCTTCTTTAAACTCAGCTTTTTTTGGATCATTCAAATTCACAAATCTTTCAAACCAACAATCTTTTTTTTTGAAAAATTGTTTGATTGGTATGGCATCAAAGAATTCATTAGCCAAAAAAATTGTTGGGTTAGAGTTTATTTTTTCAATATCTTTTAACCATGAAAATTTTTTAGAATTTAAATTTTTTTTTTGTTCATTTATTAAAAAATCACTTTTTTCATGAATTATAAAACTACAGGCATTGTAACAATCAGGAAAATTTATAAGTGTCTCATCTATGACTTTTATCATTTCACCATTTCCAGCTCCTAGTTCTAGCAAATTAAATTTTTTTGGAGAGCCTATACTTTTCCAAAAAGTAATTGTCCAAATTGCAATAATCTCTGAAAATAATCTTGTGATGTTGGGAGCAGTAATAAAATCTCCATCTTCACCAAAAGGATTCTTTTTCATATAAAAACCTTTATCTTTATCGTAAAGAGCAAAATTTATGAATTGATCTAATGGTAAATTATTTGTTTTAGCGAGTTTCATATTTTAAATAAAATAAGATTACCCCTGATAATATAAATATTAAACTTACTACTTGCCCCATCGTTAAGTTTAAAAGTATATAACCTAGATGTTCATCTGGTACTCTATAAAATTCAATAATAAATCTGAAGATTGAGTAAATTATTAAAAATAATCCTGAAATTACACCAGGTTTATTTAAAAATTTGTTTTTGAAATAAATTAATAGTAAAAATAAAAATAAACCCTCTAATAGTGCTTCGTATAATTGCGAAGGGTGTCTAGGAAAATTGTCTACCTTAACAAATGTTACTGCCCAGGGTACATTAGTTATAGTTCCATACAATTCTGAATTTATAAAGTTTGCTATTCGTCCAAAAAATAATCCGACCGGAGCTACTAAAGCGACAATATCCAAATATAAGAATGGGTTTTGATTATTTTTTTTAGCAAAAAATATAGATGCAAAAATAACTCCAATTAAACCACCATGGAAGGACATTCCACCTTGCCAAATTTTAAATATATCTAATGGATTATTTACATAAAAACTTAAATTATAAATAAAAATGTAACCAAGTCTGCCTCCTAAAATTATACCTATAATTAAATAAGTTAAATAATCATCAAATCTATTTTTAACTTCTATGTTTTGGATAAATAATTTTTTAGCGAGTAACCAGCCTAATATAATTCCAAATATATAAGCTAGTGAATACCATCTGATTTCTATAGAAAAAATTTCTAAGGCTACTGGGTCAAAATTATTAATGAACATTTTTAATAATACTTATAATGTATATCTTAAATATGAAAAATTCTAAATTTATAATTGATAAGTTTGCTAAATTAATTGAGCAAGGTCTCGTATCTTCTAAAGATTTAACTACAGAACTATTTAATATATTAAAATCTAAAAGAGATGAGTTTGTTTTTAAAATGAAACTTACAAGTAAAGATGAATTTGAAGTACTCTCAAAACGAGTTGAGAATCTTGAAAATAAAATAAATAAACTTGAGATAAAAAAAAATAAAAAAGTTAAACAGGCAAGAAAATCTTAACTCTTAAACCATCCATTTTTGATTTTTCTAACATTATATTTCCTCCATGAGATTTTATAATGTCTGATGAAATTGATAAGCCAAGGCCAACACTTGATTTAGAGTCTGCTCTACCCTTATCTATTTTATAGAAAGGTTTAAACACATTTTCGTACTCATTTTTAGATATTCCAGGCCCATTATCATCAATATTAATGAATAAGTTTGTATTTTTTTTACTTAAGCTAATTTCAACTTTGTTTGCATATTTCAGTGAATTATCAATTAGATTATTCAGACATCTATTAATTAAATTTTTCCTGCCATTAAAATAAATTCTTGGTATTAAGTTTTGTGAAATATTTTCATTATTATATTTTTCGATAACATCTGAAATTAATTTAGATAGATTAAACATTTCATCTTTTTCAACATATGATGAGCTGGTAAATTGTAAATATTCATTTAACATTTTCTCCATTTCATTGATATCTTCGGTTAATTTTTTAATAGTTTCTTTATCTTTTATAAAAGCTATTTGTAGTTTCATCCTTGTTAAAGGTGTCCTTAAATCATGACTTATTCCAGATAACATTTCTGTTCTTTGATTTATATGTCGTTCAATTCTCTTTCTCATTTTATCAAATTCATGTCCTGCTTGTCTTATTTCAAGAGCTCCAGAAGGTTTGAACTCTTCAATATTTTCCCCTTTACCAAACCTTTCTGCTGCACGAGCCAGATTACTGATTGGTCTAGTTTGATTTTTTAAAAATATTAGAGAAATGATAACCATTATAATTGCAGGTACTGTGATCCAAAGTGCAAATATTCTTGCTGAAGAACTTGCAACTCTATCTTTAGGTACTAAAAATTTAAAATAACCATCCTCATATTTAATTCTTAAATCAATTAATTCTTTATAACTTGTTGTATCAAACCAGTATTCATTTAATCCAAATTTAGATTTTAGCTCTCTTCTTAAAGTTCTATCTATAGGACTAAACCATCTTTCTGTATCAGTATTTTGTAATGTTTCGTTATTAGTAAATTCAATATTTAAATCTAAAAATATGGAAAAAAGATCTAGCAACTCTTGTTTATTTGTTTTCTCACTTCCATAAGCTTCAATAAACGTGCTAATTTCATTTACTAAAGTTCTTGTCATACCTTTGTTTGTTTTGATCCAAAGGCTATCAAAAAAAACAATTGTAATTATTAGTTGTAGAACTAAAACCGGAATCGCAACAATAAGGAGTGCTCTATAAAATAATCTTTTTGGTAATATTTTTTTTAAGTAATCACTCAATCCAGAGAACATATCCTGCACCTCTTATTGTCTGTAAAAATTTTGGATTTTTTGGATCAATTTCAATCTTTTTTCTAAGTCGAGTAATAATAACATCTATTGATCTCTCTTTATCTAGATTAATTAATTGACCAATATCTTCTCTTGAAAATGTTTTACCAGGGTTATTAATCATTTTTTCTAAGATTGTCTTTTCTGTTGCGTTAATCTTAAATTCTTTATTACTTTTAAATATTAAAAGTTTATTTAGATCAATTTTCACACTTTCAAATTCTATAACCCTTTTCTGGTCTGTTTTAATTGTTTTATTTAATATATTTTTTATTCTTAAAATTAATTCTTTTGGTTCAAATGGTTTTGGTAAATAATCATCAGCACCAATCTCTAATCCTTCAACCCTTTCATTCGCTTCACTTTTAGCTGTTAGAAGTATTATTGGTGTATCTAGTTTTTTTTTATTTTCTTTTAAAAATTCAAGTCCACTTTTACCTGGCATCATGATATCCAAAATTATTAAATCAAACTTAATTATATTTATTTTCTCTAGCGCATTTTCTGCATTATCTGCAGTTGTGACTAAGAATTTATTCTCATTTAAATATTTTTTTACAAGGGATCTAATTCCATCATCATCATCAACTACTAGTATATGTGCAATAAACTTATCCATTAATTATTTTACTTATTACATTATCAAAATTTATAACTTCTTCAGAACTTGAATTTAGCAAAGCATTATAAATTCTCTTTTTTTGTAGATTGAAAATTTCATTAAAAATTTTTTTACCTTTTTCATTAAGAAAAACATGCTTTACTCTAGTATCCTGATCATCTTTTTTAAACATAATGACTTCAAGTTTAATTAAATCTTTGAGTACACGATTTAAACTTTGTTTTGTGACTTTTAATCTCTTAAGCAGCTCTGAAATTGAGATCCCTTCATACATTGATAGTAAATGAATTACTTTATGGTGTGCTAAACCAATTGAATATCTATCTAATATTTTTTTAGAGTCAGAAAAGGTTTCTCTGTAGCTTACGAATAGTTTTTCAATTAGATCTTTAAGCTGGTCATCTTTTAAATATAAAAGTTCTTTCATAATAGGTAAGTTATATTGACATATTAAAGATACAAAGATATTTTTCAGTTATAAATTATAAAAATTTCACACATGATACCTTACGACAAAAGATCTGGAAAAATATGGTACAACAACGAATTAGTTGATTGGGCTGACGTTAAACTGCACGTTTTAAGCCATGGTATGCACTACGCTAGTTGTGTATTTGAAGGTGAGAGAGTTTATGATGGTTCAATTTTCAAATTAGAAGAGCACACAGCTAGATTTTTTCATTCTGCTAGAAGAATGGGTTTTGAAATTCCATACACAGAAGAAGAAATCAATAATGCATCAAATAAAATTATTGCAACACAAAAAGTAGAAAATGGTTATGTAAGACCTGTTGCTTGGAGAGGTAGTGAAATGATGGCTATTTCTGCCCAACAAACAAAAATACATGTTGCGATTGCTACATGGGAATGGGGATCATATTTTGATCCTAAACTAAAAGTAGAAGGGATAAGATTAAATATTTCAAATTGGAGAAGACCAGCACCTAATACAATACCATGGGATACAAAGGCATCAGGTCTTTACATGATTTGTACTCTCTCAAAACATGAGGCAGAAAAGCAAGGATATACAGATTCTTTAATGCTTGATCATGAGGGGAATATTGCTGAAGCAACTGGAGCAAATATTTTTTTCAAAGATAAAAATGGAGAAATCCATACCCCAATACCAGACTCTTTTTTAGATGGTATTACAAGAAGAACGGTAATTGGGATCGCAAAATCAAAAAATATAAAAGTACATGAAAGAAAAATTAGTCCAAATGAACTGCCAAATTTTGTTGGATGTTTTTTAACAGGAACTGCTGCAGAAGTAACACCAGTATCTTGTATTGCTGAAAATCAATTTAAAGTTTGTGATACTATTATTGATTTAAATGAAAGCTATCAGACATTAGTTAGAAAGAAAAAAGCAGCTTAATCTTTACTATCTTCTGACATAGCATGATCAATACCCTTGCGCATATAATCATAACCAGTGAAAAGCGTTAAAGCAGCTGATAACCACAAAAGGATAATTCCTATTGTTTGTGCATTATAATCTTGAAAATTAATTATTTTATTTCCTGTATCTCCAGATAATAAAAGAGCTATAGATACCATCTGTAAAACAGTTTTAAGTTTTGCAAGACTAGATACTGGAAGTTTGATTTTACCTTTTGCTAAAAATTCTCTCAAACCTGAAATTAAAATTTCTCTTGTAAGAATTATTATTGCTGCAATTACTTCATAATTTCTGATTGTTCCATCCATAACTAAAAGTATTAGTGCTGTAGCAACAATGATTTTATCAGCTATAGGATCTAACAATTCACCTAGTTTTGACTCTACCCCAAACATTCTAGCCAACATACCATCTAGAAAGTCTGTAAATGATGCAACAATAAACAATATTAAAGCAGTAAGATCACCATAAAATCCTGGAAGATAAAAAGCTAAAACAAAAAAGGGAACAATTATTATTCGACCAATGGTTAATATATTTGGAATTTTTTTAAGCATAATTATTCATGAAAAAAGTTATATATCTTTTTGGCTACTTTTTCTTCAACACCTTCTACAGATTTAATCTCATCCAGGCTAGCTGACTCAACTGATCTTGCAGATCCAAAATGGTTTAATAAAGCCCTTTTTCTTATAGCTCCAATGCCTTCTATTTGATCTAATAAAGATTTGCTAATACCTTTCTTTCTCTTAGCTCTGTGAGCGCTTATAGCAAATCTATGTGATTCATCTCTAATTCTTTGAAGAAAAAATAGGGTAGGGTCGTTTCTTGAAAATTTGTATTCTTTTCCATTATGAAAAAAGGTTTCATTACCACTATTTCTAAATTTACCTTTTGCTATCGCAATAATTGGAATGTCGTGAAGTCCTAGTTCGTTAAGGCTTTCTCTAGCAACAGAATATTGACCTTTTCCTCCATCTACTACAACCAAATCTGGAAAAGCAAGGTAGTTGTCTTTTTCTTGAACTGCTCTTTTAAATCTTCTATTCAACACTTCTCTAATCATTCCGTAGTCATCTTGCTCATTTTTTTTGTGTTTAATATTAAATTTTCTATATCTTTTTTTAATAAATCCTTCATCACCGTATGCTATTAAAGCTCCAACACTATTCGTACCTTGAATATGACTATTATCGTAAACCTCAATTAAATTTATATTGTTTTCTAAATTAAATTTTTGAGCTACTGCATCGAACAATTCTTTATTATTCTGACTTTCATAAAGTTTTCTATTAAGACTATCTTTTGCATTTTTTATTGCTTGATTAATAACCTTGAGTTTTGATCCTTTTTTTGCAACTGAAATATTTATCTGTTTACCTTCTTTTTGTGTCAGCGTTTTTTCAATTAATGCTTTTTCTTTTATTTCTTCTGAAAGAATAACTGATGAAGGAACACTTTTATTTTCATAAAATTGAGAGACAAATGAATTTAGGATTTCACTAAATTTTTCA
The DNA here is from genome assembly GCA_902613755.1 of uncultured Pelagibacteraceae bacterium. Classification (GTDB taxonomy): domain Bacteria; phylum Pseudomonadota; class Alphaproteobacteria; order Pelagibacterales; family Pelagibacteraceae; genus Pelagibacter. The sequence goes on from CACMIH010000002.1 coordinate 166,918, forward strand.
TCTGGATCATGTTTTGGAAAAAAAGCTTGATTACCCCAATTTTGTTTTGACCTATAAAAAAACACTTGAATACAAGTTTTTCCAGACTCTTTATACCCAGCAATAACATCTGCCTCAACTAAATTTGCTTCGTTAATTCTCTGTGAAGATTGAATTATGTTTAACGCTTTAATTCTATCTCTTAATATTACGGCTTTTTCAAAGTCAAGATCATCACTTGCTTTTTCCATCTGGTTAGAAAGATTTTTTTGAATTTTCCTAGATTTTCCTGAAACAAATTCAATAGCATCCTCTACTGTTTGATTATAATCCTCTTTTTTTACGTACCCTACACAAGGCCCAGAACATCTTTTTATTTGATATAAGATACACGGTCTTTCTCTGTTCTTGAAGACGGTATCATCACAAACTCTTAAATGAAAAATCTTTTGGATCATTTTGATTGTCCAATTAGCAGAACCAGCAGAAGCAAAAGGTCCAAAGTAAAAACCTTCTTTTGTTTTTTTCCCTCTATGTCTTTTTATTTGAGGCCACTTATCTTTATTACCAATAAATATAAATGGAAATGATTTATCATCACGTAATAGGATATTAAATTTTGGCTTATGCTTTTTAATTAAATTTGCTTCTAGAAGTAATGCTTCACTTTCATTAGATGTTGTTGTTATCTCTAACTTTCTTGTTTGAGACAACATCCGTTCAGTTCTAATTATATGATTTTTTTCTGCAACATAACTCTTTAATCTATTCAGTAAGTTTTTGGCTTTACCCACATAAAGAATTTCATTCTTTTCATTAAGCATCCTGTATACACCTGGAAGTTTTGGTACTAGAGGTAGCTCTTTTTTAATTACTTCTCTTCCTATTTCAGAGCTTATCATGGCTTCTCTTTTTGGTAATTTGAATACCAACAGATGAACACTGTTTTAAAATTTCTAATTTTTCAATTTTTAACATTATTTTAGCAATTCTCTTGTCTTTAAATAGTTCATCAAAAACTGCTTCTGCCAAGGTTTCTAAAAAATTATAATGTTTCTTTTTTACAAGTTTTGTAATTAATTTTACAATTGTTCCATAATTTACAATGGATTTTATATCTTTATCGCTTGAAGGTTTTTTATCCTCATAATCTATTTCAAGACTAAATTTTACTTTTTGTGATTTTTTTTTTTCAGAATCGTAATAACCGAGTTTTAAATCTAAAATTAATTCATTAATAAGTATTTTTTTCTCATAATTAAATAAAGTTTTATTTTTATCTATTTTGACAATTTTTAAATTATTTTTTTTCATTATTTAGTTCCAAAAATAGTAAGATTCCAACATGCATTCCCATCCTCAATACGAACATAGCAACCAAAAAACGACATTATTTTAAATGCAAAAAAACCACCAATCAAAATTATTGCTGCTGCAAGAAAAGGATTAATTTTTTTCATTTATTTAAGTCTTGAAGCAATGTACTCTTTGATCGTAGGGTGGTAATGCATAAAACAATCAGCAAAATCTATTGCATGAGCATTTTTTAATGGTTCTTCCCAATTTGATCCTGCAATTTTACATTTTTTACCATTAATTTTTTTCTTCTCAGAGACAACTATTCTTTTAAAATTTGGAACTTTGTCCATCCAATCAGATGTTAATCCTTCAAATGGATCCATAGGATGGGTAAAAATTAAAACTGGTGCATTCCCCTCTTTAATTAAATTAATCTGATCTTGTCTCCATTGAGCCATACCAGGATTTTTTTTATGAAATTTTTCCATAGCTTTTTCATAGCCATTTTTTTTTACTTTAAATTTTTTTGATAAATTCCAAAAACATGCAGGCATTAGAGATATCCCTCCACCTACTTCGTTCATATATTTTGCTGTTAACCTTAATGTTGCCCATCCTCCACAAGAGTGACCTGACATAAAAATTTGTTTCTTTGGTACTCCCATGTTAACAAATTTTTTAATAACTTCTAAATTACCCTCAACTCTTCGATCCATCTTTGAGGTTCCTGGGTAAGGTCCTTCCCATTTTTTCATCCACATTCCTATTTTTCCTAATTTAGCACCTAAATCACCTTCTAATTGACCTTGGCAGTGAATATAAACCATGATTTCCTTACCATTTATTTTATCGCCAGCTAACTGAGCCCAATTTCTAAGCTCTGACCTCCAGAAGCAATCTTTCAGTTTTACATCGTTTCCATCTGAACCATGGTTGTAGATTATGATTATCTTGTCTTTAGGATTATTTACTTGAAAATTTTCATTGATTTTAATTTTATCTTTCCATTTATTTGTGGGTATTACAAAACCATCTTTTTTTATACTTTCTGAGTTTGCATAAGCACTACCACTTAATATTAAACTAAGCATTATAATTACTAAAAATTTTCTCATTCTTTTCCTCCCATTATATCTGGCGTTTGCCAGTTTAGATTTTGACCACTATCAATTGCTAAAACTTGGCCAGTAATAGATACATTCTTTATAAAAAAGTCAACTGCATTACATATTTGTTCAACATCCACTTGTCTTTTTAAAGGAGTTGCTAAGTATTGTTTTCTAAAATGTTTTTCAGATTGTCTTTGATTTTTAATAGTTGGACCAGGTGCTATACCGTTTACTCTAATCTTTGGAGCCAAACTCATAGCACTAGTTTTAGTTAAAGTATAAAGTCCAGTTTTACTAATTGTGTAAGAAAAAAAATATGGAGTTAGTTTAAATACTCTTTGATCAATAATATTAATTATATTGTTATTTTTTCCTTTAACATTTTTTGCAAATTCTTTTGATAATAATGCAGGTGTTCTTAAATTTGTTCTTAAATGTTGCCCCCAACTATCTGTTGTAAAGTTTTCTAATTTATCATTTTCAAATAAAGAAGCGTTATTAATTAGACAATCAAAATATTTAAGTTTTGATTTTGCATATTTTACAATTTTATTTACATCATTTTCTTTACTCAAATCACCTTTAACTAAGTAAACTTTAGTACCATTATTTGATAGTTCTTTTTTTAACTTCTCAGCTTTAAATTTTGACTTATTAAAATGAATGAGAATTTCTTTATTAGGGCCAGATAATTTTTTTGTAATCGCAGCACCAATTCTTGTTGCTCCACCAGTAATAATTATTTTTCGTGCTTCCATTTTTTATCTCTTTTTTTTGTAACTTTAGTGCCTGGCATACCCATAGTTGATCTACCTTTTGGATAAAGCTTATTTTTTACATCATACTGCCTTATTTTTGGATTTAATGTAATTTCTAATTCAGTACTCTCCAATTTTCTTATTTCATCTCGTATTTTAGCAGCTTCTTCAAACTCTAAATTAGACGCAGCTTCTTTCATTTTTTTATCCAAGCCTTTGAGATGTTTTTTAAGATTTCCTCCAACATTAGACCCTTCGCTTATTTTAACGTAGTCTTTCTCATAAACACTTTCTAGAATATCACTGATTTCTTTTTTTACCGATTTTGCATCTATTTTATGTTTCTTATTATAATCTAATTGAATTTTTCTTCTTCTATTAGTTTCTGCAATTGCTTTTTTTATACTTTTTGTTTCTTTGTCAGCATACAAAATTACTTTACCATCAACATTTCTTGCAGCTCTACCAATTGTTTGAATTAAAGAAGTTTCAGATCTCAAGAATCCCTCTTTATCAGCATCCAAAATTCCAACTAATGCACATTCAGGAATATCCAATCCTTCTCTCAATAAGTTAATTCCAACTAAAACATCAAATACACCCATTCTTAAATCTCGCATGATTTCAATTCTTTCAAGTGTGTCAATATCTGAGTGGAGGTATCTTACTTTGACTCCATTCTCATGAAGATATTCAGTTAAATCCTCAGCCATTTTTTTAGTTAGTGTGGTTACTAATACTCTATGATTATTTTCTATAACTCGTTTACATTCATGCATTAAATCATCGACCTGATTTTTTGCTGGACGTATTTCTACAGGTGGATCTATTAAACCTGTTGGTCTTATAACTTGATCAATAAATTTACCTTTTGTTTGTTCTAGTTCCCATGGACCAGGCGTTGCAGAAACGAAAACAGTCTGAGTTCTCATTAAGTCCCATTCCTCAAATTTTAGTGGTCGATTATCCATACATGAAGGAAGTCTAAATCCATATTCTGCTAAGGTACTTTTTCTTGATCTATCTCCTTTATACATTCCATTAAGTTGAGGAACTGTAACGTGGCACTCATCTACAAATATTAAAGTATTATCAGGAAAGTATTCAAAAAGAGTAGGAGGGGGTTCGCCTGGTTTTCTTCCTGACAAAAATCTTGAATAGTTTTCAATACCAGCACATGAACCAGTTGCTTCAATCATTTCAAGATCAAATTTAGTTCTTTCTTCTAATCTTTGTGCCTCTAATAATTTATTTTCAGCACGGTGTTTTTTTAAAGTAACTTCTAATTCTTTTTTTATGTTAATTACTGCTTGCTCAATCGTAGGTTTTGGAGTGATGTAGTGACTATTGGCATAAACTTTTACCAAACTTAATTCTCTTACTTTATCACCTGTTAAAGGATCAAATTCTTCTATCTGTTCAAGTTTATCTCCAAACAAACACAATCTCCACGCTCTATCCTCTAAGTGTGATGGAAAAATTTCTAAGTATTCTCCTCTTGCTCTAAATGTGCCTCTATAAAAATTTTGATCATTACGTTTGTATTGGAGAGCGACTAAAGACTTAATTATTTCTTCTCTATTATAATCATAATTTTTTTGGAGTGTTAAAGTCATTTTGCTATATGCTTCAACAGATCCAAGACCATAAATACAAGAAACACTTGCAACAATTAATACATCATCTCTTTCTAATAGAGATCTTGTTGCAGAGTGTCTCATCCTATCAATTTGTTCATTAATAGAGGCCTCTTTCTCAATATACGTGTCCGATCTTGGTACATAAGCTTCAGGAGTGTAATAGTCATAGTATGAAACGAAATATTCAACAGCATTGTCAGGAAAAAAGGTTTTCATTTCCCCATAAAGTTGAGCAGCAAGAGTTTTATTTGGAGCTAAAATCAAGGCAGGTCTATTGGTAGCTTCAATAACTTTAGCCATAGTAAAAGTTTTTCCAGATCCTGTCACACCAAGTAAAACTTGATTAAATTGATCTTTGTTAGCACCATTAACTAATTTTTTTATTGCCTCAGGCTGATCTCCTGCAGGTTTAAAATCAGATTTAATTTTGAATTTTTTTCCACCCTCTAGTTTTCCACCAATTTTAGGATTTTTACTCTGAATATCTGTAATTAAATCTTGATAAGTATTTTCCATATATTAAACAACGTAGTAGAATTTATTTATATTTCAATGAGCATAATATCGGACAGTTTAAAGAAGATTAAACCATCACCTACTATTGCTGTTACTCAAAAAGCAAGAGAATTAAAAGCTGCTGGAAAAGATGTTATTGGACTTGGTGCAGGAGAACCAGATTTTGATACTCCAGATAATATTAAGCAAGCAGCTATAAAAGCTATTAATGATGGAGATACTAAATACACTGCTGTTGATGGCACTCCAGCATTAAAAAAAGCAATTGTGCAAAAATTTAAAAAAGAAAATAATTTAGATTATACAACTGATCAAATTACAGTTGGTGCTGGCGGAAAGCATGTAATTTATAATGCAATGATGGCTACATTAAACGATGGTGATGAAGTAATAGTACCTGCTCCCTATTGGGTCTCTTATCCTGATATGGTTTTATTAGCGGGAGGAAAACCAGTAATAATGGAATGCAATGAGAAACAAGGTTTTAAAATAAATCCAAATGATCTTGAGAAATATATAACGCCAAAAACAAAATGGATTATTCTTAATTCACCTTCAAATCCAACCGGAGCATGTTATTCAGAGCAAGATATAAAAGCAATTGCAGATATTTTGGAAAAACATGATCATGTGTATATTTTAAGCGATGATATTTATGAGCATGTGACTTACGAGGGTTTTAAATTTTTTACAATTGCTCAAATTGAAAGTTTAAAAGATAGAGTGCTTACAATGAATGGTGTAAGCAAAGCTTATTCAATGACAGGCTGGAGAATAGGGTATGCAGCTGGTCCAAAAGATATCGTTAAAGCTATTGCTAAAATTCAATCACAATCAACAACTAATCCTTCTTCTATTAGCCAAGCCGCTGCAGTTGAGGCACTTAGTGGAACACAAGACTTTATTAAGGGAAGAGCTAATTCTTTTCAGGAGAGAAGAGATTTTGTTGTTAATGCTTTAAATGCGATGGATGGAATTGAATGTCTGAATCCAGATGGAGCGTTCTATGTTTTTCCAAGTTGCAAAGGTTTAATGGGTAAAAAAGATTCAAATGGAAATGAAATTAAATCTGATACTGATTTTGTTCAATCATTATTAGAGAATAGTGGAATTGCTGTAGTTCAGGGTTCTGCATTTGGTTTAGAAGGTTTTTTCAGAATTTCTTATGCAACATCAATGGATAATCTTAAGAAAGCAATGGATAAAATATCTAGTTTTTGTAAATCCTTAAGTTAATGAAAACAGCCTTAGTCTTTGGTTCAACAGGTTTAGTTGGTGGCCATCTTCTTGATCAATTAATAAAAAATGAAAACTATAATAAAATTAAACTTTTTGTACGTTCAGAAATTATTATTACTGACCTTAAAGTTGAGATTGTTAAAACTGATTTTAATAATATAGAAAATCATAAAGAAGAGATGACAGGTGACCACTGTTATTTTTGCATTGGTACTACAAAGCAAAATTCACCTGATAAAGATGAATATAGAAGAGTTGAACTTGATTTACCAAAACAAATCGCACAAATAACAAAATCTAACTCAGTAAATTCATTCGTTTTTGTCTCTTCAGGCTATGCAGATCCTAATAGTTCAGGAGATTATTTAAAATTTAAAGGATTAGTAGAGGAAGAGTTAAAAAGATTGAGTTTTAATAAACTTGGAATAATGAGACCTTCTTTTTTAATTGGAGATAGAAAAGAAAAAAGATTAGGAGAGAAATTAGGTATTTTTGTATTTAAATTATTATCACCTTTATTTTTAGGTCCATTAAAAAAAATGAAACCAATTCAATCTGAAAAAGTTGCAAAAGCAATGATCAAAATTTCTAATGGTGAATTTAGACAACAAGTATTCGAGTCTAATGAAATAGTGGAAATTAGTAATAATTAATTTTTAAAATTTAAAATATTCTTTTATGTCTTTTTGAAACAATAAGTAAATACAAGAAATCTGAAATAATGTATTCAAACTTAAAATAAATCTTACAACCAATTCATTAAATCCTATTTCTGGTATAGGTCCATAAGGAGCAGCAAAACTTACATTTATTGCCCCAATTAAATCTAACAAACCAATCACATTCCAAGACAGCAAAAGACCCCATAGTATAGTGCTTGGTTTTTTTATAATGTAGTAAACTAAAAATAAAGCAGTTATCCCAATAAAAAAGTCACCCACAAAAGGAATCATCCATTCGGATGGTGCTGAACGTTCATTTTCGGTAAAAATCCAAAACAAAAACAAACCTGATCCAACTGCTCTGAATGACATCCATCCAGTTACAAAAATAATCCAATTTAATTTCATTTTTTAATGAGATAAAAATTTTTCTGCCTCAAGTGCAGCCATACACCCCATACCTGCAGCGGTTACAGCTTGCCTAAATGTTTTGTCTTTTACATCTCCAGCAGCATAAACACCAGGAACATTTGTCTCTGTAGAATCTGGTTTAGTAACTAAATAACCTTCAGTGTCCATTTCTAACTGATCTTTAAAAAGTTTGGTTGCAGGATCATGACCAATTGCAATGAAAACACCATCTAGTTTTAATTCTTCTACATTATTTGTTTTTACATTTTTAATTTTTAAACCTTTAACATTTTTAGGATCCTTATCTCCAATTACATCCTCAACCACTGAATCCCAGATAATTTCTATTTTTTTATTTTCCATTAATTTTTTTTGAAGCATCTTTTCAGCTCTTAGACTATCTCTTCTATGAATTAATTTTACTTTTGAAGCAAACTTTGTAAGAAACATTGCTTCCTCTACAGCAGCATTTCCTCCACCGACTACAGCAACTTCTTTATCTTTAAAAAAGAAACCATCGCATGTAGCACATGCTGAAACTCCAAAACCTCTAAATTCTTGTTCTGATTTTATATTTAACCATCTAGCTTGTGCCCCAGTAGATATAATAATACTATCAGCAGTGTATTTCTGACCACTATCTCCAATTGCTTCAAATGGTGAACTTTTTAAATTTACTGATCCAATATGGTCTTCAATCATTTCAGTTCCAACTGCTTTTGCTTGTTCTTTCATTTGATCCATTAACCATGGCCCCTGAATAACTTCAGAAAATCCTGGATAATTTTCAACATCAGTTGTCGTTGTTAATTGTCCTCCTGGCTCAGATCCATAAACTAAAATAGGATTTAACATTGCACGAGCAGCATAAACTGCTGCAGTGTATCCAGCTGGACCTGATCCAATTATTAACACTTTTGTGTGTTTAGTTGGATTTTGACTCATATGGAAGCTATATAGTGATTAATGTCTAAATTAAAAGGTATTTTATTAACCCAGGGAATGCACGGCATGATAAGCCAAGCAGAAGGTTTAGCTAAAGCTTTAGATCTAGATTTCACACACCACACAGTTGAACCAAATAGTTTTTGGAAAGTTATACCTCCAAAGCTAACACCTATTTCTCAAAATGTTTATAACAAAATAAATCATAAAGAGTTTGATGTAATAATTTCCTGCGGTCGTAAAAGTGTAATTCCATCAATTCATTTAAAAAATACTGCTAATAAAAAAATATTTAATATACATATTCAAGATCCAAAAGTAGATTTAAATCATTTTGATTTTGTTGTAGTTCCAGAGCACGACTCATTAAATGGTCAAAATGTTATTAGTACTAAGGGTGCCATTCATTACCTCACTGAGAACGAAATTAGTGAAAATAAAGATTACCTAAAATCATTTATTAAAAATGACGAAAGGAAAATTTGGACTTTAATTATGGGTGGTCCAAATAAATATTACGATTATTCAACTAAGAATATGAAGCATATTTTTACCAGTCTATATAAATTATTAAAAAAGTATGACTTTCAATTAGTTGTGATTCCCTCTATGAGAACACCAACTAACACTATTCATTATGCTAAAGAATTTTTTGGAGATGGTCACACTGTCATAATGGATGTTGATAAAAAAGCATATTTATCAGCTCTTGCAATAGCTGAAAATATTGTTGTTACATGCGATTCAAGTTCAATGATTTCAGAAGCAGCTTTAACTGGCAAACCAATTTATATAGCTAGTATTTTACCTAAAAGGAACGACAGAAGATTTCAAAGATTTCGAAAATTATTCAGAGAATTAAATATCATTCGAAATTTAGGTGAAGAAATAGAAAATTGGAACTATCAAAAACTTGATGAAACTAATAGAGTAGCAAGTATTATTAAACAAAAAATAAATTTGTAATGTCATTTTTAAATTCAATTCAAAATCAATCAAAAAAATACGAAACTCCATTTATCCATTGGGAGTATCATAATGCGCTTACAGATGGAGCAATAGAAGAAATAATTAAGGCCGATATTCCAGATGTAAGCAAGCATAATCTTAGCTATGATGGTACTAGAGCAATTGATGGTGGCACAGCTGAATTTAGAGAAGGGATAGCATCTGGCGGCGAAGCAATAAAATTCAGATGTTTTGTGACAAAAGAAAATGAAAAACAATTTCCAAACCTGGTTAAATTTATTAACGAATTAAGATCTAAAGAGGTCTATCAAACTATCTCAAAAATGATTTATAAAGATTTATCTAATTCATTTGTTAGAGTTGAAGTTATTTGTGATAGAGAGGGTTTTTGGTTGAAGCCTCATTGTGATATAAAAGAAAAACTAATGTCAGGATTAATATTTGTTAACAATGCCAATGAATCTGAGGATCTTGGTACGGATTTTTATAATGAAAAGTTAGAAAAAGTTAAAACGGTTCCTTATAAAAATAACTATGGTTATATGTTTACTAGTGGCCCAAATACTTGGCATGGTATGGAAAAGAAGAAAATTGTTAAAGAAAGACGTTGTATTCAGGTAAATTACGTTACTTTTGAAACTGATTGGAAGGTAAACTCTTAAACATCCTGAAGCGAAGTTACTTCTAATTTTTTTGTTTTTAGAGATCTAATTGCTTCCAAGCAAGCTTGAGCTGTAGACATATTAGTACAATAAGGAACTTTATTTTTAAGTGCCGCTCTTCTAATTGCGATAGCATCACTTACTCTATGCTCTCTGTTTCCACCACCCGTATTAATGACGAGTGCAATTTTTTTTGAGTCCAAGACATCTACTATATGAGGAGATCCAGTGCTTACTTTATTTATAATTTTACATTTCATTCCATGTTTTCTAATATATTCAGCAGTTCCTCTAGTTGCGCATAGTTTAAATCTAAGATTAAGAAGCTCTTTTGCTAAATCTATTCCTTCATCTTTGTGTGAGTCTTTTAAAGATATAAAAGCTAATCCTTGTTTTGGTAATGAGTTAGCTGCTGCGATCTGACTTTTAGCAAATGCCATTCCAAAGTTTTTATCAAATCCCATAACCTCGCCTGTTGATTTCATTTCAGGTCCTAATAATAAATCACTGTTTGGAAATTTATTAAACGGGAATACAGCCTCTTTAACAGCGTACATACCTTTTGATTTATCTTTTAGATTAAACCTAGATAACTTTTCACCGGCCATTACTCTCGATGCAATTTTAGCTAAAGGAAGACCTTTAGCTTTAGATACAAAAGGAACTGTTCGACTTGCTCTTGGATTAACTTCGATCACATAAATTTTATCTTTTTTAATTGCAAACTGTATATTCATAAAACCTTTGACCTTTAAAGCTATAGCAAGTTTTTTAGTTTGATTTTCTATTTCTTTAAGAAGGTATGGTTTAATTGATACAGGGGGTAGGCTACACGCTGAGTCTCCTGAATGAATTCCAGCTTCTTCTATATGTTGCATAATTCCTGCAACGTGAACTTGTTTTCCATCTGATATGGCATCCACATCTACTTCCATTGCATGATCGATAAATTTATCAATCAAAATCGGATTTTCCTCTGCAGCTTTAAATGCTTCTTCAACAAATTTTTTAAGCTGATTTTTTTCATGAACAATTTCCATTGCTCTTCCACCCAAAACATAAGAGGGCCTCACCATTAATGGTAACCCTATTTTATCCGCAATTTTTATTGCCTGATTAAACGTCTTTGCAATTCCACTTTCTGCTTGTTTTAATTTTAATTTATTTAATAAATTTCTAAATCGGTCTCTATCTTCTGCTAAATCGATCGATGTATATTTTGTTCCTAAAATTGGAAGCTTGTTGTCATGTAAGAATTTAGCAAGTTTAATTGGCGTCTGACCACCAAACTGAGCTATCACACCTATTAGATTTCCTTTTTCTTGTTCTTTTTTAATTATATTAAAAACGTATTCTTCTTTTAAAGGTTCAAAGTATAATCGATCACTTGTATCATAGTCTGTTGATACCGTTTCAGGGTTACAATTTACCATTATTGTTTCAAAACCAGCGTCTTTTAATGAAAAACTAGCCTGACAACAGCAATAATCAAACTCTATTCCTTGGCCAATTCTATTTGGTCCTCCTCCAAGAATAATTATTTTTTTCTTAATAGATGGATCAGCTTCACATTCAGAGTTAATTGAAAAATTTCTTTGATAAGTTGAGTACATATATGGAGTAAAAGATTTGAATTCAGCCGCACAAGTATCTACTTTTTTGTAAACTGGAAGTATTTTAAGTGCTGATCTTTTTCTTCTAACAACGTCTTCAGAAGTTTTAGTTAACTCTGAAAGTTTTTTATCTGAAAACCCTATTGATTTTATTCTATTAAATTCTACAAAATCTCTAGGAAGACCGTTGCTTTTAATCTGTTTTTCACAATCAACTATTTCTTTAATTTGATCTAAAAACCAAGGGTCAATTTTGGATAAATTATATATTTTCTTTAAGTCTATTTTTTTTCTAATTGCCTCAGCGACTAGTAATATCTTATTTGGAATAGTTTCTTTAAGCTTCTTTTCAATTTGTTTTTTATTTAAATTAAAAATTCTGTCTAAACCTGAAAAACCAGTTTCAAGAGATACTAGCGCCTTTTGCAGAGACTCCTTAAAGTTTCTTCCAATAGCCATTGCCTCACCCACTGATTTCATAGATGTTCCTAAAGTTGCAGGAGAGGTTGAGAATTTTTCAAAAGTAAATCTTGGAATTTTTGTTACAATATAATCTATACTTGGCTCAAAAGATGCAGGTGTAACTTTAGTTATTTCATTTTTTAATTCATCCAGAGTATAACCAACTGCTAATTTTGCAGCCACTTTTGCAATTGGAAATCCAGTTGCTTTTGATGCAAGTGCTGATGATCTTGATACACGTGGATTCATTTCAATGATAACCATTCGACCATTTTTAGGATTGATTGCAAACTGAACATTTGATCCTCCAGTTTCAACTCCAATTTTTCTTAAACAAGCAATAGATGCATTTCTCATTACCTGGTACTCTTTATCAGTAAGAGTAAGAGCAGGGGCAATTGTGACTGAGTCTCCAGTATGAATTCCCATCGGATCTATATTTTCAATGGAGCAAATTATTATACAATTATCTTTCTTATCTCTTACCACCTCCATTTCAAATTCTTTCCAACCTTCCAAACATTCCTCAACAAGAACTTGGCTTACAGGAGACTCATGCAATCCATTTTTAACAATCTTAAAATAATCTTTTTTAGTTTTAGCTATTCCTCCACCGAGTCCACCAAGTGTAAATGCAGGTCTTATAATTGCAGGTAAACCAATTTTTTTTAATACTTTTGATGCTTGGTTATTATTATTGACGATTTCAGATTTTGGTAAGTCTAAACCAATATCAATCATATTTTTTCTGAACTTTTTTCTGTCTTCAGCGTTAGAAATTGCCTTTGAATTCGCTCCAATCAATTCTATTTTGTATTTTTTTAACACTCCTTTTTTCTCAGCTTCCATTGCAAGATTAAGAGCAGTTTGACCACCCATAGTAGGTAGAATTGCATCTGGTTTTTCCTTTTTAAGGATTTTTTCTAGTACACTTATTGTAATTGGCTCTATGTAAGTTTTATCTGCAACATCTGGATCTGTCATAATGGTTGCAGGATTTGAGTTTATTAAAACTACTTTATAACCTTCATCTTTCAAAGCTTTACAAGCTTGTGTACCTGAATAATCAAATTCACATGCTTGTCCTATAATTATTGGACCAGCGCCCACGACTAAAATTTTTTTAATATCTTTTCTTTTTGGCATTTTTTTTCATGTTGTTAATAAATTCTTGAAACAAATAAACACTATCTTGGGGTCCAGGATTAGATTCTGGATGATATTGAACTGAAAATATTGGTTTATCTTTAAGCTTTATTCCTTCAATAGTATTATCAAAAAGAGATTTATGAGTTACTTTAATTTTTTTTGGTAAAGTTTCTTCAACTACTACAAACCCATGATTTTGACTTGTAATTTCAACTTTGTCATGAACCAAATTTTTAACAGGATGGTTTGCACCTCTATGTCCCAACTTCATTTTTTTTGTTTTGCCGCCTAAAGCTAATGCCAAAATCTGATGACCTAAACAAATACCAAATATAGGTAAATTATTTTTTATAAGCTCATTAATTATTGCGATTGAATATTTTCCAGTTGCAGCTGGGTCTCCTGGTCCATTAGATAAAAAAATTCCATTTGGTTTCAAACTTAGTATTTTTTGTGCATTTGTTTTGCAAGAAACAACAGTAACCTTACAGTTGAAGTCGGAGAAATATCTTAAGATATTTTTTTTTATTCCATAATCAACCGCAACTACATGAAATAAATTTTTATTATTCTTTATAAATCCTGTCTCTTTTTTCCAGGTTTGAAGACCTCTCCAAGTATAATTTTTCTTAGTTGAAACTACTTGTGCAAGATCTAAATTTTTTAATCCGCTCCATTTAATTGTGTTATTAGTTATTTTACTAATATTAAATTTTCCATTTTTTGAATAAGATATTGTTCCCTTAGGTGCCCCTTTATCTCTTATAAAGTTTGTAAGGCCTCTGGTGTCTAAACCAGTAATTCCAACAATTTTATTTTTTTTAAGCCAAGCATCTAAATGTAGGAACGATCTGTAATTTGAGGGTGAAGTTATTTCAGAGTTAATTATCACTCCTCTTGCCCATATTTTATCAGACTCATGATCTTCTTTATTAGTTCCAACATTTCCGATGTGAGGAAAGGTAAAGTTTATTATTTGGCCCGCATATGATGGATCAGAAATGATTTCCTGATACCCTGTTAAAGATGTATTAAAGCAAACTTCGCCTGTAGCTTCACCTTGGTATCCAATTCCAATTCCTTTAAATACCTTTTTATTTTCAAGAACTAAAACGCCTGTATTAATTTGTGATTTTATTTTTGAGTTAGTTTTTTTTGCTTTTTTCTTCAATTACAACTCATGAGTTAAAGGTTAATACAATAATTGCTTTATTATCGCAACAGAGATGTAATATAAAATTGTAAAAAAACAATTTTTCTTTTGAAGAATTTTTTCTTTAAAGTAGATTAAAAAAATTATGTCATTAAAACAGACTATCGAAAACGAATATAAAAATGCTTTAAAATCCAAAGATAAAAATAAAATATCAACCTATAGGTTAATATTATCTTCTATTAAGGATTTAGATATAGTTAACAGGTCAGGCCCTAACAAAAAGGAGACCGATGATGAGGATATTAAGAAACTTTTGAAAAAAATGGTTAAACAGCGAGCCGAATCAATCGATATTTATAAAAAAAATAATAGAATAGATCTTTTAGAGGTTGAGCAAAATGAATATGATATTTTAACAAGTTTTTTACCAAAGCAACTTAGTGAAGAGGAAACTAAGAAAATTTGTGCAGATGTTATTTCGAAAATAGGAGCAAATTCATTTAAAGATATGGGAAAAGTTATGGGTGAGCTCAAAAAAACTTATGCAGACGAAATCGATTTTTCTAAAGCAGGATCAATGATCAAAGAATTGTTGAATAAATAATGAAATACCCAAAAGAGTATCTTGATGAAATTAAAAACAGGTTGAAAGTTTCAACGGTAGTATCAAAAACTGTTTCCTTAAAAAAAAGAGGTAAAGAATTTGTAGGTTTGTCGCCTTTTAAAAATGAAAAAACACCTTCATTTACCGTGAATGATGAAAAAGAATTTTATCACTGTTTTGCAACTTCAGAACACGGCAATATTTTTGATTTTGTAATGAAAACTCAAAACTTAAAGTTTGGAGAGGCAGTTAGATACCTAGCTCAATTGGCAGGTATGCAGCCGTATATGTTTTCAAAGCAAGATGAAGAAAGAGAAAAAAAATGGAATGAGTATAAATCTATTTTTAGTAATTATGTTAATTTTTATCATAATGAACTTTTAAAAAACGAAAACTATTCAATTGCTAGAGATTATTTAAAAAATAGATCTCTAGGCAAAGATGAAGTAAAAAAATTTAAAATAGGATACATAGAAAAAAACTCAAATTTTTTTGAAAAATTAAAAAAAGATTATGCAGAGCAAACTTTATTAGAAACAGGACTATTTTATTTTGATGAAAAAAAAAAAATTTATGTAGAAAGATTTAGAGGCCGATTAATATTTCCAATAAATAATATTTCAGGTCAGCCTATTGCTCTAGGAGGTAGAATTATTGAAAATTTAGACTATTTAGCAAAATATATAAATTCACCGGAAACAAATTTTTTTAAAAAAGGTTCAAATTTATATAACTTAGATTTAGCTAGAAAACTTTCCAATAAAATAGATCATATTTATCTTGTTGAAGGATACATGGATGTTGTGGGTTTAAGTAAAAATGGAATTGATAATGTGGTAGCAAATCTTGGTACATCTTTAACTGATAAACAAATTTTAACTTTGAATCAATTTTTTGACGATATTATAATATGTTTCGATGGTGATGAAAGTGGATATAAAGCTGCTGTAAGAGCAGCAGAAAATTCAATTAAAGAACTAAAACCAGAAAAACAAATTTCTTTTTTATTTTTGCCAGATAAGGAAGATCCAGATAGCTATGTAAACAATAATGGTAAAGCTAATTTTCTAAATTTTACAAAACAGAGTAAATTATCTATTCATCAATTTATTTTTAGTCATTATAAAAAACAAACTAGTAACAACCCTTCATCTATGGCTATTTTTGAGAAAAAACTTAGAAATATTGCAAATACAATTAAAGATGATTTTATAAAAAAATATGTCTTAGAATATTTTTTAGAAAAAATTGCTGATTTAACCCCACATTCCAACCAAAATAATAAAAAATTTTATTTAAAAAAAACGAAATCTTTAGAAAGTACAAAAAAATATTTTAAAGAAAGTCAGTCTTTGACTGGAGTTGAATTGAAAGAGTTTTCGCTATTATATTTGGTGATAAATAACTTGGATTTGTTGCAAACAAATATTCATTTAATTGAAAATATTAAATTATTTACCGAGTTAAATAAAAAAATATTTGAAATGATAATTGAAAAATTAAAATCTGGCTCGCAAATTGCAATTCAAGATCTTAACTTGGATTTTCAATTAACTGAAAAAATAAACAAGTTTGCTCCAATCAAACATATCCTTAAAAATCAGTCTGATAATGATGAAAAAATTATTGAGTTGTTGGAGGATATCTCAAGAGATTTAATAAATTATGATCTTGAGTTTAGAATTCAAGAACTAGAATCGAAGTTTTCAGTTGATATGAGTGAGAGTACATTTAATGAGTTAAAAGAGCTGAAAAAAAAGCAGAATCTCAATTAAACTGACCAAATTAGTAATGGATTTTTATATAATTGACATTATATAAGACTTTCTAACTCAAATTACTGTGGAAAGAATTATTACAAAATCGTTTGCTAGACTAATGGGTCGTGGAACTCATAGGGGTTTTATTACTTATGAAGAGTTAAGCAAATCTTTAGGTAAAAGAAATCTATCAGATAATAACTTGGCACAAGCATTTATTCATATTTTAGATGAAAATATTTCTTTAGTAGAAAAAAAGTCAGATTTTAAAGTTTTAAGGAAAAAAGAAAATTCCAATAAAGAGGAAGGAAAAATAATCGAAAAAAGTGACGATCCTATTAGAATGTATTTAAGAGAGATGGGAGGAGTTGAACTTTTATCTAGAGAAGGCGAAATAGCAATTGCAAAAAGAATAGAAGCAGGAAAAGATGTAATGTTAATTGCACTTTCTCAAAGTCCAATTACTGCACAGCAATTTTTTGAATGGAATGAACAACTTCAGAAGGATGAAATACTTGTAAGAGAGATTATTGACATTGATACAAATTACATGGAAGATGAGTCAACAGGACCAAGCGCTAAGCAAAAAAATGCGGGCGAAACTGATAAAGATGATGGTTCATCAGATGAAGATGATGATTTTAATCCTACATTGGCTGCAATGGAAACAGAGATTAAACCAAAAGTTTTAAAAACGGTTAGTAAACTTACAAAAGATTATATTAAACTTATTAAGTATCAAAATGAAAAACTAGAAACTGTTTTAAACTCAAATAATTTTTCACCCGTAAAGGAGAAAGCTTATGAAAAAATTGTACAAGATATTCTTGAAAATATAAAATCCCTTCAGTTATCACCATCTGTGTTGGAGGAACTTGTTCAAAAACATTATGTAGAAAATAAAAAAATTATATCCTTAGAGGGTAATTTATTAAGACTTGCTATGGACCACAACATATCAAGAAATGAATTTATAAAATTTTATATAGGCAATGAAATTAATCCAAATCTGAAAAAATTTTTGGATACAAATACTACATGGAAGCAATTTTTCCAAAAAAATAAAAATGAGTTTAAAAATATAAGAGAAAGATTAATCGAGATAAGTTATAAGCTTGGAATATCTGTTACAGATTTTAAGAAGCTTGTTAGCAGGGTTCAAAAAGGTGAAAAGGAATCTAGGATAGCAAAAAAAGAAATGGTCGAGGCAAATTTAAGATTAGTTATTTCGATTGCCAAAAAATACACTAATAGAGGTCTTCAGTTTTTAGATTTAATTCAAGAGGGAAACATTGGATTGATGAAAGCAGTCGACAAATTTGAATATAGAAGAGGCTATAAATTTTCTACTTATGCAACGTGGTGGATTAGACAGGCAATTACAAGATCTATAGCAGATCAAGCTAGAACTATTCGTATACCTGTTCACATGATAGAAACAATCAACAAAATTGTAAGAACACAAAGGTTAATACTGAGTGAATTTGGAAGAGAAGCTACACCAGAGGAATTAGCTCAAAAATTAAGAATGCCTTTGGATAAAGTTAGAAAAGTATTAAAGATTTCAAAAGAACCTGTTTCATTAGAGAAACCAGTTGGAGATGAAGAGGACAGTAGCTTAGGAGATTTTATTGAGGATACTAAGGCATTGGCTCCGTTAGAACAAGCAATTAAGTCAAATCTTGGTGAAGCAACTACAAAGATATTATCTACACTGACACCAAGAGAAGAGAGAGTTTTAAGAATGAGATTTGGAGTAGGTATGAATACTGATCATACTCTTGAGGAAGTTGGTTTACAGTTTTCTGTAACAAGAGAAAGAATAAGACAAATTGAGGCTAAAGCTCTTAGAAAACTAAAGCATCCTAGTAGATCGAAACAATTAAAAAGTTTTTTAGAAAGTTAATTTTGGGCCGTTAGCTCAATAGTAGAGTACTGCATTGACATTGCAGGGGTAGTTGGAGCGTAACCAACACGGCCCACCAATTTTGATATATCTTTAATTGATAATTAAAAAAAAATGATATAATTAATCTTATTTTTGGGCCTGTAGCTCAGTTGGTTAGAGCAGTACACTCATAATGTATTGGTCCCAGGTTCGAGTCCTGGCGGGCCCACCAGTAAAATCAACATTTATTTACGTTGAGCAAATAATACAACCTTCCAGGTACGCACATAGGTAATCACTCAATACTCGTTTTTGTTTAATTCTAAATTATTTTTGGTATATTTTTTAAAGATAATTCGTTCTAGCAGTACACTCAATTTTAATCAGAAATTGTTACTTATTGTGCAAAAAAAACTAATTTTCAGCAAATTTTTTTAAAGTTTCGAATAAAACTTTTATATCCCCATTGTTGGAGTTTAATATTGAGGCAAATTCTTCTTTTTGAGTTCTTGCTAAGCTCAGACCCTCAATAATTAAGTCTCGAATTAAAGGATTTTCAGGATTTTTTGTGTAAACCCTCCAATCAATTTTAACCTCAGGTCTTTCAGATGTAGCAATCAGCAAACTATTTACAATTGTATAATTTTTGTTTATGACCTCTTTTCCTTGAACTTCAATCTTAGGGTTAGTATATTCTGATAACCTACTAGAAAAACTTTTTAAAAAATATTTCTCAAATAAACTTAAATATTTTTTTTTCTGATTTTCATCTAAATTTTTTCTAGCTGAACCAATTGAGTAATATCCTACTCCTTTAATATCTACGGTGTCTTTCGCTATTATTTTTAATTGAATTATTTTTTCTTCTTTTGAAATATTTTTAGAAAGTACCTCTGATGCTCTATTTACTGTGGATTGAACAAAAACATCTGGTTGAATAGAATAAACATTTCCAAAATTTAAGTTTAATAATAATAAAATTAAAATAATTTTTTTTATTTTCATTAATGATTTCTTAGCTTATTTACTATCTATTTCTTCCCAGTCCTCTTCATCTTTGTACAAAACTTCTATGCTTCCTCTTTGATTGTTATTAATTTTATTTTCTCTATCTTGAACATATAGACTTTTAACAGAAGCATAAAAATCTAATGAATTTTTCTCAAGATTATCGAAAGAGTCTATGTTATTTGCTCTAAAATCAATACCGTTTAAAGCTTTTGATGTTAAATAAAGTCTTTCACTTAAAAATTCATTATTTCCATGTGTTGACGCATTGTACCAAGGGTCACCACCAATCACATTTGCAAAAGATCCTGCTGTATCTCTAACTGTTGAAGGTCCTAAAACTGGAAGAACCAAATAACATCCTGGCCCAACACCCCATGCACCTAAAGTTTGTCCATAATCTTCTTTTTCATATTTTGGAAATCCCATTTTGTTAGCAACATCTATTGTTCCTAGTAATCCAACAGTAGTATTTACAGCTAGTCTGGCAGTATTGATAATTGCTAATTTAACATCTCCTTGTAAAATATTATTTGGTATAGTTATAAGATTAGATAAATTCTTAACCACATTACTAGTTCCTCTTTGTATTGGATCAGGTAATTTTTTATAATTCTTCGCTATTGGTTTTATAACTGCTTTATCTAAACCTTGATTAAAAGCAAAAGTTGCTCGATTTAATCTTTCAAAACAGTCTTTTATCTCTTTTTGCTCTTCTTTATTATTTAACGCTAATTCACCATCATCACCAGCATTAACATTAAAAGTCAATAAAAAGAACGAAAATATTATTATTATAAGTTTTTTCAACATACTAAATTATATATTATATACTTATGGTTTGTAAATTAACATTTAATTTTAAAAGTTGTCTATAAAGTGTTTATAAAAAGCCAAAATTTATCCCTTAAATGATTAAGAATACAACTTTAAATTACTCAATAAATTTTGACCCTAAAAAAAGAAAAATAAAAGAAATCAAATTTATAATTTTTCATTATACAGGTATGAAAAAAGAAATTGACGCATTAAAAAGATTAACAAGCGCAAAATCAAAAGTAAGCAGTCATTACTTTATTAAAAATAATGGTAAAATATTAACTTTAGTTCCAGATTTATATGTTGCTTGGCATTCAGGAGTCTCATCTTGGCAAAAATATAGATCAATAAATAAAAATTCTATAGGTATTGAAATAAGTAATCCAGGACATGGAATCAAATATAAAAAATTTAATAAAAAACAAGTTAGGTCGATATTAAGATTAACTAAATTTTTAATCAAAAAATATAAAATAAAGTCTAAATTCATCTTGGGTCATTCAGATGTTTCTCCAGATAGAAAAATAGATCCTGGAGAAAAATTTCCTTGGGAGTATTTATCAAAAAGAAACATTGGTATTTGGCATGATTTAAATAAAAAAAAACTTTTGAAGGAAAGGAATCGAAAATTAGGTGAGTTAGATAAAAATATGTTTATTCAAAATTTGTATAAAATTGGCTATGGAAAAAAATTGAAAAGAAATGTTAAAAATTTTAAAATACTTACAAATTCATTTCAAAGAAGATTTAGACAAGAGCTGATTAATGGTATAATTGATAAAGAATGCCTAATAATAAGCAAAAATCTTGTTACAAAATTTAGATAATTTTTCTTGAAAATTTTAACTTTAGTAATAAATTGAACACTGCCAGATAAATGACTTATCGCTTTAAATTATTTTAAAGAGGAAAGTCCGGGCTCTACAAGGACACAGTGCCAGGTAATACCTGGCGGGGGAAACCCTAGGGACAGTGCCACAGAAAATAAACCGCCATAACATGGCAAGGGTGAAAAGGTGTGGTAAGAGCACACCGGTTCTATTGGTAACAATGAACGCTGGAAAACCCCACTGGGAGCAAGACTAAGTAGAGATGACATTGTTGAAAAACTAAAAGCCGTCCTTGGCTAGTCATCAGGGTTAGTTGCTTGAGCTTAAGAGTGATCTTAAGCCTAGACAAATGATAGGTTTTAATGACAGAACCCGGCTTATAGTTTATCTGGCACTTCAAATAAAAATATCTCTATAAGTTTCATAGTTTGTTCTCATTTTATAAGTACCAATGTCTATTTTCTTTATTATTAAAACAATAACAGTACTAAAATAATTAGGTATTGACGTCTAGTTGTAAAACCCATAATATCCCATAAATTCCCATTTATGTGGGAATAAAGGAATTTATGTTTTATGTTTTTATCAACATACGAAAACAAATTAGACAAAAAAGGGAGAGTATCTGTGCCTGCTAGTTTTAGGTCACATTTATCCAACTTAGGTTACAATGGCGTTATTTGTTATCCATCGTTTAATAACTCATCTATAGAAGCATGTTCCCAAGATAGAATTGAAAAAATTTCTTCAGCAATTGACTCTTTAAATCCCTTTGAGGAAAAAAGAGATTATTTTGCAACGTCAATATTAGCAGAAAGTATAAATTTACAATTTGATAGTGAGGGCAGAATTTCACTTTCATCAAAACTATTAAAACATGCAAAAATAAAAAATAGCATGTTGTTTGTTGGTCAAGGCCAAACATTTCAAATATGGGAACCAACAGCATTTGAAAAATTTAAGATAACAGCGAGAAAAAAAGCAAATATTAATCGTGGTAATCTTAAATGGGAGCTTCAACATAACAAACAATAGGGGATAAAAGATGACAATTAACTTTAAAGCACCAGAGATAAAAGAGCTTCAGCCGCGATTACTTGTTTTAGGAGTCGGTGGTGCTGGAGGAAATGCAATTAACGAAATGATAGAAAACAATCTACAGGGTGTAGAGTTTATTGCAGTAAATACTGATGCTCAAGATTTGAAGCTTAGTAAAGCAAAAACTAGAATTCAAATTGGTTTGAACTTAACAAAAGGTTTAGGAGCTGGAGCAAAAATAGATATTGGACAAGCTGCTGCTGATGAATCTTTAAATGAAATTATAAATACACTCCAGGGTGCTAATATGGTGTTTATCGCAGCTGGTATGGGCGGTGGAACGGGAACAGGTGCTGCTCATGTTATCGCAAGAGCTGCAAAAGAATTAAATATATTGACTGTAGGCGTTGTGACTCTTCCATTTTTATATGAAGGCCCTTCTAGAATGAGAAGAGCACAACAAGGTTTAGAAGAGTTAAGAAAACATGTTGATACAATCATAGTTATTCCAAATCAAAATTTGTTCAAAATAGCAAACGAGCAAACAACTTTTGAAGAATCTTTTAATCTTTCAAATAATGTTTTAATGCATGGAGTTCAAAGTGTAACAGATTTAATGGTAAGACCTGGGATAATTAATTTAGATTTTGCTGATGTTGAAACTGTAATGGCGTCTATGGGTAAGGCCATGATGGGAACAGGTGAGGCTGAAGGTGAAAGCAGAGCTATGCAGGCAACTGAAATGGCAATAAGCAATCCTTTGATAGATGATTACACTTTAAAGGGTGCAAAGGGATTGTTAGTTAATATTACTGGTGGCAAAGATCTAAAACTTTTTGAAGTTGATGAAGTAGTTAATAAAATTAGATCAGAAGTTGAAGCAGACGCTGAGATAATAATTGGAGCAATTACAGACTCTGAGCTTAATGGTAAAATAAGAGTTTCAATCGTTGCAACTTCTTTAGATGGTCAACAGCCCGAGTCAAAATCAGTCGTAAATATGGTTCACAGAATTCAAAATCGTAATCCTGGTTACTCTGATTTTTCAAACTTGGGATCATCTCAAGCATTCAATTTTTCAAATACAACAGCATCAAACCCAATTACACATGGAGCTAATGCTTTAAAACTTGAAAATGAGGTTATGCAAGAGCAACAAACCGAAAATTCTCATAATCAAATGATGAATGAGAAAGTTATTCAAAACACTAGTATGGAAAGTGAAAGTATAGTTGATGATAATTCGGTTAATGAAATAGAAAAATCTTTTGCACAGGAGGCTATAGAAACAACTCATGAAGAACCTATAGAGAACAATGTTGAGGAAAAAGTTTCTAATGATCTTAAAGAATTTGGAGTTGATTCTGATGCACCAGATTTGTTCAGCTCTGAAGTAGAAAATTCAAGTCCTGAAGATTTATTATCCTCAAATGAAGAAGAAGAAGAGGATGATCTTGAGATACCAGCATTCTTAAGAAGACAAAAAAATTAATGGTCTTCAAAGAAATAAATGGACGCCACCACAGTACTAAAAGTGCAAAAGCATTATCCGGTACTGCTAAAAGAAATTATTAGTGTTATTTCCCCTCAACATGGTGGCACATTTATTGATTGTACTTTTGGTCAAGGTGGCTATACCAAACAAATTCTAAATTTTGAAAATACAAATGTAATAGCTCTAGACAGAGATATAGACAGTAAAAAAATTGCTAATCAATTAAAAGAAAATTACGAAGATAGATTTATTTTTAAAAATATTAAATTTAGTCAATTAAATAATTTAAAACTTAGAAATGAAAATATAAGAGGAATAATTTTTGACCTAGGCTATTCTTATACTCAAATTAAAGACCCACAAAAAGGATTATCATTCCAATCAGGAGGCGAATTAAATATGCAGCTTGGATTAAATAGTTATTCAGCAGAAGATGCAATTAATAAGCTTGATGAAAAAGAATTAGAAAAAATTTTTAAATATTTTGGTGATGAAAAAGAAGCAAAATACATTGCACATAATATTATAAAAGAAAGATCAAGAAACAAAATAACCACTAAAGGTTTGGTTGAAATTATTGATAAATCAAAAAAAAGAAAAAATTTTAAAGTTCATAATGCAACCAAAGTTTTTCAGGCTCTTAGAATATTTGTAAATAAAGAAATAAGTGAATTAATTTTTGGACTAATCAATGCTGCTAAAGTTTTAAAAAAAGGAGGGATTTTAGGTGTAGTTACATTCCATTCTTTAGAGGATAAAATTGTAAAATATTTTTTTAAAAGTCTTTCTGAAAATAAAAGTATTTCAAGATATAGTCCATTTGTAAAACAATCAGATACTCTATTTAATTTAATCCAAAAAAAACCTATAACGCCGACCGCTGAGGAGGTAAGCGAAAATCCACCATCTAGATCTGCTAAATTTAGATATGGAATAAAAAAAACTGATTTTTATAATTTTGATACAGATATAGAGAAAAAATTCAGAAATTATATTGAAATTGAAAATTATGGAGACAAACTGTGAAAAAGTTTGCTTTAGCAGTCGTGATTTTTTTATTAGTTCTATCAACTGCTATAATTAAGAATACCACAAAACAGATTGAAGATGAAATATTTACAGTAAATGAAAATATAAGAGTTTTAAAATCTGAATTTGAAAATGTTTCTTTGGACTATGATTATTTAAGCTCTGCAGAAAAATTACTTGAATATCAATCTCAGTATTTTGATGATGAGTTAATTCAAAAAAATATAAACGACATAAAAATCTATAAAATTTCAGGTGGTATAAAGAAAATTAAAAATTTCAAAATTATTAAAGAGTAATGGCTGATAATAAATCAAAATTAACAATAGAAGATTATAAAAGTAATTTTACATTTAAGAAAAAAGAAAATGGATTAAACATTGAATTTAATCGTGTAGCTTTTATTTTCTTTATTTTTTTTATTATCTATTTAATTTATATAATACATCTAGTCCATTTAGGTTCTCGAAAAAATAATTCAGAAAGAGTAAATAATATTCCCACATATAAAAGTAAACTTTATCGTGCAGATATTATAGATATCAATGGAAATTATTTAGCAAAGACAGTTAAATCGATTGATATTGGTTTGAAAACTTCAGATATAATAAATGAAAAAAAATTACTTTTAAGTTTAAATATTATTTTTCCCGATAAAAATTTTGATGAAATTGAAAAAAAAATAAAAACTAAAAAATTTTTTTATTTAGAGAAGAAAATTTCAGAGGAAAATTATGAAAAAATAATGAAATTAGGTGACAAATCTTTAGTGCCGGAGGAAAGAGTTTTAAGAATGTATCCACAAAAAAATCTTTTTAGTCATGTTTTGGGTCAGATAGATGATGACAATAAAGGTATTTCTGGATTGGAAAAATCACTGGATGATGAACTTAGACAATCAAAAAAACCAATTAAACTTACTTTAGACAAGGATATTCAATTTTTAATAAGAAAAGAATTAATTAAATATCAGGAAATTTTTAAAAGCAAAGGTAGTGCAGCTATTTTAATGGATGTTAATAATGGTAATATTTTATCATTAGTTTCTTTGCCAGATTTTAATCCAAATGAAAGACAAAATATTACTGATGTAAATTATATTAACAGGGTAACTAAAGGAACATATGAATTTGGGTCTGTATTTAAAGCATTTACTTTTGCTAGTGCCTTAAATGAAAAGATAATTAAACCAGAGACTGAATTTTTAGATTTACCCAAATCAATTAAATGTGACAAATACAGAATAGGTGAGTACGACAATGAAATACCATCAGATTTAACTGCAGAGCAAATTTTAGTTAGATCTGGAAATATAGGATCAGTGAAAATTGCCCAAAAAGTTGGCTCAGAAAAATTTAAATTATTTTTAGAAAAAGTTGGCGTGTTAAGTGATATTGATTTTGATATTGAAGAAGTTGCTCCTCAAAAAAATTATGATTTTGGAAAATGTAGATTGGCTACAGCTTCTTTTGGACATGGAATAGCAACTACAATTCTTCAATTAGCAAAAGGATATTCTATTTTATCAAATGGTGGTTATGAAATTAAGCCAACATTAATTTATAAAGAAAACAATTTTAATAAAAAAAATGAAAGAATATTAAACAGGGGTATTTCAGAACAGGTTGTAAGTGCATTAAGAAAAATTGTAAATACTGAGGAAGGGACAGCTAAATTCGCAGATGTTCAAAATTATGAAATTGGTGGAAAAACAGGAACTGCTGATCAACCTGAGGGAGGAGCATATTCTGAGGCAAAAATAAATACTTTTGCTTCGATTTTTCCCACGTCAAATCCACAATTTGTTTTTGTTGTAATGTTAGATACTCCAAAAAAATCTAAAGATTATTATTATAAGTATAGACATCGTAAAGGAGGGTGGAAGGGTACACTTTATAATACTGCTGGCTGGACCTCAGTAGAGGTAGCTGGAAAAGTCATAGATAAAATTGGGCCTATTTTAGCCACAAAATATATAGAGTTTAATTAATTATGCTTCTAGGAAACTACTTTCATAACATAAATAAAAATTATAGAAATTTTTCTTTTTCAGGAATTTCATTTAACACGAATAGTATTAAAAAAAATAATATTTTTTTTGCAATCAAAGGAAATAGTATTGATGGTAATAAATTTATTCCTAAAGCAATTAAAAAAGGATCTAAAATTATTGTAACCGAACGAAAAACAAATCAATTCCAAAATGGAATTTTGTATATTCATACAAATAATGTAAGAAAATTATTAGCTGAAACTGCTTTTAAAATTTATAATAAAAAACCAAAAAATTTAATTGCAGTTACTGGTACAAACGGAAAATCATCAGTTGCAGATTTTTATTATCAAATATTAAAATTAAATAATAAAAAAGGTGCTTCAATTGGCACATTAGGTGTTAAATCAAAAAGTATTAATTTGAATTTATCTAATACTACAATAGATCCAATCAAATTGGCTAAAATATTAAGCAAGTTAAAAAATCAAAAAATAGAAAATGTAATTATGGAAGCCTCAAGCCATGGTTTAAAGCAAAATAGATTAGATGGTTTAAAGTTTAATTCAGGTATATTTACTAATCTATCTCAGGATCATCTTGATTATCATAAAAATTTAAAAAATTATTTAAATGCAAAACTTTATTTATTTGAAAACCTAATCCTAAAAAGAGGAAATGTAATTACAGATCAATTAATACCTGAGTTTAAAAACATAAAAAAAATTGCAATTAATAAGAAATTAAAATTGCATACACTTAATGATGAGAAAAATCATCTAGAGCTTTTATCTCATAATTTTAAAGGAGAGGGTCAATTTCTCAGAATTAAATTAAATAGCTCAATAAGGGATATAAATTTAAATTTAATTGGAAAAATACAATTAAAAAATGTTTTGATGGCAATAATTGCAGCAAAATATAGCGGTATTAGTTTAGATAAAATTTTAAATATAATTCCAAATTTAAAACCAGTTGAGGGAAGGTTTGAAAAAATTGGTAAAATTAAAAATCAATCAAAAGTAATTCTTGATTATGCTCATACGCCTGATGCTTTAAAAACGTGTTTTTTAAATCTTAGACAACAATTTCCTAATAAAGCAATCACAGTACTATTCGGTTGTGGCGGAAATAGAGATCAAAATAAAAGATCAAAAATGGGGAAAATAGCTAGTGATTTTGCAGACAGTATCATTCTTACAAATGATAACCCTAGATTTGAAAATCCACAAAAAATAAGAAGAGATATAAAAAAAGGTATTAAAAAAAAAAGAATTACCGAAATTGCTAATAGAGCAATAGCAATAAAACAAGCTATTCATAATTTGAATTCAGGTGATATTTTGTTAATTGCTGGAAAAGGCCATGAGAAAACGCAAGATATTGGAAATAAGAAAATCTTCTTTTCAGATAGAAAAATAATTATAAATGCTATTAAGAATAAAAACAATAATTTATCAAATAATTTAAAATTAAATGTTATTAAAGAGGCAGTTAAAATTAAAAAATTGTTTCCCTCCAAATTTTTAAAAACAGCAAGAATTAACTCTAAAGAAGTTAATAAAAATGATATTTTTTTTGCGATTAAAGGAAAAAAAAATGATGGCAATAAATATGTTGCACAATCATTCAAGAGAAAAGCATCGTTAGCTGTAGTAAACAAAATTCAAAATAAATTAAATAAAAGTCGTCAGATAAAAGTAAAAAATACTTTAAAATTCCTAACAGATATTTCAAAAACTTTTAGAAAAAGTATTGATACAAATATTATAGCTATTACAGGTAGTTGTGGCAAAACTACACTTAAAGAATTGCTGGGCAATGTATTAAGTAAAATTTCAAAAGTAAGTATTTCTCCAAAATCTTATAATAATAAATTTGGAGTCCCTTTGAGTCTTTTTAATTTAAAACAAAATGATGAATTTGGAATTTTAGAAGTTGGAATGGACAAAAAAGGTGAAATTGATTATTTATCAAAAATAATAGAACCAGATGTTGGAGTAATAACAAATATAAATTATGCACATGCTAAAAATTTTAAAAATATTAAACAGATTGCTTTGGCAAAATCTGAAATTATTAACAACATAAAACCTTATGGTTATGTTGTATTAAATGCAGATGATAACTTTTTTCAGTTGCATAAAAAAATTGCTAAGGAAAATAAAATTAAAGTAGTTTCTTTTGGCATTAAAAGTGGGAAAGCAAATATTAAATTAAATAATGTAAAGCCCTTTGGAAAAAAATTTAGAATTAATATCAGTTTAAATAATAAAAAAAAGTATTTCACATTATCAAACGATTTTCAAAACAATATATACAATACACTTTCTGCTTTAGCAGTTATTAGTATTTATAAAAATATATTTAAACTTAATGAAAATATTTTTCTGAATTTTAAAATTCCGGGGGGAAGGGGAGACCATTCTGTAGTAAAAATTGATAATAAAAAAATTAATTTAATTGATCAAAGTTATAATTCAAATCCTCTATCATTAAAATCAGCAATAAAAAATTTTGATAAAATAAACTCAAAAAAATCAAATAAATATTTATTAATTGGTGATATGTTAGAGCTGGGTAGTCATTCTAAAAAACTTCATAAATCTATTGCTCCAATAATTAATCAAACCAAGATAGATAAGGTATTTGTGAAAGGTAAAATGGCATCTATAATATTTTCAAGCATCTCAAAAGCCAAAAAAGGCCGAATTTTATTAAACAAATCTCAAATTATTGAATTGATCAGAAAAGATTTAAATAATAATGATTATTTAATGATTAAAGCCTCACTTGCGACAGGATTCAACGACATAGTAAAAAATCTGAAAGGATTGCATTAAATGCTTTATCAATTTTTATTAAATTTTTTAGATACTTTTAGTTTTTTAAATGTATTTAAATATTTAACTTTTAGAACAGGCTTATCTTTTTTCACCTCATTGGTGATTGTGCTGATTATTGGAGGTCCTTTTATTCAATTTTTTTCAAAACAAAAAATTTTAAATCCAATCCGGGACGATGGGCCTGAAGATCATATAGTTAAAAAAATTGGTACACCAACAATGGGAGGTTTAATAATTTTATTCGGCTTATTGGTATCAGTAATATTTTGGGCTGATTTATCAAATATTAATATTTTATTTTGTATCTACATAGCAGTTACTTTTGGTTTATTAGGAGCATATGATGATTTTAAGAAGATTAGATTTAGCAATTCATCAGGAATTTCTTCAAAGTTTAAAATAACTTCACAAATAGTATTAGCAATTATTGGTGTAAGTTTGTTTGTTTATTTAAACGATTATCAGGATTTAAATAATTTATATTTTCCATTCTTTAAAAATTTAATCATAAACCTTGGATGGTTTTTTATACCATTTGCAATATTCGTAATTATTGGTTCGTCAAATGCTGTTAACCTTACAGATGGATTAGATGGACTAGCAACAGTGCCTGTAATATTAGTTGCAGCATGTTTTGCTTTTATAAGTTATGTTACTGGAAACATTGTATTTTCAAATTATTTACAAATACCCTACATAGAAGGAACTGGTGAAGTATCAATTTTTTGTGGTGCAATTATTGGCTCTTGTTTAGGTTTCTTATGGTTTAATGCTCCACCTGCTAAAATTTTTATGGGTGACACAGGCTCATTATCTCTTGGAGGATCTTTAGGTGCAGTAGGAATTATAACAAAGCATGAAATTGTTTTAGCTATCACTGGTGGACTTTTTGTACTAGAGGCAGTTTCAGTAATGGTTCAGGTGATTTCGTTTAAACTTACTGGAAAAAGAATTTTTAGAATGGCGCCTATTCATCATCATTTTGAAAAAAAGGGATGGCCAGAGTCTACAGTTGTAATTAGGTTTTGGATTATCTCTATCATCCTAGCAATGATTGGTTTAGCTACCTTAAAATTAAGATAATGAAAATATTTAATAATATTTTTTTAAGAAAAAAAATATTAATTTATGGTTTAGGAAAGAGTGGCATTTCATCTTATAAGTTTTTAAAAAACAAGTCCGATGTTTATTTGTTTGATGACAATCAAAAAATTAAATTAAAACTTAAAAAAAAAATAATTAGATACGAACAAATTCAACAAATAAATTTTGATAGAATTATTATTAGTCCTGGAATTGATATCTCAAATTGTAAATTATCAAAATTTTTAAAAAAAAATTTCAAAAAAATTCATACCGACCTTGATGTTTTGTTTTCATTTTATAACAATGAAAGTATTACGATTACTGGAACTAACGGTAAATCTACAACTGCTAAAATTTTACATGATGCTTTAATCGATCAAAAAAGAGACTCAAGACTTATTGGGAATATTGGTAATCCAGCATTATCAGAAAAAAATATTACAAAAAAAACAATCTTTGTAATAGAGGCTTCTTCTTATCAGCTAGATTACAGTAGCGTATTTAGATCAAAATATGCAGTAATTTTAAACATAACTGCAGACCATATTGAGAGACATAAAAGTTTAAAAAATTATGTAAATGCAAAATTTAAATTATTAAAATCTCAAATAAGAGGATCTTTTGCATACGTAAAAAAAGAGGATGAACTAATAACTAAAAAATTAAATAAAAGTAAATATAGTTCAAAAATCTACAGAGTACAGACCTCAAGTATAGATAAAAAGTTTGATAAAATTAATAATAAATATTTTATATCCGATGGCAATAAAGAAAATTTATTATTTATATTAAAAATTGCTCCAAGATTAAAACTTAATTACAAAAAATTAATTAAAACCATTAATAAATTTAAAGGCCTACATTTCAGACAACAAATCATATTTGATAAAAAAAATCTTACAATAATTAACGACTCAAAATCTACAAGCTTTGCTTCCTCAGAAAATATATTAAAAAATTTAAATGATGCATATTGGATCTTAGGAGGAATTCCCAAAATAGGAGATAAATTTAAACTATCAAAAATAAAGTGTAAAAATATCAAAGCTTATATTTTTGGATCACATCATAGAAAATTTATAAAAATTTTAAAAAATAGATTAAAAATTAAAAATTTTAAAAATTTACAAGAAACTCTTAAAGTTATCTTTTCAGAAATTAATATTCAACAATCTAAAAAAAATATTATTTTTTTTAGTCCAGCTGGAGCTTCATTCGATAGTTTCAAAAATTTTGAAGATAGAGGTTATTATTTTAATCAAATAATTAAAAAGTATATAAATGCAAAGCGATAGTATTGTTTACAAATTTTATTATCAATGGTGGAAAAACATAGATAAATCTATTTTTTTACTAATAAGTTTATTATTTGTTATTGGATTATTTTTTTCTTTAGTTTCAACTTCTCTAATAGCCTCTGATAAGTTAGATACCAACAGTTATTTCTTCTTTTTTAAACATTTGATTTATGTGTTAATTGGAATATCTCTTATTTTTGTATTTTCCTCTTTAAATTCAGATCAATTATATAAATACTCTATTTTTCTTTTTTTTATTTCACTTATTTCTTTATTTTTGGTGCCATTCGTTGGTGTTGAAGTTAAAGGATCTAAAAGATGGATAGACTTGTTTTTCTTACCAAGATTTCAGCCTATAGAAGTTTTAAAACCATTTTTGATAATAATTTTAGCAACTATTTTTTGTGATATTAGATCAAATATTTTATTTAAATATTTGATATCTATTATTTTGATATCTGTTATTTCTTTACTTTTAATAGCTCAACCAGATATTGGCCAAACTTTATTAGTAGTATTTTGTTGGGCAGCTTTAATCTTCACATCAGGAATTAATATATATATTCTTTTAGCAATATTTATTGCTGGCGCATCTTTGCTTGCTTATCTTATTATTTTTGTTCCTAAGTTTGATTATATCCAAGGACGTATTTTTTCATTTTTTAATAGAGAAACAGGTACTCATAATTTTCAATCTGATAAAGCAATAGAGTCAATTACAAGTGGAGGTTTTTTTGGAAAAGGCATAGGTGAAGGAGTTCTTAAAAATAGAGTTCCCGAAGCTCATACTGACTATATTATTTCAGTAATTTCAGAAGAGTTTGGTGTTGTTGCCATAATGTTAATATTATTATTGTTTTTGATCTTAATCTATATGGTTTTTAAAAAAATAAGTTTTGAGACAAATGATAAAGTTAAACTTATTTTAATCGGATCTATTAGTTTAATATTAATGCAGGCCACTATTCATATCGGGGTTAATATAAGATTATTTCCAACTACTGGAATGACACTACCTTTCTTAAGTTATGGTGGTTCATCGACAATAAGTACATCAATATTAGCTGGGATAATTTTAAATTTAACAAAAAGAAAAATAACTTAATAAATGAAAAAAAAAGTGTTAATTTCTACAGGTGGATCTGGTGGTCATGTGGTACCAGCAATTACAATTTATAATCATTTAAAGCCTACACATGAAACTTTGATTTCTACCGATATAAGAGGTCTTGCATATTTAGAGAGGAATTACAAAGCATTCGTAATTAATACTCCAAAATTAAATAATTATTTTCTACTTCCTTTTTCATTTTTAAAAATACTTTTTCTAACTGTTAAATCATTTTTTCTTTTAAAAAATAATAATATTTCAATTTTAATTTCTACAGGTGGTTATATGTCTTTGCCAATATGTTTAGCAGCAAAAATATTGGGCATTAATATTTTTTTAATTGAACCAAATATGGTTGTTGGAAGAGCAAATAAATTTTTTTTAAATTTTTCAAGAAAATTAATATGTTATTCAAAGAATTTAATTAATTTACCGTCTGGAATTAATCACAAATTAACTACTATTAAACCTTTGATAAGAAAAGAATATTACGAAACCAGTGCGTATAAAAAACATGATAATTTATTCACGATTATAATAATAGGGGGTAGTCAGGGTGCAAAAATCTTCGATGAGCTTTTAAATAAATCTTTTGTGAGCATAGCAAAACAGGTTTCTATAAAAATTATTCACCAAACAAGTGAGAAAAATATTAATTTTTTAAAAAATTTTTATTCTCTAAATAATATTGAAAGTAGAGTTTTCAGTTTTGATCACAACCTTAATGAAGTTTTAAAACAGGGAGATTTATGCATAACGAGAGCAGGTGCCTCAAGTTTAGCTGAACTATCCTTTTTAAATATTCCATTTATAGCAATACCACTTCCGTCATCAAAAGATAATCATCAGTATGAAAACGCAAAATATTATGAGGAACAGGATTGTTGTTGGATAATTGATCAAAAAAATTTTGATGACCAAAAATTTGAGAAATTTTTATTGGAATTGACAAATAAAAGTCAGGATTACATGACAAAAAAAAATAATTTACATAAATTAAATTATCAAAATACATGGAATAATGTTAATCAAAAAATATTAAAAATTATTAATGAAAATTAAATTAGCAAAAACTGAACTTATACATTTTGTAGGAATAGGCGGAATAGGTATGAGTGGCTTAGCACTTATAATGAAAGGTAAAGGTTTTAAAGTTCAAGGCAGCGATATTGCAAATAATAAAAATATTGAAAGATTAAGAAAAGAAAAAATAAAAGTTTTCATTGGACATAAGAAACAAAATATAGAAAAGGGGACTATCCTAGTTGTATCTTCTGCTATTAAAAAAAATAATCCAGAGCTTCTTGCGGCCAAAAAAAAACAATTACCTATATATAAAAGAGGAGAAATGTTAGCCAACATTGTCTCTTTAACAAAAAATATTGTAGTTGTTGGTTCGCACGGTAAAACTACAACAACATCATTGATAGCTTCTATATTTCAAGAGACAAAAATCGATCCCACAATTATCAATGGTGGAGTAATAAATTCGATTAACAATTCCGCAAAGCTTGGAAAAAGTGATTGGTCTATATTAGAAGCTGACGAGTCTGACGGAAGTTTTGTTTTCATACCCCCAACATACTCAATCATCACCAATATAGATCGAGAGCATATGGATTACTATGGCACTATGAATAAATTAAATAAATATTTTGAAAATTTTGTTAATAAAGTTGCCTCATTTGGAAAATCATTTATTTGTTTAGATGACAAAAATAATAGAAATTTAATTAAAAATATCAAAAATAAAAACTTCTATACATATGGTTTGGATAAAAAATCAAATTTTTGCATAAAAAATATAAAACAATTAAAAGAATTCTCTGAGTTTGACTTAAATATAAAATTACCTAATAAAAAAAATCAAATAATAAAAAAATTTAAAATTCCATTATTAGGAAATCATAATATTAAAAATTCTGTTGCAGCAGCAGCATTAGCGTTAACAGTGGGGTTACCAATTAATAATATAAAAAAAGGACTTAAAAATTTTAAAGGAGTTCAAAGAAGATTTAATAAAATATTCAATTTTAATAATGTAGATTTTTATGATGATTATGCTCACCATCCTACAGAAATCAAAGAAGTACTGGATGGTGTAAAAAATGTTTATAAAGATTATGAAAAGATATGTATTTTTCAACCACATAGAATCTCAAGATTAAAAGATTTAAAAAAAGAATTTACCTTTGCTTTCAAAAACGCAGATAAAGTTATTTTGTTTCCAATTTTTACTGCCGGAGAAAAATTAAAGCTTGGATTTAGTTATATGAATTTTGCAAGAGAAATAATTAAAAATTCGAAAGTTCAGTTGTTTTTAGTAGATGACAAATTTCAATTAGCAAAATTCATTAAAGCAAATATTTATGGAAAAAAAATCGTTATAGGTATGGGTGCAGGGACTATTTCAAGTTGGATGCGAGAACTACCTAAATTATTATCATGAAAATTGATTTAAAAGATTTGATTCCAGAATTTGGCAATAATTTAAAATTAAATTTTGATTTAAAAAAAAAAAATTGGTTTAATATAGGCGGCAAGACAAAAGCTTTTTATAAAGCTGATAGCTTGAAAGAATTAATAAAGTTTCTTAAAAAAATTAACAATAAAGAAAAAATATTTATATTAGGAGCAGGATCAAATACACTAATTACCGATAAACAATTTAATGGTATAGTAATTAAGCTTTCTAATAACTTTAATAATATTTCTATGCTTAATAATGATATCATTATAGCTGGAAGTGCTGTTACTGATAAATCATTATCCGATTTTGCCATGGAGAATAGTATAGGCGGTTTTGAATTTTTGTCTTGTATACCAGGAACTGTTGGTGGTGGAATTAAAATGAACGCAGGTTGTTTTGAAAGAGAGTTTAAAGATATTTTAGTTTCTGTTCAAGCAATAGATAAATCTGGAAAGGTTATAACTATTCCTGCTAAGCAAATAAATTTCGAATACAGAGGTAGTAGTTTGTCAGATGATCTTATTTTTTTAAGCGCATCTTTTAAAGGATTTAATAAAAATAAAGATTTAATTCAGAATGAAATAATAAAGCTTAAAGCAAAAAAAGACAAATCCCAACCAACTAGAATTAAAACAAGTGGAAGCACATTTAAAAACCCTATAAATCAATCAGATAAGAAAGTCTGGCAATTAATTAAAGAATCTGTACCACTTGAAAAATCCTTTGGAGATGCATCAATTTCTGAAAAACACTGTAATTTTTTTGTAAACAAAGGTAATGCTAAATTTGAAGATATGAAAAAACTAATAAATTTTGTATCCGATAGTGTCTTTAAAAAGACAGGTATCAAATTAGAAACAGAAATAAAAATATTAGAATAAATTGAAAAAAAAAATACTTATAATTTCAGGTGGAATTTCAAAAGAAAGATTGATCAGTCTTGATACTGGATTTCAAGTAGCTAAAGAATTAAAAAAAAATGGTTATAAAGTAAAAATAGTTGAACCAAATAATAGTTTAATAAAAAATATCAAAGAATTTAGACCTAACGTTATATTTAATGCATTGCATGGCCAATTTGGAGAAGATGGTTATATACAGACAATTTTAGAAAGTTTCAGTATTCCCTACACACACTCTGGAGTTATTGCCTCTTCAATTGCAATGGATAAGGAAATTTCAAAAAAAATATTTATTACCAATCGGATCAATACTCCAAAATTTTTTACATATTCATTTGATTTAAAAAGAAGTGATCTTTTAAAAAAAATAAAAAAAAAACTTAAATTTCCAGTAGTAATTAAACCATTAAATGAGGGATCAAGTGTAAATGTTTATATTTGTAATAAAAAAAATATATTTAAAATTTTAAATACTCTTAAAAACTATAAAAAAATCATGATTGAGGAATTTATAGGTGGAAGAGAGATCCAAGTTGCTATTATGGGTAATAGAAAATTGGGAGCAATAGAACTTAAACCAAAGAGAAAATTTTATGACTATCAGGCTAAATATAATTCTAATGCAAAAACTGAAC
Source organism: uncultured Pelagibacteraceae bacterium (assembly GCA_902613755.1). GTDB lineage: Bacteria > Pseudomonadota > Alphaproteobacteria > Pelagibacterales > Pelagibacteraceae > Pelagibacter. The sequence continues at coordinate 204,299 of CACMIH010000002.1, forward strand.
ATATAATTCCTGTAAATTTAAAAAAAGAAAAACTAAAGCAATTAATGAATATGGCCTATAAAGCCCATCAAATAATTGGATGTCGAGGTATTACAAGATCAGATTTTAAATTTTATAATGATAAATTTTATTTATTAGAAATTAACACACAACCAGGAATGACAAAATTGTCTTTAGTTCCTGAGATAGCAGCATACAAGGGAATAAGTTTTTTAAAATTAATTCAATGGATGTTAAAAGATGCCTCAAAGAAAAAGTAAAAAAATTTTAATTTATTTTTTTTTGTTTATTTTAATTTCTTCTATTGGAAATATTAAATTAAATAATTTTCAGTTTGAAAAGATAAAAAGTATAAATATTTCAGGCTTAAATGACACTGAAAATTTAAATTTAATTAATAAAATTAAAAAATTAAATATAGAAAATATTTTTTTTTTAAATGGTAAAGAAATTTCAGCTTTAATAGATTCTAATAATTCTATCGAAAGTTTTATAATTACAAAAAAATATCCATCTACAATAGAAATTAAAATTATCAAAACAAATTTTTTAGCTAAATTTAATGATAATGGTAAAATATTTTTCATAGGTTCTAATGGCAAATTATCTAAAGATAATCTCTTAAGAAAGGACCTGCCTTTTATTTTCGGTAAATTGAATGTCAAGGAATTTTTGAAGTTTAAGAAATTAGTTGATAAGTCAAAATTTTCTTTTCAAGAAATAAAAAATCTTTATTTTTATCCATCTAAAAGATGGGATGTAGAACTAAAAAATAATATTATATTAAAACTTTCAAAAAATAATCCTATGTTGTCATTAGATAATGCATTTGAAATTTTGAAAAATCAAAATTTTAATAATGTTAAAATCATTGATGCAAGAATAGATAATCAAGTTATTTTGAATGATTGAAGAACTAGATTTAGAAACATATTTATCTTTAACAAAAAAAAGTTTTAGCATTTACGTATTTGATAAAATAAAACTAAAGAATGTATATGAAGAA
>CACMIH010000003.1 GCA_902613755.1 uncultured Pelagibacteraceae bacterium
TTATTTGGATTATTTCCATTTGCAGGCATAGGCATTAGTTCGTTCTCACCTAAAATTCTTGCTACTCTAGTTGTTGGTTGAGCTCCTTGACCAAGCCAATATTTAATTCTCTCAGCTTCTAGGCCCACTCTTTCTTTTTTCTCTTTTGGTAATAGAGGATTAAAGAAACCAACCTTTTCTATAAATCTTCCATCTCTTGCAAAACGACTGTCGGCAACAACAACTTTATAAACAGGACGTTTTTTTGTTCCACCTCTTGATAATCTTAATTTTAACATTTCTTCTCCTTTTTACTTTAATTGGTTAAATAGCTCTGGCGGCATACCTTTATCAGACATACCTTTCAGATTTCCTTTTGACATCTTTTTCATCATTTCAGACATCATTTTAAATTGCTTAAGCAATTTATTGATAGTGGCCGGATCTGTGCCAGAGCCATTAGCAATTCTTTTTTTTCTAGAACCATCTATTATTTTTGGGTTCTCTCTTTCTTTTTTGGTCATTGATAAAATAACAGCTTCATTTTTAGTAATTATACTTTCATCAATTCCCGCTGAGTCCATTTGGGATTTAATTTTAGAAACTCCTGGCATAAAGGACATAATTCCCTCAATACCACCCATTTTTTTCATTTGTCTTAATTGAGATAAATAATCTTCCATAGAGAATTGACCTTTTTTTAAATTTTCCTCTGCTTTTTTAAGATTTTCTTCTCCTAAATCTTGAGCCGCCTTTTCTACAAGGGATACGATATCCCCCATACCAAGTATTCTGTTTGCAATTCTGTCTGGATGGAATACTTCAAGATTATCTATTTTTTCTCCTATCCCTAAAAATTTAATTGGAACGTTTGAAACATATTTCATACTCACTGCAGCTCCACCTCTTGCATCACCATCTGCCCTAGTTAAAATAATTCCAGATAAATTAACTGTATTTTTAAATTCTTTTGCCACTGAGGCTGCAACTTGACCTGTTAAAGAGTCTGCAACTAAGAATGTTTCTGTTGGATTAATGACAGCTTCAATTTGCTTAATCTCGCTCATCATTTGTAAGTCGATTTGAGTTCTACCAGCAGTATCAAATAAAATTATTTCAGCTCCATTTAAATTAGCGGCACTTATTGCTCTTCTACAAATATCAGCAGGTTGCTGACCTTCTATAATAGGTAAAGTTAAAATATTATTTTGTTCTCCTAAAGATCTAAGTTGTTCTTGTGCAGCTGGTCTGTAAATATCTAGACTAACCATCATTACTTTTTTCTTTTTATTATTTTCTAAAAATTTTGCTAATTTTGCTGTTGTTGTTGTTTTTCCAGAACCTTGTAACCCAACTAACATCATTGGCACAGGCGGTACTGCATTTAAGTTTATCTCATTATTTGTTGCACCTAATAAGTCTACAAGCTCATCATAAACAATTTTAACAACCATATCCCCAGGAGAGGTAGACCTTATTATCTCTTGGCCTAATGCTTTTGGCTTAACTTTTTCAATAAAATCTTTTGCAACATCCAAAGAGACATCTGCTTCAAGTAAGGCTTGCCTAATACCTCTTAAACCTTCATCTACTTGAGCTTCATCAAGTGAAGGTGCCTTTTTCAGAGAAGAAAAAATTTCTTCAAATTTATTTGATAAATTTTCAAACATATTTATTACGCATAGCAGTAACTCACTAGTGGGCGAACCCTCGCTGACTAGTGTCGATCTCTTTGTTCCCAAAGACACCGCAAAGTTAATGTTTTTGCGGAAACGGAAACAACCTATAATAGAGGTTCAAAAAGTCAATAAATAAGTTAAATATCTATATATGGATATTAAAGCTTTTAAAATGGACGGTTTAGGTAATGATTTTGTCATCATAGATAATAGGCAAACAATTACAAATTTGACGAAAGAGCAAATAATAAAGATTTGTGATAGAAATTTTATTGGTTGTGACCAACTAATATTGATTAAAAAAAATGATATTTCAGATGCTTCACTAGAATTTTATAATTCAGATGGAGGAATGTCTGGTGCGTGTGGAAATGGTACGCGATGTATTGCTGATTTATTAGGCAAAGAAAATAACAAAAAAGAAATTGTCCTAACAACTTTATCTGGCGAATTAAAATCAAATATTGTTGGAGAAAAAATGGTTTCTACAGAAATAGGTGTTGCAAAAACAAAATGGGATGAGATTCCATTGTCTAAAGAATTAAATACGAATAATTTAGGAATTAAAATTAATGACAAAAATAATAACGAATTTTCTGGCGGAACTGCTGTAAATGTTGGAAACCCACATGTAGTTTTTTTTGTTGATAATAACGAAAATTTTGAAATTGAAAAAATTGGACCAAAAATCGAAACCCATTCTCTATTTCCAGAAAAATGTAATGTTACTTTAGCAACTGTTGTTAACAAAGAATTGATTAAAGTTAGAGTGTGGGAAAGAGGAGCTGGACTTACTAAAGCATGTGGAACTGCAGCTTGCGCAACAGCTTTTGCTGCAAAACAAAACGGACTGGTAAATGATAAAGTGGATATTGAATTTTCTACAGGTAGATTGACAATTTCAATTGATGAAAACAATAGTATTCATATGAAAGGACCAGTTTCAGATATCGAGGAGATAAATTTTAAAATTTAATGGGAATTTTTGAAAAATTTAAATCAGGTTTTAAAAAAAGTGCCTCAGCTTTTACAACGGGTTTAAGAGATATAGTTGTAAAAAAAGAAATTGATGACAAAACATTAGATAAAATTGAAGATTACTTAATTCAATCCGATGTTGGTATTGTTTCGGCTTCAGAAATAAGAGAAATAATTTCTCAAACAAAAATTGATCCCAATAAAGATTTAACTGACGAAATAAATAATATTTTAAAAAATTATATTATTTCAATTATGAAACCTTTAGAAAATATTGAATTCTTCAAAAAAAAAGAAAAATTAAATGCAACATTAATTTCAGGTGTTAATGGTGTTGGAAAAACAACTACTATTGGAAAAATAAGCAAAATATTAAAGGGTAATGGAAATAAAGTAATGTTGGCTGCATCAGATACTTTTAGAGCAGCAGCTATAGAACAACTAGAAAATTGGGCAAACAAAGTTGATGTTCAAATTACAAAATCATCTCAAGGTTCAGATCCTGCATCAGTTGCTTACAAAGCTATTGACGAAGCATTAAACAATAATTTTGACCAAGTTTTAATTGATACAGCTGGAAGATTACAAAATAAAAAAAATTTGATGGAGGAATATAAAAAAATTGCAAATGTTACTAAAAAAATTGATCCTGATGCTCCACATGATGTTATTTTAGTTTTGGACGCAACTTCGGGGCAAAATGTTATTAATCAAGTTGAAGAATTTAATAAAATTATTCCGATAACTGGTCTTATTATGACAAAATTAGATGGCACAGCAAAAGGAGGTATTCTTCTAGCTGTTGCTAAGAAATATAAACTACCAATTATTGCACTTGGATTAGGTGAAAAAGAAGATGATTTACAAATTTTTGAAGCTGAAAAATTTGCAGAAGCATTTACTCAAATTAATTAATTAAGGTACTGGAAATTAGAGGTTTATAAAAACTACATTTATAGTGTTCTTTAAATTCATAGTGTCCACAATTCTTAGCTATCGAAGAAATAATAAAATCAAATTTTCCATTTTCAGGATAGAGCTCTAACTTTTTTTCAACAATATCAAATTTAAAATTAGCTTTTAGACTTTTTACAGCACTAATCATCACCAGAGTTTTGTTATCTTTTAAAAGATAATATGCAAAATCATCTGGAAAAACTGGAAAATCATATTCCTGTAAAAAATATTTTGCAGTTTTTGGAAACCATTCATAAGAAATTAATGGCAAAGACTCTTTCGTTTTATAGTTATAAATATAAAGATCTTTTGGAAAATCATTAATATAATTTGAATTTTCTCCTCGAGCCAAGACAGCTTTTTCACGGGTTTTAAAATATAATGCAAAATTTTCATCGTGCGAATTCATTTGATCAATATGAAAAAGGCTGACTACAGATGCTAAATTTTCTTTGGCATTTGATAAATTATTTAAAGAAAAAAGAACAATAAAAAATAAGAAAAAATTTTTCATAGATTAACTTAAAAAAAAAATTTGAATTATCTTTGTTTAGATTATGGCTTAATTTAAACTATCAACAAACGATTTTAGGGCTAATACAAGTTTATCATCATATTCCATCATATGATCGTCATATTTTGTAAAATATGAATATTTAGGTTCACTTGCTAAATTAAAAATTTTTTTACCCATCCAAAATGGAACTATTTGGTCAGCCTCACCATGCATTACTAATACTGGAACATTAATATTTTTAATTTTTTCATTATTTTCATACTTATCTTTTAAAATTAAACCAACTGGAATATATGGATAAAAATTTTTCGCAGCCTCTATCATTGATGTGAAGGGCGTTTCTAAGATTAATCCTGCAAAATTTTTATTCTGAGTAATTTCGGTCGCTATGCCAGTTCCTAATGATTCTCCATAAATAATTATATCTTCTTCTTTTAGACCTTTTTCTTTAAGCCAGTTTATAGCACTAGCACCATCTGTATAAAGACCCTCTTCACTTGGTTTTCCTTTATTGCCGCTAAACCCTCTCCATGCAATAATTAAAAAATTAACATTCATGTCTTTAAAATGATTTAACTTATGGATTCTGTTTTCAAGTGTCCCTGCATTTCCGTGAAAATAAACTATTGTTTTAAAACTATTTAAATTTTTATTATGAAACCAGCCTAAAAGATTAATATTATCTGTTGTTTTGATAGTAACTTTTTCAATGTTAACTTCTAAATTATCTCCAGAATAATTATTCTCATCAGGATGATACATTAAATTTCTTTGAAAAAAGAATAAGAAAATTAAAACGATTAAGTAAATAGCAACAATACCAATAAATAATTCCAAAAAAAAATTCCTACGTTTTATTTTCATATTTTTTTCTATTTAATATTAAAAAAAATATATAAGAAATAATACTTAAGATTAAGAAAACTGAAAAAGCTGATTTAAAAGCAAATATTTCTGTTTGACCCATCCCTTTAACAATATCTATTACTAAGCCCATTAGCCATTGCATTATGAATGTTCCTGCAAATATTAATAAATTGAATGAAGTTAGTGCTTTACCAGCAGAATAACCTGAAAAAGAAAGGCCCACAGCTGGCTGTGTAACTGATAAAAAAATTGAACTTAAAATAAATAAAGTTATGTAAAAAGCTCCAGCTTTTGGACCTAATAAAATTATCACTAACATTACAGAAAAACTAATTGGCAAACCTAATTTAAGTATTCTTTTAGCGCTAAACCCTATTCCTGAAATTTTTGGTAAAAAATAACCCCACAAAAAAAAGGATACCAACATAGTTACATTGATCCAAAATAATCCTGTAGCGCTCTGAAGTGGTGTATAGCCAGCAACTCTAGTCATCCACGGGCCTGCCCATAAAGTTTGTATAGCCATTAAGCCCCCATAATTAAATAAACCCATTGGAATTACACTTATAAAAAATCGATTTTTCCAAACTTCAGATAAAGTTCCAGTATTACTTGGCTCTTCTAACTCTTTATTTTTAGATAAATTCCATTTTGGAATGAAAACTAACATTAAAAAAATACTAATTAAAATTAAGATAGCGATACCACTAAATATCCATCTCCAACCGAAACTAGGTAATAAAAGTTGTACAGGCAATGTGGATGACAAAAAACCTAGTGATGCAATCATTAGCATCCATGAGTTTGCTCTTTGTTGTTGATTTTCTGCATACCATATTCTGTAACCCGTTAACGGAGCCATCAAACAAGCACTTACACCTACACCAATTAGAATTCGTGAAACTAACAATCCTGAAAAGCTTTCAGCTAAAGCAAATGATCCTGTTCCAACTAATGCGATAAATAAAAAAGAAGAGACAATTTTTTTTGGTCCATATTTATCTAACAAATATCCAAGCGGTATTTGCATACAAGCAAAACCCAAAAAATAACCTCCAGCTAATAATCCTAAATCAGCTGCTAATAAATTAAATTCTGAGGTTAATACTGGTGAAAGTGTTGCGGTAATTGCACGTAACAAACATGATAAAAAATAACCAAATGCAAATACAAAAAAAACAATAATAGCCTGTTTTTTTGGTAAAATATAATTTTCCATTAATTAAAAGTTTAAGGATATATCTCTGTGGACTGAGTTACATCTTGCAACAAATTTAGCTTGTTCTTTAGTTAATCTACTTTGAAGTCTTAGTCCAATATTATGTTTAATTACATCATTATATTTAATTAATTCAGGTAATAAATTTTTATTAGCATCAGCTCTCCACGTAACTTCGGCATTGAAAAGATCAAAAGTCTCTGAACTTGTTTCAAGTAATTTTTGTTCATCTACCTCATCATTATCTATGATAGAAATTAGGTCATCTAATTTATTTGCAAATTCTTCTGTTCCAGAAATTTCTCCAAGGTTTTCAAAAAGATTATCAATTATTGAAATAGATTTTTCAAAATTTTTATTATCAATAGTATATTTTAATTCTTTTATTTCTGGGGAAAGTTCTTTTAATTTTTTGTTGTCATTTATAAACAATACAATTTGATCTAAAGTTTCATAAGCTTCATCTACGTTTTTTCTATATCTCTTTGTTCTTGTGTTTTTTGCTTTATGTAATATTTCAAACTCTCCATTTTTGGTTTTCCAGCTTTCAGGAATTTTATTTTGAAGTTCTTTAATTTCTAGCTCATAATTCTCAATTTTTAATTCTAATTTATTTTTAGCTGATAAATTATCTTCGTCTAGGTTTCTAATTTCAGATTTTAATTTCTTTATTTTTTGGTCAATTTTTCTAACTTTTTTCTGAATTTTTCTTACATCGAAATGAAGATCTTTATAATCTTTTGCAAATAATTCATACTCTTGCTCAGTTTTTTGCAATTTTTTGACTATAGCGAAGGTTCCTAGAGCATTATCAAAATGCTCTTCAAAGATATCTAATTTATCTACTGGAAGATTTGCCGGAGTTAACTTCTGCATATTCTTAATTGCATTTGTAATTGTTTGTTCTTCATTATTATAAATTGCAAATTTATATTCCTGTAAGCAATATTGAAGTTTCGGATTCATTGGTGGTGGAGCTACATTAGATGTTAGATATGTTCTTGCTGGTAAATAATTTACTAATGAAGGATAGAAACCAACAATTCCAAGACCTATTAATTGTAAAACAATAAACGGAACAACTCCTTTCCAAATATTTAAAGTAGTAACAAGCTTTGAAGCTACTCCTTTCAAGTAAAATAAAGCAAATCCAAATGGTGGGGTTAAAAATGAAGTTTGTAAATTTACCCCGATCATAACACCAAGCCAAATTGCACTTACATTCGCACCTGGTTCAGCTAATAATATAGGAGCAATAATAGGTACAACAACCACAGCTATTTCAATAAAATCAAGAAAGAAACCTAATAAAAAGATGACTATCATTACAACAACGAATTGAGTCCAAAATCCTCCTGGTAAATCTTGAAGAAAATCTCTAACTAACTCTTCACCTCCAAATGCTCTAAATCCAGAGGTTAACATTGCTGCTCCTAATAGAATTATAAATACCATTGAAGTAGTTACACAAGTTTCTACAACAACTTCTTTTAAAACATCATCTATTTTGAATGCTCTCCAGAAGCTCCAGGTAACACTGGCTAAAAATGTAATTGTAAAAAATAAAGCAATTAATATTGCTCCTAGATCTCTAGTGTCAACGGCTTTAACATTTAAATTATAATTTTTAGATAAATAATAGATTGGAATTATGGATACGATCGCAATTATTATTGGATAGTAGGCGTTCTTTTCACCTTGGTGTAATCGATATCCCGCCATCATTGTTGCACCAATAGCACCAATTGATCCAGCCTGATTTACTGTTGCTATACCCATAAGTATAGAGCCCAAAACTGCAAAGATTAGGGCAAGCGGTGGAATAATAACTAATATAACTTTGATCCAAAATTTAGAATCAAAATTTCCTTTAAATGGAACAGGAGGAGCTGCTTTTGGATTTATTCTTGCATACACAAATATGTAAAGCATATACAAACCAACCAAAACTAATCCTGGTAATAATGCACCTAAAAACATATCTCCAGCTGAAGTAGACCCTACTCTAAATTCTCCAGGCATATTAAATTCGCCAGTTAAAATTTTATAATCAGTCTGACGAATAGTATTTGCAACATCAGCGGCACTTGCCAATTGATCAGCAATAATAATTAAGACAATTGAAGGAGGTATAATTTGACCAAGTGTTCCAGAGGAACAAACAATTCCACTTGCTAGTCTTTTATCATATTTATTATTTAGCATTGTGGGCAAAGAAATTAGTCCCATTGCTATTACTGTTGCTCCAACAATTCCAGTTGTAGCTGCAAGTAATGCACCAACAAAGATAACAGAAATACCAAGCCCTCCAGGAATTGGTCCAAATAGTTGTCCCATGGTAACTAAAAGGTCTTCTGCAATTTTTGATTTTTGCAACATTATTCCCATAAAAATGAACAATGGGATCGCAATTAAGGTATCGGTTTCTACATCCCAATAATTACTCCTAAAATTGGTAATGCCAGCGGTTAACCATTCTTTAGGCCCATCAACAGCAAAATAAGCACTAGGGTCTCCTACAAATAAATAACCAAAAAAAGCAGCTAGTCCTATTGAAATTATTGCTGATCCAGGTAATGCAAAAGCTACTGGAAAACCAGATGCTAAAGCTCCAATCATTATAATTACTAGTAAAGCTAAAAATAAATGTTCCATTGTTTAATTCTTTAAAAGTTTGTGACTGCTACTCATAAAGTAGCTTGTGAATTGAGTTAACATACTTACTGCAAATACTGCTAAGTAAACTGCCATTAAATAAAGTAAATATAGTCCGTTAGAACCTTGCTGAGTAATCTCAAATGAAATTACTGGACCATTAATGATACTAGCTTTACCTCCCATACCTAAAAATATTACTATCAAGCATAAAGGAATACCTAAAACGAGAGATCCAATTGCATTCGTCCAGGCCTTCTTTCTCTCACTAAAATTAGCATACAAAACATCAACTCTTACATGACCTTCATGAATTAGTGCATATGCACTTGCAAAAAGATAAAGAGCAGCATACCAAAAACGAACAAGATCTCCTTGAAATGCTTGTTCATATTGAAAAATAAATCTTGATATAACAATCAAGAATTCACTTCCAACTACTAAAACTGCTAACCAAATAAACCCTACAGATTTATTAAAATAACCAATTATAAAAGAGGCTAATATTAAAGGAAAGTGAATATATGTAATTCTGAAAGCAGGTTTTACTAAATTAATTTTAACTTGTTCCCCAAAAATTGGCTCAACCAATTTTTCTACAACCATAAATGAGATTAAAAAATCTACAACCCCAACAATTAATACAGCCCAGAATGAAGATCTTATAACATATGCTGTTATTTTTTTTAGTATCTCTGAGTCTGTTTGTAATGTTTGATTTAAAGATTTAAGAACAAATATTATAACCGCCACAAAAGATAAAAAATAAAACAACAATTGAATATACGATAAATTTATCGCTAATCCCTCTAGAGGCTTATTTAATTTTTTGAATCCAAATAATTCATAATGAGAAAAAAGTTTTTTAACTCCTGGCCAATCAAACCAAACTGTTAAGACATTATTTATTAAAAAAATAAATGTTAATGCCAAGATAGAATAACTAAATATTCTTATTAAAATAGATAAGTTTTTTTTCTCAACCATATGACAAAACTTTTAATGATATATAAAAAGAGGGCCCATTTAAGGGCCCTCTAGTATTAATTAGAATTAAATTATACTCCTAATGCTCTATTTCTTTGAGAAATGTAAGGCGAGTCAGACAAGTTTGTCCAAGCACCTATTTCTTTTCGTCCTTTAATAAAGGCATCATGTACTTTCTTAGCAAGAGCACTATGTTGCTGAACTTCATCAAAAACTTCCGCAGCACCTTTTGCAAAAGCGTCATAAACTTTATCATTAAACTTCTCAAGTTTGACACCATTCTCATTTACTAAACGAGCAAGTGCAGCTCCATTTTTAGCATTATACTCAGCCATTGTAGTTGTATCAGCCCAATCACAAGCAGTTTTAATAGTTAACTGGTCTGACTTAGTTAGACTTGTAAACCAAGACTTGTTAACTCCACAAGCTAATGTAGATCCTGGCTCGTGCATTCCTGGATAATAATAATACTTGGCTGCTTCATAAAACTTGAAAGCCTCATCATTCCAAGGTCCTACCCATTCCGTTGCATCAATTGCACCAGACACAAGGTTTTCATAAATTTGTCCACCTGGAAGTGAAATTGGAGAACCACCAAGTTTTCCAAGTACTTGTCCACCTAAACCAGGCATACGCATTTTTAAACCTTTAATATCATTAGCTGATCTAATTTTTTTGTTAAACCAACCACCCATTTGCACTCCGGTGTTACCAGCAGCAAAACTTTGTGTTCCGAAATCATCAGTCAATTCATCCCACAGCTCTTGGCCACCAGCAAATTTTAACCACGCATTCATTTCAGCATATGTGAAACCGAATGGAACGGCAGTAAAATATCCAAATGCAGGGTGTTTTTTAACCCAGTAGTAATCAGCACCGTGATACATTTGAGAATTTCCAGAAGCAACTTCATCAAACGAGTCAAATGCTTTTACCCTTTCATTAGCAGCATAATAAGTAACTTGAATTCTACCGTCACTCATATCACTCAATCTTTGAGCAAGTCTTTGTGCACCAGTTCCAAGGCCTGGAAAATCTCTTGGCCAAGTAGCTACCATAGAAGCTTCGATTCTCTCTTTGGCAACAGCTGGAGCAGATAAAGATGATGCTGCAACAGCAGCAACACCAGTTGCAGCTGCAGTTTTAAAGAACTTTCTTCTTGAAGGTGATCTAGAAACCTTCAATGATTTTTTTTCTTTAATCATTAGTATCTCCTCTTCTTTGTTAATTAACTGAATAGATTAAATTACAATTGGACGTTTAAGTCTATACTAAAATTCCTATTGAAAGAATATAATACAATCAGAGGTAGTAAATTTAGGAATTATTAAATTTATTTTTTGTCAAAAAAGGCTTCGTATAACATCATCGATATAGCAAGTATCATCAATATATAAACTGGTAATACATCAAGAAAACCTATCATCATAGATCTTGTAAGTGTTGTTGCTAAACCTAAAAGAAAAAAGATTGCAAAAGAAAGTCCTATTAGTGTTACAAGTTTATTCATTAAATTTCTCACTTTCCTTTTCAAGCCAACTGGAAACTCCCAAGAAACGATTGTCGTCATATCTCTCTCCAATAACTTGAATTCCTAATGGTAAATTATTTTCGCCTTGAAGTAAAGGAAGTGAAATACAAGGAGTTCCTAAGTAAGACCAAACTTTGTTGAAATCAGCTGATCCAGTACTCTTTAGACCTTTTGGGGCAACACCAGGGCTTGATGGCGATAAAACACCATGATAATCCTCGAATACTTCTTTATATGAATCATAACTTCTTTTCATAAAATCTATTGCTTCAGCATATTCTTTTGCAGTATGTTTTCTTCCATTTGCAATTGCATTTTGCATAATTTTTGAAAGTTTTGATTTATAATTTTTGTAATAATCACTAAAATTATTAGCTAAATCACTTTCGTAAATTATTTGATGGAATTTATGGATATCTTTAAAATAAGAAGGTGTATCATGAACTTCAATATTTTTTTTAAATGACTTTATAAAATATTCAAAAGATTCCTTAGATTTTTTGTCAATTGATTTCCAAAATTCAGTTTTATAAAATATGAACTTAGGTTCATATAAAGGACCTTTTTTCACAGCATCAACCATATTATTTGAAGAATAATAAACAGTGGCAGGGTCATGGGAATCTTTTTTAATTAACTCTTTAACTAAATAAGCTATGTCCTCGACTGTTTTTCCAAAAACTCCTAAATGATCAAGTTTTTCTGAAGTCTTCAATACTCCGTTTCTAGAAATTAAGCCAAATGACGGTTTGTATCCAACAACACCACAATAAGATGCTGGTCTGATTATTGAGCCACCTGTTTGTGATCCAATTGAAAGTGGAGCCATATAAGATGCAATTACTGCAGCAGAACCACTTGATGATCCTCCTGGTGTTCGTGAATAATCATGTGGGTTTTTTGTTTTAGAGGGATTTAAATATGCTAATTCTGTAGTAACTGTTTTACCCATCACAATAGCCCCTGAAGATGTTAATAAATCAATTATTTCTGCATTTTGTGAATAAGATTTTCCTTTTCTTATTGGCGTTCCACATTCTGTTGGCATATCTAAAGTACCAACAATATCCTTAACAGCTACAGGAATACCATGTAACGGTCCAGTTGGTTTTCCAGATTTTTTGTAAGCATCTGACTCTTTAGCTTTTTCTAATAATAATTCTTTGTCAAAAAAAGCCCAAGCATTTATATCTTTTTCAAACTTATTAATTCTTTGTATGTATGCTTCACATATCTCCACAGAAGTAATTTGAGAATTCGAAATTTTATTTATTAATTCTTCAACAGAAAAATTTATAACTTCATTCATCAACTTAGTTAGCAAATAATTGATCAGGTAACCATAAAGCTATACCTGGAAATAAATACATTAAAACCATTCCAAAAATAACAATTGCTAAGAATGGCATGATGCCTTTGAATACCTCAATTAATTCAACATTTTTAGATTGTACACCTTTTAAGTAATAAGCCGACATGGCCATGGGGGGTGTTAAAAATGATGTTTGTAGATTTAAAGCAATTAACATTGCAAAAAAATAAGGGTTCACTCCAAAAAATTCTACTAAAGGTAAAAATATTGGAACAAATATAATTAATATTTCAGTCCACTCTAATGGCCAGCCTAATAAGAAAATTATAATTTGTGTAATTACTAAAAATTGCCAAGGCTGTATATCCATTGATTTAAAAAAATGCTCAAATACTTCATGTCCTCCTAAATATGAAAATACTGACGCAAATGTCCAAGATCCAATAAACAACCACATAATCATTGCAGTAGTTTTTGCGGTTAGAAATACAGACTCTTTAAAATTTTTCCATTTTAGAGATTTATAAAAGAAAGATAAAACTAATGCTCCAAAAGCTCCAACACCTGCTGCTTCCGCTGGGGTAGCTAGACCTGCAAGAATGCTTCCTAAAACTAATATGATTAATGAAAATAAAGGTAAGAATGAAACCAAAACTTCTTTTAAGATTACTGATCTAGGAGGAATTTCTTCTTTAGGAGGCTTAGGTGCAACTGATGGATTAAAATAAGCCAAAATAATTGCATATAAAATATATAGACCTGCTAACATTAGACCGGGAAATATTGCTGCTGCAAATAATCTTAATGGAGATAACTGAGCTATCACTGCATAAACAATAAGCATAATACTAGGAGGAATTAAAATTCCTAAACAGCCTCCAGCACATATTACTCCTGATGCAAATTTTTTATCATAACCAGCTTTCACCATTGCAGGCCAGGCAAGCAAACCCATTAAAGTTACAACTGCCCCAATTATTCCCGTTGCTGTAGAGAATAAAGTGCAAGTAACTAAGGCTGCGACTGCCATCGAAGCTGGCAGCGAATGAGATGCAAGTCTTATGGCATAAAACAATCTTGCAACTATACCTGCTCTTTCAACTAAATAGCCCATAAATAAAAATAAAGGTACGGCGGTGAGGACATGGTTATCCATGACAGAGTAGGTATTTGAAACAAATAAATTAAATATCCTATTGTCTAATAGATGATCCATTCTTGACGGATCAAAATATGCGTAATACCCAAATCCTAAACCCATTGCCATTAAAGTAAATGCAATAGGAAATCCTAGTAATACAGCAAACAGAAATATAACCATCATTAAAATTGCAATTTCTGGATTTGTTAAACTAAACAACATCTATTTTTTCTTCCTCTTTAGATTTTCTCATTAAAATTTTCTCTGTTTCTTCTGCACCAGCATCTCTCTCTGGCCAATGTCCCGTTCTAATGCAAATAATTGCTCTAAAAACTTCACTAATTCCTTGGAGAGTAAGAAGCATTCCCGATAAAGGTATCAAAGATTTTGCCATATAAATTTGAATTTGTGCTGGACTATTCCAGCTTGTTTCTTTTACCATCCATGCTTTAGCTGCATACTCATATCCATAAAATGCAAGTGCAATTACCCCTGGAAAAAAGAAGATAAAATAAAGTATTAAATCAATCCATCCTTGAACTTTAGTTGGGAACAACCTGTAAATAACATCTCCTCTCACGTGAGCCTCAGTCGCCAAAGTGTATGCTCCAGCCATCATAAATATTGCTCCATACATCTGTAAACTAAAATCAAAATTCCATAAAGTAGGTGCATTAAATGCATAAGCCATTATGACTTCGTAACATGTTCCACCCATTAAAATAACTATGCACCATGAGAAGGCTTTACCCATTGAGGAGCTAAGTGTGTCTGCAAATTTTATATAAGAGTACATATTTTACTAGCTTATCTTAATTTTCTTAATTAATTCAATTAAAAAAAAGGGGGCTAAAAAGCCCCCTTAATTTTTTATATATTTAAACCTTAGATTTTAACTTTCGCTAACGGACCAAACTCGTTTTCGTAAGCAAGTCTGTAGTTAGGCTGATTCATCAGTAAGTATTTCATTACTCTTTTCGCATAAGCTTTTTGTGAATCAACAATCTTCTTAAAGAATGGATCTTTAGAAGAAAAATCACCTACAACTTTATCCCAACCTTTTAACTGCTCTGCTAAAATTGCATCTGAAGTTTGGTAAACGTTTACTTTATGCTCATTCATCAATTTAGATAAATCAGCTGAGTATCTTACCAAAGCTTTAAAGTAGTTAGCGGTATTTGCTGCATACGAAGCATTTTTTAATATTGCTTGGTTTGCAGGAGATAAGCTATTAAATGTTTTTTTGTTAATAGGTATTTCAAACATCTCTTGAGATTGGTGGAAAGATCCTAAGTGATAATGCTTAGAAACATCTTGCATACCAAATTGAGAGTCTGAAGTTGGGTTGTTAAACTCAGCAGCTTCAATCAAACCAGTCTTCATAGCTGGCTGAATTTCACCACCTGGTAATTGTCTAACTACCATACCCATTGCAGTAAGAACGTTAGTTGCAAGACCAACTGTTCTATACTTCATTCCTTTAACATCACTTACTTTAGTTACGTTCTTTTTAAACCAACCAAAAGGTTGAGCTGGCATAGGCATCGCAAAAACACCAACATAGTCGTATCCAACTTTTGCTAATGTTTCCTCATACAATGCTCTTCCACCGCCTTCTTCCATCCAAGCCATTACTTCTTGAGATGACAGACCGTAAGATGGGCCAGTTCCGAAAAGAGACGCGGCAGGATTTTTTCCATACCAATAAGCAGTAACCCAGTGTCCCATATCAAGAACACCATCACTTACTGCTTGTCCAATTTCTCCAGTTTTTACAACTGCTCCAACAGGCTGAAGGTCAATTTTTAAACTTCCACCTGACATGTCTCCAACCATTTTGGCATAGTCTCCAGCCATTTCAAAAAAGATGTTAGCACCTGAAGGCCATGCAGCTTGCATCTTTAATGTTTGCGGAGCACCAAAAGCAACATTTGGCATTGCGACAGCTGTTGCTGCGGCTGCACCAGTTGCTGCTGCGGCTTTGAAGAACTTTCTTCTTGAAGGAGTCTTAGAACCCTTCAATGATTTTTTATTTTTAATCATTTCTTCTCCTCTAGTTAATTAACTGGAGAGAAGTAAAACATATATTCAAATTAGAGTCTTTCTAAAAAGAGGCACAGATTGTCACTATTATGTTAAAATTAAAAATTTTTACAATCCTTAGTTGATTCTAGAAAATTTAATCAATTGGATAATCCCAAGCGCTTCCACCTATGACTTTAGAAATAGCTGAAAAATCTTTAGTATCATTTCCTTCTTTACAAAATTGATCATAAATTTCTAAAGCCATTTTTCCTAATGGTGTTTCAGCATTTACACTTTTCGCACAATCATTTGCAAGTTTAAGATCTTTATTCATCATTCCTGCAGAAAAACCTGGACGATAATTATTATTTGAAGGCGTACCATCAATTAAACCAGGTAAAGGTGGATAAACAGAAATTGGCCAACTGTTACCTGATGCATTTTTCATGATTTCATGAACTTTTTTAATATCGATGTTTAATCTTTTTGCTAACATTAACGACTCTGAAGCAGCAATCATGGCAATCCCTAGAGCCATATTGTTACAAATTTTGGCACCATTCCCACTACCTAAATCACCTGCATGAAATATATTTTTCCCCATGATTTTTAATAAAGGTAGCGCTTTTTCATATGCCTCTTTTGATCCACCAACCATTATATTTAAAGTTGCTTTTTGGGCTCCCATTACTCCACCACTAACTGGCGCATCAATCATTTGTATTCCTTTTTCTGAAGCTTTTTTTCCAATTTCATTAGAAGTTTGAATATCAATTGTTGAACAATCAATTAACAAACAGTTTTTTGAAACTTTATTTATTATTCCGCTTTCTCCTAAATAAACATCCTTAGAATGTTTACCTTCTGGAAGCATGGTTATCACTGTTTCAACATCAGCTGTAATTAAATCATCTAAATTTTCAATTATTTCAAGATTTTTATCTCTCGCAATCTCAAGCATTTTTTTTGAGACATCAAAAACTTTTACAGATTTACCTGCCTTCATTAAATTTTCAGCCATTGGACAACCCATGTTGCCAACACCAATAAACGCTATCGATTTAGACATTAATTTACTTTATTTTTACAATTTCCAGTTTTGAAGAACTCATCAAGATTATCTATTGCTAAATTTGCCATAGCTGTACGAGTATCTTTAGTTGCACTACCTAGGTGTGGAAGTATAAATGCACTTTTGTGATTTAGATACCCTGGGTTTAAATTTGGCTCATTTTTATATACATCTAATCCTACTGCATAAACTTTTCTTCTTTCTAAAGCATCTATCATTGCATCGTCATCAACAATATCCCCCCTAGCAACATTTGTAACTATTGCACCTTTAGGTAAATATTCTATTGTCTCTTTATTAATCATATCAATAGTTTCCTTAGAAGCTGGACAACAAATCGACAAAACATCTGAAACTGATAACAAGCCTTTTAAACTATCATGATAAGTTGCGCCTTGTTCTTTATCTTCGTTTAGTTTTGATCGATTATGATAATGAATAATCATCCCTAGAGACTTTGCAACTTTAGCAATTTTTTGGCCAATTCTTCCCATTCCTAAAATACCTAACCTTGAACCGGTCAATTGTTTACCAATAAGGTAATCAGCTGACCACTTCCATCCTCCCTGTCTTGCACTTTCAATTCCTTCAGAAGCTCTTCTACAAGCTCCAAGTATTAGGAGAATTCCAATTTCTGCTGTCGCATCTGTTAAAACATCAGGTGTGTTTGTAACAGCTATTTTTCTTTTTTTTGCTGCTTCTAAATCTATATTTCCAAAACCAACTGCAAAATTTGAAATTATTTTTACACTCTCAGGTAATTTATTAATTGTTTCAGCGTCCATTTTATCTGTTAAGGAAGTTAAAATTCCATCACACCCTTGACTCATTTCTATAACCTTATTTTGAGAATAGAGCTCATCATTGTCATTAAAATTTGCTTTAAAAATTTTTGATGCTTTTTCTTCACAAGATCTAAGTAATCTTCTAGTTATCAGAATTTTTTTCATATTAATGATTAGTTTAAATCGAAGATTTTACCAGGATTCATTATGTTATTTGGATCCAATGTTCTTTTGATTGATTTCATTACTGGAATACTATCAGGATGTTGTTCTAATAAATATTCTTTTTTGTGAAGCCCAACTCCGTGTTCCCCTGTTATAGTACCCTCAAGTTCTAAAGCTTTTCTAATTAGAGTTCCATTAAATGCTCTTAATTGTTTGTACATTTCTTTTTTTGCAGGATCGTAAGGTAATACCACATGGAAATTCCCATCTCCCATATGACCAACCATTGGAGCTCTAACCCCAAATTCTTTTGCTTTTTCCTCTGCAAATTTTACACATTCAGTTATCTTTGAAATTGGTACACATACGTCTGTCGAATAAACTCTTCCGTTGTTATTTAGGGCTTTAACAGAATAATATACATCCCATCTTGCTTGCCAAAGTTTATTTCTTTCCTCTAGATCTTTAGCCCATTTAAATGAACTACCATTATTATCTTTTGATAGTTCCTCAACAATTTTAATATTTTCTTTGTTTGAAGACTCGGATCCATGAAATTCAAAAAATAAAGTTGGTACCGCTTCAATATCTTTTAATTTAGAGTAGTTAATAGAGATTCCCATCTGATCTGCATTTAGCATTTCAATTCTAGCAATTGGAACACCATATTGAATAACCTGTTGAGCAGTCATTACTGCATCTTCTAAAGAAGGGAAATGACATGCTGCACTCATTATACTTTCTGGTATTGGAGATAATCTTAAGTGAACCTCAGTAATAATGCCTAGCGTTCCTTCTGATCCGATAAATAGATTTGTTAAATTATATCCTGCTGAGGTTTTTTTAGTTCTTCCACCTGTATTAATAATATCACCATTTGGTAAAACTACAGTTAGACCTGAAATAACTGTTTTCATTGTGCCATATTTAACAGCCATTGTTCCTGAAGCTGAGGTTGATGCCATACCACCTAAAGCAGCGTTTGCTCCTGGATCTATGGGGAAAAAAACTCCGTCCTCTCTTAAATATTCATTTAATTGTTCTCTTGTTACGCATGCCTGAACTCTACAGTCAAAATCTTGAGCATTTACACTTAAAATTTTGTTCATTTTTTCCAAGCAGATAGTTATACCATCCTCATTTCCTAAAACATTTCCTTCTAAAGATGTGCCTGTACCATATGGAACGACTGGAATTTTGTGTTCATTACAAATTTTTAATATTTTTGATACCTCTTCATTATTTTCTGGAAAAACTACAGCTTTTGAGAGAATTGGATCATATGTGTCTTCACCTCTAGCATAATTTCCACGAGCTGACTCTGATGTAGAAAACCTACTGTTTAAAAGATTTTTTAATTCTAACTCAACTTGCTGGTTCATAATTCTAAATATTAATACTAATAAAAATAAAATAAAAAATACAGCTTATTTAGTAAGCATTTTTTTTATATTTTCCAATGCTTGGGAAATATTATCTCTAGAAGCGGCAAAACTAAATCTAACATAATCCTGACAAGTTTTACCAAATGCTGTTCCTGGAACTATAGCTACACCAGCCTCGTGCATAGCTTTTTTACAAAATTCAGAACCATTCATTCCTGTTCCAATCACTTTCGGAAATGCATAAAATGCTCCACCAGGCAAACTACATTCTACACCTGGCAGACTGTTAAGACCCTCGTGAATTAGTTTCCTTCTTAAAGTAAATTTTTCCATCATTTCATGAATTGAGTCATCAGGACCGTCAAGAGCTGCTATACCTGCAAACTGAGCAGCAGCATTTACACACGAAACACTATTTATTAATAATTTATTTACATGTTCAACTAAATTTTCAGGCCAAAAACTCCAACCTAGTCTCCAACCTGTCATTGAATAAGCTTTGCTCCAACCTTCAAGTACAATTAATCTATCTCTCAATTCTGGATAATTAAAAAATGATGGCATTTCTTTATCATCAAAAATTTGTCTACTATAAATTTCATCACTTAATATTGTTACATGAGGATGTTTTTTTAAACCCTCTGCTAATTTATCAATCTCTGGTTTTTCAACGAAACTTCCTGTTGGATTATTTGGATTGATTAAAATTAACAATCTAGTTTTATCTGTTATTAAAGATAAAATTTTATCTGCACTAAATTTTAGATTTTCATCTTCTGTTAAATCATATGGTACAGATGTAGAGCCTGTGTAATTTATCATAGACTCATAAATTGGAAAGGCAGGTGTTGGATGAATTATTTCAACCCCAGGCTCACCAAAACACTGAATTGCATAGTGCATTGTTGGCTTTCCTCCTGGCATTATAAGAATTCTTTCAGGATCTACATCAGCGCTATATCTTTTTTTAATCCATCTAGTTACTGATTGTCTGCATTCTAAAATTCCATTTGAAAGAACATATCCGTGATGTCCATCATCTAAAGCTTTTTTTGCTGCTTCAACAACATGTTTAGGGGTTTTAAAATCAGGTTGACCTAATCCTAAATGAATCATTGGGTTGCCCTGTGCTTCAAGTTTTTTTGCCTCTGCCAAAACTGAGAAAGCACTCTCTGTTCCTAATCTGTTTAATGCTGCTGCTAGTTTCATAATAATTAAAAACGGAAAATTAAACGAAAAATACTTTTTTGTCTATTCTGTTTTCAAAATAAATTGAAGTGTAATTATAAATAATTAGCTAAAATTAAGAGAATTTAGTTTCGATATATTATTTTTGACGCATCAAGATCTTTAATAGACTTACACCCCATTAGCACCATATTTCGTCTAATTTCTTTTTGCATGTTCTCTAACAACCTCTCAACTCCTTTTTGTCCGCCAGCACCTAAACTAAAAAGAAACGCTTTTCCAAAACTACATGCTGTTGCGCCTGCAGATAATGCCTTTAGCACATGTGTTCCTCTTCTTACTCCACCATCTAAAATGATTTCCAATTTATCACCAACTGCATCTGATATTGCTTTAACTTGATCAAAAGGAGATCTAGATCCATCAAGTTGTCTTCCACCATGGTTTGAAATCATTATTGCAGTACAGCCAATATCAATTGCTTTTTTGGCATCTTCAACTGACATGACTCCTTTTAGTGCCATTGGTTTGTTCCATTTTTTTATACAATATTCAGCATCTTTCCAATTCATCGCAGGATCATACTGCTCATTAATATATTCCATTACTGATTTAGCTATATTTGTACCTTTATCAGTTTTATTTTTTATATTCGCCAACTCAAATTTTTTATTAGTAAAATATTTAAAAACCCATCCTGGCCTCATAGCAAAACTTAACAGGCTATCCAAAGTAAACTTTGGTGGTGTTGTAAAACCAGTTCTATGGTCACGTTCTCGATTTCCAGCAACAAGTGTATCAACTGTAATACACATTCCATCAAAATTTGCTCTATTACATCTTTCAATTAAGTCGTCAGTAATTGATTTATCTTTATGAATATAAAGTTGAAAAAGTTTTGGACCACTTGAAATATTTGCTACTTCCTCAATTGAAAAGGAAGCCATAGTAGACATGCTATAAATAGTATCAAATTTTTCAGCAGCTCTTGCAGATGCTTTATCACCGTCTGGATCATACAAACTTTGCATTGCCGTCGGTGATAAAAATAAAGGCATACTAATTTTTCTACCAAAAACTGTGGTTGATAAATCTGGCTCTCCAACACTGTTAAGAATATTTGGAACTAAATCACAATCATTAAACGCCTCAGTATTTCTATTTAGCGTAACCTCATCATCTGAACCACCATCGATGTAATGAAAGATAGGTGCTGGTAATTTTTTTTTTGCTAATTTTCTAAAGTCTTCAAAATTATAACAATCATTTATATTCATGATTCCTATCTTCTAAATCTTAAATTACTTCTGTTTAAATCACTAATTTTAGTACAGCCCATTAACTTCATATCTCTTACTAACTCAGATTTGTACTTCTCTAAAGCTCTTTCTACACCTGCTTGTCCAGCTGCTGCTAAAGCATATAAATAAAGTCTACCACCAGAACATGCTTTTGCACCCAAAGATAGAGCTTTAAGCATATGGGTGCCTCTATGTATACCACCTTCACAAATGACATCTAGTTTATCTCCAACTGCATCAACAATTTCAGCAAGTTGATCAAAAGGTGATCTTGATCCATCAAGTTGTCTTCCACCGTGATTTGAAACCATTATTCCTGTACATCCAATATCTACGGCTCTCTTAGCATCTTCAACACTCATAACTCCTTTTAAAGCAAAATGGCCTCCCCATTTAGAGCAAAGTTGTTCAGCATCTTTCCAGTTCATTGACTGATCCAGCATTGTCGAGAAATAATTTCCTATTGAAGAGTTTGTACTCGTACCCTCTTTTACAAAATCTTGAAGATGAGGTAATTCAAACTTACCTTTTGTCAAATAATTTATTCCCCACATAGGCTTTGTGGCAAAACTAAATAAACTTGATAGTGTTAGTTTGGGTGGTGAAGTAAATCCAGTTCTTAAATCTCTTTCTCTATTTCCTCCTGTAATCGTATCTACCGTTAGAGCCATGACATCAAACTTAGCTGCTTTTGCTCTTTCTAAGCATGAATCATTAAGACCTCTATCTTTATGAAAATAAAACTGAAACATTTTTGGCGTATCAACAAGTGAGGAAATTTCCTCCACACTTACTGTTGCTAGTGCCGATACCCCAAACATGGTGTTATATTTCTTAGCTGCTTTACCTACGGCTCTTTCACCATCGTAATGAAATAATCTCTGTAAAGCGGTAGGTGATAAATAAAAAGGTAAATCTAATTTCTTTCCAAATATTGTTGTCGATAAATCTACGTCCTCTACACCTCTTAAAACATTAGGTACTAAATCAACATCATCAAATGCACTTGTGTTTCTAGCATACGTGATTTCATCATCTGCTGCACCATCAATGTAGTGAAATATCGGTGATGGTAACTTTTTTTTAGCTAGTTTTCTAAAATCGCTAAAGTTATGACAATCTTTTAAATTCATAGATACTTTCTAAAAGTTTTTAAAGAAATTAAACATATAACTATTTGCCCCAGGATTTTTATCACCAAGACTAGCATTAGATATATGATTATATGAAAATCCTAATTGACTATCTCCTGATAAATCAAGTGAAAATTGTAGTTCGCTTTTAAATTCAATTACGTGACCTAAATCTTTACCGTCACCCTCATGATACAAACCTGGTGTAAAACTTGGAGTAAAATTTATTGAACCTATTTTATATTGTGCCTCAACCCCTGTATAAAAATATCCTGCGTTATCAGCTGTGATCAATGCACCTGTAATTGGTGATAGATTTCCTAAAAATGTATCTCTATTTAAATTTTCATTTTGATGTTCAAAACCAATCAAAGTTGATTTTTTTCCATCATCACTAAAATCAAACATTCCAGAGTAAAAACTTAGTTCTGTGTTTTGGCTGTTAAATTTATTTTCATCTGCGATAGATGAAAATGCAAATGATGTGATTAACAAATTAATTATAAATTTTTTTAAATTCATTAAATATTAAATTATTTTTTAACTATAAAATGTTTATAGATTATTGCACCTCCAATTAAAAATATCAATAACGGCAATAACCAGAGAATATATGTATTTTTATTTATTCCAGGATCATAAAGTATCCATTCTCCATATTTAGTTTTAAAATATTCATATATTTGATCGTCAGAAAGACCTTCCTGAAGCTTTTTATCAACTACAATTTTTAAACTATTTGCAAATTCAGAATCTGAATCGTAAACAGATTGACCTTGACAAATAAGACATCGTAAATTTTTAGTTATTTTATTTCTTTTGTCATTTTCCTCAGCATTAATACTACTTAAAGGGAATAATAATATAGCAATTAAAAAAAATCTTAGAAATTTCATTTTATCAATAAGTTAATTTCATCAACTAATTCTTGGTTAAGAGGTCCAATGTATTTTTTAATAATTTCATTATTATAAATTAAAAATGATTCGGGAACCCCATATGCTCCCCACTCAATTGCAATTGTTCCATCTAAATCAATAAAGATTCCTTTATAAGGGTTTCCTAGTTCTTTTAAAAAATTTTCTGCATTTTTTAAATTATCTTTATAATTCATACCAATAATATTTAATTTATTATCTAAATTTAAACTCATCAGAAAAGGATGTTCTTGTCGGCATGGCACACACCAAGATGACCAAATATTTAATAAATAAATCTTATCTAACTCAAAAATACTTGATGATTTCACATTTTCTAAAGAAAAAAATTCTTTGGTATTAAACATTGGTATCTCTTTTTTTGTATTAACATCTGGAGTGTATATTTTTGAGTCTTCTAAACCTTTGTAAAAAATAAAAAATATTATTCCAAAAATAATGATAACTGAAAAAGGTAATATTTTATTTTTCATGATCTTTTTTGAAAAAAGCTAACAATTCCCCCAAATGATATTAGAATTACTGATAACCAGATCCATAACATAAATGGTTTAACTTGATATCTTACATTGAAAAAATCTTGGTTTTGAACCAGATTAATTACAATAAATTTATCTGACATAAGAGTTGTTTTAATATCAGCTTCACTTGTAGCAATAACAGGTTGATTATAAATTCTCAATTCTGGCGAAAGTCTATCTTTTTCACCATTCGGATTGATGATAGAAAAATTTGCAATAATAGCATTATAATTTTGTTCTTTTTTCTGATCAACACTTTCAAAAACTATCTTAGTTTTTGAATTTTCAAAAGTTTCACCAACTTTAAGATTTGTTATAATTTCGCTTGCAAATAAATTATTAAACAAAATACTTAGGATTAATAGACTAAATCCAAAATGAGCAATATTTTGTGAAATATTTTTGTATTTTTTAACAAAAAAATCTCTCAGTGTGATAAAGAATAAATAAAGTGCACTTGATATCAAAATTGTATTTATTAAAATATTTTGATTAAAATTTTTTAATACTAAAAATGCTAATAATATTGAGATAATCAAAAAAGAAATTAAATATATTTTATCCTCTAGTTGAGATTTGATCCATTTTAATTTTGGACCAATCGCCATCATAAATAAAAATGGAATTAAAAATGGAATTATCAATTTATGATAAAATGGTGGTCCAACAGATATTTTTTGAGAAGAAATTACATCTAAAAAAATTGGATAAACGGTACCTATTAATACAACTGATAAAAAATACATCATAAACCAGTTATTA
This sequence comes from uncultured Pelagibacteraceae bacterium, assembly GCA_902613755.1. Taxonomy (GTDB): domain Bacteria; phylum Pseudomonadota; class Alphaproteobacteria; order Pelagibacterales; family Pelagibacteraceae; genus Pelagibacter. The sequence goes on from CACMIH010000003.1 coordinate 25,098, forward strand.
ATTAATATTGAAGTTTCTTTGCTTAACCAAAAAAAACTATAAAGTTTTCTATCATCATCTTTATGAAAAAAGAAAAAAATTAAAATAGATAAAAAAATTAAAATGAATAAAAAAACAAGAATAAATAAACCCCTTTCAGGATCATTAGCAAATGTATGAACTGAATTTAATATTCCTGACCTTACTAAAAATGTTCCACACATACTTAATGTAAATGTTGCTATAGAAAGAATTATTACCCATGAAGTTAAAATAGATTTTTTCTCTAATACTAAAATACAATGTAAAAGGGTGGTTAACGCAAGCCAAGGCATTAAAGAAACATTTTCTACTGGATCCCAAAACCAAAAACCTCCCCAGCCTAATTCATAATAAGCCCAAATTGATCCGAGCAATATTCCTAAAGTCAAAAATATCCATGAAATTAATATCCATTTTTTTATATGCAATGCCCAACTAGTAGAAATAATTTTTAAACTTGTAGCTGCCAAAACAGAAGAAAAAATAATTGAAGAACCTACGTAGCCTAAATATAAAATAGGTGGGTGAATTGCTAAAGCTGGGTCTTGTAAAATTGGATTTAATCCAAGCCCTTCCATAGGTATTGGAAAAATATAATTAAATGGATTTGATGTTAGGATTAAAAATAAAAAAAAACCAACTATTATTATTTGTTGAAAAACTAAAGTTAAAATTTTGTATTTAACTGGTTGATTTTTTGTTCGTACTAAAAATAAGAAAATAAATAAAGTTAAAACAAGTAACCATAATAATAAACTACCCTCGTGATTCCCCCACGTTCCACTTATTTTGTAAAATAATGGTTTGGTAGTGTGAGAATTATTAAACACTGTTTCATTACTAAAATCTGAAACAACAAAAGAAATAATCAAACAAAAAAAACTAATTACAACAAAAAAAAATTGTAAAAATGTAAATGATAATATTTTGGTATCTAATATGATTGTATTATTAAAATTTTTATATGAAAAATAAAATAACGATAATCCAATTATTAATCCTATTATTAACGAATAATATCCAAAGAGACTATAGATCAATTTATTTTTCTCCCAATGCTTCTTTTACTTCTGGTGGCATATAATTTTCATCATGCTTAGCTAAAATTTTTGTTGCAGAGAAAAAATTTCTATCTTTTAAAAAACCTTCTGCAACAACGCCTTTTTCCTCTGCAAATAAATTTGGTACTGCTCCCGTGTAAGTAACATTTATTTCATTTTTAAAGTCTGTAATTATAAAGTTAACTTCATTCGAATTTATGGAAATAGAATTTTTTTTAACCATTCCTCCAACCCTTATTTTACTTTTGTCTATTTCAGTGAGTGATTTTATTTCTGAAGGTGATTGAAAATATACAACGTTTTCTTCTAAAGATTTTAAAATCAAAAATGTTGTTAAAATTAAAGTAATTAAGATTATTGATATAAACAAAAATCTTAATTTAACTTTTCGACCATACATGGTTTAAAAGTTAATTATTTGTTACGTTTGCTAAAATTTCTTTATTTATTCTTTGTGATTTTGCAGAATTAGCTTGCTCAGTAGTCAGCGTTCCAAATTTAGCAACAAATTTGTTTTGTTCTTTAACAAATTGCATTTTAGTTACCAAATATAAACCTAGGAAACTTAATAGGGTAAAGCTAAAAGCAGATAACACATACACTGCATATCCATTCATAAAAAGTAATTCGTTTATCATAATCTATCTAAGCCTTTATTTTTAATTTTTATCAGTTCTGTATTATATTTCATTAAGAAAATTAACAATGAAAAAAGAGCAAATGCCGCAGTCATTATCAATAGTGGGTAAAGCATTGATGAATGAATTGAGCTTTTCGATAAGATATTAATAGATGCAGGTTGATGGAGTGTATTCCACCAATCAACCGAGTATTTAATTATTGGAACATTAATAATTCCTAAAATAGTTATAAAAGTTGAAATCTTATAAACTTTTTCCTCCTTATCATAAATTCTCCAAACAATTAAATACATTGCATAAAACAATGCCAAAATTAACATTGAAGTTATTCTGGCGTCCCAGGCCCACCATGTTCCCCAAGTTGGTTTACCCCAAATTGATCCTGTAACTAAAGCAATAATATTAAAAACAAATCCCGAAGGAGCTAAACTTTTAGAGATTAAAAAAAAGTTTTTATTTTTAAACACGAAACCACAAATAGATAATAAAGTTATAGAAGAAAATATTCCAAGTGAAATCCAAGCAGCCGGAACATGAACATACATAATTCTAACTGCATCACTTTGTTTATAATCCTCAGGAGATATGATTAATGCTTCAACTAAGCCAACGGTTAATACAACTATAAACAAAAATAAAACATACCTAGGTGCTTTTGACGTAATTTTGAAAATCTTGTTAGGTTCAAAAAGTTTAAACATATTTTATTTTAGAATTTTTTTCGGTGATTTCTATTATGAAATAGTTTTCTGATCAAGAATGCAGAGGGGAGATAATAAGATTGAAATTAACGTTTAACACTCTTGACCAGAAGATACTAAAAATATAGACAATTTGTATGGCCTAGATTTGAGCTAAATGTGGTTGAATGATGGTTGCCTTAATTTGAAAGCTTGAAATAACTAGAGCCTTTTTTTCCTGAAAAAATCTCTTCAATTAAAGGGTGTTTTATTGGTTCATCAGAGTCATCCATCAGCAAATTTTGCTCAGAAACATAAGCTTCATAAGTTATCTCATCATTTTCTGCTAATAGGTGATAAAATGGTTGATCTTTTCTAGGTCTCACATTTTTTGGAATAGATTGATACCATTCTTCAGAATTATTAAACTCAAAATCAACATCATAAATCACACCTCTAAATTCAAAGTGTTTATGCTTTACGATGTCTCCAATTGAAAATTTGGCTTTTTGAAATGACATTAATCTTAGTATGGGTATTTAGAAATAAAAATCAATGCTAAAAATATAAATGTTTTGTGATGTGGCAAATATGTTAATATCTTTTTGGTGAATAAATCTTTTTTAAAATTTGTTACTGATTTCGGTCCTTTAGCAATATTTTTTTTCTATTATTACAATAGTGGTAAAAATTTATCAGTAGCAATACCTCCACTGATAGTTGCAACTTTAATTGCATTAGCAGTAGTTTGGTTTTTTGAAAAAAAAATTCCTCCAATGCCGCTTGTTAGCGGAATTTTAATTACATTCTTTGGAGGACTAACAATTTATTTTAATGATCCTATATTTATTTATGTAAAACCAACTATTATCAATATCATGTTTGCTTTAGCATTATATTTTGGGAAATTTTTTACAAAAGAACCTGTTCTCAAAAAAATTATGGGTAAATCTATTCCTCTAACTGATATTGGATGGGAAATTCTTAATAGACGATGGATGTTTTTTTTCTTTGGTCTTGCTTTATTAAATGAAATTGTTTGGAGAACTCAAACAGAAGAATTTTGGGTTAATTTTAAAGTGTGGGGAATGCTTCCAATCACAATAATATTTACAGGGTTTCAGGTACCATTAATTAATAAACATAAGATTGATGCGTAGTAATTTAAAATTAGTAGTAAATAATCAACATAATAAAATAGAAGAAAAACACTTTTTTGAAAAAGATGAGCTAAAAATTATATTAGACTTATATGCAAAAATGGTATCGGAAGGTTCTTGGAAAGATTACGGTTTAAGTATTTCAAGTAAACAAGTGGGTTTTAGTGTTTTTAGAAATGCTACCGAAAATGCCCTTTATAAAATTTGTAAAAATTTTAAGCCTAAAAATAAAAATCTTAAATATTTAATAACAGATACCAGTGGAAAGATTTTAAAAAACTCTTTTGATCTTAAAGGACTTTTAAAAAATACTAATTGGAAAAAGCTCTAAAGTTATTTAACAAAAACTTCTACTTTTCCTAAATTATCTAATTTTAAAAAACAATATGTTGCAGCTACTGCTGCAATAGTGACTGCACCTTCTGGTGGTTTATTTTCCTTAAAATATATTTGGTATTTATTTTTTTTTTTGGTAATTTTTTCTAGCTCCAAAGTATACCCTCCTCCTGTAGGCTTTGAGATGTATATAAAGTTAAAATCATCTTTATTTAAATTTTCACTGATAAATCTTAATTTATAAATAAAATCTTTATCTTTTGATGTAAATATTCCATATTTTTGGAAAAATCCTACATCAATACTAGATCCACATTTTAAATTTTCAGGTTTTATTTCCTCTGCTTGGATCAAGTGACTAGTACAAGAAAATAAAAATAAACTTATAAAAATACTTAATTTATTAAATCTCAATTTAAAAAGTTTTTTTATAGAATAAAGAGAAAAAGTTTTGATTTTTTGAACTATTTGAATGATCACCATTTTGAACATGGGTTAAGTTTGCACTCAAATTAGACGATTCTGTGATTGTTTTATTAAAAATAATATCAAAATTAATTTGTCTTGCGTTAGGTTCTAAATCAACATTTAAGTTGCTATAACTAACAGTTCTATCTCTATCAGATGAAGTTGGAACTCTTAGATTGATATTTCCATCCTCTACTCTTTTTGGTTGGTTGACAAAAAAACCTATTTTTTGATCTTCTTTAAAAAAGTTAGCTTTAGCTAATCCTAAAGTAAATGAACTTGTTAATAATGGTGTTGAGCTATCAATGTAGGAGTTTGCGTCTTTATCTATGTAGGTATACCCAGCAAAACCTGAACCAACAAAAGTAAAATCATCACCTAAATTCTTTTTATATTTTAATCCAGCAAAGTTTGTATTAGATAAATCACCTGTTGCAAAAACACCTTTTGAAGTAGAATTTAAAAATTTATTTTGCTCATAGTTTGCTCCAAAAACTATTTGTAAATCTCCAGCATCTTTCATTCCTTCATCTGAGCTTGATAAAGGATTTAAATTTAATGCTAAACCTAAGTCATTACCATTTGCATTTGTAAAAGTGTCAAATCCAAAACTACTGTTGCTATTAAATGACATAAAATAATCTTGTCCTGATCCAGTATTGAAATAAGGATTAACCAAATAGTTATTACCAAAATTACTATCATTAAAGAAATTAGATAATGGATCTACTGCATTTTCAAAGCTATTTGTTGATTTATTAAATCCTAATGCTAAAAAATCTCCTGCTGATTGAAACATTGAACTTTCTAAATAGTTACCATCAGCTTCTACTGTAAAACTACCATAAAGATTTTTGTGTTTTGCTGTCTTAGTAGTTTTTGGTTGAAGCCTTAACATGTGGTTTTCAATAGTATTTTGAGAAGTGTAGCTTACAGAGGTAAAAAAACTATCTATCCCTACTTTAAAATTTGCTCTATCAAAGCTATCGTAGACTTCCATAGTTTGTCCTTCTAGAGCAGCACTTAAAGCATTTGAAAATGCAGCACTACTTGTAAAACTATTATCAACTAAATCATAATAGCTTGTTTTTGGATCATCCAATAAATTGCTTCCATTAATTGTTTGTAAAGCTCCGACCGCAGCTGTAGCTGCATTTAAATTCATTAAGCCATGTCCATAAATAGAACTTTGAGAATATTCGTCAGTATCTAAGGCTGTTGTAAATAATCTATCAACAACTTGGGCATTTGTTAAGCTTGAAAATTCTTGTTTGATTAAAGCTAAACCACCTGAAACCATTGGTGCTGCAAGTGAGGATCCTGAGCTAGCAGACCATTGAGTATTATTATCTAATGTAGAAGAATATAACATTGTACCTGGTGCAGCTATACAAATAGCTGCAGCAACTCCACATGAATTTGAGCCAGGTTGTGAATCAGACCAACCAGGATCTCCATTTGCTGTACTAGAAAGTTTTCCGTTTAATCCTGTTGCAACTGCTATAACAGTTGTTTCTTTAAAATCATCATCATAAAATGCAGCACCTGCTATAGTTGATGGGCTTGATTTTTTATAATTACCAGCAGCCCAAACTAAAATTTTACCTGCTGCCCCTGAAGCTTCTAATTCAGTATACAAAGTTGAGCCTAGATGGCTTTCACATGTTGCAGCATTAGTACAATCAGTTCCTATTACAGCACTATTTTGTATACTTAAATTCATTATATCAACACCATCACCTCTAGCTTTTGTAATTCCACTTGCAATAGAGTTTCCCACTGATGATCCACTGTCATTTAAAACTTTATAGATATATAGGGTGGCATCATAAGCAACTCCATGACCTCCCCGTCCATCATTTTCTCCTGCAATTATTGAAGCAACAGAGGTTCCATGTCCATGTTCATCATTTGGAACATTGTCACTGCCAATTAAATCACTTCCAGATGTAAAAGACGCAATGTTAGCATTTAAATCGGTATGATAAATATCATTACTGCCATCAACATTAATTCCTGTATCAAGCACTGCAACTTTTATTCCATCTCCCGTAGCATTTCTTGCATAAGCTGCACTTGCACAAACTCTTGTTAAACCATTTGCCCCATCATAATCGCCCATCCACAAATATTCAGCATCTCTAGTTCCGCTATCTGAACAAGAAGGGACAGTATAACTAGTTCCTCCTCCAGTAGCGCCGCCGCCGCCGCCGCCGCCACAAGCAGAGACTAGAAAAGGAAGAAAAGATAAAATAATTAATCTGAAAATTCTGAAATTCATAAATAATATTTATTTTATTAATTTTTAATTATTAAGTGAAAAATTTGCATATATTTATTATTTATTCATAATGAGACAAAATTAATATAAGTTTAATTAAAACCAAATTAGTTAAAAATATGAGTAACTTAGCAGATTTTCTAATAAAAGAGTTTACCGAAGAAAGTTCAAAAAAATCTATAAAATTTTTTAGATCCCATGGTGCACATGGTTATGTTATTTGGCTAAATATAATTTCAAAACACATCAGTAATAAAAATTTGTTTATAGAAGATTTAATTGATTTGAGTTTAAAATTTGCTTCGAGAAGAACTATTATTGATTTTATAAACAAGGGTATTGCAGAAGGATATTTAACTAAATCAAATTCAAACGATGATAAAAGAAAAGTGATGGTAAAACCAACTAAAATTACTTTGGAAGAATATAAAGAATGGGGAAAATATTTTATTGCTAATTTAAAATAAAAATAAAATAAAAAATTTATGAATTATTACTTTAAAATTCTTTTTTTTTTATTATTTTGTTTAAATTGTCAGGCAAAAGAGTTTAAAAGTAAGTTTAATTTTAGCTTTAATCTTCCAGATGGGTACCAACTATTTAGTCAAAACAATCTCTATGATGTTTACAATCATTCAAACAACGACCCAACAATAAAGAAACAACTAAGCTTAGCAAAACAGAGATTAAAAAATCAAGATGTAGAATTACTTTATAATTTTTCAAGTGATCCTCTAAACAATATAACTATTCTAATGTTTGATGAAGATTATGAGATGAACGAAAAAAAAGTTTTAAAATTTTGTAAAAAAATTTTGAAACTAGAAAAAAAGGTTGGGAAAAGAAAAGTAAAATTAAATGAATGCAGAATGCACACAAATCCTAAATTTGCTGATTGGAGTATGTATCGGGAAAACGAAAGCTCATTTATGGAGGGAGCAACAACGCAGCAAATAATATTTATGTACAATCAAAAAGAGTATGTGATTACATCAGGTTGTTGGAAAAAATGCGATCAAACAAAAAATGAACTTTTGGAGATGGTCGATTCGATCAAATTTTAATTATCTTCTTTGACCAAACAGTCTTAACAACATTATAAATAGATTGATAAAATCTAGATATAAAGTTAAAGCACCCATTACAGCTTTCTTGCCCATTAATTCACCTGTGTCTGAAGCTGAGTACATATTTTTGATTTTTTGAGTGTCATAAGCTGTTAAACCAACAAAGATTAAAACACCTAAAATTGAAATCACAAAATACATCATTGAAGATTTCATAAAGATATTAACAATCGAAGCTATAATTATTCCAATTAGGCCCATCATTAAAAAAGATCCAAACTTTGTAAGATCTCTTTTAGTTGTGTATCCATAAATACTCATCGCTCCAAATGTTGCAGATGTAATGAAGAAAACTCTAGTTACACTCATTCCAGTATAAACTAATAATATTGAAGATAAAGATAGACCCATCAAAGCTGCAAAAACCCAAAAGGTAGTTTGTGCTTTTGATGCACTCATCTTATTAATTCCAAAACTCATGTAAAAAACGATTCCTAGAGGAGCTAACATTACAAGCCACTTAAGACCTGATAAATAAATTGCATTTCCCATCTGCGTTAGACCAACAATTGAACCCGCATCATTAGTAACAACAGACATTTTAAATGTTAATAGTGCTACTATTCCAGTTAGCAATACACCTGTTGCCATGTAATTATAAACTTTTAGCATGTAGGCTCTTAAGCCTTCATCCATTACAGCAGCCGATTGTTGCGCTGCTTTAGCTCTATTTAGTATTCCGTTTTTGTCAAATTTCATAATAAGTAATATATATATTCTTTTACTAATTATTCAAGATACCTTAAAAGATTAACAAAAAATTTAACTTAATATTTCTAATGAATTACAAAAATTTAGGTAATACCGATATTAAAGTAAGTACAATTTGTCTCGGAACTATGACTTGGGGAGAGCAAAATACTGAACTTGAAGCATTTGAACAAATGGATTTTGCTTTAGATCAAGGAGTAAACTTTTGGGACACTGCTGAATTATATGCAGTACCTCCTAGAAAAGAAACCTACGGTGATACAGAAGAAATCATTGGGAACTGGTTTGAAAAAACAAAAAAAAGAGACAAGGTCATTCTTGCAACAAAAGTTGCTGGTCCAGCAAGAGATTATTTAAGAAGTGGGGAAAATAGTTTTACAGGTCCAAATTTAGAATCTGCTTTAAATGACAGTCTTAAAAGACTTAAAACCGATTATATAGATTTATATCAACTTCATTGGCCAGAAAGAAATGTAAATAATTTTGGAAGACTTGGTTATGTTCATAAGGAAAATGAATGGAATAAATTTGAAGATGTTCTTGCAGAATTAAATAAATATATTGATCAGGGAAAAATTAGATATGTTGGTTTATCAAATGAAACCCCTTGGGGAGTTTTAAATTATCTTCAATTATCTAAGGACAAAAAATTACCAAGGATGATGTCAATTCAAAATCCTTACAGCTTATTAAACAGATCATACGAAGTTGGATTAGCTGAAGTTTCTATAAGAGAAAATATTGGCTGCTTAGCTTACTCTCCACTTGCAAGTGGATATTTAAGTGGAAAATATAGAAACAAAAAATTTCCTAAAGGATCAAGAATGGAAAGAGATTTTGATTTCTGGACAAGGTATAGAAAGCCGAATACTGAGGATGCAGTTGAGCATTATTACAAAATTAGTGAAAAATTTGATCTTGATATGAGTCAAATGTCTATTAAATTTTGTGAAATCCAAGACTTTATGACTAGTGTAATAATTGGAGCAACTACAATGGAGCAGTTGAAAACAAATATAGAAAGTGTAAATGTAAACTTATCTGATGAAGTCATTAAAGAAATTAACCAAGTACAAACAATTTATCCAAATCCATGTCCATAATTAAAAAAATTACAATATATTTAGGAATATTTTTTATAAGTGGTGTTACTCAACTTTCAGCCCAAGAAATTAAAAAAATTGGCAAATATAAAGATTGGGAAGCAATGATCGTTATGGATGTTGATGGCAAAGTATGCTTTGCTCAATCACTGCCTATTTTACAAGCACCCAAAACTAATAAAAGAGATGCAAAATTATTCGTAGCATTCAGACCAAACGATAACATAAAAAATGAGGTAAGTGTTACCCCAGGTTATGAATTTAACAAAAATAATTCAGTAACTGCTGCTTCAGGAAAAAACAAATTTAAATTTGATATTAAAGAACAAGGTTTTGCGTGGATTGCTGATAATAAAATTGAACTAAAAATGATCAAACAAATGAGAAAAGGATCTAGAATTATGATTACTGGATACAATCAACAAGGTTCTCAAACAATTGATCATTACTCATTGCTAGGATTTACTAAAGCTTATAACGCTTCAAGAAAAGCTTGTAGTTAATTCTATGAAATCAAAAAAGAAAATTGTTCTAGCTTATTCTGGAGGGCTCGATACCTCTATAATTTTAAAATGGCTTCAAGAAAATTATGATGCAGATGTAATTTGTTATACAGCAGATGTAGGCCAAGAAATTGATAGAAAAAAAATTATAACTAATGCAAAAAAACTTGGTGTTAAAAATATAATTATTAAAGATTTAAAAGATATTTTTGTTAAAGACTACGTTTACCCTATGATCAGGGGACACGCAATCTATGAGGGTGTTTATTTGTTAGGGACTTCGATAGCAAGACCTCTTATTGCAAAAGATCAAATAAGAGTAGCTAAAAAATTTAAGGCTTATGCAGTTTCGCATGGAGCAACTGGTAAAGGCAATGACCAAGTTAGATTTGAATTAGGCTATCATTATTTTGATCCTAAAATTAAAATTATAGCTCCGTGGAGAATTTGGAAACTAAAATCTAGAACAGACTTAATTAATTATGCAAAAAAACATGGCATAGCTATTCCTAAAGATAAAAAAGGTGCTCCTCCTTTTTCAGTGGATGATAATTTATTTCATACATCAACTGAAGGTAAGGTTTTGGAAAATCCAAAAAATTCTGCCCCAGAATTTATTTTTCAACGAACAGTTTCTCCAGAAAAGGCACCTAATAAACCTTCTTTTGTTACTATCAATTTTAAAAATGGTGATCCTTTTGGAATCAATGGAAAAAAATTATCACCAGCTAAATTATTAACTAAGCTAAATAGCCTAGCAGGGAAAAATGGAATTGGAAGAGTTGACTTAGTAGAGAATAGATTTTTAGGTATAAAATCTAGAGGAGTATATGAAACACCTGGTGGAACTCTTTTAATAAACGCTCATAGAGCAATTGAGTCTGTTACCTTAGATAAAGAAACTATGCACAAAAAAGATCAAGTAATGTCTAAATATGCAGAGTTAATTTACAATGGTTATTGGTATTCAAAAGAAAGATTTAAACTTCAAAAAATTGTAGATTTAAAAAGAAGCAAAATTAATGGCTCAGTAAAACTTAAATTGTATAAAGGAAATATTACAATTCAATCTAGAGTTACTAACAGCAGCGCATATTCAATGAAGAAGGTTTCTTTTGAAGAAAATAAATCATTTAATAAATCTAACGTTGAGAGATTCATCAATTTTCATAAGAAAAAGCTTCGTACTTAGATTGCTTTAGGACAAATTGACATTTGTTTAAATCACTAAAAATTATATCTTTATACCATGGAATCAATAAAGAATTGGATGAGAGATGCTGCAAATATTTTATTTGATGATAGTAAGAATGATCTACGCGCACTTCCTAAGACAGTTAGATTACAAATTCTTTTAGTTTTAAGTTTTATTTGGACTACTGTTTTTAGTTTATATGTTTTTTCATACACAACTTTCGCATTTGGATGGGCTGGACTTTTTTTAGCTCATATAGGTTTAATATTTGCCGTCTATATGACTTTTAAACAATTCCACAGAGCAGAAGAGAAGTCTGCAAGTGTTTTTCAAACAAAGAATTTTGATCCTTTTAAAATCATGGTCATAGTTTTTGTAATTGTATTTATATTTGTATTTTCAAAAGGAATTGAGGTTTTAACAAGTCCAAACCCGAACTCTTATTCAATCCCTTATGATGGTCCCTTAAAATCTGCAATTGAAAAATGGTTACCTTTTAGTAAAGATAAATAATGGATAAGATAGCAAAAAACTTACAGTTAGCATTAATGGTTATTATCTTAATCAGCACTGTTATTGCTGTTGGGATTGAAATGAAAAACATGTTCTTAAATCAATCTGTCACATTAGCAGATTTGCTTTTAATGTTTCTTTATTTGGAAGTACTAGCAATGGTTAGGGTTTTTTGGAACCAACAATCTATTAGTATTACCCTACCACTTCTTATTGCAATTACCGCCCTTGCACGATTTATTATTCTACAAGGTAAAGAAATGGATCCTACTGCGCTTGTTTATGAAGCAGTAGCTATTTTGTTAATAGCTGGAGCAATTGTTGTTTTAAGATTAAGACATAGTGACAAATTAGGTCTTAAGAAAAAAAAATCAAAATAATTTAAGATGATATTTGAAGCTTCAAGGGCTAAGGCCTTAAATCAATTAAATAATTTTGTTAAGAATAATCTTGGAGATTATTCAAAATTAAGAAATTTTGATTTTGGACCTGAAAAAAGATCTAATATATCTTGCTTATCACCATATATAACTCATGGAATCATTAATGAACAAGAAGTCATTCAGAAAGCTCTAAGTAAATTTTCTTTTTCAAAAAATGAAAAGTTTATTCAAGAAGTTCTATGGCGAACTTATTGGAAAGGTTGGTTAGAACTTAGACCGAATGTTTGGGCTGATTATCTTATCGAATTAAATCAAATCAAAAATGAATTTAAAGATAATAAAGATTATATCGCAGCAATCGAAGGAAAAACAAAAGTAGATTGCTTTAATGTGTGGGTGAAAGAGCTTAAAGAAAACAATTATTTGCATAATCACACAAGAATGTGGTTTGCTAGTGTTTGGATTTTTACTTTAGAATTGCCTTGGCAATTAGGTGCAGAATTTTTTATGCAACATCTTTATGATGGAGATGCTGCATCAAATACTCTTGGGTGGCGATGGGTTGCGGGTGTTCAAACTCAAGGAAAACATTACCTTGCAAGTGAATGGAATATTAAAAAATTCACTAACAATAGATTTCAAAATATAAAATTAAATGAAAATGCTCCTCCAAAAGTATCTGAAAAATCTTATCAAATAATTAAACAGGATTTTAATAACCCGCAAAAGATTGAGAATAAGAATCTTTTAATTTTTGAAAATAATCTCTCATTTGAAATCACTGACTTTAAGGAAAATAACTTTAAGAAAATTTATTTAGTTTCTAATAAAAATGAAAATAGAGCAATAAAGCTCAGTGAAAAGTTAGTGAAATTTAAATCTCATTTAATAGAAAACCAAGAACAAAGATTAAAAAATCAATCTATTGATTGTCAAATTATAGATATCAGTGAATTAACAAATATTGAAAATTATTACGGTTTGTATCCAACAGTAGGTGAAAATTTAGATTTTTTAAATTCTAATAATTTAAAGATAGATTTTTTATATAGAAATCTTGATCAATTGGCTTGGCAATACTGCAATAAAGGTTTTTTTAATTTTAAAAATTATATTCCCAAAATAGTTTCAAGCTTTAATTAAAACCAACGAACCATTCCAATAATTCCTGCAGTTGCATAAAAAAATTGCAAAAATAAAATTCCTTTATGACCACCTCTATAGGCCCAAATTCCAATTAAAATAGCTGATAATAACAGTAGACAAAACCCAAAAAATTCTATGCCTATATTTAAAGCGACAAACAAAGAATATAATATTGCAGTTATAACTCCTACCCATTCAAAAATTTTATTATTCATAAAAGTTTTTTAAAATTATTATAAAGGATTGTAGAGTAGTTATTCATATCTTTCATGTTATCTTTTGCAGATTGATCGAACTTTTCTAATGCACCATTACCAAGCTGATCCTCTAAAGCTTTTTTATACTCCGGAACACAACCCCATTCATTAACCGTAGTATCTTTTATTTCAATATGAAATTGAATTCCATAAGCATGATTTTGATATTTAAAAATTTGATACTTAGTGATTGGAGAAGAGGCTAATAAAGTTATATCTATATTATTTTCTATTCCTTGAACTTCATAAGAATGCCATTGTAAACTTTTTATTTTGTCAGGAAATTTAGAAAATAATTTATCTACATTTTTTTCATTGGAGAAATTTATATCCATAATACCAATTTCCGCTGGTTTAGATTTAACTACTTTTCCGCCCACTACTTCTCCTAAAAGCTGACAACCTAAACAAAAACCTAAATAAGGTTTTTTTAGATCTACAACAAATTCTTTAATTTTTTTCTTCTCTTCTATTAACCATGGGTATTCATTCTCCATATAAGTATCCATTGGTCCTCCCATGCAAAACATTCCATCAAATTTACCTAAATCATCTGGTATTTTTTCACCTTCATCTAATTCAATAGTGGTTAGTTTAAATCCATCAGCCAACATCAAATCTTTAATGTAACCTGGGTCTTCTATTTTAATATGTTGTAATACTATTATATTCACTAAAATTAGCTTAGCTTAGAACACTTCTTTGAACAATATTTTACTCTTTCCCAATTCAACTTCCATTTTTTCCGCCATGTAAAAGATCTTTTACAGACAGGACATGTTTTAGTAGGCAAATTTTCTTTTTTCATCCAATTGTATTTTGTTTAATAAATTTATCAGCATCTGATAAAATTAATTTTTTTCTTTCAGATTTCATTTTGTCAAATATCCTTACCATCATTGATAGACGAGGATTTTTTAAAAAGAATTTTCTGTTTCGATCTATGAATCTCCAGTAAAGACCATCCATGGTGTTACACCAATCACCTTTCTTAAAGTCCATCATTTTCATAAAATATGCAGATCCACAAATATAAGGTTTGGTTGCAAAAATTCCTCCATCACTAAATAATCCCATCCCATATACATTTGGAACCATTACCCAATCTGAGGAGTCTACAAACATCTCCATGAACCACTTATAAACAATTGTTGGCTTTAACTCACAAAGGTTCATTATGTTTGATAAGATCATTAATCTTTCAATGTGATGTGACCAACCATGGTTAACAGCATTTTTAATTGCATAATCTAAAGGAGGAAGACCAGTGGTACCATCATACCAAGAACTTTTCATTTTTCTATTTTGTTTAAAAAAATTTCCAGTTTCCATTTCTTTTGAATATGACTGATAAATTCCACGCATAAATTCTCGCCAGCCAATCACCTGGCGGATATAGCCCTCTAAAGAATTCATTCTTATTTTATTTTTCTTATGAAAGTCTAAAACTTTTTGGATTACAAATTCAGGAGTAATTAAACCTAAATTTATATAAGGACTTAATGCGCTATGGAACAAAATGTTATCTTTTTGATCAACTGCATCCTCATAATCACCAAATAAGTTTGATTTTTCTTTTATAAAAAAATTTAAAAATTTAACTACATCTTCATATTCTGTTGCAAACCAAAAATTATTTGTACTCCCTGGGTGATTTTTAAATTCCTTTTCAATAATAGGCTTTAATTTTTTTGTGTGACTGGTTTCATTTATTTTTGGAAATTTAGGAATAGAAATATTTTTAGGTAATTTATTTCTGTTATCTTCATCAAAGCTCCATTTGCCCCCGATTGGATTACCATCTGAACCCATCAATATCCCAGATTTTTTTCTAACATCTTTGTAGAAAGTTGCCATAAAAGGTTTTTTTGATTTTGATAAATAATTTTTAAATTCAGTTCTTGAATTTAAAAACATAGGAGTTTGAACAACATTCCAATGTATTTTTTCTTTTTTTAAAAATTGCGAAATTTTTTTTTCAAAAAATTTATCCTCTACTTCAAAACTTGAAATTTTTTTTACTTTTTTTTCAGTAATTATTTTTTTTAATTTTTTTAAATAATCTTCATTAAATTCTTTATCTTCGATTTTAAAGTAATCTAATTTAAATTTGTTTTTTCTTAATCCATCTGCATAAGAACGCATAGAAGATAAAAATAATAAAATTTTTTGTTTATGGTGCTTTTCATAAGTGCATAAACCCTTATCTTCAGCCATAAAAAATAGGTGGTCTTTTTTGAAGCGGTCTAGGTATTTTGTTGGAAATAATTGATTACCAAGTATAAGAAATAACTTCATAGTTAAATATAACTAATAAAATTTTTTATGTCAGAAAAATATGTAATTTTTGGTGCGACAGGTTCTATTGGGTCAAGTTTAGCAAAACAATTAAAAAACTCTGGAAACGATATTCATTTAGTTGGAAGAGATGAAAGTGAACTTAGTTCTGTCTCTAAAAAACTTGGATGCTCACATACCGTTGCAGATGTTTTAGAGGATGGGTTTATAGAAAAAGTTAAATCAGATATTTCTGAAATTAAAGGCCTAGCTTACTGTGTCGGTTCAATTGATTTAAAACCTTTAAGAATGGTAAATGAACAAGACTTTCAGAAATGCATGAAACTTAATCTTTATTCTGCTGTAGAAGCTATTAAAGGATATCAAGAAAGTTTAAAAAAAAATAAAGGTTCAATAGTGTTATTTTCAACTGTTGCTGCTCAAAGAGGTTTTACCAATCATGCAATCATAGCTTCAGCAAAAGCTGCTGTTGAAGGATTGACGGTTTCTCTTGCAGCAGAATTCGCTCCAAACATAAGAGTAAATTGTGTGGCACCAAGTTTAACAAAATCTAAAATAGCAGAACCAATGTTAAAAAATACTGCTATAGCTGAAGGTATCGCAAAAGCACATCCCCTTAAAAGATTAGGCGAAGGAAAAGACTCTGCTGCTCTTGCTAAATTCTTACTAACAGAAGATAGTTCTTGGGTTACAGGCCAAATAATTGCTGTAGATGGTGGTAGATCTAAACTTTCATAAAGTGATCAAATATTTTTTATCGATATTTTTCTTTTTATTATTTTCATCGAAAAGTTTTTCTGAAAATTTTACTTTTAAAAAATTAGTAGATTTAAGTGACCCGTGGGGATCATCTTTTATAAGTAATGAAGAGCTGATTATCACTGAAAAAACTGGAAAAATAAAAATAGTAAATATTATTTCTGAAGAAGTTTATGAAATTGAACATAACTTAAATTATTTTGTTCACGGACAAGGAGGTTTATTAGATATTATTTATCAAAATGATTACTTATGGATTTCTTATTCAGAAAATAGAGGGAATTGGAAAACAAGCACCTCGATTGCAAAAGCTAAATTAAATAAAAAAAAATTAGATTTCGAAAATATATTTCAAGCTGAACCACCAATAGAATCTGGTTATCATTTCGGTTCAAGACTGGCTATAAAAGACAATTATCTTTTTGCATCTACTGGTGAAAGAGGTGGTGGTATGATTGCTCAAGATCCGACAAGCCATCCTGGAAGTATTATCAGAATTTATTTAGATGGTAGTATTCCAAAAGATAACCCTAAGTTTGATGGTAAATCAGATTGGTTACCAGAAATTTATCAAATTGGTGTTCGTAATCCTCAAGGTCTAACCTATTCCTCTTTTGATGGAAAAATTTATGCAAGCAACCATGGTGCAAAAGGTGGCGATTGGTTTGGTGAGATTAAAAAGGGAGAAAATTATGGTTGGAAAGTTTTAGGTTGGGGTGGAACAAATTATTCAGGCTCAAAGATTGGACCTAAATGGAAACCGGGTTTTACCAAGGCAATCCAATACTGGGTGCCTTCAATAGCTGCAAGTGCAATAACTATTTATAAGGGAAAAGAATTTAATGAATGGAATGGCGAAGCACTCATTACTTCTTTAAAAGATAAATCAATGAGAAAATTAAACTTTCAAAATTCATCAAAGATTGAAGAAACAGTTATTTTCAAAGATAAAATTGGGAGAATAAGAGACATACAAGTTCACCCTGTTAATGGAAAAATATATTTTCTTGCAGGAAATGGCTTATGGTTAATGGAGAAAAAAAAATAATATGAAAGAAAGACCTTATCATCATTTACCTGATGGTACTTTCAGGAATCCAAAAGGGTCTCCAGTAATAATATCCAGATCAGGAAAATTTTCTTATAGAACTTTCAGTAAATTAAGAAAAAAAGTTGATTTATCTTATCCAAAAGAACATGTGATTGAAAAAGAAAAAGTATTAGCTAATTTAGAAAAATATAAAAATAGTGATTATATTGCTTGGATAGGTCACGCGACATACCTTATAAAATTGGGTGAAAACACAATTATAACAGATCCTGTATTTTCAAAGAACGCTGGACCACTAATCTTTGGCCCGAAAAGATTTACTAATCCTGCAATAAAATTAAACGAGATACCTAAAACGGATATATTTTTACTCACTCATAATCATTATGATCATCAGGACATGTCAACAATTAGAAATTTTCCTTTTAAGAGTGCAAAAGTATTAGCACCACTAAATCTTGGTAAATATTTTAAAGGATATAAAGATGTAAATGAAATGGATTGGTATGATCAAATAATTATAAATGATGATTTGAAAATTTCTTTACTTCCTGCAGTTCATTGGTCAAAAAGAAGTTTAACAGACACTAATAAAACTTTGTGGGGTAATTTTTTAATAGAACATAAAAATAAAAAAATTTTATTTGCATGTGATACTGGATATGGGGAAATCTACAAACAACTAGGTGAAAGATATGGTCCTATAAATCTGACAATGATTAATATTGGGGCTTATAATTTCAAACCAATGTTTGATAAAACTATATATCATACTACACCAGAGGAAGCCCTGAATGTTGCACAAGACCTAAAAAGTAAAAAAGTATTAGGAATGCATTGGGGAACATTTGTTTTGTCATTAGAGCCGATTATGGAACCCCCAATTAGATTTAAAGACAGTGCTGAAAAATATGGTTTTAATAAAGAAGATGCTATTATTTTTAAAATTGGAGAAGTTAGTCCTCTAGATAAATTGTTATAGAGTTAAATACTTAATTGCAAAAAATATAGTCCCTATAGAAGCAATAGTAGAAACAAAAATTGCTTTAATTATATCTTCGGGACTTACATTATATGCAGCACATAAAACTATAGAAGTAACTCCACAAGGTGCAACACTCACAAAGAAAGCACCTGGTATTTCAGCTGGCAATCCTGCATTAAAAATTACTAATCCAATTAACAATAAAATTATCGGAGAAATGACTAATTTTAAAACTGAAATAGAAACAGATAATTTATTAATTACATTTTTAGTATAAAACGAAAGAATTATGCCAATTGCAAACAATCCAACTGGTGAAACACATGCTGCAAGTTTAGACAAAGTGTATTCAATCGGTGTTTGATCAATATTAAAATTTAATAATAAAAATAATAAACCTATAATTATTGAAAGAATAAATGGGTTTAAAAATAAATTTTTAATAAAATTAAATAAATTTACATTTTGTTTTGTAGATAATTCAAGAAAAAAAGCAATTATAGATAATAAAATTATCCCATCCATTAGTATGATACTTGCAACTTGTGTAATTACATCTTGTTGAAAATAAATTTCTGTTATTGGCAAAAGCAAAGTCACATGGTTTGATAATGCAACTGTTAAAGCCCAAATAATTGATTCTGGGATTGATCTTTTAAAATATTTTAAAGTAATTAAGTAAGCGATAATTCCACATATCGATTGCATAATTAAATAAGAAAAAATTTGTTTAAAATCTACTTGTCCAATTTCATTTTGTGCTATTAGCTTAATAATCAATGCTGGGACCGCAATATAGAACAAGAAAAGATTTAAAATTTTAGCATGGCTAAGGTCTAAGACTTTTAACTTACCAAATACAAACCCTAAAAAAGTAATAAATATAAATGGAGTTAGTCCTAAAAAAATTGTGAACATAAATTATTTGATTGTTATTCTATGCATTATTCTATTTCCTTTGAAAGGTGTTGCTTGATGAAGCATAGATCTATTATCCCATATAGCCAATTGATTTTTTTCCCAAGACAATGAAAATTGAAACTTCTTCTTAATTTGATGGTTAAATAAAAATTTTTTTAACTTTTCTTGATTTTTTATCTTTGAGCTAAAACCAACAAAATGTCCTGGACTGCAATAAATAGAATAATTTGTGCTGATTTTCCTAATTATTTTATGTGAAGATTTAAGTTCTTTAATATTTTTTCCTTTTTCTTTTACTCTTTCTTTTGTTGTAACCGAGATTGGACCCTCAGAGGAATATTTACCTTTAATATTTTTAAATTTTCTTTTTATTGGACTTGGTAATTCTTTATAAGCAAGATATTGAGAACAAAATTCTGTATTAGCTTTTCCTTTTTTTGGCACAAGTTTAGAAAGCAACATTGTAAATCTTGGTGGTTTTTTTGTATAAATCGAGTCTGTATGAAATTGTTCACCAAAACTTGGTCCTTTATCAGTTGATTTTCTTTGCACCACAGTTATTTGAGGAAATTTTTTATTTAAACCTTTTAGTCTTGGATAGTTGGCTAATTTTCCAAAATATTTCGCAAACTGAACATAAAATTTAGAAGTTAATTTTTGTTCCTTAAAATATAACATTCCATATTTATTCAGTGCTTTCTTAATTTTTAAAATATCTTTATTCGTAATATCTTTTAAATTTACAATTATTTCAGCTCCAATATTTTTTTTATTTGGAATTATTTTTAACATTTTTTAAAAAAAATTTTTTTAAGTGATTAATCGTTTGTTTAGGACTCTCCTCTGGAATGAAATGATCTGAATTAATTTCTGCTCCATAGATTTTTTTATTTGTATATTTTTGCCAAATTTTAACTGATTTAAATTGCGTTCCAACAACTCCCTTTTTACCCCACAAAACTTGTATAGGAATGTTTAATTTTTTTTTTCTGTCTTTTTTGTCATGCTCTAAATCTATAGTAGCCGCAGCCCTATAATCCTCGCAAGTTGCGTGAATTCTTTTTTTTTGTTTAAAGGCTCTAAAATATTCATCTTCAACTTTTCCAATCGCACGTTTTGATGACCTATTAAAACGACTTTTTAACCATCTTTTAGGATCTGCCATTATCATTTTCTCTGGTAAAGGTGCTGGCTGTATTAAATAAAACCAGTGAAAATATCCTTTTGCAAATTTCATATCAGTATGCTCGTACATATCTAGAGTTGGACAAATATCTAACACACTTAAAGCCATAATCTTATTTCTATAATCTCTTGCCATTCTATGTGCAACTCTCCCTCCTCTATCATGTCCAGCAACAAAAAATTTTTTAAAATTTAATTTACTCATCAATTGAACCATATCTTTAGCCATTTCTCTTTTAGAATAATTTTTATGATTAGTACCACCAGGTAAAACTAAACTATCTCCATATCCTCTAAGGTCAGCAACTATTATAGTGAAATATTTACTAAGCTCAGGGGCAGTCTTGTGCCACATTACATGTGTTTGGGGATATCCATGAAGTAATAATAAGGGGGGACCGTTACCTTTAAATCTACAAAAAATTTTACCCTTGCTTACTTTAACAAATTTTTTTTTAAAACCATTAAACATGATTAAACTATTTAATTATTTAATAGTTTATTTTTCGCCTTTTCAAATTCCTCTTGAGAAATAATTCCTTTTTCTTTTAAATCATTCAATTTAGTAAGTTCATCACTTAAATTGCTGCTTTGTTCATCAGAAGTTTCGCTTGTCTCCCTACCCTCACTTTCAGCTTCCTCTTTCTCAGCTCTATTAGCTTCCTTAGACTTAAAACCATTCATAATTGCCATTCCACCTAAGTATAAAACATAAGCCATAATAGGAATAACCAATCCAAAAAAAATTATTTTTTCCATAATTTAATCTTCATCTTCTTCACGCCAGTTTTTTTCATACATTAAATATGCAGCGTATATTACTGATACAGTGCCTACAATCATACCATAATCAAAACCAGTTTGCTTGTCATGCAAATACCAACCTAATTGTGTTGCCCCAATAGGTGGAACTGTAAGAAGCAAAAAAATTATACCAAATCTGTATGGTCGTTTAGGTTTTTTCATCCTAATAAATTAACAGATAACAGCTTATGGTTTAATTATTAAATTTGCGATCTTTTGAAACAGTCGATCGTATTTTTAAGCAAACAAGCAATGGTCATTGGACCTACACCGCCTGGAACTGGTGTAAGTGCTTTTGCATTTTTTGAAACTTCATCAAAATGAACATCACCAACTATACCGTTATCAGTTTTATTTATACCAACATCAATAACAATAGCATCTTTCTTAACCCAATCTCCTCTAACAAGTTCGGGTATACCTACAGCTGCAACAATTATATCTGCCTCTAAACATTCAGCTTTTAAATCTTTAGTTTTTGAATGAGTTATAGTTACGGTGCAATTTTCTTTTAATAGAAGTTGTGTCATTGGTTTACCATTTAAATTTGATCTACCCACAACCACAGCTTTTTTACCACTTAAATTAGGTTCAATTTTTTTTATCAACAAATAACATCCAAGTGGAGTACAAGGTATCGAACTTTCATAACCGGATGAAAGATTGCCTACATTCATTGGATGAAATCCATCTACATCTTTTGAGGGATCAATAGCTTCTATAACCTTCTGCTTATCAATATGCTTAGGTAAAGGAAGTTGAACTAAAATTCCTGAAACATTTTCATCACTGTTTAGTTCTTGAATTTTTTCTAGAACAGTCTTTTCTTCAATTGAGTCAGGATATTTAATTACTTCAGATTTTAATCCTACCTCATTTGCTGACTTCTCTTTATTTCTTACATAAATCTGACTAGGTGTTAAATCACCAATCAATATTACCGTTAAACCTGGTACTTTATTATGTTTTGATTTTAACTCTGCAACTTCTTCCTTTAACTCTGCTCTTAATTCTGCGGCTGCTTTTTTTCCATCAATTAAAATCATTTTTCTCTCTTAAAAAATCATTGGTGCGATGTACAGCTTCATACACATTTCGATAAACCAAATCAACAAAAGAAGAATGATTGGAGAAATATCTAGTGAACCTAAATTTGGCAAAAAACGTCTAATTTTATTCAGGAAAGGCTCGGTTAATTTGTAACTCAACTCTAAAATTGCATACACAAACCTATTTTGAGTATTAAGAACGTTAAAAGCTATTAACCAACTTACAATAACATTGGCGATTACAACATAAGAGTACAATTTTAAAATTTGTAAAACTAAATAAAAAATAGCTATCATTTTTTCTCAACATAAATCGACTGACTTGGGAAAGCAAATGAAGCACCATTTTTTTCTACAATTTCCTTAATCGCAATTGCTAATCTTTCTTTTACATCAAGCCAATTATTCCAACTTCCTGTTTTTGTAAAGCATCTTACATACATATCTATTGAACTATCAGAAAATTTATCAACTCTTACCGCAACACCAATTGAGGTATTATAATCTTCACTTGAATTAATATGACTTTCGATTTCATCTCTAATTTTTTTTAGCTGATCTACCGTAGTGTCATATTGAAGTGTAATAATCCAACTGATTAACCAATTTGAAGTTTCACTTACATTTACAACTGCGTTTTCGGCAAATTGAAAATTTGGAATAATAGCAAGAGATTTATCAAACTTTCTAATTGTTGTTGATCTAAATCCAATCTTTTCTACTACACCTTCAATAATACCCTCGACAGCTATCCAATCTCCAATTTTAAATCTCTTTTCAACTAAAACTAAAATTCCTGATATTAAATTTTTGAATAAATCTTGTGCCCCTAATGCTACAGCAACACCAAACAATCCAAGACCTGCAATGATTGGACCTATTTTAATTCCCCACAATTCTAAAACTGCTGCTAAACCTAAAATAAAAATTAAAATTTTTAACGATTTAATTATCCAGCCAATAAGTTCTCTTGTTAACAATTTGTCTAAACCACTAAGTATGTATGAGATTGGTTCTATAATTTGGTGAATTACCCAAAAAATTAAAATAGTGATCAAAGTTCTATTAATTGTATCTACCACTTCTCTTCCTTCTAGTGAGAAAGTCATGTAGTAGCTTGCAATAAAAAATCCTAATACAATTGGTAAAAATCTTGCTGGACCTACAAGTGATTGAACAAAAGTATCATCTAATTTATTCGTTGTTCTTTTAGAGATAATTTCTAATTTTTTAATAACTAATTTGCTTATTAGACCTCTAAAAATTAAGAATAGTAAAAATATTCCAATACCAATTAAGATTTGAAAGATATCAACACCAAGAATTCCTTTATTCCATACTGATAAAAATATCTCTGAAAAATTATTAATTAATTCCATTTCTAAATTTTATATAACAAAAACTCTTCTTCTCCAGGGTTAAAAAGAAAAATCTTTTTCCATTTGATTTCGTTCAGTATTGACGAGGTTTTTTCGCCTATACACATCAAATTTGTATTCATCCATAAATTTTCGGTTTGGTAAATCTTTATGAAATTTAAGAAACTTGACGCACTATTTTGAGAGTAAACATAGACCATATCAGGCATATTTAATTTTAATTCATTAACAAATTTCTCATCAAATTTTTGATTATGATCTACTCTGTAATTAATTATTCTTTTTACCTTAAAACCTTCGCTTAATAACTGTTGATCTAAATCAACCGATATTGTTTCACCACTAACGTAAAGTAATTCTTTATTTTTGGACTCATAACTTTGTATAATTAACTCCTTTAAGTTTGTAACATTTCCTTCAGCCGCAATTGTATTTTGAAAACCAACACTTCTTGCTTTATTTTCTGTAGCATTTCCAACACAAAAGCATTTAATATTTTTATCTAATTTTACTGTGTTTAAAAATTTTACTGCATTTGTACTAGTAAAAACAATTCCACCATATTCAGAAAAGTTAATTTCATCATAATTAACCTTTTCAATTCTTATTAATGGAAGATGAGAAACTTGATGTCCTAATGATTGAAATTTTAATATCATTTCAGAACAATCCTCCAGTGGTCTAGTTAACAAAATATGCATATTATCTTTTATATGAATTATTTGATTTTGTTTTTAAAAGCATTCCAATCTCTTTACCAATTTCTTTAAACTCATTCAAATTACCAACTTTTTTTTCATAAAACCTTTGTTTACCATCTAAAGAAAAAAGTTCAGCCTCCACTGTAATCTTATCTCCATCAACCACTGAATGAGCACCAATTGCTGTTTCACAATCTCCATCTAAAACTTTTAAAATATTTCTCTCAAGGTGAGCTCTTTTATGTGTTTCCTCATGATTAATATTGTTTAAAATAGAAATTGTCTCATCATCATTCTCCCTGCACTGAAGAGCAATTACGCCTTGTCCTGCACTAGGAATTATTTTTTCAGCTGAAAAAATTTCTGAGATTTCATTTTCAAATTTTAAAAATTTGATACCAGCATAAGACAAAATAATTGCATCATACGTCCCTTCATTCAATTTTCTAATTCTAGTATCTACATTTCCTCTAATTAGTTTACAGTTTAAATCTTGTCTAATTTTTTTTATTTGAAATTCTCTTCTGTATGATGAGGTACCAACAATTGACTTTTGATCTAAGTCTTTAAGTTTTTTTTTGTTCTTTGTAATTAAAATCTCTCTAGGGTCATTTCTTTTGAGAAAAGAATCTGTCCTTAATCCTTTTGTCTCATTAGCAGGCATATCTTTCAGTGCATGGACTGCAATATCAATATTTTTTAACTGAAGCTCTTTTTCAATATTACTAGAAAACAAACCTTTGCCACCAAGCTCAGATAATCTTATATCCTGTACTTCGTCACCTTTAGTTGTAATTGATTTAATTAAAATATCTTCATTACCAAGGTCGGTATTTTCAATAATCTTATCTTTAGCTTGTTGAGCATAAAGTAAGGCAAGCTTGCTACCCCTAGATCCAATTATTATTTTTTTTCTCATAAAAAATTATTTCTTACTTGTATAAAGATTGTACAATTATTAAAAACTATTTGAATGAGCAAAAAACCCTTAATTCTTGGAATAGAGTCTAGTTGTGATGAAACAGCAGCTTCTTTAATAACTGAAAATGAAGAGGGATTCCCAGTAGTTTTATCCAACATTGTTTCTAGCCAAGTGGAGGTTCATAGGGAGTTTGGTGGTGTAGTTCCTGAACTAGCAGCACGTTCACACATTGAAAAAATTGATTGGATTGTCAAAAAAGCTATTGATGAAAGTGGAAGAAAAATTGAGGAAATAGATGCGGTTGCTTCTACCGCTGGTCCCGGATTAATTGTTTGTTTATCAGTTGGTTTAAGTTTTGGTAAAGCTTTCGCAACAGCAATGAATAAACCTTTTATTGCTATTAATCATTTAGAGGGACATGCTTTAAGTCCAAAAATAAATACAAATTTAAATTATCCATATTTACTTCTTTTAATTTCAGGCGGGCACTCACAATATTTAAGTGTTCAGAACCTTGGTAAGTATAAAAGATTAGGAACAACTATTGATGATGCATTAGGTGAGGCATTTGACAAAACGGCAAAGCTTTTAGGAATAGAATTTCCAGGAGGACCTCAAATAGAAATTTTAGCTAAAAAAGGTGATCCAGAAAAATATGATTTACCAAAACCAATTTTCAGCAAAGGAGGATGCAATCTTTCTTTTGCAGGTCTAAAAACTGCCGTGCTGAAGATAAGCAAAACAATTAAATCAGAACAAGATAAATATGATCTTGCGGCATCTTTTCAAAAAACAATTGAGGAAATCTTATATAAAAAAACAAAGATTGCTTTTACTGAATTTGAAAAAATAAATGAATTAAATGAAAAAATTTTCGTCGTTGCTGGCGGAGTTGCAGCAAATAAAAAAATTAGGTCTATGTTAATTAATCTATGTGAAGAAAACAATTATAAAAGTATTTTTCCACCTATAGAGTTTTGTGGCGATAATGCAGCAATGATTGCAATGGTAGGTTTGGAAAAATTTAAAATAAATCAATTTGATGATTTAGATTATCCAGCAAAACCTAGATGGCCTTTAGATGAAGATGCAGCTTTTCTAAAAGGTGCTGGAGTTCAATTGTAATGAAATATTGGTTGATGAAATCTGAACCAGATGTTTGGTCAATTGACCAACAAAAAAAAGCTGGAATTAAAGGTGCACCTTGGGATGGTGTCAGAAATTATCAAGCTGCAAAAAATTTAAAAAGTATGAGTAAAGGAGATCTATGTTTTTTTTATCATTCAAACATAGGAAAAGAGATAGTTGGGATAGTAAAAGTTATTAAAGAGTCGTTTATAGATAAAACAGACAAAACAGGGAGATTTGTTGCCGTTACTGTTCAATTTAAGTCTAAATTTTCAAAGCCTATAACGCTCGAAAGTATTAAAAAAAATAAGGATTTAAGCCATTTAGCTCTGATAAAGCAAAGTAGGCTTTCTGTAATGCCTGTTGATTATAAAAGCTGGAAAATTATAAATAACATGAGTAAAATTTAAAAAAAAAATTGTCCTATGCCAAAAAAAAAGAAGAAGAAAAGCAAGGTAAGAAAAAAAAAGTCTAAAGTTAGAAAAAAAATCTCAAAAAAGGTGAAGAGAAGATCTAAAGTTAGAAAAAGATCATCTAAAAAAGTAAAAAAAAGAATTAAAGCAAAAAAAGAAAACGGAAATACACCTCCTGAAGTTGTTATAAAAACAAGACCAGAATGGATCAAAAGTAGCTTAGCAAATAAAAGTAAATATCAACAAAAATATTCTCAATCTATAAAGAGTAATGATGAATTTTGGAGAAAAGAGGGAAAAAGAATTACTTGGATAAAACCATATAAAAAAATTAAAGACGTAAAATACAGTACAAAAGAAGTAAAAATTAAGTGGTTTGAAGATGGCACTTTAAATGCTTCTGCAAATTGTATTGATAGACATTTAAAAGATAAAAAAGATAAAACGGCTATTATTTGGGTGGGTGATGATCCAAAAGATAGTCAGAAAATTTCTTATAAACAACTTCACCAAAAAGTTTCTAAAGCTGCAAATGGTTTAAAAAAATTAGGAATTAAAAAAGGCGATCGTGTAACAATTTATTTAACTATGATACCAGAGTTAGCAATTTTAATGCTGGCATGTGTGAGAATTGGTGCAGTTCATTCGATTATTTTTGGAGGTTTTTCAGCAGATTCTATTTCAGGAAGAGTTAATGATTGCGAGTCTGAATACATCATTACTGCAGATGAAGGAGTGCGAGGTGGAAAAACTATTCCACTGAAATATACAGTCGATGAAGCTTTAATGAGTTGCCCAAATGTTAAGAAATGTATTGTTGTTAAACGAACAGGTAACTACATAAACTGGGATCAAAATAGAGATGTTTGGTTTCATGATTTAATTAAAGATGTTCCAAATCATTGTGAACCTGAAGAAATGAACGCAGAAGATCCTTTGTTTATTTTGTATACTTCGGGTTCAACAGGTAAACCTAAGGGAGTTCTTCATACTACTGGCGGTTATATGGTTTATGCATCAATGACTCATCAATATATTTTCAATTACAAACCAAAAGATATTTATTGGTGTACAGCTGATATTGGCTGGGTAACTGGGCACAGTTATATTATTTATGGGCCACTTTCGAATGGAGCCACGACTATAATGTTTGAAGGAATTCCAAATTATCCTGATACTTCAAGATGGTGGCAAATAGTTGATAAATATAAAGTAAATACTTTTTATACAGCACCAACTGCGATTAGAGCATTAATGCGTGAGGGAGATAAACCAGTTAAAAAAACCTCAAGAAAATCCCTTAAACTTTTAGGAACGGTGGGAGAACCAATAAATCCAGAGGCCTGGATGTGGTATTACAAAACTGTAGGTAATTCAAAATGCCCAATTGTAGATACATGGTGGCAAACAGAAACTGGAGGAATAATGATTGCTCCTCAAACAGGTGCTATTCCTTTAAAACCTGGATCTGCAACAAAACCTTTCTATGGAATTAAGCCAGTTCTTGTTGATAAAGACGGTAAAGAGATAAAAGGCGCTGGTGAAGGAAGACTTTGCATAGCTCAATCTTGGCCTGGCCAAATGAGAACAGTATATGGAGACCATCAAAGATTTATTGACACATATTTTTCTCAATTTAACGGAAAATATTTCACAGGTGATGGATGCCGAAGAGATAAAGATGGATATTACTGGATCACTGGTCGAGTAGATGATGTAATTATTGTTTCAGGGCACAACCTAGGAACTGCTGAAATCGAAAGTGCATTTGTAGCTCATCCAAAAGTAGCTGAGGCCGCAGTAGTTGGTTATCCTCATGACATTAAAGGAAATGGTTTATATTGTTATGTAACCTTAAATGCAGGAGAAACAGAAACAGGCGAACTTGAAAGAGATCTAAAACTTTGGGTTAGAAAACAGATCGGACCTTTAGCAACACCTGACCTTATTCATTTTACTCCAGGCCTTCCTAAAACAAGGTCAGGAAAAATAATGAGAAGAATTCTAAGAAAGATTGCTGCTAATGAGCATGGTCAATTAGGAGACACCACTACTCTAGCAGATCCAAGTGTTGTTGATAGTTTGGTTGAAAATAGAAAAAATATTTAAAACTGAATTAAATCTTTAAACTCTTGTTTAACAACATCCCACTTTAAAATCATTGAATTTAAAACAATCTTTCGATCTAAAGTTTTTAATTCATCTGCAATCGGAGCCCATTTATATAAAGATAGTGCACTAGGATTAAAAGGTAAGTCTTGATAATAACTATCCCAATTTATTTTCTCTAATCGTTCATCAAAACTTTTTCTTGCTTCATCAATAATATTTAATGGCATCTTATTAGAAATTTCATCATCTAGAATTTTATTAAAAATTTCGTTTGCTTTATGAATATCCTGATAATTGAAATTAACTTTCAAATATGAAAAAGTAAAAAAAGTTAAATCTTGTAATGCAACTGAATAAATATTCCATTTTGCAAGATTTACTGATGACATAAATTCATCATTATCAAAATGAAGAACGTATCTTGTTCCCATTCTAGTTTTTAGATAATTATATAAAGTAACTTGAGTGGCCCAGGCAGATTTTGTTTGAATAAATTGTTCTAGTTCATCTAAATTTTTTATTTTTTTTTTGGGAATAAACGCCTTAAACATAGCGAACAAATATGTTTTGAAATCCTCAAGTTTTATATCTTTCCAAGTTAATTTATATTTTCCCATGTAAATTTGTAAGTGCGCCAATTATATCTTAAAAAAGTAAGTAAATAAGTACCTAATATGATCAATTTTTAGGGTTTTCAAAGCTCTCATAATGGTTATGGTTTTACCCAGTTATAACTAAAAAGAGAGGTATAAATGTCAAATCAACAAAAACACTGGGAAAAAACCAGGGGATTGTTATTTATAACACTGGCAATCTGGTTTGTTTTCTCAATTGGCATCTTTCTCTTTGGAGCTGAAATGAACGAGGTCACAGGACCTTTCGGTTATCCGTGGACATACTGGTTTACATGTCAGGGATCTCTTGGTGCTTTCGTAATCCTAATTTTCTGGTTTGCGAATAGACAAGAAAAAATCGATGAAGAGTTCGGCTTTAGCGAAAGAGAGGACGAATAATGAAAGGTAATTTCATAGATAATTTGCCAAAGGTTTATGGAATCTATACTGGAGGATTTATAGGTTTCATAATCATCATGGCAATTGCTGAACAGATGGGTATGACAGCTAAAGCAATTGGTATCGCTTTCGTTGCATTTACTGTATTCATCTATGCATTAATCGGTTGGCTATCAAGAACAGCCCAAGCAGATGCATATTACGTAGCTGGAAGGCAAGTACCTACAGTCTTCAACGGAATGGCGACTGCAGCAGACTGGATGTCTGGTGCTTCATTCGTTGCAATGGCGGGTGGTATTTACTTTAAAGGTTATGGTTATATGGCACTACTTGTAGGTTGGACTGGTGGTTACGTGCTTGTTGCATCTTTGTTAGCACCATACTTAAGAAAATTTGGCTGTTATACAGTTCCAGATTTTATAGGTACTAGATACGGTGGTAATTTAGCTAGATTTAGCGCAGTGGTAGTTTTAACTGTTGCTTCATTTACTTATGTGACTGCACAAATTAACGCTACAGGTACTATTGCATCTGTTGCACTAGATATCCCATTCCAATACGCAGTTTATGTTGGACTAATAAGTATTTTATTATGTTCAATGTTAGGTGGTATGAGGGGGGTAACTTGGACACAGGTTGCACAATATATCGTACTAATTATAGCTTACCTACTTCCGGTATTCTGGATCAGTAACAAAATGGGTGCGGGTTTCTTTCCTCACTTCATGTTAGCTGACGAGGTAGCTAGAATTGGAGAATTAGAGCAACAGTTTGGTTTTGTTAAAAACGCAGCTGCTGATCTAAAATCAGTACCTAAAGGCTTAGCAGGAATAACTAAAGCTCACTCTGCAGTTAACGCTACACCTTGGGCATTTATTTCATTAGCACTAGCGATGATGATGGGAACAGCTTCATTACCGCACGTGATGATGAGATACTTTACTACTCCAAGTGTAAAAGCAGCTAGAAAATCAGTAGGTTGGTCATTATTCTTTATCTTCCTACTTTATTCTTCTGCTCCAATGTTAGCTACATTATCTAAGTTATCATTGATCGACCCGAATTTACCAACAGGTATTATCGGTAAGACATTTGCAGAAGTGGAAGCGATAGATTGGTACCAAAACTGGAACCAAGCAAACCTAATGTTTATCAGCGACTTTAACGGAAATGGAACTCTTGAATTGAATGAGTTCTTCATGGGTGGTAAAGCCGTTGTATTAGCAACTCCAGAGATAGCTGGATTACCTTATGTAATTTCAGGTCTAGTTGCTGCAGGAGGTATGGCAGCTGCCATGTCTACTGCTGATGGTTTGATTCTAGCAATTGCAAACGCTATATCACATGATGTCTACTATAAGATCATTGATCCAAAAGCGGAAACTGCAAAAAGACTACTTGTTGCAAGGGTATTACTTGTAGTAATTGGTTTTGCTGGAGCAACTATTGCGGCAATGGAGATTCAAGGAATCTTAGGTTCAGTTATCTGGGCTTTTGATTTTGCGATGTCTGGATTGTTCTTCCCACTTGTACTTGGTGTATGGTGGAAGAGAGCTAATAGACAAGGTGCGATTGCTGGTATGCTAGGTGGTCTAGCCGCCGGTGCTTGGTACTTAGTTTGGGTACGAACTGGTGGAAGTGGATTCCTAGGAATTACACAGTTAACATTTGGTATCTTCGGATCAGCTGTTAGTTTAGTTTTAATGGTAGTAGTTAGTTTAATGACTGCAGAACCAGATAAAGCTACTCAAAAAATGGTTGATGACGTACGTGTACCGAGTGGTAAATCAATTCTTGGTAGATCACACTAAATAATCTTTTAAAGGGGCGATTAATTTCGCCCCTTTTATTTCAATACATTTTCCAATATAAATTTTAAATGTCGGCAAATTTCCATCCTTTAATATATTTTATCGATTATTTGCTTGGGATTATAATGTGGACTCTAATTGGAAGAGTAGCGATGAATATTTTTCAAAGAGAAGACTCACAGTTTTTTTTCATGAGAGTATTTGTAAAATATACCAACCCTTTAATTAAATTATTTAAACCAATTACACCTTCATTTATTGTTGGGCCATTAGTGCCCTTATATGTTGCTTGGTTCTTTTACATGATCAGATTTTATTTAATGCCTTGGATCTTAGGCTATTCAGTAATGGGGATGTTGTCTTTTCCTTTGGAGAGTGAAATTTCTAGACAAATTTATCAATTTTTTAATTCATTTTAATTTTTAAAATTGATACTAGTTATCTAGCAGTCAATGAAAAATATACAAATTTCTCCATCAATTCTTTCCGCTGATTTTAGTCAGTTAGGAACAGAAATAAAAAGACTTGAAGAAGGTGGAGCTGATATGATCCATGTGGATGTGATGGATGGTCATTTTGTTCCTAATTTAACAATAGGTCCTCCTGTAATTAAGGCTCTACGAAAACATTGTTCATTAAAATTCGATGTTCATCTTATGATTTCACCGGTTCATAAATACATAGAAGCTTACGCTGATGCTGGTGCAGATATAATTACTATTCATCCTGAGGCGACTGATAATTTAGAAAGTTCAATAAAAAAAATAAAAGAAAAAAATAAAAAAGTTGGAGTTTCACTCAATCCTGAATCTAAAATTGATTTAATATTTAATTTATTAAATCAAATAGATTTAGTTTTAATTATGAGTGTAAATCCTGGGTTTGGAGGTCAAAAATTTATGCCAGAAGTTTTAAATAAAATTAAAGATCTAAAAAAAATAAGAGAACAAAAAAAGATGAATTTTGATATAGAAATTGATGGTGGGATAAATTTTGATAACTGCAAAAGTGCAATTGATGCTGGTGCAAATATTCTTGTTTCGGGTACTACAGTATTCAAAAGTAATAATGGAGATATAAAGAAAAATATTAATTTATTAAAATTAAAATAAGTTAATGATTAACGCAAATTCCTTAGGCATTTTAGGTAAATTTTATTTAAATATAAAAGAAAGTTTCAAGTCTATTTATCAAAATTCAAATTTTTACGATAAAAAAATATCCAAAACTTTCGAAAATAATTTTGAATATAAGCCAAGTCCCCATTTACTTTCTTCTATAATTAAATATCAGAACAAAAAATATAAAATTGAAGATTTTGCTATTGAGGCAATATGGCAAAATAATTTAAGCCAAAAAGATTATGAAAAATTAAATAATTTTTTTTGGTTTTTTAGCTTAGACTTAAGATCTTCCAAAAAAACTACGCAAACAGTTATAAAAAACTGGATTTCAAATAATAGTAAATATCAAAAAAGAAGTTGGGAATTTGATTTAACAGCTAAAAGAATTATTTCATGGTTATCAAATCACCAGCTCACTTATGAAGATAGTGGACCGGAATATAGATCTAATTTTAATCATATTATCCAAAAACAAACTAACCATTTGTTAAACGAAATAAAAAATTCAAAAGAAGTTGAAAATAAAATGATTGGATGTGCGGCGATTATTTTGACAGGATTATCTTACGAAAATGAAAAACAATATCTTGATAACGGGTTAAATTTATTAAAAAATATTATTAAATCTTCGATCGATAACCAAGGTTTTCCAAAATCAAGAAATATTAGACAATTAATATTTTATTTAAAATACTTTATAATTATTAGGGAGTGGTTTAGAGAATCTCAGAGTTTAATCCCAGAATATATTGATGAAACCATTTATTATTTAGGGTCAAGTTATGCTTTTATATGGCAAAATATAAAGCAAGATATTTTTTTTAATGGTAATTATTCTTCAGAAAATAAAGAATTTGACCAATATTTAAAAAGGTTTGGTTATACTTTTAAAAATCAAATTAACGAACTTGGTGGATATGCAATACTTAAAAATAAAAAAATAATTCTTGCTGCTGATATTGGTTCTAGCCCTAATAAAATTTTTTCTAATGACTATCAAGCAGGAGCTTTATCCTTTGAAATTTTTTCAAATGATAAAAAATTAGTTTCAAATGCTGGTTACTATCCTGATAGAAATAATAAGTTTAATAAATTATCAAGAAGCACTGCTTTGCACTGTGCTTTAACAATTGAAGATTACTCATCATGTAATTTTGCAAAAGATAAAAATAAATTATTTATTAATAAAGGTTTAAAAGTTTCAAACAAAAATATAGTTTTTGAAAATAATTATTGGAAAATATCTGGTACACACGATGGATACTTAATAAAATTTGGAACAAGTTATGAACGGGAAATTGAATTTTACCCACAGAATATGAAATTTATTGGATACGATAAATTATTTAGAAAGGCACCAAATAAAGAAATTAAATTTGATATTAGATTTCATCTTGATCCAAGCTCAAAAGTAATGAAAACACAAGATAACAAATCTATACTAATTGAAATAGATGAAGAAGGTTGGAAATTTAGTTGTGATAACTATGATATTAATATTGATAATAGTTTATATTTCGGTAATAAAAATTTATATAAAGAAAATCAAAATATTTTCATCTCAGGCATGAACAATGAAAAAGAGCAGATAATTAAGTGGGAGATCAGTAAACTAAAATGAAGAAAAAAATCAAAACAGCTCTTATTTCTATATCTGATAAAAAAAAACTTATTCCACTATTAAATATCTTAAAAAAGAATAAAATAAAAATAATTAGCTCGGGTGGCACTTATAAGGAAATTAAAAGATTAAAATTTAAATGTTTAGAGGTATCTGAATTTACTAATTCCCCTGAAATTTTGGGGGGAAGAGTTAAAACGCTTCATCCAAAAATTCACGCAGGAATTTTAAATAAAAGAGATAAAAAATCTCACTTAAAAGATCTAAAAGATAATGATTTCGAGAATATTGATTTGGTTATTGTTAATTTTTATCCATTTGAAAAAATTCTTAAAAAAACAAACAATCATAAAAAAATTATAGAAAATATAGATGTTGGTGGTCCAACCATGGTTAGATCTGCAGCAAAAAATTATAATGATGTAGCCGTAATAACATCCACGAACCAGTATGAGGAATTAATTCATGAACTAAAAAAATTTAAAGGATCTACCACTTTAAATTTTAGAGAAAGACTATCTAGAATAGCTTTTGCTGAGACTGCTTATTACGATTCTGTAATTTCAAACTATTTTAACAAGAAAACAAATACTATTTTCCCTAAAAAAAAAATTTTTCATGGAAATCTGATTGAGCAGCTTAGATATGGAGAAAATCCTCATCAACAAAGTGCGATATATTCAACTAGCTCAAGTTCGAATTTAAAACAAATTCATGGAAAACAACTTAGTTATAATAATTATAATGACATATTTACTGCTCTTACTATTTCTAAATCTTTACCAAAAAGTAAAGGAACTGTAATAGTAAAACATGCAAATCCTTGCGGTGTTTCTTCTAAAAGCAATCATTTAGAAAGCTATAAGTCTGCTCTTTTATGTGATCCTGTGAGTGCTTTTGGCGGTATAGTTTCTTGTAATTTTAAAGTTACTAAAAATTTAGCTATAGAATTAAATAAATTATTTTTGGAAGTGATAATTGCAAATGGATTTGATAATAGTGCTATCAAAATATTAAAAACAAAAAAAAACTTAAGATTAATCGATGGAACAAATTATGTATCAGAAGAACTTCTTAAGTTTGTATCATCTAATAAAGATATAATGGTACAATCAGATGATTTGGGTTTATTTTCAAACAAAAATTTTAAAATTGTGTCAAAACGAAAACCAACATCAAAACAACTTAAAGATCTTATTTTTGCTTTTAATGTATGCAGATATGTTAAGTCCAACGCAATAGTATTAGCGTCTAATGGATCTACGGTTGGTATTGGGTCTGGTCAACCAAGTAGATTGGATAGTTGTCAAATAGCAATCGATAAAATGAAAAAATTCAACATAATTAGTGATAATTTAGTTGCTGCTTCTGATGCATTTTTTCCTTTTGTAGATGGCATTGAAAAATTAATCCAATCTGGAGTCAAAGCAGTAATTCAACCATCAGGATCAATAAGGGATAAAGAGATAATTAAATTTGCAAATGAAACTGATACAGTGCTACTTTTTTCGAAAACAAGACACTTTAGGCATTAATAATTTTATCTATTTTTGCAGCAAGAATGAAATCGCTTTCTGCTAAACCTTTAATTGCGTGAGTAAATATTTTTATTCTTGCATAACCCCATCCAAACCAGAGGTCAGGATGATGCCCTTCAATTTCGGCAATTTCTCCAACTTTGTTTACAAATTCTTGACTTTGTAAAAAATTTTCAAATTTAAAACTTTTGATTAAGTGAAATCCATCAATTTTATCTTCTAAAACTTCCCAACCATCAATTTTTTTTAAATAAGTGTGAATTTCTTCTATATTAAATGGAGGAATGTTACCTTCGCAAGGTATACATTTCTTGTTTGCTAAATCACTCATAAATATCCCTATAAATGGAGCGGGCAAAGGGGGTCGAACCCTCGACCTTCTCGTTGGCAACGAGACGCTCTACCACTGAGCTATGCCCGCTTGTTCTAATAGTGTTTAAAATAGCGACTTTTTAATTATTAAGCAAGAGGCATTTTGATAATATTTAATTCAATGATCTTATATAAATTTAGTAAATTTTTATAAATAAAGTCTAATAAAAAATTATATTAACTCTAGAATATTTTTTTTTTATAAGTCAGAAAGCTAAAATGGATAAATTTATTAATTCTTATCAGATTCAAGAAATCTTAAATTTAATAAACCAGAAAAAATTTGACGACGCTATTAATAAAATTGAAAAATTATCAATTGAATTACCAAATAATAAAATACTAAATAAATTATTAGCCTCAACTTATTTCAATAAAATGGATTGGCATAATTCAATAAAGTATCATGAAAAAATATTATTTGATGAAAAAGACAAGTATAAAATATTTACAAACATTGGTTATGCGTATTTTAAATTAGGTAAAATTAATCAATCAATTGATGCTTATGAAAATTCTATTAAAGATAATTCTAATTTTGAATTGGCATATAATAACCTAGCAATCGCATATATAGAAATAGGGCAGTATGAAAAAGCTTATGATGTTCTTTCTAAAATAATAAAATTAAATAAAAATAATTACTTCGCTCAAAAAAATCTCATTTATCTTCTAAATTTTATTAATCCAAAAAAAAATAATGAAGAAGATAATTTTCTTTTAGAAATAAATAGTAAAATAAAATATTTGACGAATAATTTAAATTTAAATGATTTATATAAAGTTAGTAATTTAAAAAAAATATTTTTAAATAGTGAAAAAGAAATTAAGAAATATTATAAAGATTTAATTTTTGAAGAAACCCAAATCTATAGAAAAAACAAAACAGACTTAAATTGTAAAAGACATTTTCAAGTCTTTAATAAATTTAATATTATACCTAAATTTTGCTTTTCTTGTTATAAAGTACAAATTAATTTAAATAACGTTTTAGATTTAATAAAATTATATTTTTTATTTGATTATATCAGTTTAGAAAATAATAATATAAGAAAATGCTTGGTAGAACTAAGAAAAAATGTAAATGGTAATTACAAAGGCTATATATACTGCAGAGAATTAGCCGAAGCAAAAAAAATTGAAGAACAGTTAAATAATCTAATTAAACAGGAATTTAAAAATTATAAAATTGAGATAAAACATGGTTGTACAGAATTTTATAAGTCTTTTCCTAAGTTCAATAATATCAACATGCATGGAAAACAAGATATCGAATATGATGAAAAATGGGCAGAAAAAGAAAATATTATAGATAATTTAGAACCTTTAAGATCAGATTTAGATAAAAAAGTTTTAATTGAAAGTGTTAAAGGAATAAACTTGGCGGATATTTTAATTATTAAGAATTGGTTAGTATATGCCAGTATTATAGGAGATGAGAGCTATAAAAAAATTTATCCTAATGAACTTCACAAAACGTTTTTAAATGATATTTTGCTAGATCAATTAAGTTTTAGAAAAAATAATCAAAAACAAACTATTTAATATCTAACCATTTGAATTTACTTTTATATTTTTCAAGTATATAAAAATAAGGCTCATATTTGCTTTTATCATATTTAGAAACTTTGTTCCTAATTTGAGCAAAACTTAAGGTTTTGCTATGTAAATTATTTCTTTTATAGAATTTAAGAACATCATTGTTCCAATTTAATCCACAAAATTTATAAATATCTTTTGATATCTGATTACTATTTTTTGTAAATTCTTTTAAATCAACATCCATAATAACGTTTGGATATTTTGACTTATAATAATCTAAAATATTAATATATTTATCCACATAAGTTAAAATATCCTCAATACTGTGAGCCCAAGAAAGTTCTGCTAACATAGACTGATAAATTGAAATTATAGAGTCTAGTGAATTTCTAAAAGTATGTATAAACTTAGCTCTTGGAAAAATATTTATTATAGTTTCTATATTAAAAAAATTTTCTAGAGATTTATCAATCATTATTTGATTATCTTTTTTTTTGTCAATATTAAATTCCTTGTATCTTCTTAAAATTGATTTATTTGCAATATTTAGATTTATTTCATATTTAAATTTTTTAATATCAAAATCTTTTGAATAAATTTTAGGACCTAATTGTTCTAAAATTGAAATATTTATTACGTGACATTCTCCCAAACTGTTCATATCATCTAAACTTGAACTTAAGATTGCTTCAATTAATGTAGATCCTGATCTAGGTAAACCAATTATGAATATTGGTTTAAATTTATTATCAATTAAATTGGAATTTTCATTATTTTTAAAATTAATTTTATTGAAAAATTGACCTATAATCTGATTGTAATAAAATAAAGATGAAATATTAAGTTGTTTTTTAGAATTAAAAATTAAGTTGTGTGAATTTTCAAGATACTCAATTTCTTTAGAGTAATTTTTGTTATTTTTTTCATTTTTAGACAATAGATAATTAATGATACCCTGTTCAAATGGGCTATGACTATAATTATTTTTAATATCTAAAATAATTTCATATTTATTTTGGTCAAGATAATTAGGGTTTAAAGTATAAAGTCCATAATAAGGTCGGATTTTATTTTGATCAATTTCAATCAATTTTAAGTAAATATTTTTAGCCATTTCAATCTGTCCAATACTTTGTTTAACAAAAGCTAGATTATAAAGAGCAATTATTGAATTCGGTTTTTTTTTAAGAAATTTATTATAGTAATGAATGCTCTTATTAAAATTGTTTAACTCAAAATATATTAATCCAAGATAAAAATAAATATCATCATTTTGATCTTTTAAATTTAAAAAAACATTCAAAGCTTTTCCAAATTCTTTCTGGGCTATAAGTTTTTGGCCTGTTGAAAAATTCATTAAAATATAAATAATATTATTTATAAAAGATTACAATAATTTACGTCCTCTAGATACTTTTGAAAAATATATTAAAATTTATTAATTTAATTAAAGATATTTAGATGAGACAATTTTTTTTAATTCTCTTAATTTAAAAAAAAACAAGATATGATATAAATTTTTAAATGATTACAGAAAACCTTCCAAAAAAAATACCAATATTTCCACTAAGTAATTTTATAATTTTTCCTAAAACTACAGTACCTTTGAATATTTTTGAGCCCCGTTATATTGATATGGTTAATGACTGTATGAAATCAAACAAAATGATTGGCATGATTCAGCCAAAAAATTCAAAAAATAATCAACTTAACCCTGAACTACATGAAGTTGGATGTCTTGGAAAAATTACAAGCTTTAAAGAGACTGATGACGGAAGGTATTTAATCGAGCTAAAAGGATTAATAAGATTCAAGGCAATTAAAGAAATTCAGACTAGCAATAAATATAGAATTTTAGAAGTAAATTTTGATAAATACCATGATGATTTTATTAATAGAAAAGAAAATTTAGAGTTTTCTGATCTTGAATTAATTTTTAAGGATTTAAGATCATTATTTGAAAAAAGAGGTTTTATTATAAATTGGAAAGCACTTGAAAAACAAAGCCTTGACGAAACAATAAACGCTCTTGCTATGGCATCACCATTTTCTCTTGAAGAAAAACAAGTTCTATTAGAAGCAGAAAATTTAGGTGAAAGAAAAAAAAAAATTTCAGAAATTTTAAGTACTTATACTTTTGATGATTTCAACAACACAACAATTCAATAATTAAAAAATATTCCTTCATCAGCAATTTTAATAAATGTCTTATTTATAAAAGAATTGTTTCCAAATAATTTAACTGATTTACTTAAAATTCTATTGTTAAATTTTCTTTCAAAATTAAAAAATTCATAAACAAAATCAATACCATTAGAAAAAATAAAGTTCCTGTGTTTTAAATGGTTTTCAAATTTATTATTTACAGAACTATCAATGGGTAACCCTAAACTAATTTTATCTTTAATTATATCAACCAAAAATTTTATATCTCTAATTGTCATATTAAAACCTTGTCCAGCGAGTGGATGTATTCTATGAAGCAAATCACCAAATGCTAAAATACTGCCATTATAATAAGATCTTAAAAAAAAAGATTTTAATTCAAATAATTCTATTTCTTCAATTTTTTTTATTTTGTATTTAAAATTATATTGATGAATTAGTTTACTCATATCTATTTTCAAATCATTTTTAGAATTATGAATTGAATATACAATTGATGTTTCATTTTTGGATATTGGTAAAAAAGCTAAAGGACCTCTTTTAGTAAATATTTGTGTAGCAATTCTATTAGATATTTTTTCGTGTTTAATTAATGTTGTATATGCTTTACTATTATATGACTTAACTATTTTTTTGCTAAAATATTTTTTTGTATAATAATTCAAGTAATCAGTATTTATGACAATATTATAATCATCAAAACTTAAATTTTTCTTAAACCTTTTTTTTTTAAAAAAACCTGAATTAGTTAAACTTTCTTTTAAGACTTCATAAAGTCGATAATTTTTTATTATTGAAAAAAGTTGATTTTTATTATTTTCAAAGTTTAATATTTTTTCATTTTTTAGATTTTCGCTTAAAATTTCTATTTTTTTCAATTTCCAGCTGATTTTCTCAATATTTATTATGTTTTTATTAAAATATTCTAAATTAGTCTTTGAAATACCAATGGTTCTAGATTGATTGAATTTATTTTTTTTATCTACAGACAGTATATCAACATTAATTTTTTGATTAACTAAAGCTTTTGCTAAAGTTAAAGCGGATAAACCAGATCCAAGGATACAAACTTTCATATTATTTTTAATTTTAACAACAAAAATTAGATGATACAAAGTGATTAAATTGATTCATACACATGGATATTAAAAAAACATCTAATTTATTAATTAATTTTACTGTTAAAAGACTCGCTGAAATTTTTGCTCTAATTGTTTTAGCTTCAGGAATATTTCTTTTAGTAGCATTATTAACTTACTCTCCTGAAGATCCAAATTTTATTTTTCCTGAAAATACCGAAATAAAAAATTTACTAGGGTTTAAAGGAAGTTTTATCTCAGATTTATTTTTACAATCCATTGGTCTAATTTCGTATATTTTCTCATTTACCTTAATAGTAACTGGAATTAATATTTTTAGATCTAAAGAAATTTTTTTATTTATTGAAAACATATTTTTCGCTATAATTTACTCAATTTTTGGAACGCTTTTTTTAAGTTATTTTTATCCTAATACATTTACACTTTATATAAATGGAAACGGTGGATTTATAGGTACTTATTTTAATGGAACCTTTTTAAATTCATTAATACTAATTCATGAAATAACAACATATTATTTATTAGCAATTATCACTCTCATATTATTTTTAATTAGTATTAATTTTCATCCACTAAGATTTTATGAATTAATAAAAAAATTATTTAAAGTTTTTAATTACAAAAAAGAAAAAAATTATACGAACAAAAGTGAAATAATAAACGAATATATTCCTCAAGAAGAAATAAAAAATCTCATTCAAGAAGATTTACCATTTATAAAAAATGAAAATAAAAATGATAATAGAGCTAAATTTAAATTACCTAATATAGATTTGTTGAAAGTCCCTAATAAAAAAGAAAGGGAAAATTTAAACAAAAAAGAAAAAAACGATTCAGAATTTTTAGAAAAGATTTTGTTAGACTTTGGAGTTAATGGGAATATTAATAAAGTAAATCACGGGCCTGTTGTTACTTTAAACGAATTTGAGCCCGCAGCAGGAGTGAAGGTTTCAAAAATAATTAACTTATCTGATGATATAGCTAGAAATACTAGTTCAGAGTCTGCTAGAATTTCTACTATCCCTGGAAGTAATACAATTGGAATTGAATTGCCAAATAATTCTAGAGAAGATGTTTACTTAAGTGAAATTTTAAATGACCCAGATTTCAAAAAGAGAGAAATAAAATTACCTATAGCGCTAGGTAAAAGTATATCTGGTAAACCTATAGTTGGAGACCTTTCTTCTATGCCTCACTTGCTAATTGCAGGAACAACAGGATCAGGAAAATCTGTTTGTATAAATACAATTATTCTTTCACTTCTTTATCGACATACTCCAGATAAATGTAAATTTATTTTAATAGATCCCAAAATGCTCGAATTATCAACTTATGAAGGAATTCCTCATTTATTATGTCCAGTTATTACAGAAGCAAAAAAAGCAGCCTCGGTATT
Organism: uncultured Pelagibacteraceae bacterium; assembly: GCA_902613755.1. GTDB lineage: Bacteria > Pseudomonadota > Alphaproteobacteria > Pelagibacterales > Pelagibacteraceae > Pelagibacter. The sequence goes on from CACMIH010000003.1 coordinate 68,074, forward strand.
AGGTTGGGTGGTTAAAGAAATGGAAAGTAGATACAGATTAATGACAAAAGAGGGTGTACGAAATATTGACGGATACAATTCAAAACACAAACTTCCAATGCCGTACATAGTTGTGGTAGTAGATGAGATGTCAGATTTGATGCTTGTTGCTGGTAAAGAAATAGAAAATTATATCCAAAAACTTTCTCAAATGGCAAGAGCCGCAGGTATTCATATTATAATGGCAACGCAAAGACCAAGTGTTGACGTAATAACTGGCACAATTAAAGCAAATTTTCCAACTAGAATATCTTTTCAAGTGACTTCCAAAATTGATAGTAGAACAATTCTTGGTGAACAAGGAGCCGAACAACTTTTAGGTAAAGGGGATATGTTGTACATGTCTTCAGCCAATAGAATAATTAGAATACATGCACCTTTTGTCTCTGATAATGAAATAGAAAAAATCAATAACTTCTTAAGATCACAAGCTGAACCAGATTATATTGATGAAATTTTAAATTTTGCAGATGAAAAAGAAATCGGTGATAGTCAAAATCTGGGAGATAAAGATGATTTGTATCAACAAGCAGTAGAAATAATTAGATCTGAAGGGAAAGCATCTACATCATTTTTACAAAGAAAACTTCAAATTGGCTATAATAGAGCGGCAAGAATTATCGATATGATGGAGTCTGATGGAATAGTTAGTAAAGCAAATCATGTTGGCAAAAGAGATGTTTTGTAATGTTTCGATACTTATTAATCTTACTTTTTTACTTTTTATTTTTGAATGCAAATGCAGAAAATAAACATAAAATAATATCAAACTTGCAAAGTATAGAAAATTTTGATTTCAAATTTGAACAAAACGTTAATGGAAAAATTGAAAATGGACGCTGCACAATTGCATACCCAAAGAAAATTTTTTGTAAGTATGCAAGGAGCAACAATAAGGTTTTAGTCTCAAATGGAAAATCGTTAGTTATAAAAACTCTATCAAGTTATTATTTTTATCCTTTAGATAAAACTCCTTTAAATTTTATATTAGATAAAAATTTCCTAATAAAAAAAATTAACAAATTAGAAGAAAGAATAATTGATAATAAATTGATCAATTTTACAATTTTAATAAATGACAATGAAATAAATATTTTTTTTGACAAAGAAACTTTTGACCTCATTGGTTGGCAAAATACAGATATGTATCAAAATTTTAATATTACTTACCTTTCTTCAATAAGAAAAAATAGAGTGATTTCTAAAAATTTATTTAAACTTCCTTCAAGAAATTAAATATTAAGAGTTTCAGTTTTAAATACCTTCATACCCCTAGAGATATAATTTCTTAAAGCATTTTTGTGATCTAAAGAACAAGTATGAACCCAAACTCGATTTACAAAACCCTCGAATGACTTTTTGATAGCCTCTGATAATAAATATGAACCTAATTTTTTATTTTGATATTCCTCTAATATTCCAAAATATGCAATTTCAGTCTCATTATTTTCAGGATGGAAAATTAATTCAAAAAAACCTACAAGATTGTCTCTATTCTTAAAAACATAAGTTTTTACATTTTTATTTGCAACGTAATTAATCCATTTTTCCTCAGACCAGGATAACCTGTCTACCCATTTGTGATTTTTTCCAATTTTTTTATAAAAAAATTTATTTAATTGAAAATTTATTGGTTCAATCAAGCTTACTGAATAATCTTCAGATGGTTTATTACCTTCATTTAGATCTTGTATTGAGCTTATTTCTAAATAATTTCTTGTTACTACTTCTGTCACTCAACCATTTTTCCTATTCGTTCACCTCCAAATAGATGGAAGTGTAAATGAGGAACTTCTTGTCCGCCATGATCGCTAATATTTGCTAAAGCTCTATAACCCTTACCTACTTCTGTTGAAATACCTAGCTTTTTAGCAACTATATTAATACCTTTTAATAATCCAACCATCTCATCCTGAGATGCATTTAAACTAAAATCATCTAAATCAATATATTTACCTTTAGGGATAACTAAAGCATGAATTTTTTTTTGTGGATTAATATCGTGAAATGACAAAACAAAATCATCCTCATAAATTTTATTACAAGGGATCTCTCCACGTAAAATTTTTGCAAAAATATTATTATCGTCGTAACTCATTTTTTTCTTTTTTCTAATTCTGACATTATATCTTCAATTTTTATATCATTAGCCTCGAGATACATTAGTAAATGATAAAAAACATCTGCTGCTTCATGGATTTTATTAGAATTTTTCTCTACAGCTTCAATTAATTCATCAACTTCCTCTAAAACTTTTGCTTTGCTTAATGATTTGTCTAAAAGCAACTTATTAGTATACGAGCCTTCAACAGGAGAAGATTTTCTATCTCTTGCGAGTTTTATTAAGTTTTCTAATGTATTTAGCATATTAAATTCTAACAGGAATTCCTTTTGAATCCAAATACTCCTTAGCTTCTTTTAAGGAATGTTTACCATAGTGAAATATAGATGCTGCTAGAACTGCACTGGCATTTCCTAATTTAATTCCATCAACTAAATGATCTAGATTACCTACTCCACCAGAAGCTATTACTGGAATATTAACTTTTAATGAAATATTTGACATAAGCTCAATATCATAACCAACTTGAGTACCGTCTCTATCCATTGATGTGACTAAAAGTTCACCTGCACCACTGTCTTCCATTTGTTTTGCAAATTCAATTGCATCCATACCTGAATTATTTCTTCCACCATGAGTGAAAATTTCCCATTTATCTCCATTTTTTTTAGCATCTATCGCAACAACAATGCACTGTGAACCAAATTTTTTTGAGCTTTCTATTACTACTTCTGGATTTTGAACTGCAGCAGTATTAATTGATACTTTGTCTGCTCCACAATTCAGTAATTTGTTTATATCCACAACGCTTCTAATCCCACCTCCTACAGTCAAAGGAACAAAACATTTTTTAGATGTTTTCTCAACTACATCATAAATAGTATCTCTATTTTCATTTGAAGCAGTAATATCTAAAAAACAAATTTCATCAGCGCCACCATCTGAATAAATTTTAGCTTGTTCGACAGGATCTCCTGCATCTTTTAGATCAACAAAATTAATACCTTTGACTACACGGCCATTTTTAACATCCAAACAAGGTATTATTCTATTTTTAAGCATCTAATTCCTTAACTAATTCATCTAATTTTATATCACCATCATAAATGGCTTTACCAACTATAATGCCCTCAATGTTATTATTATTAAATTCTTTTGCTTTTTTAATGTCATTAATTGAAGAAACCCCACCAGATATAATTACTGGACAATTGGAGGTATCTGCTATCTTTACTGTCTCCTCAAAATTAGGACTTTGTTTCATTCCATCTCTATTTATATCAGTATAAATCAATCTGCTTGCACCATAAGCATTGACTTCTTTCAAATAATCTAAAGTTAATTTATTAGAATTTTCTTTCCAACCAGACACAGATAAATATCCATTTTTAGCATCTAAACCTAATGCAATTTTATTTGGAAATTTTTCACACGCTTCTTTTAAAAAATTTTTATCATTTATTGCAGCACTTCCTAAAATAACTTTTTCAACACCAGCATCAGTATATTTCTGGATACTTTCAAAATTTCTCACTCCTCCACCAATTTCAATTTTAAGATCAAATTTAGTAACTATCTCTTGAATAATATCCAAATTAACTGTTTCACCAGTTAAAGCCCCATCTAAATCAACTATATGTAGGTTTATAAATCCATGATCCTTATATTTTCTAGCTTGTTCAACTGGGGACATTTTATATACGGTTTTATTATCAAAGTCTCCTTTAACTAACCTCACACACTTTTTATCTTTAATATCTATTGCTGGAAATATTTTCATTTATAAACTTATAAAATTATCAATTATTTTAAGTCCGGTTTTATCACTCTTCTCGGGGTGAAATTGGGTTCCAAAGATATTTTCTTTTTCAACCGAACAAACAATATTTGAAGAATAATCTGTTTTTGCTGAAATTACATTTTTGTCATTTGGAATGAATTCATAACTATGAACAAAATACATGTGAGAATTATTTTCTATATCTTTTAAAATTTTACTATCTTTAACAATATTTATTTGATTCCAACCAATATGAGGAAGTTTGAATTTTCCATTTTGGTTATCTATTTTTGATACTTTGCCTGAAACCCAACCAAGACCTTTAGTTTCTGTTTCTTCATAACCAATATCTGCAAACATTTGAAGCCCTACACAAATTCCAAGAAGTGGTTTTTTATCATTTATTGCAAATTCACTTAATGTATCAACTAAACCATTAATCTTATTAAGCGCATCAACACAACTTTTAAATGAACCCTGCCCTGGTAAAACAACTTTATCAGAAAATTTAATTTTCTTTAAATCTGAAGTTACTTCAATATTTACCTTATCTTTAGCAACTTCCTTAAAGGAGTTTATCACCGAGCTTATATTGCCCGAATTATAATCAACAATAGTGACGTTCATTAAACTTATAATGAGCCTTTAGTGGATGGAATGCTCTTTTTATTTCTGGGATCCATCTCTAGCGCAGCTCTTAATGATCTTGCTAATGCTTTATAGCAAGACTCAATTATGTGGTGACTATTATCACCATAAATATTTTCAACGTGCATCGTGATACCTGCAGATTGAGAGAAGGCTTGGAACCATTCTTTAAATAGCTCCGTATCCATTTCTCCAAGTTTCTCGACTTTTAATTTTACTTTCCATATCAAATAAGGTCTGTTTGAAACATCTATTGCAACTCTGGTTAATGTTTCATCCATTGGAATAACGGTGTGCGCATATCTTTTTATTCCGACAAATTTTTTTGCAGCTTTTTTTAAAGCTTCACCAATAGCAATACCCGTGTCCTCTGTTGTGTGGTGAAGATCTATGTGAGTATCCCCTTTTGCTTTAACTTTTAAATCAATTAAAGAATGCTTTGATAATTGTTCAAGCATGTGATCTAAAAAACCTATACCAGTGTCAATTTGGTACTTACCTTTTCCATCAATATTTACATCAACATTGATGCTAGTTTCTTTTGTTTTTCGAGATACTTTTCCTTTTCTAGCCATATATTTTTAATGGTATACATACATAATCCCACTATATCAATATCAGTCTGAACACTTGAAGTATCAAAAATAGTTACCATTTATTAACTATGACAACAATTGTACTAGTTAGAAAAAATAATGAAGTAGTGGTTGCTGGTGATGGGCAAGTAAGTATGGGAAATACTGTTGTCAAAAGCACAGCTTCAAAAGTCAGAAAAATTGAAAAAAGAGATGTAGTTGCTGGATTTGCAGGATCAACTGCAGATGCATTAACTTTATTTGAAAGATTGGAAGGCAAATTAGAAAAGCACGCAGGTAACTTATCAAGAGCCGCTGTTGAATTAGCGAAAGATTGGCGAACAGATAAATATTTAAGAAGATTAGAGGCACTTATGGCCGTTGGAGATAAAAGTAATAGCTATATTATCTCTGGAACTGGTGATGTTCTTGAACCAGAGGGCGATGTAATTGGTATTGGATCTGGAGGAAACTACGCACTAGCTGCAGGAAAAGTTTTAATGGAAGGAGATATGTCGGCTGAAGAAGTTGCTAAAAAAGCAATTAAAGTTGCAGCTGATATATGTGTTTTTACAAATGATAACGTGAAAATAGAAAAAATATAATGGATAATTCAAACGTCACAAAATTACACCCAAAAGATAAGAGTCAAAAAGAAGAAACTTCTTTAGTAAGCTCTCTCTCCCCAAGAGAAATAGTTTCAGAATTAGATAGATTTGTTGTTGGACAAAACAAAGCTAAAAGAGCTGTTGCTGTTGCTTTAAGAAACAGATGGAGAAGACAAGCGCTAAAGGGTGAAATGAAGAATGAGGTTTTGCCAAAAAATATACTAATGATAGGACCAACTGGAGTTGGTAAAACTGAAATTTCAAGAAGATTATCAAAATTGGCAGAGGCTCCTTTTGTGAAAGTGGAAGCCACAAGATTTACTGAAGTTGGATATGTCGGAAGAGATGTGGAACAAATTGTAAGAGATTTAATTGAAATTGCGATCTCGATGGAAAAAATAAAAAAACGAAAAGAAGTTTTTGCTCAAGCTCAAAAAGCAGCTGAAGAAAAAGTTTTAGATGCTTTAGTTGGAAAAAAAGCAAGTCTTGCAACTAGGGAAAGTTTTAGAAAAAGATTAAGAAATGGTGATTTAGATGACAATGAAATAGAAATTGCAGTAAGTGATACTGGTTCAAGTGGAGCTTCATTTGAAATACCTGGAATGCCTGGAGCTAATGTTGGAATGATTAACATCGGTGAAATGATTGGTAAATCTATGGGCAATAAAGAGAAAAAGAAAAAAATGACAGTAAAAGAATCTCATGAGATTTTAATCAATGACGAGTCTGATAAATTAATTGAACAGGATAAAATTATTAAAGCAGCAAAACTATCAACTGAAAACAACGGTATAGTTTTTCTGGATGAAATTGATAAAATCTCTGCAAGAACAGATAGAGTTGGAGGTGATGTTTCCAGAGAGGGTGTCCAAAGAGATTTATTGCCTTTAATAGAGGGAACCACAGTTAATACAAAGCATGGGCCAATAAAAACTGATCATATTTTATTTATAGCCTCAGGAGCATTCCAGCTAGCAAAACCCTCGGATTTACTTCCTGAGTTGCAAGGAAGATTACCTATAAGAGTTGAGCTAGAAGCTTTGATAAGTGAAGATTTTAAAAGAATTTTAAGAGAACCTGATTTCAGTTTGATTAAACAGTATGTTGCTTTATTAAAAACTGAAAATGTTGAGCTTGAATTTTCTGATGATGGGATTGATGCTATAGCAAATATAGCATCAGAAGTTAATGCTACAGTTGAAAACATTGGCGCTCGTAGGCTGCATACAATCATAGAAAAAATATTAGACGATATTAGTTTCACAGCAACTGACAGAGCGGGTGAAAAAATAATAATCAACAAAGATTACATTAATAAAAATTTAGACTCACTTGTAAAAGACACTGATCTTTCAAAATTTATTCTTTAAAATATTTAATTATACATAACCAAGCTCTTCCATTTCTTTAATAAAAGCTTTTTCAATTTTTTCTTTAAATTCTTTATTTAAAATTCTTTTCCAGTCATTTTTAGGACCAAATTTAAAAAAAACCTTTCTTGTTTTACTTTTTGGATCAATAACAGCTTCTTTAAAATCTTCTTTTTTTTCTAAAACTTGCATGTTTTGAAACTCTGAAGTTTTTATAACTTTATTTAACTTTAGCATGTCTACTTCAAAATCAGGAAAACCAATTTTTTTAATAAAGTTAAATATCTTCAATAAAGTAGTTTTTTTTTTATTAACTAAATCCTCATATTTGATAATTAAAACCCTACTCTTCATTTGTTTCCAAGAATTATAATTTATACTCCATGATCCCAAAAATGTTTTATAAATTAGATCAGTTTTTATTAACCATCTTTTAGGGTCAGTCATAACTTTAATAGTTTCATCAACTCCTAAATTATAGTGATGAGCAAAAGATGTAACAACGTTTCTGGGATCTCTTACAATATAAATTGCTCCTAAAGAATTATTTAAATCAGTAAAATTACAATTATTAATTCTGGCCAAACTACTGTGCGTTTTCATAAATTTTATTTTTTTATCTATATTTATAAATCTTTGAGCTTCTATGAAATTTTCATAAATTTCTTTTTCATTAGTTAGATCTAAATTTAAATTTTTAAAATGTTGTATCGCAGGAAATTGCTGTATTTTATACGTATCATTAAAATTTAGTATGCCTTCTTTCGAATAAAAATATGACGCCAACATTGACCGTAATAATGTATTTCCGCTTTTTGGATAAGAAGCAAGCCAAATAATCATTTTTTTTTCTTTTTTAAATATAAATAAAAGGCACCAGAACCGCCGTCCTCAACTTTAGCTTCCTTAATTTCAAATATCAAACTCATTAAATATTTATTTTTTTTAATAAATTCAGGAACAGAATATTTTAATATACTTAAATCTTTGGATACGTAAGGGTTCTTATTATTTTCAGAGTGCAGTCCTTTGCCTGTCACTACAATTATTTTGTAAACACCTCTTTCATGTGCGTTGATGATTATTTCTTGTATTTTCTCATTTGCATGGTCTAAACTGTAACCATGTAAATCAATTTCAATTGATTTATAAGAGTTTCTAAATTTTTTATTCCCCTCTTCTTTATCGGGAATTTTTTCTTCACTTTTTAAAAAATCTTCCCAATCCTTTTGATCTTTATCTGGTATTTTTTTGGTCAATTAAGTTAATATATTAACAAGTTGCCAATTTGGGTTTGGTGATGTTGTGTCTCTAGAAAAAACCCAAGTGTCATAAATCTTTTTAACTTTTTCTGGATCACCACTTATAATTTTTTTATCCTTATCTCTAATGCAAGTTATTACTTCCGCTATAAAATTAACAGTAACATTTAAAATTTTACCTATTCTCTTATGATCTTTAATTTCAGCTGAATTTACTCCAATAAATGTTATTTCTGCATAGTGACCTCTGGAGCTTCTTTCTTTAAGAGCTTGATTAAACTGATCATAAATTTTGTTATTTAATAATGGCTTGCTTGCAACAATTTTATTATCATTGTCACTAAAATCTGTGATTATGGTCTCATAGGCAATTTTAGCACCTTTTAAAAAATCCTTTTTTGCGTCATCATCAAAATTTTCATTAACCTTTTTTTCTTGTTTAATGTTATTAATTTTTTCTAAAGCTTCTTTAAATTGAGGCGGAGCTTTCCCTTCAAATCCTGTTCTTTTTCCAAGAATTCCTCTTAATCTTAAGAAAATAAATCCCGCAATCATTGCTAGCAAAATAATGTCTATGTACTCAAAGCTGTAATTCATGACTTGATAGTAATTACTCTATTGATTAATTTCAACCAGCAATTTAGATTAAGGACAAATGAACCCGATTTTTTTATCAATAATTATAGTTCCTGTTATAGAAATCTATCTTTTAATTAAAATTGGCAGTCAAATTGGAGCAATTACAACTATCATGCTCATTTTTATCACTGCTTTTTTGGGAATTTATTATGCGAAATACGAAGGTTTAAATACGCTTAGAGCTGGTTTTACACAATTAAGCAGAAACGAAAACCCGGCATATGAGGTCGTTTCGGGAGCCGCTATTGCATTAGCTGCGATTCTTTTGATTATTCCTGGATTTGCAACAGATTTGTTTGGTTTTTTGTTAATATTTCCGATTACAAGAAAAATAATACTTAAAAAATTTAGTTCAAAATTTGCCTCCACAAAAAAAGAAAAAAAAAATTTTATAGAAGGAGAATTTGAGGATATAGCAGAAGAAGAAGATGATAGAAAAATTTAAAATCCTAGGAAAATATATCAAGGATCTTTCAAGCGAAACACCTGACATTGAAACATATGTATTTGTTCGAGAGCGTATTTCAAAATATCAGCTTAGCATTGATATAAATTCCAAAGCACTTAAAAACAAAATGATTGAGGTTAACACTACATTTAAATTTGAAGACAAAGAACAAAGTAAAAAAAAATCTTATTTTGAAATAGTTTATTCCACAGTCATTAAGGTCGATGATGAAGTGAAAGAAAAAAAAGAATTAGAAAAAATCATTTTATGCGACGTGCAAAAAAAAATTTACCCTGACATTGAGAAGGCTCTATTAGATCTTTTACATAACTCAGGATACCCAGGTATTAAATTTGAAAAAAAAGTTGATTTTGAAAATTTATACAGCCAAAGACTCAATTAAAATAATTTTTTTTTAAGTTGGATTTTAAGTACTCTTTGTGGTTCTTAAGCTCATCAGGAGTTGGTGTTATAATTCTTTTATAATAATTAATAGATAAATTTTCATTATCGTCAATTTCATCATTACTTTGTAAATCTAACATTGGTTCTTTTTGATCAATTAAATTTATATAAACTTTCGTAAGCAAATCACAGTCTAAAAGTGCAGTGTGATTTACACGTTTAGAATTGTCTATCCTAAATCTTTTACACAAAGCATCTAAACTTACTTGAGATCCGGGAAATTTATCTCTGGCTAATACTAGTGTATCGATAACTTCATTTTCTATTTGTTTTTTCCCAAATAATTTTAATTCATTATTTAAATGTGCTAAATCAAAGTCGGCGTTGTGGATTATTAATCTTTTGTCTTTAATAAATTTAATAAATTCATCTCCAATTTCATTAAATTTTTTTTGTTTAGATAAAAAACTATCATCATAACCATGAACTTTTAAAGCTTCTTCAGATACTTTTCTTTCGGGGTTCAAATAACAATGAAATTTTTTACCTGTTGGTATTAAATTGTTTAACTCTATACAGCCTATTTCAACAATTCTATGACCTTCTTTAACTAAAATTCCTGTGGTTTCTGTATCTAATACAATTTCTTTCATTTATAAAATCTCATTTAATAATTTCTTTATATTAGCTTTTAAAGATTTTTTCTTAAAATTATTTTGTATAATATAGTTTGATTTTCTCTTTTTATAAGCAGCAGAAAATTGAATTTTTCTAAACTTATTTATAAGTTTACGATTAAAATTTGATCTTTTTTTTAATCTTTTTTCTATTTCTATTTTCTTTGAGTCTACAAAAACTAATATATCATTTTGATTGTTAATTTTATTTTCTAACAACAAAGGAATATCAAGTATTACAAACCTTTTATTTCTATTTTTTTTTAAAAATAATTTTAGTGCTTTTCTTATTTGTAAATGAACTACGGTAATTATTTTTTTTAAATTTACTTTGTTGACTAAAATTGCTTGTGTAATTTCATTTTTGTTTATTGGGAACGAACGTATATATTTTGGTAATTTTTTATTCAATTTTATAAAAATTTTTTTATCTTTTTTATAAAGTTTTGATACTTCATAATCTGCATTAAATACGGGATATCCGAAGTTATTAGCAACATAACTTTTTCCTGAACCTATATCTCCTAAAATTCCTATTCTAATCATTGCTTAAAATTTCAAGTGTCTCACTGTTAATTAATGGCTCTATTCCATGCCACAACTTAAACGCTTCAAAAGCTTGATAAACAAACATTAATTTACCATTTTCTGTCCTGTTACCAAGTTTTTTTCCCTCTTTTAAAAAATTTGTTTCCAGGGGGTTGTAAATTACATCATAAAATAATTTATTATTCCCTAATTTTGAAAAATCTAAATTTATAGACTCTTTTTTTAATCCCAAACTAGTAGCATTTATAATTATGTCGAAATCAGTTAGATCGCCCCAATCTAATACATCTAAATTAATAAATCTTGATTTTAATTCCTCGGCTTTATTTTTGGTTCTATTGCTAACAATTATTTTTGCAACATTCATTTTATTTAAAGCAAAAATTATTGAAGGAACAACTCCGCCAGCACCTAAAATAAAAATTTTTTTGCCTTTGATATCGAAATTTAATTTTTTAATTGCTTTGTCAAAACCAGCAATATCAGTATTGTGGCCTATCAAATTGTTATTGCTTAATATTATTGTGTTTACTGATTGGGTTTTCTCTGCTTCTGGGCTCAACTCATCTAAATAAGGAATTACGGATTTTTTGAATGGAACAGTAACATTAATGCCATTTATTTTTTTTTCTTTAACCTCAGAAATAATAGTTTGAATATCTTCCTCATCAATTTTTTTTTTATCATAAGTGGCATCAATATTATTTTTTTTAAGCCAATAATTATGAAGTTTGGGTGACAACGAATGATCAATGGGATTTCCAATTACAAAATATTTTTTCATTTTATATATTACAATGACCCAATATATTCTTTAATTTTTTTAATTGGCAGCCCCATAATTGTATCCTCATTGCCTTCTATTTTTAAGAACAAATTTCTACCTTCTCCCTCAATTTGATAAACATTGTATGCATACAGGGCTTCATCGGATATTCTGGATAAATAATTTTTTAATTCATCTTCAGAAAGTTTTTTCATAGTTAGTCTTGCTTTATCAGTATGGTTCCAAATCATTGATCCATTTTTTGATATACAGACTGAGCTAATTAAAAAATGTGATTTACCATTAAGTTTTCTTAATATTTTTATTGCCTCTTCTCTACTTTCTGGCTTTGATATTAATTCACCATCTAAATCTATTACACTATCTGCTCCAAGCACTATTTCATCATTTTTTTTCATACTAACCTTATTTGCTTTTAATTCGGCTAAATTTTTTGAAATCATTTCTGGACTTGTTTTTTCTTTTAATAAACTTAATTTAACTATTTCTTCGTCTACATTTGATGGCTCAACTTCGCTTTCTATATGATTTCTATCTAAAATTTTTTTTCTAATTTTACTTTTAGAGGCAAGGATAATTTTACTTAGCATTGTTTAAATATATCTCGTGAATTTTTATAATCGATGCCGCTGTTTCTTCAACAGACTTTCTTGTTACATCAATTAATGGCCAATTATACTTTTTAAATGTTTTTTTGGCATCTAAGACCTCTTTTTTTATATTTTCTAGGTCTGTATATTGAATATTTTGTGTTTCTCTTAAAGAATTCATCCTATTTTTTCTTAAATCAGCCAGTCTTTCTGGCTCTGTACTTAAACCAATAACACACGAAATTTTTGGATTTTTTTTAAGAGAAACTGGCAATGAATTTTCATTTACTAAAGGTATGTTTGATGTTTTAAAACCTTTGTTAGCTAAATAAATAGATGTAGGTGTTTTGCTCGTTCTGCTAACTCCTACAAGAATAATATCTGATTTGTGCACTTCATCTATTAGGTTTCCATCGTCATGGTTCATTGTAAATTGAATCGCTTCAATTCTATCATAGTACTCTTCATTTAATATATGTTGACCACTTGGCTCGTGTGTTGCTTTTTGGTTTAATATTTTAGAAAAGTTAAGAATTAAATTTCCCAAAACACCAAAACATGGGATGTTTTTGTCATCGCTAACATTCGCTAAATATTTGGCCAAGCTATTATCTACAATAGTATATAAAATTATTGAATTTGGATTTTTCTTTGCGTCTTCTAAAATTTTTAGAATCTGGTTTTCTGTCCTTGTAAAAGAATACGAATGAACTTTATATTCTATATTTAAAAATTGTGCTTTTAGAGCCAAGAATATTCTATCTAAAGTTTCACCAGTTGAATCAGATATTAAGTATATTTGATATGTATTGCTCATGATTAAATTGTTAATAAATTTGTATTATTTTAATAAATTTATACAATTCTAATTTTTTTAAATAATTCTTGTAAAAGCTCGCTTTTATTAACAATTTTAATAAATAAGTCTAAACAATCCACAAAAATTAACATAATTAAAATAGCTTCATTTTAAACAGTTTTAGTTAGAAAGGATGTTAATAAACTGTGAATATAATGTTTATAAAAAATAATCACCTTTATTCACAAGATATATTACAACTACAATAATTTATAAAGATTATTTATGAAACCTTTAAACAAAGTAATTATTAATAAAGATACTTCATTTAAACCTATATGGATTATGAGGCAAGCTGGGAGATATCTGCCAGAATTTAGAAAAATTAGAAAAGAAAATACTGATTTTATAAAACTTTGTTTAAATGACAATCTGTCCTCAGAAATAACTCTTCAACCTCTAAAAAGGTTTGATTTAGATGCTGCAATAATATTTTCAGACATCTTAATGCTTCCTTATGGATTGGGTCAAAAAGTAGAATTTGAAAAAAACTTTGGACCAAAATTAGGACAATTAAATTTAAATGAAATTACTAAGACTGATGAAATTGATTTTGTAGAAAAAATTCATCGTGTTTATAAAGCAATAAACAACGTTAGTTCAGATCCAATTTTAAACAATAAAAATACTATCGGATTTGTTGGCGCTCCATGGACATTATTAGTTTATATGATCAATCAACAGTCCCCTAAAAAAAATTTAAAAAGAGATTTTTTTAAAGATGAGTTTTTAATAAATAGAATTTTATTAATTATTGAAAAATTTTTAAAAGTTCACATAAAAAATCAAATAGACAATGGTGCAAATGTAGTTCAAATTTTTGATAGCTGGGCAGGCTTATTAGATGAAAAAGATTTACCCAACTATGTTTATTCTCCAACTTTAAATTTAGTAAATTACGTAAAATCTTTAAATGTTCCAGTGATATGTTTCCCTAGAGAAGTAAAAAATTATAAAGAATTTTGTGATATAGTTAAACCAGATGCCGTTAGTATTGATTATAATGTTGATCCAAAAAAAATACTTAAGGATATAAAAATACCAATTCAAGGCGGCTTAGATCCTAAAATTTTATTAACAGATAAAGAAACTTTAAAAAAAGAGGCCTCTAAATATTTAGAAATCTTTGGAGATCATCCATATATATTTAATCTTGGACACGGTATTTTGCCTGAGACCAATCCAGAAATGGTAGAAAACTTAATCAAAATTGTTAAAGATTTTAAATGATTGAAAAAAATCACCCTCCTGTAAAGTTTGGCAAAACCGGCGTTCTGATAATTAATTTAGGAACACCCGACTCTACAAGCTGGCTTGATATAAGAAAATATTTAAGAGAGTTTCTTTCTGATAGAAGAGTTATTGAAGTAAATCCTATAATTTGGCAAGTAATTTTAAATGTTTTTATTTTAAATTTTAGGCCTTCCAAAACAGCCAAAGCTTATAAGGAAATATGGATGAAAGACAAAAACATGTCCCCACTTCTCTATTATACAAAAAAGCAAAGTGAGAAAACTTCAAACTCAATTTCTAAAGAAAATATCATTATAGATTTTGCAATGAGATATGGAAACCCCAGCACTAAAAGCAAGATTCATAAATTACATGAAATGGGCTGTGAAAATTTAGTCATACTTCCTCTTTATCCACAGTATGCTGCTGCCACAACAGCAACAGTCTGTGATGAAGTTTATAGAACTTTAATGAAAATGAGATGGCAACCCTCTTTAAAAATAATACCACATTACGAATCTGATCCTCTCTATATTGATGCACTCGTTAATTCTATTAACAAAAAACTTAACGAAATAAATTGGAAGCCAGATCTAATTATAGCCTCTTATCATGGCTTACCAAAAAAATATTTTGATAAAGGTGATCCTTATCATTGTTATTGTCATAAAACGACAAGACTTATTTCGGAAAAATTTAGTTCAATTAAAATTAAAACTACATTTCAATCAAGATTTGGTCCACAAGAATGGCTTCAACCATATACTGACAAAACTCTAGAAAACTTACCTAAAGAAGGAGTCAAAAATGTTCTTACAATTTGCCCGGGCTTTTCATCTGACTGCGTCGAGACGTTGGAGGAAATTTTAATTCAGGGTAAAGAGAGTTTTATTAGTGCTGGAGGAGAAAATTTTGATATGGTTCCTTGCTTAAACGATAATGATGATCACATCCTTTTATTAAAATCCTTAATTGAAAGAAATATTTGATTTATGAATTCGTATTTATTATTTAAATCCTTACATTTAATTGCCGTTGTTTCTTGGATGGCTGGTCTTTTATATCTTCCTAGAATTTTTGTTTACCATGTAGAAAATAAAGAGAAAAAAGAAGCAACCGATATATTTGAGGTGATGGAAAAAAGATTATTTTTTTACATTATGCGACCCGCAATGATTTTTACTTGGGTTTTTGGATTAGTATTAATTTATCTCAACGGAATAGACATTTTTTCTCAATTATGGTTTCAAATAAAGATTGTCCTAGTGATATTGTTATCGGGATACAACGACTATTTAGGAAAATGTCTTATTGCCTTAAAAAATTCTACAAGTACACGATCTGCAAAATTCTTTAGAATTATTAATGAAATTCCGACAGTTATCTTAATTATCTTAGTATTTTTAGCTATTTTTAAGCCAATCTAGGGTTGAAATAATAACAGCAGCATATATATTACATTCATCTGATAAGTCCTTATCAAAAAATTAATCATGAATATTCAAGAACTAAAACTAAAATCATCTGAACAGCTTATTACACAAGCAGAAGAGCTTGGTATAGAAAATGCTAGCACCTTAAGAAAGCAAGAAATACTTTTTGCTATTCTTAAAAAAGTTGCCGAGCAAGAGGAAATTACTGGCGTAGGAGTTTTGCAGTTATTGCAAGATGGCTTTGGTTTCCTGAGAGCAATGGAATCAAACTATTTACCAGGACCTGATGATATATATGTAAGCCCAAGTCAAATTAGAAAGTTTGGTTTGAGGACTGGAGATACTGTTGAGGGTCCAGTTAGAGCCCCTAAAGAGGGAGAAAGATATTTTGCATTATTGCAGGTAAGTAAAATAAATTTTGAAGAGCCAGAAAAAGCAAGACACAAAATTGCATTTGATAACTTAACTCCACTTTATCCAGATAAACAGCTGGTGATGGAGGTTGAGACCACAAAAGTTGAAAAAAAACAAGATTTAACTCCAAGATTAATTGATCTAGTTAGTCCAATCGGTAAAGGACAAAGATCTATAATTATATCTCCACCAAAAGCTGGAAAAACAATGATTTTGCAAAGTATTGCAAACTCAATAGCTAAAAATTATCCAGAATGTTACCTTATGGTACTGTTAATTGACGAACGGCCAGAAGAAGTAACTGACATGCAAAGAACCGTAAAAGGTGAAGTGATAAGTTCTACTTTTGACGAACCGGCACAAAGGCACGTAGCGGTGGCAGAAATGGTTATTGAAAAAGCGAAAAGACTAACCGAGCATAAAAAAGATGTTATTATATTGTTAGACTCTATTACAAGATTAGGAAGAGCATATAACGCAGTTATACCAAGTTCGGGAAAGGTTCTTACAGGAGGTGTTGACGCAAATGCACTTCAGAGACCTAAAAGATTTTTTGGTGCAGCAAGAAATATCGAAGAAGGCGGTTCATTGACAATTATTTCTACAGCTTTAATTGATACAGGAAGCAGAATGGATGAAGTAATTTTTGAAGAATTTAAAGGGACAGGTAATAGCGAAACAATATTAGATAGAAAAATTGCAGATAAAAGAATATATCCGGCAATTGATATAACAAAATCAGGAACTAGAAGAGAAGAGCTGTTATTTGACAAAAACGATCTTCAAAAAATGAATGTTCTTAGAAGAATAATTGCTCCAATGGGAACTATGGATGCGATTGAGTTTATAAATTCAAAACTAAAAGACACAAAAAATAATGCTGAATTTTTCAATTCAATGAATAAGCCCGCTTAACTATTAATTATAGTTGAGATTTTTCATTTCTTCTTTAAATTTTGCTTTAATTTCCTCAGCCATCTTTTCATCAATCATTTTTTCCCATTTATTTTCTGGACCTAAATTAAAAAAATTTTTACCACTCGATGAAGATTCTGAAAAACCATTTATTTTTTCCTGTTTTTTTAAATTTTCAAAAGAATTTGTTTCAATGCTTTTTCTGATTTTTTCATCTAAGAAATTAATTTTAAATATGCGAGAAATATAATCGGATATTTTTTTAAATTCTTTGTAAGGATTTTTAACTAAATTTTCATATTTTATTAATAAATAATTTTTTTTAACATTATTCCAGGAACGATAGTGGACACCCCATGAGGATATTACCGTTGAAATCGGAAAATTATCTAAACGGTAATCGCCCTGAATTACTCTATTTTCATCAAATATAAATTTTTTGGCCACTTCATAATTATCTAGAGAATAATAATGTTTAATTGAACTTATAACATTTCTTGGATCTCTAACGATATGAATTACACCAAGGGTATTTTTTGAATTTGAAAAAATATCACCTCTAACATTTAATAGAGCATTATGTGTTTTAAATATTTTAATTTTCTTGTCTAAATTTATAATATCTTGTGAAAGCTCCCAATATTTTTTTATTTCGTTAATATCTTTTAAGTTTTTGCAAATGTTAGAAAAGTGACTTTTTAATGGGTATTGGCTAATGTTAGACAAATTTATGAAATTTGAATTTGCATCTCTGGTGTAAAGCAAAGACCCAATAAATCCTCTTACCCACGTATTTCCACTTTTTGGGTATGAAGCCAACCAAATAATCATAACAAAAAATATATAATTTGTTAAATTTCAAAGCTATAATATAATTTAATGACAATTTTTGCTTTATCTACAGGGCCAGGTGTTTCTGGCATCGCCATTATTAGAATTTCTGGAAAAGAAACCAAAGATGTAATAAAGGTTCTGACAAATCAAGATATTCCAAGCCCTAGAGTTGCAACACTGAGAAAATTCAATAAAATCAGCACTTCTGAGCTTATAGATGAGGGTATATTGTTATGGTTTCCCGGTCCTGAAAGCTACACAGGTGAGGATATGGCAGAAATCCATGTTCATGGTAGCAAAGCAGTTGTGGATGCTCTGCACTCTACTCTTTCAGATGTTGAAAATTGCAGATTAGCAGAGCCAGGTGAATTTACCAAACTAGCTTTTCAAAATGGAAAAATAAATTTACTTAAAGCCGAAAGTATTGCTGATTTAATTTCATCAGAAACAGAGATCCAGAGACAACAAGCTATAAAAATTATGAAAGGAAAATCAGCAGATCAATTTAATTTTCTTAGAGAAAAACTTTTAAAAATTTTATCTCATGTCGAAGCAAAAATAGATTTTCCAGAAGAGGATTTACCAAATAATATTTTAGATGAAATTAAAAATAATTCAGATGAAGTGATAACTAAAATTAAAAAAATACTAAACGACCAGAAAGTTGGAGAAAGAATAAGAGAAGGTTTTAAGATAGCAATCCTTGGACCAACCAATGCTGGCAAATCTAGTTTGATGAATCATTTATCTAATAGAGATGTTGCAATAGTTTCCGAAATTGCTGGCACAACCAGAGACGTAATTGAAACCCATCTTAATATAGACGGTTATCCAGTTATAATTTCAGATACAGCGGGCATAAGAGATTCCAAAGATGAGATAGAAAAGAAAGGCGTTAAATTATCGTTGAATAGAGCTGAAGAAGCAGATTTAAAGCTTGTTGTCGTGGATGCTAAAAACCTTGATTTTACTGATGTTTTGAAGGATTTGTTACATGAAAATGCAATTTTAGTAATAAATAAGTCTGATCTTTTAGAAAAAGATATTGATACAGAAATTAAAAAAACAAATCATGTTTTAATTTCAATAAAAGAAAATAAAAATATTGAAGAATTGATTTTAAAAATAAAAAATAATTTAAAAAATAAATTTATTACAAGTGATGATATTTTAATTACAAGAGAGAGACACAGACAACATCTGCAACAGTGTTTGGATCACCTAAATAACTTTAATCGAAAAAAAGAAATCGAAGATTTTGATAAAGCTGCAGAAGATTTAAGATTAGCTACTAGACATTTAGGTATGATAGTTGGAAAAGTTGATGTAGAGGAGATATTAGGTAGTATTTTCAACGATTTTTGTATCGGCAAGTAATACCCTATTTTGCTGGTTTTTTGCACTTTTTTTATCAAAAAACGTTGATAAATAGAGCTTATTTACAAAAAATTAAGCCTATCTTGTAAATTATATAATCACATATAGATTTGGATTATGAAAAATGATTTGTCATTTGATGTAGTTGTAATTGGAGGAGGCCATGCTGGATGTGAAGCTGCAGCAGCTTCTGCTCGTCTTGGAGTGAACACTGCCCTATTTACTCATAAAATAGAAACTATCGGTGAGATGTCCTGCAACCCTGCAATTGGTGGTTTGGGTAAAGGTCATTTGGTTAGAGAAATAGATGCCCTTGATGGTGTTATGGGAGATGTAGCAGACAAATCAGGTATACAATTTAGATTGTTAAATAGAAGTAGAGGGCCAGCAGTCAGAGGACCACGAACTCAATCAGATAGATCACTTTATCGTAAATATATGCAAGAAATATTGCTAAACTATTGTAATTTAAATGTTTTTTCTGATCCAGTAATTAAGTTTATTTT
Source organism: uncultured Pelagibacteraceae bacterium (assembly GCA_902613755.1). Taxonomy (GTDB): domain Bacteria; phylum Pseudomonadota; class Alphaproteobacteria; order Pelagibacterales; family Pelagibacteraceae; genus Pelagibacter. The sequence continues at coordinate 88,084 of CACMIH010000003.1, forward strand.
TGATAAAAATTCAATAAGTGGTTTCATGACTAAAGAGGGTAAGAAAGTTCTATCTAATAAGATAATACTTACAACGGGCACTTTTTTAAATGGTTTGATACATATAGGTGATGAAAGAACACCCGCAGGTAGATACGACGAAAAACCTTCTACAGGTTTGAGCGAACAGTTAGCAAAATATAATTTTAAAATTGGAAGATTAAAAACCGGAACACCACCAAGGTTAGATTCAAGGACAATTAATTTTGAAAACTTAGAAGAACAGTTTGCTGATGAAGATCCTTATTTTTTTTCATTCTTAACAAAAAAAAATTTAAATAAACAAGTGTCATGTAGAATGACATATACAAATGAGAAGGTTCATAAAATTATAGAAAAGAATTTATCAAAGAGTGCTATGTACTCAGGCAGTATAAAAGGAGTAGGCCCAAGATATTGTCCATCAATAGAAGATAAAATAGTAAAATTTGCAGATAAAGTTCGTCATCAGATATTTTTAGAACCTGAGGGTCTAAATGATCACACAATTTACCCAAATGGTATTTCAACATCACTTCCATCCGAGGTGCAGCAAGAAATATGTAATAATATCAATGGTTTAGAAAATGTCACTATACTAAGACCAGGATATGCAATTGAATATGACTATATTGATCCTCGTGAACTATTCTTAACCCTTGAAACTAAGAAGATAAACAATCTTTATCTTGCCGGTCAGATTAACGGAACAACAGGATATGAGGAAGCTGCTGCACAAGGTCTTATAGCAGGAATAAATGCTGCCTTGTCTGTTAAAAAGTTAGAACCATTTATACTTGATAGATCTGACGCTTACATTGGAGTGATGATTGATGATTTAGTGACTAAAGGAGTGGCTGAGCCATACCGCATGTTTACATCAAGAGCAGAATATCGGTTGAGTTTGCGATCTGATAATGCTGATCAAAGACTAACACCTAAGGGAATAGATATTGGTTTGATAGGTGATAAGAGAAAAGTCACATATTTGGGCAAATTTGATCAAATTAAACAAATAAATGTAAAAATGTCTGGAGCCAAGATCTCACCATCTAAAGCCGAGAAGTTTGGAATAAAAATTGCGAAAGACGGAATATTGAGATCATCTAGCGAAGTTTTAACTCAAAAAGGGGTAAATATGATTAAAATTAGGAAAATATGGCCTGATATACCTTTTTTTAGTAAAGAAATTGATGAACAGGTAGAAATAAATGCTCATTATAGGGGCTATTTGAAGAAGCAAAAAGCCGATATCTTAGCATTTAAGAGGGATGAAAACCTCATTATTCCAGATAAAATCAATTATGATGGGCTTTCTGGTTTGTCTAATGAGGTAAAGGCTAAATTTAAGGAAATAAAGCCAAAAACAATGGGTCAAGCTTTAAGAATAGATGGTATTACTCCAGCAGCTGTATATATTTTGTTGTCACATGTTAAAAGAAAGTCTATTAAGCATATAGCTTAATGGATCAAGAAATTTTAAATTCTTATTCTAGAATCAATCATTTAAATGTTTCACGTGAAACATTTTTAGACTTTGAAAACTATATATCTATGATTCTTGAAAAAAATAAAAAAATCAACATAATTAGTCAAAATACAGCATCAAAAAAAGCTATAATTCAGCGTCATATTATAGATTCTGCACAAATAATTGATTTTATTGACTTAAATAGTAATACAACTACAGATATAGGTTCGGGAGGAGGTATGCCAGGTATAATAGTGGCGATTATACTAAAAAATATGAAAAGTAATATGAATGTGCACCTTTATGAAAAAAGCTATCATAAAAGCCATTTTTTAAAGGAAGTTTCAGAAAAATTAAATTTAAATACAAAAGTTTTTCAAAAAAATATTTTTGAAATAAAAAATTTAGAAACAGGAACAATAATGTCAAGAGCATTTAAACCAATGCCAGTGGTTTTAGATTTAGTATATGAAAATTTTTCAAAATATAAAAATTTAATTTTCTTTATGGGGAAGAGTGGAAAAAAAATTTTTGAAAATTCTAAAAAAACTTGGGAGCTGGAGTATATAGAAAAAAAAAGTTTAACAAGTAAAGACTCATTTTTAATAAATATTAAAAAAATTAAAAAAAAAAATTAAAAGGATTGTAAAAGGAATTAAATGCAAATTATTTCAGTCATAAATCAAAAGGGTGGGGTCGGAAAAACTACTACAGTGATAAATCTTGCAGCTGGATTATCTCAACATAATAAAAAAATTTTGGTGATTGACCTAGATCCACAAGGTAATGCTACTACGGGCCTGGGATTATCTAATATGGAGAGCTCAAGTGATACAATTTATGGAGTATTGAATGGAACCAGGGAAATTAGAGAGGTGATTAAAAAAACAGAGTTTGAAAATTTAGATATTATTACATCTAATGTAGATTTATCGGGCTTAGAAGTAGAGACGGCTGATGATAGTAACAGGGCATTTATACTAAAGACTAAATTAGCCTCATATTTAAACAATTCTAGAGGATCCTATGATTATGTCCTAATTGATTGTCCACCTTCCTTAAGTCTGTTAACAGTAATGGCCTTAGTAAGCTCGGATTCACTTTTAGTACCCTTACAGACAGAATTTTTTGCACTAGAGGGGTTAACCCAACTAATGAAAACGATAGAAAGAATAAAAGTAAATCTAAATCCTGATTTAAAAATTAGAGGTATACTTTTAACGATGTATGACAAAAGAAATAAGCTTTCGTCACAAGTTGAAAAGGAAGCTAGAGATTATTTTACTGAAAAAGTTTATTCAACAGTGATACCAAGAAATGTGAGATTATCTGAAGCTCCTTCACACGGTATGCCAGTATTGATTTATGACAAATCCTGCCCCGGGAGCAAATCATATTTTAACTTCACTGATGAATTTATAAACCAAGAAACAACAATAGGGAGTGCCGCCTAATGGATAAAATAAAAAAGGGATTAGGTCGTGGTCTATCCTCATTGATCGGTGAAACAAAAGTAGAGTCTCAAAAAAATCAGTTATCAATTAGCGACTTAGTACCAAATAAATATCAACCAAGAAAAATATTTGATGAGAATCATTTAGAAGACTTAACTAATTCGATTAAAGAAAGGGGCATGATTCAGCCAATCATTGTAAGGCAATCAAGTGATGATAAAACAAAATTTGAAATAATTGCAGGAGAGAGAAGGTGGCTTGCAGCTCAAAGGGCCGGTCTTCATAACGTTCCGGTTGTTATTACTGAAGCAGATGATTTAAAATCTCTAGAATTTGCTATTGTAGAAAATGTTCAAAGACATGACTTAAATCCTCTTGAAGAAGCCCAAGGTTTTAAGCGTTTAATTGATGAGTTTTCATATGATCAACAAAAGGTTTCTAAATTTATTGGAAAAAGCAGATCTTATATTGCAAACTCTCTGAGGCTTTTGTCTTTACCTGAGGATGTTGTTAAGTTAATAGAGAGCCAAAAATTAACCTCCGGTCATGCAAAAATCTTAGTTGGTTTATCTAACGCATTATTTGTAGCCAATAAAATAATTGAAAAAAAATTATCAGTGAGACAAGCTGAAAATTTTGTTAAATTATTTAAAAATAAAAAACAAAATATAAAAAATTCAAAAGATACTAATATTTTGGCTCTGGAGTTATCTGTATCAAATAAAATTGGATTAAATGTAAATATACAAAATACTAAGAGAAATAAGGGCAAGATTTCTTTTGAATATAAAGATTTAGATCAGTTAAATAAAATTATAGATATTATAAAATCTAATTATTAGATTTAGATGATGATTGCTCTAATATAAAGTCAGTAATTATTTTGATTGAATTTCCTAAATTTTTTTTAACAATTAATTCAAGTTCGTTTAATCTATAAATTAGTGTTCTAATTTTTTCTGGACTCCACATATTAATTTGTTGTTTTACAATTTCTTTATCTTTCCAAAAAATGGGAGGTTTTGCTGATGATATTGTTAAATCAATATTTTTATTTATTTGATAATTTTTCAATAGCATTAAAACTTTTTTTGATTTGTTTAAAAAAACTCTTGTAATTGTAATACTATCCTCATCATAAAAATTATTTTCATTTAAAATTTTTATTATTTTTTTTTTATTCTTTGCAAGACAATTATCTATAAGCTCAGTGATGCTGAAATTTTCATTCAAATTTATAAGTTTTGCTATGTTTTCTGGGGTTAATTTTGACCCATTACTAATAAAGTTTTCTATCTTCTCTAATTCATTAATAAGGTTTTCTCGATCTCCATTACATTTACCGATGATAATATTAATGTTTGACGGAGATATAGAAATATTTTTTTCTTTGAAAAAACTATAAGCTAAATTTGAGAGTTCTTGTTCATTATCTGGATAAAAGGCAACACAAATATTTTTTTTACTTTTTTCAAAAAAAGATCTTAATTTAGATTTTTTTTCTAAATTTTCTGCACTGAATAAAAAAACATTGTCTTTTATTTTTCTTGAGTCTATTTCTTCAATTATCTTAATTAGTTTATCTGTTGCCCTTTTAATAATAATAAATTTTTTATCTTCGAATAAAGATTTTGTTAATACACTTTCCAAGAAACCAACTGCATTTTCAAGAATTTCTTTTTCTTCATAATTATAAATTTCAGTTAGATTTTTTGTTAGAGTTAAAATTGATGATTTTTTAAGTCCTTCATTTTTTCCATAAAATAAAATTATATTTTGTTCATTTAAATTTATTTTACTTAAATCATAAGATTTTATTATCACTCTATCCTCATTACTTGTGATATAAATTTTTGGACCGCTGTATTTGCAATATTTTGCCTCACAGTATCTTCGTATTTTATTAGCTCAATTGTATCGTCTATATTTCTGTAATCAAATGCTTCATTAATATTTATATTTTTTAATTTTCCATTTATTTCAGCTTCAAAAGAAAAGGTGGTTTCGATCCTGTAATCGGTAGTTTTTCCTGTTGTATCTTTTGCTAGACTTTTTTTATTATAAGCTGAATAAATCTTAACTTTAATTACATCTAATTTATCCTCATCCGAATATCTTATTAAATTAGATTTTATTAAATTATTCATATCTCTATCCCCAGCTAAATTTGTAATCTCAATTTTAAAATCAGTATTTTGATTTCCGTAATAAATAGGAGAAAAACCACAATTTGTTAAAATTAAAAAAAATAAAAAAAACGTTAAATTTTTGATCATAATTAAATAATTATATTTATAAGCTTATCTTTTATGTAAATTTTCCTCTTTATTTTTTGATTATGCAAATATTTATTTAGAGCTTTGTTTTTATTTATTAATTCAAACAAATTTTCTTCTGACATATTTGGACTCGTGTTAATCAACTCCCTTTTTTTACCATTAATTTGAACTACAATATTAATTTTTTCTTCTTTTAGCATTGAAAGATCATAATTAGGCCATTTCAAATTTTTTGATTTTATTAAATGTAAACACTCATTAGAAAAATGAGGTATTATAGGCATAATTGCAATAAGAATTTTTTCGTAATTTTCAATTAAAGTTTTCTTTGTATAATTTTTTTTAATTTCTTTTATTAAAAAACTGTAAATTTCATGCAAATTAGCAATTATTTTGTTGTAGCTAAAATTTTCAAGATTTTCAGTTATTCTCTTTAAAAATTTATTTGTTTCTTTGTTGAGATTTATATCTTCATCTTTTAAATGATCTTTTTTTATTTCATCTAAAATTAATGTATTTAGACCCCATAGTTTTTGGATAAATTTAAATGAAGAAATAATTCCTTCTTCTGACCACTGCACATCTTTTTCTGGTGGGCTATCAGACAAAATAAAAAATCTTGCAGCGTCTGCGCCATAATTTGAAATTATATTTTCTGGATCTATTGTATTTTTTTTTGATTTTGACATAGACTCAGAAGGTCCAACTTTGATTACTATTGATTTATCTTTTTTTAGATATTTTATTCCATCAATAGTCTCTATTTCTTCTGGGCTAACCCAATTATTATCTGAATCTTTGTACGTTTCGTGACAAACCATTCCTTGAGTAAATAATCCTTCAAATGGTTCATCTAAATTCATTTCTTTATTTTCATAGGACAATGCCCTCATAAAGAATCTTGAGTAAAGTAGATGTAAAATTGCATGCTCTACTCCCCCTATATATTGATCAACAGGCATCCAATAATCTATTTCTTCTTTATTAAAACCATAATTTAAATTATTAGGAGAGCAAAATCTTAAGTAGTACCATGAAGAACAAACAAAAGTATCCAATGTATCTGTTTCTCTTGTTAATTTTTTTCCATTAATTTTAAATTCTTTCCAATTTTTTTCATTATCTAGAGGGTTTCCTTTTACATTTAAATTAATATTTTCTGGTAATTTAACTGGTAACATATCTTTTGGAACAGGATGAGCCTCTCCTTTTTCATCATAAAATATTGGAATAGGACATCCCCAGTATCTTTGTCTAGACACTCCCCAATCTTTTAATCTAAAGTTTATTTTCTTTTTACCAAGATTCTTTTCTTCTAGAATTTTTATAGTTTCTATAATTGAATTTTCAGGGGCTTTTAGACCATTTAAAAAATCAGAATTGATAATTAGTCCAGGACCTGCGTAAGCCTCATCTTGAACTTCAAAATTCTGTTCTGAGTCCTTGGGTCTTACAACAGTTTTAATTTTAAGATTGTATTTTTTTGCAAAATCAAAGTCTCTTTGATCGTGAGCAGGACATCCAAACACTGCACCAAAACCATAATCTACTAATACAAAATTAGCAAAATAAACGGGTACTTTTTGATTTGGATTCAGAGGATTAATAGCCACTAAATTTGTTTTAAAACCAATCTTTTCCGCAATAGCAATTGCCTCCTCTGTTGTTCCGGTTTTTGAACATTCTTTTTTGAATTTCTGAAATTCTTTATTTTCTGTAAAAAATTTTGAAATCTCATGGTCAACAGATAAAGCTAAAAATGAAAATCCGAATAACGTATCTGGTCTTGTTGTGAAACATTTCACACTTTTAACTGGTAAATCCCCTTCTAATTTAAAGTCAATCTCGCAACCAAATGATTTACCAATCCAATTTTTTTGCATTGTTTTAACTTTATTTGGCCAATCATCCAATTTATCTAGACCATCCAATAATTCTTGTGAAAATTTTGAAATATTAAAAAACCATTGGCTAAGCTTTTTTCTTTCAACGATTGCCCCAGAACGCCAACCTTTTCCATCGATAACTTGTTCGTTAGCAAGAACTGTTTCGTCGATTGGGTCCCAGTTAACGTAATTTTCTTTTCTGTATACAAGTTTTTTTTCATATAACTCTAAAAAAAATTTTTGTTGGTGTTTGTAGTATTCTTCTGAACAAGTAGAAATTTCTCTATCCCAATCAATAGATAAGCCAAGTTTTTTTAATTGGTTTTTCATATTAGATATATTGCTTTCAGTCCAAGTTTTGGGATCTAAATTATTTTGTTTAGCAGCGTTTTCTGCAGGCATACCAAATGAGTCCCAACCCATTGGGTGTAGTACATTGTACCCTTTAAGCGATTTGTATCGTGCTAAAACATCTCCAATCGTATAGTTTCTTACATGCCCCATATGAATTTTGCCTGATGGATATGGGAACATTTCTAAACAATAAAATTTTTTTTTTGATTTATCTAACTTGGCTTTGAATACTTTATTTTCATCCCAATACTTTTGCCATTTTTCCTCGATTGTTTTAAAGTTATACCTATCCACTTGAAATAATATTAATTTTTGAGATCAGTAACTTCGTAGGGTTTAAAATTTTTATCTTTATTTTGTTTTTTATAAATTGCTGCTTTTTTTAAAATTTCTTTTTTTAATTCTTTTTTTAAGTTTCCATCCTGTTCTGAAATAATACATTTCATATTGGCATCACACTTTTTGTAGAATATTTTGATATCTACAGCATCAGATCTAACTTCATTACTTAAAAATCTAATAGTAATTTTAATAGAGTCTTCTTGTTTTTCAGAATACCAATCAGTAATAATAATTCCGCCGCTGTAATTAGCTGAAAGAAGTGGCATAAAATCAATGGTATCTAATGATGCTCTCCAAAGTTCGTTCGAAGAAGCAAATTCGAAATTTGTTGCTTTGTTTCCTCCTAGTGCGTTATCTAGCCTAAAACCTTTACCTTCTTCTAAATTTTTCTGAACTCTTTTATCTGGATTTGGTGGATTTTTTCTAGCATCTCCACCTGGTAAATTTGCACATGAATTTAGAAATAAAATTAAGCAAATATATGTAAATATATATTTTTTAATAAAGGTGATCATTTTAAATAATATTGTTAAAATTGGGATTAATATACATTAATTAGAATTATTCGAGAAAAACTTAAATATATGGTCTTTTTTATGTGATATAAATGCAACACTTTAATATTTTAATTTATAAATAAACTTAAAAATCAATAAAAAAACTAAAAAATGATAAATAAGCAATGTTTATTATTAATAATAACAAATAAATAAAGGAGTAATTAATATGAACAACTTCAAAAAAATTGGTTTATCAGCATTAGCTGGTTCACTAGTTGCTGTTTCAGCAAACGCTGCTGAGATTACTATGTCAGGAGGTGCGTCAGTTGCAATCACTTCAGGTGATGAAACTGGTAAATCTACTTACTACCAAAATGACAGTATCACTTTCAAAGTTTCAGGTGAAACTGATGGTGGTCTATCAATCACTACATCTTTAGAATTAGATGGTGATGCTTCAGGTGGAGCTGGTGGTGATTTTGACAGTCAAAGTTTAACAATTGGTCATGACACTATGGGTACAGTAATTTTCTCTGCACATGGTGGAAGTACTGTAATGGGTGGTTTTGATGACATGATGCCAACTGCATACGAAGAGTCATTTGCACTTGTTACTGGTAACGTAGTTATCAATGGTGCAGGTACTGGTAATGATTTATGGAGATATAACTCTCCTGAATTACTTCCAGGATTAACTGCTCATGTTGCATATTCTTCACAGAATACTACTGCAAATGCTAACGCATATACTGATATGGGTGTTAAGTATACACCAGATATGGTTGAAGGTGTAACTGTAGGTTATGCTCAAGGTAGTGTTGATGAAGTACCAGCTGCAAACGGTACACAAGTAACTGGAATTGACGAAAGTACTATGTTTATAACATATGCTACTGGTCCAATTACAGTTGGTTACCAATCTTCAGAAGCTGATGGTCCTACTGCAACTCAAGATGACGAAAGTACATCTTGGGCGATCTCATATGCAGTTACTGATGATTTATCAGTATCTTATGGTGAGCACACTTTAGATCTTGGATCTTCTACATCAGACCAAGAATCTGAAGGTTTCTCTGCTTCATATACAATGGGCGGAACTTCTATTAAAGCTGCATTCAACGAAACTGTAAGTGTTGGTGGTGTGAATGGAACTGATAGAGAAGGTTACGAAATCGCTCTAGTATTTGCATTCTAATTTAATTAGAATCTAAGTTTTAAAAGGGCCCCTTCTTAGGGGCCTTTTTTTTACTCAAAATAAGAAATACCCGCAAAATCACTTTGATTTATAAGTGAAAGCTTTTTTGTGTTATGTCTTGAAATTCCACCTAAAGATACAATATTTTTTTTTGTTAGTTTAGTCAGAACTTTAAATCTGTTGATCCCTAAATAATTCTTGTTTTTTTTAAACAAAGACGACAAAAAAATTTTTTTAACATTTTGATTTTCTTTTATTCTTATTTCTTTTAGATTATGAGCGGATCCAACAATATCAAAATTCTTCCTTAGAGAATATGCTAAATGTTTTGTGTCTTTATTGAACGATGGAATATACGCTCCATCTAAATTAAGTTTAATCGCAAGTTTTATATTATTAGATAAATAAAACTTAATCCCTTTTTTTTGGCAATATTTTTTTATTTTTAAAATAATTTCCTGACCCAGTTTTTTTGATGAATAATTTCTATAAATAATAACAGTTTGTTTGTCTTGCTTATCGATATTATTTGTCTCAAATTTATTTATAAAGTAATATTTCATATTCTTATGCATAATACTGTAAAAAATTTATTAGATATTCAGGATAATATTAAAATTTATCTTAATAAATTACAGATTAATAATAATGTTAAAATTATAGCAGTATCTAAGACTTTTAAAATTGATAAAATCTTGCCCCTTATTGAGCATGGCCATATTGATTTTGGTGAAAATAAAGTGCAGGAAGCACTTGAAAAATGGATAGAAATCAAAAAAAAAAATTCACAATTAAAATTACATATGATTGGAAAATTACAAACCAACAAAGTAAAATTTGCAGTTAAATTATTTGATTATATCCATTCAGTTGATAATGAAAAGCTTGCAAAAAAAATTGCAGATGAGCAAAGTAAAATAAATAAAAAAATTAAAATATTTTTGCAGGTAAATATTGGTAACGAAAATCAAAAATCAGGTATTAACAAAAAAGATGCTAGCCAACTTGTTTCTTACTGTAAAGAAATTGGTTTGGATTTAATTGGTCTGATGTGCATTCCTCCAGCAAATATTGATCCAGAAGCTTACTTTGAAGAGATGAACAAATTAAATAAAGCACTCGGGTTTGTTGATCTAAGTATGGGGATGTCTTCAGATTTTCTTATAGCTGCTAAACACTCATCCACATATGTAAGGGTAGGATCTAGTATATTTGGTAAGAGACTTTAATAAATTTTTATTTTTGTTTTTTTTTTAATTATTTTAAGCATAATTAAAAAATCTTTTTCCTTTAAAGCGATACATCCAACTGTAGGCTTGAAATCTTTAGTAAGGTGAATAAAAATACAACTACCTAGACCAGTAGTAGGTTTTTTAAAGTTATATTTAATTGGAATTAACAAATCATATTTGTAGTCTTTCCTTTTTAATTTTTCATGTTTAATCCTTTTTTCAATTTTAATAAGTTTGTTATATTTTTTTGGAAAACGAATATCATCACACCAACCCATATTTTTTTTAATTTCAATACACTTTAGTAATGTTGAAGGTTTCTGTTTACGATCTCTCCTAAAATAAAGATTTTCAATTTCAAAAGTTCCTTTAGGTGTTTTTTTATCACCTTCTTTTTTATTTGCTGTTGTTCCTTTTTTCCCAATACAGCACCTAAATTTAAATTCATCTATTATAAGACTATGTTTATTTTTTACAAAAATTGTCATATCCTCTTTTTCGTGAGTATTCAGAATTTAATAATATTTAAGTTTACCGGATTATATCGTATTCTTGAAGAGCTTAGTTTAGATTTAAATTTTAGGATTACTTTCGCAGATAATTTAGTTTCTTTAAATCAAAAAGTAAAAAATTTAAATAATTTTTTAATTATATCAAATAAAAAATACCCAGACATTAATAATCATTTTGTTTTAGATAATGAGCCTATTAATATCTTCAAATTGGTAGAAAAGATAAACATTGAATTTTTAAAAATACAATTTAGTAGCCAATCACAAGTAAGAGTAAAAAATTATACTATTGATTTAAATTCAAGAGAAATGTTTATCAATAATACCAAGCTTAAGTTGACTGAAAAAGAAATTAATACTATTACTTATTTATCTAAATTAAAAACACCAGTTAGTATTAATGAATTGCAAGAAAAAGTTTGGAGCTATCAGTCTGATATAGAAACTCATACGGTCGAAACTCATATTTATCGATTGAGAAAAAAAATTTTTAATACATTTGATGATAATAAATTTATAATTAGTAAAAAAAATGGTTATCAAATCAAATAAGAAAAACCCTATAGCTAAAGATTTATTTACTAAAAAGTATAAACAAAAAATAGTTAAGCCCAAAAAAGGCAAGGGAAGTTTTAAAAGAAAGAAAATTTAAAGTCTTGCACCGATTTGCTGTATTACTCTAGATGACATTTCAGTACCCTTTTCCAGACAATCTTTCGTAGATAATTTATTGATGTATCCATGTAAAAATCCAGCTGCAAAAAGATCACCTGCACCTGTAAGGTCAACAATTTTCAGATTTTTTTTTACATCACTTTCAAAAACTTCATTACCATTAATCGCAATAGCACCTTTTTCACCTCTAGTTACAATAATTAATTTATTAAGTTGTTTTGAAAAGTTTACAACATCATCGAAATTTTTTGCTTCAATTAGTGAACTAATTTCTTGTTCATTAGCAAAAGTTATATCAAGTTTTTCTTTAACTAAATTTAAAAAATGAGGTTTATGCCTATCTACACAAAATAAGTCAGAAAGTGACATAGCTACTTTGTTTGCATTATTAATTGCTTTATCGAATGCTTTCTTGGGTTCTCCTTCATCCCATAAGTAACCTTCTAAAAATATTATCTCACTTTTTTGAATTGCATCTTTACTAACATCTTCTTCATTAATTTTTCCAGCTGTTCCTAAGAAAGTACACATTGTTCTTTCCGAGTCTGGCGTCACTAAAATTAAACATGTACCAGTTGGCAGTTCCTCTTTTTTTTTAGAATAAAAGTATTCTACATTTTCTTTTTTTAATCCTTCTTCATAGTTCCTACCAAATTCATCATCTGAAATTTTACCTATAAAGCCAGTTTTATTACCAAGCTGAGATATACCAACGATTGAGTTTGCAACAGATCCTCCAGAAACAGTTTTTTCGATTTTCAGATTTGCTAATAAATTTCTAAATTCATTTTCATGAAAATATAATTTCATAGTACTTTTTGTAAGATTATTTTGAACAATAAAATTATCATCGACCTTACAAATGACATCTACTATTGCATTTCCTATCCCTAAAATTTTCATATTAAGCCTTTTTTGTAATAACAGGTTTTTTTCTATTTGGGTAGCAAGTAGTGCATATTTTGCAGGTTAATCCATAACAATCTCTTGCCTTACAATATTCCCTACCATAAAAAATTATTTGTAAATGAAGTTTAGACCAAGTTTTTTTAGGAAATATTCGTTTTAAATCTTTTTCAGTTTGCACAACATCTTTTCCTTTTGTTAAACCCCATCTTTGTGCAAGTCTATGAATATGAGTATCAACTGCAAAAGCTGGAAATCCAAAACCCTGAGACATCACCACGCTAGCTGTTTTATGCCCTACGCCAGGTAGTTTTTCAAGCTCTTCAAAAGTTTTAGGTACCTTTCCATTATGTTTTTCTAAAACTTGTTTTGACATTAAATAAATACTTTTAGCTTTAACTCTAAATATACCAATTTTTTTGATTAATTTTTCAATTTTTTTTCTTCCTAATTTTACAAAATGCTCAGGTTTAAAATATTTTGGGTATATATCTTTTGTTACATTGTTAACATTTACATCTGTACATTGTGCTGAAAGAAGTACTGAAATTAATAGTGTAAAAGTATTTTTACTTTTTAGAGGAACTGGTGCTTTAGGATAAATTTTATTTAAAGTTTTTATAATAATTTTTGCTTTTTGTTTTTCATTCATTATGAAAAGTTAAGCAAATCTCTCATAGAATATAATCCTGGTTTTTTTTTAATTAACCATCTCGAGGCAGTTAAAGCTCCATCAGAGTAAAGTGCTCTATCAAAAGCTTCATGATTTAATGTTATTATTTCTTTTCCACTTGAGAATTTTACTTCATGCTCTCCAATAATTTCACCTTTTCTTATTGAGTTAAAATTGATTTTTTTTCCATAAGGAAAAGATTTTTTATTTAAAAATTTTTTACCAATTAAATTATATAAATTTTTATTTTTTCCATCAGCAATTCCTTTACCAAGCATTAAAGCAGTACCAGATGGATAATCTTTTTTGTGTTTATGGTGCACTTCAAATATTTTACTAAAGTATTCATCGCTTAATGATTTAGAAGTTATTTCAGTTAAATACATTAATAAATTTACACCCAGACTCATATTTCCAGCTTTTAGAATAGGTATTTTTCTTGAATATTTTTTAATTTGATTTTCTTGTGCTCTGGTAAAGCCAGTTGTGCCAATTACTACTTTTTTCCTTAATTTTGACGCTATTTTGAGTATTTCAAGAGTACAATTTGGTACCGTAAAATCAATAATTACATCAGTTTTTTTAAAGGCTTTATCAGAATTTAATTCAGGTTTAATTCCATTAAATTTTTTTTTAACTAATCTATTCTCTGTAAGTGTAACTAATTTAAAATTTTTATTTTTCTTTGATGACTTGATAAGTTGTTGACCCATCCTTCCCATGCAACCTGAAATAGCTAAATTAATTTTTTTCATTTTTTAATTTTATAGTTTTAATAATTTTCCATTTATTAATTTTTTCATTAACATCTACAATACATAATTTATCTATTGTAACCAACCTATTTAATTTTGGTAATTTTTTTATTATTGCTTCTTTTGTCTTGTTATCTTTTGTTCCGTAATAGAGACTTATGTGAGGATTGTATTTTTTATTTTGCTTTTTATAGTTTGTTTTAGAAAATCTATTCTTAGCTTCAATTAATTCTTTTGTCTTTTTTACTTCAATATAAAATGATGTGAATTTTTGATTAGTTAATTTATATTTAATCAATAAAATTTTGAATTTATTGATCTTTCTAGAAATTTTTTCAATTTTTTCCAATTCTTCTTTATTTGGTTTTAAGAATGGACCAATTGTTGTTAAATGAATTGAAAAATTAGGTCCTTTAAGATGATTATTTACAATTCTCTTTATCTTATTTAGTTTTTGATTATCAAATTTTGAAAATTGAAACCATATCCAGTAGGCTTTACTGATTCTTTTTTTTGTTTCTTTTTTCAATGTTATCTCTTCCAGAAGTCTTTAGCTTTTTGAAAAAATTTTTTAATACTGGGGTTAGATTTATCGTTTTCTATCTCTCTAAATTGTTCAAGTAATTCTTTCTGTTTTTTATTTAAGTATACAGGTACTTCTGTTTTTACCTGGACATATAAGTCGCCAAAATCACCTCTTCTCATAAATGGCATTCCTTTACCCTTTAGTCTAAATTGTTTACCATTTTGAGTTCCATCAGGAATCTTTATTTTAGCTTTTCCACCATCAATAGTTGGAATTTCAATAGTGGTACCTAATGCTGCATCTGCAAAAGAAAGTGGAATTTCAAAAAATAAATTTTCATCTGATCTTTTAAATAAGTTGTGAGAGTTAACGTTAATAAATAAATACAGATCACCTGTTGCTCCACCCCTGGTTCCTGCTTCACCTTTTCCCGCAAGTCTTATTCTAGTCCCATCATCTACACCTTTTGGAATTGTTACAGATATTCTTTTTGAAGCTTGTTTTTTACCCTGGCCATTACAATCGTTACAAGGATTAGTAATTTCTTCGCCATTCCCATTACATTGAGGACAGGTTTGTTGGACAGTAAAGAAGCCTTGATTGGATCTTATCCTTCCATTTCCTCCACAATATGAACATCTATCAGGCGAATAACCTGGTTTAGATCCATTACCTTTGCAAGTTCCACATTGTTCTGATGTTGAAAATTTAATATCCTGTTTTTTTCCTTGGTAAGCTTCTTCTAACGAGATAGATAAATCATATCTCAAGTCAGAACCTCTATTATTTGATTTTCTACTTCTCGATCTTCCACCTCCCCCAAAATCTCCAAAAAAATCTTCAAATATATCCGAAAAATCTGCTCCACTGAAACCACCAAATCCTCCACCAGGTCTACCCCCACTATTTTCAAAAGCTGCATGACCAAAGTTATCGTAGTTTTGTTTCTTCTCTTTGTCCGAAAGTATTCCGTAAGCTTCACTAGCTTCTTTAAATTTTTCTTCAGCCTTAGAGTCTCCAGGATTTTTGTCAGGATGATATTTAACAGCTAGTTTTCTATATGCGGATTTTAACTCGTCAGGACTTGCGCTTTTATTAACGCCTAGGATATCGTAATAGTCTCGTTTAGCCATCAAATTACCCCAGACAATTAAATGTCAGTTTAAGCGCTTTTTTCTTTATTTTCGTCTTTTACTTCTTCGAAATCAGCATCAACAACATTCTCGTCTTTTTTACCTGAATCATCTCCACCATCATCTTTTCCAGAATCTGGTTTTGCACTTTGTTGTGATTTATAGATCGCTTCTCCAAGTTTCATTGAAGCCTGAACCAAAACTTCAGTTTTTTTCTTAATATCTTCAATATTTTCACTTTTTAATGCTTCTTTTACAGCAGTTGATGCATCTTCAATTGCTTTTTTCTCTGCATCAGAAATCTTTGATCCATGCTCTTTTAAATTCTTTTCAGTAGAGTGAATTAAAGTATCTGCTTGGTTTCTAACATCAACAGACTCTCTTTTCTTTTTATCAGCCTCTTTATTAGCCTCTGCATCTTTAACCATTTTTTCGATTTCTTCATCACTTAATCCACCTGAAGCTTGAATCTGAATTTTTTGTTCTTTACCAGTTCCTTTATCTTTTGCTGAGACATTTACTATACCATTAGCATCAATATCAAATGTAACTTCAATTTGAGGCACTCCTCTTGGCGCTGGTGCAATACCCACTAATTCAAAATTACCTAAAGCTTTATTATCAGCTGCCATTTCCCTCTCACCTTGTAGAACTCTAATAGATACAGCAGGTTGATTATCTTCAGCAGTTGAGAAAACTTGGCTTTTTTTAGTTGGTATTGTTGTGTTTTTATCAATCAGTTTTGTAGAAACTCCTCCAAGTGTTTCGATACCAAGTGATAGTGGAGTTACATCTAATAGAAGCACGTCTTTGACATCACCTTGTAATACACCTGCTTGAATAGCAGCTCCCATTGCAACTACCTCATCAGGATTTACACTCTTATTAGGATCTTTTCCAAAAAAGTTTTTAACTTCTTCAATTACTTTTGGCATTCTAGTCATACCACCAACCATAACTACTTCATCAATTTCACTTGCAGTAATTCCAGCATCTTTTAATGCAGTTTTACATGGGGGCACAGTTCTAGCAATTAAGTCTTCAACTAAAGCTTCAAGTTTTGCCCTAGTCATTTTTAAATTAATATGTTTTGGACCTGTTTTGTCTGCTGTAATAAACGGCAGGTTTATATCTGTTTGTTCTGCAGATGATAATTCTATTTTTGCTTTTTCAGCAGCTTCTTTCAACCTTTGTAAAGCAAGTTTGTCTGACTTTAGATCTATTCCGTTATCTTTTTTAAATTCTGAAATTAAATAATCAACAACAGCATTGTCAAAATCTTCACCACCTAAAAATGTGTCACCATTAGTTGATTTAACTTCAAATACTCCATCGCCTAATTCCAAAATTGATACATCAAATGTTCCACCACCTAAATCATAAACGGCAATTTTTTTATTTTGTTTTTTATCCAAACCATAAGCTAGAGATGCAGCTGTTGGTTCGTTTATAATTCTTAAAACCTCTAATCCAGCAATCTTTCCTGCATCTTTTGTTGCTTGTCTTTGTGCATCGTTAAAATATGCGGGTACTGTTATTACAGCTTTTGTTACAGCTTGACCCAAATATTTTTCAGCTGTTTCTTTCATTTTTTGTAAAATAAATGCAGATATTTGAGATGGAGAATATTTTTCTCCTTTTGATTCAATCCAGGCATCGCCTTTTTCAGAGTTTACTATTTTAAATGGCGCTGCTTCTATATCTTTTTTAACTGTTGGATCATCAAAATTTCTTCCGATCAATCTTTTAACGGCAAAGATTGTATTTTCAGGATTTGTAACAGCTTGTCTTTTTGCTGGTTGTCCAATTAGTTTTTCATTTTCGTCAGTAAAGGCAACCACTGAAGGTGTTGTTCTTGCTCCCTCAGCATTCTCTAAAACCTTAGCTTGTGTTCCTTCCATAATGGCAACACATGAATTTGTTGTTCCTAAGTCTATTCCAATAATTTTACTCATAATATTAACTTCTCTCCTTCGTCATATAGGGTTTAAATGTGAAACTACAAGTTGATCTCATAATTATTTATTCTCTGAATTTTCTTGAATTTCACTAGTTTTTTCCTCTTTTTTTGTAACTTTTTTTGATACTCCAACTAATGAAGGTCTAAGTAGCCTATCTTTAATAGTAAATCCTTTTTGAATTTCTTGGATTATTGTTCCAGGTTCTTTCGTATCATCTTCTATTTCCATCATTGCTTGATGGAAGTTTGGATCTAGTTTTTTATTAATACTATCAATTGGTTTAATGTTATTTTTCTCAAAAATAGAGATTAAATCTTTTTTTATTATATCTAAGTGTTCAAGTGTCTTCTTTAATGCCTCAGTTTCTTTTAACTTATCGTCACTTTCTAAAACATGCTTAGAACGATCTAAGTTATCAATTAAATTTAATGCTTCTTTAGCAAAGCTATAGCCACCATACTCAAAAGCATCTTCTTTTTCTTTTTCAAATCTTCTTCGTTGATTTTCCATTTCAGCAAAAGTTCTTGCTAATTTATCTTCTAGTTCAGCAATTTTTTCTTCAGGGGTTGGTTCTTTAATTTCTTCTTTATTTTCTTCGGACAAGTTTTCTTCAGGTTTCTCAGTTTCTTTTACTGCATCCTGATTTTGCTCTGCTGAAGTATTATTTTGGTTTTCTTCTTTTTCCATAATCTCTTATATGGTAAGGATTTTAGTAATTTCTAGATGTCTAAAATAAAAATTAATAAATTACTCATTGGTACTAATAACAATGGTAAACTAAGAGAAATCAAGAGTTTATTGCCAAAAAAGATCAAAATTCATTCTACATCGGAATTTAATCTTAAAAGTCCAGTTGAAAATGGTAAAACATTTAAAGAAAACTCATTAATAAAGTCTAAATATTTCTCTAAAAAAACAGGTCTATTATGTTTGGCCGATGATTCAGGTTTGGAAATAGATTTTTTGGATAAAAATCCTGGAATTTACTCTGCAAGGTGGGGAGGGAAGCAAGGAGATTTTAGCAAAGCCATAAAAAAAGTTTATAGGGAATTAAATAAAAAAGATGGGAATTGGAAAAATAAAAAAATTAAAGCTAGATTTATTTGTGCTCTCTCTATTTCATATTTAAATAAAAAAATTGCTTGCGTGCAAGGAAAAGTTGAGGGTCGTATTTCAAATGAACCAAAAGGAAAAAATGGATTTGGTTATGATCCAATTTTCATACCTTATAAAAAAAGACAAACCTTTGGACAAATGAAGCCATCTAGAAAATATAAGATAGATCATAGATATCAAGCTTTTAAAAAAATTAGAAAATTTTTATAAGTTTTTGCTCTTCAATTTTATAAAAATTTAGCCTGTGATTTATTTTATTATCTTTAATATCAAATATTCCTATTTTTCCCTTAAATGAATTTTTTCTTTTGAAAATTTTATTTAAATTTTTTATATCAGAATTCAAAGACAAATAATAAATTAACCCAACAAGATCGTAACTTAACAAGGATAAATGTGTAGGATCTTCGTTAAACGCGTTAAAGTATTTTATTTTATATTTCTCAAAATTTTCTTTATTAATTGAAGGATAATACAAAGGCTGAATATCAGTTTCGTTTAATAGACTTTCATCAAACCATTGATTTAAAGTTATGAAATATTTATTTTTTGGAAGCACATCTGTATATAAAAGTGATGTAGTTACACTTTTTAGACTTTCATCAAAATCTGCAATTACAACAGCATCGAAGTTTAAACCTCCTAAAGTGTATCTTTTTTCTAGTCTTTTAATTTTTTTTTCTTTATTTGGATCTTTTGAATTTTTTATTCTCTTTATTTCATCATCAAGATTTTGTTTTCTTATTCTATAATTAGTAATTTCTTCTATCTGTTTTGTAAGTTTTGTAGGTTCTGTGTTATATTCATAATCTTTATATATTTTTACTTTTGAATCTTTCATCCCTTTTTTGACTTCAAATTCATAATCTAGTATTGGTGTTAAAAAAATAGTTCTTTTAATTTTATTACTTTCTAAAAATTTTTTTATTGTATTAAATTGTGATGTAGAATTTATTCCTGCAGAAATTATATTTTTTGGAAGATCTAATGTCTTATTAGTTAATGATAAAAATGTTAAATCTTTCATTTCATCTAAATAAGTTAAACTTTCATAGAACACAGGACCTATAACAATCTTTACTCCCATTTGACTTAATTCAAATGCTGATTTTAAAGTTTGGTTAGCCTTTGTAGCAGTATCTTTTGGAAAAATTTCTATTGAATTATTATCAATGTCTTTAACTGCTAATCCTACTGCTTTAATAATTGATTCTCCAATTTCTTTATTATCACCAGTCATAGGCACTAATAATCCTATTTTAATTTTTTCATTAGCACTAACTGTTTGAACAGAAAGAAGAGAGAAGTTTATAAATATAAAAAAAATAATTTTAATTAATTTATTCATTTTGGTGCTAGTATAATATTTTTTAAAGCTAAATTATGATTATAAAAACACAATTTCATTCAAAAGAATATCAAAATGGTCTTTATTTAGTATCTACTCCCTTAGGGAATTTAAAAGATATAACTTTTAGAGCTATTGAAGCATTGGAAAAATCTGATTATATTTTATGTGAAGATACTCGAGTTTCAAAAAAACTTTTAGATAAATATCAAATAAATTCAAAATTAATTTCAAATCATAAATTTAACGAGAAAAAAAATGTATCTAAAATTATTGAATACTTAAAATCTGGAAAAATAATTTCTTTAATATCAGATGCTGGCACCCCTAGTATTTCTGATCCTGGTTCTATCTTGGTCAAGGAGTGTATTAATAAAAATATTAAAATATTTCCTATACCTGGACCTTCAGCAGTTTCTACGGCAGTTTCAATCTGTGGATTTTCAGATAAGTTTTTATTTTGTGGTTTTTTTCCCGAAAAGAAAACACATTTATCCACTGAATTACAGAAACTCTCAAAAATTGAAAACACTTTAGTTTTTTTTGTATCACCAAAAAAAATTAATAAAATTATTCCAGAAATTAAAAAAAATTTTGCTGGTAGAAAAATTGTTTTTTGCAGGGAAATTACAAAAATTTTTGAGGAATTTATTCGCAAAGATATAAATGAATTGGATTTCTTTGAGAAAGAACCAAAAGGAGAATTTACAGTTGTTATTTCTGAAAAAAAAATAGATAAAAATAGCTCTCAAAAATTAAATGAATCAGATAAGAATATAATCAAAAAAATGATTAATAAATTTTCTACAAAAGAAATTACAAATATTTTGAGACAAAACACTAATGTATCTAAGAAAGAAATATATAAGTATTGTTTGGAATTAAAGAATGAAAATTAGATTATTAATATTTATTTTAATTAGTTTTTTTCTAACTGCTTGTGTAGGTGTTGGCTCTAAAGGTCTTTTTGGTACAGGTGTTTCTGTTGCACTAGATCCAAGAACGGTTGGTACTCAAATAGACGACTCAATTATGCAAAAAAGTATTGCAGCTAAAATACTTGCAAAAGATAAAAAATATTTTTTATCAGTTAAAACGAAAGTTTTGGATGGTAGAATATTTATTACTGGTAAAGTAGAAAATCCTGAGGAAAAATTAATAATCACTAAATTAGCCTGGGAAACAAAAGGTGCTAGATCAGTAAAAAATGATATTAAAATCAAAGAGGAGTTTAATTTCAAACAATCTGCTAAAGATGTTCTAATTACATCACAACTCAGAACAGCATTGATTTTAAATAAAAACATTAAAGCAAGCAATTATCAAATTGATACTTATAAAAAGAAAATTTATATTTACGGTATTGCTCTCACTTCTGAAGAAAAAGAAATGGTTATTAGTGAAGCTAAAGAAATTCTTGATGTAGAAAATGTAATAGCAAGTATCATGCTTCTAGAAGATCTAAGAATTCAAAAAGATTAGTTATTTTTTATAGTTTATAACTTGTGAAGAATAAGCCGCAATTGATGCTAAGTTTAAAATTTCTGAAGTAGATGTTCTTAGGGGAGCAATTTCAATTGGCAGGCCCAATCCTATCAGTAGGGGCCCTATAACTTTTGTATCTCCTATTGTTTTTAGAAGTTTATAAGATATTGCTGCACTATGTTGCCCGGGCATAATAAGTATATTCGAGTTACCTACTATTTTTGAAAATGGATATAAGTCTTTATATTCTGAATTTAAAGCAACATCTGGTTGCATGTCACCATCAAATTCAAAATCTACTTGTCTTTCTTTAAGTATATCAACAGCATTTCTTATATGCTTAGTTCGACTAGTAATAGGTTGACCAAAAGTTGAGTGAGAAACGAAGGCAACCCTTGGATCAAATCCAAAAAGTCTTACTACTCTTGCTGTAGATATTGCTATTTCAGCCATTTGTTCTGATGTTGGATATTCGTGTACGCTAGTATCACCAATAAAAATAGTTTTTCCTTTATGAACTATCATATTTAATCCAAACATTATCTCGCCTTTTCTAACATCAACAACTTGTTTGATTTTTTCTAAAGAGGCCCCAAAGCGTCTAGTATTTCCTGTTACGACACCATCTGCATCACCACAAGCAACCATGCTTGTTGCCCAGACAACTCTGTCATTTCTTATCATTCTGTCACAATCTCTTTCTAATAAACCTTGTTCTCTCTGTAATTTTTCAAATAAATGTTTTACGTACCGTTTTCTTTTTTCTTCATCCTTTGAGTTAACAATTTCAATGTCAAAATTTTCACTGTAACCAATATTTTTAATCTGTTCTTTAATTTTACTTTCTTTACCAACCAAGATTGGAATACCTAATTTTGAATTTTTAAAAGCTATAGCGGCTTTTAAAGTATTTTCATCTTCACCATCTGCAAAGACAATTTTTTTCTGATTTTTCTTAATAAATGAATTTATACCTTGCATAATAGTCACTGTTGGGTCTAATCTTTGTTTTAATTGTTCTTTATAATCCTCAAAATTATTTATATTTTTTCTAGCTACCCCACTATCAATTGCTGCTTTTGCTACAGCTGATGGTATTACACTAATTAATCTAGGATCAAATGTAGAAGGAATTATGTATTCTTTTCCATAATGTGGTCTTTCACCACCCATTGCAGCAACAACTTCATCAGGAACATCTTCTCTAGCAAGCTTAGCTATTGCATTAGCTGCAGCAACTTTCATTTCTTCATTTATTGTTTTGGATCTAACATCTAAAGCTCCTCTAAAGATGTAAGGAAATCCAATTAAATTATTTACTTGATTAGGATAATCTGATCTACCTGTTGCAACAATTGCATCATTTCTAACCTCACTAATTTCTTCT
The DNA here is from genome assembly GCA_902613755.1 of uncultured Pelagibacteraceae bacterium. Lineage (GTDB taxonomy): Bacteria > Pseudomonadota > Alphaproteobacteria > Pelagibacterales > Pelagibacteraceae > Pelagibacter. Next base: position 111,292 of record CACMIH010000003.1, read on the forward strand.
GGAGTAATTTCTGGATCAGGATTAGCACAAGCAAATATAATTGGGTTTTTTGCCATGGATTTAACCATCTCTTTTTTTAGAACACCTTTTGCAGATAATCCTAAAAAAACATCTGCGCCTTTAATAACATCCTCTAAAGTTCTGTGTTTAGTTTTAACTGCATATTTGGATTTCCATTGATCAATTCCCTCAGTTCTTCCTTCATAAATAACGCCCTTTCTATCTAGCATTATTATATTTTCAGATTTTACTCCTGAGTTTTTAAATAATTCAGTACAAGCTTGTGCTGAAGCTCCAGCACCATTAACGACAACTTTAATTTTTTTTATTGATTTACCACAAATATCTAAGGCATTAATTAATGCTGCAGTAGTTATAATTGCTGTTCCATGTTGATCATCATGAAAAACTGGTATATCCAAAATTTCTTTTAATTTCTGTTCTATTATAAAACAATCTGGGGCTGCTATGTCTTCTAAATTTATTCCACCAAAGCTAGGTGCAAAATTTTTAATTGAATTTATAATTTCGTCTGTATCTTTACAATCAATCTCTAAATCAATCGAATCAATATCTGCAAATCTTTTAAATAATACAGCTTTTCCTTCCATCACAGGCTTAGATGCAAGAGCACCTAAATTTCCCATCCCTAATATTGCAGAACCATTACTTATTACAGCAACAAGGTTTCCTTTACTTGTGTAATCATAAGCTGCTTCTGGGTTTTCACTTATCTTTTTTACTGGAGCTGCAACTCCTGGAGAATAAGCTAAAGCGAGATCACGCTTAGTTGTCATATTTTTAGATGAAATAATCTCAATCTTGCCTGGTTTTTTGTCTTTATGAAAATCTAAAGCTTCTTTATCTGTGTAATGATCGATTTTTGTTTTTTTCATTTCTGATAACAATAAATGTACAATTGGGGTAAAATTAAGACTAATATGATTTATGAACTTACTTAAGTCAACAGGTACATTTGGTTTTTATACTATCATTAGTAGATTGCTTGGTTATTTAAGAGATATTTTAATAGCAATTTTTCTAGGAACAGGGATGTTGGCGGATGCCTTTTTTGTAGCATTTAGAATTCCAAATACATTTAGAAGATTATTTGCCGAAGGCACCTTTAATGCAGCATTCGTTCCAAGTTATTCATCAGAAATTATTAAAGGAAAAAAACAATCAAATAAATTTGCTAATGATATTTTTAATCTTCTTTTTTTAGGGTTGTTATTTTTAACAATAATAATTGAAATTTTCATGCCTGCATTTGTTTCAATTATCGCTCCAGGATTTGTGGGAGATTTAGAAAAAATGGAGATAGCTATAAATTTAACAAGAATTACTTTTCCTTTTTTATTTTTTATTTGTCTAGCTTCATTTTTTTCTGCAATTTTAAATTCACATAATAAGTTTGCAGCTGCAGCTTCGGCCCCAATAATTTTGAATATTGTTTTAATTTTGGTGTTAATTTTTTCTAGGTCTTTAGGTGACCAGTTAGTTTATTATTTATCTTATGGAGTTTCTTTAGCTGGTTTTCTACAGTTAATATTTTTATACAAATACGTTTCTAAATATTACTCACTTAAATTTAAATTCAATTTAAGAGTTAGCAATAAAGTTAGGTTTTTTTTTAAAAAACTTTTGCCAAGTATTTTTTCCTCTGGAGTAACTCAAATTAATATTTTAATTGGAACAATAATCGCGTCTTTTCAAGCAAGTGCAGTTTCTTACTTATATTATGCTGATAGAATTTATCAAATTAACCTAGCCATAGCTGGTATTGCGATTGGCGTTGTTATACTTCCACAGCTTTCAAAACATATTCAATCTAGAAAAAAAAAAAAGATTTTACTTATACAAAATAAAGCTCTTGAACTAAGTTTATTCTTAAGTCTTCCAGCAACTATCGCTTTAATCATAGGATCAGAACAAATTATTTCAGCTTTATTTGGTTATGGGTCTTTCAATGAAAATTCGGTGAGCAACTCAAGCTTAGCTTTATATTATTTTGCTTTAGGTCTGCCTGCTTTTGCTTTGATAAAAGTTTTTTCAAGTTTTTTCTTTGCAAACCATGATACTAAAACTCCATTTTATATTTCTTTAATTTCAGTATTGGTAAATATTTTTATCAGTTTGTATTATTTTAGTGAAATTGGTTATATAATAATTCCAATAGCCACATCTATTTCATCTTGGTTTAATTCAATATTTTTATTTTTGATCTTAAAAAATCGACAATTATTTTATTTTAATCAAATATTTTTTATTAAATTTATTAAAATAATTTTTGCATCAATTATGATGGGTTTATTTTTTAACTTTATGTTAAATTTTTTTCAAAACGAATTAGCATTTAATCAATCAATTAAATCTTTTTATTTAGTTTTATCTGTTATATTAGGATTATTGTTTTATTTAATTGTGTGTTATTTCATCAAAGCTTTTCAAATGAATGATATTAAATTAAAGTATTAGTTTTATGAGTAAAAAAATATTCTCTGGTGTTCAGCCTACAGGCAATCTGCATCTTGGAAATTATTTAGGAGCTATAAAAAATTTTGTAGACTTAAATAATGATAATGATAACGAATGTATTTTTTGTGTGGTTGATCTACATGCTATTACAGTAAAGCAAGATCCTAAAGAATTAAAAAATAATATTAGAGAAACTGTTGCAACTTTTATAGCAAGTGGAATAGATCCAAAAAAAAGTATAATTTTTAATCAATCCGGGGTAGCCGCTCATGCCGAAGGAGCATGGATATTAAGTTGTATTGCTAGAATGGGTTGGTTAAATAGAATGACCCAATTCAAAGAGAAAGCCGGTAAAGACAAAGAGAAAGCTAGTATTGGATTATATTCTTATCCAGTTTTAATGGCGTCTGATATCCTTTTATACGATGCCACCCATGTTCCTGTAGGTGATGATCAAAAACAACATTTGGAGTTATGCAGAGATATAGCTCAAAAATTTAATAACGATTTTGAAGTAGAAAATTTTCTTCAAGTTCCTGAACCTTTAATTCAAAAAGAATTTTCAAGAATAATGAGTTTAAAAGATGGTTCAAAAAAAATGAGTAAATCAGAGTTATCAGATTTAAGTAGAATAAATTTAACAGATAACAAAGATCAAATAATAAACAAAATCAAAAAAGCAAAAACTGATTCTATGCCTATGCCACAAGATATAAAGGAGCTTGATGAAAGATTAGAAGCAAAAAATCTTTTAGGAATATATTCAAGTTTAAATAATTCTACATTAGAAAAATCAGTAAAAAATTTTTCAGGTAAAAACTTTTCAGAATTCAAAGAGCAATTAGCTACAGAGCTTGTGAATAAAATTGAACCTATTTCTAATGAGATAAAGAAACTTTTAGGAGATAAAAGTTATTTAGATGAAATTCTTCTAGATGGAGTTGTAAAAGCTAATTTAATTGCATCCAAAAAGATTAAAAGAATTAAAGAAATAGTAGGTTTTTAATAAAAATTTATTATCAAGTTTTAATTTTTAAAATATTCACTATATATAATTTATGTTCGTTCAAACAGAAGTAACACCGAATCCAAATTCTTTGAAATTTCTTCCTGGGAAGAAAGTTTCAAACAGTGGTCCTTATGAAATTACAAATAAAGATGATATGCAAAATGAATTGGTGAGAAATATTTTATCAATAAATGGTGTTGAGGGTATTTTTTTAGGTCAAGATTTTATTTCAGTAAATAAGAAAGAAAACATTAAGTGGGACGAAATAAAACATATAGTAATTTCTCTAATAAATGATTTTTACGCCGATGGTAAAGAGTTTGTAATTGATGAAAATATAAAAGACGAAAATTTAGATTTAAGTGAAATTGAGTCAAAAATTGTAAAAATTTTAGAAGAAAAAATAAGACCTGCTGTTGCTAGAGACGGTGGAGATATAAAATTTAAAGAGTTTAAGGACGGAATAGTTAAGGTACAGTTACATGGGAGCTGTTCAGGCTGCCCTAGTTCAACAATGACTTTAAAACAAGGTGTTCAAAATCTTTTATGCCATTATTTACCGGAAGTAAAAGAGGTTGTTGCTATACAATAATTAATTATGAGAAAATTTAAAAAATCAGGTTTTTTAAAAAATAAAGGCTTTAATATAGTTTCACGGTTTTTTTTAAGTTCTTTTATTGTAATTTCATTCTTTTATGCAGCGCCGATAATTATTAATTTTACAGATAAAAATTTTAATAACAAAGAATTTACTAACAATTCAAAAAACATTTTAAATAATACTTTAAATAAAGATAAATTAATTGAGGAAGACCCAACAGCAGATGGTGATGAAAGAGATTTATTATATGATATTTTAGAGGAAAATAATTCTGAAATTAATTTAGTCAGATATACAACTTCTGAGATTGACTCATTATTTAAAGAGGTAAATTATAATTTAAAAGATGTAAGAGATACAAAATTAGTAAAACCAATAGACATTGGTCTTCTACCAAATGAAATTAAAAATATTGCAAGCACTAAAAAAAGAAAAGATATGTTTATAAAAATTGTGCTCCCTTTAATAGTTAAGGAAAACAATAAAATTAGAGTTGACAGAAAAAGATTATTCACAATTTTAAATAAAAATAGCAACACTGATATTGAAAAAAAATGGTTAGAAAAAAAGTATAAACAATACGGTGTAAGAAAAAATGATTTATCTACTTTGAAAGTGAGAATGGATGAAATACCAGTTTCATTAGCGATAGCTCAAGCTGCTAAAGAAACTGGCTGGGGTACTTCAAGATTTGCTTTAAAGGGAAATGCTTTATTTGGACAATGGACTTGGTCTGGAGAAGGATTAAAACCTAAAAATGCTGATGAGGGTAAAGATCATAAAGTTATGAAATTTCATAGCTTACAATTATCTGTAAGAGCATATTTAAGAAATTTAAATACACACTCAACTTACAAAAATTTAAGAAAAGCGAGAACAGAACTTAGAAATCAAAATAAACCTTTAGATAGTTTAATTTTGTCTAAGCATTTAGATAAATATGCAGAAACAGGAAGCCAATATATAGAGGTTTTACAAAAAATTATTCAACAGAATAACTTAAAAGATTTTGATGAGGCGAGATTGTTGCCTTCAAGTAAAGATTTAGAAAGTTTAATCTAATTTTCATTAAGTTTTATAGGAAATTGAACACCAAACCATCTCCATTTTCCATTATCATTTAGAGAACAATTAATTCTACCTCTTCTTGGTTTGAATGGTTCTCTAAATTCAATAGTTAAAGAATTGTTAGCAAAGTTTATTTTTGATTTTTCCCAAACATCACCCTCATTTGAATAACAATTTATATTAGATAAATTTTTTTGCTCATTGAAAAATTCAACTTTAAAATTTGGAGGGTTTGTGTTTTCGAATAATTGTTTTTCTTCAGGAAGTATTCTTTTGTATTCAAGTGGAAAATAATTTATTATTGATCTAAATCTTTTTAATTCTCCATATTTCTCATTAATTGGAAATCTGGGTAACTCAAATTTATCTTTATTTAAATCAATTACACCAGAATGCTGACCAAAAGCATATTTGAAATTTTTAGATATATAATTTTTCATAAACTTAGAGTATTCACCAAATGGATATGAAAATAGACTAGGCACGTAACCAAGTTCTCTTAGGAAAATTTTATTAGCTGTTTCAATATCTAAAATAAAATCTTCATTGTTTACATCTATAAGATATTCATGAGTATGAGAATGATGCCCTATATATGCAAAATCATTAATCTCAACTTCTTTAATTTGATCCCAAGTCATATAACCCCTTTTTCCTACTGGCTCAGTTGAAACAAATAAAATAAATGGAATTTTATTTTCTTTTAGATAAGGCCATGCTTCAGTATAAAAAGATTCAAAAGCGTCATCGATAGTTATCAGAATTTCTTTCTTCGATTTTGGTATGTCAAATTGTTCTGCAAAATTATTTGGATTGTGAAAGTCAAAATTTGAGCTTTTTATAATATCCATATGCTCCTTAAAAACATCCATTTTAATATTGGTCGAAGGGTACTTATTCTCATTAAAACGGTGATACATTATTGATAGAATTCCCTCATCATTAGAATAATATTTGATATTATTTTCATCTGATTTAGAACTGATATTAGAAAAAAAAATAATTATGAGTAAACTGATAATTGATGTAGCTGGTGAAAAAATTTTTTTAATGATCATTACTAATAATGATATTTACAATATTACTAAAGAGAATACTAAAATTAATTATGAAAAATTAACTTTAATTATTAATGATTTTTTAAATTCTCATGAATTAAAATTAACAGATATAAATAAAATTTATTTAAATAGAGGGCCTGGAAGCTTTGCAGGAATACGAAATTCGCTTTCTATTGTTAAAGCATTTAATTTAACTACTAATATTGAGTATTATTGTTACAGCATTCTAGATTTTAAAGGTGAAAAAGATATAAAATACGAAAATATCCCTGATTTGTGCGATAAATTTAATATTAAAAAAAATTTGATTAACCCTATTTATTTAAGTTAAAATTATTTTATGTCAGAAACAATAGAACAAAAATGTTTAGCAAAAGGGGTTAAATTAACCGATCAAAGAAGAATTATTGCACAAGTAATGTCAGAGTCTACTGACCACCCGGATGTAGATGAGCTTTACAATAGAGTTTCTAAAATTGATCCAAAAATTAGCATTGCAACTGTTTATAGAACAGTAAAATTATTTGAAGAGACAGGAATATTAACAAAGCATGAGTTTAAAGGTGGAAAAGCTAGATACGAAGAGCTTAATGAGGGTCATCATGATCATTTAATTGATGTGAAAACTGGTGAAATTATAGAATTTGTAGATGAAGAAATTGAAAAGCTTCAAAAAAAAGTTGCAGAAAAATATGGATATACATTAGTGGATCATAAATTGGAATTATATGGGGTTAAGAAAAAATCCCAATAGCATGAGTCAAAAAATATTTATCAAAACTTTTGGATGTCAAATGAACGAGTATGACTCTAACAGGATCTTTGACTCAGTTAAAAAAATTGGTTATGAAAAAACAGATAAATATGAGGAAGCAAACTGTTACCTTTTAAACACATGTCATATTCGAGATAAAGCTAAAGAAAAAGTGTACTCTGAGATAGGTAGAGTAAAAAAAATTTTTAGATCTAAAAAAAAACCATTGGTGATTATTGCTGGTTGTGTTGCACAAGCTGAAAACCAAGAAATGCTTAAAAGAGAACCTTATATTGATTTAGTAATTGGTCCTCAAGCCTATCATAAAATTAATGATACAATTTTAAATTATAAAGAAAAAAGAAAAAGATTGAAGAGACAGAGTTTGACGCAGTTTCTAAATTTAAATATTTGAGCAAAATAAAAAACGAAGCTGGAAAAGTTTCATCATTCTTAACGATTCAGGAAGGATGTGATAAGTTTTGTCATTTTTGTGTAGTACCATACACAAGAGGACCTGAATATTCTCGACCATTTAAGCAAATTTTGGATGAGGCAAAATATTTAGCTGATAATGGTGCAAAAGAAATAATTTTACTAGGTCAAAATGTAAATGCTTATGATAACGAAAGAAATAGATTATCAGATTTAATATTAAGTATTGAAAAATTAACCGAAATAAAAAGAGTGAGATATACAACATCTCATCCAAAGGATATGACAGAAGACTTAATTGAGGTTTATAAAACCTCAAAAAAATTAATGCCACTTGTGCATTTACCAGTTCAAAGTGGATCTAATAAGATTTTGAAATCAATGAACAGAAAACATACTATTGAGGAATATTTAACTACTTTTGATAAATTAAAAGAAATTAATCCAAAGATTCAATTTTCAAGTGATTTTATAATAGCCTATCCAGGAGAAGAAGATCAGGACTTTACCAATACTTTTAAATTAATAGAAAAGGTAAAATTTATTAACTCGTATTCTTTTATTTTTAGTCCAAGACCAGGAACAGTTGCTGAAAATTTTGACTTAATTGAAAAAAAAATCTCTATTGAAAGATTAGAAAAAATTCAAAATATTTTGTTTGAAAATCAAATTAAAATGAACAAATCTTTGGAGAATAAAGTGGTTGATGTTTTAGTAGAAAATTTAACTGATGACAAAAGCAAAGCTTTTGGTAGATCTGAGTATATGACATCTGTAATTTTTAATGGTAAAAAAAATGATATTGGAAAAATAGTGCAAGTTCGAATTAAAGATAGTAATAGAAATGCTTTATTCGGTGAAGTTATAACTAATTCAGATCAGAAGGTTGCATAAAAATTTGAGTAGGATTATTAAAAAAAATATCGAACAGTCTTTAAAATTTGTTTATTCTGATAACAATTCTCTAAGTGTTATATTTCATGATAATAACTTGTTACTGGGTGTTGTAGGCGAATTTAATAAAAATTTACAAGAATTAGAAAAAATTACAAATTGTAGTTTATATTCGAGAGGAAATTCAATTTTAATCAAATCAACATCTGAAAATAATGAAAAAATTAAAAATGCTATTCAATTTTTAGCAAATCAATTTATTAATAATGGAACTATAGAGAATAAAGATATACTCTCATCGGTTGATAACTTTATGATTAATGAAAAAGTAAAAAATAATAATGTTACAGATATTATTAAGACTCCCAAAAAATCTATAATTCCTAGATCAGAAAAACAAAAAAGTTATGTGAGAGCTTTAAGGGAGAGTGATATTATAATTTCAGCTGGACCAGCTGGTACAGGAAAAACTTTTTTAGCAGTAGCAGTAGGTTTAACAATGTTATTAGAAAAAAAGATTGATAGAATTATTCTTTCAAGACCAGCGGTAGAGGCAGGCGAACGTTTGGGATTTTTACCAGGTGATATGAAAGAAAAAGTAGATCCTTATCTGAGACCTTTATATGATTCTTTGTATGATCTTTTTGATTTCGAAAAAATACAGAGAATGATTGAGATTGGAGATATTGAGATCGCACCATTAGCATTTATGAGAGGTAGAACTCTTAAAAATTCTTTTGCAATATTAGACGAGGCACAAAATGCTACAGATACTCAAATTAAAATGTTCTTAACCCGTATTGGAGAAAATTCAAAAATAGTTGTAAATGGAGACCCATCTCAAATAGATTTATCAAATAAAGGGATGTCAGGATTAGTTCGATCAAAACAGTTGCTTGGACATTTAAAGGAAATATCCATAGTTGATTTTGATCATTCAGATGTAGTTAGACATCCACTTGTTTCTAAAATAGTTAAAGCTTACTTAAATAATGATTAGTGTTAAGGTCTTCTCTGAAGAGAAGGCTTGGTCAAAAAGGCTTAAAAATAAAGATATTTTTTTTAAAAAAATATGTAAAGCTTTTCCGAAAAAATATAAATTTTTGAATAAAAAAGTAACCTTTACGGTATTACTTTCAAATAATAAAAATATAAAAAAATTGAATAAAGTTTTTAGAAAGAAAAATAAATCTACCAACATCTTATCTTTTCCATTAAATAAAAAAATAAAGATTTCAAAAAAAACCTACCTTGGAGATATTATTATAAGCTATAATTATTTAGATAAACCCAGATCTCAAGACTTAAAATTATTTAAAGAAAAAGTTATTAAAATATTCATTCATGGTTTTCTTCATCTTTTAGGTTTCGATCATAAAAAAAACAATGATTATTCTAAAATGTTGAGAGAAGAAAATCTTTTATTTAAATCTGTAAAATCAAAAATAAATTAAATTGAAAAATAAATTTTATATTGAATTAATTTTTTTAATTTTATTAGGAGCGTTTACTTCTTTAAGCCTACCTCCTTTTAATTATGTTATAATAAATTTTTTTACTTTAAGTTTTTTTTATATTTTTTTGATTAAAAAATCCAACACGAATAAAAATAAAAAAATATTTTTTCTTTATGGTTGGTTATTTGGATTTGGTTATTTTGCAAGTAATCTATATTGGATTTCAATATCATTAACCTTTGATGAAAGTTTAAATTTTTTAATACCTCTAACAATTATTTTAATTCCAGGATTTTTAGGTCTATTTTATGCTTTAGTTGCATATTTCTTTATAATCTTAAAACCAAAAAAAAATTTAAGTGCTTTTTTCCTTTTTTCATTAATTTTTGGAATAATTGAATTTATTAGGGGTACAATATTAACTGGTTTCCCCTGGAATTTAATTGCATACAGTTTTTCAGGTTATATTGAAATTTTAAGTATTACATCTTTAATTGGTACTTATAGTTTCAATCTTTTTTGTATTTCATTATTTACAAGTCCATCAATATTCCTTTTAAGAGAGAAAAGAAAAGATGTTATTGTCTGTATAGCATTCTTTATAACGACATTGTCATTTTTTGTTTATGGATCTCAGAATATAGATAAGTTTTATAAAGCTAAAATAAACCAGCATGATTATAAGATTAGAATTTTAGGTTCTAATATTAGTATAGATAGATTTTTGTTTGATATAGATCCTGTTTCTACAATAAATGAGTTGATTGAAACTAGCAATTTACCAAAAAATGAAAAAGTAATTTTGATTTGGCCCGAGGGTATTTTGCCAGGGCTTTCTCAAGATACGTTGATTGAATTTAATTGGTTATTTAATGATAAATTAAATAAAAATCATTTACTGGCACTTGGTATCAATAAAAAAATTACTGAAAATGAAATAACTAAATATTTTAATTCACTATCTATATATGATCATCAGTTAAATTTAATTAATTCTTATAATAAAATAAACCTTGTTCCTTTTGGAGAATTTTTACCAATGGAGAAGGTGCTTAGGGATTTAGGTTTAAAAACAGTAACTAATAGTTATCAATCATATACATCGGGCAATCAGAGGAAAATATTAGATATTAAAACAAATGATTTTTCTGTGAGAATCTTACCTCTTATTTGTTATGAAATAATTTATTCAGGCAAATTATTTCAAAATAATGATTTTGATTTTATTTTTAACATTTCTGAAGATGGTTGGTTTGGAAATTCAATTGGTCCATCACAGCATTTTGCTCATAATATATTTAGAGCTATTGAAAGTGGAAAGTATATTTTACGATCAACAAATAATGGGATTACTGCAATAATTAATCCGATTGGAGTTGTTGAAAAACAACTTGATTTGAACGAAACTGGTTATATTGACTTTACTGAATCTAGAGTAGTTAACTCAACATTATTTTCTCAATATGGAAATAAAATTTTTGGATTTATAATTTTATTGTATATTTTTTTAATATTTTCATTTAAGAAACTTAGAAATGAGTAATTTAAAGAATTATCTTTTCACTAGCGAGTCAGTTTCTGAAGGGCATCCTGATAAAGTATCTGATAGAATTTCAGATATGGTCGTAGATAGTTTTATTTCTGAAGACCCTTATTCTAGGGTTGCCTGTGAAACATTAACTACAACAAATAAAGTTGTCTTAGCCGGTGAAGTAAGAGGCCCTGAAATTAAACAAGATGAATTAATTGAAAAAGTAAGAAATTGTATAAAAGATATTGGTTATGACCAAGAAGGTTTTACTTGGAAAGAAGCTACAAAAATTGAAAGTCACTTACATTCTCAATCAGTTGATATCGCTATGGGAGTAGACTCATCAGGAAATAAAGATGAAGGAGCTGGCGATCAAGGTATAATGTTTGGGTATGCTTGTAATGAAACAGATGTATTGATGCCAGCACCAATTCATTATTCTCATAAAATTTTAAGATTGATGGCCGAAGATAGAAAATCTGGAAAATTAAAAAATATTGAACCAGATTCAAAAAGCCAAGTAACTTTTGAATATGTTGATGGAAAACCTTCAAAAGTTAAATCTGTAGTTATATCCTCACAACATTCTGCCGATGTTAATCAGGTACAAGTCAGAGATTTGTTAAGACCTTATATGCTTAAATCTATTCCAGAAAATTTTCTTGAAGGTTTTGATGAGAATGAATTTTATGTAAATCCAACAGGCAAATTTGTAATTGGGGGTCCTGATGGAGATTGTGGTTTGACAGGTAGAAAAATTATAGTTGATACCTATGGTGGAGCAGCACCTCACGGTGGTGGTGCTTTTTCTGGAAAAGACCCAACAAAAGTTGATAGATCAGCAGCTTATGTAGCAAGGTATATTGCCAAGAACGTTGTAGGCTCGAAAATTGCAGAAAAATGTTTAATTCAATTAGCTTACGCGATTGGTGTATCAAAACCTTTATCAATTTATGTGGATTTATTTGATAATGATTTAGAAAAAAATAAATTTGTAGTAGAAAAAATTAAAGAAAACTTTGACTTAAGTCCAAGAGGCATAAGGGAAATGTTAAATTTAAATAATCCCATATACGAAAAAACAGCTTCTTATGGTCATTTTGGTAGAGCACCAGAAGAAAATGGTTCATTTTCATGGGAAAAAACAGATAAAACAAATGTCTTTTCCAAATAGTTTCAGTTGAATTAAAAAAAAACTTTACTATATTGCTCTTACATTATTGAACTCTACAAAATGGGCTCTAGCCCATTTTTTTTTGGAGCAAAAAAAATTATGTTAAATAAAAGAGCTGACAAACTAGAATTATTAAGAATTGCTGAAGCTGTAGCTTTGGAAAAATCGATTGATAAAGAACTAATTATAAGTTCTATGGAAACGGGAATCGCAAAAGCTGCAAAATCAAAATTTGGACAGGAAAATGAAATTAAAGTCTTTATTAATAGAGACAACGGAAATATTGAACTTTTTAGAAAATTGGTAATCTCTGAAAATCCAGAAAATGCGAATACTGAAATAAAATTAGAAGACGCTATTAGTTTAAACGAGACAAATAAAGATAAATCTATTGGCGATGAGGTATTGCAACCACTTCCTTCATTTGATTTTGGACGAATAGCTGCACAAACTGCAAAACAAGTAATTAGTTTTAATGTAAGAGAGGCAGAGAGAGAAAGACAATTTAATGATTTTATTGATAAGAAAGATTCAATTTTAAGCGGTATTGTTAAGCGATTAGAATTTGGAAATGTTATAGTTGACCTTGGAAGAACAGAAGCCATAATTCAAAAAAATGAGTTAATACCTCGTGAAAATATTAAAGCAGGTGATCGTATAAAAGCTTATTGTTATGATGTTAGACGAGAACCTAGAGGACAACAAATATTTCTATCTAGAGCTCATCCTAAATTTATGGAAAAACTTTTTGTTCAAGAAGTTCCTGAAATCTATGATGGTTTGATTGAAATTAAATCTTCTTCTAGAGATCCTGGAAGTAGAGCTAAAATATGTGTGAAAGCTGTAGATACTTCATTAGACCCAGTTGGAGCATGTGTAGGTATGAGAGGTTCAAGAGTTCAAGCTGTAGTCAATGAACTTCAAGGAGAAAAAATTGATATTGTTAATTGGTCAGAAGATCCTGCAATTTTGGTTTCAAATGCGTTATCCCCAGCAGAAGTACAAAGAGTCAATGTTGATAGTGAGAGAAAGAAACTAGATGTAATTCTTACTGAGGAAAATTTAAGTAAAGCAATTGGAAGAAGAGGTCAAAATGTAAGACTTGCAACCAAATTATTAAATTTTGAAATCAACATAATGACAGATGCAGAGGACTCTGAAAGAAGACAAATGGAATTTAAAGAAAAAACTGAAAACTTTGTAAAAAATTTGGAGTTAGATGAAACACTGGGTCAGTTGCTCGTTGCTGAAGGTTTTTCAACTATTGATGATATCAAAGATAGTTCAGTTGAAAATTTAATGAAGATTGAGGGTATAGAGGATGATACAGCTAAAGCGTTGATAGAAAGAGCTAAAGAGTTTCACGAAAAAGATCAGGAGGATATTTCCCAGAGAATTAAAGAATTAGGTCTTGAAGATGCATTGATTAATTTAAAAGGATTAACCCCAGGAATGTTAGTCACACTTGGTGAGCAAAAAATTCTAAATTTAGAAGATTTTGCAGACTTAGCATCTGATGAATTAACTGGTGGTTATGATGTGGTTAAAGGTGAGAGGGTAAAAATTCAAGGTTATCTTGAAGATTTTGCCTTATCTAAAGAAGAAGCGGATGAACTAATTATGTCTGCCAGAAATATAGTTTATAAAGATTGAGTGATGAGGTATGGAAAAAAAAACAAAATTAACAATTTCAGGCTCAGCCAAAAAATCAATCAAGAATATTGAGATCGCTAAAACTCAAGCGAAAAATTCTGTAGTAATCGAAAAACAAACTGGAAAATTCTCTAGTAGAGGTGGGTCGTTTAGATCTAGCACCAATAAGTCAAGAGCAACCTCAACATTTAACAGAGGAGCTCCTCTAAAACCTTCATTCAATCCTAAATCACCACCTATAACAAATGATTTTGAGAAGAGAAAACTAGCAGAACAAAGGGCTACTAAAAGACTTAGAGGAGATAGTGAAAACAAAGATAGAAAAAATTTAAAAGCAGGCACAAAGAAGAGAGAATTAAAGTTAACTGTATCAAGAGCACTAAGCGACGAGATTGATGCAAAACAAAGAAGTCTAGCATCAGTTAAAAGAGCAAGGCAAAAAGAAATTAAAAATGCCTCAAAAGATGACTCTCAAGATAATTTAAAACCAATTAAAAGAGACGTTAATATTCCTGAAGCAATCACAGTAAGAGAATTGGCAAACAGAATGGCAGAACAATCAAGTAATGTAATTAAGCATTTATTTGGTATGGGTGTTACAGTGACCATCAATCAAACATTAGCTGCAGATACTGCAGAATATTTGGTTAAAGAATTTGGTCATAATCCAATTCGAGAAGAAAAAGCAGAAGAAATAATTAAAAAAATAAAAGCTTCAAGAACTGAAAATTTAAAAAATCGACCACCAATAGTTACCGTTATGGGACATGTTGATCATGGCAAAACGTCAGTACTAGATGTTCTTAGAAGTACAAATGTAGTTTCAGGTGAATTTGGTGGTATAACTCAACATATCGGAGCTTATCAAATTGAAAGCCAAGATAATAAATTAACATTTATTGATACCCCTGGTCATGCTGCATTTACAGAGATGAGAGCAAGAGGATCAAAATTAACAGACGTGGTTGTTTTAGTAGTTGCTGCTGATGATGGAGTTAAACCTCAAACAGTTGAGTCTATTAAACATGCTAAAGCTGCAAATGTTCCAATAGTTGTAGCAATAAATAAATGTGATCTACCAGAGGCTGATCCTCAGAAAATAAAAAATCAATTATTAGAGCATGAATTAATTGCTGAAGATTTATCTGGTGATATTTTAATGGTTGAAATTTCAACTAAAACAAAACAAAACTTGGATAAATTGGTAGAGTCCATAATTCTTCAAGCAGAGATTTTGGATCTTAAAACCGATTATGAGTCTAAAGCTACAGGTATAGTTTTAGAGTCTAAAATTGATGTTGGTAGAGGGCCTGTCGCAAATATAATTATTACCACAGGAACACTTAAAAGAGGTGATTTTTTTGTAAGTGGTTTAAAATGGGGAAAAGTAAGAGCTATTATTAATGACAAAGGTCAAAATATTAGTGAAGCTTTACCTTCGACTCCTGTTGAGATTTTAGGAATAAATGGTGCAGCAAAAGCTGGAGATGATTTTATTGTATTAGACACAGAAAAAGAAGCTAAGACATTGAGTGAAAATAGAGCTCAAGAGAGCAAAGATGGAAAAATTCCATTGACGTTTGCTACTCAAGACTCAGCTTTTTCAGATAAATCTACTGAGGAATTAAATTTAATAATTAAATCTGATGTACATGGATCATCAGAAGCAATTAAAAATGCAATTAGCCAAATTAAACATGATGAAGTTAAACCTAAAATAATTTTAGCAGATATTGGAATGGTGACTGAAACAGACGTCACATTAGCCAAAGCTTCAAATGCAGTATTAATAGCTTTTAATGTTAAACCAAGTAAAGAAGCAAAAAAACTTGCTGAAAATGAGAAAATAAAAATATCTTCATACAATATTATCTATGAAGTTTTAGATTACATTAAGCAAAAAATGTCTGGATTGTTAGCACCAGATGTTCAAGAAAAAATTACTGGTACGGCACAAATTTTGGAAATATTTAAAGTTTCAGGCGCCGGAAAAGTTGCTGGCTCAAAAGTGACTGAAGGAGAAATTAATAGTAATTCAGACGTTAGAATTATTAGAGATGGTGCAATTATTTACACCGGAAAAGTTTCAACAATATTTAGAGAAAAAAATCAGGTAAAACATGTAAGTGGTGGTCAAGAATGTGGAATTACAGTCAAAGATTATATGGATTTCCAAAAAAATGACACAATAGAGGCTTTTAGTGTTACATCTACAGAGAGATCAATTTAATGGCAGATAGAATAGGAAAACCAGTATCTCAAAGGCAGCTTAGAGTTGGAGAAATGATTAAGCAGTCTTTAAGCATGATTTTTATAAGAAATGAGGCTAAGGTGCCGAATTTAGAAACGAACACTATAACAGTTACCGAGGTCAGAATGAGTCCAGATTTAAAAATTGCTAAGGCATATGTTCTTCCATTAGGAGGAAAAGATGCAGATGAAACAATTAATGTTTTAAAAGAATACTCATTTTTAATTAGAAAAATTTTATCACAGAAAGTGGTAATGAAATTTTTACCAAAATTACTCTTTAGAAAAGACGAATCTTTTGAGTATGCGGAAAAAATAGAAAACTTAATAAAACAAACAAATAAATAGGAAGAAAGAGGCATGAATAAAAAGACACAAGAATTAGCAATGCACGATAAAGATACTGGATCCTCAGAGATTCAAATTGCTTTGCTAACTGAAAAAATTGAAACTCTCTCTAAGCATATTAAACAATTTAAAAAGGATAAACATTCATCTGTTGGATTGTTGAGAGCGGTAAATAGAAGAAAGAAATTGTTAGAATACCTAAAGAAAAATAAAATGGATTCTTACAAAAATGTACTGTCGAAATTGAATTTAAGAAAATAGAGGTCAAGATAGATAGAACGGAATGGAACGAAACGAATAAAACGAAATGGAAATGAAATGTTTAAAGTATATAAGAAGGAAATTGAAGTAGCAGGAAAGAAGATAAGTTTAGAAACAGGTAAAGTAGCAAGACAGGCAGACGGTGCAATAATTGCAACATGTGGAGAGACAGTTGTACTAGCAACAGTAGTAGGAGCAAAAAAAGTAAATCCTGATATGGATTACTTTCCATTATCTGTAAATTACCAAGAAAAATATTATGCAGCAGGAAAAATTCCTGGAGGATATTTTAAAAGAGAAGCAAGGCCAACTGAAAGTGAAACATTAATCTCTAGATTAATTGATAGACCAATTAGACCATTATTTCCTGATGAATTTAAAAATGAAGTTCAGTTATTACCAACTGTAATTTCATATGACAAAGAAAACGAACCAGATATTTTGTCAATTACCGCAGCATCGGCAGCATTAGCAATATCAGGAATGCCATTTATGGGTCCAGTAGGAGCTTCTAGAGTTGGTTTTATTGACGGTAAATATGTTTTGAATCCTTCTAAAACTGAATTAGAGAACTCAAGTCTAGATTTAGTTGTAGCAGGTACAAAAGATGCTGTTCTTATGGTTGAGTCTGAAGCAAATGGTTTGACTGAAGAAGAAATGTTAAATGCAGTTAAATTTGGTCATGAAGGCTTTGTTCCAGTGATAGAAATGATTGAGGAAATTGCAAAAGAATGTAGAAAACCTGAGTGGACTGTTGAAAAGAAAGATTTATCTGAAGTTAAGAAAAAACTTGAAGAAACTTTTACAGAAGATCTTAAGAAAGCTTTTGCAACTAGAGATAAACAAGATAGATCAAATCAAATTTCAGAGATTACTGATAAAGCTAAAAAGCTTTATGAGGAAGATGAAAATTACACGGATCTAGATGTTAACTCGCAACTTAAAAATTTAGAGAAATCAATTGTTAGAACAGACATTCTAAAAAATAAAAATAGGATTGATGGAAGAGGTTTGTCAGATGTAAGACCAATAGAGTGCGAAGTTGGTGTTCTACCAAGAGCGCATGGTTCTGCATTGTTTACCAGAGGAGAAACACAAGCAATTGTTGTGGCTACCTTAGGAACATCTGATGATGAACAAAGAATTGAAAGCTTAGACGGGCTCCAAAGAGAACGATTTATGCTTCACTATAATTTTCCTCCTTTTTCAGTTGGAGAAACTGGAAGAATTGGAACAGGTAGAAGAGAAATTGGTCATGGTAAATTAGCTTGGAGAGCGATTAATTCTTCATTACCTACAAAAGAAGCATTTCCATACACTTTTAGAGTAGTTTCAGAGATCACCGAATCAAATGGTTCTTCTTCAATGGCTACGGTTTGTGGAACTTCTTTAGCATTAATGGATGCTGGAGTACCAATTAAAGAGCCAGTTGCAGGTATTGCAATGGGATTAATTAAAGAAGGTGATGATTTCAGTGTTCTATCAGATATTTTAGGTGATGAAGATCACTTAGGTGATATGGACTTTAAAGTTGCTGGAACTAAAGATGGAATTACTTCTCTTCAAATGGATATCAAAATTACAGGTATTACATTTCAAATTATGGAGCAGGCATTAAGCCAAGCTAAAGATGGAAGAGTTCATATCTTGGGTGAAATGAATAAAGCATTATCAGCTTCAAGATCTGCTGTTGGAAAACACACTCCAAAAATGGAACAGGTTAATGTTGATAAAAAAGACATTGCTGCCGTTATTGGAAAAGGTGGTGCAACGATCAGAGAGATAGTTGAAAAATCAGGAGCAAAAGTAGATGTAAATGATGAAGGTGTAGTAACAGTTGCTGCTCCAGATGAAGATTCTAGAAACATTGCAATGCAAATGATTAAAGACATTACTGCAAAAGCTGAATTAAACAAAATTTATTCAGGTAAAGTCATGAAGATTATGGAGTTTGGTGCATTTGTTAATTTCTTAGGAAAGCAAGATGGACTTGTTCATATCTCAGAACTTGCAGATAAAAGAGTAGCAAAAGTTACTGATGTTGTAAAAGAAGGCGACGAAGTAAAAGTAAAAGTGATTGGTTTCGATAGAGGAAAAGTAAAACTTTCTATGAAACAAGCTATAGATCAATAGTAATAGGAATTTACACCCTCTTAAATTTTTTTTAGGAGGGTTTTTGTAATTTAAAGTTAAATTTCTTTAAGTTATAATTTAATAATGTTGCAAATTAATATAATAGAAATCTAAATTATGTGTGGTTTTTTTGGGCTGCAAAGCTTTGAGCTTGATAAAAATGAAAAAATAATTGTTTCTAAGAAAGCTATTAAATTACTTAATACAAGAGGCCCAGACTCTAATGGAATAGATTTAGATGACAATGACAATTTAATTTTTTCTCACAATAGATTATCTATTTTAGATCTTTCTCCTACTGGAAATCAGCCAATGCTTTCTGCGGAAGGAAGTATTTTAATAACATTTAATGGTGAAATATATAATCATTCAGAAATTAGATACGAGCTTGGTAAAAAAAATAATTTCAAAAAATGGAATGGTTCTTCAGATACAGAAACTTTATTGCAAGCAATAGAAATTTGGGGACTTGAGAAAACATTAGAAAAAGTTAATGGAATGTTTTCATTTGCGGCATGGGATAGAAAAAAGAAATGTCTTTACTTGGCTAGAGATAGATTCGGTGAAAAGCCTTTGTATTATGGATGGCTACCACAAAATAAAAGCTTCGTTTTTAGCTCGGATTTAATCTTTGATAAGTTGTTCAGTTCTATAAAGTTTGAAATTAATGAAGAAGGGTTAAGTGACTTGTTTCACCTAAATTATATAAATGGAAATCATACAATTTATAAAAATATATATAAACTTGATCCAGGCTGTTACTCAAAAATTTTCTTTAAAAAAAATCAAATACCAGAATTAAAATTTAGAAACTATTGGAAACCAGAAAATCAAAATCGTATAAGAACCAATATTAACCCTATTGAGTCTGTAAAAATTTTAGACAATAAATTATCAGATATAGTAAAAAAACAAATATTTGCTGATGTTGAGGTTGGTACCTTTTTAAGTGGTGGAATTGATTCCACTTTAATAACAGCAAAAGCACAGGAGGTTTCAACAAAAAAAATTAAATCTTTTTGTATTGGCACAGAGGACAAAACTTACGATGAATCAAAATATGCTTATAATGTTGCAAAGCATCTTGGTACAGACCATGAAGAACTTATTTTAAGTGAGAATAATATTATAAGTGATATTCCATCTATAATAGGAAATTTAAATGAACCCTTGGGTGATAGTTCTTTTATTCCAACTTATTATGTATCTAAACTAGCACAAAAAAAAGTTAAAGTTGTCTTAACTGGGGATGCTGGCGATGAGGTTTTTGGAGGTTACAATAGATATACCAAACTTAAACATATTTCAAAATTGTATAAGTTACCAAAAGTTTTTAAAAAAATTATGTTTAGTTCATTATCTAATCTAGGAGAAAAAAATATTAATCATATAAATATTTTTTTAAAATTATTTCCTTTTTTTAAAAATGAATTTTATTTAAACGAAAAAATTAAAAAAGTTCTTGATAGAATTGATCCAAATTTGAATTTTTCAGAATTTCTTTTTAGCTTTTTAGTTAATAGAAATGATTTAAATCTTTTTAATAATTCGATATTCGCCTCAAAAGATAGAATATATAAAATCTTTAGTTACCAATATTCAAATGATAAGATGTCATCATCTTCTCTTGAAGAAAAAATGATGTTTATGGACACAATTAATTATTTACCAAATGATATTTTATTTAAAGTAGACAGAGCTAGTATGGCAAATAGTTTAGAAACTAGAGCGCCTTTTTTAGATAAAGATTTATATGAATTTTCTTTAGGGCTACCACTTGAACAAAAAATAAAAAATTCAAAAGGTAAAGTAATTTTAAGAGATTTGCTGAAAACAAAAATTCCAAATAATTTAATTGATAGGCCTAAAGCAGGATTTTCGATTCCAATAGGTAACTGGATTCGTAAACCACTTTTAGATTGGTCTGAAAATTTATTAAGTAAAAAAAATGTTGAAAATTCAGGTTTATTAAATTTTAAAAATATAAATAAAATATGGAATGATCACAAAAAAGGTATCGATAATTCAAGTTTAATCTGGTCAATTTTAATATTTCAAAACTGGCTTATAAATCGTAAGTCAAACTAGACTATTAAGCTGCTTTTTTATTTTATATTTTTAGGATCAGGCATACCAACTTTGTTATATCCAGCATCTACGTAGTGAATTTCACCGGTAACACCATTTGCGAGATCGCTTAGTAGGTATAATGCTGAATTTCCGACATCATGAATATCCACGTTTCTTTTGAGAAAAGAATGATCCTCATTCCATTTATATAAGAATTTTGCATCTCCAATTGCAGAGGCTGCCAATGTCTTAATAGGGCCTGCACTTATTGCATTTACTCTCATTCCTTTAGCACCTAAATCTCTAGCTAAGTATTTAACACTAGCTTCTAAAGCTGATTTACAAACACCCATTACATTATAATTTGGAATGGCTTTACTTGACTCGTAAGTTAAAGTTAGAAGACTACCGCTTTGCTTCATTACTTTTGAAGCTTCTTTTGCTACCTCTGTAAATGAAAAACAAGAAATTAACATACTTCTTAAAAAGTTTTCTCTTGTAGTGTTTAAATACTCACCTGATAATTCTGATTTATCTGAAAAGGCAACTGCATGGACTACAAAATCAATTTCACCCCATTGAGATTTGATATCCTCAAATAGTTTTACTACTTCTTCTTTTTTTTCAACGTCACAACTAAACGTAACATTTGAATTTAATTTTTCTGCTAAAGGAATTACTCTTTTTTTTAGAGCGTCACCTAAATAGGTAAATGCTAGCTCCGCTCCAGCTTCTGAAAGTTTTTGAGAAATACCCCAAGCAATAGATCTTTCATTAGCAACTCCCATGATTAATCCTTTTTTACCTTTCATCAAACTCATAAATTAAACCTTTTCAAAGATTAAAGCTGCATTAGTTCCACCAAAACCAAAGCTATTAGACATTACTGTATTTAAAGTTGCTCCAGTTTCTGTTTTTGCAACTATTGGAAACTTTTTAGCATCATCATCCATTTCATTAATATTTGCTGAGCCAGCAATGAAATTGTTTTTCATCATTATTAAACAATAGATAGCTTCATGTACAGATGCAGCTCCTAGGGGATGACCTGACAAAGATTTTGTTGAACTTATTTTTGGAATATTATCTCCAAAAGTTTTTTTAATAGCATTCAGTTCTGTAATATCTCCGACAGGTGTAGATGTTCCGTGAGTATTGATATAATCAATTTTATTTTTAGTTGTAGACATAGCCATTTTCATACATCTTACAGCTCCTTCACCCGATGGTGCTACCATATCGTATCCATCTGAAGTTGCTCCATAACCAGTTAATTCAGCGTATATTTTAGCTCCTCTAGCCTTGGCATGTTCGTATTCTTCAAGAACAAGTACACCACCACCACCAGCAATTACAAAACCATCCCTAGTTTTGTCGTATGCTCTTGATGCTGTCTCAGGAGTATCGTTATACTTTGATGATAAAGCAGTCATTGCATCAAACATTGCGGTCATGGCCCAGTGAATTTCTTCACTACCACCAGCAAAAACAATATCCTGTTTTCCCATTTGAATTAATTCCATAGAATTTCCAATGCAGTGACCACTAGTTGCACAAGCAGAACTCATTGTATAGTTAGTTCCTTTGATTTTAAAAGGTACTGCAAGAGTTGCAGATGCAGTACTTGCCATAGTTCTTGGAACAATAAAAGGTCCCATTAGCTTTGGTGTTTTAGCTCTTGTCTTATCTGCTGCCAAAATTACATTTTCAATTGAAGGCCCTCCTGAACCCATAACTATTCCGGTTTTAAAATTACTAACTTCAGTTTCTTCTAGTCCAGAGTCTTCAATAGCTTCTTTCATTGCAATATAATTATAAGCAGAACCTGAACCCATAAATCTAATTGTTTTTCTGTCGATATGATCTTCCAATTTTATATTCGGTTTACCATGAACATGGCTTTTTAAATTATGTTCTTTATATTCTTCCGAAAAAGAAATTCCTGATTTTGAATTTATTAGAGACTGATGAACCTCTTCTTGATTGTTTCCCAAACAAGAAACTACACCTATACCTGTAACAACAACTCTTCTCATTATTTAAATAATCCTACTTTTAAACTTTCTGCAGAATATATCTTTTTATTATCTGCAAGAACAATTCCATTTGCAAGTCCAACAGTCGTTCCTCCAGGTGACATAATTTTTTTCATATCTATCTCATATCTAACATTTTTAACACTTTGCAAAACTTCACCTGTAAATTTTACTGTACCAACTCCTAAAGCTCTTCCTTTTCCAGGATTTCCAAGCCAGCCTAGAAAAAATCCTACTAGTTGCCACATAGCATCTAGGCCTAAGCATCCTGGCATAACTGGATCTTTTTTAAAATGACAATCAAAAAACCAAAGATTCTCTTTGATATCCAGTTCAGCTTTTAAAGAGCCTTTATTAAACGCTCCATTATTCTCATTGATTTCTGTTATTCTGTCAAACATAAGCATTGGTGGAAGAGGTAATTTAGCATTACCAGGACCAAAAAGTTCACCATTTCCACAAGTTATAAGATCATTATAGGAGTATGAGTTTTTTTTCATAATTTTGAGCTCCCTTAATACTTGATTTAATCCTAATATAATATAATAAAACAGTATATTTTTATTGATACTTTAGAATAATTATAAAAAACAATGCCAAAAAACTGCAATTTTATTGAAAAATTAAGAGAAGTTGGGCTTAGACCCACTAAGCAAAGAATAAAAATCTGTGAAGTTTTGTATAATAGAGAAAAAACTTTCCATTTCACAGTTAATGATTTGGTTAAAATGATATCTGAGCAAATGAGTCAAAAGATATCTCTCGCTACAGTTTATAACACAGTTCATGCATTTGAGAAAAAAGGATATTTAAAAGAAATTTCAATCGATAGTCAAAAAACTTATTTTGATACAAACACATCAGCACATCATCATTTTTTTGATGAAGATACGCATGAGCTAATTGATTGTGATGGGAGTGATATAGACAAAATAAATATTAGAAAAACTATCACAGGAAAAAAAATAAATTCAATTGAAGTTTTGGTTAGAATTGCGAGTGATAATCAAAATCAAAAATAATTGAATTAAATCATATACTTAAAAGCTACATTATAATTATTCTAAACTATTGACATACTCTCAAGATACATTATATGAGTTGATTATCATTAAAAAGGAGAAAAAATGTCTTTAAAAGGAAGTAAAACAGAGGAAAATTTAAAAGAAGCGTTTGCTGGTGAAAGTCAAGCAAACAGAAGATATCTTTATTTTGCACAAAAAGCTGACATAGAAGGTTACAATGATGTAGCTGCAGTTTTTAGATCGACAGCCGAAGGCGAAACTGGTCACGCACATGGTCATTTGGAGTATCTAGAAGAAGTTGGTGATCCAGGAACTGGTATGCCAATTGGTGAAACAAAAGCTAACCTGGCTTCCGCAGTACAAGGTGAAACGCATGAATATACTGATATGTACCCAGGTATGGCTAAAACGGCAAGAGAAGAAGGTTTTGAAGAAATTGCTGACTGGTTTGAAACTTTGGCAAAAGCTGAAAAATCACACGCTGGTAAATTTCAAAAAACTTTAGAGTCTATTAGCTAATCAAATTTCTTAGTGGGCTTAAACGCCCACTAAAAACAATTCAAATTTCAAAAAATTAATTACATGAGTAAAGAAGGAAGTTTAAGTGCACCTATAAGACATCCAATAGATTTTGATCATTCTGATTTTTTAAATCCTGAAAAATTAGATGCTGAAATGAGAAGAGTCTTTGATATCTGTCATGGATGTAGAAGGTGTTTTAATCTTTGTGACTCTTTCCCAAAATTATTTGACATGATTGATGAGTCTAAAAATGAGGATGTAGATAGTTTATCTAGTGATCAATTTGCACCTGTTGTTGATGCTTGTACTTTGTGTGATATGTGCTTTATGACTAAGTGTCCATATGTTCCTCCACATGATTTCGATCTAGACTTTCCACACTTAATGTTAAGGTATAGAACAGCTCAAAAAAAATTAGGCAAATTGTCAAGCGTACCAACACAATTAGCTCAAATAGATCGAAATGCTAAAATTGGTGTCATGTTCTCTAAAATAGTTAACTGGGCATCAAATATTAAAAATAAAATAATTAGAAAAATCTTAGAACTGATTACTGGAATAGATAAAAGAGTTCAGCTGCCAAAATATAACTCAGAAACTTTTTCAAACTTCTTTAAAAAAAATAAAGATAAAATAAATTATGAGACACCTATAAGAGACAGAAAAGTTGTTATCTATTCAACTTGTTTTGTAAATTTCAATAAAAAGAATACCGGTGTTGCTGCTTTAAAAGTTTTGAAAAAAAATGGTGTAGAGGTTCAGGAGGCCTATCCTGGTTGTTGTGGAATGCCATTTTTAGAGCAAGCAGATCTGCCAAAAGTTGTTGAACAAGCGAAAAAAGTTTCTAAGGATTTAATCGAATGGATTGATAAAGGATATAAAGTAGTAACCTTAACAGCTAGTTGTGGATTGATGTTAAAATTCGAATGGCCTTTGTTATTACCAAACGATGAAAAAATAAAAAAATTATCTTCAAATGTCATGGATATTGATGAGTATGTTGTGGATATTGCAAACAATGGGGGATTAGCAGAAGGATTAAATGAGATTGATGGAGGAGTAACAGTGCATCATGCTTGTCATGCTAGAGCACAGAATATGGGCATCAAAGCAAGAGATATGTTAAAATTGATTCCAAACATTAAAATTGATGTAGTTGAAAGATGCGCGGGTCATGGAGGAACTTTTGGAGTAATGAAAGAAACTCATGATTTAGCAAATAAAGTTGGAAGACCTACAGCTAGACAAATAAAAACTAAAAATAATAAGTATATGGCTTCTGATTGTCCTTTAGCTGGTAAACATTTAAAACAGTTAGAAGTTGATACAAATATATCTAATGATGAGGCACTACACCCTATCGAATTGATGGCAAAAAGTTATAACTTATGATCATGCCTAGAGAAAAAAGAGAAATTCAAAAAAAAGACATCATGCCTTTAGATGTTTATACAGAAAAGAGACCTGAATTAAGAAAAAGTATTGTTGATTATAAAAAAAATAGAAGAGTTGCTTTAGGGCCTTATGCTACTTTTTATTTTGAAAGTTATGAAACAATGTTAGCTCAAGTACAAGAAATGCTATACATTGAAAAAGGTGGTGATGAGCAACTTCAGGATGAGTTATCTGCGTATAATCCTTTAATACCTAATGGCAAAGAACTAACAGCAACTTTAATGTTTGAAATAGATAATCCTATCTCAAGGGCTGCGTTTCTTGGAAAAGTTGGTGGAATTGAAGAAACAGTATTTATGAAAATAGATGGAGAGAAAATTAAAGCAGTTCCCGAAGAAGATGTTGATAGAACTTCTTCTGAAGGAAAAGCTTCATCAGTACAGTTTATCCATTTTAATTTTACTGATGATCAAATAGAAAAATTTCAATCTAATAGCTCAGAAATTGAGCTTGGAATTGATCATAAAGAGTATTCTCATAGCACAAAATTATCTAAAGAAAATATAGCCTCTTTATCTACCGATTTTAGTTAATTTAGTCCCCAAATATTATCTGTTTTAATCCAACCTTCAAATTTTTCTGATGTAATTTTACACCAATTTTGTTCACATTTTTCTACAATTAATAATCTTCCCTCTTTTATTTGAGCAATTGGTTTAGCAAAAGATGTAGGTTTTTTAAATAAAACTTTATCTTTCGTAGCTATTACAGAATTACTTTTTTTTAATTGAGAGATATGAATCCACCCACTGTTATTTTTTAAATCTATAATTCGCCTGAAATTCTCTTTTTTATCGATTTGTTTTAATGGAAGATTTATTTTTTTATAAACGTATTTAATATCAGATTCAAAACTTGGTCCGTAACGAACATTTACTTTATTTTTTTTAAGAGAGACAAAAACTTCATTAGCAAACGAAATGTGAGTAAAAAATAACAAAAAAAATACTATATAAATTTTTTTTATTATTAGTTGCATAAGCACTTTTTTCTTTTATTAATTTTTGCTTTTCTGAAATTTAAATTTAATAGATCTAGAATTAGAATGTATCCATTTAAATTTTGTCCAATATTTAATATTTTTTTTAAAATTTCATTGGCTTGTAACGTACCTATTATTCCTGCAACGGTTCCTAAAATTCCCTCATATTCACAATTTAAAATTTCATCTGATATTGTTTCTTCTTGATAAAAACATCTCAAGCAAGGATCTTTCTTGTTGGTAAAATTAAAAGTAAAAATGTGTCCATCAAACTTACTTATAGCACCAGTGACTAGAAATTTTTTATATTTTAGACTTAAATCATTTATTAAAAATTTACTTTCAAAGTTATCAGTCCCATCAACAATATAGTCATAATTTTTAATAATTTTTTCAAATGTAGTTTTATTTAATTTTAAATTAAAAATATTTATTTTTGTCTTTGAATTAATTTTATTTAATTTTTTTTTTGCAATCTTTACTTTTGATTGATTTATATCTTTTTCATTATATAGGCTTTGTCTGTGGATATTAGAGAGATTTACAGTATCATGATCTGCAATCCCAAGTGTACCAATACCCGATCTAGTTAAAAATTCTGCTACTGGGCAACCTAGACCACCCATACCAACTATCAACACTTTTGAAGATAAAATTTTTTTTTGACCTGCTGTCCCAATATTTTTAAGAATTATTTGCCTTGAGAATTTCTCTATTTCTTTTTTGTTTAAATTTTTGCTCATTTTCCTGTTGAGCCAAACCCACCTTTTCCTCTAATTGTTTCTGGTAGATCATCAGTTTCCTCGAGATCCATTTTAATTACAGGAGTTAAAATCATTTGTGCTATTCTATCGTTATTATTTATCAAGAAATCATTTTTCCCGTGATTAAAAAGAATTACTTTTATTTCTCCCCTGTAATCACTATCAATAGTTCCAGGTGTATTTAAAACACTTATACTATTTTTTGCAGCTAAACCGGATCTCGGTCTTATTTGGATTTCGAAATCACTTGAAAATGCAACAGCAATCCCTGTTGGAACTAAGCATGATGAGTTTGGTTTAAGATTAATGGGTTTTTTTACTAGTGCCATCAAATCCATACCTGATGCACCTTCTGTTTTGTAAGCAGGTAATTCAACCGCAGCGTCTAACTTTTTGATAAGAACTTTTGCCATTAATTTAATTGATCAATTATTCTATCAACTATTTCATCAGAAATTCCAGATTTTTTTTTATATGAAAGTTTTTCTTTATTAATGTCTTTGTTTTTATAATGAATTGTTACCTCATTATAATCAGAATTAAATCCTATATCTTTATTTGCTACATCATTAGAAATTATCCAGTCACAATTTTTCTTGTTTAATTTTTCCTCTGCATTTTTATCGATCTGATTAGTTTCTGCTGCAAACCCTATTACAAGTTCAGGTCTCATGGAATTATGGTTAGATACATAATGAAGTATGTCTACATTCTTTTCTAAATTTAAGTTTAAGTTCTCTTGTTTTTTAATTTTATTTTCATACTTTTTATTAATTTTAAAATCAGCTACTGCAGCAGAAAAAATTGCTACATCAACAGGTAAATTTTCTTGAGTGGCAACTAACATTTCATCTGCTGTTTCAACTTTTATAAGATTAATATCTTTAGTTATTTCAAGATTAGTTGGACCTGATATTAATGTTGTATCAAAACCTTTTTTGGATAATGATTTTGCTAATTCATATCCTTGTTTGCCACTTGATTTATTTGTAATAAAACGAACTGGATCTATGTACTCATTAGTTGGACCTGCTGTAACTAATGCTTTAAATTTTTTGTTATTTTTTTGAGTTAAGAAATATTTATCAACTTCTTCAGCAATTACTGATGGGTCTGACATTTTACCCTCTCCATATTCACCACATGCCATATCACCAACTTCTGGACCTATTAGTTTATATCCAAACCCTTTTAATTTTTTTATATTTGTTTTAGTAGTTGGATGCTCCCACATTCTCACATTCATTGCTGGTGCTAAAATAATGTCTTTATCAGAAGCTAAAACAACAGTGGATGCTAAATCATCAGTTGTTCCTTGAGCCAATTTTGAAATTGTATTTGCCGTTGCAGGTGCAATTACAATTATATCTGCCCATCTTGAAAGTGAAATATGATCCATTTCAGCCTCATTTTCTAAACTAAATAAATCACTATAAACTTTACCTTGAGAAAGTGATGTTATTGAAAGTGGAGTTACAAACTCTTTTGCACTTGTTGTAAGAATTGTCTTTATATCTGCACCATTCTTTTTAAAAAGCCTAATTGTTTCAAGACTTTTATAAGCAGATATTCCTCCACAGATAATAAATAGTATTTTTTTATTTAACAAATTTTTCATCTGCAGAATTAAAATACTATAAGGCCAAAAATTACAAGAAGTAATAAACCAATAATAGATTGATTTCTAAATGCTATCATTTCTGATTTCTTATCATTCAGAGCGGTGTAAGAATTTGAATTTTGTGGAATTTGACCACTAGCTAAAAACGTTAATGCTTGATTTGCTTTATCCATAATCTCGGGAAATTCTGGTAAACGTTTAATCACTTCAGATGTATTTTTTAAAGTTTCATTTAAATTATTAATTGGATCTTTTGTTTCTTTAAGCCAATTTTCTAGTACAGGCTTTGAAGTTATCCAAATATTTGTGTTTGGATTTAACTTTCTTGCTACACCCTCAACAACAACCATAGTTTTTTGTAACATTAATAATTGAGGTTGAGTTTGCATATTAAACTTTTCTGTTACATCAAACAATTGTTTGAGCAATTTACCTCCTGAAATATCTTTTACTTCTTGACCAAATATAGGCTCACCAATTGATCTCAAAGCTTGAGCTAGATCATCGATTGGTACTTCTTTTGGAACTAATCCAGCCACTAAGTGAACTTCAGCTACTTTACGATAATCTCTTTGAATAAATCCAAATAAAATTTCTGCTAAAAATCTTTTACTAAGTTTGTCTAACCTGCCCATAATTCCAAAATCTATAGGTACAATTTGGCCACTATTATCAACAAAAATATTTCCTTGATGCATATCTGCATGAAAAAAACCATCTCTTACAGCATGTCTTAAAAAATGTTGGATAATATCTTCAGCTATTTTATTAGTATCTAAATTTCTTTTCTTTAGCTCTTTAGCTTCTCTTATTGAAATTCCATCTATCCAATCCAAAGTCATTACATTTTCACTAGTAAAATTCCAATAAATTTCAGGAACTTTAAATCCAGCATCATTTTTAGTGTTTTCAGCATATTCATTAGCTGCAGCAGCTTCGAATCTTAAATCCATTTCAAGATTAGTTATTTCTTTAAGTAAAAAAACAACTTCAACAAGTTTTAATCTTTTTGTTTTTTTTACAAATGACTCAATAATAAATGCAAATAACATCATTGCATCTATTTCTTCATCGAATATTTTTTTTATATTTGGTCTTAAGATTTTTATTGCTACATCTTTAATTGTTCCATTGTCATTTATTTTTGCTTTATGAACTTGTGCAATTGATGCAGCAGCAACTGGTTCACTTAAATCAATTATTGAATTAAATGCATCAACTCCAAGATCTTCTTTAATAATTTCTTTTGCTTCATGAATTGAAAAAGGGGGTAATCGATCTTGAAGTTTTTCTAGCTTTAAAGATAATTCTTCTCCGATTATATCTGGTCTAGTAGCAAGAAATTGCCCAAGTTTGATGAAAGTTGTTCCCATAGACTCTAATGACCTAGATAGTCTTTCACCATCATCCTCAATTAAATTATTTTGTTCCTTTTTTTCAAATGAAATAGATAAAATTTGGAACAATATTGTTACAGCTAAAGGAGGTTTTTTAAATTTTGATGCAATTTTTAAAATATCTGATTTTGCAATTTTTCTTCCTAATTTAAATAAAGTAATAAGTTTTTTAATCATTAAATTTTCCAACCACTATGAATTGAAACAATACCACCAGAAAGATTTCTATAAGCACATTTATGAAAATTATTTTTTTCCATCAACTCTATTAATTCATCTTGATTAATAAATTGTTCAATACTTTTGATTAAGTATTCGTAAGGTTCTTTTTCTCCAACTATAAACTGACCAATAATAGGAATGAGTTTTGAATAGTTTTTATATACAAAATCAAGATTTGAATTTTGAATCTTAGAAAATTCCAGACATAGATAGCGTCCGCCAGGCTTTAAAACTCTATAGGCTTCTGAAAGTGCTTGATTTAAATTTTTTGTATTTCTTAGCCCAAAGCTAATAGTGTAATAATCAAATGAATTGTCTGTTATTGGTAATTTTTCTGCTGGAGAAATAACCCATTTTATATTTTTGTAATTAGATAATTTTTGCTTTCCTTGACTAACCATTCCTTTATTAGGGTCTACACAAGTAATATCAGCCTCTTTATTTGTGCTATCTAAAAATAACTTTCCAACATCCCCCGTCCCACACGCAACATCTATTAATTTTCTACTAACTCTCGGATTCATCATATTGATTAAACTTTTTTTCCAATATCTATGTACACCCATAGACATAAAGTCATTCATCAAGTCATATTTGTTGTAGACCTGATTAAATACATTTTCTACAAGTCCTTTTTTATTTTGAAGATTTTGTTGCATAAAAAAATATATATTGAATATAGTATCAAATGCCAGAATTACCAGAAGTAGAAATTGTTAGACAATCCCTTCATAAAAAGATCAAAAAAAAAAGCATAATAAAAGTAATAATTAGAAATAGAAATTTAAGGTTTAAAATACCAAGTGATTTTGAAAGTTTTCTTAAAAATAAAAAAATAATTGAGGTTAGTAGATTTTCTAAATATTTGATTATCCATTTTCAAGATGAAGATTATTGTTTAATCCATTTAGGAATGTCAGGAACAATTCATATTCTTGATAAGAAAAAGCCTCTAAAATTTACAAATACTAGTTTTTATCATTCACCTTTTTTACCTAAAAAACACAATCATGCAGAGTTTGTATTTGATAGCTTGAAAGTAATTTATAATGATCCAAGACGCTTTGGATTTTTTGAAATAATTAAAAATTATCAAGATTTACAGAGAAGATTTAAATCAATGGGACCTGAACCATTCAGTGATAATTTTAACTTAAATTATGTAGTTAATTATTTTAAGAAAAAAAATAAGGATATAAAAAGTTTCTTACTTGATCAGAGATTTGTTTCTGGAATAGGTAATATTTATGCAAGTGAAATTCTTTTCGCTAGTAAAATAAATCCATTTAAAAAAGCAAAAAGACTTAATAAAAATGAATGTTTAAATATTATTTTAAATTCTAGAAAAATACTTCAACAGGCAATTAATAAGGGAGGTTCAAGTATAAGAGATTTTAAAGATATTTCAGGTAACAAAGGTACCTTCCAAAAGGAGTTTCAAGTTTATCAGCAAGACGGAGCTGATTGTAAGCGCACGAGGTGCAAAGGCATTATAAAAAAAAAGATAACATCAAATAGGTCAACTTTTTTTTGTGTTTCTTGTCAAAAATAGTTAAATATTTAGTTGACCACTATAAATTCTCAAGCTATACCCCTGCGCAGATGGCAAACACAAAATCAGCAATTAAGAGAATTAGAAGAATTTCTAAACAAACAGCTGTAAATAAAGCAAGAAAGAGCAGGTTTAGAAACGCTCTTAAGAAAATGCACCTTCTAATTGATGGTAAAAAGAAAGATGAAGCTCTGAAATTTTTACCAAAGTTAAACTCTGAGTTGATGAAAATTGCAAAAACAGGAATAATAAAAAAACAAAATGCATCTAGAAATGTTTCTAGAATAACAAAAAAAATTGCTGCAATCTAAACGTTAGTTTAAATTTTTAAACAACTCCTGATATCCACATTATGTATTTAAGTTTTGTATTAAGTTACTATATTTAGATTTAGTAAATATTTGGATTGTCGTCATTCAATCTGTATTTGATTTAATTTTAATTCAATTAATTTATTGATTCAATCTATATTTGATTCAATTTATAATTTTAAATTAAAGTTTAATTTAGAATTATTTTTTTAAAATATAAATCACAATCATAGATTTTATTTTTTTTTAAATTTCTTTATTAACTTGTTGCAAATTTTTTTAAATAGTTCTAACTGAGTTTCCCCCTAAAGTTATGAACAAATTAACAAATACAAAAAATATTAACAACTTTTCATCTGAAGGCTTTGAATGGAAGCAAGTGCAGAATGAAATGAAAAATAAACTTGGCTTAGAAGTTTATGAGAGCTGGTTAAAAAAGATTTCTTTTGTAGAGGAATTCAATAATTACTTATTGTTATCAGTTCCAACAAGATTTATTAGAGATTGGATTACATCAAGATATTTAGACCAAATATTACAGATAATTAAAGTATATAAAAAAGATATTATTAGAATTGAGTTTAAAATAGTTGAAAAAGCCCAAAATATAACTTTGAAGGAAAATAATATTAATGAGAATAATACTAATGAAAATGTTTCATTTATAAAAGACTCTTACCTTCAATATAATCGAATTGATCCAAATAAAAGATTTGATAATTTTATAACAGGTTCAAGTAACAAATTAGCTTACGAAGCTTCTTTAAAAGTTTCAGAAAATATATCTCATTATAATCCTCTTTATATTTATGGTGGTGTTGGAATGGGAAAAACTCACTTATTAAATTCAATAGGTTTAGAGCTTAAAAAAAATAATAAAGTAATGTTTATTTCTGCTGAACGTTTTATGTATCAGTTTGTAAAATCGATTAAATCAAACGACATGGTTAAGTTTAAAGAATATTTTAGAAACACAGATATTTTATTAATCGATGATATCCAGTTTATAAGTGGAAAAGAAGCTATGCAAGAGGAGTTCTTTCATACATTTAATGCATTACTTGATAAAGGATCTCAAATAATTGTATCAGCTGATAGATCACCAAATAAATTATCGAGAATTCAAGAAAGAATTAAATCAAGATTTTCTGGCGGATTAGTTGTTGATATTCAAAAGCCAGATCTTGAGCTAAGAAAAAAAATAGTTGAAAAAAAAACTGAAGAATTAAATGTTTTTTATTCCGAACAATTACAAGTTTCTAGAGAAATTCAAGATTTTATAAGTAATGAAATAACTGGAAGTGTAAGGGAATTAGTTGGTGCAATAAACAGAGTTGTTTCATTTTCAAGAATTTACAACAAAGCCCCAAATCTTACTGAAACCAAAGTGGTTTTAAAGGATTTATTAAATTTAGCAGAAAATAAGGTTACAATAGATCTAATTCAGACAATTGTTTGTAAGTTTTTCAAAATCAGCAAAAATGAAATGTTATCATCTAGAAGATCAAGATATTTAGTAAGACCTAGGCAAACAGCAATTTATTTAACTAAAATTTTGACCTCTAAATCATTACCTGAAATTGGAAGAGAATTTTCTAACCGAGACCATACAACAATAATTCATTCAGTAAAAACTATTGAAAAGATAAAAGAAAAAAATCCTGAGATGGTTGATAATATAAATAAATTAAAAAACCAGATTTTATATAATAATAAAGAAAATGAAATTTAACGTCAATCAACAAGACCTTCAGCAAGCATTAAATTATTGCCAAGGCGTTATTGAAAAAAGAAGTACACTACCAATTCTTTCAAATATTCTCTTAGATGCAAGTAATTCAAAACTTACTATTACTGCAACTGATCTAGATTTAATATTTATACATCAGTTAAACAATGTAGAAATTTTAGAGGAGGGCAAAACAACCACAACTTCCTCAATCATGTATGATATTATAAGAAAGTTTAACTCAGGAAAAAAAATAAATCTTTCTTTAACAGATATAAGTAAATTACAAGTAGAGTCTGAAAAATCTATTTTTAATTTGAATTGTATAAGTGCAACAGAGTTTCCACTGACAGATGAAAATTTTAATCAAAATGAATTTATAATTAAATCAAAACAACTTTTGAAATTACTAAATAAGTGTAAATTTTCAGTTTCAAATGATGAAACAAGGCATTATTTAAGCGGTATTTATTTTCATCAAACGGAAGTTGAGGATAAAAATTATTTAACTGCAGTTGCAACTGATAGTCATCGAATGTCTATTTCAAAAATTAGATTAGAGGAAAAAATTGATTTTGATCCAATAATTTTACCTAAAAAAACAATTTTTCAGCTTTGTTCTTTATTAGACAGTTATGATGGAGATGTAAAAGTTTCAAATGTGAAATCAAAAATTAAATTTGAATTAAATAATAGTATTTTAATTTCAAAACTTATTGATGGAAAATTTCCTAACTATATTCAAGTTATACCTAAAAATAATCAAAAAAAGTTAGAAATAGATTTAAAATTATTTTTAAATTCTGTTGATAGAGTAGCATCTGTTTCATTAGATAAAAAAGATGGTGTGAAATTTAATTTATCTAAAGATACTTTAGATCTTTCGGTAAATAATACTAACAGTGGCGATGGTAAAGAAACTTTAACTGTGAAGTTTGATCATGATTTAGAGATAAGTTTTAATTCTAGATATTTAATAGATGTTGCTTCACAACTAGATGGAGATAGAGTTGAAATTTTCTTTAATGATACTGGTTCACCAGCACTGATAAAAGATCCAGGTGATTTCGATAGTATTTTTGTTGTTATGCCTATGAAGGGCTAATTAATTAAGTCTAACTCTGAATAAATATTTTTTTCGAGAATTTGAATAAAATTTTCTTTTGTTAACCCAGAAGGAATTGGTTCTAGAATAGAGATTGTAATAGTTCTATTAGATTTTTTTTCACCTTTTTTAGGCCACACATATCCAGAGTTAATTGCAACTGGCTGACAAGCAAGATTTAGCTCTTCATAAATTCTCGAAGCACCTTTTTTGAAAGATGGTCTTTCATCTGGAAGAACTCTAGTTCCTTGAGGAAAAATAATTAAAGGTCTATTAGAAGTAGCCATCATTTTCGAAATATCATCAAAAAAACCTAAGTTATCTTTAGTAACTTTATTTCTTTTTATCGAAATTGATCCTATTTTTTTTAAATACCAACCAAATATTGGAATTAACAATAATTCTTTTTTTAGAATAAATACAGGTGAGTTAAAGATTGTTTGTAAATAAAAAGTTTCAAACATTGATTGATGAGATGCTGCTATAAAAAATTTTTCATTATTAATAATATTTTCTTTTCCTTTGATTGAAATTTTTACTGAAAGAACAAACCTTAAACAAAAACCGGCCCAATGGCCCATTAATTTACCTCCCATCAAAACAACCTGTTTAGGCAAAAAAAATGATGGTAAAAAAATTATCGAAATAAAAATGATTCCAGTAAAAAATAATATTGAAAATAAAAAGTTTCTTATCATTTTTGTCAAAAGCTAAATTATATCTTTATGCTTTTGTCTTTTTCTTATTACTTTAATTTTTGATCCCTTTATTAATAATTCTACTGGTTTAAGTCTTAAATTATAATTTGAGCTAAGTGACATTCCATAAGCTCCTACATCGCATATTGCTATTAAATCTTTTTCTTTCAACGCTTGAAACTTTTTTAATGTAACAAATTTATCTGTACTTTCGCAAATAGGACCTAC
The DNA here is from genome assembly GCA_902613755.1 of uncultured Pelagibacteraceae bacterium. Classification (GTDB taxonomy): domain Bacteria; phylum Pseudomonadota; class Alphaproteobacteria; order Pelagibacterales; family Pelagibacteraceae; genus Pelagibacter. The sequence continues at coordinate 148,116 of CACMIH010000003.1, forward strand.
AAATTCATATGGTTTTTTAGATTTTTTGTTAGATTTTGTAACAGGCAAGGTTTTATGAAACGCACCATACAAAGCAGGTCTCATTAAATCGTTCATTGCTGCATCTAAAATTATAAATTTTTTACTTCCGCTATCTTTTATATAAATTATTTTTGACACTAACGTCCCGGTATCTCCAATAATTGATCTACCTGGCTCAAATATAATTTTAACTTTATGTTTTCTTAAAAATTTAAGAATAGCTGTGTTGTATTTTTTATAATTTAGTTTTTTATTTTTATCAGTGTAAGTAATGCCCATACCTCCACCTAAATCTATAAATTCAAATTTATGATTTGTTTTATTGAGAATTTGGCTAACTGCTTTAAGCATTTTTTCATATGGTCTATGGTCTAAAATTTGACTACCTATATGAACGCTCAGACATTTTAAATCAATATTTTTTGAATTTTTGCAATAATTTATAATTTCATAAAATGTATTTTTATTTACACCAAATTTATTTTCTTTTTTCCCAGTGGATATTTGACTTAATGTTTTTGCATCTGTATTAGGGTTTAGTCTTACACCAATTTTTATTTTTTTATTTTTTGATTTTGCTATTCTATTTATCTCTTTAATTTCACTTAAAGACTCAGCGTTAATTAGCAAAATTTTTTTATTAATAGCAAAGCTGATTTCACTTGTTGTTTTGCCAACACCAGAAAATACTATTTTGTTTGGGTTAATTCCTGCTTTTAGTGCCATCATCAGTTCTCCTAATGAAACAACATCAGCACCAAATCCAAATTTTTTAATTTCTCTAATTATGTTAACATTTGTATTGGATTTAACTGCAAAGCAGATAAGTGGTGAAAAAGATCTAAAGTTTTTTTTAAAATTATTAATATTTTCTTTTAATTTAGAATAGGAGTAAGAATAAAATGGAGTTCCAAATTTATTTGCAATTTTTTGGAGATTAATTTTTTCTATTGTTAATGTTTTATTTATGTATTTCATTAAGCTATGTTAATTGAAACTTCTTTTATTTCTGCTTTTTTATCTGGATCTATATATTTAGGATCACTTTTTTTTCCACAAGAAATAACTGCACAAAATAACAATATAATTATAGTAAATTTTTTAATCATTTTTCTTTTTTATATTTCATTATCATTTTTTTAATATTATCAAAAGAAGTTCCACCATAAGATTTTTTTGAATTAATTGAATTTTTTAAATTAAATACTTTTAATACGTCATCTTTAAGTTTAGGTTCAATTTTTTTTAATTCCTCTAAAGTCAATTCATTTAATTTCTTTTTTCTTTTTTCAGCAAAATTAACTACAGCAGCAGTTTTCTGATATGCTTTTCTAAAAGACATGGAGTGATTTTTTACAAGATAGTCAGCCAAATCAGTTGATGTAATGTATCCAGAATTAGCAAGTTCTAACATTTTACTCTTGTTTGGATTACAATTTTTAAGTATTTCATCGAAAATTTTTAAACAATTATTTAGATTGTCGTTAGATTTGAAAACAATCTCCTTATCGTCTTGCAAATCTTTAAAATAAGACAATGGTAAGCCTTTTAAAATTGTAAGCATTGAAAATAAATTTCCATAAGCACTTCCTGATTTACCACGCAAGTACTCTAAAAGATCAGGGTTCTTCTTTTGTGGCATTATTGATGATCCAGTAACAACTTTATCAGATAAATTAATCAAGTTGAAACCATCAGAATTCCAAATAATTAACTCTTCAGCAATTCTAGAAATATGCATAGCACACACAGATGAGGCGTATAAAAAATCTAAAACAAAATCTCTATCCGAAACTGTATCAATAGAATTATTTGTAGGTATTTTAAAACCAAGTTTTTTGGTTGTATAATTTCTATCTATATTAAATGATGTTCCTGCTAAAGCTGCAACACCTAGGGGATTTTCATTTAAACTGTTTAAATTATTAGAAAATCTCTTTTTGTCTCTATTAAACATTTCTACATAAGACATTAAATAATGTGCAAAAGAAATAGCTTGAGCATTTTTAAGATGAGTAAATCCAGGCATGATAGTCTCAACATTTTTTTCAGCTAACTTGATCGTACTCTTAATAACTTTATTAATATTATTATTTATTTCGTTAGTTGAATTTTTCATCCAAATTTTAAAATCTGTAATTACTTGATCATTTCTTGATCTTGCAGTGTGAACGTAGCCAGCTTCTTCACCTATAATTTGAAAAAGTCTCTTTTCGATATTCATATGAATATCTTCATATTTTTTATTAAACTCAAATTTATTTTTTGTGATTTCCTTATCAATTTTTATTAGTCCATAAATAATTTTATTTTTTATTTTAAATGAAATTATTTTTTGTTTAAAAAGCATTTCAACATGAGCAATTGATCCCTGGATATCTTCTTTATAAAGTCTTTTATCAATATCTATTGAATTACCCACTTTTTGAAACAAACTTGATGCATTTTTTTTTATCCGTGTATTCCAGATTGCTTGGTTGTTTTTATTTTTTGCCATGATATTTAATTATACCTTTTTAACATGAGATTTTTAATAATATTTATTTTTTTGATAACAAATGTTGTAGCTGAAGAACTACCTGGTATTAAAAATATTGTAATTCATAAAATACCAAAAACATATGATAATGTTATTTTTTTAGACAAAAATGATCAAAAAATTAATATTAATGAATATAAGGGTAATCTTTTGATATTGAATTTTTGGGCGGTCTGGTGCGAACCTTGCAAAGAAGAAATGCCATCTTTAGATAAACTCCAAGCTAATCCAGAATTGGATAAAATAAAAATTTTTCCAATTAATATTGGAAAAGAAACTTTAGATAAAGTTAATAAATTTTTTGTAGATTTTAACATTAAAAACTTCGATCCTTATTTTGATCCACCTACTACATTAGCAAAAAAGTTTTCTTTAAGAGGTGTCCCTACATCAATAATAATTAATAAAGAGGGCCAAGAATTTGCTAGAATTATGGGTTCAATTGATTTTGAAGATAAAAATTTTGTTAGTTGGATAAAAAAATATAACTAATTTTTAAAAAAATAAGCAAAGCCAACTAAAGCAATAATAGCAATAAACTGTAAAATAACTCTTAACTGCATTAATTTATTTGAATATTTCTTACTTGTCTCTCCTCCCTTAAAAAGAGTTCCGATACCTAAGATTAAAACTACTCCAACAGCTATCAAAAGAGCTATTGATAAAACTTTTACTAATATTCCTGAAATCATTTTTTTTTATTTTAGATTGTGTTTTGACACAAAAAACATAATTTATCTACTATGACATTTTGCCTAGATTCAATAATTATTAAACCAGAAAATGGTATTGAAATCAAAAATGCAATTATTTTGCTTCATGGTTATGGAGGTGATGGAAAGGATATAAGCATGCTTTCTTTAAACTGGAAAAGACATATGCCTAATACAGTCTTTGTTTGTCCGAATGGTCATGAGCCATGCGCTATAAATCCTTCTGGTTATCAGTGGTTTGATTTAACAAAAGAAGATAATGATTACATATTAGAGCAATCAATTAAGGCTGAAGAAGTTTTAAAAAAATTTATTGATGAAATAAAACAAGAATTTAAGTTATCAAATGATCAAATCTCTTTATCAGGATTCAGTCAGGGATGTATGATGTCTTTAAATGTTGGTCTTACATCTGAAGAAAAATTTTTATGTATAGTTGGTTTTTCCGGAAAAATAATTAATCAAAAAGATTTGAAAAACAGAATCAAAAATAATACTGAAACATTACTTATACACGGTGAAACAGATCAAATTGTCTCATCAACACATTTACTAGAAGCAAAAGATTTTTTAATTAGAAACAATGTTAAAGTTGATACATTATTAATAAAAAATTGTGATCATCATATTCCTATTGAAGCATCAAGTACAGCTTTAAATTTTATCTTAAAAAAAATTTAACATCTCTTATTATTGATAAATTTGTTTAACTAAGTTAAAATTAAATTAATGAATAATTTTATTGAACAAAATGTTTCATTAGAAAAGTGTCCAGCATTAGTGCTTAATGCTGACTACAGACCTTTGAGTTATTATCCATTATCTTTATGGTCATGGCAGGATACTGTTAAATCAGTTTTTCTTGATCGAGTTATTATTGTTAGTAATTACGATAGAACTATAAGAAGTCCATCATTTAATATGAAATTACCAAGTGTCATAGCATTAAAGGATTATATTGTTCCTCAAAGCAAGCCAAGTTTTACTAGATTTAACGTGTTCTTAAGAGATAAATTTTCCTGTCAATATTGTGGAAGCAATGAAGAGTTAACTTTTGATCATCTATTACCCAGATCAAAAGGAGGCGAAACAAATTGGGATAATGTTGTAACAGCTTGTTCTGCATGCAATGTGAAAAAGGGTGGAAAACTATTAAAACACTCAGGGATGAAGTTGCATCAGTACCCTTTTCGACCATCAACAGAGGATCTACACAAAAATGGTAAAAATTTTCCACCAAATTTTTTACATAAAAGCTGGATGGATTATTTGTATTGGGATGTAGAGTTAGAGGCTTAAATTTTCTCAGAGATATTTATTGCAATTCTAGAGCCAGTTTTAATAATTTTATCTAGCAATAAATAGGCCCCTTTTTTTGTTGCACCTTCATCATATGCAATATCCTTATGGTCTATTTCATCTTGTCTAAATTTTGTAATCTTTTTTTTTAAATCTTTCTCACTCTTATCCAGCTGGTTAATTTGATTTAAGTAATGTTCATCTATAACTTCTTCAACAGAAGCAGTACATAACATTGCAGCTTTTTTTCCAAGTAAAGTTGATCCAAATCCTAGTCCAACACCTAATAAATCCCACAAAGGCAAAAATTTAGTTGGTTGTATATTTCTTTTTTTAATTTCGTTTTCAAAAAATTCACAATGTTGTTTTTCATGAACTTTCATTTCCTCAATAGTTTTTTTAAGATTTTCATCTTTAACAAAAGTATTTAAAGCTAGCAATTGCCCTTCATAAATCTTAACAGCTCCACGTTCACCTGCGTGGTCAACCCTTATGAATTCTTCAACTCTTTTTTTATTTATTTTTGTCATAGTTTAAATAAGTCTTTGCACTACTAATAGTTATTAGTAAAGAAATCAAAATATTATAACTTGTAAGTGATAATCCCATAATTTTAAATGTCACATCTTTGCAGCTTATATTTTTTTCTTGTAATTGTTTTAATATGTCCTCTTTAGATACTAAATCTGACCCTTTTTTTAAATCACAAACTAACGATTCCTCAATGAAACCTTGCTCAATACCTAGATGATATAAAGATAAAATTGTAGCAGCTAAAAAAACTAAGATAAGCAAAAGTATAAAATATTTTTCAAGATGAACAAATTTATGATTTAGTACAATAATTATTATAGCCATTAAGTATGGAATTCTCTCTAAAATACATAAGTTACAAGGTTGATGACCTAAAACATATTCAATAAAAAATGCCGAAGATAAAGCAATAATGCTGATTAAAAAAATTAATTTTAAGGTAATTGTTTTGTTAATCTCAACCATTAAATTTAAAAAATAAATAAATAATAATAAATATTATAACTATAATAATTCCAATTATGGTGAACCATTTTGATCCATGTTTTTCCATGTACTCTGTAAATAATTCTCCAAATTTATAAGATAAAAAGGCAACTATAAAAAATCTCAGGCTTCTTGAAATTAAGCTAACAATTATAAAAATAGGAAGATTAAAAGCAATTAAGCCACTTGAAATTGTAAAGGCTTTATAAGGTAATGGTGTAAAGCCAGCTAAAAAAAGAATACTCAGCCATGCGAGGAATCCACTACCTTGGGACATGCTGAATTTTAAATTTTCAACTTTATCTTGATACCCATAAAATTCGATTACATACATTGCTAAATCAAAAAATAAATAACCTATCAAATATCCAAAGATACCTCCAAGAACTGAGAATATTGATGCTATTAAGAATATTTTCAAATATTTCTTTTTTTTAGCAATAACCATTGGGATTATCATTGCATCTGGAGGTATAGGAAAAAAAGAACTTTCTATAAAAGACACAAGCCCCAAATAAAAATTCGAACTTTTATGTGCAGCTAATTCTAAACATTTTTTGTAAAGTCTTTGAAACATTTTTTGGTTTTAATATAAATTTAGTTCTTATACTATTAAATATAATTTAATTGAATATAAAGGGCGAATGGCGGAACTGGTAGACGCGCACGACTCAAAATCGTGTTTCGTAAGAAGTGAGAGTTCGATTCTCTCTTCGCCCACCATGTAATTATGAATATAAATAATTTAAATAATTTGATCGAATTATTTGTTAATCAAGCAAATAAACAAAATAAAAAAGATATTTTTTTAGAATGGCTAAATCCAAGTAATAAAAAATCATATACATGGGAACAAACTGAAAAGAATATATTAAAATTATCAAAAGTTATTAAAGAAAATATAAAAGAGGGTGATAGATGTCTTTTAGTTTCAGAGAATAGACCTGAGTGGTTTGTGTCTGATTTGGCTATAATGTTAGCTGGTGGAATTACTGTACCAGCATATACAACATATATTGAAGATGATTATAAGTATTTGATTGAAGATTGTGAACCTAGCTTAGTTATTGTTTCTAATAATGAAATGCTAAAAAAATTGCATAACTTAATTAATGAAAAAGATTTTATAAATAAAGTTGTTACTTTAGATCAAATAGATAACGTAATAAATAACTTACATATAAATAACAAAGAAAAATATTTAGATTATAATTCTATAACAAAAAATAATTTATTAGCAGAAGATAAAATTGAAAATAATAAATTAAAAAGAAATTCTCCAGCATGCATTATTTATACTTCAGGAACTGGTGGGAATCCTAAGGGAGTAATCTTAAGTCATGGTGGAATTTTGAATAATGTTGAGGGATCGATAGAAATTCTAAAACCATTATTTAACTCAAAACTAGTATTTTTAACTTGGCTTCCTCTTTCTCACTCTTATGAGCATTGTCTTCAATTTGTGCAGATAGCAGTAGGAGCCAAAGTATTCTATGCTGAAAAAATTGAAAAACTTCTAGAAAATATATCTGAAGCAAAACCTAGAATTATGACAGCTGTTCCAAGGTTCTATCAGAACCTTTACAACAAAATAAACATGAATTTAAAAAAACAAACAGGTTTCAAAGCTAAATTAATTGAAGCAACTATTCGTTTGGGAAGAAAAAAACTATTAAATCAAAAGATGACTTTATCTGAAAAATTGCTTGATTTGATAGTTGAAAAATTAGTAAGAAAAAAAATAAAAAAACAATTTGGTGGAAATTTACAAGCTTTCGTTTCAGGTGGTGGTGCTCTAGATAAAGAAATAGGTGAATTTTTAAACGCCATAGGATTACCGACCCTCCAAGGTTATGGTTTAACAGAAACATCACCAGTAGTAAGTTGTAATCCTATACACAAAATAAAAGTGGAAACTGTAGGACCTCCATTTAAAGGGAATGAGGTTAAAATTGCTGAAGATGGAGAAATTTTAGTTAAAGGTGAAAATGTAATGCTAGGATATTGGAACAAAAAAGAAGAAACTGAAAAAGTAATTAAAAATGGATGGCTTCATACAGGTGATATTGGAGAAATAGATCCAAATGATGGTTATTTAAAAATTACTGATAGAAAAAAAGATATCATAGTAAGTGCTGGAGGGGATAATATTTCACCAGCTAAAATCGAAAATATGATTACAAATGAGCCTGAGATAGATCAATGTATGGTTTATGGTGATAAAAAAAATTATTTAGTTGCTTTAATTGTTCCTAATAAAGATTTTTTAAATGAAAAAAAAAAAATTTATAAAGTAATTGAAAAAATAAATAAAAAATTATCTTTATTAGAAAAAATAAAAAGAATTCAATTAATAGATGAAAATTTTTCTATTGAAAATGGTTTAATGACACCAACAATGAAAGTAAAAAGAAAAAAAGTTACAGAAAAATATAAAAAACAGCTAGAAAATCTTTATTAAATTATTTAAATAAAATTGTTTATTAACCGCATAAACATTAACTAAATTAATAAAAAAAAGTTTTATAAAAATAAAAAATTAAAAAAAAATTTTATAAAATTTAACTTTTAATTAAAGAATTGACATAACTTATAGAAAAAAATAAAAATATGGTAACAGCGAATCAATTTGATTCGTTTAACTAAAAAAGGGAGCTAAAGATGCCTAAGAAAAGAAAAAAAGCGGCAAAGAAAACTAAGAAAAAAGCTAAGAAAAAAGCTAAGAAAAAAGCAAAAAAAAGAAGAAGAAAATAGTAACTTAGTATTCTTTACAAAAAACGCTTCTTATTACAGTTTGTATGAGAAGCGTTTTTTTTTATTCGTCAATTGATTCCTCGTTATCAGAAATTGGCTCGTCTTCAGGCAGTTCACTAGAAGGAGCTTTTGCAACTGTCGCTGGCTTAGGTTGTCCAACTAAGTTTCTTTTTAATGCTTTATCCAATTTTTTCTGAGTATCTTCTAAAGATGCATCTAAAACAATCTGAAATTCAGACAAAATTCTTTCATAAGCTTTTTCAAATAATTGTCTTTCGCTGTAAGATTGATCAACCATAAGATCATCGCCTTTATTTAAATCTCTAACAACTTCAGCTAATTCGTATATTTTTCCAGAGGAGATTTTGGCTTCATATTCTTGTGCTCTTCGACTCCACATAGATCTTTTAATTTTGGGTTTACTTTTTAATATTGAAATGCATTTATTTACTTGGTTAATAGTTGCTAAGGGTCGCAAGTGAGATTGCTTGTTTACAGGGACCATTCCATTAGCTTTATCTTTTTCAAATTTAATAACATATGTTTCAACATCAATGCCACCAATGTTGATTTTTTTAAATTCAGTAATTTGGCCAACTCCATGCTTTGGGTAAACAACATGGTCTTTAATTTTGTATTCTCTTTTTTCAGTTTCTTGTTTTTTAACTTTTTTAATTTCTGGCTTAACTTCGTTTGTTTTTGAAATTCTTAAATTATCTGTTTTGTGCTCAGCTGATCCTTCTCCAATTTTACTAGTTTTTTTTGTTTTAGTTGGCTTAGTAGAAACTTTTTTTATAATTTTTTTTGTTTTTTTTGAAATTATTTTTTTTGCTTTTTTAGCTTTTACTGTTTTTTTAGCTTTTAAAACTTTCTTTTTTGAAACTTTCTTTTTTGAAACTTTTTTTTTCAAATTTTTATCTGTTTTGCTTTTAAAGATTTTCTTTAAAATATTTTTCGTATTTATTTTCTTCATTTGTATATTTTTCATGATCCGATGGAGGATCTTTTTTCTCGCTTATATTCGGCCAGATTTCAGAATACTTTGCATTGATCTCTAACCATTTTTCACTACCAGGCTCGGTGTCAGCTTTTATGGCATCGACTGGGCATTCTGGCTCGCAAACGCCACAATCTATACACTCATCCGGTTTAATTACAAGCATATTTTTCCCTTCATAAAAGCAATCAACAGGACAAACATCTACGCAAGTTGTGTGCTTACACTTAATACACTTATCATTTACAATGTATGTCATTTTGAATTCTGATTTTTAATTTTTTCTTTAATATCGCCCATAGTTTTATTGTCAATATAAAGTAATCCCGCAAGTCTTCTCATCAAATTTGTTTCATATATATCCGCTTCCTCATTTGAATAAATAATTGACCATAGTGATTCTATAATTTTCGTTTTATCTTGATTGGATAAATTTTTTGCTTCTCTAGTAAACTCTAATATTTGATTTGAGCTTTCTTCAATTATCTTTGCTTCTTCAACTGTTTTAGAAATATTTTCTTTTTCTAAACCTAGTTCACTCAGTGTTTTTTTTATAATTTCTTCCTCTTTTTCAGTATAGTTTTCATCTATTTTAGCAGCATGAATTAATAAAGCACAAATTTTTGTTAGAAAATTATTATTTTTAATTTCTGTCTTTTTAAAAAACATTTTTAATTTAAATTTAAATTCTTTAATATTTTAAATGGATTTTCATTTGAGACTTTCTTTTTTGTAATTTTTGTAATTTTTTTAGCAGGACTGTATTTAAAAAAAGTTTCATTTTCTTTCTCAAATATTTTGTAATTCATTTTTTGAAGTAGTTTTTTGAAATTATCTTTATTACATCCTAACAGATTTAACATTTCTGGAACTATTTTTATTTCAGAATTTTCTTTTGAACTAGAATTTATTATTAATACAAATAATCTTTCCAAAATATCAATTCTTACAAAAAAATTATCAAATCTTTCAAATCCACACAAAAGCATAAAGTTTTTATTTTTTTCTTCCTTATCATCTAAAAAATTTAACCCAAATGTTGGTGGTTTTAAATTATGAAATTTTTGATGAAAATTTTTCCATAATAATGTTCTTAAAGAAACTGCTTCAGGCTTAATTAATTCATAAAGAAAAACATGGTATCTTCCAAATTTAACTCCTAGTTCCCTAAGAATTTTTCTCTCATTTTGTTCTAGATTTTTTAAATATTCAGAAACTTGATCTCTTTTTAATACACCATTATTTTCATATAGCTGATAAGCTAATGCTTTAATCGATGAATTATTTTCTTTTATATTTTTTAAATCAACTAAACTTTTAAGCACGTTATTAATTTTTACATGTATCCATTTTTTAATATATTCATTTAATTTTTGTTTAGTGTTTTGTTCAACAATATCATCAATGATTAAATCAAAATTGGGATTTAAATAGTCATTACCTGTGGTTAATTTTGCAATTGGGAATTCATTCCAGTAAATTTTAAAATCTTCATTCAAATTTATCAATCCTGTATCAATTATTGATTGAATACGTTTTTCTAATTCTGGACCTATAGTTTGTCTGGCAGCTTTTTTTAAAGATTTAATATCAGTTTCTAATGCTTCTTTTTTTAGATCTAGTTCTAATTTAAGTCCTTTTATCTTTCCAATGAATTGATCGTCAATTTTGACTTCGTTGTTTTGTAAAATTTCAGTTTTGAATTCCATATCTTGTTTTAAACCTCTAGCAAGCACACTTGCTCTTTTGTCGATAAAAGTTTTAGTAAGTTCTTCATGTAATCTGTCTGAAAGCTTGTCTTCTAAGTGTTTAGTTTTTTCTATCCAATAATTTTGATTTTCTACCCAATTATTTTTATTTGAAACATATGACCAAGTTCTAACATTTGCAATTCTATTTGATAAAGAATCAACATTTCCATCCAATTTATCAAGTTTCATAAGCTGTAATCTCATATAATCTTCGGAAATTAGTCCTTTTTTACTAACTAAAAATTTAAATATATTTCCAATAACTTCAAAATGATTTCCATAAGTTTTTTTTACAAAATCAGGTATTTGACAGCACTCCCATAAAAGCATTAAAGTTTTCTTATTAAATCCTGCATTTAAGATTCTTTGATCTTTTAAAAAGAATTTAAGTGCTTTTTCATCCTCACATTCATGAATTTTTCTTAGCCATTCTACCTGAGGTTTTTCTTCTAAACTTTTGATTAAACTACTCGGATTATTAAAGTTAAGGTTTGAATTTCTCCAAAAAAGAGTTCTAGTTTCCTCAAATTTATGATTCTCTAACAATTCTACTTCTTCTGGAGATATTTCTTTACAATCACCAGTAATACCGAAACTTCCATCATTAAGATACCTACCAGCTCTACCTGCTATTTGGCCTATTTCAGCAAGATTTAATCTTCTTAATTTTTTTCCATCAAATTTCTTAATATTTGAAAAATAAACATAATCTAAATCCATATTTATTCCCATTCCAATAGCATCTGTTGCAACTAAGAAATCAACATCCCCAGATTGATATAGTTCAACTTGAGCATTTCTTGTTTTTGGACTTAGCGACCCCATCACAATAGCTGCACCACCCTTCTGTCTTCTTATTAACTCAGCTATGGCATAAACTTCCTCCGCTGAAAATGCAATTACAGCAGTTTTTCTGTCTATTCTTGATATTTTTTTATGACCTGAATAAGTAAGTTTAGATAATCTGTTTCGATTAATAAATTCAATGTCACCATCTAATTTAGATATTATATTTTTTATAGTGTTAGAACCCATCAGCATCGTTAGCTTCTCACCTCTAATATTTAAAAGCCTATCTGTAAAAATATGACCTCTCTCATGATCAGCACACATTTGAATTTCATCTACACCAACAAACTCAACATTTTTGTCAATTGGCATTGACTCAACAGTACACAAAAAATATTTGGCATTAGATGGGATTATTTTTTCTTCCCCAGTTATTAATGCAACCTTATCTAAACTGATTTTTTTAATTATTTTATCATAAACTTCTCTTGCTAATAATCTTAGAGGAAATCCAATCATACCATTTTCAAATGAAAGCATCGTTTCAATAGCCAGATGAGTTTTACCTGTATTAGTAGGACCAAGAACTGCATTAATTTTTTTTTTAGTCATTTCTATCTTTAGTATTTCTTTTTTTTTACCTACCAGATATTGTTGCTGCTAAAGAACAAAAATAGACTAAAACATGACCGAATCGGAGGGCAAAAAGTTCTCATTTTCTTTTAAATGTTAGTGAGATTATCATAAATAAGTTTAATCCTATAATAATAATATAATTTAATGTTAAAAAACTTAGTTAAAAATTTAAAGCCATCTTCTACTCTTTTAATTAATGAAACTTCAAAAAAATTAGAAGATCAGGGTAAGAAAATTTTCAAATTTGGTTTTGGACAATCTCCATTTAGAATACCCGAAGATGTGGTTGAAGAATTAAAAAATAATGCCTATCAGAATAAATATTTACCCATGCAGGGTCTTAAGGAATTAAGAGAAGCGGTTGCAAAATATTCGTCTAATAAGAAAAATTATAATTACAAATCTCACAATGTAATAATTGGACCTGGATCTAAAGAATTAATGTTTTTGCTACATATAATTTTTGACGGTGAAATAATATTGCCTGCACCTAGTTGGGTTTCATATGCTCCACAAGCTATTTTAGGGAGAAATAAAATTAAAATTCTTCAAACAGAAAGAGAAAATAATTGGTTTCCTACTGGAGAACAAATTGAGAAAATTGTTTCAAAAGATAAAGACAAAAATTATTTACTATTTTTGAATTCACCAAATAATCCATCTGGACAGGTTTGTGAAAAACTAGAAGAAATTTCAGAAATTGCCAAAAAATATAATCTTATAATTTTATCAGATGAAATATATTCTGAGTTAACATTTTCAAAAAATTTTAAATCCATCTCAAGTTATTGTCCTGAAAAAACTATTATTAGTACTGGACTTAGTAAATGGTGTGGTGCAGGAGGATGGAGACTAGGTTATTTTATAATTCCGGATGAATTGAATAATATAAAAAATATGATCAATACACTAGCTAGTGAAACTTTTTCTGCTGTGAGTGCACCTGTTCAGTATGCAGCAATCAAAGCTTACGAAAATGATCATTCAAATTATATTTTAAAATCAATAAAAATTTTAAGTGCAGTCGGTAAATATGTTTATTTAAATTTAAAATCAAACAAGGTATTGATTAATGAACCCCATGGAGGATTTTATTTAATGCCAGAATTTTTAAATAACAAATTTAAAACTTCATCAGATATGTGTAAGGATATATTAAATAATACTGGAGTTGCTTTATTACCAGGTTCTGATTTTGGGTTTAATCCAGATAAAATGTTAGCAAGGTTAAGTTTTACAGATTTTGATGGACAAGAGTTTATGAATAATATTGATGAAACAAAAAAAATTGATGAGAATTTAATTAATAAGTTTGCACCAAAAGTAGTAGAAGGTGTTAATAAACTAAAGAATTGGTCAGAAAACTTATAAAAATCACTCTGTACACCTACGATTATTTTTTGTTAGAATAAATTTATAAAAATAACGACATATAAATAGAGGGGTAAACAATGAAAAAAATAATCACATCTCTATCAAGTGCTTTACTGATTTTATTCGCATCATTGTCTTTGACAACTGTTGCTAAATCAGCTGAGTTCTTTACGATAGGAACTGGCGGACCTACAGGAGTATATTTCCAAACAGGGAACGCTATATGTAAAATGCTTCACAAATCTGCAATTAGTGCTGAACATGGTAGAAAAAAAGGTACAGCTAAAGCTTATAGATGTACTGCTCCATCCACTGGTGGATCTAACTACAATATTGGTCAGATAGCAGCTGGAGAATTCCAATTTGGTGTAGCGCAATCAGACTGGCAGTATCATGCTGTTAATGGATCTAGTAAATGGGAAGGAAAACAATTTAGTAATTTAAGAGCAGTTTTCTCAGTTCACAATGAGCCTTTTCAAATTTGGGCTAGAAAAAAAGCAAAAATCAAAGATTTTGCTGGATTAAAAGGAAAAGTAGTTAACATCGGTAATCCTGGTTCAGGTCAAAGAGGAACTATGGAAGAATTGATGAAAGCGATGGGTGTTGATAATAGTTTCTTTAAATCAACAACTGAACTTACTTCATCTGAACAAGTTAAAGCGCTATGTGACGGAAAAATAGATGCATTTGGTTATTCAGTTGGATTTCCAAATGGTGCTATGGAACAAGCAGCAACTTGTGCAGCTAAAGCATCTCCAATTAATTTAACAGGATCTGAAGTTCAAGGTTTAATTGATGGTGCAGATTATTATGCACAGGCAGTAATACCTAAAGGAACTTATACAGGTCAGAAAAAAGATGCTACAACTTTTGGTGTAAAAGCTACTGTTGTTACTTCTGCAGATGTTTCTGAAGAGCTTGTTTATTTAGTTACAAAAGCTGTAATGGAAAATTTTGATGATTTCAAAAAACAACATCCAGCATTTGGTTTCTTGGAAAAGAAAAACATGATTAAAGATGGTTTATCTGCTCCATTACATCCAGGTGCAATAAAATACTATAAAGAAGCTGGATTAATGTAATCCAATTTTTATTAATTAAAAAGGCCTGGTAATTTTTACCGGGCCTTTTTTTTATGGTATGAATAATTTTAATGAGCGACTCAATCAGCAGTAAAATTAAAAATAAAATAAGCGAAGACTTATCACCAACTAGAAATATTACTGGTTTTCATTTAAAAATTGTTTCAGCAATAGCAATTATTTGGTCATTATTTCAACTTTGGTACGCTTCACCATTTCCATTTATGCTAAATTTTGGAATGTTTAAGGGATTACCAGCAAGAGCAATTCATTTAGGTTTTGCTTTAACTTTAGCCTTTTTAATTTACCCAATCTCAAAGGGTAAGAAAATTTCGTTTTTTGATGTTTTGATCAGTTTTATGGGAGCGATGTCGTGTCTTTATATTTATTTTTTTTATGATCAGTTGGTTGAGAGAGGGGGTGTTCTTTTAAATCTGAAGATATCAGAAACATTAAATTTTCCATTAGAATTGATTTTAGGAGGATGTGGAATTTTAATTCTTTTAGAGGCCACCAGAAGAGCAATTGGTTTACCTTTGGTAATTATAGCTAGTTGTTTTCTATTGTTTTCATACTTTGGAAGGTATGCGCCTGAAATAATTTCTCATGGTGGTTTGTCTTTAAATAGACTTGTAGGCTTCCAGTGGCTTGATCAAGAAGCAATTTTTGGAATTCCGATTGGGGTATCAGTAGATTTTATTTTCCTATTTGTTTTATTTGGTGCTTTGCTTGAAACTGCTGGTGGTGGAAAATATTTTTTAGATCTTGCTTTTGCAATGGTTGGAAAAATGAGAGGAGGACCTGCAAAGGCAGCAATATTAGGCTCAGGTATGACTGGATTAATTTCGGGATCTTCAATTGCAAATACAGTTACTACTGGAACATTTACAATTCCAATTATGAAAAAAACTGGTTTTTCAAAAGAAAAAGCTGGAGCTATTGAGGTTTCTTCTTCTGTAAATGGTCAGATCATGCCTCCTGTCATGGGGGCAGCAGCATTCGTAATGGCAAGTTTCATTGGTGTAACTTACTTTGAAATAGTTAAACATGCTTTCTTACCAGCTATCATTTCCTATATAGCATTATTCTATATTTCACATTTAGAGGCTTTAAAATTAAATCTTAAGGGAATGGATGACGCAGATGTTCCTCATTTAAAAAAAACTTTTCTATCTGGTATACATTTTTTAATACCAATTTTTGTTTTAATTTATACTTTGGTTTATTTAAGATTTACCGCCTCTTATTCAATTTTTTATGCAACAATTACTTTGGTTTTAGTAAATCTAATAAGTTTGTTATTTAAAAAAGAAATTAAAAAAGATGCTCTTAAAGAATGGTTTAATCAAACAATAGTTGGTTTTGAAAAAGGTGCTTTGAATATGGTTGCTGTTGGAATAGCAATTGCGACTGCAGGAATTATAGTCGGAGCGGTTGGATCTACTGGTTTGAGCACTAATTTAATAATAGTTATAGAATCTATAGCTAAGGACAACGTTACTATTTTATTATTTTTAACAATTATTCTATGTTTACTTTTAGGAATGGGTTTACCAACAACTGCAAATTATGTTGTTGTTGCTTCTTTAATGGCGACCGTTTTAGTAGATGTTGGAAATGCCTCAGGTTTTATTTTTCCGTTAATTGCAGTCCATTTATTTGTCTTCTATTTTGGTTTAATGGCTGATGTAACGCCGCCTGTAGGACTTGCCTCTTATGCAGCTGCAGGAATATCTGGCGGGGATCCTTTAAAAACAGGAGTGCAAGCTTTTTGGTATAGTTTAAGAACAGGAATTTTGCCCATTGTATTTTTATTTAATCATGAACTTTTGCTTATTGGCATTGAAAATATTTGGCATGGATTGATTGTAATTGTAACTTCTTTAATTGGGATTTTAGTATTTACCTCAGCTACTCAAGGCTGGTTTATTAATAAACTTAAATGGTATGAAATAATTATTTTTTTAGTTATTTCTATTTCTTTGTTATCACCTGACTTTGTCTTAAATAAATTTTATCCAAAATATAATTATGAAGATATAACTAAAATTAATTCAATAAAATTAGAATCAAAAAAAGAAATTCAAATTAAAATAACAAGACCTAGTTTATATGGAGAAAGATACAAGTTATTTGTGATATCAAAAAATACTTTTGAGGATAAATTTACTTTAGAGGACTATGGAATTACATTATTAAAACAAAATGATAAAATTTTTGTTGATAATTTGAAATGGAACGGAGAAGCAAAAAAAAGTGGTTTTGAAATAGGAGACTATATAAGTGAATTTAAAATTGAAAATTCAGATAGACCATCAAAAAATATTGTTTATCCTATAGCAATATTGTTGTTAGTAGTATTTGGCTATTTAAACTTAAAAAGAAAAGAGTAAATTACCCACCAGGTCCTAAATTAGAGGGCTTTATTTTTAAAATTTTCCATACCCCAGATGCTGAAGTAATTATTTTATCATTACACTTAAGTTCACAAAATAAAAAAACGAGTGTCTTTGTTTTTTTTAAAATTTTTGTATGTCCAATAATTTCATCCCCAACTTTTGAAGCACCAATGAATTTTATATCTAAAGATATGGTTACACAGGGTGCATTTTCAGCTGATCTGTGTGCGGCTGTGCCTGCTCCTGCATCAATCAATGCAGATAAATAACCTCCATGGGTTATGCCAGCAGCATTCAAATGATTTTCATTGATAATGGATTTAAATTCATATTCATTCTCTGATACTGATCTAAATAAAATACCACCATTGTGTTTCATAAATCCTGGTTTGATACTTATTTGCTCAAAGTTATTACTCATAGTTTTATAAAAATATTGTTAAAATTATTAAAAAAATAAAAACACTTATAAAAAAAAGAACTACAGATTTATTTAATGGCAACTTAGATATAAAATTAATCATAAGACTTAATAATACATAAAAATTTTAAGATATGTATAAATTTTTTCCTGTTTTAGATAATATAAATAATTGATAATTAATTATAATTTATGACTTTTAAATTTATTGAATTTTTTTAAAATTTTATTTTTAAACTTATAAACAAATCTTCTAAATAAGAAAATTTGCTTTAAATCAGTTTCAAAAGATATAGTAGATTTGAAGTGAGTTTTTTCTTGTTTTAATATAAAAGGACTCAATCCAGTAATTTTAATTCCACAATAGATTTTAAAAATAACAAAATTATCTGCTACTGTTCTGATAGGATAATTAAAAGAAACTAATGATTTAGCAGCTTCTCTATTTATAAAATATGAATGAGTAAAAAAAGCATTAGTTACATCAACAATTTCATAGTTATTATTTTTATCTAAAGGTTTTTTATAAAATTCCCATAATTCACTTAGAAGCATAATCTGTTTTTTATATTTTAGATTTTTAATAATAAATTTTTTTAAATCTTCTGTAAATTTATTTGTAAAAATTGCATCATCTTCTAAAATTAAAGCAAAATCTAAATCATGATTAATTATTTTTTTATAGATTTTTATATGACTTAATGCACATCCAATTTCAGATTTTGACATATTAGTATTTATTGGATTAATAAATTTACTATTCTTTGATATTAACAAATCAATTTCTTTTGAGTTTATTTTATTTCCATCTACTGCTTCTATTATTTCATAATTATAAATGTTTTGTTTTTTCAATTCTTTGACTATATTTTCTCGTCTTTTTTCATCAATTTTTAAATTGAGAACAAAAATTTTAAAATTTTTTATCATTTAAAATCTTACAAAAATTTAATTTTCTGGTGCGTCTGCTAGGATTTGAACCCAGAACCTCCTGGTCCGTAGCCAAGCGCTCTATCCAATTGAGCTACAGACGCTATTAATTAATTTTAAATTTAAAACATTATAGTTTATTAATTTAATTTAATAAAAAAAATTTCTAATCGTAAAAATCAATAAATCAGTAATGGTTTAACCCACTAATACTTTTATTAAAGTTTCCAAAACATATATTTTCTATTTTTAGTTTTTTTTGAAAAATATACTTAAAGGAGAAGTGGGCTTATGCGGCACTCTGTGCACATTTAAAATGATGTTATATTTCACCTAAATAAGCAAAAAAGCCAATGTTTTATTTATTTAGTATTTATTGCTCAATAAAAACACAAGATTAATTAAAAAAATCTTATTAATGTGGTAAAAATAAAATTTATTAATGTTTTTTTGGGTATATAAAACATTTTAAATAATGAGCAAAAAATTACTTGTTCCTGACATTGGTGACTTTGAAAATGTTGAGGTTATAGAGATACTCGTAAAGGCTGGTGACCAAATCAAAGAAAATGATCCAATAGTCACTATTGAAAGTGATAAATCTAGTGTTGAAATTCCATCAACAGTTGCTGGAAAAGTGGATAGTTTAGCAGTTAAAGTTGGTGATAAAGTTTCCAAAGGAGATTTGTTGCTTAATCTTACATCATCAATAAAAACATTTTCAGACAGCGATCTTCCAAAAGATACAGAAAATATAATTAAACAGGCAGAAGAAGCAATTGTTGAAAGAAAAGAGGAAAAAGTAGATACTTCTGAATCAGCAATAGAAAAAAAACAATCTACAATTCAAATCATTAATGGTTCTGATATCGATCCACTTGAAACTCAAGATTGGTTGGAGTCTTTATCTGCTGTAATTTCGAAAGATGGAAATCATAGAGCTCACTTTTTAATTAAAGAACTAATTAATAAAGCATATCGTGAGGGAGCTAATATTCCTTATACTCAAAATACACCATATATAAATACAATACCTCCTGAGGCCGAAGTAAAGTCTAATGGTGATCAAAATATTGAAAGAAGAATTAGATCTTTAATTAGATGGAATGCAGCAGCAATGGTAGTTCGTGCAAATAAAAAATATCCTGAGCTTGGTGGACACATTGGTACATTTGCATCTGCTGCAACATTATATGATGTTGGTATGAACCATTTTTGGAGAGCAAAAAATAATAAATTTGGAGGAGATTTAATTTATTTCCAAGGGCATAGTGCTCCAGGAATGTATGCAAGGGCATTTTTAGAAGGCAGATTAAATGAAAAACAATTAGATAGTTTTAGACAAGAGGTAAAGCCTGGAGGTTTATCGTCATATCCACACCCTTGGTTAATGCCAAAATTTTGGCAGTTCCCTACAGTATCAATGGGCTTAGGCCCTATGCTTGCTATCTATCAAGCTAGATACATGAAATATTTAATAAATAGAGGTTTGATTAAAGATGAAGGAAGAAAGGTGTGGGCTTTTTTAGGTGATGGCGAGATGGATGAACCTGAGTCAATGGGAGCTATTGGACTAGCTGCGAGAGAAAATTTAGATAATTTAATATTTGTAATTAATTGTAATCTTCAAAGATTAGATGGTCCAGTAAGAGGTAATGGAAAAATTATTCAAGAGCTTGAGGGAAGTTTCAGAGGATCAGGTTGGAATGTGTTAAAAGTTATTTGGGGAACATATTGGGACTCATTGATAGCTAATGATAAAACTGGTTATTTAGTGAAAGCTATGAATGAGACAGTCGATGGTGAATATCAAGCAATGAAAGCTAGAGATGGAGCATATGTAAGGGAAAAATTTTTTGGGAAATACCCTGAAACACTAGAATTAGTATCAAGTATGTCAGATACAGATATTTGGAGACTTAATAGAGGTGGTCATGATCCTCACAAAGTTTTTGCTGCATATGATAAAGCGACAAAACATCAGGGTAGTCCAACAGTGATAATTGCAAAAACTATTAAAGGTTATGGAATGGGAAAATCTGGTGAAAGTGTAAATACCACTCATCAAACTAAAAAATTAGATGTTGATGATTTGATGTATTATAGGGATCGATTTGATGTTCCCTTAACAGATGAACAAGTGAGAAATATTGAATATTTTAGGCCTGACGAAAAATCTCCAGAAATAAAATACATAAAAGAAAGAAGAATTAAATTAGGTGGATATTTACCCGAACGTACGACTTTCGCCAAACCAATTAAAGCACCTTCAAAAGATATTTTCGATTTCATGAAAGTATCAACTGGTGAAAAAGAAATGTCTACCACTATGGCCTTAGTAAGGATGTTGACAAATTTATTAAGAGATAAAAATATATCTCCTAGACTGGTACCTATTATTCCTGATGAAGCAAGAACTTTTGGTATGGAAGGTTTTTTCCAAAAAATTGGAATTTATGCTCATGAAGGACAAAAGTATGAACCTGAAGATGCAGCTCAATTAAGCTCTTATAGAGAAGATAAGAAAGGTCAAGTTTTAGAGGAAGGGATCAATGAAGCTGGTGCGATGTCTTCATGGATTGCTGCTGCCACAGCGTATACCAATCATGATATTGAAATGATTCCTATTTATATTTTTTATTCAATGTTTGGATTTCAAAGAGTAGGAGATCTGGCTTGGGCAGCTGGGGATAGTCAGGCCAGAGGATTTTTGGTTGGTGCAACAGCTGGAAGGACAACATTAGCTGGAGAAGGTTTACAACACCAGGATGGGCACAGTCATTTGATCGCATCGACTATTCCAAATTGTGTTACTTACGATCCTACATTTCATTATGAACTGGCTGTGATTTTTCGAGAAGGCCTAAGAAGAATGCATGAGAAAAATGAGAATGTTTTTTATTATATTACTACAATGAATGAAAATTACTCACACCCAGAAATGCCAAAAGATAAAAATTGTGAGGAAGGCATTTTAAAGGGCATGTATAAAATAAAAGAATTTAACAAATATAAAAAAACTAAAATCCAACTTTTAGGATCAGGAACAATTTTAAGAGAAATGATGTCTGCTGCAGAGATTTTACAAAATGATTATCAAATTGACAGTGAGATATGGAGTGTAACAAGTTTTAATGAATTAAGAAAAGATGGAATGGAGGTAGAAAGATTTAATCTTTTGAATCCTGATAAAGAACCTAAAAAATCTTATGTTGAGCAATGCCTGGGCCAAACAGAGGGCCCAATTATGGCTGCATCTGATTATATGAGAATGAATTCAGATCAAATCAGACCTTATACTAATAAAAGCTTTTATTCATTGGGAGCAGATGGTTTTGGAAGAAGTGATACAAGAAAAAATTTAAGAAAATTTTTTGAGGTAGATAAAGAACATTTGGTTGCTTATGGTTTAAGTATTTTAGCAAAAGAACAGCTTATTACTTCCAAACATGCAAAAGATGCAATGAAGAAGTATAATATTGATACCAACAAACCAATGCCAACAAAATTATAATGTCAGAAACTGAGATTAAAGTACCTAATATTGGAGATTTTAAAGATGTTGAGGTTATTGAGGTATTAGTTACCAAAGGTCAATCAATTAAAAAAAATGATGCCCTAATAACAATTGAAAGTGATAAATCTAGCGTAGAAATACCATCAAATTTAGAAGGTAAAATTAAAAATTTAAAAATAAAAGTAGGAGACAAAGTTTCTGAGGGCGACTTAATTTTAACTATAGATAGTACCTCTGAAGTTAAAAAGGAAGAGATTAAAGAGAAACCAGAAATTGAAAAAGAGTTAAAAAAAACTGAGGTAATAAAACCTGAAATCCAAGAAAAAACATTTTCTAAAAATAATATTTCAGACATTTCGTCTGCAAGTCCAAAAGCTAGAAAATTTGCTAGAGAACTTGGTGTAGATATTAATCAAGTAGTGGGAAGTCAGAAAGATGGCAGAGTTGTTGAAGATGATATTAAAAAATTTGTTTCATCTAATTCAAAAAACAACGTTGTAGTAAAAGATAGTAAACCAGATAAAATTAAAAACGAATTTGAACATTCTGATTTTGGTGAAATAGAAATTAAAGACATACCAAGAGTAAAAAAATTATCATCTAAATATCTTACAAATTCATGGACAACAATTCCTCATGTTACAAATCACGATGAAGCTGACATAACGGAGATCGAAAGTTTTAGAAGTTCATTAACAGATATGTATACTGGAGAAAAAATTAAAATTACACCTCTAGCATTTATAATAAAGGCTTTAGTTGCATCTCTTAAGAAATTTCCTAGTTTTAATTCTTCTATCGATGAAATTGAGACTGGAAAAATGACTTTAAAAAAATATTACCATATTGGGATAGCAGTTGATACGCCAAATGGATTAATGGTTCCAAAAATAAGAAATGCAAATAACAAAAAAATTTCTCTGATAAGCAAAGAATTAAAAGAGGTAAGCGAACTTTGTAGAAATTTAAAAATTGATAAAAAAGAATTGTTTGGTGGCTCGATGACGATTACGAGTTTAGGTGGTATAGGAGGTTCATTTTTCACTCCTATAATTAATTATCCTGAAGTTGCTATATTAGGAGTAGGAAGATCAGAAAAAAAACAAATTTTTATAAATGGAAAGTTTCAAACTAGGACTATGCTTCCAATTTCTTTATCATATGATCACAGAATTATTGATGGTGCAGAAGCAGCTAGGTTTAATAATGATCTAAAAGAAAATTTAGGCAAAAATTTTGCTTATAAACTAGCTGTCTAATTAAAAATGAGTAAATCCATATCATTATTAAGTGCCTTATTGTGCACTTTTATTTGGGGGACAACTTTTATTGCCCAAGATACGGGCATGGATAATATTGGCCCTTTTACATTTAATGCTGTGAGGTTTTTTGTTGGTTTTCTAGCCATAATTCCACTTATGATTTTATTTGAATTAAAACATTTTAAATCAGAATTTAAATTAGATAAAAAAACTTTCATAATTTATTCATTATTAATTGGAATTTCTTTATTTTTAGGCTCAGCACTACAACAAGTTGCTTTGCTTTATACAGATGTTGCAAATGCTGCTTTTTTTACAATTTTTTATGTGCCAATGGTACCGATTATCATTTTTATGTTTGTTAAAAAATCAATGCATTGGAGTGTATGGCCTTCTGTAGTTCTATGTTTAATTGGAGGATATTTATTAACAAATTTTCATGATGCAACAGTAAGATTAGGAGATACTTTGGTTGTTCTTGGAGCTTTATTTTGGAGCACTCATATCATTTTTACTGGGATCATTATAACTAAATACAATCTTCCACTTACCCTAGGAGCTGCGCAGACTTTAATTGTGGCTATTTTTTCATTTATAATTGGAATTATTTATGAAGAATTTATTTTCAGCAATATTTTAATGGAAATTTATTCAATTTTATATGCAGGTATATTATCTGGTGGATTTGCATTTGTATTACAAATTTATGCACAGCGCAATATTACTCCAGCACCTGCAGCCATTATATTTTCACTTGAAGGAGTATTTGCTACGATAGCTGCTTGGATTATTTTAAATCAAATTCTAGATGTTAATAATCTGCTTGGATGTTTCTTTATTCTATGTGGAGTTCTTTTATCTCAATTGTTACCTTTAGTTAAAAAAAAATATATTTAATAAATTAAACTAAATAAAATCAAAGCAATTATTATTCTATAAATTACAAACGCATTCATTGAAAATTTATTTATATAAATTAAAAAGAATTTCACTGTCAGAAAAGAAAAAATAAAAGAAGATATAATTGCAATAACTATCAAGTAGTTAAATTCAATTGATTGCTCGAAAACATCTTTTAAGCTCAAGACACTAGCTCCAGCCAATGCTGGGATCGAAAGTAAAAAAGATATCTTACTTGAATCTACTCTATTAAATTTTAAAATTCTCGCAGCTGTTATAGTAATTCCTGCTCTACTCACTCCAGGTACAAGAGAGAAAATTTGGAAAATACCTATAAATATTATTGATTGAAAATTTAAATTTGAAGAAATTTTTTTATCAAATCGATTTTTGTCTGAAATGTATAAAATAATTGCAAATATTAATGTAGTCCATGCTATAATTTCTATGTTTCTTAACTGATAAATTAAACCTGTATTATAAAGTAAATAGCCAACAATTATTAAAGGAATAGATCCGAGTATAATTAAACTTATAAGTCTTTTATTTTTTCTAGAATCCAATAGTTCATTTCTAAAAAAATAAATTATTGCCATTAGAGATCCTAAATGAAGACTTATATCGATTAAAAGAGACCCGGACTTAAATTCATATAATGTAGAGACCAAAATTAAATGAGCAGAGGAGCTTATAGGCAGAAATTCAGATATTCCTTGAATTGCAGAGAGAATTAAAATTTCTATAATATTTTGAAACATTATTTCTTCGTAACTTATAAAGTATTTATTTAAAACAATTCGATTTAAGCATAATAGCTATGCAATAATTAAAAACTTGTTTATTAGCGGTAATAATTTAAAATTTAAGGTCAACATATATGACCTATTTTATACTTTATATACATAAATCAAGGTATATTTTGCCTAAAATTAAATAATATTATGCCAGATAAAATGCTAAAATTTGTTAAAATAGGTCAACAAACTCCACCTAAAAGAGAAGTTGATACAAGAAAGAAAGATTTTAACGAAATTTATGACGAGTATATCAATGAAAAAGCCAAAGAACAGTCAAGTAGATGTTCGCAATGCGGAGTACCTTTTTGCCAAGTTCATTGTCCTTTAAGTAACAACATTCCAGATTGGCTTAAACTGACAGCTGAGGGAAGATTAAAAGAGGCGTATGAATTATCCCAAAGCACAAACAATATGCCTGAAGTGTGTGGCCGAATTTGCCCCCAAGATAGATTATGCGAGGGAAATTGTGTAATTGAACAGTCTGGTCATGGAACAGTAACTATTGGATCAGTAGAAAAATATATTACAGATAATGCTTGGGCTCAGGGCTGGGTTAAACCAATTAAGGTAACTAATGAAAAAAATCAAAGCGTAGGAATTATAGGAGCAGGTCCTGCTGGATTAGCTGCTGCAGAACAATTAAGAAAAAATGGGTATAAAATTACTGTCTACGATAGATATGATAGAGCAGGAGGATTATTAATTTATGGAATTCCAAATTTTAAATTAGAAAAAGAAGTTGTAGAGCGAAGAACAAAACTCTTAAAGGATGGAGGAATTGAATTTGTTCAAAATTTTGAAGTTGGTAAGGATGCAAGCTTAGACCAATTGAGAAAAAAACACGATGCAATTTTAATTGCAACAGGAGTTTATAAAGCAAGAGAAGTAAACTTACCTGGTAATGATCTTGATAATATTTTTCCTGCAATGGATTTTTTAACAGCATCTAATAAAAAAGGTCTAGGAGATGATGTTGAGTTGTTTGATAAAGGAATTTTAAATGCAGAAGGTAAAGATATTGTTGTAATCGGTGGAGGTGATACAGCAATGGATTGTGTAAGAACTTCTATAAGGCAGAAGGCAAAATCTGTTAAATGTTTGTATAGAAGAGATAAAGAAAATATGCCAGGATCTGCTAGAGAAGTTGCAAATGCAGAAGAGGAAGGTGTTGAGTTTGTTTGGTTATCAAGTCCTAAAGAATTTAAAGGTACAAATAAAGTAGAAAAAATAATTGTAGATCAAATTAAATTAGGTAACCCAGACGAGACAGGAAGAAAAAAGCCACAAGTACAAGAAGGCTCAAGTTACGAAACAAAAGCAGATATGGTTATCAAAGCACTAGGTTTTGATCCTGAGGATTTACCAAATTTATTCGATAGTAATGAATTACAAGTAACAAAGTGGGGAACTATTAAAACAGATTTTGATACTATGGAAACAAATATAAAAGGGGTGTTTGCTGCTGGTGATATAGTTAGAGGAGCTTCATTAGTTGTTTGGGCGATAAAAGACGGAAGAGATGCAGCAGCTTCAATTAAAACTTATCTAGAGAGTAAATCTAAAGTGGAAAAAAGAGTGGCTTAATGGAAAATTATAAAAAAAACCTTCACCTTTTAAAAGAAAATAATGTCTATTTAGAAGACATGGAGCATGATGCTTGTGGAGTTGGTATAATTGCATCAACTGAAGGTAAAAAATCTCGTAAAGTTGTAGAGTATGGTATTGAAGCGTTAAAAGCTGTTTGGCATAGAGGTGCTGTAGATGCCGATGGGAAAACTGGTGATGGAGCTGGAATTCATGTTGAAATACCAAAAGATTTCTTCATTGAGAAGATAGAAGTGACAGGACACACACATGACAACTCCGAAATATGTGTGGGTATGATATTTCTGCCTCGGAATGATTACGCAGCGCAAGAAAGTTGCAAAACTATTGTAGAAAGTGAATTAACAAAAAATGATTTTAGTATTTACGGTTGGAGACAAGTTCCAGTTAATCCAAAAGTTTTAGGAGAAAAGGCATTCCAAACAATGCCTGAAATTATCCAAGTATTGTTTAAATCTTATAATCCAGAATTAACAAATAAAGATTTAGAAAGAAAAATTTATGAAACTAGAAGAAAGATAGAAAACGAAGCTTTTAAAAAATCTTTAAACAATTTTTATGTTTGTTCATTGAGTTCTAAATCTATCATTTACAAGGGGATGTTTTTAGCTGAAGCTATCTCAGATTTCTACCTTGATTTAAAAGATAAGAGATTTGTTTCAAGGTTTGCTATTTTTCATCAAAGATTTTCAACAAATACAGCGCCTAGCTGGAATTTAGCTCAACCCTTTAGAGCTATAGCGCATAATGGAGAAATTAATACTTATAGAGGAAATAAAAATTGGATGAAAGTTCATGAACAAGAGATGAACAGCCCCCTTTTTGACGATGTTGAGAACTTAAAACCTGTTATACAACAGGGAGCATCAGACTCTGCTGCATTAGACAATGTTTTTGAATTATTAAATATATCTGGTCAGACTGCGCCTTTGGCGAAGCTTATGTTAGTTCCAGACGCATGGTCTAAAAAAAATAAAACTCTACCAAAAGATCACCAACAATTATTTAATTTTTTGAACAGTACTATGGAGCCATGGGATGGACCAGCTGCAATTGCTGGAACTGATAATGAGTGGGTTATAGCTGCAAATGATAGAAATGGATTAAGACCTTTAAGATATGCAATTACAAAAGACAAATTATTATTTGCAGGTTCTGAAACAGGAATGATTGAATTAAATGAAAAAAGAATTTTGTCAAAGGGAAGATTGGGTCCTGGGGAAATAATTGGAGTTAGAATAGAAAAAGGTAAAGTATTTACAAACAAGCAAATAAAAGATTATTTAGCCAAAGAGTATAAACACTTTAATTCACAAATTATTGACCTAGATGATAAGTTAACTATTTTAGATGAAAAAAATTCTTTTTCAGGAGATGATTTAAGAAGAAGGCAATATACTTTTGGAATAAGTCTAGAAGATCTTGAGCTCATACTGCATCCTATGGCAGAAGATGCTAAAGAAGCAACTGGATCTATGGGGGACGATACACCATTGGCTGTTTTGTCAGATAGGTATAGACCGTTGTATCATTTTTTTAGACAAAATTTTAGTCAAGTCACAAACCCACCAATAGACTCTTTAAGAGAAAACAAGGTTATGAGTTTGAAAACAAGATTTGGAAATCTTGGAAATATTTTAAATTTTGATAATTTAACAAAGCAAAATATTTATGTTTTAAATAGTCCAATATTATCAAATTCTCAGTTTGAAAAATTTATAAATTTTTTTGGTAACAATTCATCTATAATTGATTGTACTTTTTCTGAGGAAGAAACTTTATTTGATTCAATTAAAAAAATTCAAAAAGAAGCTGAAATTGCAGTAAGACAGGGAGTTACTCAATTGATTTTAAGTGACAAAGAGCTTTCTAGCTTAAAATTTCCAATACCAATGCTTTTAGCAGTTGGATCAATTAATTCATTCCTTATTGAAAAAAAACTAAGAGGATATGTATCAATAAATGTTCAATCTGGAGAGGCTTTAGATACACACTCTTTTGCAACCTTAATAGGAGTTGGAGCAACTACTGTAAATCCATACTTAGCATTTGATAGTTTATTTCAGCGTCATGAAAAGAAATTATTTGGTCAATTTAGCTTTGATGAATGTATAGAGAGATACATAAAATCAGTAAACGCAGGTTTACTAAAGATCATGTCTAAGATGGGTATTTCAGTTCTAAGTTCTTATAGAGGTGGATGCAACTTTGAAACCGTAGGTTTAAGTAGAACAATTGTTGCAGATTATTTTCCAGGAGTTGTCTCTAAAATTTCAGGTATTGGACTTACGGGTATAGAGAAAAAAATTAGAGAAATACATAAAGAGGCATTTGAAAGTTCTGAAAACATATTGCCGATAGGCGGTATATATAGATATCGTAAAAATGGTGAAACTCATCAATATCAAGGAAAATTAATTCATTTACTTCAAAGTGCAGTAGGATCTAATTCTTATGATGCCTATAAAAGATATGTGGATGGAATATACAGCTTACCACCTATTAATCTTAGAGACTTAATTGATTTTAGAGAAAAAAAATTAAGTGGGCCTATAGATATTTCTGAGGTTGAGCCAATAGAAAATATTTTAAAAAGATTTGGAAGTGGGAGTATGTCTCATGGAGCTTTATCAAAAGAGGCGCATGAAACTTTGGCAACTGGTATGAATAGGATTAAAGGTGCTTCATGTAGTGGAGAGGGCGGTGAAGATGCAAGTAGATTTAAAGTTTTAGATAATGGTGACAGCGCAAACTCAAGAGTTAAACAAATAGCTTCTGCAAGATTCGGAGTTACAGTTAATTATCTTAATAATTGTAATGAGATAGAAATTAAAATTGCACAAGGTGCTAAGCCTGGAGAGGGAGGTCAGCTACCGGGATTTAAAGTTACAGAGGAGATTGCTAAACTTAGACATTCAACTCCTGGAGTTACTTTAATATCTCCACCACCACATCATGATATTTATTCAATCGAAGATCTTGCACAACTAATTTATGATTTAAAACAGATAAATCCTAAAGCAAGAATTGGAGTTAAGCTTGTTGCTTCCTCTGGAGTAGGAACAATTGCAGCTGGTGTAGCTAAAGCAAAAGCAGATATAATATTAATTTCTGGACATAATGGTGGAACAGGAGCAACACCACAGACTAGTGTTAAGTATGTTGGAATACCATGGGAAATGGGTTTGACGGAAGCAAACCAAGTATTAACTTTAAATAATCTTAGACATAAAGTTACATTAAGAACAGACGGTGGAATTAAAACTGGAAGAGATGTGGTGATAGCTGCAATGATGGGTGCTGAAGAATATGGTGTTGCTACTACAGCTTTAGTTGCAATGGGTTGTATAATGGTAAGGCAGTGTCATTCAAATACATGTCCTGTAGGCGTTTGCACTCAAGATGAAAAGCTCAGAGAAAAATTTACTGGGACTCCAGAAAAAGTAGTTAATTTGTTTACATTTATAGCCAGTGAAGTAAGAGAAATATTAGCAAATTTAGGTTTTAAATCATTAAATGAAGTGATTGGTAGGACAGACTTGTTAAAACAGGTTAGTAAGGGTTCTCCAAATTTAGACGATTTAGATTTAAATCCTTTATTTGTTCAAGCTGATACTGGAAATAATCCAAGGTATTGTGAGGATCAAGAAATAAATAGTGTACCAGATACTCTTGACCAACAAATTTGGCCAGAAATTGAACAAGCTTTAGATAATTCTGAAAAAATTGAGAAAGAATATCAAATAAAAAATACTCATAGGGCAGTAGGCACTAGAATTTCTCATCATTTGTATAAAAAATATGGCTATGAAAAACTTGATGAAAACTTTTTAGTTTTAAATTTTAAAGGATCAGCAGGTCAATCATTTGGTGCATTTTCTTCTAAAGGCTTAAAACTTGTATTAAAGGGAGATGCAAATGATTATGTTGGTAAAGGTTTGTCAGGAGCTACTATTTCAATAAAATTACCTGAAGAGAGCAATTTAGTTTCAAATGAGAATACAATTTTAGGAAATACTGTTCTTTACGGAGCTACTTCAGGAAAACTTTTTGCTGCTGGCCAAGCTGGTGAAAGATTTTCAGTTAGAAATTCTGGTGCAGTTACAGTAATTGAAGGATGCGATTCTAATGGATGTGAATATATGACTGGTGGAACTGTAGTAATTTTAGGTGATGTTGGTGATAATTTTGCAGCTGGTATGACAGGTGGAATGGCCTTTATATATGATAAATCTCAACAATTTGAAAAGAAAGTAAATCCAGAATCAGTAGTTTGGCAAAATGTAGAGACAGATTATTGGAAAGAATATTTAAAAAATTTAGTCAGTGAGCACTTTAAAGAAACTGAGTCTCAATTATCGAAAAAAATAATTGAAAACTTTGATGATGAAGTAAATAATTTTGTTCAGGTGTGTCCTAAAGAAATGTTGGATAAATTAAAAAATCCAATTACTTTAAAAAAAGATATAAAAAAAGTTAGCTAAATTAATAATTTAAGCTCTTTTAAAATTATATTTAACCATTTTTTATTTGATAAACTGTGATCACCTTTTTTTACAATATTTAATTTTTTTTTAGCTTTTGGAAATAATCTTAAAACTTTTCTTGAATATGAGACAGGAACTGCCTCATCTTTTTCACCATGAACCATTGTTACTTTAATATTTGAATTAATTTTTTTATTTAAGACTTTGTTTTTTCTTCCATCTTTTATTAATTGTAGAGTAATTGGATATTCATAATTGCCATGTTTTAATTGATAAATACCCTTACTTATTGTTTCTTCTTTCATTTTTTTAGTAAATTTTTTCCACATTAAATTTTCTAAAAATTCAGGAGCAGCCCCTATTCCTAAAAATCCTTTAATCTGTTTTTTGAAAATTTTGAATTGATTGAGCGAAATCCATGCGCCCATACTTGAACCAATTAGCACAAATTCTTTTTTTTTAACGTATTTTCTAATTAAAATTGACGTCTCTTTACTCCATTTTGAAATATTTCCATTTACAAATTTTCCAGAAGATTTCCCATGACCAGAGTATTCTAGCGCTAAAAAACTTACTTTATTTTTTTTAGCAAATTTCAAAAAAGCATTTGGTTTTTTTCCTTCAAGATCTGACATAAAGCCATGCAAAAAAATTATAAAAGAACTATTTTTAAAAATTTTGGAAATATATCTAATTTTCTTTGTATTTGATATTTGGTGAAATCTGAAATTTGCCATAATCATTTAAAAGTTTTGTCTCTTAATATATAATCATATCAAATGTCATCTGATTTAAAAGTTTTACAAGTAATTCCAAAATTAGGTTATGGGGGAGCTGAAACAGGCTGTTTTGACATCGCTCATTACTTGCCCGAAAACAATTGTAAATCTTTTATTGTTACAAGTGGTGGCGAATTACTAAAATTTGTAGATAAAAAAAAAGTAAAAGTGTTTAGGTTGCCAGTAAATAGCAAAAACCCACTATTAATTTTAATAAATGCTATAATTTTAATTGGTATAATTTTAATTAATAATATCTCTATAGTTCATGCAAGGAGTAGAGCTCCAGCTTGGTCATGCTTATTAGCAACGAAACTAACTGGTAGAAAATTTGTTACAACATTTCATGGGACATACAATTTTAAAAATAATCTAAAAAAAGTCTATAATTCTGTTATGACAAGATCTGATTTAATAATTGCAGGCTCAAATTTTATATTTTCACATATTAAACAAAATTATTCTAAATATCTAAATGATAAGAAAAAACTGTTAGTTATTTTTAGAGGTATTAATATTGATTATTTTGATCCAACAACAAAAATTGAATCAGATGAAAAAAAATTATTAACAAAATGGGATATAGAAAAAGATAAAAAAATTATTCTTTTGCCTGGCAGATTAACATCTTGGAAAGGACAGGAAGTTTTTATTGAAGCAGTTAATTTAGTTAATATAGAATTAGGTTATGAAGCATTTTATGCAGTTATCCTTGGAAGTGACCAAGGAAGAGATTTATATAAGAAAAAGTTGATTAGACTTTCAGAGCAATACAGATTAACAAATCAAGTTAGATTTATAGATCACTGCAAAGATATGGCGTTAGCTTATAAAGTTTCAGACATAGTAGTTTCTGCCTCAACAGAACCAGAGGCTTTTGGTCGTGTAGCAGTCGAGGCACAATCAATGGAAAGACCAATTATTGCTAGTAATATTGGGGGTTCAAATGAAACAATAATTGATGAAAAAACTGGTTTTTTATATGAGGCAGGGGACGCAATGTCTTTAAGTAAAAAAATTTTAAAACTTCTTTATTTAGATGATACAATATTAAAATCAATCGGTATTCAGGGAAGAAAAAATATAGTCCAAAAATTTAATGTTGAAAAAATGTGCTTTTCTACTTATTCAGAGTATAAAAGATTATTAAATTAAATGCCGATAATTACATTACCTGATGGAAACAATATTGATTTTCCAAATAAAGTTACTGGACTAGAAGTAGCTGAAAAAATCAGTAAATCATTAGCTAAACAAGCACTTATAATGAGTGTTGATGATGAACTTAAGGATTTATTTTTTGAAATAAATAAAGATAGTTCTGTTAAAATTTTTACTTCAAAAGATCCAGAAGGATTAGAGGTTATTAGGCATGATACAGCACATATAATGGCTATGGCTGTTCAAGAATTATATCCTGGCACTCAAGTAACTATTGGACCAGTAATAGAGAATGGATTTTATTATGATTTTGCTAGAAAGGAACCATTCACAACTGATGATCTTACAAAGATTGAAAATAGAATGTCAGAAATAATTGATAAAGATGTGAAAACAAGAAGAGAAGTTTGGGAAAGAAAAAAAGCAATTAGCCATTTCATCAAAATTGGTGAAAAATATAAAGCCGAAATAATTGAAAGTATTCCAGGAAATGAAGAACTTTCTGTTTATCATCACGGTGAAACATGGCATGATTTATGCAGAGGTCCTCATTTAGTGTCATCTGGAAAAATTGGTAAAGCTTTCAAATTAATGAAAGTTTCAGGAGCATATTGGAGAGGAGATTCAAATAATGAAATGCTTCAAAGAATTTATGGAACCAGTTGGGCAAATCAAAAACAATTGGACGATTATTTGAAAAGAATTGAAGAAGCTGAAAAAAGAGATCATCGAAAACTTGGAAAAGAAATGGACCTATTTCATTTTAGAGAAGAAAGTCCTGGATCAGTATTTTGGCATGAAAAAGGATGGGCCTTATTTCAGAAATTAATTAACTATATGAGAAGTCGGCAAGACGCTGCTGGTTATAAAGAAGTAAACACACCAGAAATATTAGATAGACAACTATGGGAAAAATCTGGGCATTGGGAAAAATATGGAGAAAATATGTATACCTCAGAAACTCCTGATGAAAAAGTATTTGCAATTAAACCAATGAATTGTCCTGGGCATATTCAGGTATTTAATCAAGGTTTAAAAAGTTATAGAGACCTTCCTTTACGTATTGCAGAATTTGGAAAAGTACATCGGTATGAGCCATCAGGCGCTTTACATGGATTATTAAGGGTAAGGGCATTCACTCAAGATGATGCCCATATATTTTGTTCTGAAGATCAAATTACTAGTGAATGTTTAGAGGTAACTAATTTAATTTTAGATATTTATAAAGATTTAGGTTTTGAAAATGTAATTCTTAAATATGCAGATAGACCAGAGGTAAGAGTTGGAGATGATAAAATTTGGGATAAAGCAGAGGCATCTTTGCTTGAAGCAGTAAAAGCTTCCAAGTTAGAATACAGTATTAATAAGGGCGAGGGAGCATTTTATGGCCCAAAAATTGAATTTGTTTTAAGAGATGCAATCGGTAGAGATTGGCAATGTGGAACTTTACAAGTTGATTTAAACTTACCAGGAAGATTAGATGCATCATATGTTGATAAAGATGGAACTAAAAAGGTTCCTGTTATGTTACATAGAGCGTTATTTGGTTCTTTAGAAAGATTTGTTGGAATTCTAATTGAAAACTACGCAGGCAAGTTTCCTTTCTGGCTATCTCCTTTACAGACAATGGTTATACCTATCTCAGAGGAATTTAATGATTACGCAGTTGAAGTATCTAAAAAAATTAAAAATGCAGGTATTAGTTCTGCAGTAGACTTAAAAAATAATAATTTAAATTATAAAATAAGAGATCATTCTTTAGAAAAAATACCGCTTTTGTTAATTTGTGGTAAAAAAGAAGTTGACTCCAATTCAGTAACGATTAGAAGATTAGACTCTAATAAACAAGAAAATATGGGTATAGATCAATTCTTAAAAACATTCTCTGCTTTAAACAAAGCATCATCAAACTAAGTGGCAGACTTCAAACAAAATTATTTTCAAAGAAGAACCAAGGACAGAGGTCCAAGATCTAATAATAGAATCTCTTCTCCTGATGTACAGGTTATAGCAAGTGATGGAGAAAATCTTGGAGTTATAAATACCAACGAAGCTATTTCCATGGCAAAAAATCAAGGTTTAGATTTAATTGAAATTGCACCTAATGCAAATCCTCCTGTATGTAAAATAATGGATATGGGCAAATATAAGTATGATGCTCAGAAAAAAGCAAATCTTGCAAAGAAAAAACAAAAAATTGTTTCTTTAAAAGAAATTAAAATGAGACCTGTTACTGAAACTCATGATTATGAGTTTAAAGTTAAAAATGCTAAAAAATTTATAGCTAAGGGAGATAAGGTCAAATTCACTATAAGGTTCAAAGGTAGAGAACTTCAACACTCCCATTTAGGAAATGAACTAATGGGCAAAATTAAAGAAGATATGAAGGATATCGGTAAGGTAGAATTGCATCCCAAGTTTGATGGAAAGCAAATGATCATGGTAATTCAGCCTTTATAAGCCTTAATAGAGGTTGTAAAGTTATATCATTCTTTGTATAAGTCCGCAGAATTATGCCAAAACTAAAAACAAAAAGCTCAGCAAAAAAAAGATTTAAAATATCCGCTAAGGGTAAAGTTATTTCTGCTCAAGCTGGTAAAAGACATGGCATGATCAAAAGAACGAATTCACAAATAAGAAAACTAAGAGGCACTACAACATTGTCTAAACAAGATGGAAAAATTGTTAAGTCATATATGCCTTACAGTCTAAGAGGTTAATAATGGCAAGAGTTAAAAGAGGTGTAACTAGTAAAGCTAAACATAAAAAAGTTTTAAAAGCTGTAAAGGGTCAATGGGGTAGAAGAAAAAATACCATCAGAGTTGCCAAGCAAGCTATGGAAAAATCAATGCAATACGCCTACAGAGACAGAAGAAATAAAAAGCGAGATTTTAAATCATTGTGGATACAGAGAATCAATGCTGGAGTTAGAGCTGAAGGCTTAACTTATTCAAAATTTATCAATGGATTAAATAAATGTGGTATTGCAATAGATAGAAAAATTCTTGCTGAAATTGCTTACGATAGCCCAGAAGCATTCAAAACAATTGTACAAAAAGCTCAATCAGCTTTAAATTAATCTTCGCTATTGTTTTTATTTCTTAAGGAAATAATCTACTAATATGTCAGAGATAAAAAATATTAGAGATCAGTTTATATCAAAGCTTGAAAATGATTTAAGCATTGATCAAATAAATGAAATCAAAACCGAGCTCTTTGGTAAAAATGGTTTAATTTCCTCAAAATTTAAAACAATAGGATCAATTCCAGAGACTGATAGAAAAAAATTTGCATCAGATTTAAATCAAGCTAAAGACGAACTTCAAAATTTGATCACTTCTAAAATTAGTGAGATAGAAGGAAAAAAAATAAACGAAAAATTAGAAAAAGAAAAAGTTGATATAACTTTACCTGAAAGACCATTCGTTAGAGGAAAAGTTCATCCAGTATCACAAACTATTGATGAAATTTCATCTATTTTCTCTGAAATAGGATTTAGTGTTGAGGAAGGCCCTGATGTTGAAAATGAATATAACAACTTTACTGCTTTAAACACACCTGACAATCATCCAGCAAGAGATATGCATGATACATTTTACTTAGATGAAAACAAAGAAATTTTGTTACGAACTCATACTTCACCAGTTCAAATTAGAACTATGCTAAAAGACAAACCTCCATTTAAGATCATTGCTCCTGGGAGAACTTATAGATCTGATAGTGATCAAACTCACGCACCAATGTTTCATCAAGTAGAAGGTTTGCATATTGACACAAATATTAATATGGGACATTTGAAAGGATGCTTGGATTATTTTATTAAAGAATTTTTTGAAGTCGAAAAAATTAAAATGAGATTTAGACCAAGTCATTTTCCATTTACAGAACCATCTGCAGAAGTTGATATTGGTTATGAAATAAAAGATGGCAAAATAATTATCGGAGAAGGAGATAAGTGGCTTGAAATTTTAGGCTGTGGAATGGTGCATCCTAATGTTTTAAAAAATGTAAAAGTAGATCCTGCTAAATATCAAGGATATGCTTTTGGAATAGGTATAGACCGATTAGCAATGCTTAAATATGGCATTAATGATTTAAGAGCGTTTTTTGATTGTGACTACAGATGGTTAAATCATTTTGGTTTTGATCCACTTGATGTTCCTTCAAATTACAGAGGTTTAAGCAGATGAAGATTACATATGATTGGTTAAAAGATCATTTAAAAATAAGTGCTAGAGAAGATAAACTTCTTGAAAAACTAACAGATATAGGTCTCGAGGTTGAGAGTATAGAAAATTTATCAGAGGGATTAGATTTATTTAAAGTAGCAAAAATCATTAAAACAGAAAAACACCCAAACGCAGATAGACTTAAAGTTTGTGATGTTGATGTTGGTGATAAAGAAATTAAAAAAGTTGTTTGTGGGGCTGCAAATGCAAGAGAGGGTCTTCTTACTGTGTATGCTCCACCAGGTGCAATAATTCCGAAAAACAAAACTAAACTTGTTGTTGCTAAAATCAGAGATGTTACATCTTATGGAATGCTTTGTTCCGAATCTGAATTAAATTTATCAGATGAAAGTGATGGCATTACTGAGCTGTTGTCATCCAAATATGCAAAAAATATTGGAAAAAGTTATTTTTCTAAACCAAGTTCTAATCTTATTGATTTATCAATTACACCAAACAGACCAGACTGTCTTGGTGTTAGGGGGATAGCGAGAGATTTATCAGCTGCAGGTTTTGGAAATTTAAAACCAGAAAAAAATATAAAAATTAAATCTAATAAAAAACAGACCTTAAAAGTAAAAATAACAAAAGAAAAAAATCAAGGCTGCTTATCTTTTGGTAGTTGCTTGATAACTAACGTCAAAAATACAGAAAGTCCTCAATGGTTAAAAGATAAATTAATTTCTGTAGGTCAAAAACCAATATCTGCAATTGTAGATATTACAAATTATGTCATGATTGATATTAATCGTCCTTTGCATGCATACGATGCTGACAAAATTGATAAGGGAATAATTGTTAGAAATTCAAAATCAGGAGAAGAATTTACTGCCCTAGATAATAAAAATTATAAATTAGATGATGGAATGTGTGTAATAAGTGATAACAAAGGTGTCTTAGGCCTTGGAGGAATTATTGGAGGAACAAGATCAGGTACAGAGTTAGATACAAAAAATGTTTTATTAGAATCTGCTTATTTTGACCCAAGATCAATTAGAAAAACTGCTAAAAAAGTGAATATCGATACAGATGCTAAATTTAGATTTGAAAGAGGTATTGATCAGTTATCTATTGAAGATGGATTAAATAAAGCAGCTCTTTTAATTAAGGAAATTTGTGGTGGTGAAATTAGTAAAATAGATATTCAAAAAATTGAGACTTATAAAAACAAAATAATAAAATTTGAACCAAAAACATTTGAAAAAATTACTGGTTTTAAAATTTCAACCAAAGAAATAATTAACATTTTAGAAAAACTTGGTTTTAAATTAAAAAAAGAAAAAAAATTCTTTAAATTATCAGTTCCATCTTGGAGACCAGATATTGTTCAAGAAATTGATATAGTTGAGGAACTTGTAAGAATTAGTGGTTATGAAAAAATAAAAATAGAAAATCCTATTAAAGAAAGATCAAAAAACACTTTAAATCCAACTCAAAAGTTATTTCATTTTCTTCAAAGGGCAGTAGCATCCAAAGGGTATTTAGAGGCAATTACTTGGTCTTTTTCAGACTCTAAATATAATGATCACTTTAAAGAGGCTTGTAAAGAAATTAAAATTATAAATCCAATTAGCTCTGAATTGGGAGTATTAAGAAATTCTATTTTTTCAAATTTAGTAATGTACATGAGCAAAAACTTAGATAGAGGAATCAAAGATTTATCAATATTTGAAATAGGACCAATATTTTATGGTTCACAACCTGGAGAACAGAATACAGTTGTTTGTGGTTTGTCAGCTGGAAAAAAATCTAGACTTTCATGGATTGAAAAAGAGAGAAATACAGATGTTTTTGATATTAAAAGAGATGTTATACAAACTTTAGTTGAAGCTGGTTATGACTCAGAAAAATTTTATATTGATGATGAAAGCCCCAATTATTATCATCCAGGAAAATCAGGCAGATTATTTTTAAATATGGGAAAAGATAAGGTAGCTGCTTATTTTGGTGAAATTCATCCAAACATTATCAAAACGTTAGATATTAAAACAGATTCTTTAGTAGGATTCGAAATATTTCTAGATAATTTAAAACTGCCAAAAAAAGCTTTAAAAGATCAAAAAACAAAATATTCAGTGTCCGATTTTCAAAAATCTGAAAGAGATTTCGCATTTATTGTTGATAAAAATATAAGTGTTCAAGATTTAGTAAGTGTCATATCAAATATTGATAAAAATTTAATTTCAAACATTAAAGTATTTGACGTTTATGAAGGAGATAAAATTCCTGAAAATCAAAAATCAGTTGCAATAAGCGTTACTATTCAATCATTGGAAAAAACATTAACGGATAGTGATTTAGAAAAAACTAATAATTTGATAATAGAAACAGTTGAAAATAAAACTGGTGCTAAAATTCGTTCTTAAAATAATTAATGAGTTCAATTGATAATATAAGAAATTTTGCAATAATTGCGCATATTGATCATGGAAAATCTACTATAGCCGATAGAATTATTCATAGTTGCGGTGGATTAACTGAAAGAGAAATGAAAGCTCAAGTTTTAGACTCTATGGATATTGAGCGTGAAAGAGGAATTACAATAAAAGCTCAAACTGTAAAATTAAATTATAAAGCTAAAAATGGAAAAAATTATATTCTAAATATTATTGATACTCCAGGTCATGTAGATTTCAGTTATGAAGTAAGTAGATCTTTATATGCATGTGAAGGTTCAATTTTGATCGTAGATAGTACACAAGGGGTAGAAGCTCAAACTCTAGCGAATGTTTATCAAGCTTTAGATACTAATCATGAAATTGTACCAGTTTTAAATAAGGTTGATTTACCTGCATCAGATTTAGATAGAACAAAAAAACAAATTGAGGAAGTAATAGGAATTGATACTGAAAATGCAATTCCATGTTCAGGTAAAACTGGAGAAGGAATAGAAGATATTCTAGAGCAAATTATTACAACATTACCAGCTCCTAAAGGAGAAAGTTCAGCAGATTTAAAATGTTTATTGGTTGATAGCTGGTACGACACATATCTAGGTGTAGTAATTTTAGTGAGAGTGATTGATGGGAAACTTTCAAAACACATGAAAATAAAAATGATGTCAACTAATCAAGAATATATTGTTGAAAAAGTTGGGGTTTTTACACCAAAAGCAGTAGACACAAATGAATTAAAAACAGGTGAAATTGGATTTATTACAACTGGAATTAAAGTTTTATCTGAAACAAAAGTTGGAGATACAATATGTGATGCTTCAAAACCTTTAAAAGAAGCTTTGCCCGGATTTAAACCAAGTAAACCTGTGGTTTTTTGTGGATTATTTCCTGTAGATAGTTCTGAGTTTCAAAAACTAAAAGACGGTTTAGCTAAATTACAATTAAATGATGCAAGTTTTTCATTTGAACCAGAGTCATCATCTGCTCTAGGTTTAGGTTTTAGATGTGGATTTTTGGGATTACTTCATTTGGAAATTGTAACAGAAAGACTAGAAAGAGAATTTGATGTAAATTTATTAACAACAACACCCGGCGTTGTTTATAAAGTTCACCTAAATAACGGAAACATAATTGATCTTCAAAATCCATCAAGTTTACCAGATCCTACTTTAATAAAGTATATTGAAGAACCCTGGATAAAAGCAACAATTATTACTCCTGACCAATACCTAGGTTCAATAATAAAAATGTGTCAGGATAAAAGAGGAATTCAAACTAATTTAAGTTACTCTGGAAATAGAGCTGTAGTAAATTATGAACTTCCACTAAATGAAGTTGTTTTTGATTTTAATGATAGATTAAAGTCAATGACAAGTGGCTATGCTAGTTTCGATTATGAGATCATTGAACATAGAGAGGGAGATTTGGTAAAACTTGGAATTTTAGTAAATGGTGAACCTGTTGATGCTTTGGCAATGATGATTCATAAAGATTTTGCTCAAAAAACGGGAAGAGAGGTATGTGAAAAATTAAAAGATCTCATACCTAGACATAATTTTATGATACCTGTTCAAGCTGCAATAGGAGGAAAAATTATTGCAAGAGAAACAATAAAAGGTTTTAAAAAAGATGTCTTAACAAAAATTCATGGAGGAGGAGCAACAGATAGAAAAAGAAAACTTCTAGAAAAACAAAAAAAAGGTAAAGCAAGGTCTAAACAGTTTGGAAGGGTAGAAATTCCTCAAGAAGCATTTATTGGTGTTTTAAAAATTAATAAAGAAAAATGAGATTATTAAGGGAAGTTTTAAGGAAATTAAAGTATAAAATTAATTTTAGTGGAAGAAGTAAAGAGTTTAAATTTTCTTATTATGGTAATTCAAATCAAAATGAAGATCTTACAAGATTAATGAATTATTACGGAAGTGATAAAGGTGGAAAAAATAACCAGCATAATTACTCAAATTATTATTCTGAAATTTTTTTTCATAAGAAAAAAGATATAAAAAATTTATTAGAAATCGGACTGGGAACAAACGATATTAATTTGGAAAGTAATATGGGATCACATGGTATACCATTGGCTTCACTAAGAGCTTGGAGGGATTATTTTATAAACGCAAACATTTACGGAGCCGATATTGATAAAAAAATTCTTAATAATGAAAATAGAATAAAAACATTTTATGTTGATCAAACTGACCCTGTTTCAATTTTTAAATTGTTTCAAAAAATAGGTGATATTAAATTTGATATTATTTTAGACGATGGACTCCATAATTTCGAAGCAAATATTTGTTTTTTCGAAAATTCAATTGGACATCTTAGAAATGATGGAACTTATATAATTGAAGATATTTATTATAAAAACCAAAATAAATTTTTAGAATATTTTAAAAATAAAAATTATAATTATTCTCTAGTTAATATTTATCATAAAAATAATATAAAGGATAATTGTCTAATAATTATTAGAAAAAATTTACAAAATTAAAAAATATTTTTTATTTAACTAATTCATATTTTTAATACTTCGATGATCATCACAACATACGATTTTTTTTTTTTTATCTTGGATCATTTTATTAAAATTTTTTCTAAATATTTCTGGTGATAAATTTTCATTATAATATTCTCTAACTCTTGACCTCATAAATAAAATTTTCTCTTCTTTCATATTTAAAGCTTCATGAATTTTTTCTAAAAGTTGATCTAAACTTGAGTATTGGAGAGAAATATTATTATTTAAATTTGGAAATAATAATTTTTCACAGTTAGTTATAGGAATAGATCCAACCTTGATACCTTCTATCAAGTGATGGCATAGAGGCATTACAACTCCAGGGCAACTCAAGTTAAAACATGAATTGGATAATAGTTTAAAATTATTTTTAAAATTAAGTTTATAAGATGTTTTTTTTATCATTTTATCATGTAAGCAGAAAATTATTCTTTTGTTTAAAAATTCATTTTTTTTTAAATCATGTTTTGAATTAATTAAAAATATTTCATTTTTAAATTCTTTTAAAATTTTATTTATAATTAAAATCCTGTTAGGAAATTTT
>CACMIH010000004.1 GCA_902613755.1 uncultured Pelagibacteraceae bacterium
TTAATGAAAAATATTTCAAAAGATCTATTCATCATGAAATTTTTCATATTATTGATGATAGGTTTAAAGAAATCTTTAATAAGGAAAAATGGTCAAATTTAAATGATAAAAATTTTTCATATGCTGAATGTTCAACTTGTACAAATAATTTGGATTTAAACACTTATCTAAAGACATACGGTTTTATTACAGAATATTCTAAATCCACCGCCTCTGAAGATATGGCTGAAATATTTTCACATCTAATGATTAGTAAAAAATTATTAGCCAAAAATGACGAAATACTAAAAAATAAAATAAATTTTATTAAAAATGGTGTTTATGAAATTGATAAAAATTTTAAATTTTAAAAAATGATAAAAAAAATAAAAATTTCTACATCAGAGCAAGTTATTCTCATTTTTTTAATATTATTAGCAATTTTCACCTTTTCATCTTTTATTATCTTAAAAAATAAATGTTTATTTGTGAAAAATTATAACCCTAATAATATTAAATTTAAATTCCCTCAAAATATTGCTGTGCTTAATACCAATTGTGGAAATGTTATAATTGAACTGTATCCCAATATTTCGCCCAATTCTGTAAAAAGATTTAAGACTTTGATTAAAAAAGGTGCGTACGACAATATAGCTTTCCATAGAGTGATAGAAAACACCCTCGTTCAAGCTGGTGATTTAGAATTTGGAAAAAAAGGAAGTCTAAATTATGGTAGAATAGGTTCAGGTAAATCGGGCCTTGGTACAATAAGGTCAGAACTTGAGGAAAAATTTGAATTTAAAAAAGGA
Organism: uncultured Pelagibacteraceae bacterium; assembly: GCA_902613755.1. Classification (GTDB taxonomy): domain Bacteria; phylum Pseudomonadota; class Alphaproteobacteria; order Pelagibacterales; family Pelagibacteraceae; genus Pelagibacter. The sequence goes on from CACMIH010000004.1 coordinate 789, forward strand.
AGTGTAGGACTAGCAAGAAATAATGAGATAGATACAGAAGATAGTCAATTTTTTATTATACTAAAAGATATGCCTCTTTTTGAAGGTGAATATACACCAGTTGGAAAAGTAATTTATGGAATTAATGTTTTAGAAAAAGTTAAATTTGTAAAAAAATACAATATAGTTCCTAGACCAGATTTTATTAACACTTTTAGAATGATAGAGACTAATTAACTAAAGGTTTTCCAGTTGAAAGAGTGTGTTTAATTCTATCCTGAGTTTGTTTGGTTTCTATCAATCTCATAAAAGAATCTAGCTCTAATTTATAAAGATCATCTTCTGATAAAGTTTTATCTAAATTTGTATCCCCACCACTTAAAACATTTGCCAGTTCTGTTCCAACATGCATTCCATGGTCTAGAATAATTTTTTCATTATATAATTTCTCTAAAACTTTAATCATCTTCTCTTTTAAAGGTTTTCCAGATAAATTAAATTTACACTCTTCTGGAGGAATAAAATCGTTGTTTTTATGGATAAGTTTTCTCGCTTCCTCAAAAAGACTGTTTCTATTCATGATTTTTTTATCTTCAGGTTTTAAATATTTTAAAGGCTCTGCTTCTACAGGTGAGGTTGCAGTTTTTGCGTATCCAATAATATCAAATACTTTTAAAGGAGCATAGTCAGGATCAGATTTTGCTTCATCGGTTTGTGACCATCTCCAAAGCATTTCTTTACATCCACCTCCAGCTGGCACTAATCCAACAATTGTCTCTACTAGACCAACCACAATATTTGTGTGTGATGCAACAAAGTTACTTTGAACTAAAACTTCAAAACCACCGCCCAAAGTAAGACCAGAAGGTGCAGACACTACTGGGTACTTAGAATATTTTAATGTTTTGCAAGTATCTTGAAAATATTTGATAAATTTTTCTATAGATTTGAAATCACTCTTATCTGCAAAATTCATGGTATAACTTAAATTCACACCTGCAGAAAATTGCATACTTTCATTCATAATAATAATAGGTTTATCAATTGCATTTTTTATTGCATCCATTGAGTCATAATCTAGTGCACAAGCTTTTGTTGTAAATTCAACAATATTAAAATCTTTAAAACGGTGAATTTCAGCAGAATTATTTTTATCTACTTTAATTGCTGCTGGTCTAATTTTTCCTAATGTTTCAATATCAGTGTAAAGTTGTCTTTCTCCATAAAAGTTTTCATTTTTTGATTTTGATAAATTTTTTAAAAATTTATTGTTTTCAAAATTATCTATTCTTGAAAAAAAATTTTCTACTCCAATTGATTTTAACATTTCAAAAGGACCCATTGTCCAATTAAAACCAAGTCTCATTGCTTCATCTATATCGTTGAACTTATCTGTAATTCCTGGAACTAGAGAAGACGCATATTTTATTATTTTAGAAATTACTTCCCAAGCATATTCTCCATATTTATCTTTTCGATTAATTAAATTATTAATATCTACAGTTTCAATTCCTAAATCTATTTTTTTGGAGGTTGTATATTCACCTGTTTCTAAATTAATAGCTTCTAATATTTTCTGGTTTCCACTTTTATTCATTCTATAAAAACCACCTTTTCCTTTACGTCCAGTGTAACCAGAATCAATTAATTTTTTTACTAATGGAATTTCTTTTGCAACTATTTGAAATTCATCATTTTCTGGAAGTTCTTTGATAAAACTTTTTAAAACATCGGCCATCAAATCAATTCCAATTAAGTCATATAAGCCAAAAACACCTGTTTTAGGTATGCCCATGGGTCTTCCAAACACTGCATCGGCTTCTTCAATTGATAATTTCATTTTGAATGCTTCAGTCATTGCTACCTGCATTGCATAAACACCTATCCTATTTCCCAAGAATCCAGGTGTATCATTACAAACAATAGCCCCTTTACCTAATTCAATTTCACAAAATTTTTTAAGAGAATTAATTTTATTTAAATCATTATTCTCATTCTTAACAATTTCTAACAATCCCATGTATCTAACCGGATTAAAGAAATGAGTTATACAAAAATCTTTTTTTTCTTCTTCGGTTAATTTCTCTGATAAAACTTTTATTGGAATAGATGATGTGTTTGATGAAACAATTGCTCCCTGTTTCCTATTCTTAAATATTTTTTCATAAATATTATGCTTAATATCAATTCTTTCAACAACAGCTTCAACAACCCAATCAGCTTCTTTTACTGCATCAAAATTATCATTAATGTTCCCAACTTTAATATTTTCAATTTTGGTTTTATCTAAAAGTAACGGGGGTCTTGATTTATGAATTCTATCTCTAGCTTTTTCAGATATTTCTGTTGTTAAATCTAGAAGAATTACTGGTACATTGGCATTACAAAGGTGTGCTGCAATTCCACTACCCATCGTACCAGATCCGATAACAACTACTTTTTTTATATCCATAATCAGCAAACTTTTATTGAATTAATCAAAAACTTGAAATAAGACAAATTTCCTGATTAATTAAACTCTTAAGCTATATAAATTAACACAATATTAAAGAGAAAAATGTATAATTCAGTAATAGCTGGTTACTCCAGATCACCTTTTGCAATGGCTAATAAAGGGAATTTGATAGATGTAAAACCAGTTAATCTTCTAGCTGAAGTAATTAAAAACCTTGTATCACAATCAAAAATTAATCCAAAAGAAATTGATGATGTTGTTGTGGGATGTGCTTTTCAGGTTGGTGAACAGTGTTTTAATATTGGAAGATTGGTAACCTTTTTATCAGACTTAGATATGAGAGTTCCAGGTATGTCTGTAGATAGATGGTGTGGGTCTTCTATGGAAGCAATTCATATTGCTGCTGGAAAAATAGCAATGGGATCAGGTAAGATTTTTATTTGTGGAGGTGTAGAAAGTATGACAAGAGTTAGAACTGGGTTTGAATCTTTACCTTATCCTTATTCAGATAAAGAGAAACAAAATCCACATTTATATTTATCAATGGGTATTACTGCAGAGAATGTGGCAAAAAAATATAATATTTCAAGAACTGAACAACAAGAGTTCTCTTTAGAAAGTCATAGAAAAGCAAATGAAGCCCAACAAAAAAATAAATTTATAAACGAAATTACTAAGATAGGGGATTGTGAAATAGATGAAAATATTAGACCTAATAGCACTATGGAAAAATTAGATAGTTTAAAGTTGGTGTTCGATCAGAATGGAAGTGTAACAGCTGCAACTTCATCTCCTCTAACTGATGGAGCTGCTGCAACTCTAATATGTGAAGAAAATTTTGCTAAAGAAAATGGTTTAGAAGTTCTTGGAAGAATAAAATCTACTGCTGTTGAGGGATGTAATCCAAACTATATGGGATTAGGTCCAATTTCAGCGACCAAAAAAGCTTTAGATAGAGCCAAACTTTCAATAAAAGAAATTGATATTGTGGAGCTAAATGAAGCTTTCGCATCTCAATCACTAGCTTGTATCAAGGATTTAGAAATAGACATTAAAAAAGTAAATCTAGACGGTGGTGCAATTGCTTTGGGACATCCTTTAGGGGCAACAGGTGCGAGAATAACAGGAAAAGCTGCACAACTTTTAAAAAGAGAAAATAAAAAATACGCTCTTGCTACTCAATGTATTGGTTTGGGAATGGGAATTGCAACAATAATTGAAGCTGTTTAATTTTATCTATTAATTCCTCTTAATCTTTCAGATCTTCTTCTCAATAATTCTGCGCTAATCAAAACCAAAGTTGACAGGATTATAAGACAAGTAGCTACAGCAAGTATTGTGGGGCTTAGCTGCTCTCTTAAACCAACCCACATTTGAATAGGTATAGTAGTATTATCTAGTCCAGCTAAAAATAAGACTACAACAACTTCATCAAATGAGGTTACAAATGCAAATAAACCACCAGATATAACACCTGGTAATATAAGTGGTAGCGTAACTTTCATAAAAGTATTAAATGGAGTACTTCCTAAACTTGCTGACGCCCTAGTTATACTATGATCAAATCCTGATAAAGTTGCTGTAACTGTAATTACAACAAATGGTGTTCCTAAAATTATATGGGCCAATATAATTCCTGTATGAGTAGCTGCTAGTCCTACTTTCGCCATAAAAAAGAAAATTGCAACTCCAGAAATTATTAATGGAATAATCATTGGTGAAATTAATATAGCCATAATCAAACCTTTAAATGGCATGTGTCTACTACTTAATCCAACTGCTGCTAGTGTACCTATGATAACAGATCCTATAGTTGAAAAAAAAGCTATCATTAAACTATTTTTAGCCGCTAAGCCCCATGGATTTTTAGTTCCCCAGATCATATCTTTATACCATCTTAATGAAAATCCATCGGGATCTAATCTTTTCATTTTCTCTGAAAAAATTAAAAATTCATCGTGACTAAAAGATAATGGAAATATCACAAACAGAGGAGCTATAAGGAAAATAAAAACGCAAGTACATATTGTTAAATAAATATAGTGCCAAATTTTATATCTAGTTTCTGTATAACTTGGTAATGCCATATGAAATTTATCCTAATTTTATGTTATCAACTCCTACAAGTTTATTATAAAGCCAATATATGGCTAAAACTCCAAATAATAACATAAGACCCATTGCAGAGGCAAAACTCCAATCTAATGTTTGTTTCATATGATAAGCAATATTATTACTTATAAGAGTTCCGGATGCACCCCCTACCAATTCTGGCGTTATGTAATAACCAACAGCTAAAATAAATACTAATAAAGATCCCGCTCCAACTCCTGAAATAGTTAATGGAAAATAAATTTTCCAAAAAGATACAAAAGGTGTTCCACCAAGTGATTTTCCAGCTCTCATCATACTTGGAGAAACAGTTTTCATCACACTGTAAAGTGGAAGTACCATAAAAGGCAATAATATTTGAGTCATTGCAACATATGTACCAACTTTATTATACATCATCTGTGGTCTGTTTTCGTCACCAACTAAACCAATCATTACTATGAAATCATTTACCAACCCTTGTTGTTGCAATAAAATCATCCAACTAGCTGTTCTAACAAGTAAAGATGTCCAGAATGGTAATAAAACACATATCATTAACAAATTACTGTATTTCACAGGAATTGTTGCCAACAAATGAGCTATCGGATACCCCATAAAAAAACAAAAAATGGTTACAAAGAAGGCAACCTCTAAAGTTCTGATCCAAAGTGTTTTGTAAACTCTTCTTTTTTCCTCAACCTGAACTATATCACCATTTTGATCTTCATACATATCCACTGCCTTCAAATATTTTCCAATTGTGTAGGGTGGAGCTGTTCTCTTCATTGCTTGCCAATATGTAACATCCGCAAATCTTTTATGAACAGAAATTATTTGTTCTTTATAGTTTCCATCTTCAAATTTTTTCATTTTTCTTTTTAGTTTTTTGAGAATAGAATTAAAGCCGTTTTTTTCTTTATTTAATCTTTGACCTAATTTTCCCTGTGTTTTATTTTCTACCAAAACTTTATAATCAGATAAAAAACTAGCATATACCTCTTCAGGAGGAAGTTCTTGTCCATCCCAATTTTCCATTGCCTTAAATGTTTTGGGAAGCATATTGGTAATCATTCTATCATCAATGCTTCTAGTAAACATTTCTCCAATCGGTGAAATATAGGTAATCAGTAAAAATAATAGTAATGGGGCAACAAGCAAAAAAGCTTTAATTTTATTTTTTCTCTCAGCTTTTTTTAAACTTATTGATAACGGTACACCGTCAGTTGTTAAAATTTGTTCTGTTTTTAAATTCATAAAAAAAAGGGCGGTTTTAAAACCGCCCTATTCTATTTTAAAATATTAACTTTTAAAGTTAAAATTATTTAAGTCCTGCCTGCATTGCTGTCCACATTTCACCAAGTTCTGTACCGTTATCAGCCCAGTAAATTGCGTCTACTAGAAAATACTTTTTCGTATTAGCTGGAGCTGTTGGCATTTGAGGTAACATATCTGTTTTACCATCTTTGTACCACGGTTCATTATTTTCAATTATGTCTAAAGAAGATATTCTAAAAGGTGCATAAGCAATATGTTTTGCAGATCCTGCTAAACCTTCAGTACTCATCATCTCCTTAATTGCTTTCATTGCATCAGCTTCGTTTGGTCCGCCTTTAACAACTGCCATATATTGATAATCTAAACCTTGACCATCCCATACTTGAGTAAGAGGGGCACCATCCATGATCGCATTAAAAAATCTTCCATTCCAGCCCGTTGCCATCACTACCTCACCAGACATTAACAGTTCTGGTGGTTTAGCTCCTGCAGACCAAAATACACATCCACCGTTTGGATCTTCACAAAGGGCTTTAATTTTATCCATAGCTCGTTGAACTCCGCCATCAGCCTCTAATTTTCTGTATACAAGACCATTACCTTTTCCAACATTAACTCCATCAGCCTGTAATGCTATTTCTAGATTTGTCATAGGAGTATTATAAATTCCTCTTTTACCAGGAAATTTTTTAGTATCAAAAAAATCTTTTATAGTTTTTGGTTTTTTACTTCCAATAGTGTCGTGGTTGTAAGCGTATGTCCAAGAATACAAAATATTTCCTACAGCGCACGCACTAGGCATTGGAGCAAAAAAATCTTTTGATGCTACTGTTCCGTCTGGAGCTGGTCCAAAGTCGTTATCGAAATCAAATTCAACAAATAATCCTTCGTCACATCCATTTATACTATCACTTGCATAAAGATCAATTATATCCCATGTAATTGCGCCTGCTTCTTTTTGTGCTGTAATTTCTGATAATCCTCCAGAGTAGTCTACCCAATCTATTGGTATACCTAGTTTCTTAGCCGTTGGATCACCATAACCTAGTTTTTGGCTATTTGTATAAGCTCCACCCCAAGACGCTACAACTACAGCGTATGCTGATGAAGATACAGAAAATGCAAAAATTAAAGCAAGTAAAAATTTACTTATTTTTTTCATTATTCCTCCGTTTAAACGTTAATATAAATTTATTTATATAAGTAAAATTACATCAAATAGCTAAACTGAAGTCAACAGCTGATTTTATCTTTAAAATATATACTAAATAAACATAACTTTTAATTGATTATTTTGGGTCTAGTGCTCTTGCGTCAGCACTATTCCAACCAATATTAATGTCTTGGCTTACTTTTAGATCTAAGTTGGATGAGCTATTTGGAACTTTTAAAATGAATTCTGAGCTTCCTAAAAGATTTAATCTAACTCTTGTATGATCACCATGATAAATCACTTCTTCTATCTTCCCAGTAAACATATTGTCCATTTTATCTGTGGGATTGATTAGTGCTCTTTCAGGTCTTAATGAAACAGTAGTTTTTTCTCCTTTAGATTTAATTGAAATAGGATTGGCTAAAATTTCTGAATTTACTAATTTCACTTTACATTTGTCTTTATCGATATCAACTACTTCTCCATTGAAAGTATTATTTTCACCAATAAATTCAGCCACAAAAGAATTCGCAGGCTTTTCGTAGAGTTCGGAAGGATTTGAAAGTTGCTGAACTTTTCCGTTATTAAATACAGCAATTCTATTTGACATAGTTAAAGCTTCACTTTGATCATGAGTAACATATACTACAGTTACTCCAATACTTTCATGAATATGTTTAATTTCATATTGCATACTTTCTCTCAAATTTTTATCTAACGCTCCTAAAGGCTCATCCATTAATACAACAGCAGGATCAAATACTAAAGCTCTTGCAACTGCAACTCTTTGTTGTTGTCCACCAGAAAGTTGTGCGGGCATCCTAGACTCAAATCCATTTAATGAAACCATTGATAAAGCTTTATCAACTTTTTTATCTATTTCATCTTTTTGAATTTTTCTTACTCTTAATGGAAATGCTAAGTTTTCATAAACTGTCATATGTGGGAATAATGCATAGTTTTGAAACACCATTCCAATCCCTCTTTTATGAGGTGGAATATTAGAAATTATATTTCCATCTAATAATATTTCCCCATGAGTTGGTGTTTCAAATCCAGCTAACATCATTAAACATGTTGTCTTACCTGAGCCAGATGGACCAAGCATAGTAATAAACTCACCCTCTGCGATATCTAATTGAAGATCTTTAACGACAAGAACTTTGCCGTCATAACTCTTATCTACTTTATCAAATTTTACGAATTCTGGATTTTTAGACATAAAGGTGCATATAAAACATTTGTATAAATAGATTTCAATAGCTAATTAACTCTTAATATGGAGCTCTTTTGGAAAATTACAGAACAATTCTGATCCATTCTCAGTAACTCTAATAGCCTCTGAAGCTTCAACACCCCAGTCTCCGAACTGCATCACTGCTATCATATGAAAACAAACATTAGGCTCAAGTACTGTCATATCTCCTTTATAAATATTAAGTGTATGCTCACCCCAATCAGGTGGATAACCAATTCCAATGGAGTAACCTGTTCTAGATTTTTTTTCTATTCCATACTTATCTAGAATTTTCCAAAAGGCTTGGGCAACATCATCTGCTGTATTTCCAGGTTTGATTGCACTAATTCCAGCATTCAGTGCTTCGATAGTTTTATTCATTGTATCAATCTTTAATTGATTAGGTTTTCCTAGTAGAACTGTTCTAGCCATTGGAGCATGATATCTCTTATAAACTCCAGATAATTCAATAATTGTAGCCTCTCCTTCTACAAATTTGTCTTGAGTTGCTGTTAAATGTGAAGCTGAAGTTCCTTTTCCTGTAGGAAGTAAAGTTGCAATACTAGAATACTCACCACCAAATTCTTCTGTACCGTAAAATAATGTTTTTTGAATTTCACCTACAGCATCACACTGTCTAACACCTGGTTTAATTACTTCCACTGCAGTTTTCATTCCTTTTTCTGATATTTTTGCAGCAGATTTCATAAAACTAATTTCAGCATCAGATTTAACCAACCTTGCCCAATTAACTAAACGATCACTATCCTTTATTTGTGCGTTTGGTAATCCCTGTTTAATTTTTTCATAACAGAATGCAGTAAAATAATGGGCATCCATTTCAACACCTATATTTAGTTTGTCCCACTTTCTCTCTTTAATTATTTCAACTAAATAATCATAAGGATGTTTCGGCCATTTATGAATGTAATTTTCATCGTAAACAATAACACTTTCGTTTTTTAAGTAAGTTGTAATATACGAACCAACAGCATCCTGTGCTCTTACAAAACATAAAGGTTCATCTGCATCTATATGAACAATGGCACATTGAGCATAATAAAAGGACCATGCATCATAACCTGTTAAATAATTCATATTATTTGTATCATGTGAAATTAAAAGCTCGATGCCTTTTTCCTGCATCATTTTTTGAACTTTTTTTAATCTTTGTTTGTATTCTTCTTTACTAAATGACATCAATTTACTTGGAATAATTTTCCAAACCCTTCAACTGAATTATTTTTTTTAATTTTTACAAGGGTGTCCCAAATTAAAGCCTGATTACTAGATAAAACTATTGTATTTAATTTTTTTTCTAATTTATCGATAATTTCTAGAACTGGTAAAGCAGTACATGAAACAAATAAAGCATCAGCACCTTTCAAGTCTATTTTTGATAATACTTCATACAAATAATCTTGATCGACTTTTCCAATATCATAATCATCTTGAATATCAAAATAAGAATTGGATGTAACTTCAAAACCTTCACTTTTAAAATAATCTAAAACATCGTCATTTAATTTTTTGATATAAGGTGTAAAAATTGAAACTTTATTAATATTTAATTTCTTTAAAGCTTGTATGGCTGCAGTGCTCGGAGTTGATACTTCTGCCATTGGTTTAGCTGCTTTAACTTTTTGTTCAATTGAATCATGTCCTGCCGCAATAGTACCTGAAGTGCATCCATAAACTACACAATCCAAATCTTGATCAGGTAAAATATCTTTTGTTACATCAGTAACTTTATTAGACATTTTGATGAGATTTTCTTTCGTGAGAGGGTTGTAGCACTCAATCCGGTTAACGAAAAAATCAATTTTCTTATCTTTAATTACATTTATAAAATCTTTCTCAATCATAAAGTCACTTGCAAGAGCAATAAGACCAACTCTAGGATTAGATTTTCCAATAAACTTAGGATCTATTTTTGTTGAATTCATATTTTAAAAAGTGAATATATCATAAGTTCTTTAATAATCATTAATATTAAAATAGGCATGAATATAAAAGATACTTTTGTTGCTTGTCTTGTGCCTATTTTTTTAGGCTTCGGTTTTGTAATTGCTAAACCAGCATTTGAATCTTTTCCTCCTGTTCTTTTAATGGGTATCAGATTTATATTTGCTGCATCATTATTAATTTGGTGGTTTCCAATTCCAAAAGGATATTTAAAAAGAATTTTTGCTGCGTCATTAGTAGCTAATACGTTGCAATATAGTATTACATATACTGGTTTAGATTTAATTGATGCATCTTCAGCAGTTCTTTTGGTTCAGATGGAAGTTCCGTTTGGAGTTATTTTTGCTTACTTCTTGCTTAAAGAAAAACCAACTATTAGAGCTTTGACTGGTATAGCTATTGCTTTTGTTGGTGTTTATATTTTAACTGGATCTCCTAACTTGGACGGAAAATTTATTGGAATTGGTCTTACAATTTTAGGATCTGCTATATGGGCTCTTGGACAAGTTATGGTTAAACCTTTAAGCAAGGAAATAAATCCATTAGCTTTAGTTGCTTGGTTAGCGTTATTCTCAGGACCAATTTTAATAATTCTATCTGCAATAATTGATGGAAATACAATTAATTATTTAACTAATGCCAAAGTTGATCACTGGATTATTGCAATTTATATTGGTTTCATCATGCAACCTATTACTTATGGTTGTTTCTATTACGTTTTAAAAAACAACCCACTTTATAAAGTTCTTCCAATTGTTACCATGGGTATTCCACCAACAGGATTATTAGCTGCAATTTTTCTTTTAGGAGAAAAACCAACTCCAGAATTGTTCATAGGTGGTGCAATAATAATAGTGGGTGTAATTTTAATTATATTTACAAAAAAATAAAAAATGAAAAAAAAAATATTTTATTTTTTCATTTTTATAATCACCATCTTAATCATATTTTTAAATTTTAAGGGACCAAGATACACTGGCGTAGATTACTTGGTTTATAAAGAAAAAATCTCAAACTTTCAAAAAATTAAAGAATTCTATATAAGATACTATAATTATAAACAGTTGGTAAAAAAAATAACTTATAATCTTGAAAAAGAAAAAGATGAAATAATAAAAATTTCAGAATGGATATATTTTAATATAAATAAAAAATCTAATGAAGACGTAACAATTGATAGTCATCCCTGGACAATCGTAGAGAGACAAATTGGTGTTAAGGATCAATTTTCAGATATTTTATCAGTTTTATTAGTTATAAATAAAATTGAATCATTCTTCATAGCAAAAATTATTGAATATAAAGAATCTGATCCATTAACCTTCTTTAAATATAAGGATAAATGGTCAATTATAGACCCTTATTATGGTATCTATTTTATAAATAATCAAAAAGAATTTTGCAGCATAGAAGAACACAAAAAAAAAAAGTGTGCCTTAATACATTTAAAATACGGTAAAATATCTGATGACAAAATTAGTGAAATATTTTTTGATAAAGACTTTAAAAATTATAATGACCTAAATTCTCATTATAATTTAATTTTTCGATCAATCCCTTCAACAGAAGATATTGAAAATACTAATAAATATTTGAGAGGTGGGAGGTCATATGTTCAAACACCAATACATAGGCTAGTTTATCAAATTCAAAAGTATTTGAATTTAATTTAATTGTTTTGATCTTTAAAATATTTAGATTTATTAATTGAAAAAGGAGCAAAAATGAAAATAGGTTTTATAGGTCTGGGAAATGTAGGGGGTAAACTTGCCAGAAGTTTGTTAAGAAAAAATTTTAATTTAACTGTAATAGACTTAAATAATAAATTAACTAAAATTTTTGAGGAATTAGGAGCTAAAATTATAAATTCTCCAAAAGAATTAGCTGAGCAAGTTGATTTAGTAATTACTTGTTTGCCATCTCCAAAAATTTGTGCCGAAGTTATGGAAGGTAAAAACGGAATATTAGATGGACTTTCTGAAAATAAAATTTGGCTTGAAATGAGCACAACAGATGAAGCAGAAGTTAAAAGATTGGGGAGAAAAGTTTTTGAAAAAAAAGCTATTGCTTTAGATGGTCCTGTAAGTGGTGGTTGTCATAGAGCTGCTACAGGTAATATTGCAATATTTGTTGGTGGAGAGAGAAAAGCTTTTGAAAAAATATTGCCAGCCCTAACAGTCATGGGTAAAAAAGTGTTACATACTGGGGAATTGGGAAGTGCATCAGTTTTAAAAGTAATTACAAATTATTTAGCATCAGTTCATTTAGTGGCATTAGGTGAAGCATGGACAGTGGCAAGAAAATCAAATTTAGATCTAGCCAAAACATATAAAGGAATAGCTGTTTCTTCGGGAAACTCTTTTGTTCATGAAACCGAGAGTCAGGTTATTTTAAATGGTTCCTATAATATAAATTTTACAATGGATCTTGTTTTGAAAGATACAGGTTTATTTGATGACTTAGCTAAAAAATTAAATGCTCCTTTAGAAATTTCTCCAAAGATAGTTGAGATATTTAAAGATGGACAAAAAAAATATGGTTCAAGAGCATGGTCATCAATGATTGTAAAAAGAATGGAAGATTTAAATCAAATTAATTTTAGAGCTAAAGGTTTTCCTGATGAGCTTGTGGATAATGAACCAGAAGAAAAAGGCTATGAAATTTAATTAATATGCTAAGATTATTAAATGTTAGATAAAAGAAAATTTTACATAAACGGTAAATGGGTTGACCCGATTGAAAAAAATGACTTTGAAGTAATCAACCCTTGCAATGAAGATCCTTGCGCAATTATTTCATTGGGATCAAAAAAAGATACAGATAATGCAGTTAAAGCTGCAAAGACTGCTTTTGAAACCTGGAAAGAAACTAGTAAAGAGGAAAGATTGGATTTGCTCGAAAAATTATTAGCAGTTTACAAAAAAAGATTTGGAGAAATGGCAGAGGCTATTTCACTCGAAATGGGTGCGCCAATGGATTGGGCAACAAATGTTCAAACTGGATCTGGACAAACGCACCTAGAAGATTTTATTTTAAGACTAAAAGACTTCAAATTTGATGAACATTTTGATCAAAAATCTAATAACCATATTTATTATGAGCCAATAGGAGTTTGCGGTTTAATTACTCCTTGGAATTGGCCAATCAACCAAATAGCTCTCAAGGTAGTTCCTGCATTTGCAACTGGATGCACAATGATTCTAAAGCCATCAGAAATAGCACCACTTTCAGGAATGCTATTTGCAGAAATGATTGACGAAGTTGGTTTTCCAAAAGGAGTATTTAATCTGGTTAATGGAGATGGGGAAGGAGTAGGAACTCAAATATCTAGCCATCCCGATATTGATATGGTTTCCTTTACAGGCTCAACACGTGCAGGAAGATTAATTTCAAAAAATGCAGCTGAAACTATAAAAAGAGTTTGCTTAGAACTTGGTGGCAAAGGTGGAAATATAGTTTTTGCCGATAGTTATAAGAATGCAGTTAGAGATGGCATAAGAAATGTAATGAGTAATTCAGGTCAATCATGTGATGCTCCAACAAGAATGTTGGTTGAAAAATCTATTTATGAAAGAGCAGTAAATGAAGCAGTTGATGAGGCAAATAAAATAAAAGTAGATCAAGCATCGAAAAAAGGAGATCATATTGGTCCTGTAATTTCAAAAACTCAATACAATAAGATTATAAATTTAATTGAAAGTGGAATATCTGAGGGTGCAACATTGGCAGCAGGAGGACCTGAATTACCTAATGGATTAAATAAAGGTTATTTTATTAAACCAACTATTTTCACAAATGTCACAAATGAAATGAGAATTGCAAAAGAAGAAATTTTTGGCCCAGTACTTTCCATAATACCTTTTGAAAGTGAAGATGAAGCAGTAAATATTGTAAATGATACATCTTATGGTTTAGGAAATTATTTACAAACAGAGGATAAAAATAAAGCTCACAGAGTTGCAAAAAAACTAAGATCAGGATGTGTTTATATCAATGGAAATGCAGCTGACGCTGGAACACCATTTGGGGGATATAGACAATCAGGAAATGGAAGAGAAGGCGGAGTTTGGGGGCTTGAAGAATATTTAGAAGTAAAAACTGTTACAGGCTGGAAAGATTAATACTTTTAAATTCTAACATATTTTCAAAAATACACATTTCAGGTTTTGTAAAAGTAATTTTTGGAAACTTTTTACTAAAATCTAAAAATAGATTTTTATTAAATTCAATTAAGTTTTTTATTTCAATTTGGTTAAGTTCTCTCAGGATATATGCCAAAGTAATATGGAAATTATATCTTTGATGGTTTTCAAATTTAATTTTCAATAAACTACTTAGTTCATCTCTACAATTTCTTAATATTTTTTCATCCTTTTCAGAAAATGGTTCTAAAATAATACTGTAACCACCAAAAAACATTTTTAATTTAAAATTCAATTCTTCTGGAAAGATATAGTGCTGGATTCTTTTATTTAACTCAAAAGCTATATCTTTGTAATCCATATCAGGATCTATATCTGATGGCCAATAATTGGTGTTTTTAGTATTTAAATTACAACAATCAAATAATGTCATATGAAAACTGGATGAAGGTAAATAGAAATAAGTTTTTTCAGGATTAAAATTTTCTATATTTTTTTGGAAACTAATTATTTGATCAGATAAATCGGTATTAAGAGGAATATTACAAATTATTGTGCAGCCTGGAAATGGTAAAGGGTTTCCTCTATCATCAAATTTATTTTCTGCACCTTTTAAAGTATATCCTTCAAGTTTTCCTGCTAAAAATTTCTCTTGGTTATTAACTATATTTAAATCCATTAAGATAAACTAAAACCATTTTATATTTTCTTTCTCACAAAGTTCTTTCAACCTTAGTGGATAATCTGTCATAATACCATCTACACCGTACTCAACCATCTTTAACATTTCGTACTCTTTGTTTACTGTCCATACATTTACTGGCAAATCTTCTTGATGAGAAATATCTACTAATTTTTTTGTTATATCTTTTCGGTATGGATGCCAAGCTTTTCCACCTTGTGACTTTATAATTTTTGGCAATTCATGATCTTCAAAATAAGGCAAAAAACTCAACCATGGAGATCTGTTGTAAATAGTTTGATTAATATTAATTCCTGTCAAATGTTGAGTTAAGTAAGCTCTTGGAATTTCAGGATACTGATTTTTAATTACTGATAAAGTTCTCCAATCAAATGATGAAACGATTATTTTATCTTTTAAAGATGACTCATTTATATCGTTCATAATTAATTTTACTGTATCTTCTGGTTCTGGTGTCAAATTTTCTTCCTCTGGTGTAGATTTAATTTCTAAATTTATTAATAATTTTTCAGATTTATTTTTTGAAGACATTTCTAATAATTCAGAAAGTTTTGGTATTCTTTGGTTTTCTAATTTTTTTTGATTAATAAATCTTCTTCCATATCTGGATAATTTATTTACAGAACCTACATCAAACTTTGAAAGTTCTTCATAAGTTAAATCAAATATTTTTATATTTTCATCCTCTATCCAATTTCCCTCATTATCTTTTGTTCTACTTGGATCTAATCTAAAGTCATGAGCAATAACTGGTACGAGATCCTTAGAAATTAATATATCTGTTTCGTATGCATTAATATTATTTTCAAATAAATATTTGAAACTTTCTAAAGTGTTTTCAGGAAGATCTCCTCTGGCTCCTCGATGTCCATAAATTTTTATATGATTTGGTTTACTTAAAATCAAATTTAATTAACTCTTTTGCCAGTACTTTTATCAAAAATATAATATTTATTGTTCTCAATATTTAGACTTAGATTAGAATCTTTTTCAATAGTTTGATTTCCTGGGCACCTGTAACAAAAGTCTTTTATATTTTTTAATTGACCATAAACAAGATTATCCGAACCAAGCTGTTCCACTAGGTCTACTTTTAAATTAATTAAACCATTTTCAGATTGTACTAAATGCTCTGGTCTTATTCCTAAAGTAACTTCTCCTTCATGCTCAGTATTAACGTCTTTAATCTCAAAACCTTCTGCAGATAATGTTTTATTTTTTAAATTACCATCTAAAAAATTCATTTGCGGTGAACCAATAAAACCAGCAACAAATAAAGATTTTGGATTATCATATATCTCAATAGGAGTACCAAGTTGTTCAATAATTCCATTATTAATTACTGCCAACCTATCAGCAAGTGTCATGGCCTCAACTTGATCATGCGTAACAAATATACTTGTTACTCCGACTTTTTGCTGGAGTTTTTTAATTTCAAGTCTCATCTGAATTCTTAATTTTGCATCTAAGTTTGAAAGAGGCTCGTCAAATAAGAATATTTTTGGATTTCTTACAATTGCTCTGCCCATCGCAACTCTTTGCCTTTGACCTCCGGATAACATTGAAGGTTTTCTCTGTAAATAATCTGAAATTTGTAACAGCTTAGCTGCATCATTTACTTTTTGCTCAATTGTTTCTTTGTCAATTCCTCTATTTTTTAGACCATAAGCTAAATTATTATAAACATTCATGTGTGGGTATAATGCATAGTTCTGAAACACCATTGCTACATCTCTTTCAGATGGATCAACTTCATTCATTAATTTTCCATCAAGATTAATATCACCCTCTGTAATATCCTCTAAACCTGCAACCATCCTTAATAAAGTTGATTTTCCACAACCACTAGGTCCTACAAAAACCATAAATTCTCCTTCATCAATACTTAATGAAGTTTCATGAACAGCCTTAGTTCCATTTGGGTAAATCTTAGTCACATTTTTTAAATCTAAAAAACTCATTTATTTCTCCGTTTGAATTAATCCTTTTATGAACCATTTCTGTAAAAATACTACCACTAAAACTGGTGGGATCATCGACAAAATGATATATGCAAATCTTTCTGCCGTTCTTGGCAGAGCAACTCCTTCATAGCTTTCTGTGTAAATAATTTTCATTCCCATTACAACAGTCCAGTATTCTTCTGCAGTTGTCATTATTAGCGGCCATAAATATTGGCTATATCCATATACGAACATAAAGATAAACATTGCTGCTATCATAGTTTTTGATAGTGGTACCAAGAAATCTATGAAAAAACTCCAAGCATTTGCTCCATCTAATTTTGCTGACTCCAAGAGTTCATCTGGAATTGTTTTGTAAAATTGTCTGAAGAAAAAAGTTGCTGTAGCTGAAGCAACTAACGGAAGAATAAGGCCTGTGTATGAATTTGTTAAACCTAAATCAGATACAATTTTATAGCTTGGAAAAATTCTTACCTCCAAAGGAACAAGTAGAGTAATAAAGATTAACCAAAAAATTGGTACAGCTAATTTAAATCTATAATAAACTAAAGCATATGCTGACATTGCAGAAATAACTACTTTAAGTGTTGCAATTCCTAATGCCATTATAAAACTATTTATAAACATTTTTGCAGCAGTCACTTCTTCTGACCAACCGCCCTTTTCATTTAAAACTTCGTTATAGTTTCTTGCTAGCTGATCACCTATATGAAACTTCATACCTTCTGTCAGTATAGTTACAGAGTCATGGGATGAACTTGCAAAAGATATCCAAATAGGAACTACCATTAACAAAACTCCTAATATTAAAATAATATGAGCAATTATTTGAAGTGGTTTAATTTTCATTTATCTTGAAAAACCCCCTTAATAAAATGTTTCTGTAACACAATTATAATTAAAATTGGTGGAACCATAGACATCATCACGAAAGCAAAACGATGCACAATAGAACCTGACATCATTTTTAGTCCCATAACCACTGTCCAATATTGTTCTGAAGTTGTTACCAATAGTGGCCATAGGTACTGGTTGTAACCAAAAACAAACATAAATATTAACATCGCTACAATCATTGTTTTTGACAAAGGAATTAAAAAATCAACAAAAAATCTCCAAGTATTTGCTCCATCAAGTTTTGCAGACTCAAGTAATTCATCTGGAATAGTTTTATAAAATTGTCGAAAGAATAATGTTGCTATAGCTGAGGCTGAAATAGGAACTATTAATCCAAAGTAAGAATTCACTAGATTAAGTTCAGCCATTACTGAATAAGTTGGAAAAATTCTTAATTCTAATGGAACTAAAATTGTAATGAATATTATCCAAAATAATAATGTTGCATGTTTTATTCTATAATAAACCAAAGCATATGCGGCCATTAAAGATGTAACGACAGATAATATTGCAACTCCTGTAGCCATTATAAAACTATTAAAAAACATTTTTAATGCTGTTATCTCTTTAAAAAAACCACCTTGATATAATAAAACCCGTAAGTAATTTTCATAAAAGCTATCTCCTAAAAATATTTGAAGACCATTCATATTAATCATTGAACTTGTGTGCGTTGAGCTAGCAAAAATCATCCATACAGGAACTACCATAATAAGTATTCCAATTAATAAAATGAAATGTGATAAACTTGATGTGATAAATCTAGTCATTAATTATAATGTATTTTCCCTTCGATATATCTAAATTGAAAAATTGTAATTACTAATACAATCAACATCATCATTATTGATTGAGCTCCTGCACTTCCTAAATCTAGTCCTCTAAATCCATCCATGTAAGCTTTATAAACTAGAGTTCTTGTTTCACCCGAAGGAGCACCTATTGTTGTGGTATCGATAATTCCAAATGTATCAAAGAAAGCATAGGTTATATTAATAATTATTAAAAAGAATGTAGTTGGCATTAATAATGGGAATGTAATTGTCCAAAATCTTCTAAAACTATTTTTACAGTCAATCATTGATGCTTCAATTACAGATTTTTGTATAGCTTGAAGACCTGCCAAGAAGAAAATGAAATTAGCACTGATTTGCTTCCAAGAACCAGCTATTATTACGTAAATATAAGAGTCAAAAACACTCTCGTACCAATTGAAACCCCAAAGTTCGTGAAATAAATGATAAAGAAGTCCAAATCTTTCACTAAAAAAATAATTTGCCATTACACCGACAACTGCAGGCGCGATTGCATAAGGCCAAATTAAAAGTGTTTTGTAAGTGCTTTTACCATGCATTACATTATTAGCCTGAACGGCAAGCAATAATCCAATGGAGCCTGTAATTAATGTAATTACAAAACTATAAATAATAGTAAATTTGAAAGCTATGAAATAAGCTGGATCATCAAAAATAAATAAAAAATTATCAAACCATACAAACGTCGCTCCAAATCCAAAAGCATCTTGCATTGTAAATGCATCTCTAAATGTTTGTATGATCGGCCAATATAAAAAAATTAATAAAATTCCTAACTGAGGTGCTAAGAATAAATATTGTGAATAGCTAGATTTAAATTGGACTTTTTTCATATAAGTAAAATAAAAAATAAGGAGGGTAAATCAATACCCTCCTTATTTAAATTATTAATTATAAAGTTTTAGCAAATTGTTTTAACAATTTAGCTGCACCTTTATCCATGTTCTTCAATCCTTTTTCGATTGATATTTTGCCGTTTAACATTGGCTCAACATTTTCGTAAATTACTTCACGAATTTGTGGCCAGTTACCAGCTCTATATCCACCAGGAATAGTCGAACCTTCTAAGCTTAATTGTTCACCAACTGCTTTATGATATGGAGAAGCTCTATAGAAGTTTATAGTTTCAGCTAACTCTATACCACCTTTAGTTACCGCAGAGTAACCAGTCATATTATGATAATACAGATCCATCTCTGGAGAACCCATAAATTCTATAAATTTAGCAAGTCCTTTGTACTCTTCTTCTGTATGACCATTTAATATCCAGTTAGCAGCACCACCGATAAAAGTTGGGTACTCTTTACCACCTGTTACAGAATCCCAGTAAGGAATATGATTTACTGTAAAGTTAGGTACAACACCTTTCATTCCACCGAACGATGCAGCTGAACCAAACCAAAACGCAGCTTCACCAGCTATAAATGGAGCTTGGTTATCTCCCCATGCTCTTCCTTTATAACCATAAAAGCCTTTTTCATACCATTCCTTAACTTTTTTCCAATGCATTACAAATGCATCTGTTTCAGCAAATAAAGTTTTTGTTGGAACAGCATCGTAACCATTGTTTCCATCAGTCATAAGTAGATTGTGTCTTGAAAAGAAATTTTCTGTCCATATCCAAGGAAAGTGACTTTGAACTAAAGGAATGTATCCAGCAGCTTTAATTTTTGGAGCCATAGCCTCAAACTCTTCATAAGTTTTTGGAACAGATTCAATTCCTACTTTTTTCAATATGTCCATGTTTGCGTACATTAAACAAGTTGAACTATTAAAAGGAACACCAATCATTTTTCCATCAGAGTCAGCATAGAAATTTTTAATTCCTGGAATATAATTGTCTGCGTCGACTTTAATTCCATATTTCTCTGCCATTTCTTCAAAACCAATGACAACACCATTTTTAACTTGCGCTACCATTATCGCAGCACCAGCATCGTAAACCTGTGAATAGTGTGGTTGGTCTCCTGCTCTAAATGCAGCAATAGTTGCTGCCATGTTATCTTCATAACTTCCTTTACCTGTAGGAATGACCGTATATTGATCTTGTGAAGCATTAAATCTATTTGCAATTTCAATAATTACATCACCAAGAAAACCGCTGTTTCCGTACCACCAATGAATTTCTGTCTTTGAGTAACTGTGTGATGTAAAAGAGAATGTAAATAGAATTGTTAAAATACTAAGTATTTTTTTCATTTTTTTCCTCTCTTTTTAATTTATGTATTTACAATTAAGTAAATTATATTTGTTAAGATAACGTTAAATTTAAATTACTTAAATGTTAAAATATATAATTTTTCTAAATCAGGTTGTATCTATTAATAACTTTTAAGATATTTTAATCTTCCAATTATTTCATCTCTATCCATGTAATATCCTTGAAGATGTCTATGACCTGAATTTGGATCAAACTCCGTTCTTCCATGAAGCAATCTTCTATTGTTAAATGAAAAAATATCACCTGGCTCTAGTCTAAAATTGATTTGAAATTTAGCATCGTGCAATAAATTTCCAAATCGATGATGAGCTTTATAAACTGAATCCATTATATCTGGATGACAATCAAGAGCATCTAGTGTTGCAATACTATAACGAATATCATTGTAATCTCCGTCTTTAGTTAGTGATATTGCTGTACCATAAACACTTCTTACTGCTTCTTGAGTGTAGTCTTTATCTCTAAATTTAAGTGGAGTATTTACCAATATATCAAAAGTATCTTTTTCGTTATTTTTTAAATAATCAGCCACAGCAAATGCATCTACAGCTGATGAGTCGCCACCCTTTGCTGAATTTATTAAACAGTGCAAAAATTGATAACCAGGTGGATTTTCAAACCAAGGCAAATCCATATGATTTCTTAAAGCGTGCGCTGTATATGCAGAATTATTTGGTTTTGGAATATTAATTACTTCAAAAGGTGTTTTAAAAAAAGTTTCTCGAGTATGACTTATACGGTTTAAAACTTTTAATGCAGAATTTTTTTCTACTGGAGCATTTTTAACAATAGCTATTCCAGTATAATGTAAAAGCTCTAACCATTTAATCAAACCTTCATCAGAGTTTATAATTTCATCATGATCAATATGAATAGATTTTAAGTTATTTTCTAAAGAACTATCCCAAAGTTTATAAGGTGAGACATACTTTTGCTTATTTTTTAAAGTATAACAGTTTTCTCTTAACCATTTTGGATCATAATAACTTGTGTGATCTCCCTCGCTCCATTCAATTTCTAATTTTCCATCTGAACTTATAGAATATTTTGTGGGATTAATGTTTTGTGAGACTTCCAAAATATTAAACATTCTATGTCTTGAATCTTTATCATGAGCAGTTGGACAATTATCTCTTAGCCAAAGGTAATTAAATTTACTTTCTTCACCATCATTCCAAATAACTTTTAAATATGTTGAATTTTTTTCTAGTTTAGAAATTGAGCTCACAGTTAATTTTTATATAAAAGAGTAATCAAATCAACTCAATTAATAGTTGTATTCATAATTCAAAGCTTGTTTTTTATCTACATTCATTATTAAATCTCGGTATTAAAACTTAACCTTAAGGAGATAATTTAATGAAGTTTTTAAAGAGATTAACAATCTCAATTTTCCTACTGTCATCTTTGATTGTAAGTAATGCAAACGCTGGTGATTGTAAGGCAAGATTGGGAGATTTTGACTGGAGTAGTGCAAACATCCATACAGCTATTACTACCTTCATCCTTGAAAAAGGATACGGGTGTGAAGTTTCTGTAACTAAAGGAAGTACTACCCCAATAATGGCTGCTCATTACGACGGTCAATTAGATGTTATTACTGAAGTTTGGTATGACAACATTATTGCTAATTACGAGCCACATGAAAAGGCTGGTACTATTATTAATATTGGAGTTAACACACCAGACTCTCAACAAGCATTCTATGTAGATAAAACAACAGCTGATAAATACAATTTGAAATCAGTTGATGATATGAAAGATCCAAAAATTGCAGCTTTATTTAAAGATCCAGAAGATCCTTCAAAAGGAAGAATGACTAGCTGTATATCTGGTTGGACTTGCTACACTGTTAACTTGGTTAAGCAAATAGAATATGGTTTAGACAAATACTATACTAACTTTGACCCAGGTTCAGGTGGAGCATTAGATGCTGCTATTGCAGGAGCTTTTGCCAAGAAAAAACCAATCTTTACATATTACTGGGCACCTACTGGTTTAATGGGTAAAGTTGACCTTGTTAGACTTACGGAACCAAAATTTGATTCTGATTGTTGGAACTCTATGTCCGCAGTTGTTGAAGATATTAAAGCAAACGGACCAGATGCTTACAAGAAAAGCTGTGCATGTGAATATAGAGATATGGCTTTGACAAAATCTGTTTTAACTGATTGGGCGAAAGCTAATCCTAAAGAAACTGATTTCTTAAAGAAATATACTATTCCAACAGCTACAGTTAACAAAATGTTAGCTTTTTACGAAGATGAGTCAGATGGTGATATGGAACTTACCGCGATGCACTTCTTAAAAAATGAAAGCATGTGGAAAGATTGGGTGCCTGCAGACGTTGCTAAAAAAGTTAGCGCCGCTCTATAATCCAATATCTTAAATAATTTATGAAAGAGCCCTTCGGGGCTCTTTCTTTAAGTAAAAAAAATATGGAAGCATTAAAGAAAAATAAAAAAATAATTTTTAATATTGGTTTATTGGTTGTTTTTGTGTGGTTGTTAATAACTAGCTATTCTCAGTCAAAAAGAAAACCAGACAATATTGGAGAATTATTAAACGATTTTTCTTGGTTAGGAGGTAAATGGCCAAAGTGGTTAGATTTACCGTTAATGAATTGGATCAACGTTGGTTTTAAAGCACTAAATGAAAAATATGGATACATATTTGAAGCTATTAACAATGTTCTTCTTTATATGTTAATGCTTGTAAAAAACTTTTTAATTCAAGCTCCATGGCCACTAGTTATACTTGGTGTGGTGGTTCTAACTTACTTTGCAAGTGGAAGAAAAATTGGAACAACAGTATTTGTAGGATTTTGTACTTTTTTTATAGGTTTTCTTCACCCAATATTTTGGCAAAAAGCAATTGAAACAACTGCAATAATGTTAATTGGAATATTTCTTTGTGTTGTTGCAGGTATTCCATTGGGAATAGCTATGGCACGAAGCGCAAGAACAAGAAATGTTATTTTGCCAGTTTTAGATTTGATGCAAACTATTCCAAGTTTCTGTTATTTAATTCCAGGTATTATGTTATTTGGTTTAGGAGCAGTTCCAGCTATTATAGCTACATTTATTTATGCAGTTCCTCCTTTAGTAAGACTAACAGATTTAGGAATTAGGCTTGTTGATACTGAGGTTATTGAAGCTGCAGATGCATTTGGTGCAAGTAAAAAACAAAAACTATGGGGAGTACAAATGCCATTAGCTTTGCCAAATATTATGCAAGGAATTAATCAGTGTACAATGATGGCATTAGCAATGGTTGTTATTGCATCGATGATAGGTACTAGAGGTTTAGGAGATGAAGTTTTGCTTGGACTCCAACAATTAAATGTAGGAAGAGCTGCTGAAGCAGGGATCGCAATTGTGCTTCTGGCAATAGTTCTTGATAGGATAACTCAATCTTATGGAGAAACACTACAAGAGAGAACAGCACCAAATACAAAGAAAGGTAAATAATGTCTAAAATTGAGATTAATAATGTTTATAAAATCTTTGGGAACAATCCTCAATCTGTAATGCCTATGGTAAAAGATGGAGCAAACAAAGAAGAAGTTTTAGAACAAACTGGTCATACTGTTGGTCTTGATAATGTTTCATTAAAAATAGAAGAAGGAGAAACTTTTGTCTGTATGGGTTTGTCCGGCTCAGGAAAATCAACTCTAATTAGACATTTAAATAGATTAATCGATCCTACTGACGGTGAAATAATCGTAGAAGGAAATAATGTTATGTCTTTCAACAAAGAACAATTGATAGATTTTAGAAGACACAAGATGAGTATGGTTTTTCAAAGGTTTGGTTTATTTCCACATAAAACAGTTATTCAAAATGTTGGATATGGATTAGAAATGCAAGGGAAACCATTGGAAGAAATAAACAAGACCGCAATGGAAAAAATTGAAGCGGTTGGTTTAAGTGGTTTTGAAAATCAATTCCCAAATCAATTATCAGGGGGAATGCAACAAAGAGTTGGTTTAGCAAGAGCACTTGCTACTGATAGTGATATCATGTTAATGGATGAAGCTTTTAGTGCTTTAGATCCTTTAATTAGAAGTGATATGCAAAAACAACTACTGGATCTTCAATCAGAATTAAAAAAAACAATTGTATTTATTACTCATGATTTAGATGAATCTTTAAGACTTGGTGATCACATTGGAATATTAAATGCTGGTAAACTTGTTCAAGTTGGAACACCAGTAGATATTATAATGAGTCCAGCTGATGATTATGTTAAGGCATTTGTTAAAGACGTTAATAGAGCAAAAGTAATTAAAGCTAAAATTATAATGAAGAGTGTTAATGAGTCTAACGATATAGATAAATCTAACTTAATAAAAGTTAATGAAGATCAATTTATTGAGGAGTTTTTACCTCAAATTGTATGCTCGAATTCTAATTGTGAAGTGGTTGACAAAAGTGGAAATGTTAAAGGGTACATATCTAATAAAGAATTGCAGACATCATTAACAAAATCATAATTAATGGTTAACAAATCATTAAAAAATAAAAAAATTATAATTTCTGCAGGTGCATCTGGAATAGGTTTAGCAACAGCTAAGGTTTGTCTTTCACGTGGAGCATACGTTTATCTTTGCGATATTGATAATAAATCACTAAATAAATTAAACAAACATCCTCTTATAAATAAGAGGCTGTTTAAATATAATTGTGATGCCTCTGACGAAAGCCAAGTACTGGATTTATTTAAAAAAATAAATAGAAAAACAAAAAAAATTGATGCTTTAATAAATAATGTTGGAGTCGCTGGACCAACTGGATCTTTAGAGAAGTTAAAATCTAAAGACTGGGAAAGAACTATTCAGATAGATGTTAATAGTCATTTTTATTTCACTAAGAAGGCTATACCTTTAATTAAAAAGTCTAGAAATGGATCAATAATAAACATTTCTTCAACTGCTGGAATACTTGGTTTTCCTTTAAGATCACCTTACGCAGCAAGTAAATGGGCAATTATTGGAATTACCAAAACTCTCGCAATGGAACTTGGAAAATACAATATAAGAGTTAATGCGGTATGCCCTGGTTCAATTAAAGGTGAAAGAATGAAAAGAGTGATAAGAGATAAAGCAAAATTTACAAAAGTTTCGTCAAAAAAAATTGAGAAAGATTTTATTTCAATGAGTTCTATGAAAAAGTGGATTCTTGAAGAAGATATAGGGAAGATGTGCGCATTTTTGATTTCAGACGATTCCAGTAAGGTTTCAGGACAAGTAATTTCTGTAGATGGTCACACAGAAAGAAATGATTAAATTACCTAAGTTTTTTTTCGTATTTCCTTCTTAACTTTTGAATATCAACCAAATACTGGTCTCTTATATTAGATATCATTGCAACCGATTTACCTTTAGCCTGTTTTGCTGTTCCTGAAATCAATCTAGAAGATAATTTTTTTGATAGCTTAGGGGCCTTTAATTTAGTCCATGGTAACTTTAAAGCAGGTCCAAATTGTTCCAACATATGTTTCATTCCCGTTTTTCCTCCAGCAAGATGAAAGGTTAAAAATGTACCCATCAAAGACCATCTTAATCCTGGGCCATCTTCAATTGCTCTATCTAATTCTTCCGTAGTTGCATATCCCTCATTAATAATATGTAGCCCTTCTCTCCATAAAGCTTCTTGTAATCTGTCAGACAAATATCCAGGTAATTCATTTTTAACCATAATTGGATTCATAGAAATTGATTTGTAAAATTTTTTAGCTAAATTTAAATTTTTTTTTGAAGTTCTCTTACCTGGAACAATTTCTACTGCAGGCAATAAATAAACGGGATTAAATGGATGTCCAATTATTCCTCTTTCTGGATTTTTACATTTTGAATAAATTCTCGTTGGCAACAAACCCGATGAGCTTGAAGCAATTATTGAATTAGATTTTGAATATTTTCCAATAGTGCTAATCAATTTAGTTTTTAAAGAATAATTTTCAGTTGCACACTCCTGAATAAAATCTGCGTCTTTTAATGTTTGTTCTATTGAGGTAAAAAAATGAAAATTTTTTAGATTTAATTTTTTTTTATTAAATAGTTTTTTTACAAATGGCCAAGTTCTTTTTATTTCGGATAATAAATTTTTTTTTAACTTAATATCTTTATCAAATGCATAAACAATTTTGTTATGAGCCAAACAACGTATGATCCACCCTGCCCCAATTACCCCAGTTCCAATTATTGCAACTTTTTTAATATTTTGCATTACTTGTGTTTAACAAGTTTTAACTTCTCTCTTGTTTCTGCGGGTGTCATTGTTAATACACCTAGATCTTCAACAATTCTAATTGCCTTTTCAACTAATTGGGCATTTGTTGCCAGTTTTCCTTTAGATAAATATAAATTATCTTCTAAACCTACTCTAGGATTACCGCCCATAATTACTGTTTGTGCTACAAATGGCATCTCATTTTTTGAAATTGCAAAGCCTGACCACACGCCTTCTTTTGGCATAATATCTTTCATAGCTTGCATTGCTAATGGAGTAGCTGGTGCTCCCCAAGGAATTCCTAAACACATTTGAAACATTGGTGGATCATCTAGCAAACCTTCTTTATATAACTGTGCTCCAAACCACATATTTCCTAAATCAAATGCTTCTATTTCTGGTTTAACTTTAATTTCTTTCAATCGTTTTGCAGCCTTCCTTAAATCGTTAGGAGTGTTGACTGTTATAACTGAACTGTCACCAAAATTTAAAGTTCCACAATCTAATGTGCATATTTCAGGTAAAAATTGTTCTGCGTTTGCAATTCTTTCCATTACATTTGCCATATCAGTCAGAGGTCCAAATTCTAAAGGATTTTTGCCTTGGCCTATATCTAAATCGCCACCCATACCAGTTGTTAAATTTAGAATTACGTCTGTATCACTTGAGCGAACCCTATCCACAACCTCTTTATATAATTCTAGTCTTCTACTCGGTGTTCCATCTTCTTCCCTTACATGTATATGTGCTATAGCTGCTCCTGCTTTTGCAGCTTCAATTGATGCTGTAGCAATTTGTTCAGGTGTTTTTGGCAAGTCTGGATGCTTACTTGCTGTATCTCCTGATCCAGTAACAGCGCAAGATATAAATACTTTATTGTTCATTTGATAATTAAAAATATACTCTAGATTGATAAAAATGAAAATAAATGAATTAAAACATGACTTAGCCGCAGCATTTAGGTGGACTGCAAGATTAAATATGAATGAGGGAATTGCTAATCATTTTAGTGTTTGTCTTCCCAATTCAAATGATTTTTATGTTAATGGATCTGGATTACATTTTAGCAAAATTAAAGCAAGTGATTTAGTTTTAGTAAAACAAGATGATTTTAAAGACTTGAAAAATAAACCTGAGTTAGTTGATCCAACTGCTCTTAATATTCACGGTACAATTCATAAAAAAGTTCCACATGCACGTTGCATTCTTCATGTGCATTCAAAATATGCAACAGCCTTATCAGCTTTAAAAGATCCTACTTTAAAACCAATAGATCAAAATACTATGAGATTTTATAATAGAATTTCTATTTATAACGAGTTTGGAGGTCTTGGTTTTGAGAAAGAGTCTAATAAAATGGCTGTGGCTATTGGAAATAATTCAATGTTACTTTTAGCAAATCATGGAATATTGAGTGTTGGACAAACTGTAGCTGAAGCTTTTGATAAATTATATTACTTTGAAAAGGCCTGTGAAACTTATTTAACAGCATTATCAACAAATAAAGAATTAAATATTGTTGACTCAAAAACTGCAGAAAAAACTGCTCAAGAATGGGAGAATTACCCTGTAAACATGGGTGAACAATATTTTAATGAAATAAAAAAAATACTAGATATGGAAGATACAAGTTATAGGAATTAATATGAGAAAAATATTAATTATCTTTTTTTTATTAACCACACCATTATCAGCTGAAAAAATAGAAAGATTAGGTTTCTACAATTTACAAGAGATACTAGAGGATGACAAATTAACGTATAAGATAATAAAAGGATGTGTATCTATAAATTCTGCTGTAACAGAATTAATCAAAACTGAACACAAAGATTTAGCAGAAGAATTTTATAAATCAGCAAATTATTTATATCCTTTTGGTGTGCTAGTTTTGATGAAGATAGATAACATTTCACAACAGGATGCTGAAAAAAAATATTTTTTTGATGTAGATACCTTGACTAAAGATTATATGGATTTTATGAGGGTTAATGGTGTTATAAATAAAAGTTTCTTTAAAGGGACCTTTATTGGTGATGATTTAAATTTTTGTAACGAGATCAGAGCTGCTATTGAAACAACTATTGCTGAAACTAAAAAGTAATTTATCACTCTGATTTTTTAAACTTTGGAATTTTAGATTTTTTCTTTTCTTTATTTTGTCCAAACTTAGGTATTTTAGATTTTTTTGATTCTTTTTTACCTGATGTTTGTTGTTCTATTTCTCCTTCCATCTCTAATGCCTCTAAAATTTCAACACACTTATCTGATGTACAAAAAAAAGTAGAGCCAGTTTTGATATTATAAAGATAAGCTCCACAATTATCTTTTTTCTTTGCGGTACAATTTGTTGGCTCTAATTTGTAATCTGCAAAAGAAACTGAAAAAAAAGATAAAAAAATTATTATGCTAAAAAAAATTTTTCTCATAAAAAAAATTAATATTATTCTAAAGATACAACTGTAATTAGAAAATATTATTTAAAAGTTTATCATTTAACTTAGTATATTTTTATCGTTAAAAACAAACAAAAATTTTAGTTATAAAATTTATATATAAAAACTAGAAATTAATAAATCCTGGATATCTTAATTTATAAGTGAGAAGATAAATAAATTTGAAAGGAGAAACTATGAAAATAAGAAAATATATTTATGTCATTCTCTTCTCATGGTTTATGGGTATTTTTTCTACGGCGTCGTCGCAAGAAGTTTGTACCGAATGTCTAAGTAAAGTGCCTCAGGATATGAGAGATTATGTATATAACATGGATTTCATGGATAGTGATCAGCCTTTAGGGGAAGCTGTCATGAGAAACTGGAAAAGTCCTAGAAAACCACCATGGACTATTGGTTATGCTAGTACTTATGCAGGTAACACATGGCGTAAAGGTGCCATGGAAAGATTAATGGAAGTTGTTTATCCGAAATGGAAAGCTCTTGGAATGGTTGATGAAATAGTCATCACTCAATCAAACTTAGATGATTCACTTCAAATTCAACAAATGAGACAAATGATAGATGGAGGAAAAGTTGATGCTATCATTATTTGTTGTTCAAACATTACTGCTCTTAACACAACAATTAAATATGGTTGGGAAAAAGGCATACCTACACTTTCATTTACTGGCTTTACAACATCACCTTATTCAATCAACACGTCTGTAAATTATAGATTAGTTGGTTATTATGTGGGTGCTTGGATGGCTGAGTTAATTGGTGAAAAAGGGAATGTTATAGTAATGGAAGGTATTCCAGGCTATTCAGCTTCTGACCAACAAAACAAAGGGGTGTTAGCTGCTTTAGCAGAATACCCAGATGTAAATGTTGTAGGACAATTAGCACACAACTGGACTTCACAAATTGCTCAGAAAGAACTTTCACAATGGCTATCAACTAATACTAAAAAAGTTGATGGTATTGCAGTTCAATCATCTGGAGAAACAGGAACTCTTCAAGCGTTACTTCAATCTGGAAGAGACCCTATTCCACCAATCGCTTTAGGAGGTGAATTGGGTGCACTTTGTTATTGGAGACAAAACCCAGGATATATTGATGAAGCAATATATGCATGGCCTCCAGGAGATGAAATCGAGTTAGGAATGGAAGTAATGATGAGAACACTTCAAGGTCAAGGTCCTAGAATCCAATCAATACTGGTTGGTCCAGCAACTAAGAATTTCGATGAAATTAAACAAATCTTAAATGAAGATTGTGATAGAAATTCTACAGGTTGGGATAACCCAGGAATGGATAAATGGGCACCTCGATCATATATCGAAGCGTTCTTTGATAATCCTTCTGACCCAGAAAAATACGATATAAGTTCACACTAATACTTTTGCAAAAAGGGTATGAGTGCAGAAAAAAACAATATGAACAGCGCCTCTCAAAAAGAGGCGCTGTCAAAAAATTCTAATGCAGTAGTTGGTGATATTTACGTTCAAGACGTTCATAAATATTTTGGAGTAACTAAAGCATTAAACGGTGTAAATTTTAGTGCAAATTTTGGAGAAATACATGCAATCGTTGGAGGAAATGGTTGTGGTAAAAGTACTCTTGCTAAAGTTTTATCTGGAGTTTTACCAATAGATAAAGGTAAAGTTTCGGTAATGGGTCAAACCCCCACCTCTCCTGTTATGGCAAGAAATATGGGCATAGCTACAGTATTTCAAGAAGTTATGATTGCTGAAGAGGCATCTGTAGTAGACAACCTTTTCGTGGGTTCTGATGATTTTTGGTACAAAAACTTAACACAAAGAGAAAAAGTAATTAAAGCCCAAGAAATTATGGAAGATCTTGTTGGTGAATATGTAGACCCATATACGCAAGCTTTTAATCTTTCTTTACCAATAAAAGCATGGATAACAATTGCCAGAGCCTTTCTAAGAGAAAATACAAAATTATTAATATTAGATGAATCTTCTGCAGCTTTAGACTTTGATTCAACAGAAAGACTATTCAAAAAAATGCGCGAGTTAAAAGAGAATGGAGTAGCAGTTTTTATCGTAACACACAGAATTGCAGAATTGGTTAGAATTAGTGATAAGGCTACAGTTATGAGAGATGGAAAAGATGTTGGGGTTTTAGAAAAAAAAGATCTTAACGAAAAAAATCTTATAGGCTTAATGACTGGAAGAGCCGAAAGTGGAGAAAAATCTAAATCTGTTGCAGTACAAACAAAAACGGACAATGTAGTTATGAGAGCAGAAAATCTAGTGGTTTGGCCTGAAAGTAAGCCCGTTAATTTTGAAGTTAAACGCGGAGAGATTGTTGGAGTAACTGGACTAGACGGAAATGGACAAGATGACTTTGTTAAAATTTTAGCTGGAGTTCGAGAATCTCACGGAGGCATTACACAAATATCAGACGGAAATGGAAAATTTATAAAATATAATACTTTAGATGATGCAAAAAAAAATGGGATATCATTTGTTTCAGGCGATAGAAAAAAAGAGGGAATTCTTCCAAACTTAAGTATTTATGAAAATTTAGTAGTTCCTTTATATAAAAAAACAAGTAGAGCTGGTTTCTTAGGTTTTGTTGATTGGCTAGAGTTAAATGGAATTTTTGATTGGGAAGTAGATAGATTAAGCATCAAAACAGGCCCAAGAGATAACTTAATTACTTCGCTGAGTGGTGGGAATCAACAAAAGGTGATGATAGCAAGATCATTTGCTCAACATCCTAAAGTTTTAATTTTAAATGATCCGGCAAGAGGAATAGATGTTAGCACCAAAAGAGATCTTTATGTTCATTTAAGAAACTTTGTGGAAGAAGGAAATACAGTCATTTTTTTATCTAGTGAACTAGAGGAATTTATAGGCCTATGTCCAAAAGTTATAGTTTTTAGAAATGGAACAGTTTTTGATATTTTTGAAAATGAAAAAATAAATGCAGATACTTTATTAGAGGGTATGTTTGGTCAGACTGCTGGAATAGGTGAGACAAAAATTTCTTCATTAAAAAATACAGATATAAATAATAAACAAGTTAAATTCTCTGAAAATAAAAATGTCGCAGAAAATAAAATTATTAAAGTAATAGACTTTGAAAAAGATAATAATAATGACAACAGTAAAAAAATAAAAATTAAAACATTTTAATGAAAGAAAATAAAATTAATTATTATAATACAGAAGACGAAATTCAATTTCAGAAATTAGATAACTTTAGAAAATTTAACAAAAATATAAAAGTCAATAAATCTGAAAAAAATCAAGATGTTAAATACTCAAATACTGATAAAAATAATTTTAATGGTATTTTAAAAACCAATGAAAATTTCGAATTGTTGAATGAGCCAAATATTAAAAAAGAGTTAAATTATTATAATAATTCAGATTTTGATAAATTTGAGACGCTAGATAATTTTCAAGAATACAATTTTAAATTGAATAGTAATAATGAAAATCAGAATAGTAACTCTCATTATTTAAAAGATGATTATAGTCAATTCAACAAAATAATAAAAACTGAAAACCAAGAAAAAAATCAAGTCGAACCAAAAAATAAAAAAGTCAAAGTCATTGATTACAACAAATTAAATGAAACTAACAAGAAAATTAAAAATAAAGTTGGAATAGAAAAAATTAAAATTGTTTATTTTGATTAAATATGGAAACAGTAGAAAAAATTAAAAAAGCATTCAGATCTAGCGTTGATACCTCATCAAACAAATATTTGATGGTCCCAATATTCATCTTTTTTGCATTGCTTATATTTGCATTAATTCGAAGCCCAATCTTGATATCTCAGTCAGGTATTGGTAGCGCCATAATGCTTACAGCTCCATTAATATTAACGACTTATGCGTTAACTTTTATTGCTATGGCAGGAAGAGGTGGTGTTGACTTATCTATCGGTCCTTTTATGGGATTTATAAATGTAAGTAGTATACAATTGTATGCTGCAGGATTTTTACAGTCACCAGTAGGTTGGTTTATTTATGCTTTTGCAATGGGTTTGATATGGCAATTTTTCTACGCAATTATTGTATGTTTCGTTCGAGTTTCCCCAATAATTGTATCACTTGCAGGATACTTAGCATTTGCAGGTATTAACATTGTAATTTTACCTAGACCAGGTGGTATAGCACCTGACTGGTTAATACCATGGGGTGAAGGATTTACTATTTTTAATGAAATCTTTCTTTTGATGATATTAGCTACAATTTTGTTTTATATAATTACTCATACTGCATTTTGGGGTCACCTTAAATTAATGGGTGCAGATGAACGTGCAGCTTTTACAAGCGGGGTCAAAATCAATTTAGTTAGGATCGTTGCGCATTTAATAGCAGGTTTGTTTGCAGCTTTATCAGCTATATGCTTTACCGCACTTGTTGGTTCTGGTGACCCTTTACAAGGAACTAAATATACATTGCTGGGTATTACTGCTTTAGTCCTTGGTGGAGCGAGCTTAGCAGGAGGTCGTGGAGGAGCATTTGGTGCAATACTAGGAGCACTTAATTTATATTTGATTAACTATATTTTAGTAACATTTAAATTTGAAAGATTACAAAGCTTTGTGTCTGATTTATCTTATGGGGCGGTGCTAGTAATAGCTTTGTTAGTAAGTCTAATACTTCCTTATGTAACAAGAATAACAAAAGGATTGTCAGTAATGGTGTTCTTTATATTAATGGCATTTGCAGGATCTTTTGTTATCATTCACCAGGTTTACGACCAACCAATTGTCATTGAACAAGAAGTAAAAAAAGAAGTTGAAGTTAAAGATACTAGAGGAAAAAAAGTTAGAAAAATTGATGCGACTGGAAATATTATAGTAGAAGATGAAGGTGGATCAACGACAGGAACAGGAACTGCCAAAGGAGGTTCTCTTGCTGGTCATGGAGTTGTGCAACTTACTGAAACGCCAGGAACAATTGTATTTTATATAATTATAGGTATAGCAGGTGTTGCTTTACTACTGTATTTATTAACGGTTCATAGGAGTCCATCGACTATAACATTTGCAATAGTTGTGGTAATTCTTGCTGCTGGTTTAATTTTTGATCCAGATGATAAAGAAAAAGACCTTCTAACGGACACAGAAAGAATATCAATCCAGTCAAATCAGGTTAGTAGTATTGAGACTTCTTCTCCACAATATTTTAGCTTGGAAAAATTAAATTATGTTTCAAATATTTCCGAAGGAGCAATAATTTCAGGAACTACATATAGTATAATTTATTTTGCTGGAGTAGTGCTATTAGCTTCGCTAATTGTTGTCGCGATGCTTCCTCAGTTTAGTGCTAGAACTAAATCTACAGCGATGCTATTCTTCCTTGCTGCCCTCTCTCTAATTGTCCTTAAAGGAATTTCCTATAACAATTTAATTGAAAGCACAGAAAGTAGCTTTTTTGGAATACAGGGATATGGTGTAATACTTGTTGTATTGCTGCTGTTTGTTATAACCGCACCATTTGCTCATTCTAGAATAAAAAACTTAACAAATGTTTATATATTTGGATTTGGTGTTTTAGCAATTATAGCAACATATTTTGTTGGGAGTAATACATTTATTCCAGATGATCCATCTCTTTATCAGCCAAAAATAATTTCTGAATTATCTATAGGAGACTTATCTCAAGTAAAATATGAAGCAACGAAAAGATTTTTCTACGAGACTGTTAATTCTGGATATTCACAGTTAGCATTTAGTATTTTAGCGGTATTCTTAGTTCAATATTTTTTATTTCTAAATATGGGGCACAAAGGAAGTTACAAACGTTTTGCTCCTTATATGTATATAGTAATTATTGCTGCTGCTCTCTGGTCAGCAATATTTTACTCAATAGGTTATTCTTTTTATAAAATATTAGCTGTATTTATTATTGGAATACCTTTAACTCCTCTGGTTTGGCAATTTATGTCAATATACAGAGAGAAAATTGCTCGTGATAAACAATTAAGTCAATGGGATGAGGTAAAGTAATATGAAACGTTCGGCTTTTTTATTTTTTAAAGGATTAGGTTTAATTTTTGCAATACTTTGTGGAATTGGTACCGCTGTTTTAGGTTGGTACGATGGTGCTGACTGGATGAATATAGTAACCTTCTCATTAGCGGTCACTGGTCTTATACTTTGGGGTTGGTACCACTTTTCAGTACGATGGATAAATGAAGAATTAAAACAAAATATTTTTACTAAATTTCCAAAAGATGAAAAGCCTGTAGAAGATGAAAACGAAGAAAATTTCTTCTTTAAAAATATAAAAGAACATAAATGGAAAACTGTTGCGTTTCTAGGAATTATACTTATTTTTATTTTTGTATCTTTTATCGCTGATGGTTTTTTCTCAGGAAGAACCTTAGTTTCATTTCTAATATTTTTAGGTTTTGTAATCTTCATGGGGGTTATAAGCAGGTATATCAAAGGGACTAAAAGTGTATTTATTGGGATATCAGTATTAATTGGCTTATTTATTATTGGATCACTGACAATTCCAGGATTTCTTACATTACTTAACATGAAGTCAATGTTGGTTTTTGCTGCTTTTTTAGGGCTAGCAACCGTTGGTCAAACTTTTGTGGCTCTTCTTGGGGGATTAGATTTATCAATACCATTTGTAATTGGATCAGTAAACGTTGCTCTAATGTCTTTAATATCTAAAGGTGTTCCGCCATGGCTTGCTTGTTTAGCTGTGCTGTTACTAGGAGCATTGATAGGACTAGTTAATGGAATATTAAGTTTTAGACTTCAGGGACAGGCATTAATTTTAACTTTAGGAGTTGGATTTTTTGTTAAAGGTGGAGTGCAAATATTAGTTGCGTTAGGTACATTTTCTGCAGGTACTGTATTTGGAGTTGTCCCACCATGGATGACGAACTTGGCTTCAATGAATGGTAAAACAATAGGCCTTCCAATTCCACCAGTAATTATTATTTGGATAGTAGCAAGTATCTTAATTATAATTGGTTTGAGGTTAACAAAATGGGGAAGGCACTTGTATGCATTAGGTGGTAGTCGATTATCATCTTCTAGACTTTCAATTTCTGAAAAAGGTTATTGGATTGGTGCGTATGTTATTAGTGGTTTTTTTGCTGCGTTAACTGGTGCACTTCTTTTAGGTTGGAGTGGTGGAGGCTTTGTAGGAGCTGGAGATATATATTTATTTACGACATTAGCAGCAGTTGTAATTGGAGGAACGTCCCTTCTAGGTGGATATGGTGGTTATGGATTAAGCGTTATAGGTGTGTTGATTTTACAAATTATAACAACAGTTTTAATAGGTTGGGGTTTAAGCTGGGAAGCGCAGCAATTTATTCTTGGTCTATTAATTATTCCAATGGTGGCTCTTTATGCAAGATCGCCACACATTAGAAGTCAAATTTAAAGGAGAGTAATTATGACAAAACTAAACTGTGATATGGGCGAAAGTTTTGGAATTTATCAAGCTGGTAATGATGATGAAATAATGCCTCTTATCGATGTTGCGAATGTAGCATGTGGTTTTCATGCATCTGACCCAAATCATATGAGAAAAACTGTTGAGCTTGCAAAAAAAAATAATGTTAAGGTTGGTGCCCACCCTTCATTTCCAGACTTGCAAGGTTTTGGAAGACGAGAAATGAAAATGTCAAAGCTAGAATTAAAAAATAATATTATGTATCAGGTAGGAGCCCTAAAAGCTTTCTTAGATGAGATGGAAATGCCTCTAAATCATATAAAACCTCATGGTGCTTTATATGTTATGGCTTCTAAAGATGAAGAGATAGCAAGAGCAATTGCTGATGCCGTTGCACCTTTTAATGTAGGTATATTTGGAATGGCACACACTGTTCACGAAAAGGTTTATAAACACGAAAGAGGATTAAATTTTATTGCAGAATTTTATGCTGATCTTGACTACGATGAAACTGGTAAATTGGTATTAGCAAAAGGAAAAAACTCTCTTTATGATAGTGATATTGCGGCTGAAAGAACTTTAAAAGCTATAAGGGAAAAAAAAGTTACAACTACGTCAGGTACAGATATTGATGTAGGATGTGATATTATTTGTGTACATTCTGATACTCCAAATGCTGTTGAAATAATTACAAAGCTTAAAAATGCAATTAAAAATCAATGAAGAAAATATTAATTGCGAATAGAGGAGAAATAGCTTGTAGAATAATTGAGAGTTGTAAAAAGCTAAATTTGCATACAATAGCAGTATATTCAGATGCAGATAAAAAAAGTAAACACGTACGAATAGCAGATGAAGCTGTTCATATTGGAGAGTCGAAAGCCCAAGAAAGTTATTTATCAACAAGAAAAATAATTAATGCAGCGCTAAGTTCAAAAGCTGATGCAATTCATCCAGGATATGGTTTTTTATCTGAAAATGCAGAATTTGCTCAAAACGTTATGGACTCTGGAATTACCTGGATAGGACCAAAGCCAAACAATATAACATCAATGGGTAATAAGGATATTGCAAGGGAACTTGCGATAAAAAGTAATCTACCGATTTGCCCTGGTCTTAAAAATGATGAAATAGAATCAAGTGATTTAGAAAAAAAATGTATGGAAATAGGTTATCCAATATTAATAAAAGCAAGTGCTGGTGGTGGTGGTATTGGAATGCAAATTGTCAACAACTTCAATGAACTTAAAACTGCAGTTGATAAAACAAAAAATCTAGCCAAAAAAGCTTTTGGTAATAGTGATATCTTCCTTGAAAAATTTATAAGAAATTCAAGACACATAGAAATTCAAATATTTGGTTATGGAGAAAGAAATTCGGTTCATTTCTATGAACGAGATTGTTCAATTCAAAGAAGATTTCAAAAAATAATTGAAGAGAGCCCAGCGCCAAAAGTTGATCAATCTATTATTAATGAAATGGCACAAATGTCTGTAAAATTTGCATCAGACCAAAAATATGAGGGAGCTGGTACAATTGAATTTATTTACGATATTGATCAAAAAAAATTTTATTTTCTTGAGATGAATACTAGAATTCAAGTTGAACACCCGGTAACAGAAGAAATAACTGGTATAGATCTGGTAGAATTACAGTTAAAGTACGCTTTAAATCTTGATTCTAACCAAGTTTCACAATCTAAAATTTCTAAAAATGGGAATACAATGGAATGTAGACTTTATGCCGAAGATCCCAAAAAAAACTTTTTACCTTCACCTGGAAAAATTTCTAAATTACGATTTCCTGAAGTTTCTAAAGATATAAGAATTGATATTGGTGTAGGTGAAGGAGATGAAATTTCTTTTTACTATGATCCAATGATAGCAAAAATTATTTGTAAAGGAAATTCTAGAACAGACGTTATTAGAAAAATGACTGATTTTCTCCAAAGTATGCAAATTGAGGGAATAAAAACAAATAAAGAATTTTTAATTGAAGTCTTAAAAAATAATTCTTTTAATGATGCTAAATTCAATACAAAATTTATTGAAAACAACCTATCAATTTTTACAAAATATGAGGATAAAAAAGAAATTAAAGAAGAAATAGTTAAATCTATTAAAACTAAAGAAAAAAAGGAAATTAAAAAAGAAAAATCAGAGAATAAAAACTATACTGAAAAAGATGTTAAAGCCTTTCAAAATATTATTTCAAAAGCTCCAAAAAAATCAAATGGCCAAAACTATTCTGAAAAAGACTTAAAAGCGTTTGAAAATATTGTTTCTCCAAAAAAAGAATTTAAAGAAATTCCAAAAACTAAGATCAATAATATTCCTGGAAAAATATATGATACTCCAAAGTTTTTACCTGCTGGAGATAAATATATGCTAATAGAATTTGGAAATGTAATGAACTTAGAGCTTAATTTTGCAGCTCAAAATTTAGCTAAAGCGATAAAAGACCATAAAATTAGAGGTGTGTATGAAACATCTCCATGCTTTGCGTCTATGATAGTCCACTACGAACCTGAAGAAATTAAATTTCATGAATTAAAAAAAGAATTATTTAACCTTATTGATTCTCTCGGGCCTACTGATGACATAGAAATAAATAGTAGAGTATTTTCTTTTCCAACTGTTTACTTAGATAAATGGACGCAAGAATGCATTGAAGATTACTCCAAAAAAATTGCGAAAAAAAAGCCAGATCCAGAACTTATTGCAGAACTAAATGAATTAGAAAGCACTGAACAATTTGTAAGAGTTCACTCATCAACAGAATATTGGGTTGCTGCAATTGGATTTTGGCCTGGCTTACCATTTATGATGGCGTTAGACCCTCGATGTAAATTAACAGTTCCTAAATATAATCCTCCAAGGACATGGACACCTAAAGGCACAGTAGGAATGGGAGGTGCTTCTACTTGTATATATCCCGATAGATTGCCCGGTGGTTATCAAATATTTGGAATAATTCCTGTGCCTATTTGGGATACAAAAAAAAGTTTTCCAGTTTTTGAAAATAATATTTGTTTATTTCAACCTGGCGATAGAGTTAAATTTGTTCCAACAAGTTATGAAGAGTTTGATCATGTATATAATAAAATTGAAGATGGGTCTTATGACTACAATATTGTTGATTATCAAAAATTTTCTGTGAAGAATTATAAAAAATGGTTAACTACGATAGATTCAAATAAGAGATTTTAACAATGATCAAAGTAATTAAAAAAGGTTTAGAAACTTCAGTTCAAGATTATCCAGGAAGAATAGGAACTTTAAATCAAGGTTTTCCTCCATCAGGTCCTATGGATAGTTGGTCATTTAGACTTGCGAACGTTCTAGTACAAAATGATCCTGGTGCACCAGCTTTAGAATGTCAGTTTATGGGTCCAAGTCTGAAATTTGAAAATGATGCAGTTATCGCAATTACTGGGGCAAATATGGATCCAAAGATTGATGGAAAACCAATATCTCTTTGGGAAAGTATTAAGGTGGAAAAGGACCAAATATTAGAAATGAGTTTTGCGACTATAGGAGCAAGATCCTATATTGCTTTTTCAGGAGGTATCGATAGCAAGCCTTGGCTTGGATCAAGATCTACTTTTCATAAAGCTGGAGTTGGAGGTATAGACGGAAAAGCTATTCAGGATGGCCAAGAAATTAAAATTAATAAATCAAAATCAGAGATTGGAAGAAAAATTAAAAATGAATTTATTCCTAAATTTTCAAAAAATAAAACATGGGAAGTAGAAGTAGTAAAAGGACCAAACGATGATTGGATAGATGATAATGGTCATAAAATGTTTTTAAATACGAATTGGAAACTACAATCTAAAAGCGATAGAACAGGATATAGATTAGAAGGTCCCAATTGGACATTCACTGAAAAAGCAACCAATAAAGGTTTAGAACACGGAGCCGAACCATCAAATATTATAGACCAAGGATATCCTATCGGTGCAATTAATATTGCAGGTCAAACTCCAATTATTCTAGTTAATGATGGACCTAGTATGGGAGGATTTATAGTGCCATATACAGTTCCATCGGCTGCGTTTTGGAAATTAGGACAAGCAAAACCTGGTGATATGTTAAAGTTTAAAGAAATACCACTTGAGAAAGCCCAGGAGATGAGACTAGAGCAAACCCTTATTTGTAGTGAAAAAAGTATTGCTAAATCTGATCAAAACTTTCTAAATGAAAATAAAATATCTAATATTAAGATTGATAAAATAAAAATTGTTGATTTTGATAAGATAAATAAAGATAAAAAAATTAGAGAAAAAATTATTGAAAAAGAAGGAATGAAAGACATTAAGGTAAAATATTTTTAATTAAAACATAAATTATGACTACAGAAGTTAAAACAACAGTCCCAGGAAATATATGGAAAGTATTAGTTCAGGAAGGAGACGAGGTTAAAAAAGATGATAATTTATTTATCATGGAGGTTATGAAGACTGAGGTGCATCATAGTTCACCTGTTGATGGCAAAGTAGTCCAGGTTAATATTCATAATGATCAGGAGGCAGTTGAGCCTGGAATGGTAGCAATAGTTATTGAATAATATTATGAATCAAGATCAAAAGTTTATTACGCAGTATTTAAAAACAATTGTTGAACTTTCTAATGAAACAGGAATGTCAAAAAAAGAAACTAAGACAATCTTAGACATTAGCTTATCGAACCAAAACCCAAAATTAATTAATTTTAATGAACTTAAAACAGAGATAAAAACATTCATCACAATAAATATTTTCTCTCTAATATGTAAGTTGTAAATCAGTGAAAAAGCTTATTCTCTATAACGGTCCAAACTCGCCATTTGGCAGAAAAACAAAAATTGCTGCCCTAATTCATGATATCCCAATAGAGGAGAAAATTATAAAAGTTCAAGAATCTGAATTTTTAGATACTTTTAACCCTTTAAGAAAAATTCCAACTCTAGTTATTAATGAAAATCAAACAATTGTTGATAGTGACAATATTTGTTTATATTTTGACTCAATATCTCAAAGAAAAACTTTATTTGACCAAAAAAATTATTGGGAAATAATGACCATTATTTCTTTAGCAAATGGTTTAATGGAAGCAGGTCTAGAAAGAAGAATGGAAATAATTAGACCTTCAAATGAACAAAGTAAATCTTTCATTGATAAGCAAGAAATTAGAATTTTTAGAACAATAAAATGGCTTGAAAACCAATGGAAAAGGCACGCAATCAATGATTTATCAATGGATCAAATAGCGGTTGCTTGTGCTCTAGAATATACAAAATTTAGATTCACTGACAAATGGACTAAAGACTGCGTAATTTTGGATAAATGGTTGAAAATTTTTAATCAAAAAGATTTTATGAAAAATACTATTCCAAAAGAGAGTGTTTAGTTAATCGTAATAAAACATTGGAGCTTTTTTCCAATCTAACCAACTAACAGGATCATGACCCCAAACTACTTTAGCATTATGATCTTTTGCTACCTTTCTTAATTTTTTAACAGAGTCAGCAGCGTCAGAAGCAGATGCTACAAGACCTGGCAAGCATTTATCACACCAATGATCTCCTGTGTAACAAGCATCTCCAGTAAGCAGCATGTGTCCAGTTTTTGGAAGATTTACTAGAACAGATGAATGACCTGGAGTATGGCCAGGAGTAAATATTATTTTTATAACTCCATCGCCATAGACATCGTAAAAATCTGTTTTTTTACCCTGTAAAAATTTCCATCTTATATTTGGTTTATCAAAATCTGCTCTTATATATGCTGGTTGAGAAAACCAGTCGGGGTTAAAAGCATAATCATATTCTATTCTTTGAGTTATATGGGTAGCATTTGGAAAGTGTCCAATCGCTCCTGAGTGATCTAAATGTAAATGAGTTTGTATAGCATACTTTACGTCCTCAGGATTTGTATTTACAGTTTTAACTACCTCTTTACACCATTCAGAAACTTTCATAACAGGATCATAAGCCTCTACTACATCTCCCCAATGTTTATGTTTATCTAGTGCTGCTTCAATTGGCATTCCACCATCAATAATTACATCTCCTTTAGGATGCTTTATTAAAAACCACGGGACTGGAATTTCATAAGGTTCCTCACTATAATTCATTTTAATGAACTTCAATTTTGTTTTTATAGATCCTGTTTGGAACATATAAAGTTTAATTCCAGAATTAAACTTTGTTGTATTTTCAAAAATATCTTCTTTATTATTTTCCATAATTAATTCTACCAGGCAGCCTCATAAATATTAAGAGCGTCATTTTCTGTTACTTCCCTTGGATTATTTACTAATAAACGGGTTTGTTTCATTGCATCTGAAGCCATTTTTTTACATGCTTCTTTAGGAATATTGACCTCCCTTAATTTTTGTGGAAGACCAAGTTTTTTTGATAAATTTTCAAGCCTATCTATAAATTCTTTGCAAATGGCTTGGCTTCCCTTACTCATGTCGATATCTGGAAAAAGAAACTGAGCTAACTCTGAATAGTCTTTTGTAGCTTTATTATCAACACTATTAAATCTTAAAACATATGGAAGAACTAGAGAGTTTGAAAGACCATGGGATACATGAAATGTTCCTCCAATAGGATATGCTAGAGCATGAACAGCAGCAACTGGAGAATTAGCAAAAGATTTTCCTGCTAACATTGCACCTAATAACATATTTCCTCTTGCCTCAATATTTGATCCTTCAAAAACAGCTTTTTCAATTGAACCTCCTAAAAGCTTCAGTGCCTCTACAGCAATCATTTTCGATATTGGATTATTATTTTTATTTGCAGAGGCATAACCCTCTATTGCATGAACCATTGCATCAATACCTGTTGCTGCAGTAGTATGAGCTGGTAAACCAACAGTTAATTCTGGATCCAAAATAGCTATATCTGGAAGAATAATTGGAGAAGATACACCTTTTTTTTCCTCCTCTCCTACAGTAATTATAGATATAGGAGTCACTTCTGAACCTGTTCCTGCTGTGGTTGGTACTAATATTAAAGGTAATCTTGGTCCTTTAGCGTTAGAAACACCCCATGCCTCTTCTATATCCTCGTTTGAACCTAGAATTAGTGAAGTTAGCTTAGCAACATCCATAGATGAACCACCTCCAAAACCAATAACCCCTGTAATATTATTTTTCTTTCCAATCTCTATAGCATTCATTAGCGTTTTTAGTGAAGGATCAGCCTCAACATCTTGGAAGACTTCTACTT
This sequence comes from uncultured Pelagibacteraceae bacterium, assembly GCA_902613755.1. Taxonomy (GTDB): domain Bacteria; phylum Pseudomonadota; class Alphaproteobacteria; order Pelagibacterales; family Pelagibacteraceae; genus Pelagibacter. Next base: position 44,992 of record CACMIH010000004.1, read on the forward strand.
TTGAAGTCAGTTTTTTTAACTCAATTAAAGTGGGTTCTGTTAATTTTAATGACATTAAATCTTTGTCAGTAATGAATAAAATATTTGGTCCAAGTTTTTGAGATATTTCTGAAGCACAACTTTTAGAAGTACCATTACCAAATCTAATTCCTGATGTTGTGTTAAATGTAAAATTATTTAAATTCATAATCACCTATACAAAATATACATAAAAGATTATTGCAAAAATAGCCATACCAATTAGTATTAAAATCCATCCATAACCTGTTCCAAGTTTATCTATATAATTAATTTCTCCTGATATTTCATCTGGTGTCTTATATAAATCGTTTGCTTGTATAGGTTTGTTAGGTAAAGTTGATAAATCCATTTTGCTAGCCAAGAACCAAATTAAACCTATACCAAAAAACCACCAGATTAATTGATATCCCCATAAAGAAGGTATTTTTAAAATCCATTCTTCATATCCTGCACTTGGTTCACCAAAAAAACTATTTCCAAGAACTTGTCCAGGGCCTGCGCCAAAAAATAACCATATCAAAGCAATCACATAAGCAAATGATCTAAGTTTAGTTCTACTTGGATGAAGACCCATGTGATCATTTAAGAAGTCATGATATTTTTGTCGATGATTTCTATCTGAATCTATTTTTGTTAGTGAAGAAAAAGCTGAAACAGAAAAGCATATAAAAACATTAAATATTAATCCCCAAACACCAGAGTGAATTGTTAATGGCCATCTTCCCCATGGTAATCTATTACCTGAAATTTGTTGTCCGATAGTCTCTGTTAAAATTACAATAATAATTCCTATGATAATTCCAGATATTGCAGCCCCTCTGGTTATCCACGGAAACCAAATTAAACCTAAAAGAACGATTAAAAATTGAAAAGCTATTGATATTGATATACCACTAAAAATTACCATGGCAGGTTTTGCAAATGTTGCGAGATAAAGTGCAGCTAAAAATATTAACATTGTAATTATTCGAACTGCTACTAATTCATTTTCCCAGGAAATATTTTTATTAACATAGGTTTTATAAAGATCTCTGGTAATAATGCCTCCTGATGTAATTAAAAAAGCCGCTGCAGTAGACTGGATTGCTGCAATTACCCCTACGGCTAACAATCCAGTTACCCATAAAGCACTGTTATCCATTAAATTTATAATTTGATAAATTAGCAGCGAATGATCTTCTGATGATAGTTCTGGGAGTATTTTGTTTATTGATAAACCACTATTATTTATCTCAGAATTTGCTCCCAACAAACTAGCACCTATACCTTGATAAGTTGCAAATACAAACAATAAAATGCCAACTACTACCGCTGAACCCCAAATTTGATAATATGAGAATACTTTTGGATGTTTTGCGGTATAGCTCCACATTGAGAAAGATGGAGACAACACTACTCCCATAAAAGAAATAGCAAAAGTAAATATCATCATAGCAGTCCACGGTCCTCCAACTGCAGGATTTTTTCCTAACCCTGCTACCCATTGAATAACACCAGGTAATGCAAAATACCCATTGAAATCTCCTCCTCCATATCCTTGAGTATTACCCCAATTACTTATAGGTGTAGTTGCAATTTTAGATAATGCTCTTCCAAAAGTTTCAAAATTTCCTACAAAAAAATAAATTATAAGACCGAGTATAATTACGGTTAAAAAGTATAGCCATGACTGGACGACGCCTACACTAACAACAGATTTAAAACCTCCCCTTGTAACATAAAATAATACAATTGTTGAAATAACCCACATCCCGAGATCTCGTGAAATGTATCCATCAGACAAAATGTTTACCAAAAAACCTGTTGCTCCAAAAAAAACTGCTAACAAAGGAATTGCTACAAAAAAAGTTACTAGTACTGTGATGATTCTTAAGGTATCACTTTTATAATAGTCATAATACATTTCACCAGGTGTTATATAGCCAAACTTCCTACTTAACATCCATTGTCTTTTAAAGAAAAAGATACTACCAAGTGGAACTGTAATCGCTATAAATGCCGTTCCAACATATTGAAATCCATCGTTGTATATTAAACTTGTTTGAGAGATTATAGTTAAACCAGCAAATGTTGCAGCTGTTGCAGCAAAGAAAAATACCCAAGAGGAAACATTTTTGTCAGCTAAATAATATTTTTGAGGATTTTCTGAATTAAACTTCGATCCTCTTACTCCCCAAAAAAAACAAAATGCTGCATAAAGTAAAATAAATAAAAATAACCAAACAGACTTTTCTGACATTTTAATCTACCATTTCAACTTCTATAAAAGAATACGGAAAATTATTATTATTAAATACGTTATGCTCTACACCTTTGTCTCTGTAATAAGCAACACCTTTTGTTAATTTTGATATTGTTTCATTATTATTTTTGTCAATTATTTTAAGCTCACCATCTAACATTGGAACCACAACATAATTATATTGATGGATATGATGGCCGGTGCTGTCACCTATATCAAAAGACCATTCTGTCACAATGACTTTATCATTTTTAACAAGGACTTTAGATTTTGCCATAACTTAGATCCCTTCTATTGATCAAGTGCAGCGTCTTGGTGCTGTTTCACCTTTTTCTTTTTTAATTCTCTCTGCTTCTTGCTGGGCCTCTTTTATTGATGAATATTTTTTATCCTCAAAAATAATAAATGGTTTGGCTCGATCTGCATTTAGTTGAGCAACACACCACTCCTTACCAGGATTTGTACACATAACCATGTATGCTCCTGGTATCGGGCCATATCTTCTATTATTCAGTGTAAACAAGCATTTTGCTAATTCATTTAACTTGTCTTGATCTAAATCCCCTAAGGCTTCCTTTTCTAACTGATTTAATGGTGTTTTATCATCAGATCCTAAGATACTTTTTCCTCCGGTTCCTTCTGGTCTAGTAAATTGATGATTGCTCATTATGGTAAAGGACCTTCCTTTAAAAATCCTCTAATTGCGTTTTCAAGAATTTTTGAAACATTATTGTTGTAATTATTGTAAGATAAACTTCCACAAAATGACAATGAGCCTGGAGCAAAAAGCGCTCCATCATTTGGAGTTTTATAATAAATCATATCTGCTCTTACCATCGGGTTTTCTGTTCCACCCCCATAATATCCTCTTACAGTAAAGTGAATTTCCTCGTTTACCTGCATCATAAGATTAGTATGATTTTCAGACCTTGCTAATAAATAAGCATTGTGAGGTGTCCCAAATTCTAGATCATATCTGTCGAGCTCTAAACCAGCTGCTCCTCCACCAACTAAACCAAAATCTCCAATTACCTCATCTTCACCAACTCCATCAAATATCCATGAACATTCTGGTCTTTTGCTATCTGGACATCTTTTGTAATAAGAACTTACATCAAATCCATATGCAGTAAATGTAAGTCCACAAACTTTTGAAGGTATTCTTCCTCTTGCTCTCCACATACCTCCATACTTTCCATCGAATGCATTGTTATACTCTCCTGGGTTCGCAGTCCAAGCCCTTGTACCTGCTTCACCTTTTCTAACTTCAATTATATTTGGATTTTCAGGATGATATTCACTTATCCAGTAAAATCCATCTGATCCTAAATAAATCCATCTTCCACCGTTCAATTGATACTGCTCATAAGCAGCTAACATTTTCTCTGAACTATATTCTGGGTGTGATCCAGTAAGTACACATTTATAGCGATTTAATAGTTCAACACCTTCGAGGTGTAAATCTTCATCAGTAACTACATCAAAATCAAAATTCTTTTCCTCTAACCAATCTGTTAAATGAAGATCTGCATTCAATTGCCATAATGAGGGAGATAGCCAGTGTCTATATTTTGGTCTCATATTAAGTATTGGTCTTAATCTTGAAGAAATTGCAACACCACTACCATCTGAGTGTAAAGAATAAGTTGATAAACCATATTCTCTATGTTCATTAAGATATAAATCCGCTGCACCTAAAACAGGAACTTTTCCAGCTAGTAATTGTGCTACAACAGAATTGGTTCCCAAATTATCATTTGAGTAAGCGATATAACTATTTGTTGGTAAAACAAAAAGAAGGTCAGAGGTTGTTTTGCCTTTTGGCGGCTTGATTACAAAAGGTATAAAATCTTCAGTTTCTGCAGACTCCTCACCATTAATTCTTAGTCTAGCAGCATAAACTCCACTTCTTATTAAATCTGGTACTTTATAAGTAAAGTCTACATCCCATCTTGCATCATCAATATCATCATCATGAAAATGTATAGCCCCATATTCTTCAGGTTTGTGATGAAACACCATTTCATCTGCAGTCCAATTATAACCTGTCATTCCTCTGCATGGTAAATTTATTATAAACCCGTTTAAATGATTTGAGGTTTTATCCACAATGTGCGTAGAGGCTATATTTTTTGTGATATTAGCGTGGAAATCCCAAGCACCAATTACTTCAGATCTTAACTCAGATGTACAATCAGTAAATCCTCTTGCAAGTGATTCAATATCAGATTTTGATAGTGCTTTTTTACTCAATCTCGGTCTATCGATTTTACCATTATAAGTTAAAGTTTGCTCAGGTAACTCAATAGGGCTTGTAGCTTCTTTATAATGTGCACCATGTATATGTCTGCCTGATCTGTCATTTAAAGAACAAGCTGCCATTAAGAAAGGAGCATCGTTCGCTCTTGGTTTTAAATTACTAATAGATTCTACATAAGATGTTGTTTCATCTGCTGGATGAAGAAGTGACATTCCTAATCCACCATTTGTCGGTGTCACACAAGGCTCTTGATAAAGTTTTAACTTACCTGTTTCAGCATCATAAGAAGCAGCTACTAAATACCAAACTTTTCTCATTAATTTCTTTTCACTTGAAAGTGCCGATATTTGTCCGTTACCATCTCCTATCGATACTGACAAACATGCATTTTCATCAATAAAAAGTCCATAACCACTTTTAGTTTTTTGATTCCACTTAGTTAAAATTCCTTGTCTACCTTTGTCTGGAGTTGTTGGAAAAATATAAGCTTGTAATGTAAAACTAGATGTATTTAGTCTATCATCTTGAGGAACAATTAAATAAGAACCACCATGAATTTTTTGATTTCTTCCTTGATAGTTTCCATTACATTCAGCTCCTACCTCTTCATCTTTATAACCTGGGCCTTCAGGATTCGTATCACCATGTATTAATCTTACTATTTGAACTTCGTAATTTTCATTTTTTTCAGCATTAACATAAAATTTTATTTCCTCTCCAGGGAACGCAGTATATTTATCACTATAACCAGTTATTCTTAACATTTAATTATCCACCATGTCTTTCTAATAAATCTAAAATTCTTTTCAAAAATATTGCATGCTCGCAAGCTTCCTCTGAGGAATATGAGTCTTCTAATATTTCTACAGGTTCACCTCTAACACCTGTAACTATCCCAATTCTATAATCTTCAAAATCTTTTTTACATATTGTTACATACTTTTTTATATGCATCGGCATCCTTCTAAGTTTATCTAGTACAATTTGTAATTCCTTACTGTGCTCAACCATTGGCTGACCTTTGTGAGGTTGGGGTGCTTTACCAACGGGAGTTGCTCTATGTTCTTCTATTAGTTTGTTTCTCATTTTTTCATCTCTTAATAGAGGCAAAACATATTTCTCCGTGATGTAATCATCCGTGCTTGAATGACCAAGATTTAATTGAACTCCAGTTTTATCTTTATCCATATCTTCTCCTCAGTAAAAAATTATTTACTAGTCCTTTCTTGAATTATTTTAAGGGCTTCCATCAGATAAACTCTAAAAACTTCATGGTTTTCACTCATCGGAAAATGTCCTATATCAGCCATTTCAATGTAAACTCCACCTTTGATTTGTCGCGCGGTATTTTCTGTCGCCTCTGGGGGTGTTAAATAATCATAAGTTCCTGTAAGCATTATTACTGGACATTTATGTCCATCGATGTTTTGTAATTCTTTTCTTAAGTCATGATCCACAGAATAAAAGTATAAATCTCCCTTAAAAGCCTCTGATCCTTGAGTATAATAATGCCAAGTTAGCCATCTATCTTTTTCTGGTGACTGAGGTGCCATCAAATCCCATGTACCACTTGCACAAACCTGAGCAGCATTAGCGTGAGGATGTCTCCACCAATCAAGATAAAATCCTGGGGCATAATCAGCTGCCTCTACTGGAATCACAGCTCTAAATTTATTCGGATGTCTTAATGCTAATTGTAATGCAACATTTCCACCAAAAGACGACCCCATAAAAATTGGATTTTGCAGACCCAAAGCATCACATAATTTTATTATGAAGTTACAATAATGTTCTGCAGTAAGTTTGTATTCTTCTTTCCACCACTCTTTGTTATGTGGAGGATCCGATTTCCCGTGACGAGGTAAATCATATGCAATAACATTATAATTTTTTGTTATTTCTGGGTCTTCTAAAAGGCCTCTCCATTGATGATTATGACATCCTGCTGTGTGTTGACAAATTAAAGGTATGCCTTTTCCATTTTGAAGATAAAATACCTTGTATTCACAATCATCAACTTCAATTGTTACATATCGCCCAACTACATCATGATGTTTTACCATTTAAAAATCCTCCAATTTTTTAGACATTAAACTGGTACCCCTGTCTTTCTTAATAATTCAAATTGAACAGTAAAGTTTCTTAGATTTTTCATAAGGACTAAGTGATTACCTTCAATTTTTAAATCTCTTAAAAAACTGGCTGACCAAATTCCATGATACATAGGTTTTGGTATCGGCTGGCCAAATTCTTTCCACGTATTGGCTGATGCTCTTAATGCAAAATCATAAGGGTCTAAAGGTGATGGATTGGTATTAATATGTTTTACTTTTCCATCATGCATTTCAATTATTACTTTTGCGCTTTCCATGTCAAACATAAAAGAGCAAGTATAATATTTTGCCATCGCTTTTATGGTTTCATCATTATTTGTAAACTCTTCGTATTTTTTTGCCCAGTTTTCTAATTCAACACTCATAATTTTTTATTTAATTTTATTTTTTTGGACTCTTATCTCCTTTTAAATCTGCGTTAACATTTTCACCAAAGTTCATGTGATAATCTTTTTTGGGATTACCATAATCACCTAAGATATTTCTAATGTTGCTAATTTCTCCAGGATTCATTCCTATTTCTTTAAGAAGACTGTCTAAAAATGGTTGATGAGCTCTGTATCTTAATGCTGAGCTTACAACATTATCTGCTAAGTTACCTGAGCTCTTGCCACCTGAAACATCTTTGCCTCCACCAACAGATCCTCCACCAGCTGTTCCACTAAAACCTGGTAAGCCACTAACATCAACAATTTTAATATCCCCGATATTTGCCATTGGCTTAACACTTTCTCTAATTATAGACTCTATCTTCTCAGCTAATTTATTTCTTAAAGCGCTTCTTCTGCTAGCATCACTTCTAACATTTTCAGCCATATTAAGAGCTTCTTTACCAGCAGCATCAATTTCATATCTTAACTTAGCCGCCATAGTTTCATATTTATCTTGCTCTGCTTTTGATGCAGCAGATATAACGTCAACCTGTTTCATTCCTTCAGCTTTTTCGATATATCTTGTTGAATTAGCTTTTTCTTCAGCTTCGACTGCTTTAGCTCTAGTATTTTGCTCGTCTGCTTTAGATTTTAGAACTTCTTTAGATTTTTCAAGTATTTCAAGCTCTTTTTGATGTTCTTCAATTTGAATTCTTTTGGCTTTCTCTATATCTAAAGTTCTAACTTCTTTTTCAGATTCTATTCTATGCGCATCAATATTTTTTTGTTGCGCAATTTTTGCATTTTTAATTTGTTGCTCAGCGATAATTTGTGCTTCCTCTGACTCTCTTTGTTTGTCAGATTGTTCTTTAATAATTTCTGCCTTCTCTTGAGCTCGTTTAGTATCTACTAGTCTTTGTTTTTCCAGCCTAGCATATTCGCTTTCTTTATCTAGTTCCAAAATTTTAATTTCAGTATCCAAATTCTTTTGTCTGATATCTAAAGCTGCATCTTGTTCGAGTGAATTTTGCTCTCTTCTTCTTTTTTCTATTTCTTCAATTAATCTTGTCTCAGTTAATTTTCTCTCTACTTCAATTACCTGGTTTTGAGAAATTTTTGCAACCTCTACAGCTTCTGAATTTTTAATTTCAGACTCCTCTGCTTCACGTTCTTTTTCAGCTTTTTTCTTTATAGTTTCAGTTCTTTCATTAGCTTTTTGTACAGCTATTTCTCTTTCCTGCTGATACCTTGAAAATTCCTCATTTTTTTTAATCTGCAATTCTTTTTGAACTGTTTCTAAATTTTTATTTTCTATAGAAATTTTTGTATCTTGCGTGATGTCGTTTCTTTTTTTCTTTCTTGCTTCAATTTGTTCTGTTAACTGAGTTAAACCTTGCGAGTCAAAAGTGTTTGCAGGATTAAATTGCTCAATAGGTGTTTGGTCTAACGAAATTATTGAAACAGTTTCTAAAGCTAAACCAGTATGACCAATAGACTCATCCGCTATCTTTCTTACTTCTTTAACAAACGTACCTCTGTTTTCTTGTATCTCATCAAGAGTCATCTTCGCAGCAACTTCTCCAAGTGCATCTGCAAATCTACCTTGAACAACTTCTCTTAAATGTTCAGGATCTAGAGTTCTGTTTCCTAATGTTTGTGCTGCTGTAGATACCGCTTTAGCTTCAGGTGGTACTTTCGTAAAAAATTCTGTTACTAGTTCTGCTCTCATTCTATCTTTCGTAATTAAAGATTTATCTCCACCTCGTTTAATTGTTATACTCAAAGTACGCATACCTACTTGAGTAATGTTATGAATGATAGGTAAGACAAAGGCTCCTCCAGATATTACAACTTTTTCTCCCAACATTCCTGTTCTCACAAATGAAACTTCTTTTGAAGATCTTCTGTAAAGCCAATGCAACAAATAAACAATAATTGCAATTGCTAACGCTAGTAATATTATTCCTGCTATTATATCTGCTCCTTTAGTCATAAATTAAACCTCCCTATTGTTGTGCCCCTTTCTTAGTATCTTGAAGTGCAGCGCTATAAATAATCATTCCAAATATAATTTTATTTAATACGTCTGCTAAATTATAAATCACGTTTAAACTATTGATATTAGCTCCACCCGCTAAATGCTCTATAAAATATCCAATATGATAAATTGAAAAACCAATTGTGATTATTAGTCTATTTGCGAAGAATGCCATTTGTACACTTTCATTATTACATGCGCTATTAGCTCTTCCAGTATCGCCCATATATAACTCACCAATAATGTATAACCATCCAACTATTCCAACTAAGAAGCCCAATGTTACACTCATGTAACCATAAGCTCCTAACAATTGTGCAATTACCCAAACTAGAGTCCCAACTAATAATCTCCAAAACATACCTCTCTTAACATCATAAACAGATTTTAGCATGACATAAAAAGTGAGTATCGTAAGTGGGAAAGTTAATAGCCAATCGATATATCTTAATGCAGTAGGTGCCTGTCCATTTAACACCCACAAATTTTTTGCATAGAAATAATGAATTGAAGACATTAAAGCTATAACTCCGACAAGGTTCATTACTGTACCCCATCTATGTGAAACTCTACCTCTCTCTAAAAAGAAAAAAATTGCTGCACCAATCATAGCAACAGAAATTAACCAAAATGATCCGCCTACTATATCTGCTGGTAACAATAACTTATTCATTCATCCTTTCTAAATAGCCTGTAAAAAAAAACTAATTATTCTGCAACTTTGACACAAATTGAATTAAAAATTCTTTATTTTTTTTATATATATTTTTTATAAGTTTATAGTTTAATAAATAAGCGAGTTATTGAACTCTTAAAAATAAATTCAATTAATAGTAGAAAAAAGTTTTTATCGTTCAGATTGAAATTAAAATTTTATTTCTAGATCAGTTTTATAAATATATTATCTAATAATATGCTCTCAAAAGTTATTACTATTTCTCAACAAAAAGGTGGAACTGGCAAAACAACTTTGGCAATTCACTTAGCAATGGGTTTAATTAAATTTCAAAATTTAAAAGTCGCAGTCGTTGACACTGATCCTCAAGGTAGTCTTGGACAGTGGTTTATGATCAGGTCAGAAAAAAATATATCAAACCAAAATTTAAGTTTTAAAACTGCTAGTCTTTGGGGTGCACAATACGAGTCAAAAAATTTAAAAAAAGATCACGACATTGTTATTATAGATACTCCTCCAAAAATAGAGTCAGACGCAAGACCGTCCATTGAAGCTTCTGATTTAGTTTTAATTCCAATGACACCATCACATGTAGATTTTTGGGCAACAGAAGCAATCATAGAAATTGCTAAAAAAGCAAATAAAAAAATTATGATACAAATTAATCGAGCCAACCAAAGATCAAAACAAATTATTAAAACAAATGATTATATCAAAAGTTTGAATGTGCCCGCTGTTGATACGATAATCGGTAATCGTCAAATCTATGCCTCGTCTATGGGAGAAGGCAAAACAGCAATCGAAAAACAAAGAAAAGGAAGTGCTGTAGATGAAATTAAAAAGCTGACAGATCAAATTTTGCAAGAATTAAATCAGTAATGTCTGTACTCCTTAAAACTACAAAAATCATTAATGAATGGACAGATTATAATAATCATATGAATTTATCATATTATATTTTAGTTTTTGATAAAGCTGCAGAAAAAATGCTGTCAGATTTTAAAATGGGGGAAGAAGCAGCAATAAATACAAAAAGAAGTACGATGGTTGTTGAGACTCATACTACTTATAATAATGAGGTCAAAGAAGGAGAAGAAGTAGATATTTATTTATCATTTTGTGATCATGATAAAAAAAGATTACATTATAAATTAGAAATGTATGAAAAAAGTAAAAATGTTTTATCTTCTACAACTGAAGTTTTAGCTTTATATATCAATCTAGAATTAAGAAAAGTCGCTGAATTTGAAAAAGAAAAAATACTAATAATGGATAATTTTATAGAAGAAAATAAATCTAAATTTAAGCTCGATAATTTACAATTTTCAAATAAACTTAAAAAATAGATAATTTACTTATGAGTATTAAAATAGATTTATTATCTGGAGCTTTGGGTGCAGAAATAAATGGAATAGATTTAACAGATACATCAGATAAAAATTTTGAAAAAATAAATGATCTATTATTAGAGCACAAAGTTATCTTCTTTAGAAATCAACTTTTAACATCAGAACAGCATATTGCTTTAGCGTCAAAATTTGGACAATTAGAGACACATGCATATGTAAAAGGTCTAAGCAAATTTCCAGAAATTGTTAGAATAATTAAAAAACCTAATGAAAAAACACAATGGGGTGAAGGTTGGCATTCCGATGTAAGCTATAATGAAAAACCAACAAAAGCAGTAATCTTAAAATCAATTAAAATTCCTCCAGTAGGAGGAGATACTGTTTTTTCAAACATGGAACTTGCATGGGAAACATTAGATGAAAAGATAAAAAATAAGATTAAAAATAAAAAAGCAGTTCATTCATCAATAGGTGGAGGATTTTTCCTAGATAAATATAAGGCTATGGAAAGTAACGGTAACATGGATGAATATTCAAATACACATCCAATTTTAAGAACCCATCCAGAAACTGGAAAAAAGATCCTTTTTGTAAATTGGACCTACACAAAAGAAATAGTTGATATGGAAAAAAATGAAAGTGATGAAATATTAAAATATTTGTTTGAACATCAAACAAGATTAGATCTAACTTGTAGATTTAAATGGACAGAGAATGCAATTGCAATCTGGGATAATAGAAGTGTTCAACACTATGCTATTTCTGATTTTTATCCAGATAAAGGGCTTGGTTTTGAAAGAATAATGGATCGTATTGCGATTGAAGGGGATCATCCACAATAATAGATGAAAATAATTTATAAAATAATTTCAAATTTTATAAATAATAAATCTTTATACATTGGTGAAAAAGTGACTATGTCAGAACATATGATTCAATCTGCTATGCTTGCTGAAAAAGCTAAATGTAATGATGATTTAATTTGTGCTTGTTTACTTCATGACTATGGTCATTTTCTTTTAGAAGATCCTGATGAATTAGTTAAAAATAAATTAGATGGAAAACATGAAAATATTGGATATCAGTATCTTAAAAAATTTTTTGGACAAAAAATTGTTGAGCCAATTAAATACCATGTTTTAGCTAAACGTTATTTAGCTAGAGACAAAAAATATTTTGATTATTTATCAGATGCGTCAAAAATTAGCCTTAAGTTACAAGGAGGAGTTCTAAATACTAAAGAGAGTAAAGAATTTGAAAATAAATCTTACTTTAAGCCATCAATTCTTCTTCGAAAATTTGATGAAGCTGCTAAAAGAAATGATATTAAAATGAAATCTATTCATGACTATGAAAAGTTGTTAAGTTCCAAACTTATATGAATTTCGATTATTTAATAATTGGTGCTGGAAGTGCAGGCTGTGTTCTTGCAAATCGATTAACAGAAAACAATCAAAACAATGTAGCGATATTTGAAGCTGGGAAACCCAGTGATATTTGGAAAGTCAACATGCCACTCGCGATTTTATATACGATGCATGATCCAAAATATAACTACAAATATTATTCAGAACCAGAACCTCATTTACATAATAGAAGATTATTTTGTCCAAGAGGAAAAATGATTGGTGGATGTTCTGCTCATAATGGAATGGTATTTGTAAGAGGAAACCCAAATGATTATCAAAGATGGGTATCTTTTGGATTGGATGATTGGTCTTATGAAAAAGTTCTTCCTTATTTCAAAAAAATTGAAACCTGGTCTGAAGGAGAGAATGAATATCGAGGTGGTAGTGGAATATTGCCTGTGAACCAATCTAAAAATAAAAATCCTTTATTCAAAGCCTTTGTAGACTCCGCTGGTGAGGCTGGTTACAAAATAAACAATGACATGAATGGTAAAGAACAAGAAGGTTTTGGAATGTACGATGTTACGATTCATAAAGGTGAAAGGGCTAGTGTATCTAAGTATTATTTAAATCCAGCAAAAAAAAGAAAAAATCTAAAAGTATTTACAGAAGCCTTTGTTGAGAAAATTATTTTTGATGGAAGAAAAGCAATTGGAATAGAAGTAAAAATTAAAAATAAAGTTGAAAAAATATATGCAAATAAAGAGGTAATTTTGAGTGGTGGTGCAATTAATTCACCACAATTACTAATGCTTTCAGGAATTGGACCAAGCCAGCATCTAAAAGATAAAGGAATTAGCGTTGTTCACAACTTGGACGGAGTAGGAAAAAACTTACAAGACCACTTAGAAACTTATGTGCAACAAGAATGCAAAACTAAAGATACTTTGTATTCTTATGTTAACAAAATCAACATGATTAGAGTTGGTATTCAATGGTTTCTAAATAGAAGTGGCCCTTGTTCTGCCTCTTTCTTAGAAGCAGGAGGTTTTTGTAAATCATCTCCAGAAAGAGAATATCCTAATATTCAATTTCATTTTTTTCCTGCGTTTGTAATTGATCATGGATTAGTTGATCCAGATAGACATGGTTATCAACTACATGCAAGTCCAAATCACCCAAAAAGTAGAGGTCATATAACACTAAATAGTTCAAATCCTTATGATTATCCAAAAATTCAATTTAATTATTTAGAACATGAAGATGATTTAAAGCAAACAATAGAATGTATTCATGTTGCTAGAAAAATTTTAGGACAAGTTTCATTAAAACCATATGCAGGAAAAGAAATTGGACCAGGAGAACATGCTCAAACCAATGAAGTATTTGAGGAATATATTCGTTCAAAAGCAGAGACAGCATATCACCCATCTTGTACTTTAAAAATGGGAATAGACAATATGGCTGTAGTTGACCAAAAACTAAAAGTTCATGGTATAGAAAACTTAAGAGTAGTTGATGCTTCTGTAATGCCAGAAATTACTAGTGGAAATCTAAATGCTCCAACTTTAATGATTGCGGAAAGAGCATCAGAATTTATTTTAAATTCTTAGTATTAAAATTTATTGAAATTAACTTTTATTTAAATTAATCATTTACATTAAATGAAAAAGACTATTGTTCAAAGTTGGAATGAATGGGATCCATTAAAACATGTAATTGTTGGAAGGGCAGATAATTGCTGTATTCCTGCACCTGAACCAGCTGTTGATTGTAAAATTCCACCTGACTCTGTGATGAAAGGCAAACACGGAAGACGAACACAAGATTCTATAGATAGAGCTAATGAACTTTTAGATAAATTTGTTAAAACACTTGAGGGAAGAGGTATAAGAGTTGATAGACCTACTCCACTTAAATTTGATGAAAAAATTGCTACTCCTGATTGGGAAGTAGAACATATGTTTGGGTGTATGCCGTCTAGAGATGTTATAATTACAGTTGGAAAAGAAATGCTTGAAGCTACAATGAGTTTTAGATGTAGATGGTTTGAGTATTTAGCCTATAGACCATTGTTACAAAAGTACTTTGATGAAGATCCCGGCATGAGACACGAAACTGCGCCTAAGCCTAGATTGACTGATGCTGATTATCATATGAATTATTTATCGGAAGATGTGAGTATAGAGCAAAGATTACAGTGGGCAGAAAAAAAATATTTTGTTACAACTGAAGAGGAACCACTTTTTGATGCTGCAGATATTTTAAGATTTGGAAAAGATTTAATTGTTCAACATGGATTTACAACTAATCTGAAAGGAATTGACTGGTTAAAAAGACATTTTCCAGATCATAGAATTCATACAGTAAATTTTCCAGGAGATCCCTATCCAATTCATATAGATGCAACTTTTACACCTATAAAACCCGGGTTAATTTTAAATAATCCAGTTAGAAAGCTTCCAAAAGAACAAAGGAAACTTTTTGAAGACAATGGTTGGGAAATTGTTTATGCAGCTCAGCCTGCCCATAATTCACCTCCAGACCTGAGTTATTACTCTGTATGGCTATCAATGAATGTTTTGGTACTAGATCCAAAAACAGTATGTGTAGAAAAGACAGAAGTTTATCAAGCTGAACAATTAGATAAGCTTGGAATGGAAGTAATTCCAGTAGATTTCAGAGAAGTCTATGCTTTTGGTGGTAGTTTACATTGCAGCACAACTGATGTTTTAAGAGAAGGTGATCTTCAGAACTATTTTCCAAAACAATAAATTCGTTGTAAACTAATTAATGTCCACCCCTAATAATAATCCTAAAGGGATAGTATTCATACTAATAGCCATGATGGTTTTTTCTGTCCAGGATGGAATCATGAAGTATATTTATAATTTTGTTTCACTTTATGAAATTTACTTAATTAGAACAGTAATAAGTTTTGTGCTTATTTTAATGTTTTTAATAATTACAAAACAACCAATAGTATTTAAAACCCAATATCCTCTTTTAACTATTACGCGTGTAATACTTTTTTTCTTTGGCTTTAGTTCTTTTTATGTTTCTTTGACCGTGTTACCGCTTGGTACTGCTACTGCTTTATTTTTTGTTACTCCCTTTTTAATTACAATATTCGCTCATTTTTTTTTAAAAGAAGAAATAGGAGTAAGAAGGTGGTCTGCTATAGTCGTTGGATTTATTGGTGTTTATATAACATTAAATCCTGATTTTAGTAATTTTAACTATTTAAGTTTGCTGCCTATTTTATGTGCGCTTTGTTACTCATTATCTATGATAATAATAAAAAAAACATCTGATAAGGATAGTGTTTATACACAAACATTTACATTTTATATTGGTGCAATAATTATTAGCATAATTTTTTATTTTATTATCGGTGATGGTCAATATAACGTCTCGGATCATCCAGCTTCACAATTTATATTTAGGGAATGGTTTATTGATTTTAATTCTAATATTCTATTAATGACTGCAACAGGGGTGACTGCCACGCTTGCTTTTCTTTTTTTATTTAAAGCTTACAGCATAGCTTCTCCCGCTGTTGTTTCGCCTTTCGAATATTCAATATTATTTTGGTCACCACTTGTAGGATGGTTATATTTTGATGAAATACCTTCATTAAATACAGTGATTGGAATTTTAGTCATAGTATCAAGTGGTGTTTATATTTTTATGCGTGAAAAAGCACAAAACCAATCCTTAGCCACAGAAAAACCTCTTAGATAAATGACAAAAGATAATAATTCTAAAGGTATAATTTTAATAATCATTGCAATGTCATTATTTGCGATGCAAGACTCTTTAATTAAATATATTTTTGAGAAATCTTCTCTTTATGAAATCTTTTTTGGAAGATATTTTATTGCAGCTATTTTACTTTTTAGTTACATAAAATTTAGAAATCAGAAAGTTTCATTAAAAACTTACTATCCTGTTTGGACAATTATAAGAGTGGTTCTTCACTTTTTAGCATTTTCAGCTTTCTTTATTTCTCTTACTTACATGCCGTTAGCAACTGCAAATGCCTTATTTTTTTCTTGTCCTTTTTTTTGTATCAATTTTTGCAAAATTTTTTTTGAAAGAATTTATTGGAATTAGAAGATGGTCAGCAATTGTATTTGGTTTTATAGGAGTTTTTATTGTACTAGACCCAAACTTTTCTGATTTTGATTACAAAAGTTTGCTTCCGGTATTGTGTGCATTTTTTTATGCTGCATCCATGACCATAACAAAATATACGTCTGATAAAGATGACGTGAATACTCAATTATTTTATTTTTATTTAATAGCCCTAATTTTATGTGGTCTGATTTATTTGTTTATGGGAAATGGACAATTAAATATTCCAGACTTTGATCCAACCACGCAGTTTATTTTTAGAGAGTGGTTTTCAAATATTGAATATACATGGAAATTTATCTTATTTTTTGGTTTTGTCGCCTCGATTGCTTTCCTGTGCATATTTTCAGCTTACATTGTTGCTTCACCTTCTGTGGTTTCTCTGTTTGAATATTCTCTAATTATAATGTCTATGATACCTGGATATTTTTTATTTAATGAAATTCCATCAGGTAGAACTTTTTTTGGAGTTGCGTGTATAATAGCTGCTGGGATTTATATTTACTTAAGAGAAAAAGCTAGGGATCAATATATTGCAACAGAAACTCCAGTAAGAAGATGACCAAAAGTTATATACCTACAATTAATATATCCTCACTTATAAAAAATAACTTTGAAACTCAAAGTGCATTTAAGACAATTAAAGAAATTGAAAAAGCTTGTGTTAATATAGGATTTTTTCAAATTACAGGTCATGGAATTAATTTAAAAGAAATTTACAAAACCTGTGAAGTTGGCAATAAATTTTTTAATTTACCAGATAGCAAAAAGAAAAAATTATCACCCAAAAAATGGAATAAAAAAAATAAAAATCTATACAGAGGATATTTTCCTAATGATGTAAATGGAAAAGAAGGTTTAGATATAGGTGATTTAAAGGTAACTAAAAAATATTCGTCAAATCTAAACAATCAATACATAGAGCATCTTAATCTAGGGAAATGTTTAAATAAAAGCTCAATAAGCATTTTAAACAAATATTTTGATAAAATTTATAGATTGAGTGAGACATTGTTTAAAAGTGTGATAAAACTTAATAAAAAAAATCCTGATATTTCTGATAAAGCTTTTTCAAGATTAAAAACATTAAGCACATTAAGATTTAATTATTACCCTAACCAAACAAAACCAGTGGAAATATCAAAACAAGATGGGGTTGCTCTTGGATGTGAAACGCATGTTGATAGTGGAATATTTACAGTTCTCTATCAAGATAGAAAAGGTGGATTGCAGGTGCAAAATAGAAAAAACAAAAAATGGTATGATGTACCATTCAACAAAAATGCTTTAGTAGTAAATACGGGAAGGGCATTAGAGTTTCTAAGCAAAGGTAAATTTAAAGCAACAAATCATAGAGTTTTATGGAATAAAAGTAAGAGACTGTCTGTTCCTTTTTTCTTTGAACCTTCCTATGATTTCAAAATGAACAAATCATTTTTGAATGGTAGTAAATTCAAAAATAATGGTGAAATTTATGAAAAATTTCTTAATAAATCTTTAAAGAAATTTATTGAATATCAGCGTTAGTAATTATAATGTTTGGATATAAAGCGATACATAACTCGTCGATAAATTCATAGATTTACGAAAGTGGGATCGGTCGTCTTTAAATTAACTTTTAAAGGAGGCTTTATGAAATTTGGTTATTTTTGTAACACCACAAACTGGACACACAAACCTTACCATCAGTTGTTAGATGAAACTAAAGAAATCACAGAATACTGTGATCAAAATAAATGGAATTCAATTTGGTTTACAGAGCATCACTTCAATCATGAGGGAATGGAATCTTGTACTAATCCATTGATGATGGGTGCAGATGCAGCTGCTAGAACGAAAAATATTAGAATAGGTCAGGCTGCAAACGTTATTACTTTCCATAATCCAATAAGATTAGCAGAAGATATTGCAACATTAGACCAACTTTCAAAAGGAAGAGTTGAGGTAGGTGTAGCAAGAGGAATCTATGGTAGAGAAGCAATAAATTTAAACAAAGAAGCTGATTTAAAAGATCAGGCTAAAAATTTCAGATTATTTGCTGAAACTTTAGAAGTATTAAAAAAAGCATGGAGTGAAAAATTTTTCAGTCATCAAGGAGAATTTTATACTTATCCTTCGCCAAATTATGTCTGGCAGCATGATATGAGTCCTCCTAGTGAAGAATTTATGAATATGAAAGACAGTACTATGAAAAAAATTAGTGTTGTCCCTCAGCCTTATCAACAGCCACATCCTCCAATTCATCAAGTAGTTGATGGAATTAGATCGATTGAGTGGGCTGCTGAAAATAACATCAATGTTATAATGTGGATACCAACTGTCAAAGCTTTGAAGCCAAAATTTGAAGCTTATAAAAATAAAAGATCAGAGGTAACAAAGAAAAATATACCACTTGGTGAAGGTGTTTCACTTGTGAGAGATATGTTTGTTGCAGATACGATGGAAGAAGCAAAAGAAAAGGCTGGTGAACATATGGTAAATTATATGAGATGGGTTTGCCATTGGAGAGGTTTAGGGAATCATATGGATCCAGGTGAAGAATTACCAGAGACAAAAGGTAAATTAGATTTATTAAATTATGAATTTTTACATAAAAGAAATATGTTATTTGGAACACCAGAATACGTAATTGATAAAATTCATGAATTAAAATCTGAACTCAATTTACAAAATTTACAAGTTTGGTCTAATTTTCCAGGTGTGAAGCATAAAGATTGTATGAAAAGTATAAAACTTTTCACAGAGAAAGTTATGCCTCACTTCCAAGATGATTTTGATACTGAAGTAAAAAAAGTTTCGTGAATAAAAGACGAAAAAGAATTAGCGGCGGACAAGCTGCTGTTCAATCATTAAAAAAAGAGAAAGTAAAACATGTTTTTGGACTTATTGGTTCAGCAACAATGGAAATGTTTGACGCTCTTTATCATGAGAAAAGTATAAAATTTATTGGTGTCAGAGATGAAAGAACTGGCACACATATGGCTGATGGTTATGCAAGAGCATCCAATAGACCAGGGGTAATTATTGCGGGACAAAACGGACCTGGTGCTACTAATTTAGTTACAGGAGTTGCTCAAGCAAAAGCAGCCTTTTCTCCAGTTGTTGCAATTGCAGGTTCGTATTCAACTAAAGATAAAATGGAGGATGCATTTCAAGGTTTAGATCAACAGTCTTTGTTTTCACCTATTACAAAAAAAACTTGGACTATAAAAAATTCAAAAATAATTCCAAAAATTATGAGTGATGCTTTTAATTTAGCAATGAAACCTAGAAAAGGACCAGTTTGTGTAAATTTACCAAGAAATATATTAGCAGCTTCAAACTCCTATAATATTAATACTAAAAAACAATCATTCACAAATGAGAGTAAACAAAAAGGAAATAAGGAAAATATCAAAAAAGCTGCAAAATTAATTGGGTCCTCAAAATGTTCAGTAATTATTGTTGGTGCTGGAATAAAGTATAATTCTAAATATAAAGAGGTAATAAAATTAGCTGAGCTATGCAACTTACCTATTGTTACAGCAGCAGGTCATGGAGATGCAATTCCATTTGGTCATAAATTAAATGCGGGACAAATGGGTCCTAGAGGAAATCCTGTAGCATCAAGATTAGTTAAAAATGCAGATGTCATTTTAGCAATTGGAACACGTTTAGGATTCAATTCAACTTTTTACTCCTATGAAAATATAAATAAACAAGCAAAGATAATTCAAATTGAACTAGAAAAAACAATGCTTGGAAAATATTTTCCCGTAAAAGTAAAGATACATGCGGATGCTGCAACTGCAACTAAACAACTCTACGAAGAGATTAAAAAAGAGAAGATTGAATTAAATGTTAAAGATTGGACTATCTCTTATTTAAAAGAGAGAAAAGAATATTTGATAAATAGAAATAAAGAAAATTTGGGTCCAAATTTTCCTATACAGCCAAAAGGGCTATTTAAACAATTAAGAAAAGTGCTACCAAGAAACTCAGCAATTACTTTAGATGCTGGAACGTTATGTTTGCAGGCTACAGATGCTTTAGAATATTATGATCCTCCTTCATTATTTACTCCTTTGGACTTTGGTTTAGTTGGTTTTTCTTTTGCATGTGGTCTTGGGGTCAAGGTTGCAAAACCTAAAAAAACAGTTGTTAGTCTTATGGGTGATGGAGGTTTTGGCATGACAATATCTGAATTAAGCACTGCTGTTGAATATGGAATTAATACAACAACTATTGTTATGAACAATCAAAGCTGGGGTGCAGAAAAAGCTTATCAAAAAGATTTTTTTGGCAAAAGATATTTAGGTGCAGATATTGCCAGTCCATCCTTTGATAAGGTTGCAGAACTTTATGGTGCAAGAGGTTTTAAAGTTAAAAAAATTTCTGAGATTAGTGAAGCTGTAAGAGCAGCAATTAAATCGAATAAGCCATCTGTGATAGATGTTGATGTAGATCCAAAAGCATTATACAGTTTTAGAAGAGATAGTTTCAAACATAAATTAAAAAAATGAAATTAGAATTAAGAAAATTTACAAAATTTGTAGACAAAACTTTTATTGAAGGTGGTAAAGAAGCAAAAGAACCAGTTTTAATGGTATCAGTAGCAGCAGTGTTTAAAAATCCATGGCACGGTCAGGGTTTTGTTGAAGATCTCAGACCTACTATTTTAGATCTTGCACCAAAGCTAGGTGATTTACTTGTTCCAGAATTGATAAAAGAAATAGGATCACCTGAAAAAATATTGGCATATGGTAAGGCTGGTGTAGTTGGGTTGAACGGTGAAATAGAGCATGCTTCAGCTTTTATTCATACTTTAAGGTTTGGTAATAAATTTAGAGATGCGGTTGGTGGAACTTCCTATTTAAGTTTTACAAATACAAGAGGACCTGCTGGATCAAAAATTGCAATTCCTATGATGCATAAAACAGATTCTGGATTGAGACCATATTACCTAACTCATGAATTTACTATTCATGATGCACCCTTCGATGATGAGGTGGTTATTGCAATTGGTGGGGCATCAAGTGGTAGAGCACATGCAAGAACTGGTGACAGATATCAAGACATGAAAGAAATGGGAATTGAGCCAAAATAATTCTTGATGACGACAGGAACTACTGCCTCAGGAACTTATTACTTATTCAATAAAAAGGATCAAGATGTGCCAATAGTATTTGTGCATGGTGTAGGTCTTACTCACGAAATATGGCAGCCTCAACTTGAATTTTTTAATTATCATTCAACTATTGCCTACGACATTTTAGGTCATGGAAAATCCTCATTAGAAAAAAAGGAAATTAGTTTTGATGATTTTTCTGACCAACTAATTAGGTTAATGGACCATCTTAATATAAAAAAAATACATCTTGTAGGTTTCTCTATAGGGTCTTTAATCGCACGAAATTTTGCAACGAAACATAATGAACGTTTACAGACTTTAACTCTTTTGTGTTCTATTTATAAAAGAACTGAGGAACAACAAAAAATTGTTAATCAAAGATTTGAACAAGCAAAACAAGAATTAAAACTCTCAAAACAAGCCCTGAAAAGATGGTTTACTGATAAATATCTAAAAAATAATCCAGAAATTTATGAAAAAATAAGTTCAATTTTGTCTGCTAATAATATGAATAATTTTTTAAAGGTTTACGAGCTATTTGTTAATCATAAAAATAATGAAGATTTTAATAAAATTAAAGCAAGTACACTAGTTATGACAGGTGAATACGACATTGGCTCAACTGTAAAAATGTCTCAAGAATTGAATAGTTTGATCTCTAAAAGTCAATTAAAGATCATTAAAGATGGAAAACATCTTTGTGGTATTGAGTGTGCTGATGATGTAAATTTAACAATCAAAAATTTTATTGGATCAGATGAGTAAACTAAAGCAATATAAAATGTTTATTAATGGCGAGTGGGTAGACTCTGAAAGTAAAAAAACATTTGAAACTTTAAATCCAGAACATAATGAGCCATGGGCAGTTGTTCCAGAAGCAAGTGCTAAGGATGTTGATAACGCAGTTAAAGCTGCTCAAAAAGCATTCGAGGGCGAATGGCCAAAGCTACTTCCTAGAGAAAGAGCTAAATATTTAAGAGCTATTGGAAATCAATTGAGAGAGAATGCAGAAATGCTAGGAGAAATAGAAACAATTGATACTGGAAAACTTTACAGAGAAACAAAAAAGCAAGCAGTTTATATAGCAGAATACTACGACTATTATGCTGGCTTGGCAGATAAAGTTGAAGGTACGGTTTTACCAATAGATAAACCAAATGTTCAAGCAATAACAACAAGAATACCTATAGGAGTTATAGCTGCAATAATTCCTTGGAATTCACAAATGTTTTTAACTGCTACTAAAGTAGCACCAGCACTTGCAATGGGTAATACAGTGGTAATTAAATCTTCAGAACTTGCACCTGCTGTTTTGTTTGAATTTGCAAAATTAGTTGAAAAAACTGGTATCCCTAAAGGTGTGGTGAATGTAATTACAGGATTTGGAGATCCTTGTGGTAAAAGTTTAACTACTCATAACTTAGTTGAAAAAGTTGCTTTTACTGGTGGTCCTGAAACAGCAAGACATATAATTAAAAACTCAGCAGAAAATTTATCAGAAGTAAGTTTAGAACTAGGTGGAAAAAGTCCAGTTGCTGTCTTTGATGATGCAGAGCAAGAAAATGCAATAAATGGAATTACAGCTGGAATATTTGGTGCAAGTGGACAAAGTTGCATAGCAGGATCAAGACTTTATTTACAAAAAGGAATTTATGATGAATTTTTAGATAAACTTTCAAAACGTGCATCACAAATAAAAATTGGAGCGCCAATGGATCCAGAAACGGAGATGGGTCCCTTGAGTAATTTTAAACAATTAGAGGTAATAGAAAAAAATATTAAAGACACAATTGATCAAGGTGGAAAAATTAAGTGTGGAGGTGAAAGACACTCCTTTTCAAATAAAGGATATTACTTTCCTCCTACAATTATAGAATGTGATAATCACAATCTTCCAGTAGCAGAAAATGAGTTATTTGGACCTGTATTATCAGTAATGAAATTTGATACAGAAGAGGAAGTAATTTCAAAAATGAATGATAATCAATATGGATTATCTTCTGGTGTTTATACAAGTAATTTATCCAGAGGGATGAGAGTCTCAAAAGCAATTAGGGCAGGAATTACCTTTGTAAATACTTATAGATTAATTTCACCATCAGCTCCTTTTGGGGGTATCAAGGATAGTGGATATGGAAAAGAAGCAGGAATTGAATCAATTAAAGACTACACAAGAGTAAAAACAACTTGGTTCTACACATCAGACGAACCTTCTCTAGACCCTTTCTCAATCAGATAATCAGTATCAATTAACCCATCTAAAATAGGATAATTTTGTCATTGAATATTTATTGTATTCATACTTAAATTGGCTTTTATAAATTGTTAACAATTAAAGAGGGAATATGGCAAAAAATAAAGGATTACTAATTGCAGTAGCAGTAGTTGTTGTTGCTGTGGTTGTTTATTTTTCTACCCAACAATCAAAAGTTTCTAAAACTGGAGATGGTGGAGAAATTAAAATGGGAATAATTTTAGGATTTACTGGTCCAATTGAATCTTTAACTCCTGCTATGGCTGCATCAGCTGAATTAGCTTTTAAAGAAGCATCTGACTCTGGATCTTTATTAGGTGGGGCTACAATTACACCAATGAGAGCGGACTCAACATGTGTGGATTCAGCGGCTGCAACAGCTGCAGCTGAAGGATTAATATCAGGCGGTGTAGCTGCTATTATGGGAGCAGACTGTTCTGGTGTAACAGGAGCAATTGCAACTAATGTTGCGGTACCAAATGGTGTTGTAATGATTTCACCATCTGCAACTTCTCCAGGTTTAACAACTCTTGATGATAAAGGTTTCTTTTTTAGAACAGCACCTTCTGATGCTAGAGGTGGACAAATCTTAGCTGATATTACTAAAGATAGAGGAATTAATAGTGTTGCAATTACCTTTACAAATAATGACTATGGAAAAGGTTTAGCTGATGTATATAAAGCAGCTGTTGAAGCTCATGGAATAACAGTTACTACAGTTACGGCTCATGAAGATGGAAAAGCTGATTACGCTTCAGAAGCAGCAACACTCGCTGCTGCTGGTGGAGACGCTTTAACTGTAATTGGATATCTTGACCAAGGTGGAAAAGGTGTAATCGAAGCTTCACTTGATGCAGGTTCATTTGATACTTTTATTTTATCAGATGGTATGATAGGTCAATCTATAGTTGATGCTATCGGAAGTGATTTAGACAAATCTTTTGGATCTTTACCTGGTTCAACCGGAAAAGGAGCTGGTATATTTGCTGAAGTTGCAAAAGCTGGAGGCGTGGAAGCTTCTGGTCCATACACAGGCGAATCTTATGATGCAGCTGCTTTAATCGTATTAGCAATGCAAGCAGGTAAGTCTGCTGACAGAGCTTCTATTGCCAAAAATGTAATGGATGTTGCTAATGCTCCTGGAACAAAAATCTTCCCTGGTGAACTTAAAAAAGGATTAGATTTATTAGCTGAAGGTAAAAAGATTAATTACGAAGGTGCTACTGGAGTAACTTTTACTAATGTTGGTGAAGCTGAAGGTTCTTTTTTAGAAAAAGAAATCAAAGATGGAAAATTTGAAACTGCTAAACAAAGATAGTTTCAAATAATTTAAATTTTAAAAAACCCCAGTAATCTAATTACTGGGGTTTTTTTTTAAATCAGCTCTTATGGTAGAAAGAGCTATTATAATTAAAAAAATTAAACATATTAAATTCATAGTTTTCCAGCTAGTTAAGCTTAGAAACACACCAGCAGACAAACTCGCTGCTGCTTGTATAGAATAAACAATTAAATCATTATATCCTTGAGCTCTAAATTTCTCCTCTTCTCTGTAACACAATACAAGTAAGCTTGTTCCTGATATAAATAAAAAATTCCACCCTAGCCCCAGAAAAATAAGAGCAATCATATAATTAATAAAATTCTGTTCAAACAAACTAGTAATTATTGTGACTAAAAACAATAAAACTCCTGCATGCATGATTTTACTATGACCAAACCTTTTAATTAAATTTCCTGTAACTAGTGAAGGCAAAAACATAGCTGCTATATGAAGCTGAATAACAAATCCAGTTTTGGACAAACTTATTTTTTCCATCAAGTGCATACTAATAGGTGTGGCTGTCATTAAAAAAGTCATTACAGCATAGGCAAAAGCTGAGGCTATAAGTGCCTGTAGAAATCTTGGTTGTGACATAAGTTGTAAAAAACTTCTTCCAGTTTTATATTGATTACTAGATGTAGTTTTTGGTTCCTGATAAAAAAATAAAAATATTGTTGATGAAATAGCTAATGTAGCAAGAGCAAAATAAGAACCTGCATACATATGATTTGAGATAAGTCCTTTAGAAATATTTGCAATGTTTGGACCAATAAATGCTGAACCTATTCCTGCTAGCAAAATTATAGAAATTGCTTTTGGTGCATAGTCCTTATCCACAACCTCGACTGCTGCAAAACGATATTGATGACTAAAAGCTATTCCTCCACCAATTAAAAAACATCCTAAATTATATAAGACAAAGCTTTCTATTATTATAGAGTACGCAGTTAAAAGAGATGCCAGACTTGTCCCTATTGATGCATAAATAAATCCTAATTTTCGTCCAATCAAACTCATTAACTTTGCAGCAAAAAAAGCGAATAACGCAATTCCAACAACTGACAAAGCCATTGGAAGAGTTGCTAAAGATTTTATTGGACTAAATTTCGAACCAATTATACCACTTAAAAAAACAGTAACTGGTGCAGCTGTAAAAGCAAAAATCTGACTTAAAATAAGTAACGAAAGATTTTTATTCATTAAAAGAATAAATACTTGTCAGCCATATATAAAGCCCAAGCAGCAGCAGCACCCAATATTATATATTTCATTTGTTTTACTTTATTTCTATTTTTTCGGGAAGTACACCCTTAGGTCTAAACCTCATTATAAATAATAATCCTAATCCCATCATTAAAAATCTAAAATAAGGAACACTTTCAATTAGATGAGCTTTAAGCGCGTTTGTTGCAGGAATACCGACTGTGAAAAAGTTTATTAAAAATAAAGCTATTGGTGCTGACTCAATCCATAAAAACCAAACAACAAATCCTCCTAAAATTGCTCCAAAATTATTTCCACTTCCTCCAACAATTACCATCACCCAAATCAAAAACGTATATCTCATAGGTCTATAACTTCCCGGGGTAAATAAACCATCTTGTGTAACCAACATTGCACCAGCAATTCCAACTATAGCTGAACCTAAAATAAAAATTAATAAATGTTGCTTAACAACATTTTTACCCATTGCATTTGCAGCTTCCTCATTATCTCTTATTGCTCTCATCATTCTTCCCCAGGGAGAATAAAGAGCTTTTTGAGTTAAAATTAAAAGAATAATTACTACTACTAAGAATAATCCTGAATAACACAGTTTTACAAATACTGAAGATCCTTCAATCACAAGTTGGTTTAAAGCAGCTTGTCTATCAGCTAAATTTTCAATTACACTTAATTTTCCTGAATTAAACTTTTCAACTAAGTTTATAAACCAATCAGTTGTTTGAAGATCTACTTCATAAGGTGCGGGTCTTTTTAATCCAATAACATTTTTGACCCCTCTGGTGAGCCAATCCTCATGTTTAATGATTGCAACAACAATTTCAGAAATAAGTAAAGTAGCAATAGCTAAATAATCTGCTCTAAGACCAAGCGCAACTTTTCCAACTATAAAAGCTAAACCCCCTGCAAAGAGAGCTCCAACTATCCAAGAAAATATAATTGGTAATCCAAATCCTCCTAGGAAACCAGTTTTAGCTGGATCTACTGCCTCAATTGCTTCTATGCCTGGCTCTGCAGAAAATCTAATAAGTAAAATACCTGAGATTATTATAGCAGCTATGCTGTATGATCTGATTTTTGATTTTTCAAATCTTTTTAAAATAAACCTTATAACTAATACCATTACTACTATGAGCCATAATGACATTAGAATATCAAAACCTCCTGCCCTCCAGGCTTCTTGAACAGGATCGACAGATATCAATACCGCAGCTAAACCACCTAAAGCTGTATAACCCATAATTCCAAAATTAATTAAACCAGCGTACCCCCATTGAATATTAGCACCCATTGTCATGACCGCAGAAATCAAACAAAGATTAAATATTGATAAAGCGATATTCCAAGACTGAAATATCCCAACCAATAGAATGAGCACCATCATGATGCTGTAAGCTGCAATAACATTTAGGTTTTTTCTCACAATACTTTCCCCTTAAATATTCCCGAAGGTCGATAAATTAAAACAATTACAAGAATAGAGAACGAGACTGCAAACTTATAATCAGTAGATAGTAACTGAACCAAACTATTTGGCTCCATACTTTCTGGTAAAATATACATAAAGAATTTTTTATATGCGTAAGTGAGCAATATTTCAGAAAAAGCAATTACATATCCGCCTAAAAAAGCTCCAAATGGATTTCCAATTCCTCCAACAATTGCAGCAGCAAAAATAGGAAGCATATTGTTAAAATAAGTAAACGGTTTAAAACTTTTATCTAAACCATACAATGCTCCACCAATAGTCGCTAAAATTCCAGCAATTATCCAAGTAACTAAAACTATTTTTTTTGGATCAATACCTGATAATAAAGCAAGATCTTCATTATCAGAATAAGCTTTCATACTTTTTCCAGTTTTGGTTCTATTTAAAAACCAAAATAATAAAGAAACTAAAACTATTGTTACAAAAATAGTTATTACTTGAGTTGATTTTAATGCAAGACCTTCATTTAAACCCGTCATCTCTTTAAATTCACGGGCTTTAATAATAAATTTTTCTCCATCGAAAAATCTTCTATCAGCAGGTCCGATTATTATTCTAACTACTGCTTGAGTTACAAACATTACACCTATACTTACCATTGCAAATTGAACTGGGGGGCTTTTCTGCTGTCTATAATATTTGAAGACAAATTTATCTATTAAAAGCATGTAAAAAATCATAAAAATAATTCCAAATGGGATAGCTAACAGAGCGGTAGGTAAAACACCTAAAGAAACACCTAAAGATTGAAAATACCATGTAAATAAGATCGTAGCCATGGTTCCAAAAGACATCATGTCACCAGTTGCAAAATTAGCAAATCTTAAAATTCCATAGATTAGTGTTACAAATATTGCACCCAGTGCTAACTGAGAACCATAAGTTAATGCAGGAATGAAAATATAATTTAATAAAAGAATTATTGCATTTACAAAATCCATATTACCCTCCTAAAAAAGAGCTTCTTACTCTTGGATCGTCTAATAATTCTTTTCCAGTTCCTGAATAACGATTTTCTCCAGTAACCAGAACGTAGCCCCTATCTGAAATGCTTAAGGCTTGTTTTGCATTTTGTTCTACCATTAAGATAGCAACGTTTGTTCTTTTTACTTTTACAATATGATCAAATAATTCGTCCATCACAATTGGCGATACACCAGCAGTTGGCTCGTCTAACATTAAAACTGTGGGCTTAATCATTAAAGCTCTACCTAGAGCTACCTGTTGTCTTTGACCTCCAGAAAGTTCACCGACCATCTGATTTCTTTTCTCTCTTAAAATCGGAAACAATTCGTAAATTTCCTCAATTATATTTTTGATTTCATCCTCAACAAGAAATGCACCCATTTCTAAATTTTCTTCAACAGTCATTCCTGCAAAAACATTTTTAGTCTGTGGGACAAAAGAAATACCTTGTTTAACTCTATCTTGAGGAGATAATTTTGAGATATCATTACCATCAATCTTTACTGATCCAGATTTTAAATTGAGCAAGCCCAACATTGCTTTCATAGCAGTTGATTTACCAGCACCATTAGGACCTAGAATAGAAACTATTTCACCTTTATTAACATTTACTGAACAAGAACTAATAATGTCAGGACCATTACCATAACCACCTGTCATTTCTATTCCTTCAAAATATGCCATTAGTTTGTATCCTTTAATTTTGACCCTCTGCCAAGATAACTCTCGATAACTTTTTCATCTTTTTTTGCCTCTTCAACACTTCCTTCAAATAAAACTGATCCTTCGGCCATAACAATCACTGGATCACACAACCTTCCAATAAAATCCATATCATGTTCAATCATACAAAAGGTATAACCCTTTTCTTTATTAAGTTTTTCTATTGCAGTTCCAAGATCTTTTAATAAAGTTCTATTAACTCCAGCTCCTACTTCATCTAATAGTACTAATTTTGCATCAACCATCATGGTTCTTCCAAGTTCTAATAATTTTTTTTGCCCTCCTGAAAGATTTCCAGCAAGCTCGTTAGATAGATGTCCTAGATTTAAAAACTCAACAACTTCTTTTGCTTTTTCTTTAACCACGGCTTCTTCTTGTGCAACTAAACCTGGTTTAAATAATGCAGTCATTATTTTTTCACCAGATTGATTTCCAGGAACCATCATTAAATTTTCTAAAACAGATAAATTTGAAAACTCGTGTGCAATTTGAAATGTTCTTAACAACCCTTTAGAAAATAACTCATATGATGGAACATCTGTAATGTTTTCATCATCGAAAACAACATTACCACCAGAGGATTTTAAGTTTCCAGCAATTAAATTAAATAAAGTTGTTTTACCAGATCCATTTGGTCCGATGATACCTGTGATAGTTCCTCTTTTAATTTTTATTGAACAATCTGAAACTGCAGCTAATCCACCAAAATATTTACTTAAATTATTAATCTCTAAAATATTTTCAGACATTTGATTTATTTGTTTAGTCTTCTGTGAATACTATTTAAAGTTTTTTCTAGAGATTTATAAAAACCTACTTTAGTTAATTCTTTCACACCTTGTTCATTTAATCCTTTTGGCGTTTGAGACTCTTTTACTAAATTCTTTAAATTTTCTTTTGAATTCACTACAGCATCTTCAGATAAAGCTAAAAATAAAGAAGTAATATATTTTTGAGCATTATTTCTTTTTACCCCTCTTTTTACCAACCAATCAGTCATTACTCTCAACATCTCATAAAAAGGCGCCATCATGCCAGAGGTTGACCAAAAATTTATAGACAATTTTTCATTTTTAATTTCTACAGTTGTGCCCAAGTTATTGAAAAACGCTTTAACTTTTGAATTGGGAGGGCAAATAGGTACTGGACCTTTCTTTAATGAAATTGGAGGTAAAGGTATTGCTCTTATAATTTTTGCTTTTACTTTAATTGCTTTTTTTAATTGAGATAAAGTAATCGTCGAAATAAAACTTACAACTGTTTGGGTCGATTTAAATTTTAAATCTTTAATAATTTTTTCGCCAACAGTAGGTGTAACAGATAAAAACACCCAATTAGATTGATCTACAATTTGTTTATTATTCTCAGCGATTACTATTTTTTTAAACTTTCTTTTTAGCCCACGAGCTATTTTTTTATTTCTTGGAGAAATTATAATTTTCTTATATGAAATTTTTGATTTACATATTCCAGTAATCACTGAAGCTGCAATTTTTCCAGTACCAATAAAACCTAAATTCATAATTTTGGATACTTTATATTGATTATATTGAATTAATTAACAAAAAAAGAACCTCTAATTCTTAGTAATTCTCTGCTTAATTCCTTGTTTTCTTTGAAAGGTTTTCTTCCATGAAGCCAGAAATAATTATTTGCAATCACAGAGAATCCGACAGGTAATTTTGTAATTATCTTATTTTTACTTTCCTCTAATCCATCAGACAATCTTTGTAAAAAATTTCCTTGATCCATATTTTGAGGTTCTGGAAATTGATCTATATAAGATATTGTTAGTCTTCCCTCTTTATCAGTCGAAAAGATTGGGTGCTCTACCTTGTAATCAATATTTTTACTTTTTGGTGACCCCCAAACAAAATTTTGTCTCCCAACTGGATCATTGTATAAATCATCACAATGTTCCCAGTCATCAAGGTGTAACATAACTGTTTCACCACCTTCAACATTTTGCTCATCAATTTTTGTCATAATTAACCAATCGGTTACATCTTTCACATATGTCCCATCTGTATGAAGATCCATATTCCTATAAGCCTTTCTTAGGTAAGAGTCGCTAGTATCTTCGTGTTTAACATGAAAACGAGCATAATATTTTCCTGCCATGGCATCATGATTGGGTACGCCAATTAAATGAGCTATTGCAGTTGATAACTTAACTAAAAATGTATCATTAATTTTTGCAGTTATATTTTTTGGTCCAATAATAAAGCAACCTGTAGATCTATCTCTAATAATTGAGTTCATTAATTCGCTTAATTTATTATTTGTTAAATCATCTAAACTTTTAGCTAGAGTAAATCTTGTAAATGGTTTTAGCTCTAATGCTGTTAAATCAAATTTATTAAAAGGGAAAATTAATTTATCTATTATATCATTTTCTAAACTAAGTTTTATAATCCTATTTGATTTATCGTGTTTTTGAATGTCTATGCCGGTAATTTTTTGCATTCTAAATTTTATTTTACCTTATTTTATAAATCAATTTAATCAGATATAATTGTTAATTATTGCCATACAAATAGCTGAGAAAATTGTTGGATAAACAAAGTTTTTCTTAGAAATAAAAAAAACAAACAAGGACAAAAACACAACAATTGACCTACTGTAATAACTAGCATCTACCAAAACACCAGCAGGAAAAATTATAGTTCTAGCTATAAGTGCTGCTAAAGTTGCATAGGCTAAACAATTAAACCACTTAAAAAGCTTAGAAGTTTCTTTTATACCCTCAGATGTTAGAGCGCCCAAAAATCTAGACAAAAATGTTGCTAAAGACGTAACAAGAATTGCGTAAACAATATTAGCTGACACTGTGCTCTCCTACTAGATAAGCTAAGGTTCCACCAATTATACCTGCTATCAAAATTGACCACTCAGGTGAAAATAAATAAATAATTGGTCCCAATATTGTTCCAAGCAAAACAGACAGCGTAACTGGAATAGTTTTAGACGCACCAATCATCATACATAGAAAATAAACTGGATTAAGAATTGCTAAACCCAACATCATATCTTTATTCAAATACTCAGAGAAAGAGAAACCTAAAAATGTTCCAATTACTGATACACTTACTGTTGCGCTTCCAATACCAATCCAATAATCAATTCTATGTTTCTTTGGAATGTTTTTATAATTGCTTTTCATTATTAACCATGCGGAAATAGCAATGAAATGACATGAAAAATAATACTTCCACTTAGGTTGACTTCTATGCATCATTAACGGAAATAAAGATACAGCCATAGGATAAAGTCTTGCATTAACAATCCATACCGCCAAAAAAATATTTAACAAAGATGCTCCAATTAACATGGACTCAGCCATTACTAGTGAGCCTGGTAAAGCATAAGTTAAAACAGTTGAAAAAATACTTTCCTGAATATTAAAACCTAAATTTTTAAATAGAGCTCCAATAGCTATAAAGCAACAAGTAAGAGCAATAGCTGGACTATCATGAGTAAATATAGATCTATATCCTTTAAAGAAAAAATTTTTTTTAATCATTATCCACCTAGGAACAATCTACCAACATCAGGATTTTGAAGTAAATCATCTCCTTTACCTGCAATGGCAGTTTGCCCAGATACCAAAACGTATCCAATATCTGCAAACTCTAATCCCTTTTTGGCATTTTGCTCAACTAGAATGATTGTTTTTTTTTCATTTTGCTGAAGATCTCTTAATATTTCAAAAACCATTTCAATATATCTGGGTTCAAGTCCAATTGATGGTTCATCTACTAAAAGTACTGAAGGTTTCATAACTAACGCTCTTGATATTTCTAGTAATCTTCTCTCACCTCCAGACAAAACTTTTGCAGGTTGGTTTCTTCTATTTCTTAACCTTTCATACTTTTCAAAAATTCTTTCAGCCTCTTCAAATGATTCATCTGTTTTTTCTTTTATGTATCCTCCCATTAATAAGTTTTCTTCTACTGTCATATCTGGAAATACAGAATTATCCTGTAATATATAAGCTATACCAACTGACTTTAACTTTTCTGCTGGGGTAAGATTAGTAATTTCTTTTCCTTCAAGTTCAATTTGGCCTGAAAAAATATTTGTAAAGCCATATATTGAGTGAAGAATTGTTGATTTGCCTGCACCATTAGGACCAATTAAACATAAAGACTGAGCTTTGTTTACGAATAAATCAAAGTTATGTAAAATTTCCATTTTTCCATAACCTGCGTTTAAATTTTTAATAGTTAAATGAACTTCGTTAGGAGATAATTTTTTTAAATCATCTGGTGTTGGAGATTTTCCTAATACCTCATATTGATTAGCCATTATTGTGCTCCTAAATACGCATCAATGACACGTTTATCATTTTTAATTTCATCAGGTGATCCATTAGCCAACATTTTACCATGAGCTAAACAAAAAATATTTTCTGCTAATTGCATAATTACTCTCATGTTATGCTCAATCACTAAAAGTGTTATTCCAAAATCTTGATTTACTTTAATTAATCTATCAATAATACCATTTATTAGAGTTGGATTAATTCCAGCTGTAGGCTCATCTAGCAGCAGCATCTCTGGCTCATTCATCAATGCCATTGCCAGTTCTAACAATTTTTGCTGACCAAAAGATAGATCTCCAGCTCTTAGTTTTCTTTTTTGATACAATCCCACAAAATTTAATAGATTTTCTGCTTTTTCAGTTAATTCTTTTGGAATTTTAGAAAATATTTTCATTAAATTTGCATCACTACCTTTATGACTAATAAGCATATTTTCTATGCAATTAAGTTTTCCATAAATTCTAGTTTGTTGAAAAGTTCTTAGCAGTCCTAACTTAGCAATTACTGGCACTGGTAACTCTGAAACTTCTTTACCATTAAATTTAATAGATCCATTATCTATTGGGTAAGTCCCTACAATTGAATTAAACAACGTAGTTTTGCCTGAACCGTTTGGCCCAATTAATCCAACTATTTTACCTTTTTCAACATTCATTGAGATGTCAACATTAGCTTTAACACCACCAAATGATTTACTTACATTGCTTACCTCTAAAATACTCATTTAAGTTCTACCTGTGCTTTACGATCTTTTTCATCAACTACTTCACCAAATCGTTCTGGATATTTTTCTCTTAACCATCCCATAATTCCCTCTGGGAAATAAATTACAATTACAACA
This sequence comes from uncultured Pelagibacteraceae bacterium, assembly GCA_902613755.1. GTDB lineage: Bacteria > Pseudomonadota > Alphaproteobacteria > Pelagibacterales > Pelagibacteraceae > Pelagibacter. Next base: position 79,804 of record CACMIH010000004.1, read on the forward strand.
ATCAAAACCCCAAGAGCAACATACTGCCATCCTAAAAAGAATGTCCAAAAACCTTCTTTAAATATATGAAATATAGTTGCACCTATAATTGGACCCCAAAGTGTTCCTTTGCCACCAAGTATTGCCATCAATACCATGAATACACCCATCTCTCTTCCATCAAAAGCAACATCTGTCGAGTCAATGTAACCAACTAGGCCGCCCATTATTCCACCAGCTAATCCACAAAAGAAAGCTGAGATCATCCAGCCAATAATTTTATATTTCATTGTTTCAATACCCATTGCTTCAGCTTTATCTTCATTATCTCTGATAGCGTTAAGTATTAATTTGAATCTCGTAGAATAAATTGAACGCACTGCAATAAATGTCAAAATTAAAGTAAAGAAACTTAAGAAATAAAAAAACTCTCCTCTTGCCTCTAAACTCCCAACGTCTGGAAATGGTGGTGTAGTAAAACCTTGACCTGCACCAATAATTTCTATTCCTCCAGAAATTTCACCCGCGGCCACTCCTAAACCCAATGTGCAGATTGCAAAATAATGCCCTCTTAGACCTAAAATTGAGTATCCAATTAAACCAGCAATAATGGTTGGAACTATAGCTGCAACAACCAACCCAACAGCCATTCCTTGAAAAAATTGAGCAGGAGTATGAACAAATGTTTTTTCACCACCACTCTCCGTCCATTCCGCTAACGGAAAGAACATCCCAACTTGAACCGATGCACAAAGATACATCCCAAGACCATAAAACAAGATATTTCCAAATGAATTATATCCCATTTCTCCACCTTGAATGTTCCAAGTAGTAGCAAGAACAATTAATACGCAAAGAATAGACAACTGTACTTTAAAAGCAGGAAATATGAATGGAGCGGCAATACCAAAAATTAATATTCCAATATATAAAATTAAATTATTTCTATTCATAATATTACAATTTTTTTGCTATAAATTTTTTGATGTCCTCTAGATAAGGCGTAAAACACATATCAGATGCAATATTGTGTCCAGCAGCTTTTTTTTTCATTTCAGCTTTTTCTTTAGGATCTACTACAGTCCACGCTTTTGATTTATGGCCATAATCCCAATTATGCTTTATTTTCCAACCACTGTTCATTCTATATTTTATTTTGCATTCTACTCCATTAATTATAAATTCTTTTCCATTTGGACTGTTGTGAACTGGAAGTTCAACCCATTCAGCACCAGGCTTATCTCCAATCCACCTCATATAACTTGAAATTCCTAAATAACTACTTGCTCCATCCATTTCTCCATGGAAAGTTAAAGCGTCTAATTTTTCTGCATTTCTTATTTCATCTAACTGAAACTCTCTCATTAAATCATTTTCAACATTATCCCAACAATTCGGATTTAGAGAAATTGCAGCATTATAAACTTCTGGAAATACAGCTTCCATTCTTAAACTGCCGATACCACCACATGAATGACCAGATATAAAAAGTTGATTTCTTGGTGTACCTTTCTCAACAAATATATCTGCGATTGCACTATTTATTGCTGCTCTATTTTTTAAGGGAAAATTACTAACATATTCTGGAACTTGTAAAATATCATCTTTAGATGTCTTGACTTTTTTAATATAAGTTGGTGGTCCCCACATGCATTTCCAATATGGTGGAGTGTAATATAACTTTTTACCCTTATACATATGCTCCCCTGTTACACATTTTTTTTCATGTGTATAAAGACCAGCTTTCCATAATTCTTGATTAATCCAAACAACTAATTCTTTTCCATTTATTAATGTTCCTGAAAGTTGGGCTAATACACTTTGCATACTGTTATTTTTTTGAATACAAAAATGAGAGCCTTTTTTTACTTGCCATGCACCACGATTAAAAACCATAATTATTTTATCCTGAGCATTTTCAATGTCATAACCTTCAATAAATTTACTTTTGCCGTCCTTGTAATATAAGAACCCACTTTTTTTTACTGTACGACCTTCACATGCAAAAACTATAGTTGGTATAATTAGAGAGAATAAAATTAAAAATAAAATTTTTTTAATCATTTTAAATACTCTCTTTTTCTTGAAAGTTTAAATCTTCTGTAAACTAAAATTAATACCAATAGTAAAAACACAGAGCCAATTCTAAATTCTGTTCCTAAAATATAGTCTGCAAATTCTTCAAATACACCAAGACCCATTCCAGACATTGCAACTCCTGGTAAATTTCCTAAGCCTGCAACAATAACGATCATAAATGATCGAATTGTATATGGTAATCCCATATAAGGGTGAATTGTAAAAGTAATTGAAATTAATGCTCCAGCAACACCACAAAGAGCAGCATTTATCCCAAAAGTTGCCGCATAAACCTTTTCTGTATCAACACCTAAAATTTTAGCAGCTCTAGCATTTTGTGCAGTAGCTCTAATAGCTCGGCCAAGCTTTGATTTTTTCATGTAAATTACTAAACAGACAGCAAATAAAATACTTATGAATGCTGAAAATATTTTTGAATTAGGTAAAACAACGTTGCTATCAAACAACATAGTTGTTCCATAACCGGAATTTGCAAGTACAACGTCTGCACCAAATGCAAAATTCATTAATTGCATGAATAAAATACTTATTCCAAAAGTTGCTAAGATTGAGATAAATAAATCTCTATCTACTACTTTATTTATTACGAGTTTGTAAATTGCTATACCAACGAAGTACATTATTACTGGTGCAACAATCACACCCCATGCTGGATGAATACCGTAGAGATACATAAAATATGCTATGTATCCTCCCAAAATAACAAGATCTCCTTGTGCAATATTAATTATATTCATCACACCCCATTGAAGTGCCATTCCGTAAGCAATTAATGCAAATAAAACACCTAAAAGAATTCCATCCAAACAGGCTTGAACTGTTATCATTGGATATTGAAATACAAGAAAATCCATAAAAGTATTTTTGGGTTATATAAAAAAAAGCCCCCTATGACTAGGGGGCTTCAATATTTTATTTTATCTTTCTGACCACTTAGGAACTGGATGTATTAACTTAGCTGATGCCCATTTTAAAGGAGCAACAACTTTGTTTTCACATTTTCCTGAAGCATCACACATTACTTGGAAAAGTACCATTGGCTTGTCAACATTCTGACCACCAGGCGCAAATTTAATATTTCCATAGAATGTTTGCATGTTAGTAGCTGCAAGAGCATCTCTTACTTTCTTTTGATCGAAAGAATTTGCTCTTTCAAATGCATCTTTGAATACCAATAAAGCAGCTGAAGACTCAGCCGATTGGTAAGGCGGATCATATCCAAATTCCTTCTCAAAGTCTGCGGCATAAGTCATTCCATCTTTAAAGAAATCATCTTTATAAGTTAGTGACTTGTGCCATTGAGAAGCACAAAGTGCATACTGTGAATTTTTACCATGCTGTTTAGATAATTTCGCAGCATCACAGTGAGTCATAGCCAACATAGGAACATCAACTTTCATTTCAGCAATTTGTCTGATGGCAGTTAACGCACCTTTTGTGTGGCCTGATACAACAAGTACATCTGGTTTCATTTGTTTTACTTTAACCAAAGTAGCAGCCATATCATTTAGCTCTTTAGGTAATTTATCGTCGATTATGATTTTAGAACCAGTTCTTTCTGCAGCATCTAAAATACCTAATCTAACGTCCTGTGAGAATGCATCTTGTTCAAAAGCTTGCGCAATTCTAACCCCTTTTCCACCATTTAACTCAACTGCGGTCTCAATAGCAACATCAAGATATAAGTTAGCTGGAGCTAATACGGCAAATAGATATTTGTAACCTTTTGTAAACAAAGATCTAGATGCACCATTTGCTTCAACCATTGGAACACCATATTTTTCAGTTACTGGTGCAATCGCTTTAGTTAAACCAGAACTGTAAGGGCCAAGCATAAACTCAACACCATCTTGTGATATTAATCTTTCTGCAAGCTGTGCAGCTCTCTTAGGGTTTGACTCATCATCATAATAAATAATATCAAACTTATAAGTTTTTCCACCAACTTTAACACCACCCATGCTGTTAATTCTGTCAACGGCCATGTTATAACCATTTTGAGTATGAACACCATTAGATGAGTATTTACCTGTTAGGGAAATAGCAGCACCTAAAATAATTTTGTCACCAACAACTTTTGCAAAAGATGCAACAGAAGTTGAAAATAAAATTACTAATGCAGAAACAAAACTTAAAATTATTTTATTTAATCTCATTTTATTTCCTCTTTAATTAATTAATTATTAATTGATTAAATAAAGAAATTTAATTTTATGCAAGTGGCAATAAAGGCCAAATCTAATTAATATTGTTGGGTTACAACAATTATTGCGGCAATAATTACTAAAACACTCGCAGAAATTGTATTAATTGTTTTTGGATTAGCAGTTATCCATTTTATTAATTTTTGTGCGAGCACTGCGTAGCCAATTAAAGATAAAAAATCTAAAACGATGTAAGTTGAAATTAAAATTACGAATTGTGCTAATAAATTTGAATTAAAGTCAATAAATTGTGGGAAAATAAAAGGAAAAAACATCCAAGCCTTAGGACTTGTACCAGCAACTAAAAAACCATCTCTAAAAAAAGATAAGTTGCTTTTTTTTATTTCTCCTTCGTTTAAAATACTTTTTGGTCTAGATTTATAAATATCGTAAGCTAAATATAATAAATAAACTATTCCGATCCATTTAAACATATTAAGAATCATTGAATTCTCTGAAAAAAAAGATCCAATCACAAAAATTACTAAAGTTGCCTGAATCAAATTTGCAGTTACATCACCTAAAGCAGACCATACGCATTTACTGACACCGTAATTCATTGAATAAGAGATAATTACAATCCTGGGAGTTCCAGGTGTAATAAATAAAAAAATAATTATCTGTAGATAAAGTATAAAATCCAGGGGGAGCATAAAAAAAGATAGTCCTTAAAAACCGGGAGCTAAAGATGGCTAAGAAGGACTATCTGATACATAATATCAGAGGCTAAAAAAAATGCATTAAATTTTTTTTTCAAATATAAAGGATTTATGAAAAAAAAAGGTCACAGGCCAGTTACTAAAGTTAAAAATCCAGAGCCCAAAATGGACGATCCCGATTGGATCATTTGGGCAGCCTGGGCAGATAGGATTACTTTTGAGGAAATTGAAAAAAAAACTGGAAAGAAAGAATCTGATGTAATTAAAATTATGCGAAGATCTCTAAAACCGTCTTCATTCAGATTATGGAGAAAAAGGGTGAACCAAAAAAGTATTAAACACCGAAAAAAGTTTGAATACTCTAGAAAAGAAATAACTAGTAAAATTAAAAAAGGTGATTATCTATAGCATATGAAAAAAATTACCATGTATACAGGTCCATTTTGTAATTATTGTGAGGCTGCCAAAAGATTATTAGCTAGAAATAATGCACCTTATAATGAAATTGATATTTCAAAAGTTGATGGAGCGATGGATGAAATGATAAAAAAAGCTAATGGGAAAAGAACTATTCCCCAAATTTTTTTTGATGATTTACATATTGGTGGTTATGATGAAGTAAGAGCATTAGAAAAAGAAAATAAACTTCAAGATTTTTTAGAATAGATTTTTTTTAATTTGCAGACATTATTGCTTGGAAAGGTCCACTACCAATAAATAATTTGTTACCACCACCATTAACAAGCTGCATTCCCTCTCCTACATTAAATGTCATACTTAAAGAGGTAGTATCTGCTGTAACAACAACTGGATTTGCAAATGTTACTAAACCCTCCAGTTTATCAACTTCACCTGAACTTTGAGCTTGATGTCCATTAGTGTCAACTAAAAATCCACTAATTGCTGCTGAAGTTCCATTAATATTTGGAATTACACTTTTCGTTTTAATAGCATCTCCTACTCCAGCCATATGTTCTAAAGTTTCTACAAATTTTCCTGGAGTTATAGCGCTTGAACCACAAACTGAACTATTATTATGAGTGCTAGCTTGTGCATGTGTTCCTGAACCAACTACAGTTCCACAAAAAACTCCTGTACCACCAGTCATTCCAGTCATTGATGCACTAAGTTCACCTGCCCAAGTTAGACCAAAAGTATTATCCATAAAAGCATATCCATGAGTATAAGTTCCTGTTGGAGGTCTAGTATATGTTCCATCTAAAACGATTTCTGCCCCTTGCATTACAGATGCAGTTGCTCCACTTGAATTATTAAAAACTTGTGTACATGGAGTTAAAACAACTGCCGATGATGTAGTAGCTTCCGTTGGAGAACTTGTGCATAAATATAATTTATAAATTACTACTTCATAAAGAGCTGGAGTTGTATCACATCCATCATCAATATAATCGGCACCATCACCCTCTTCCTTTGCCACAACTCCATCAGTAATTGTGCATGCCTCTGCTTGGTTGGAATTTACCATCTCAAAAACAAAGATTATAGATAAAATTAGAAAAAAATATTTAGCATATTTCATTTAAAATCCTCCTGCTTTAACAGAAAAAGCCTTTGATTTAACAATTAAATTTTCTCTTCTTACTTTGTCATATTTTTTATCTTCCATAGAAATTCTCTCAAAAGCCTCATCATTTATAAAATTCATATTTTTATTAATTTTATTCGAGTTAAACGTAAAATTTATAAACCACTGATCGTCATAACTTGCATTTCCAAAATCCTTAAATCCTACCTCAATATTTAATCCAGAATTTGGTATTCCTATTTTTGAAGAATATTCCATTCCTTCAAAATCAGAACCTCCGGGTATCTCGTATTCAAAAATTTTAGCAAATATTTTTGCACTTGGGATGTAAGGAACATGGGCTCCTAATTCAAGATCATAACCATCAGCAACTTCTTCTTTAACGCTATTTTTTCCTGTTCTTTCATCAGATATTGAAAAATAATGATTTGTATTTAATTCAAGAATTGACGATTTGATCTCACCACCCAAACTTCCTCTTTGATGATCATAATCTAATTCGTGATCATAAAACGTATTTAAACCATATAAAAAACTTTTATCAATATTAAAAAATCGTTTACCGTAACCTAAATTTAAAGTTTCTCTATCTCCATCATGAGTAAAAAATGAACCTTGAAAAAAAGTTATTCCATTATCATTTTCATTTAAGGGTTTAAAAGTAAGAATACCTATTTCTGGCTTATTACCTTCTTTTGATTTGAAAGAAAATTCAGTATCCTCAAAATTACTATTAAAATAACTTTCAATTGAACTGAAAAATTTATCTTTTATTTTTGAGGTATCAGCACTTGATGTTGTAAATACGAATACTGTAAATAATAAAATTAAATATTTTCTCATATTAATAATATATTTTTAAGTATATTTGTTTTCAATTAATTTATTTAAAATTTTGGCTTAAAAACTAAACAAACACCATTATTACAATATCTTTTTCCAGTTGGTTCTGGACCATCTTCAAATATATGTCCATGATGGCCACCGCATTTTTTACAATGATATTCTGTTCTTCCATAGCCTAAATGATAATCTGTTTTTGTTTCAAATACATTTGGCAAAGACTCATAAAAAGATGGCCACCCAGATCCACTTTCATATTTAGTATCTGAATCAAATAATTTTTCACCACAGTTTGCACAATGAAAACTTCCTTCTCTTTTTTCATGATTAAGTTCACTTGATCCAGCAAGTTCTGTACCTTCCTCAAAGAAAATTAATTTTTGTTCAGCGGTTAAGTTAGGATTAATTTTTTTTGTCATGATTAAATATATTTAGCACAAGTTTGGTGCAACAATGAGTGTAATTCTACTAATTTTTCAAAATCTTTATTATATCCTCCACCCAAAACTCCACAAAAAGGTATCCTTTTTGAGTAAAAATTTTCCACAACAAGCTCATCTCTTAGTCTAACACCTTGATCAGAAATTTTTAATTTTCCTAATCGATCATTAAAATGAATATCTACTCCCGCGATATAAAAAACAAAATCAAAATTTTCTTGATTTAACTCTAATAAATAGTGTTTTAAGGTTTTGATATAAGTGTCATCTTCTATATTGTCCTCTAGCTCTACATCTAAATCGCTAATAGATTTTTTTGCAGGATAATTAGTTTTTGAATGCATGCTAAATGTAAAAACATTTCTATTTTCTTTGAAAATGTCTGAATTTCCGTTTCCTTGATGGACATCAAGGTCTACAATTAAAATTCTATTTGCCAAACCTCTGTTTAGCAAATAATGAGCAGCGACTGCCACATCATTAAAAACACAGTAACCTGCACCACCATGGTAGTTTGCATGATGACTGCCTCCAGCAGTATTACAGGATATTCCATAATTTATTGCAAGTTTAGATGCTAAAACAGTTCCACCAGTAGCAACCAAGGATCTCTGAACAACACTGTCAACAAGAGGAAATCCAATCTTTTTTACTGCCTCTTTGCTTAATTTTTTGTTTTTAATATTAATAATATAATTTTCTGAATGTGCATAACTCAATGTTTCAAGTGAACATGCATATGGTTTATGAAACTTCTTAACAATTTTATTTTGAATCAAATAATTAGCTAATTCTCCAAACTTTTTAATAGGAAATTTGTGGTCATCCCCAATTTTTGCAAAATAATCCTCGTGATTAACTACTGGTAACTCCATGGCTACTCTAAAACACGGACTGGCTTTCCATCAACGCAAGCCTCCAAATCTTCAATCATTTGGTTATAAAAAATACTATAATTTTCTGCTGTCACATAACCTATGTGCGGAGTAAGTAACGCGTTTGGTAAAAATCTAAGTTTATTATTCTCTGGCAAAGGTTCTTTATCATATACATCAATTCCTGCTCCTGCGATCACATTAGTTGACAATGCAATAATTAAATCATCCTCATTAACAATGGGTCCTCTCGAGGTATTGATAAGAAAGGCTGTTTTTTTCATTTTATCTAATTCTTTTAAAGTTATACAATTCTTATACTTTTCTCCTCCCTGAACATGAATTGAGAGCACATCAGAATTTGTAATTAAGTCCTCTTTACTACATGGAAGTACATCTAGTTCTTTACACTTATCTAAGCTTAGATTTTCACTCCAGGCCATAACTTGCATACCAAAAGCTTTTCCAATTTTTGCAACTTCTGTACCTACTCTACCTAGACCAATCAAACCCAGGATTTTTCCTTTCAATTCCATTCCAATTGTAGTTTGCCAATACCCTTGATACATATTATCAATCTCTTCCTTAAAATTTCTAGCTAAACCTAGAATCAATGCCCAAGTTAATTCGGGTGTTGGGTTTAAGTTTATATCTGTTCCACAAACTATAATTTTTCTTTTCTTCGCAGCCTCTAAATCAATAGATTTATTTCGTAATCCACTTGTAATTACAAATTTTAAATCATTTAGATTGTCAATTAAATTTTTTGTAATCGGAGTTCTTTCTCTCATAATTAATAAGGCCTCAAAATCAGATAATTGTTCAATTGCATCTGCTTCATCTAAAAAGGGTTCGCTAAAAATCTTAATTTCATATTTCCCAGATAATTTTTCTAAATCTACAAATTGTTGAGCAACATTTTGATAATCGTCTAGTATAGCAACTTTAAGCATTTTTAACTTTCTTGTTTGATAACAATATTCCCGTAATAATAAAACAAGCGCCTAAAATATGATAAAACATAAATTTTTCACTAAAAAAAATCATTGCCATTATTGCGCTCAATATTGGCATTAGGTGTAAAAAAACACCGGATCGATTAGCTCCAATCATAGATATTCCTTTTATCCATAAAAGAAAAGAAGCCAAACCTGGAAATAAAACAACATAAGATAAAATTAAAATAAATGGGAGTTCTAAATTAATTCTAAAGCCAATTTGATATTCAATAAAATAAACTGGTATTAAAAATACTAAACCAAAAGTAATTACTACTTGTAGTAATGATATTTGTGATAGCTCATATTTTTTTCCTTTTAACAATGTTGAATACAAAGCCCAAGAAAACATTGCTATTACCATCGTTATATCACCTTTATTAAAATCTAAATTTTTTAATATTTCGAAATTTGCTTTTGTTATAATCATAATCACACCAGCAAAAGAAAAAATTACTCCTATAATCTGAAAAAAATTAGTCTTTTCAATTTTTAAAATTGATGAAAACAACATGATCATCACAGGTATAGTTGAAATCATTAAAACTCCACTAATCACCTGAGTAAAATTTAAAGAATAATAAACAATAGAATTAAAAACCGTAATACTAGTAACTCCCAAAATAATGAAAAGTTTATAGTTTTTAATTATATAGTTTCTTTTCTCTAATATTTCAGGAATCGTAAAAGGTGCTAAAATTAACCAAGCAAAAAGCCATCTGTAAAAATTTAGTGAAAAAGGAGGAACTTCATAAAAACTTGCGAGTTTACCTACTACAAAATTTCCTGCCCAGAAAGTTACTGTTAAGAAAAGATATAAATAAGCTAAAAAATTATTATCTTTAGTCACTTAACTAAATCTAAGTGAACTATAAGGTTTTAAATCTAAATTTGTATTTTCGTTCGCTATCATCCCTGAAACAATCTTTCCAGAAATTGGACCTAAAGTCCATCCTAAATGATGGTGTCCAAAGCAATAATAAATATTTTTGTAATTTTTTGATGGCCCCATAACAGGAAGAAAATCTGGTAAAGTTGGTCTAAATCCTAGCCACTCATCCTCATGCTCAGGTAAATCACCAAGCATATATTTTGCATTATTTATCAAATTTTTAACTCTTGATTTAGATAATGGATTATCTAATCCACCAAATTCAACCGTTCCAACAACTCTCAAACCTTGCTCCATCGGTGTTATCCCAAATCCACGATTTGAAAATATTACTGGTCGACTTAATAAATGATCACAATTTTTGAAATGGACGTGATATCCTCGTTCCGTATCTAGTGGTATTTTTTCATCAAGATTATCTGTTAATTTTTTTGAAAAAGCTCCACATGCTATTACAGCTTTATCAAAAACATAGCCTTGTGTTTCAGTCTTAAAAACTGGTTTTTCATCATCATAACTAATATCTTTAATATTTACTTTATTGAACTTTCCACCTTTTTGTAAAAATAAATCAAATAATTTTAGAAGAATTCTTTTTGGGTTTCTTGCATGTCTTGCATAAGGATAATATACGCCTGCATGATAAAATGGTTTGATATGAGGTTCTAGATCATGAATTTCAGCTTTATTAACTAGTTGTTGTTCTACACCTAATTCATCTCTAACTCTTATTTCCAGTTCTCTACTTTTTAAATCTTTATCATTCCATATATACAGAATACCTTTGTTTTCTACTAAACCCTCCAAGTCTATTTCCTCAAACAACTCGTCATAAGCTGGTAATGCTAAATCTAAAATTTGATGCATATTTTTAGCAGTATGCATCATCTTAGTTTTAGTTGTATTCATTATAAATTTTACAAACCATGGAATCATTTTAGGAACATAATTCCATTTTAAAGCTAGTGGACCAGTAGAACTTATTAGCATGGCTGGAACATCTGCTAGAACATCGGTTCTATTCAAAGAAAGTGATGCATACGGAGAAAAATGACCTGCATTACCGTAAGAAGCCGCTTGGCTCCCTGGATTATCTCTATCAAAAATAGTTACATTAAAACCTTTTTTTTGAAGAAATAGAGCGTTGGATACACCCTGAATACCTGCTCCAACTATTCCAACTTTAAGATTTTTATTCATTAAAATGTTATACAATTAAAAATTTGATTTTCAGAGTGACAAATTATGCAAATTTAAATTATATTAAGCAATCATTTGTTTATGATTAATTTTTGCACTTAATACTACACCAAAACCAATCATTGTAGCTAACATAGAAGAACCACCATATGACATTATTGGCAATGGAGATCCAACTATAGGTAGTAGTCCAAGAACCATAGATAAGTTGACCACGATGTAAATAAAAATAGCAAATGCATAACCAAAACAAAAAAGTCTAGCAAAATTACTTCTTGAAATAGAACCTATTCTTATAATTCTAAAAATTATTATCGAGTATAATATCAAAAGTCCAACTGAACCTATAAACCCAAACTCTTCAGAGAATAAAGTAAATATAAAATCTGTATGTTTTTCAGGTAAAAAATCTAAATAACTCTGTGTCCCTTTTAAAAAGCCCTTTCCATCAAGACCACCTGAACCAATAGCTATTTTGGATTGTATAATTTGGTATCCTGCACCTAAGGGGTCTCTATCTGGGTCTAAAAAGGTAAGTATTCTTAATTTTTGATAGGGTTTTAAAAATGAAATTACAAATGGCAGTGAAATTAAGAAAGTAATAAATGAATATATAAAATATTTAATTTTTACCCCTCCTAACCACAAAATAATTAATCCACTTAATGCAATAAGTATTGAGGTACCGAGATCAGGCTGGGAAATTACAAAAATAGTTGGGATTAATATAACCGCCAATACAATTGTAATACTGGTGAATGAATTTACATTTTCTATTTTTAATCTATGATAATATTTAGCAAGACACATGATAATTGCTATTTTCATTAATTCAGACGGCTGAAGCACAAAAAAATATACATCCATCCATCTTTGTGAACCTGAAGCCTTAATTCCAAAAAAGGATACGTAAATTAATAAAACTATTACTAGAAGATAAATAATATATGAAAAATTATGCCAGAATTTTATGTTAAAGAAAGCTACAATGATCATTAGTGGAAAAAAAACTGCAAGTTTTACTAAATGATTTTTAGTATGAAATAGTATTTCACCTCCATCAGTAGAGTACATAACAAAAACACTTATTATTGAAAGAAGGATAACAGAAATTAACAATATATAGTCTAAGTTTTTTATTTTTTGAAATAATGTAATCTCATTATTCAATCTATCATGTTGAAACATTTAAATTGTAATCCTCTCAAAATTTGATTGTTTGTTTCTTAATTCATGTCTATCAATAATTAATTTGAATAATTTTTTTGCAATAGGTGCTGCCGCCTTACTTCCTGAGCCGCCATGCTCCACAATTATACTCAAAGCATATCTTGGATTAATATAAGGGCCATAAGCAACATATAATGCATGGTCTCTATCCTTATAAGGTATTTGCTCTAATTCTAAATCTAATTCTCTTTCTCTTTTACTTATTCTTTTAACCTGTGCTGTTCCAGTTTTTCCTGCAAATTGATACTTAGGATCATCAATTCTTGATTTATAAGAGGTTCCAAATCTTTCATTTGTCGAAGCGAACATTGCTTCTTGGACAATCTTAATATTTTTTTTGTTTTTGAATAACTTTTTGTCTAATAGAGCATCAGAATTAGAGTCAAATAATAAGCCACTTTCCATTGATTGCTTTGCATCTTCGTATGATATTGGGTTGCTATTTACAATTATTTTGGGTTTGATTGCATATCCACCATTTGCAATTTGAGCTGTCATAATGCAGAGTTGTAAGGGCGTTGATTGTATATATCCTTGACCAATACCTGTTATAAGTGTTTCTCCTAATACCCAGCCCCTACCAAGATTATTTTTTTTCCATTTTGTATTTGGGAATAGTCCTTTTTTTTCATTATCAAAGTATTCACCAAGTACTTTTTTACCTAAACCGAACTTTTCAGCGGTAATATTTAATCGATCAACACCTAACAATCTTGCAACTTCATAAAAATAAGTATCACAGGATTGTTTCATTGCATTTCTCAAACTAACCCAACCATGTCCTTTTTCCTTCCAACAGTGAAATGTTTGTCCGTATAACTCCATCTTACCTGTGCATTTAACTTTAAACTTTGTATCAATAACATTATTTTCTAACGCAGATAGAGCAACGATTGGTTTTATGGTCGATCCTGGAGAGTAAAGACCAGAAAGAGTTTTGTTAATTAACGGTTTTAAGGGATTATTTCTAATTAATTGCCATTCATCTTGACTTATACCGAATAAAAATAAATTTGGATCATAAGATGGAGAAGAATACATTGCAATAATATCTCCTGTGTAAATATCCATTACACTTATAGATCCTGCCTTCTCATTCAATAATTCTCCACAGGCTTTTTGAATTTCGGTATCAACAGTTAAACGTATTTTTGATCCTTGCTCTCCTTTTTGATGTTCTAATTGATTAATTCTTTTGCCATAAGCATTAACTTCATATCTTTGTATTGCATTTGTACCTATTAAGTAGTTTTCAAGTCTCTTTTCAAGACCAACTTTTCCTATTTTCATACCTGGCACAAATCTTTCCTGAATAATTTGACTATCCAAAATTTCTTTCTCATTCGGTTGACTTACATATCCAAGAACATGTGTATAAATATCTTTAAATGGATAGTTTCTGGAGATTGTCATAACTGGTTTAACACCAACTAGATCGTATAAATAATTATTAATTTTTACAAATTGACTCCAGCTCAAATTTTCCGAAACAATTATACTATCCCAGGGTTTAAGCTCAGCTTTTAATTTATTTATCTTTGCAATTTTTTTATCACTTAGATTTAAAAGATTTTTTAATCTAACTAATAAATAATTGAAATTTTCAACTTGCTCAGGAATAATATGTAGTTGATAAACTTTCAAATTACCTGCAATTACGTTTCCAAAATAATCTACTATGTTTCCCCTTGTAGGTGGAAGTTTCCATTCTCTAATTCTATTTTTGTCTGAAAGTGTTAGATATTTTGTATTTTCATTTATCTGTAGAGAAAACAAACGGGCAATAATACCAACAAAAACTACAGCTTTTGCCGCTCCGATTATGAACATCCGTCTGTTTATTACATCGGTTTTTCTTATTCCTGAATTAGATTTAATCATTTGCTTGGTATGAAATTCTTTCGTTTAAAAAATTAAAAAATAGAAAAAATATTGGATAAAATAAAAAAGTAAATCCAGAGTTAATTAAATAATTAGTGTAATCAACTTTAATTAAAAAGACTAAATCCAAGATAATTACTTGAATTGAGTTTATTAATAAAATTGTGAATAATAATGATATCCAGTCCTTCATGAAGTTTGGGGATAAAGTAATGTTTCTTAAATAGGCTGTAACTGAACAGAGAACGAGATAACAAAAACTACTAATCCCTATTGGAATTCCTATTACAACATCATTAATGATACCAGCAAAGAAAATTGCAAGGTAACCTAATTGATTAGGATTTCTTAAGGTCCAAAAGAAAATTAATAAATGAACAAAATTAAAAGCAAAATAATCAAGTTTTAGATAATTAAAATCAAATTCATTAAATACAGAAAAAAATAACATTATTATAGGGAGATAAGATAAAAATATTCTTAAAAAGGGACTTTTGTTAAGTGATGACATTATTTTTCTCCACCAAATCCATAAGAGACTATCTTTACATAGTTCAACTGAGTGAAGTCGGAAAAAAAATTAATTTGTCCATCTGAACTATTATCTATTTTTCCTATTGGTATACCTGGCTTAAATAGCCCTCCAAGTCCAGATGTATAGGCAATAAATTCTTTATTTTTAAAACCTTCTTTATAATCAATTTGTGTATGTTCAATTGTTCCAAAATTACTTCCAGTTCCAGAAACCACAGCCTGAATATCATCTGGCTCTAAAACTGAAGGTATTTTACTATTTAGATCAGACAAGAGTAATGCTCTGGAATTACTATAATTTACCTCAATAATTTGTCCCACTAAATAAACCTCATCAATAACAGCCATTCCAATTTTTACTTTATCTTTAGTACCTTTATTTAAAACTACTGATTTTAAATAGGGGCTATCTTTATCAATTAAAACTCTAGCAAATATATCTTTTGAACTTATGCTTTCATCAATTAATTCTCTAAGCTTTTTATTTTCTGCAGTTAAAAACTCATTTTGTAATTTAAGTTGCTCAGAATTTTCTATTTTAATCAATTCTTTCTGATGAGTTTCATATAAACCCATATGTAATTTAATTTTAGATGTTATTTCTTTTAATTTATTCTCTGGGATTGATGCAATATAAGTAGATCTATAAATTACTTCATTAATTCCTAATTTAACAACTTGTATTGCTTTAAAATTAAAATTACTTAAGACAATTACAAAGATTGACAAAAAAATTAAAGTTAGTAATGAAAATTTTTGTTTATCTTTTTTTTTTAAAAAAGCTGACCTAATGGCAATTACAAAATCATCTCTGCCAGTAGCCATTTTTCTTAATATTCAGATAACATAGTAGAAAAAGTTTCTTCTTGATCCAAAGCTTTACCTGTACCTACAGCAACACAAGATAATGGGTCATCTGCTATATGAACTGGTAAACCTGTTTCTTTAGAAAACCTTTTATCGATATTTTTTAACAAAGCACCACCACCTGTTAAAGTTAAACCCATATCAACCAAATCAGCTGATAATTCAGGAGGTGTATTTTCTAATGCATCTTTAATTGCACTTACCATTTGTTTCATAATATCGTTTAATGCTTCAGCAGTATCTTCCTCTGTAATATTAACTTCCTTTGGTGTACCTGATCTCAAATCTCTTCCTTTAACTGGATAAGTATTTGTTCCAGTTGGAACAGCTGTACCCATTTCTTTTTTTATTTTTTCAGCAGTAGTGTCACCAATTAATAAATTGTATTCTTTTCTCATATAATCAACTATTGCTGTATCCATTGAATCGCCTGCAACTCTTAAAGATTTAGAATAAACTAATCCACCCAAAGACATTACTGCGATCTCACTTGTACCCCCGCCAATGTCTACAATCATTGAACCAGTTGCCTCTGAAATTGGTAAATTTGCTCCAATAGCTGCTGCAATTGGTTCTTCAATTAATTGAACTCTTCTTGCACCCGCTGCTAAAGCACTATCTTGAATTGCTTTCCTTTCAACTGGTGTTGAGCCAGTTGGTACACAAATTAAAATTCTAGGATTGGCAAATGTACTTCCTTTATGAACTTTTTTAATAAAATGTTTAATCATTTCTTCAGTAACTATAAAATCTGCAATAACACCATCTCTTAAAGGTCTAATTGCACTTATGTTTCCAGGAGTTCTTCCAAGCATTGTTTTTGCTTCATCTCCAACAGCTAATACATTTTTTTTTCCACCTTGATCAACTATCGCAACAACTGAAGGTTCATTTAAAACAACACCTTGACCTTTTAAAACAACAAGTGTGTTTGCAGTTCCAAGATCAATTGCCATATCTTGGCTCCATATTTTTTTAACACTATCAAATAATCCCATTATATCCCTCTTACTTTCTGACTTTCTTGCTCCATTGGAGCCGTTTTATCTCGTTTAATTATCATTTTATTTAATGCATTTATGTAAGCATTTGCTGATGCAACTAAAGTATCTGTATCAGCTGCTTGTCCTACAGTTGTTTTACCTTTTTCCTCTATTTTCACACTTACTGTTGCTTGCGCATCTGTTCCCTCTGTAACTGCATGAACTTGATATAGCTGCAAGTTAACATCGTGAGGATATAAAGTTTTAATACATTTGAATATCGCATCCACTGGACCATCTCCAGTTTCTGTTGCATTTTTAACATCTCCGTAAACATCCAAAGTCATTTCTGCTTTTTGTGGTTCACCTGTTCCAGCAAAAACTTTTAAGGATTTAAGAGTAATTGCATTCACTTTATTATCTACAATTAAACTATCATCTACTAATGCAATAATATCTTCATCGTAAACATGTTTTTTCTTATCTGCTAAGACTTTGAATTTTGCAAATGCATTTCCTACTACATCGTCAGTTAAATCTGGATAACCTAAACTGTTTAATTTATCTTTAAATGCATGTCGCCCAGAATGTTTTCCCATCACTAACGATGTTTGCTTAACACCTACACTTTCAGGTGTCATTATCTCATATGTTTGTCTATTTTTTAACATTCCATCCTGATGAATTCCTGCTTCATGAGCAAAAGCATTTTTTCCAACTATAGCTTTATTATATTGGACTGGAAATCCTGTTGCGTTTGAAACAATTTTTGAAGCTTTGCTTAAAAGTGTCGTATTAATTCCAGTTTCATATGGCATTAAATCAGGTCTTGTTTTGATTGCCATAACAACTTCCTCAAGAGCAGCATTTCCTGCTCTTTCTCCTAATCCGTTTATTGTACATTCAATTTGCCTTGCTCCAGCTTGAACTCCAGCTAATGAGTTAGCTACAGCTAAACCTAAATCATTATGACAATGAGTTGATAAAATTGCTTTATCTATGTTTGGAACTTTATTTAATAAAGTTTCTATGATTGTAGTAAACTCAGATGGTATGGTATAACCAACTGTATCAGGTATATTAATTGTTGTAGCTCCATTTTTGATTGCAAGCTCTACAGTTTTACACATGTAATCCATATCAGTTCTTGTTCCATCTTCACAAGACCACTCAACGTCGTCAGTAAACTTTCTTGCATAAGCAACATGTTTTCCAATTGATTCATAAACATCTTCTGGAGACATATTTAATTTGTGTTTCATGTGTAATGGACTTGTAGAAATAAATGTATGTATTCTAAATCTTGGCGCATGTTTTAAAGCTTCATAAGCTCTATCAATATCTTTTACCGAATGTCTTGAAAGTCCTGCAGGAATAGAATTTTTTAAAATTTTACTTACTTCCGAAACGGCTTCAAAATCTCCTGGTGAAGCTATTGGAAAACCTGCTTCGATAATATCGATACCTAATTCATCGAACACTCTAGCAATTTGAATTTTTTCTTCTAAACTCATAGATGCGCCTGGCGACTGCTCACCATCACGCATAGTAGTATCAAATATAAAGACTCTATCTTTATTGCTCATAACAAAAATTTTCGAAAATCTATAATACAATCTATGAGAGAGATTGCAAAATAATTAGTTAAATAATCACTTTTAATGGACCATTTTAGGCTTGTGAAAAATTAATTGTAAATAGACTCAATTTTAGGCATTAGCCGTAAAAGTTCTTTTGTATATTCATGTGTTGGTTTTAAAAATAAATCCTCAGTGTTTGAAATTTCACATAATTTGCCATCTTTTAATACGCCAATTCTATCGCACATTTGTCTTACAACAGGTAGGTCGTGACTTATAAACAAAATTGTTAAATTTAATTGTTCTTGAAGATCTTTAAGTAAATTTAATATTTGGGCTTGGATACTTACATCTAAAGCAGAGGTAGGTTCATCACAAACTAAAAGTCTTGGTTGTGTGGCAAGTGCTCTTGCTATTGATATTCTCTGTCTCTGTCCTCCTGAAAATTCATGTGGATATCGATCTGCAGATTTTTGAGTTAATTCTACAGACTCCAGCAAATCATAAATATAATTATTTAGATCTAAAGAGGATATGGATGGATTGTGAAGTGTAATTGGTTCTGCAATTATATCTTTTACTTTTAATCTTCCATTTAGTGAAGAATAAGGATCTTGAAATATCATTTGAATTTGTTTTCTAAATTTCATTAATTCAGATCTCTGTTTAATTTTTGTTATACAAACGTTGTCAAAGAAAATATCCCCAGATGTAGGTTTAAATAAATTTACTATCATTTTAGCAATTGTAGATTTTCCACTCCCACTTTCTCCTACTAGACCAAAAGATTCTCCCTCTTTTATTTCAAATGAAACATTATTAACAGCCATCACAGAATTTTTAGAATTTTGTGTAAAAAAATTATCATCAAAACTTTTATTCAAATTTTTTATCTGAACTAAATCTTGACTTATAATTTCTTTCTTTGACCATCTATTTAGTATTTTGATATTATTTTCTTTTTTTTTATTGTGTTCTTTTTCAACTATTACAAATCTTGAAATTTTTTTATTTGTTGGAGGAACTGAGCTCACTAAACTTTTGGTATAATTTTCTTGAGGATTGGTTAATATTTTTTTAGTTTCACCGATTTCAACTAAATTACCACTTTTCATAACTGCTACACGATCTGCTGTCTCAGCTATAACTCCCATGTCATGAGTAATTAAGATAACAGCAAGATTTCTTTCTTTTGTTAATTTTTTAATAAGTTCTAAAATCTGAGATTGAATTGATACATCTAATGCTGTTGTTGGCTCATCTGCAATTAACAATTCTGGCTCGCAACATAGAGCTAAAGAAATTACTACTCGCTGTCTCATTCCACCTGAGAATTGATGAGGATAATTATCAAATCTTGCCTCTGCATCTTTTATACCAACCTCTTTTAATAAATTTATAGATTTATTTTTTGCTTCTTCTTTACTCAATTTAAGATGAGTTTGAATTGTTTCAATTAATTGTTCACCTACTGTAAGAATTGGGTTAAGTGAAGTTTGAGGATCTTGAAATATCAATCCAATTTTATTTCCCCTATATTTAACAATGCTTTCAGAATTTTCATGAATGTTAAGATCACCTAAAATAACTGATCCACTAGATACCTTACCTGGTTCATCGATTAAATTTATAATAGCATTTCCTACTGTACTTTTTCCTGATCCAGACTCTCCAACTAATCCTAAAATTTCTCCTTTATTAACCTCAATATTCACATTCTTAGCAGCATAAACTGTTTCTTTTCTCATTTGGTAATCAACACTAAGATTGTTTATTTTTAAAAATGTCATTTTTTTAATTTTGGATTTAAAGTATCTCTCATCCAATCCCCTAATAAATTAATTGAAAATGCTAAAATAACTAAGAAAATTGCTGGAAAAAAAGTTATCCACCATTCTCCTGAAAATAAAAAGTCATTACCAAGTCGTATCAATGTCCCTAAAGAAGGTGTTGTTGGAGGTACGCCAACTCCTAAAAAACTCAAAGTAGACTCAGCTAAAATAGCAAGAGCTAAACCAATAGTTCCAATTACTAACACCGGTCTTAAAATATTTGGTAAAATATGTTTAAACATAATAATTATATTAGAAACCCCAATTATTGTTGATGCTGAAACATAGTCTTTATTTTTTTCCACCAAAGTTGCAGCTCTTGAAACTCTAGCAAATTGTGGCCACTCTGAAATTCCGATTGCAAATATTAAAACATAAATTGCCATTTCATCATGCATTTCTCTCGAGATTAATCCTCTTGCTATTCCATCAACCAATAATGCCATCAAAATACTTGGTACTGTTAACTGAACATCAGTTAACCTCATTACTATCATTTCATATTTTCCCCCAAAAAATCCCGCTGTTAATCCCAATCCAACTCCAAGAATTAAGCTAAAAATTATCGCAGAAAAACCTACTATTAAAGAAATTCTACATCCATACAAAATTGTTGATAACATATCTCTTCCTTGTCCATCAGTACCTAAAATAAATTTAGCAAGGCCATCTTCTGTCCATGAAGGTGGTGTGAATGCATCCATCAATGATAGAGAGGATGGGTCAAAGGGATTGTACGGTGTTACGAGCTCAACAAAAAAAGAACAGAAAAAAATTATAAACAAGATAGTAGATGATGCAATGGCAGTTGGCGATTTAATAAAGCTATGATAAATATCACTATCTTTTACTCTTTCCCAAGTACTTAAAGTTTTGTTATCCACTTGCTGCATCTCCTTTAACTCTTATTCTTGGATCAATTAAATAATAAAGAATATCAACTATAAAATTTATCATTACGAAAACAAAAGCTATAAAAACTAAATAAGCTGACATGATTGGTATATCTACGAATTGAACTGCTTGAATAAATAAGAAGCCCATTCCAGGCCATTGAAAAACAGTTTCAGTAATAATTGAAAACGCAATTAAAGTTCCAATATTTATTCCTGCTATAGTTATTACTGGTATCAATCCATTTTTTAATGCATGTTTATATTTAATACTATTTTCACTAATGCCTCGAGCACGTGCAAATTTAATATAATCTGTTTGTAATATTTCCATCATCTCTGCTCGCACAAGTCTTATGATATAAGTCATTTGGAAAAGGCTTAATGTTACTGAAGGAAGTATAATTGCTTTCAGTCCTGAAACTGTTAAAAAACCTGTAGTCCAAAAACCTAAATCAACAACTTCCCCTCTACCAAAAGAAGGTAATATTCCTAAGATTACTGCAAACAAATATATAAATAATATACCAATTACAAATGTGGGGAGTGAAACTCCAAGCAAGGAGACGGCTAAGACAAAATCACTTAAAAAACCTTTTCGATTTATGCCTGTATAAACTCCTAACAAAGTACCAGTAATTAGTGCAATAAGTGCTGAAATAACCACAAGTTCAATAGTTGCAGGCAATCTTTCAACTATTAACTCTGAAACAGGTCTTCTTAATTGATATGAAATTCCAAACTCACCCTTAGAAGCATTAACTATAAATCTTGAAAACTGTACATGAATTGGATCCATTAAACCTAATGTTTCTCTTAATTCCGCTCTTTCCTCATCAGAAGTTTCTTCTCCAACCATGTTATTGATTGGATCTCCAACAAAATTAAATAAAGAGAAAGACACAAAGGCGACAACCAACATCACCAAAGCGGATTGAAACAGCCTTTTAAAAAAATATTTTATCAATTTGTGAAGGTTTAAATTTATAAGCCCTTTAAATTTTTAAAGGGCTTATAATAATTTTTAATTAGTTAAAACTAGCAGTTCTGAATAACGGTTCATTATTCGGTCTGATAGGAACATTAACATTGCTTTTAGATGCCCAAGAAATTACTTGGTGATGTAGAGGAAGATAAGAAATATCATCTTTTACAATTTTCCAAGCTTTTGCAATTGCAGCATTTCTTTTATCTAAATCAACTTCACCTTCCATAACTCTAATTGCAGCATCAACATCAGCGTTACTAAAGTTAACTTTGTTCCAGCTGGCACCACTTTCATATAAGTAATGGAAAACATAGTGACTATCTAAAGTTGGAACACCCCATCCAAGCATATAGAAATCACCTTGATCATCTTTAAGCTCTTTGAAGTGTTTACTTTTAGTTTGGGCAAATAAGTTAACGTTAACTCCAATTTTACCTAGCATTCCAACAACAGCAGTACAAATTGCTTCATCATTTACGTATCTGTCATTAGGACATCTAAGTTCAACATCAAAACCATTAGGATAACCTGCATCAGCTAAAAGTTTTTTTGCAGCATTAACATCGTAAGGCAATCTTTTATCAAGATCAGCTGTATATCCATTAACACCTGGGAAAGTTATAATTCCCGCTGGTTCACTTAAACCTCTCATAACTTTTTTCTTGATCGCTTCAATATCTATTGCTTGATAAAGAGCTTGTCTTACCTCTTTTTTCTTAAATGGATTATCACCTGTGTTACCAGTTCTTAATTTGTCAGCTGCTTGATCCATACCTAAGAAAATTGTTCTCATTTGAGCTGTACTTTCAACTTTGTGACCTGAAGAAGATCCAATTCTTTTTAAGTCTTGAACAGGAGCATCAGTAACTATATCAATTTCACCAGATAATAAAGCTGCTACTCTTGTAGCTGCATTTTTAATAGGCATCAATTCAATTTGAGTTACTTTTTTGTCCTTCATTTCACCCCACCAGTGTTTATTTCTTTTAAACACTGTCTTGGTGTTAGGCTCTCTTAAAGTTATTTTAAAAGGACCAGTTCCCATAGCATTAGTAGCAGAGAAAGTTTCTTGTCCCGCATCCCAGTTTTGTGGTGACATTGCAAAGTTTTTTTCTGACCAAGCTTTAGACATTATAAAAATGTTTGATAATTGGTTTAAAAGAATAGGGTTAGGTTTACTTGTAGTTATTTTAACAGAGTAATCTCCAACCGCTTCAACATTAGCAACAGTGCTGATGTATTCTTTAAAGTCAGATGTTCTTTGCTTAGCTCTTAATATACTAAAAACAACATCTGCTGATGTCATTCCAGAACCATCTGAAAACTTAGCATCTTCTCTTAAAGTAAAAATCCAAGTATTTGGATCAGTAGCTTTCCATTTTGTTGCTAAAGCAGGTCCTATTTTCATGTCCAAGCCTCTTTGAACTAGAGCTTCATAAACTTGTCTAGATACTTGAGTAGTTGGACCCTCATTTTGCGCATGTGGATCTAGTGTTAAACTGTCTCCTTGCATAGACCATTTAATAGTTTTTGCCCATGCTGAAGAAAATCCGAATACTAGAACTAATGACAATAGTATTCTTACTATATTTTTAGTCTTCATTATTCCCCTCGTTTTTTAAATTTATTTAAAAAAGTATAAGTGAAATAATTGAATTATAGTAGCAATAATTTACTGATAAAATTTAACTTTTATCGCTATCAACTAATTTTTTCTTGCCTATCCAAGGCATCATAGCTCTTAATTCTGCACCAACTTTTTCAACTGGATGCTCGGCTAATTTAGCTCTCGTAGCAAGGAAATTTTTTTGACCATTTTTGCATTCATCCATCCATTCTTTAGTAAATTTTCCAGATTGAATTTCAGCCAAAACTTCTTTCATTCTTTTTTTAGTCTCTTCTTTATTTACTACTCTAGGGCCAGATTGATATTCGCCATATTCAGCCGTATTCGAAATAGAATAATTCATATTCGCAATTCCACCTTCATAAATTAAATCAACAATCAATTTAACTTCATGAACTGTTTCAAAATATGCCATCTCTGGTTCATATCCAGCTTCAACTAAAGTTTCATAACCATTTTTAATTAGCTCAACCAAACCTCCACAAAGTACTGTTTGTTCACCAAATAAATCTGTTTCAACTTCATCTTTAAATGTAGTTTCAATTATTCCTGATCTTCCTCCACCAACTGCTGAAGCATAAGATAAAGCTAAGTCTCTTGCCTTTCCTGAACCATCTTGATGAACAGCAAATAAACAAGGCACTCCACCTCCTTTTTCATATTCACTTCTAACTAAGTGACCAGGTCCTTTGGGAGCAACCATAAAAACATCTAGATCTTTTCTAGCTTTAATTAAGTCGTAATGAACATTTAAACCATGAGCAAACGCAATACTTGTTCCTTCTCTTACTCTTTGTTCAATATGATTTTTATAAATTTCTGCTTGAAGTTCATCTGGTGTAAGGATCATCACTACATCAGCCCATTCAGCAGCATCTGATAAATTCATTACTTTTAATCCTTTTGATTCTGCTTTTGCTGCACTCGACGAACCTTCTCTCAAAGCAACAACAATATCTTTTACTCCACTGTCTTTTAAATTTAATGCATGAGCGTGTCCTTGACTTCCATAACCAAAAATAGCAACTTTTTTACTTTTAATCAGATTTACATCTGCATCTTTTTCATAAAACATTTTCATATCATCTCTCCTATAAATTAATTAAATATTTTAGCACCTCTGGTCATAGCTACTGCCCCAGTTCTCGAAGTACTAATAAGTCCTAAGGGCTTTAATTTTTTATTCATTTTATCAATTTCTCTTCTAAGAGCAGTTATTTGAATTACTGCTGAAGTTTTTGTTTCATCTAATATTACGGGATTAAATTTTTTACAAGCATTTAAGCATTTTTCAATTTTATTTCTTTTTCCTACAACTTTAAATAAAGCCATTTCTTTAAAAATTACGCCTTTATCCTCTCTTTTAAATTCAGCAACTTTATGAACAGGCACTAACTTTGTTAATTGGAGTCTTATTTGATCAATTACTTGAGGTGTTCCAGTGGTAACAATTGTTATTCTTGAAATATTTTTAACCGCATCAACCTCTGCAACAGCTAACGACTCGATGTTGTAACCTCGACCAGAAAATAAACCAACTACTCTTGCCAAAACTCCAGCCTCATTATCTACCCATACTACAAAAATATATGTATCTGGTTTTTGTTTCTTCGTAGGTATGCTGTAAGCTGATTTTGATTTCGGCATTATGATTATACTAAGGCTTTGCCTTTTCCTTTAATTTTATTATCCTCTTGATCATTTGGACCTAAGATCATTTGATTATGAGGTTTTCCAGATGGGATCATTGGAAAACAATTTTCATTTGGATCCACATGGCAATCAAATATCACTGGTCCATCATAATCAATCATTTCTTGAATTTTATTATCTAGATCAGCTGGACTGTTTGCTTTGATTCCTTTGCATCCATAAGCCTCTGCCATTTTCATAAAATCTGGTAACGCTTCAGAATAACTTTCTGAATAGTTCTTTTCATGCAACAACTCCTGCCATTGTCTTACCATCCCCATGTATTGATTATTTAAAATAAATATTTTTATAGGAAGATTGTACTGAACCGCAGTAGACATTTCTTGCATAGTCATTAAAACTGAAGCTTCTCCAGCAATATCAATTACTAATTTTTCAGGATGAGCAATTTGTACACCAACTGCTGCTGGTAATCCATAACCCATAGTTCCTAAGCCACCAGATGTCATCCATCTATTTGGTTTGTTAAATTTATAATGTTGAGCAGCCCACATTTGATGTTGTCCAACCTCTGTAGTAACATAAGTATCTTTATTTTTAGTTAACTCATAAAGTCTTTTAACGGCATGTTGAGGCTTAATACTTTCATTGCTATTTACAAAATTAAGAGAGTTTTTTTCTTTCCATTTTTCAATTTGTTCCCACCACTTAGCGATATTGGATTTATTTGATTTACTATGGCCATTTTTTCTTTTAGCAATTGTCTTATTAATTTTACTGATGACACTCGTAACGTCACCAACTATTGCAAGATCCACCTTGATAATTTTATTAATTGATGATGGATCTATATCAATATGAACCTTTTTTGAATTCGGTGAAAACTCATCTATTTTTCCTGTAATTCGATCATCAAATCTTGCACCAATATTAATTAAAAGATCACAATCATGCATAGCATTATTTGCTTC
The DNA here is from genome assembly GCA_902613755.1 of uncultured Pelagibacteraceae bacterium. Lineage (GTDB taxonomy): Bacteria > Pseudomonadota > Alphaproteobacteria > Pelagibacterales > Pelagibacteraceae > Pelagibacter. The sequence goes on from CACMIH010000004.1 coordinate 106,579, forward strand.
ATAAGTACCATGCATACCAAGCATTCCTAAAAATTGATTATCATCTCCAGGGTACGCACCTAATCCCTGAAGTGTAGAAGTTATAGGAAAACCAGTTAAATCTACAAATTCTCTTAAAGCCTGACTTGCTTTTGGACCTGAGTTAATTACTCCTCCACCACTATAGATGATTGGTTTTTTGGCCTTGCTTAATAATTTTACTAATTCATCAATTTGATCTTGAGAAAATTTATTATGTGATTTTCCATTCAATTTTTTCTCTTTATTAGGTTTTTTATATTTTGTTTTTGCAAACTGAATATCTTTTGGAATATCAATTAAAACTGGTCCTGGTCTCCCAGTAGTTGCAACTCTAAAAGCTTCATGCATCACTTTTGAAAGATCATTTATATCTTTAACTAACCAATTATGTTTCGTACAAGGTCTTGTAATTCCTGTAGTGTCACATTCTTGAAAAGCATCAGTTCCAATTAGATGTGTTGGAACCTGACCAGAAATACAAACTAATGGAACAGAATCCATATAAGCATCAGTTAAGGCAGTTACGACATTTGTAGCTCCTGGACCTGATGTGACTAAAACTACTCCTGGTTTTCCAGATGATCTTGCATAACCTTCAGCTGCGTGTCCAGCACCTTGTTCGTGTCTTACCAAAATATGTTTTATAGAAGGATGATTTTTTAATTCATCATAAATTGGCAACACTGCACCGCCAGGATAACCAAAGATATGCTCTACCTTTTGATCTTCAAGACATTTAAATACGATTTCTGCTCCAGTTAATAATTTTGGCATTATGCAATCTAGCTGAAGTTGTACTCATTGGTCAAGTTTAAGAGTGAAAATTTTAAATTTTTTTTAAAAATTTATTTAAGTCTTGTGGCTTTAACTTTGTCCAGCTTATCATGTTACCTCTAGCCCAAGTGCTTTGTCTTTTAGCGTATTGTCTAGTTTTTATGGCTATTTTTTCTATAATTTGCTCTAAATCTTTTTCTTTATTTAGATAATTTTTGATTTCCGTCACTCCAATAGCCTTATTTACACTTTTATCTTTTCTAACTTTAAGTTTTATAAAATTTTTAACTTCTTTTATTGCTCCATTTTTTATCATCTCCATAGTTCTTACATTGATGCGCTCAATTAATTCTTGTCTAGGGAAATCAATATAAATTTTAAAAAAATCATCTTCCACGAAGTTTGATTTTGTGTTTTTAAACCATTCATGTAGAGATTTTTTTGTAAACTTTTTAACTTCATAAGCTCTGATAGATCTTTGAGTGTCTGTAGGGTTTATTTTTCCTCTTAAGGATGGATCTAATTTTAATAATTTTTCATAAAATTTCTTTTGTCCAATTTTTTTTTGCAAATCTCTAATTTGATTTCTTAATTTTAATGAAATATTTGGCATTTTAACTAAACCATCAGTTAAAGCTTTAAAGTATAAGCCTGTACCTCCAACAAGAATTGGAGTTTTTTCTCTTTTTTGAACTTCCTTAATTTTTTTAGTAACTAGCTTAAGCCAATCACCTGTAGAGAAGTTTTTTGTTACATCATGAAAACCATATAAATGATGTTTTACTTCATGGTATTTTTTTGGATCTGGTCTAGCTGATAAAATTTTAAGCTGTTTGTATACTTGCATACTATCTGCATTAATGATCTCTCCATTAACTTTTTTTGCAAACTTAATTGCAAAACTTGATTTTCCTGAAGCTGTAGGACCTGAGATTAATACAATCTTGGATTTTAAATCCATGATCAATCTAGCTTAACGCCAATGTATCGTCTTTGATTTTGATTATTATAGATTGCAAGTAAAACTGTTTTTTGATTTGAGTTTAGAACTTCTTTAGTAATTTTTCTTAAATCATCAGCAAAGATGATTTTTTTCTTCTGTGCTTCAACAATAATACTATTTAGCTCTATTGAATTTGCTACAGGACTATTGTTTGCAATTTTTGTTATTACAAGTCCTGTTGTCTGGTTTGGTAAATTTCTATTTTTAATATCTTCTTTAGTTAAAGGCCTTACGGCAATTCTCAAACTTTCAATTATTTCTTCATCATTCTGTTTTTGAGTTTCTTTATTTTTGCTTATCTTAAAATCATCTGAAGTCTCTAATCTTCCTAGAATAACATTTTTAATAATCTCTTTTTTGTCTCTCCAAATTTTAACCTCGACTCTTCTTCCAACTTCTGTTTTTGCTACAATAGCAGGGAGTTCTTTCATTTGATTTATTTTTTCTCCATTAAATTCTAAAATAATATCACCAGCTTGTATTCCTGCTTTTTCTGAAGGACTATTTTCAGCAACGCTAGCAACTAATGCTCCTCTTGCTTTATCTAGTTTTTCAACTTCAGCAATTTCTTTTGTTACATCTTGAATTCTTACACCCAGCCAACCTCTTTTTGTTTCACCAAATTCAATTAATTGTTTAATTACAATTTGAGCACTGTTTGATGGTATAGAAAATCCGATTCCAATAGAACCATTACGTCCTAGAATTGCTGTGTTAATTCCAATTACATTTCCCTTCATATCAAATAATGGACCACCTGAATTTCCAGAATTGATAGAGGCATCTGTTTGAATAAAATCCTCATATCTTGATAAACCAATTGATCTATTTCTTGCTGATATTATTCCAGCTGTAACCGTTCCACCTAAGCCAAATGGATTTCCAATTGCTAAAACCCAATCACCAATTCTTGCTTTATCAGAGTCTCCAAATTCTACAGGTATAAACTTTTCATCTGTTTCTAATTGCAAAACAGCAATATCCATTAGAGGGTCAGCACCTAAAACCTTTGCTTTAAATTCTTGGTCACCATTTACCCTAACTATAATATCGTCAGCATCTTGGATAACATGGTTATTTGTTACTATAATTCCTTTCTCATCAATTATAAACCCAGAACCTAATGCAGCTGATTGTCTTTCTTGAGGTGTCCCAAATTCTTTAAACATATCCTCAAAAGGAGATCCTGGAGGGAACTGAAAAGGGAAAGGATTAGTGTTAGTTACTACGGTTGTTGTGGTAGAAATATTGACTACAGATGGCATTAATTTTTCTGCAAGATCTGCAAAGGATGCGGGAACTGGTTTAGAGTTTACATTTAATGAAAAAGTAAATGATAAAACTATTGATAAGAATATAATTTTAATTTTTTTCATATTAGCTCTTAATGTAATAAATAATTATAAAACCTATTACCGCAAAGATAAGTCCACCTGATCTAAGTTGACTATCTTTAACTAGTTCTAATTTTTTCAACATACTTTTCATTTTTGCTGGAAATAAGGCGTACAAAATACCCTCAATAAACATAAAAAGACCAAAAGCTATAACTAGCTCACGCATTTAAAAACTACTGTTGGATTTCAGGTTTTATATTTCCAAAAAATTTAAAAAACTCGCTGTCAGGAGATAAGATTAAAGAAGTTTCACCACCTATAAGAGCTTTTTCATATGCTTGCATAGCTCTGTAGAAAGCAAAAAATTCTGGATCTTGACCAAAGGCGTCAGCAAATATTTTATTTCTTTCTCCATCACCTTCCCCTTTCATAATCTCAGATTGTTTTTGAGCATCTGCTAAAATTACAGTAACTTCTTTGTCCGCAGTTGATGTAATCGTAACTGCCATCTCTGCTCCTTTTGCTCTAAATTCTTTTGCTTCTCTCTCCCTTTCAGTTTGCATTCTTCTATAAATTGCATCACTGTTAGCTTGAGGAAGGTCTGCTCTTTTAATTCTGACATCAACAATAGTAATTCCAAAGTTTTTTGCTTCGTTATTAACACCCTCTTTAATTAAAGCCATTTGCTTAGATCTATCTTTAGATAATAATGTTTGTAATTCTTCTTGACCTAGTACATTTCTAATTCTTGAATTTATAATTGTCGATAATCTTGATCTTGCAACTCTTTCATTCCCCACTGAAATATAAAACTTAAGTGGATCAACTATCTTAAATCTTGCAAATGCATCCACAATTAATCGTTTTTGATCTGATGCAATAACCTCTTCTGGTGGAGCATCTAAATTTAAAATTCTTTTATCTAAATAAACAACGTTTTGAATGAAAGGAATTTTAAAATTTAATCCTGGCTTCATTATAATTCTTTTTGGATCACCAAATTGAAGAATAATTGCTTGATTAACTTCTTTAACTATAATTATTGATAAAAAAGCTACAACTCCAATTGCAACTAATATTCCAACTAATATTTTCCCAGCTTTCATTTTAATTCGTCGCTTTCTTTTTTAATTCAGGCAAAGGTAAGTATGGAACTACTCCTGAACCTGCATTCTTTTCAATAATTACTTTATCAATATCTGCTAAAACTTTTTCCATAGTTTCTAAATACATTCTTTCTTGAGTAACTACTTTGGCATTTTTATACTCGTTGTAGATTGCTATGAATCTACTTGCTTCACCCTCTGCTTTAGCAACAACCTCTTTCTTATATGCTTCTGCTGCTTGTAAAATTTTTTGCGCTTCCCCACGTGCTCTTGGAATTACATCATTTGCATAAGCTTCAGCTTCGTTCTTAGATCTTTCCATATCTGCTCTTGCAGCCTGTACATCTCTAAATGCGTCAATTACTTGATCAGGTGGGTCAGCCTTTTGTGTTTGCACCTGTGTAATTTGAATTCCACTTTCATAGTCATCTAAAATACTTTGTATTATATTTTGTGTCTCAACCTCAATTTTAGATCTTCCCTCCGTCAAGATTGGTTGAATATCACTTTTAGCAATAACCTCTCTCATAGCAGTTTCAGCAGCTGCTTTAACTGTACCTTCTGGGTCTTGAATTTTGAATAAAAAATTCCCGGCATCTTTAATTACCCAAAATACCGAAAAGTCTATGTTAACAATATTTTCATCACCAGTTAACATTAAGCTTTCTTGTGGAACATCAGCAACACCACCACCTGTAGAAAAACCACTGTCTCTCTCAGATCTAAATCCAATATCCATTCTATTAACTTTTGTGACTTTTGGTGTTTGCACAGTTTCAACTGGAAAAGGAATATGATAATTCAAACCTGGTTGGGTTGTTTTTACAAATTTACCAAATCTTAATACTACACCTTGTTCATCTGGCAGTACTCTATAAAGTCCGCTAGCTAACCATACAAAAACTAAAACTAATAAAATTAGACTTATTGACTTTCCTCCTGAAGTTTTTCCACCAGGTAAAAATTTTTTAATTTTATCTTGAAGATCTCTAATTAATTCGTCGACATTTGGTGGTGTGGGACCTCTACCCGATCCATTACCACTACCACCTCCACCAGGAGGTGCTCCCCAAGGACTTTGACCTTTAAAATTGTCTGACATGCCAAAGTATATAGTGTCTTTATTACAAAAAACAAGTAATGATACTTTTATGACTGATAAAAAACCTGAACTTAGTGCCGCAATGAAAAGTAAGCTAGAGCCTAAAAAATTCACTAAAAACCCTATCCTTGGAACAAAGTTTACGATTGCAATCTCTAGTGCAAAAGGTGGTGTTGGAAAATCTACATTTGCAACGAATCTTGCTTTAGCTTTGAAAAAAGTTGGATGCAAAGTTGGTCTTTTAGATGCGGATATTTATGGTCCATCAATTCCTAAAATGTTTGATATTAATGAAAAACCAAAAAGCGATGGTCAAAAATTAGATCCAATTTTAAAATATGATATTCAGTGTATGTCGATTGGTTTTTTAGCTGATCAACAAACTCCAATGATATGGCGTGGTCCTATGGTAACAAGTGCAATTAAAACTTTTACTCAGAAAGTAAATTGGAAAGATCTAGATTTTATTATTGTTGATATGCCTCCAGGAACTGGTGACACTCAACTTACATTTTCACAAGAAATAAAAATGGATGGGGCGATAATTGTGAGCACACCTCAAGAAGTTGCACTTTTAGATGTTAAGAGAGGAATTAAAATGTTTGATAAACTTGGAGTTAAAATCTTAGGTTTAGTTGATAACATGAGTTTTTTCATAGGTGACGATGGAAAAAAATATAAAATTTTTGGAGAAGGTGGGGTAAAGAAAACTGCCAAGGAATTTCAAAAAGAATTTTTAGGTGAAATTCCAATTAATACTGAAGTGGGAAAAACTGGAGATGAAGGAAAGCCAATTGTGGAAGCTAATCCTGAGCATGAAATATCTAAGATATATTTAAATTTTGCCGAAAAAATTAAATCAACTTATCTTTAAGATCAAAAGCTGTCATTAATTCATTCCATTCTCTTTTAGACAATCCAGAACTTTCAACATCTACATTTTCACCTTTGATAAGTTTTTGAATAATTAATTTCCCTTTTGCAGAAACCTCTGTGCCACCAACTCTATAATCCATAAAAGCATCATAGGTAATAGGTACCCATTTTTTTACAGTATCCAACATTATATCTGCATAAACTCTAATTTCATATTGAGCATGACTATCAGCTCTTAATCTTAAAAAATTCATTAAGTTTAGTAAATCAGTTTTCCAATACCATTGAGTGTAAGTATTTAATGTCAAATTCATTCTAGCAAGTTCTCTTGCTAAACCTTTTTTATTTCCATCAATAGTTGATCCATCAAACCTTTCATTAAGCATAGTCTCATAATTATCATAAGTTCTCTCTGCATCACTTTTTAAAAGCTCTAAAACTTCTTCTGCCTGTTTTCCTTCCAAAACATCTCCTCTGCCTTGTCTGTTACTTGTTGATTGGGCAGCTAAATTTTCTTGTGATGGTAAATAAAATTCTTTATCAAGTATTGAATATCTTGCGGAGTATTCATTCACGTTTGCTGTTCTATGTCTAATCCATTGTCTTGCAATAAATATTGGAAGCTTAACATGATATTTAATTTCACACATTTCAAATGGTGTACTGTGCCAGTGTCTCATCAAATACTTAATCAAACCTTTGTCAGTTGAAACTTGTTTTGTTCCTTTTCCATATGACACTCTAGCTGATTGAACTATGGATGAATCATCACCCATATAATCAACTACTCTAACAAAACCATGGTCCAAAGCTGGTAATGCTTCATATAGGACTTTCTCAAGCTCAGGTGCAGTAACCCTTTTAGTTTGATAACTTTGAGATTGTTGATTTTTTATTTCTTCTTCTTGTTCTTTAGTTAATTTCATGATTGTTATTGAATCTATTTCAATTACTTTTATATTAATAATGTTGGATTTCCAACTACGACGATAAACGAATTTCGTAATAACCATTGCGGACGTGGGGGCAGTACCCACCACCTCCACCATTACAACTTATGGGGGTGAACTAGAGTCGACGGATGACTAAAAGCTATTCTTTCGTTCGGGATTGTTCCACCGTAACGGGCTAATTTATAATTGCTAACGAAAGTTACGCACTTGCTGCATAATTAACTTAGTTAATTAAGCAAACGGGGTCTGGGGCACCTGGCAACAGAACGCCCCTACTAATTAATATCCAATAATTAAAAAATTAAAATTTTATTATTATAAGCAGCCTTCCATATTACTAATCTATGAATAATTGCTCTCAAAAAAAAGATTGGGATGATAATTAAATCTCTTAAACTCTTAATTCTATAATAGAAAAATAAAAGAAATGGGAAAAAGATTACAATTAAAGAATTTATTTCTAATATTCCAAAATTGAGTATCTGTTTATATTTATGTTCTTTAACCAACATAACTTTATCCCCTCCCCTAAAAGCATTGCAAATTAATGCTTTAATGCTCCATTTTACTAATTGATGAAAAACAAGCATCTCAGGGTTGAATTTAATTGTATATTTTTTTTTAACTCTTAATGCTAGGTCTACATCTTCATATGCTATTCTATAATTTTCATTAAACATACCTATCTCTATGAGAGTTGATCTTTTGTATGCAATGTTACAAGTTTGATATTGTCCACCTAGAAAATTTTCTACAAAATGTTCAGATGCTCCAAAATTTTGATTTTCAGCAATAGTTTTACCTTCTATACCCTCAACATTGTCGTTAGAAAAAATAGTTATACCTTCTTCGATCCAATTTTTTGTAACTATACAATCTGAGTCTGTAAAAAAAATGAGTTTTCCTTTAGAATTTCTAATTCCAAAATTTCTTACATTTGCTATACCCTTATTTTCCTTATACAAAAAATATTTTATTTTATCAGAATTGAATGATTTAACTATTTCAGATGTATTATCTGATGAATTATGGTCTACCAAAATAATTTCAATATTTTTATAATTTTGGTTTAAAACAGATTTTAAGCATTTACTTAAATACTTTGAATGATTTTTTGTTATTATAATTATTGATACTAATTCCAAATCTCTATTAAATAAATTGTTTAATATAATTGATTGGGCTTACATCAACGCTTGCATTTTGAAAACATGCGTGCGTGCAGGTACAATTATGTTTTTGTTTTTTATTTAAAATTTTTCGAATATCGTAATCATGATCTCTCAAATTACCAACTGGATCTTTAAGTTCACATACCCTAACCTCTCCATCTGCATCTATTACGCAAATATTATTTCCTGCACTACATGAAAACTTGGTAAAATTTTTTTCATTATTTTTAACATAGCCATCTGACGAAAGTGCTTTTTTATTCATAGCATGTACATTTTCCATTTTTCTATTAATTAAAAATTGCTTAAAATCTAATGGTTTAGTTTTTATATATTTTTTATACATATTGTATAAATTATCCCATTCTAAAGGGGTAGGTGATTTTAATTCAGGATTTGCAGGATCACCTCTCAAAGGAGAAAAACCAATTTTTTCAAAACCGAACTCATCTACAATATATTTAAATAATTTGTCTGACTCCTCAATATTATCATTGCTTAATACAGTATAAAATTTTGTCGAAAGATTTTTATATTTTTTCTCCATGTCCACTAATATTTTTTGAGTTTCCATTGCTTTATCAAAAGCACCTTTTTTTTTTGATATCTCATCGTGTTTTTCATAAAGGGCATCTATTGAAACACCAATATTTATCTCTAACAATGGCAATTCCTCAAGCATTCTTTTTGTGTCGCTAATAATTTTCTTTGTTGCATACCCATTAGTTGGCAAATGTAACCTTCTTACATTATTGTTTTTATAAAACATTTGCATAATTTCAAAAAAATTTTTTCTTAAATATGGCTCACCACCAGTTAATAATAACAATCTTATTTCTTTAAAATTTGATGAAATTTTTTCTAACTCTTCAAATGTAAGATCATTTTTAGTATCGTTTAGTTTTTCATAATAAAAACAAGTCTCACATGCAAAATTACATAATGATGTTATAAACAAAATCACTTCATTTGGAGGTGTTGTATCAAACCTATACTTATAATTATAAGCATCTTTAGTTATTTCTAAAAATCTTCTAAGAGGTCTCATAAATATATTTTATCATTTAAAGTAATCATTTACAATTATTTAGCTCGTATTATTTCAGCCTGAGCGGCAGCCAATCTAGCAACAGGAACTCTAAAAGGTGAACATGAAACATAATGTAATCCAGCTTTAGAGCAAAAAAATATACTTTGTGGGTCTCCACCGTGCTCTCCGCAGATTCCTAATTTAAGATTTTTGTTTTGTTTTCGTCCTTGTTGCACTGCTATTTCTACTAAATCTGAAACACCTTCATCTATTGAAACAAAAGGATCAATAGAAAATATTTTATTCTCTAAATAATCGTTTAAAAATTTTCCACTGTCATCCCTGCTAATTCCAAAAGTAGTTTGAGTTAAATCATTTGTTCCAAAACTAAAAAATTCAGCATGTTTAGCAATATCCTTAGCTTTTATCGCGGCTCTCGGTAGTTCAATCATCGTACCTACTAAAAATTCTATTTTCAATTTATGTTCTTCTTGAACTGTACTTGCAGTTCTAATTACTAAGTCTTTCATTATTTTTATTTCAGCCTCAGTAGAAACTAAAGGTATCATTATTTCGGGAAAAGCAGATTTAATTTTACTTTTTTTGAGGTGTGCTAGTGCTTCAAATATTGCTTTACATTGCATCTCATAAATTTCAGGATAAGATATTCCCAAACGGCAGCCTCTATGACCTAGCATGGGATTTTGCTCATGAAGCTCCTCAATTCTTGACTCAACTTCTTCAACGGGAAGATTAACTATATTGGAAACCTCATTTATTTCCTTTTCTGTACGAGGTAGAAATTCATGTAATGGTGGGTCCAATAATCTTACTGTGACTGGTAATCCACTCATAATTTTAAAAATATCAATAAAATCTTTTCTTTGATACGGTAACAGTTTTTCTAATGCTACTGCTCTATCCTCTTTTGTTTTTGATAATATCATTTCTCTTACAGACAAAATTCTTTCTTCATCAAAAAACATATGTTCGGTTCTGCATAGTCCAATACCTTCTGCACCAAAATCTTTTGCTGTTTTAGTATCTTTTGGGGTCTCGGAATTAGTCCTCACTTTTAATTTCCTAAAATTGTCAGCCCAAGACATTACCTTTGAGAAATCACCAGATATTTCCGGTTTTACAGTTGATACACTTCCAGCAATAATTCTTCCAGTTGAACCATCAATAGTAATTATCTCACCTTCTTTAATCTCCATTGAAGAAGTTTTAAAAGATTTATTTTCATAGTTTATGTCAATTTCACTCGATCCTGACACACATGGTCTTCCCATGCCTCTAGCTACAACTGCTGCATGACTTGTCATTCCCCCTCTAGCTGTCAATATTCCTTTAGCAGCATGCATTCCTTGTATATCTTCTGGAGAGGTTTCTACCCTTACCAAAATTGTATCTTGCATCATTGCAGTTAATCTTTCTGCTTCCTCAGATGTAAATACTACTTTACCACTAGCAGCACCCGGTGATGCTGGCAACCCATTTGCTATTACTTTAATTGAACTTTTTTCATCTAACGTAGGATGCAATAGTGTATCTAGAGATTTTGGATCAATTCTTAATACAGCCTCTTTTTTAGAAATTAATTTTTCATTAACCATGTCAACTGCTATCTTGACTGCTGATTTCGCTGTTCTTTTTCCTGATCTTGTTTGAAGCATCCATAGTTTATTGCTTTCGACTGTAAATTCTACATCTTGCATATCTTTATAATGTTTCTCTAACTTTTTTAAAATTTTTTGAAGTTCTTTAAAAACTTTTGGCATAGCTTCTTCCATTGATAATTCTTTTACTTTGGCATCTTGCCTAGCTTTTTTAGTAATATATTGAGGAGTCCTTGTACCCGCCACAACATCTTCACCTTGCGCATTAATTAAATACTCGCCATATATTTCTTTTGATCCATCTGATGGATTTCTTGTAAACACAACTCCTGTTGCACAATCATCACCCATATTTCCAAAAACCATTGATTGAACATTTACAGCAGTTCCCCACTCAGCTGGGATTTGATTTAATTTTCTATAAACTTTTGCTCTATTGCTTTCCCACGATAAAAATACTGCACTTATTGCTCCTAGCAATTGCTCATAAACATCTTGAGGAAAATCTTTTTTTGCCTTTTCACTTACTGTTCTTTTAAAGTCTTCAATTAATCCATCCCAATCACTTTCATCTAAATCTGTATCTAACAAAACACCTTTCGTAAGTTTATAATTTTCAATTAATTCCTCGAAATGATAACCTTCTACACCCATTACCACATTACTATACATTTGAATGAATCTTCTATAACTGTCTTTAGCAAATCTTCCATTAGAAGTTTTAATTGCTAAAGCTTTAACTGTTTTATCGTTCAGACCCAGATTTAGAATAGTATCCATCATACCTGGCATTGATACTCTTGCACCAGAACGTACAGACAACAAAAGTGGATTCTTTAAGTCTCCAAATTTTTTAGAAACATCCTTTTCAATTAATTTTAATTCTTTTTTAATTTGAGAAATTAAATTTTTATTTAATTTTTTTTTATCTTTATAAAAAATTTCACAAACTTTTGTAGATATTGTAAAACCAGGAGGCACTGGAAGACCCATTCTTCCCATTTCAGAAAGATTAGCACCTTTTCCTCCTAAAAAGTTTTTAGGATTTTTAATTTTTTTACTATCCTTAGAATTAAAGTTTAATATAAGTTTTTTCATTAACGGGAGTCGATTAGAGAAAAATTAACATAATTGTTGAACGTTTTACACATCATTTGGATTAGTTCCAGCCTATTCTTTTTGATGACCGGATCATCTTCGTTCACAATTACATTATCAAAAAAGTCAAAAACCTCTCTTTTTAAGCTAGCTAAATTGTCCAATGTTTGAAAATAATTTTCATCTTTATTGATGCCTGAAAAATATTTCCTTAATTCACTAATTTTTTTAAATAGGTTTTTTTCTAACTCAGTTTTAAAAATACCAGGATCAGTTGTATTTGATAATTCTATTTTATCTTTTTTTAATTCACCGTCTAAAATTCTTGAGGCTCTTTTATAGCTTGCAATAATATCTAAACCATTTGGTTTGTTAATAATTTTATTTAAATATTTAGCTTTATTAAAAATAATAACAGATTGATCTAAGTTAAAAGAACTGGTTGATGCTTGAATTATATCATTTCTAATATTTTCTTCCTTCATGTGATATTTTAATCTATCCATTAAAAAATCTGATAATTCATTTTGTAAAGATTGGTTTTCAATTTCAAAACCTTGATCTAAATACAGGCTTGAAGAATAATTAATTAAATCTTTTATTTTAAAATCTTTTTTATTTTCAACTATTATTCTTATCACTCCTAATGCTAATCTTCTTAGAGCATATGGATCTTTAGAGCTTGTTGGTTTTTGATTTAAACCGAAAAAACCAACTAAAGTATCTATCTTATCAGCCAAAGAAAGGGCTACACTAAATGGTTTTTTTTGAACTCTTGAGCCTGAACCTGTAGGTAAATATTGCTCACTTATGGCCAAAGCCAAATCTTTATCAAAACCTTGAGCAATAGCAAAATAACCTCCCATCACACCTTGGAGTTCTGGAAATTCACCCACTAGTTCTGATAATAAATCAACTTTACAAATTGATGCTGATAATTCAACTTTTTCTTTACTGATTAAAAGTTCATCAGATATCATTCCACCCAATTTTCTCATTCTTTGGGCTTTATCAAAATAATTTCCTAATCCTTTAAAATAATTCATTGATTTTAAATCAGAAACTTTTTTGACCATATTTTGTGATTTATCTTTTTTCCAAAAAAATTCTGCGTCACTTAATCTTGCTTCAACCACTCTTTCATTTCCTAATTTAATTAATCCCTTTTTATCTTTTTTGTTTGCAACCACTAAAAACTCATTGGTAATATTTTCTTTATTATCAAATATAGGAAAATATTTTTGATGGTATTGCATGGTAATAATTAATATTTCTTTTGGAATATTTAAAAATTTCTTATCAAATTCACAAAGAAGAATATTTGGTTGATCTGTTAAATCTACAACCTCATTAAGTAATCTAGGATTATGTTGAATCTTAATATTTTTATTTTTTAATATATTGTTAAATTTTTTTTCTATTAATTTTTTTCTTTCATTGTGATCAATGACAATGTCAATTTTTTTAAAAAAACTTTTATAATTTTTAAATTCTAAGAAAGACTTTTTGTTTTCCTCAAATTCTTTATCAATAAAAGTTGAGTTAGAAGATATTAGGTGATGAAAATTAAAATTTAACTTTTTTTTATCAAATACAGCTAGAATTGACTTTAATGGTCTACCCCAATTTAGGTCAAAAGTTCCCCAATACATTGATTTTTTCCATTGAATTTTATTTAATAATATTGGGATAAATTCCTCTAGTAATTCTTGTGTGTGTAATTTTTTTGATTTTGTCTTGAAAAAATAAAATTCTCCTTTATCTGTTTTCTTTTGGTAGAGATCCTTTTTTAAGATTTTATTTGACCTAACAAACCCCTCAAGTGCTGCCTCTGGTGACTTAATATTTGGACCTTTAATTTCCTCAGATTTAATTACAATATTTTTCTGAACACCTTCAAACAATATCACTAGTCTATTTGGTGTTGAGTATGATGAATTTTTTTTAAATAAAATTGATTTTTCTAAAAATAAATCATCAAAACTTTTAAGTAATTCTTCCCTTAAATTTTGTTGAAGATTTGATGGTATTTCCTCACTAAATAATTCTAAAAAAAACTCTGACATTATTTTTGACTATCTAACCAAACACCTGCTGCAGATTTTGTAATATCTCTTATTCTGCTAATATAACCTGCCCTTTGTGCAACACTAATAGCACCTCTTGCATCTAAAATATTAAATACATGACTGGCTTTTAAACATTGATCATATGCTGGTAAAGAAATTTTTTTTTCTACCAAGGCTTTTGCTTCAGACTCGTGCATTTCAAACATTTTCAAAAGGGTTTCAACGTTTGCATGTTCAAAATTATATTCTGAAAATTCTTTTTCAGCTTGATGAAAAACTTCCTGATATTTTATGCCTTCATCATTCCACAATAAATCATAAACATTTTTCTCTTTTTGAGTAAACATACAAATTCTTTCTAAACCATAAGTGATTTCAACTGATACAGGTTTACAATCAAATCCAGCCATTTGTTGAAAATAGGTGAATTGAGTAATTTCCATTCCATCGCACCATACTTCCCATCCTAATCCCGCAGCACCTAATGTTGGACTTTCCCAATCATCTTCAACAAACCTTATATCATGATCATTATGATCTATTCCTAAAATAGATAAACTATTTAGATAAAGTTTTTTTATGTTTTCAGGGGAAGGTTTAATTAAAACCTGAAATTGATAATAGTGTTGTAACCTGTTTGGATTATCTCCATATCTTCCATCTGTAGGTCTTCTTGATGGTTGCACATAAGCTGCTTTCCATGGTTTAGTTCCAAGTGATCTTAGAGTAGTAGCTGGATGAAAAGTTCCTGCACCAACTTCCATATCGTAAGGTTGAAGAATAATACATCCCTTTTTACTCCAATATTTCTGAAGATTTAAAATTGTTTCTTGAAATGTTTGAATTTTTTTTTTTTCTTTTTTTGCTTTAGAAACCATATCTTTGCCAAATTGATCTTTCATCTAAAATACTTGCTATTTGATCTACTTGATTACTAGATGAAGAAAGTTTTTGACTCAACCATCCTTTTGATTTTTCAAATTTTTTAATAGTTACGTCCTCACCAAATTTTTCTTTTAATATTTCATGTGCGTTACCTATTCCGTCAATCAATCCTAAATTTTTTGCTTTAGTTCCTGACCAAAACTCACCTGAAAAAAGCTCAACTTCAGATTTATTTAATTTTGATCCTCTGCTTTTTTCAACAACATCTATAAAATCTTTATGAAGATCTAATTGAATATTTTTTAATCTTTCAATGTCTTCATTTTTTTCTTCTAAAAATGGATCAAGTGTACTTTTGTTTTTACCAGCTGTATGCACTCTCCTTTCAACTCCAATTTTTTTTATCAAATCAGTAAATCCAAACGAAGAGTATATGACCCCTATAGATCCAATTATTGAACTTGAATTTGCATAAATTTCGTCTCCAGAACAAGAAATCAAATATCCTCCTGAAGCCGCAACATCCTCTGCGAATACAATCACTTTTTTTTTGTGTTTTTTTGCTTGTTGTCTAATAAAACTGTAGATTAAATGAGATTGAACTGGTGATCCCCCTGGGGAATTGATTGATATAGCAACACATGTCGCTTTTTTTAGAGAAAAAGCCTTTTTAATTAGTTCTTCTTGACCTGCAAAATCTATACCTTGTTTAAATTTTCCAGCATTACCAATAACTCCACTTAATTTTAAGTGAGCAACAATTTTTTTCTTTTTAAAAAAAGAGAACATAGGTAAGTCTTATAGAATTATTTATTGAATATAAAGACTACTTATAATTGAAGAAACTGGTGCGTCAATTGATAAGTAATATATATCAACAAATTATAATAATTTAAAAATGTTATGGGAACGGTCGTACAGCTTAAAAATCAGATAAATGATTCATATTTTCAGCTCAAAGACTCAGTTGAGGAAAAACTCATTTTGACTGAAGAAAAAATAAAATCAAAATTATCTAGTGAAGTACAGTTAGTCCAAAAAATGACGGATTATCACATCGAAACTGGAGGAAAAAGACTAAGAGCTTTATTAACGTTAGGTAGTGCAAAATTATGCGGTTATTCAAAAGGATCTAGAGATATAAATTTAGCTGCATGTGTTGAATTAATTCACAGCGCAACATTGATGCATGATGATGTAATTGATGAAGGCACTGTTAGAAGAGGAAAAGAAACTTTAAATAAAGTTTGGAATAATCATGCTTCAGTATTAATAGGAGATTATTTATTAAGTAGATGTTTTGAGATGATGGTAGAAGACGGAAACTTAGAAGTCTTAAAATTATTATCTTCCACTTCATCTAAAATAGCCCAAGGCGAAGTTCTACAACTTCAACATAAAGGTGAAGTTGATATGCTGGAAGAAACATATTTAAAAATAATCTCAGCTAAGACTGCCGAGTTATTTGCAGCGGCAACTAAAGTTGGTGCAATTTTATCTAGTGTAGAAAATAAAGAAAAAGATGCTTTAGAATTTTATGGAAGAAACTTAGGATTAACTTTTCAAATAGCAGATGACACACTCGACTATAATGCTGAGCTGAAACTATTTGGTAAAAAAATTGGTCAAGATTTTTTTGAAGGAAAAATTACTTTACCAATAATCTTACTTTTTCAAAAATTAAAAAATGATGAAAAAAAAATTCTATCAACTAAATTTAACAAAGAGTTAAGAACAAAAGATGACTTTAATGAAGTTCTTGCTCTTATAAATAAGTATAAAATAATTCAAGAATGCTATCAAAAAGCTCAACACTATATAAATTTAGCCTCAAATTCTCTAAGCATATTTAAAGACTCTAAAGAAAAAACTATTCTTAAAAAATTAACATCATTTAGTTTATCAAGAAATTTTTAAGGACTTAATAAAGACTTTATCCAGTTACCTGAATTATCTTTATTATATTTTAGTCTCTCATGAATTCTGTTTTCACCATCTAACCAAAATTCAATACTATCTGGAGACAAAATCCACCCAGACCAATGTCTTGGTCTTGGTACATCTACTTTGTTGCTAAATTTTGTTTTGTAATCTTGAATAGATTTTTTTAATTGGTCTCGTGAATTTAATTCTTCACTTTGCTTAGAAGCCCATGCTCCTATTCGACTTTCATATGTTCTAGAAGAATAATATTCATCTGCAACCTGATCGGAAACTAATAAAACCTTTCCATTAATTCTTATTTGTCTCAAAAGACTTTTCCAATGAAAACACATCGCAGCATATGGATTTTCTTTTAATTCATTTCCCTTTTGACTATTTAAGTTTGTATAGAATACAAATCCATCCTTGCTGAAATCCTTAAGTAAAACCATTCTAACCGAAGGCATATTATTTTGATTTGATGTAGCTAAAGAAACGGCGTTTGGGTCATTTGGCTCTTTTTTCTTTGCTTCCTCCATCCATTCGTGGAATAATTGAAACGGATCATCTAAATCCAGAAAGCAACTGTTTAGACCTAAAGAGTTTTTTTGATTCATAATTTAAACAAAATAATCTATATAATATAAATAATGTCATTTAATACTTTTGGAAAGCTATTTCGTTTCACAACTTGGGGAGAGTCTCATGGGCCTGCAATTGGTTGTATTGTTGATGGTTGTCCTCCAAACATAAATCTTAAAGAGCAAGATATTCAGAAAGAATTAGATAAGAGAAAACCAGGACAATCTAAATTTACAACTCAACGAAAAGAAGATGATAAAGTTCAAATATTGTCAGGATTATTTGAAGGGAAAACTACTGGAACACCTATTTCTCTCATAATCTATAACAAAGATATGAGATCAAAAGATTATAGTAATATCAAAGACAAGTTCAGACCAGGTCACGCAGATTTTACTTATTTTAAAAAATATGGAATTAGAGATTACAGGGGTGGCGGTAGATCTTCTGCTAGAGAAACTGCAGCACGTGTAGCGGCTGGTGCAATAGCAAAAGTTGTACTTCAGAAAAAATTAGGTAAAAAATTTAAAGTAATTGGTGCAGTAATACAACTAGGAATTCTTGGATGTGATACAAACCAATGGAATGATAAAGTTATCTCAAAAAATCCATTTTTTTGTCCAGATAAATCAATGATTAAGTTATGGGAAAAATATTTGCTTGGAGTTAGAAAATCAGGATCCTCGTGTGGAGCAGTGATTGAAATGAGAGCAAGAGGTATACCTGTTGGTTTAGGTGCTCCAATTTACTCAAAATTGGATACTGACATAGCGTCAGGTCTGATGAGTATTAATGCAGTTAAAGGTGTAAATATTGGAGCAGGAATGAACTCGGCACAATTAAGTGGAGAACAAAATTCAGATGAAATTTCTTCAAAGGGAAATAAATTAAAATTCAAGTCAAATAAAGCTGGTGGAATCCTTGGTGGAATTTCAACAGGTCAAGAAATTATTGTATCTTTCGCAGTTAAGCCAACATCATCAATTTTAACTAGTAGAAAAACTATAAATAAATTTGGTAAAAATACTTCAATATCTGTGAAAGGGAGACATGACCCTTGTGTGGGAATTAGAGCTGTTCCAATTGGTGAAGCTATGATAAGCTGTGTTTTGCTTGACCACTACTTAATGAATAAAGCTCAGTGTAGTTAGCTTAAATTAATTTTTCACAACTCTTATTGTGTCTTTCTGAAAAAAAATATCTAAAATTTTCTTGGAAATTTGAGAACTATTTAATCCAGCTTTGTCGTACATTTTTTTTGGATCATCTTGTTCAATAAATTCATCTGGTAAAGTCATTGATCTAAATTTTAAACCTTTATCAAACACTCCTTTTTCAGCTAATAAATTTTTTACATGAGAGCCAAAACCTCCTATTGAACCTTCTTCAACAGTAATCATAAGCTCATGTTCTTTAGCAGATTTTAGTATGAGATCTTCATCTAAAGGCTTAGCAAATCTAGCATCAATCAAAGTTGTTGAAATTCCTTTTGCTTTTAATTCCCCCAAAGCTAACTTGCACTCCTCAAGTCGAGTGCCAAGGTTTAAAACACAAACCTGTGTTCCTTGCTGAACAATTCTCCCTTTGCCAATTTCAATTTTTTCATCTATTGATGGAAGATCAACACCAACTCCTGTTCCTCTTGGATATCTAATTGCACAAGGTCTATCATTTATGTCTACTGAAGTATTAATCATTTTAACTAATTCAGCTTCATCACTTGCTGCCATTACTACAAAGTTAGGCAAAGTTGATAAGTAAGTTATATCAAATGAACCAGCATGTGTTGATCCATCAGCACCAACTAATCCCGCTCTATCTATCGCAAATCTAACAGGTAAACTTTGGATAGCAACATCATGTACTACTTGATCATATGCTCTCTGTAAAAAAGTAGAATAAATTGCAGCATATGGTTTATATCCCTCGGTTGCTAAACCAGCTGCAAAAGTTACTGCATGTTGTTCTGCTATACCTACATCAAACATTCTACTTGGAAACTCCTTTCCAAAAACATCCATACCAGTCCCTCCTGGCATGGCTGCTGTTATTCCGACTATTTTGCTATCTTTTTTTGCGTGTTTCACTAACGTGTTAGCAAAAACTTTTGTATAAGCTGGAAGATTAGATTTGCTCTTTAACTGTTCTCCAGTCTCAACATTAAATTTAGAAACTCCATGATAATGGTCATTTGCTTTTTCTGCATAAGAATAACCCTTCCCTTTTTGGGTTTTAATATGGATCATTATAGGACCCTCATGTCTTGAGTCTTTTGCATTTTTTAAAATTGGAACTAGGCTTGATAAATCATGACCATCTATAGGACCTGCGTAATAAAAACCAAGTGAACTAAACAATGTACCCCCTGTAACTGCTGAACGGAAAAAATCCTCTGCTTTACCTGCTTTAGCACTAAATCTTTTAGAAAATGCAGATGTAATTAACTTTAATGTTTCTCTAAGACTAAAATATATTTTACCAGTAAATAATTTTGCCAAGTAAGTCCTCATTGCTCCAACTGGCTTTGCAATTGACATATCGTTATCATTTAAAATAACAATCATTTTTGTCTTAGATGCTCCAGCATTATTCATGGCTTCGTAAGCCATGCCTGCGCTAATTGCTCCATCTCCAATGACAGCTATTACATTAGAGGATTTATTTTCTAATTTGTTTGCTTCAGCAATTCCTAATGCTGAAGAAATAGATGTTGAACTGTGTGCTGCTCCAAATGGATCATATTCACTTTCAGATCTTTTTGTAAAACCTGATAAACCATCACCCTGTCGTAAAGTTCTAATTTTATCTTTTCTACCAGTTAAAATTTTATGTGGATAAGATTGATGACCCACATCCCATATTAATTTATCATTTGGAGTATCAAAAACGTAATGAAGTGCGACTGTCAATTCAACCACTCCCAAACCAGCACCTAGATGACCTCCTGTTTCTGAAACAGCATCTATCATTTCCTCTCTCACTTCATCTGCAACTTTTTGTAAATTATTTTCAGAAACTTTTCTTAAATCAGATGGAAAGTTTATATCATTTAAAAATTGATAATTTTTCTTCATTTTTTTCTATTCAATATGTAGTCCAAGGTTTGATTAATTTTTTTAGATCTTGAACCATATTTGCTTAAATTCTTATTAACATCTTTTATTATCTTATCACAATACTCGACTGAGTCATCATGGCCTATTAAATTTATAAGCGTTGCCTTGCCTTTTTTTTGATCTTTTCCTGTTTTTTTTCCAGCTTCCTTAGAATTACTTTTAAGATCAATTAAATCATCAGCTATTTGGAACAAAAGACCAATTTTTGATCCAATATTCTCAAAAAATTTAATTTCTTGAATTTTTTTTTTTTTAATTATTGCTGGAGCTGCACAACAAAAACTAAATAACATTCCAGTTTTCTTTATTTCCATTTCTAATATTTTATTCTTTGATATTTTCTTTCTCTCGTAGCTTAAATCTAAATATTGGCCACCAGCTATCCCTAGATGACCTGAGCATTCTGATAATTTTTTGATTAAATCTATTTTAATCTTTGCATTTAATTTCAACTTTGGATTTGATAAAATTTCAAATGCTAAAGTTAATAATGAATTGCCAGCTAAGACTGCTGTTGATTCACCAAATTTAATGTGGGTTGAAGGTTTGCCTCTTCTTATTTTATCGTCATCCATGCAGGGTAGATCGTCATGAATAAGTGAATAAGCATGAATACACTCAACAGCTGATCCAATTATAATTAATGTTTTATAATCAATTGAAAATAATGATCCTAAGTCAATTAAAATTTTAGATCTAATTTTTTTTCCACCTGGAAATAAACCATACTTCATGGGAGACATTAAATGAGAATATTTTTGTGAATTAATATATTTTTTAAGAAATATATTAGTATCCTTAGCAATTTTATTAAGCTGTTTTTTCATTTTTTTTGGTTATCTCTTTAATCTTTTTATTAGTCTCTTCGCCTATAGATTTAAAATTTTTATGAAATTTTTTTTGAATAATATTGTTTAGTTTTAGAAGTTCCTGATACCTCTCAACTGAATTGTTTAAATCATTTTCCGTTTCTAGAGACTCTATAATTTTATTTGCTTGTTCTGTAAGCTCCTCAATTGAGAACTGATCATAATCAGGTGGTAAAATTTTATCTTTCATATAATAATTATTAATACATGAAATCTATTCAATCAAATATCAAAAAAGCAAAAAAATATTTAGATAATAATCATTGTATTGCAGTACCATCTGAAACTGTTTATGGACTAGCTGCTAATGCATACTCGAATAGTGCCGTTAAAAAAATATTTAATCTTAAAAAAAGACCTTTAAACAATCCGCTTATTGTCCATTACTATAATATTCAAAGATTAAAAGAGGACTGTTATATCAACGATAATTTAGTAAAACTTTATAAAAAATTCTCTCCAGGTCCAATAACTTATATCTTGAAATTAAAAAATAACTCAAAAATATCAAAGTATGTCACTAATAATAAAAAAAGTATTGCCGTACGTTTTCCTAAACATAAATTGTTCAGAAATTTATTAAAAAATTTAGATTATCCAGTAGCCGCACCCAGCGCAAATATATCCTCAAGATTAAGTTCGGTTAAACCATCTGATGTAAAAGAAGAATTTGGCTCAAAAATAAAATATATTTTAAATGGTGGAAAAAGCAAAATTGGAGTTGAGTCCACAATATTAAATCTTTTAAAAAAACCCTCACTTTTAAGATATGGAGGTCTAGATAGCAATAAAATTGAAAATATTTTAAAAAAAAAATTATTAATTAACACAAATTCAAAAAAAAAAATATCACCTGGTTTATTTCCATTGCATTACTCACCTGGGATACCTTTAAGAATCAATGTTAAAAAACCAAAAAAAGATGAGGCTTATTTATTAATAAAAAAAAGAAAATCAAAGTTAAAAAGCTATTATTATTTATCCAAAGTAAAAAATATAGAAGAGGCTGCAAAGAATTTATATTCAACTTTAAGAAAAATAAAAAACGATGGGTTTAAACAGATTGCAGTTGAGAATATTCCAAATAAAGGTCTTGGAAAAACTATTAACGATAGATTAAAGAGAGCTTCAAAATTTAATGACTAATTCTATTGAAGTAATCAACCTGTCTAAAAAATATAAAGATAAGAAAGCAGTAAGTAACATTAATTTTAAAATTAATGAAAACGAAATGGTTGGTTTATTAGGACCAAATGGATGTGGAAAAACTACAACTATTGGAATGATTTTAGGATTATTAAAACCAAGTAGTGGTAAAGTTTTAATCAATGGAGTGAATATTGAAAAAAACAAAATTTCGCTCCTTCATAAAATGAATTTTATTTCACCATACATTGAATTACCTAAAAAACTTAAGGTCAAACAAAATTTAATTGTTTATGGAAAGTTATATAACATCAAAAATTTAAATGATCGAATAGATCACCTTGCAAACAAACTTAGATTAAAAGACCTTTTAAATAAAATTACTGGTGAACTTTCTTCTGGACAAAAAAATAGGGTAAGTCTTGCAAAAGCATTAATAAATGATCCAACGGTACTTTTGTTGGATGAACCTACTGCTTCATTAGATCCTGAAACAGGTGATTTTGTAAGATCTTTTTTAGAGGATTATAAAAAGGAAAAAAAAATATCAGTTTTACTTGCATCTCATAATATGGAAGAAGTGAGAAGATTATGTGGTTCTGTTCTAATGATGAAAGATGGTTTAATAGTGGATAGAGGAACACCTGAAGAACTAATAACAAAATATGGAAGAAGAAATTTAGAGGAAGTATTTTTAGAAATTGCGAGAAAATAAACATGAATTTAATTAGAATTTACGGTCTATTTTTAAGACACTTTTATTTAATAACTAGATCATTTCCAAGAATATTAGATTTAATTTATTGGCCTTCAATTCAAATTACTCTTTGGGGATTTATTTCCAATTTTTTTGTAGCTCACAGCTCTTATTACAATGGTGCAGTAGGAGTTATTCTTTCATGTGCTATTCTCTATGATTTTTTATTTAGAACTAGTATCGGCTTTAATATGTTATTTCTGGAGGAAATTTGGAGTAGAAATTTTACAAATCTATTTATCGCTCCTATGAAAATAAGCGAGATAATTGTCTCACTAGTTTTTACCGCTTTAATAAGAGCGTTAATTGGTTTGATCCCAGCTATACTATTAACTTCTCCATTATTTGGTATCTCATTATTAAAACTTGGTCTTCCTTTAGCATTTCTTTTCTTGAGTTTATATTTATTTGGAATAACACTTGGTCTTTTTGTTTCGGCAGGATTGTTAAGATTTGGACCATCTTTCGAAAATATTGCATGGTCAACTATGTTTTTACTGGCACCTTTTGGCTGTATTTACTATCCAGTTGAAACATTACCAGAAATCTTCCAATCAATCGCTTTCGCACTTCCATTGGTTTATATTTTTGAGGAGACTAGAAATATCTTGGTCAATGGAATGGTAGATTATGAAAATATTATAAATGCAATTTATCTTAATGGGTTTTATTTAATTTTATCAATATTTGTATTTTATTACTCTTTTGACAAAGCAAGAGATAAAGGAACTTTAATAAATATAGGTGAATAAACTGGTGCGCCTGCTAGGAGTCGAACCCAGAACCTCCTGATCCGAAGTCAGGCGCTCTATCCAGTTGAGCTACAAGCGCATATAGTATTAATATTATATTTTATGGAAAAAAACATTAATTTTATAGTCAAAGAGGATGAGAAGAATTTAAGGGTTGATATTTTAATTAACAAAAGAGAGGAATTAATTAGTAGAACTAGAATTAAAAATTTAATTTTAAAAGAAAAGTTAACACTAAATAACGAAATAATTAAAAGTCCGTCAAAAAAAGTCTCTATTGGTGATACTATAAATCTTAAGATTCCAGAGCCTGAAATAGCATCCCTTAAACCTTACAAATTTAAATTAGAAATAATATACGAAGATAATGATCTATTAGTAATTAATAAACCTGCTGGAATAATCATGCATCCAGGGGCTGGAAATTATGATAAAACAATTGTTAATGCATTGATGCATTATGATAAAGATTCTTTATCAAATATAGGTGATGAGTTAAGACCTGGTATTGTTCATAGAATTGATAAAAACACATCTGGTTTAGTTGTAATTGCAAAAAACAATGAAACTCATGAAAATTTATCAAAACAATTTAGTGATCATGCAATTATAAGAGAGTACCAACTTTTAATATGGGGAAAATTAAGACCATCTTCAGGAAGAATTCAAACATTTATAACTCGTAGTTCAAAAAATAGACAACTTATGGAAGTTAGTAGTTCTAAAGGCAAGAAAGCTATAACAAATTATAAAACACTTGAAATTTTTGAAAATCAGAAAACACCAACTTTAAGTTTAGTTGAATGTAAATTAGAAACAGGAAGAACACATCAGATAAGAGTTCATATGAATTATAAAGGTAATAGTCTAGTTGGAGATGATAAATATAAAAAAAAATATAAAAAATTAAAAAATATTGATTTAGATATTCAAAATTCAATTACTAAATTAAATAGACAATTCCTGCATGCAAAAACTTTAGGATTTATACATCCGCGCACTAAGAAAGAGATGATTTTTAACTCACTTTTGCCACAAGATCTAAATAATATTCTAAAAATGCTTAGAAACACTGAAGAATAAATTATTGAAAATTAGGCATAATTAATTAAATAAACACTTCTATGAGCACAACAATAAGCAACAATCTGCCAACCCTTTCTAATGAAGGTGGGTTATCTGCATATTTAGAACAGATTAAAAAATTTCCGATGTTGGCTGCAGAAGAGGAATATATGCTAGCAAAAAACTGGAAGACGACTGGTAATATTAAAGCTGCAGAAAAACTTGTCACTAGTCACTTAAGATTAGTTGCAAAGATTGCTATGGGCTACAAAGGATATGGTTTGCCTATTAATGAAATGATTTCAGAGGGAAATGTAGGTCTTATGCAAGCTGTTAAGAAATTTGAACCAGAAAAAGGTTTTAGATTGGCAACTTATGCAATGTGGTGGATTAAGGCTTCTATTCAAGAATATATTTTAAGATCTTGGAGTCTTGTCAAAATTGGAACTACTACTGCTCAAAAAAAATTATTTTTTAATTTAAAGAAAATTAAAAATCAAATTTCTCCAGAAACTGAAGGAGACTTAAGAGATGAACATGTTGATCATATAGCTAATAAGCTCGATGTAAGTAAAGAAGAAGTCGTTTCAATGAATAGAAGACTTTCTGGAAAGGAGTTCTCGCTAAATGCTCAAGTTGGGGAAGATGGCGATGAGTGGCAAGACTGGTTGGTTGATAAAGAACTTGATCATGACTTAAAATTTGCTCAACACGAGGAAATGGAGCAAAGAAAAGATTTATTAAAAGACTCTATTAAAGTTCTTAACGATAGAGAAAGAGAAATTTTATACTCAAGACGACTAAATGATGACCCAACTACACTTGAAGATTTAAGTAAAAAATATAAAATTAGCAGAGAAAGAGTTAGACAAATAGAAAATAAAGCATTTGAAAAACTCCAAAAGCATATGCTTCTATTAGCTAAATCAAAAAATCTTTTACCCGCAAACTAAACTTCAAAAGGGTTTTCAATTAAGATAGTATCATCCCTTTCTGGACTAGTTGAAATACTTGATACTTTTGCGCCAATAAAATCTTCTACTGCAAAAATATATCTTTTTGCATTTTCAGGTAAAGAGGCCATATTTTTAATTCCATTTGTAGAAACTTTCCATCCTGGAAAAGTTTCATAAATTGGTTTTATTTTTATCTGGTCTTCTACAGCGGCAGGTAAATAATCTAATCTTTTTCCATCCAGTTCATAAGCAACACACATTTTAATTTCATCTAATTCATCAAGTACATCTAATTTTGTTAAAGCGATACCATCAATCCCTGAGACTTTAATAGTCTGCCTCACTAAAACACCATCGAACCATCCGCATCTTCTTTTTCTACTTGTGACAGTTCCAAATTCCTTTCCGCGTGTTCCTAAAAGTTCACCGATATTATCTGTTAACTCAGTAGGGAAAGGTCCCTCTCCAACTCTTGTTGTATAAGCTTTTGTAATGCCAAGAACATAATTTATCGAATTAGGGCCACAACCAGTTCCTGTTGCTGCGCTTGAAGCAACAGTATTAGATGAGGTTACAAAAGGATAAGTTCCATGATCTACATCAAGTAAAATACCTTGAGCTCCTTCGAATAAAATTCTCTTTTTTTGTTTTTTAAATTCATCAATCTTTAGCCAAACTGGCTGAGAGAATTCTAATATTTTGGGCGCTATTTTAAGCAAATCAGATTTAAGTTGATCTTTTTCAAAAATTTTTTTTCCAAGCCCTTTTCTAATTGCATTATGATGAACTAATACGGAATCAAGTCTTTGATCTAAATTTTTTTCAGATCTTAGATCCATTACTCTTATAGATCTTCTTCCAACTTTATCTTCATATGCTGGTCCAATTCCACGTCTTGTAGTTCCTATTTTGCTTTTTCCTGCTGCATCCTCTCTAATCTCATCCATTTCTCTGTGAAAAGGCAAAATTAAATTTGCGGACTCCGAAATAATAAAATTATTTACATTTACTTCTACGTCTTTAGATTTTATTTCTTCTATTTCCTCTAATAAAGCCCATGGATCTACGACAACTCCGTTGCCAATAATTGATATTTTACCTTTTCTAACTATTCCAGATGGCAGTAATCTCAATTTATATGTAACACCATCAATCACTAAAGTATGGCCAGCGTTGTGACCTCCTTGGAATCTTATTACTACATCAGCCTGTTCAGATAACCAATCAACAATTTTTCCTTTACCTTCGTCACCCCATTGAGATCCAACAACAACTATATTTTTCATTATTTAAATTTTGTGTTTACTTTTAGGGAAGTGAGATGGTTAATTGGGCCATGACCTTTTCCATATTTTGGGTTTGATTTAATTGCAGAATTTACATACTTAATTCCAAGCTCACAAGATTTCTTTACTGTTTTTCCACATGATAAAAAAGTTGTAACTGAGCTAGATAATGTACAACCTGTACCATGAGTATTCTTTGTTTTGTGACGCTTGCTTTTGAATATTTTTATATCTTTTGGATTTATTAAAATATCTATTACATCTTTATGTTTTAAATGGCCACCTTTTAAAAGTACATTTTTAGCTCCTAAACCTATAAGCTTATTTGCAGCAAAAATCATATCCTCTTTTGTTTTAATTTGTGTTTTAGTCAAGATTTCTGCCTCAGGAATATTGGGTGTAATAATTGATACTTTTTTAAGTAATTTAAATTTTAACAATTGAATAGCTTTACCATCTATCAGTTTAGCCCCTCCTTTAGCAACCATAACTGGATCTAATACGATTTTTTTAACTTTAATTACATCCAAAGCTTTTAGTACCATTCTAATAACCTCTGAAGAATGTAGCATACCAATTTTTATTGCATCAGGTCTTATATCTTTACAACTATAAATAATTTGATTAAAAATTTCTTTTGGATTAATCCCAACAATTGATTTTACACCTGTGGTATTTTGTGATGTAACTGCAGTTATTGCTGTCATTGCATAAGAACCAAGAGCAGTGATAGTTTTTATATCAGCTTGAATACCTGCTCCACCAGATGAGTCAGATCCTGCAATAATTAAAATCTTAGAATTAGGTTTCAATTTATTTAATTTTTTTCGTAATCATGTTCACGCATTTATATAGAAGAGCTTTGTTTTCACTTTCTCCCATTACTCTTATTTTAGATTCTGTTCCTGATTTTCTTACTAAAACTCTTCCTTTACCTTTAATTAATTTATCTGCATTTTTTATAACTTTTTTTATCTCTGGTTTGTTAATAATATTTTTATCTTTTACTTCGATATTTTCTAAGAGCTGAGGTGTTTTTTTAAATTGTTCAAAAAATTCACTTGCTTTTTTTCCTTTTCTTAAAGCAAAAAGAGCTTCTAAAGCTACTAGCAAACCATCTCCTGTAGTTGCAAATTTTCCTAAAATAATATGTCCCGATTGTTCACCACCTAAATTAAAATTATATTTTTGCATTTTTTCTTTCACATATCTATCTCCAACATTTGCTCTTAAAAATTTAATTCCTTTTGATTTAAAATATTTTTCTAACCCATAATTTGACATTAATGTTCCAACAACTCCCCCTTTTAACATTTTTTTATTTTTCCATCTTGTTGCTAAAGCAGCTATAATTTGATCTCCATCTATTATATTGCTTTTTTCATCACACATTATAATCCTGTCAGCATCTCCATCTAAAGATATTCCGATATGTGCTTTATATTTTTTTACAGCAGATCTAATGTTTCTTGGAAAAGTTGATCCACATTTTTTATTAATATTTAAACCATTTGGCTTAACACCTATTGCTATGACTTTAGCTCCTAATGATTTGAATAATTCAGGACCTGCCTTATAACCAGCACCATTTGCACAGTCGATTACTATTCTAAGCCCTCTTAAATTGAACTCTTTTGTGAAATTTTTTTTTAATATTTTAATATATTTTTTGGTTCCTGTTTCTAATCTTTTAACTCTTCCTAATTTTTCAGAATGCGAGAGGTTTTTTGAGATTTTTTTATCTATAAGTCCTTCAATTTTTTTTTCTATTTGATCTGATAATTTCATTCCATCAGGACCAAACAATTTTAAACCATTGTCAAAATGTGGATTGTGTGAGGCGGTGATCATTATACCCATATTAGCCTTCATTTCTTTCGTTAGCATAGCTAACCCATTAGTTGGTAATGGTCCTAAAGTATAAACATGCATACCAGCTGAAGCTAGACCTGAAACAATAGCAGGTTCAAGAGTATAGCCTGACAATCTGGTGTCTTTGGCAATTATTGCTGTTTGTTTTCTTTTTTTTTGAGATTTAAAATAAGTTCCACTTGCAAGTCCAAATCTAAAAAACATGTCACCATTTATATACTTACTATTAACTGCACCTCTTATACCATCTGTTCCAAAATATTTTTTTGTCATCAATTTTTAATTATCTGATTAAAAACCTTAATTCCTTGTATAACTTCATTAACATCATGAATTCTTAGAATCTGAATTCCTTGCATCATTAAATATATTGAAGAAGCCATAGTTCCACCAATTCTTGTATTACTATCATTTTTTTTTGATATATCTTTTATAAATCTTTTTCTAGAATTTCCCACTAGTATAGGAAAACCCAAAGAATGAAAAATAGAAATCCTCCTTATAAGACTCATATTATGTTTCAAATTTTTTCCAAATCCAATTCCAGGATCTAAAATTATTTTATTATGTTTAATGCCTTTAGATCTTATTAATTTAATCTTATCTTCAAAAAAGTCATATATATCTAATAATTCATTTTTATATTTTGGATTCTTTTGCATATTTTGTGGTGTTCCAACTGAATGTTGTATAACAAATGGAATTTGATACTTTTTTAAAATATTTATTGTTTTGCGATCATAATTTAATCCCGAAACATCATTAATAAGTTTAACCCCCATTTTGATACCATCTTCCATAATTCCAGATTTTCTTGTATCTAAAGATATTGGTATTTTTTTTACAATAGATTTTAATATCAGATTAATTCTATTCCATTCTTGCTTTTCATTTACTGGCTTCGAACCTGGTCTTGTAGACTCTCCACCAATATCTACTAACGATGCACCAATTTTATACAAATTAATAGCATGAGTAATACCTTTATTTTTTTTATTAAATTTTCCTCCGTCTGAAAAACTGTCAGGAGTTATATTTAGAACACCTAATATATTTGGAATTTTTTTAAAATTAAAATTTGAAAAATTTATTTTTTTTGATTTAATTTTTTTTAAATCTGCATTTACTTTATTTTTTAAGTTTTTTGGTAGTTTTTTGATTTTATTTATTGAAATTCTTCTAATTTTTTTTCTAGTAATTATTTCTACGTGATCAAAAGATATTTCCTTAATCTGATGCAAATAAATAGATTTTTTTTTATTTACTAAAATTTTTGATTGATTGCCAAAATAGAAATTACACGCTCTTGTGTAATATCTTTGCATTATTTTTTAATGAACAATTTTCGGTTTCAAACCCATGGCACCCAAAGCTGAGTCTTGATCATCTTTTGATTCTGGATTATCTAAAACTTTATCTTTAGGATATAAATCTTTATTAATTATATTCTCTATTTCTTCACCAGTTAATGTCTCGTAGGTTATAAGAGCTTTAGCAATTTTATGTAAATCATCTAATTTTTCAGTCAAAATTTTCTTAGCTTGTTTATATCCTTCATCAACAAGTTTTCTAATTTCTTTATCAATTTTTTGTGCAACTTCCTCAGAAACAGATTGTGTTTGAGTTACTGATCTTCCTAAAAACACCTCTTCTTGGTTTTCACCATATTCTACTGGGCCCATTTCTTCACTCATACCATATTTTGTTACCATAGCTCTTGCAAGTTGTGTTGCTTGGTTGATATCTGAGCCAGTTCCCCCACCTGCTCCTGTAGAAATATTATCTTTTCCAAAAATTAATTCTTCAGCCACTCTACCTCCAAAACATACTGCTAATCTTGCCTTGAGATATTTTATTGAGTACCCATGTTTGTCTCTTTCAGGCAAATTCATTACCATTCCAAGTGCTCTTCCTCTTGGTATAATAGTAGCTTTATGTATTGGATCGT
The DNA here is from genome assembly GCA_902613755.1 of uncultured Pelagibacteraceae bacterium. GTDB lineage: Bacteria > Pseudomonadota > Alphaproteobacteria > Pelagibacterales > Pelagibacteraceae > Pelagibacter. The sequence goes on from CACMIH010000004.1 coordinate 137,896, forward strand.
AACTTGGCATATTAAATGAAACTAACGCATGACCTCCTTCATGGTATGCTGTAAGTTTTTTCTCATCCTCAGTCATGACCATTGAACGCCTTTCAGCACCCATCATAACTTTATCTTTAGCTTCTTCAAATTCTAACAAAGTAACGATTCTTTTATTTTTTCTTGCAGCTAATAAAGCAGCTTCGTTAACAAGATTTGCAAGATCTGCTCCTGAAAAACCTGGTGTACCACGTGCAATTGTTCTTAGATTTACATCAGGCGCCATTTTAATTTTTTTTACATGAACTTTTAAAATTTTTTCTCTTCCAATAATATCTGGATTTGAAACTACTACTTGTCTATCAAATCTTCCGGGTCTTAATAATGCTGGATCAAGTACATCTGGTCTATTTGTTGCTGCAATTATAATGACACCTTCGTTTGTATCAAAACCATCCATTTCAACTAACAACTGATTTAAAGTTTGTTCTCTTTCATCATTACCACCGCCTAAACCTGCTCCTCTACTTCTTCCTACGGCATCGATTTCATCAATAAAAATTATACATGGAGAGTTTTTCTTACCTTGTTCAAACATATCCCTTACTCTAGATGCTCCAACTCCAACAAACATTTCAACAAAATCAGAACCTGAAATAGTGAAAAAAGGAACTCCAGCCTCGCCTGCGATTGCTCTTGCTAACAATGTTTTTCCAGTTCCTGGAGGCCCAACAAGTAAAGCTCCTCTTGGAATTTTTCCACCCAATCTACTAAATTTTTTTGGATCTTTTAAAAATTCTACTATTTCTTCAACTTCTTCTTTAGCTTCCTCTACACCTGCTACATCATTAAATGTAACCTTTCCCTTAAGCTCGTTCATCATTTTTGCTTTTGATTTTCCAAAACCCATTGCGCCACCTTTTCCACCTTGCATTTGTCTCATAAAGAAAATCCAAACAGCAATCAGCAATAACATTGGGAACCATGAAAGAAGAACACCAAACAGTGACGGCATTTTTTCCTCTAAAGGTGATGCGGAAATACTTACACCTCTCTCAGATAATTTTTCGATAAGGTTTGGATCATTAGGTGAATAAGTCGAAAAAGATTTACCATTTGAATAAACTCCTTTTATATTGTTGCCTTGAATCTCTACCTTAAGAACTTCTCCATTCTCAACTGAGCTTAAAAAATCTGAAAAAATAATCTGATCTCCTCCTCTTATATTAGATTGAGGATTTTTAAACATGTTGTAAAGACCTATAGTTAAAAAAACTATAATTCCCCACATTGCTAGATTTTTTAAATTCATAACATTAAAATAAGAATTATTATTAAATTAACAAGTGACAAAATATCAGTTATTTCATCGACTTTAATGCTCTTTTGATACTATAATAGTGTTATTGACCCTCTTTATTATACAATTTCCTAAAGTAATTTTTTTATAACTATTATTTTTAATTTGCTCAATTAACCTACCAACTTTTTTTCCTCTAGATGAGTAGTATTTTTTACCAACACTTTTTAGCACTTCTGTAAGAGATCTAAAAACCACTTCTTCTGGTTGATAAAAAAAATTTATATTTAAAACAATAGACTTATTGATACTTGAAAATGTTGAATTATCTTTTAAATTTTTTTGAACAAAGTATTTAATTGATTCATTCGCAAATTTTAAGTTTTTAATTGTTAAGTCAAATTTATCATTATCTAGACCCTCTAATTGTAAATTTTTTATAAAATTTCTAATTTTAACTCTTTTGAATTTATCATTTTTATTCGACGGATCTTCTATATAATTTTTAAATACTTTTATAGTAATATATTTTAAATTTTTTTTTGAGAATTTTAATAAAGGTCTAATCAAATTTATATTTTGTTGATTAGTTTTTTTATCGAATGATGCTATACCATTCAAACCACTCCCTCTTAAAATTCTAATAAAAAAATTTTCGATTAAATCATCTTTATGGTGACCTAATAAAATATTTTTTATTTTTAATTTTTTTGCTCTGTTAATCAAAAGTTCATATCTTTTGTTTCTTGCAACAGACTGAATATTGCTTTTTGGTTTTTTACCAATCCAATTTAAAATAACGAGTTTAGCAGGTAGTTTTTTTAGGAGCAATTTTACAAATTTTGCTTCTTTTGTTGAATTATTCCTTAGTTTGTGATCAACATGAAAATATTTTACTTTAATATCTTTTTTAATTGAATAAATTTGTGATAAAAAACACAAAGCAAGACTGTCTGGACCACCTGATACTGCAACAATAAAATCCTCATCTAAATTAAGATTTTTTTCAAATTTTTTATAAATTTTAAAAGTTTCTCTATCTTTTAATTTATTAAATAAAAAATTATGAGTCTTGTTTGATGCATTCAAATTTTTTGGACTCATATTTAGCTTTTTGTAGTACTGACTGATTTGCGTCAGGATATTGCAATTCCACACCATTAATCATTTTGCATCCCTGATCTTTTTCTCCAATTTGAACCATAGAAACACCTAGTTTTAATAAATTAATGGGAGCTTTTTTTCCCTTAGGATATTTTTGATAACCCTCTAAGTAGGCTGATGCTGCATCTGTGTACAATTGTCTAATCCTAAATGTTTCTGCATACCAATATTGAGCACTACCAGCTAATTCATGATTAGGATTTGTAACTACAAATTCTCTAAAAGCCCTTTCGGCTGTACTGTAATCACCAACTTTTAAAAAACTTGTAGCGAATTCATATTGCTCATTTGGACTTATATCTTGAGGAAGAATTTTTTCCTCAGACTGAAAAGTTTCAGTTACTACAGATGCAGTTGTTTCAACAGATTGGATCTTTTGAGTTGTGTCACTTGTTTGAGTATCCTTATACGAAATTGTACCTAAGTCTTGTGGCTGTGAGCTTCCAGGTAAAATTTTTTTTTCATCAATTTTAGGCTTTAAACTTAATTGATCCTCTGTATTTGTTAAGTTTACTGAGCTTATATTATTCTCTATATCTCGAAACCTTAATTGATTATCTGCTTGAATTTTTGACAACCTGTTAGACAATTTATCTAATTTAAAATTTATCTCTTCAAATTTGTTTGTAAGTTCTCTAAATTGATCCTCAACTTCAGATAATTTGAGAAGATGTCTAGTAAGCACATCTTCTGAATTTTGATCTAATTCCGAAATAGACTGATTGTTCTTACTAGTTAATTCAATAGATCCAGAGTAAACAGCTCTTTCTAGAGTTTTCAAGTCTTTCTTAATTGCGTCAAGTGTTTCATAGATATTGTGATTATCCGCAAAAGAAAAAGTAATAAAACTTAAATTTAATATTATTATTAATCTTAATATTTTTAATTTAATTATCGGTTTCATTGAATTTAGATTTATGATTATAAAAATGGCAAAAAAAAGACCCCAAATCCAAAGATGATTTTGGGGTCTTTAATATAAATTGATTAATTTGCTTTAACAGTAACTGATCTTCTATTTTTTGACCATGCTAAAGGATTAGATCCTGAATCAACTGGTCTTTCTTTTCCATAACTCAGCACTGTAATTCTGTCAGATGATATCCCGTAAGTCATTAGATAATCTTTTGCTGCATTAGCTCTTCTTTCTCCTAAAGCTAAATTGTATTCTCTAGTACCTCTTTCGTCTGCATGACCTTCAAGCACAACATTGATACCTGGATTTTTTCTTAACCAAGCAGCTTGGGCTCTTAATGTTTCTCTAGATGCAGTTGTTAAAATTGACTCATTTGTGGCAAAGAATACTCTATCTGGAACCCCATCTGCTAAATACTCAACAGTATCTGTTCCTGTGTAAACATCACCTTGCATTTGACCTGTAATACTATCAGTTGCTACTTCTTTCTTAGTTGCACAAGCAGATAACACTAGGCATGCGGTTAATATTAAAAGTGTGTTTTTAAAAATTTTGCTTAATCTCATTAAATTGCTCCTTGCTGCTAATTTCAATTTCTTAAGTTTTTCACAACTAAATAGAGGTTTCAAGTCTAAAAATCAAGAAATTTAATATATTCCTCATTTAATTACTTAATAATGATGACCATGATGGGTCAGAAGCATCTGTTGGTGTCTTTATTTGACGCTCATTATACCCTGTTAAATCGATGGACCATAATTTTGCAGAAAACCCTTCTCCTTTTGCGTTAGTTTTTGTTTCTCTATAAAAAATTAATACTCTGCCATTAGGTGACCAAGATGGCGCCTCTTGATAAAAATTTTCGGTTAAAAGTCTTTCACCACTTCCATCAGTTCTCATTACGCCTATATAAAATTTTCCCTTATGTAATTTTGTAAATGCAATTAAGTCTCCTCTAGGTGACCAAACTGGAGTTCCATATAATCCATTGCCAAAAGAAATTCTTTTCACATCACTTCCATCTTTTTTCATTATATATATTTGTTGGTAACCACTTCTATCTGAGTTAAATGTTATATACTTACCATCTGGAGAATATGATGGGGAAGTGTCAATCGACGGATGATTTGTAATTCTCTCTACTAATCTATTTTCCAAATTCATAGTATAAATATCTGACTTTCCATCTTTCGCGAAACTCATAATTATTTTTTTTCCATCAGGAGAAAATCTTGGAGCAAAAGTCATGCCTGGAAAATCACCTACTACCTCTTGTGTTCCTGTCTCAATATCTAACAAATAAACTCTAGGCATATTTCTAAAATAAGATAAGTAAGTTACCATTTGACTAGTTGGGTTGAAACGAGGTGTAAGAACCAATTCATTACCTAATGTCAAAAATTTATTATTAAAACCGTCTTGATCCATAATAGCTAACTTTTTTATTCTTTGAGTTTTAGGGCCTTCTTCAGAAACATAGATTATTCTTGTATCAAAATATCCTTTTTCGCCAGTTAATCTTTCGTAGATTTTATCTGAAATTATATGTCCAACTCTTCTCCAATTATTTGGCACAGTTGTAAATGCTAAAGCCATCATTTCCTTAGCAGCTAAGACATCCCACAACCTAAACTCTACTCTTAGTTTATTTTCAACTAGGTTAACTTTACCTGTAATTAAAGCTTGAGCTTTGATTAAATTCCAATCTTCGAATCTTGGTTTTAAGTTTGCAATATCAGGGGCTTGCAAAAAAGCTTTTTTGTCTAATGGATTAAATAAACCTGAGGTTCTTAAATTATCTTCAACAATATTGGATATTTCTGAACCTATATTTTCTTTTTTCAATATTTTTTCAAAATTTTTTCTAGAATTTTCATCAATAGATAAAGGTGAAACTGCTAAAGGTAAGGGATTAAGATTTCCTCTAGTAATATCAACCTCTATTAGTGCATAAGAATTAAAAGGAATTAAAATTAGTATTAATTTAATAATTATTTTTAACATTTTTTTCATTTTAACCTTCTAACATTTCTCTTGCATCAAAATTTAATTGTAATTCTTTCCATCTTTCATATCCTGTACTTGGAACTCTAAGAGGTTGACATAATTTTACAGCTCTAAGAGCACTTTCTGCCAATACTTTATAAAATCCCTGGTCTGGCTTATTCATTCTTGCATGATCTAATATTTCAGTTTTAGAAACTGTTCCATCCGGTTTTAATTTTAGCTTTATTCTCACTAACAAGTTTTCGTTATAAGGCAAACCTAGAGGAATACTCCAACATCCAAAAATTTGTGCTTTCAGTGCATCTTCCTCACTTAAAGTTAATCCTGCGTTTTCAACATTTCTTTCCTGATCTTGTGTTGTTTCATTATTTGTTTTTAAAATCTCAGCACTCTCTTCTTTTGATTTGTCTATTAATGCAGCAATATTGTTTGGGTCAAATAAATCTTTTTTCTCAAATTCAGATACCTGTTTTACTTCATTATCTACTTTTTCAGGATTTTGTTTTTTTTCCTCTTTCGTGTCTACTTTTTTTACAGTTTTTTCAGGAAGAGGGATTGCTTCAGGTGTTTGATTTTCTATTTTCTTGTTATTTTGATCAGTAGACAAAACAGTTTTTGTTTTAGTTTTTTTTACTTTTTTTGGTGGAGCTTGTTCTGAAACAAGTTTTTTCTCTTTTTCTTTTACTTTTTCAATTATTTTTTTAGCTTTTGGTGCGAAAGGTATATTAGTTTTTTCAGCAATTTGAATTAATTCAACAGATACAATCGGTGGAATATCTAAAGGTTTTTTGGCTAAAAAAGGTAAGCTCATAGCTGTAATAAAAATTAAAAAAATATGCAAGACAGAAGAAATGATAATACTTCTATTCACTTAAAGTTACCTTTGTTTGTATGGTTCCGAAATTAAGGCCACTTTAGTAAAACCAGATCCTGATAGTAATCCCATTATTTCCAATACTCTACCATAATTTATAGTTTTATCGCCTCTAACATAAATTCTTGTATCTGTTCTATTTTTTGAAATTGCTAAAACTTTAGCGATAATATTATCATATTCAACTTTTGCCTCTTGAATAAAAATTTCTCCTTTTGCGTTAATTGACAAAGTTAATGGCTCCGTTTCTTCTGGAAGAGAGTCTGCTGAACTCTCTGGTAAATCTACTTGAACACCTACAGTTAATAAGGGTGCAGTAACCATAAATATGATTAACAAAACTAACATTACGTCCACGAAAGGAGTAACATTTATTTCACTCATTGGTTCTTTTGAAGAGCGATTAAATTTGAATGCCATTTAGATTATTGTTAAAAATCTTTTAGAAAAATTTTCTAATTTCTCAGAATATTTCTTAGCATCATTATTAAATTTATTGTAAGCCACCACTGCTGGGATTGCAGCTAATAAACCAAGGGCAGTTGCAAATAAGGCCTCCGCTATTCCTGGAGCAACAATTGCTAAACTTGTATTCCTTGATATGGCTATTGACTGAAAAGAATTCATAATCCCCCAAACAGTTCCAAATAATCCAATAAATGGGGCTGTTGAACCAACAGTTGCTAAAAAAGTAAATCCTTTTTCAATTTTTGACATTTGTTTTTCAATTCCCGTCTCAAGGGACGCACTCATTCTTTCGCTAATATTTGTTCTAGATTTTTTTTTCAGTAATCCTTCCATGGCATCTTGAAAAACAAGAGACATCGGATCTTCAAGCTTGCTTGGTAAACTATTATAAAAAGTTTCAGCAGATTTAGAATTCCAAAATTTTTCTTCAAATTCCTCAGAAGATTTAGTTATTTTTTTAAACAATCGAAATTTATCAATAATTACTGCCCAAGAATATACTGAGCACAATATTAATATAATCATCACAGACTTCACAATTACATCTGCTCTAATAAATAAACTGAATAATGAAAAATCAGTATTAGTACCTAATTCAACTGCTTTTGCTGCTATATCTGCTTCCATGCTTACTCATCACACTTAAATGTGTCATGATTTTGACTATTAATTTGGATTAATTACTTTTCTTTTTTGTAAGTTTCAAAGAAAAAACTAGCAATTAGAATAGCATCTGCTTTATTATTATCTTTCTTTTTTGACAATTGTGCTGAAAAATATGGAAAAATTTCAATTGCTCTTGTTCTGCTTGCGTCTTTCTCAGAATTAATTAGATTAAAATATTTTTTCCACTTAGCGGGCCTAACGTAATAAACAGGTAAACGCATTGCACTACATATCCCTTTTAAAATCCCAAAAGATTGACCAAAATTGAACATACTAGTTACTCCTTGACCTGGCATTGCAGAAACCTGTTCAATTACAACCTTTATATTTTTTTTTTCAATTTTATTTATTCTTTCACTAATTTCATTAAATATCTGAGGACCATTTACCTGTCTCTTATTCTTCTTGCCCTCAGTCATTGTTGGCATTTCTACCACATCTGTAATAATACCATCCTGAAAAAAACAGATTGAACCAGAGATACCAGGATCAATTCCAATAATTAGCATCATAAACCACCTAAATTTAAGTTCGAATAAACGTTCTGAACGTCATCATCTTCCTCAAGACTTTCTAAAAAATCTACTACACTATCTTTGTTTTCCTTATTTACCTCAACACTATTTAATGGCACCCATTCAAGTTCTGTAGAAATAAAATTCACAATAATTTTCTCAAGATTTTTTTTAACATTATATATCTCGTTCGTTTGACACTGAACTTCATGAAAATCATCATAAGACAAACATTCGTCAGCTCCAGACTCAATAGCTAAATCTAAAATTTTTTCATCAGATATCTCTTTTTTATCAATTTTGATTATACCTAATTGTTGAAAATTATGAGAGGCAGAGCCTTGGGTTCCCAAGCTCCCACCACTTTTTTGAAAAATAGTTCTTATATTTGATGCTGTCCTATTTTTATTATCTGTTAAAGTTTCAACTATAACAGCAATCCTTTCTGGTCCAAATCCCTCATATCTTAAATTTTCAAAATTTGCTCCTGTAGCTGCAGAAGATTTGTCTATTGCTCTTTCAATATTGTCTTTGGGCATATTTGCAGATCTAGCAGCCTGAACAGCAGATCTTAGTCTGGGGTTCATTGCAGGATCTTTGTCACCAAGTTTTGCTGCAACGGTAATTTCTTTAGATAGTTTTGAAAATATCTTTGATCTTTGCTTATCGGCCTTACCTTTTTTATGTTTTATGCCTGCCCAGTGTGAATGTCCTGCCATGATTTTAAATATTTTTTAGTTGATCTCCGTATACATAGCTTTTGATATCCATTGCTAATCCTGTTTTTATATCACAATCTACTATAACACCACATAAAGTAGCATCTCCAATAGCTGGAAAATATTTCACTGAATTTCTTTTTAAAAATCTATTTAAAGAATTTTCTTTATTCATGCCAATCACAGAGTCATAATCTCCACACATGCCAGCATCTGTTTGATAGCCGGTACCATTCTTGAGTATTCTAGCATCATTTGTTGGAATATGAGTGTGTGTTCCAACAACGAGAGTGGCCTTTCCATCAAATAAATGTCCAATAGCATTTTTTTCACTAGTAATTTCACCGTGAAAATCAACCACAAGTAAATCAAAATCTTTTTTAATTTCATTTTCTTTTAAGAATTTTTGAGACACTTCAAAAACATCTTCACACTTCTTCATAAAAACATTACCCATCAAATTAAGAACTCCAATTTTAATATTATTTTTTGTATTATAAATTTGAAAACCTTTTCCTGGCGCAGGTTCAAATAAATTTTTAGGTCTTAATAATCTTTCTTCTTTATCAATAAATTCCATTATTTCTTTTTGATCCCAAACATGATTGCCTGATGTGATAACATCAACACCGCAGTTAAAAAAATCCTTACATATTTCTTTAGTTAACCCCACACCTTCTGCTGCTGCATTTTCACCATTTACAATTACAAAATCGATTTTTTTTCTATCAATTTCATTTAATAAATTACTTGTTAATTTAGAACATCCAGAAATCCCAACAACATCACCTAAAAATAAAATTCTCATTTTATAATGTTTTTCTCAGTTATTATTAAATCAAGCTTCTTGTCATAGTTATTGGTGGGTATTTTTTTTAATTTTTGGTATGAAAATCCTAATCCAATTTTCAAAATTTTTTTGATTTTTGTCATTTTCTTTAAATAACGATCATAAAAACCTCCACCATAACCTAATCTATTTAAATCATCATCATAAGCTACTAAAGGAACAAATATTATGTCTGGGTAAACTTTCTTTCCTAAAGTTGGCTCAACAATTCCATACTTATTAATCTTTAAAGGATCTTTATTTGTCCATTCAAAGAAATCCATTTGATTATTTTCTCTTATTATTGGTAAAGAAATATTTGCACTTTTGTTTCTTAAAAAATTAAGCATATCCAAGTCATCAATTTCATAGTTGCACGGATAATACCCTCCTACATTTTTAAAATTAATTTTATTTGTTTTTAAAAATTGATAAATTCTGTCAGGATAGAGACTAAGTTTTTTATATAAATTTTTTTTTCTAAGATTTAAAATTTTACTTCTTAGCTTAGATTTACTCACAGACCTATTTTGATATGTTTTCTAATTTTGCTTTATTTACAAAATTTGATATTTGATCAGCAGCTTCATCAATTAAATTTTCATATTTTTTTTGATTATCATCAATTTCTTGTTTTAAATTTTCATGATCAAGATTAAGTTTTTCAATTTCGGATTCTTTTGTCTCCCTGTAATCATAGATTAAAGATTTTAGTTCTTTAAATTTATTTGATAGTTCGTTTAATTCGTCTTTTTTTTGATCTACTTTTTTCTTAGTTTCGTAATATTCATCCATTATTTTTACAGCCGTAATCAACAAAAGTTTATTTTCACCAAGATTGCCCAAATCATTTTTTAAATTATTAAACTTTTTATTAATCTGAATTAATAGTTCCTCTAAGTGCTCTTCTTGTCCGTCTTCACAGGCTAGCAAAAACTCTTTATTGTTAAATTTTATGCTTACATTTGCCATTTATCTATTTCATCCAATAAAGTGTCAGTTTCTTGATTAAGCTCATCAATTTTTTCAGAAAATTCAATTTGTTTTCTTTCTTCTAGCTTTTCTTTATTTTTTAAATCCTCAAGTTTTTTTGAAAGATTTTCATGTTCCTCGAGTAACATTTTGTATTTTTCTTCAATCTGTGTTTTTTCAATTTCTAATTGATTTTGCTTTGTGCTTAAATTTTCGATATTTTTTTGTAATTCAGGATTTGATAGATCTAAATTTTTTAATTCTTCTAATGCAATGTTTAATTTTTTTTCTTTTTCGTTTATAGAATTCATATATATATGTTTATATTATTAAATAGATTCTTCTTAGTCTAGTCAGGATAATTTTGAGTAAACTACACAATGATTTAGCTAATTGCATCAGATTTTTGTCAATTGATGCTGTTCAAAAGGCAAATTCAGGTCACCCAGGGATGCCTATGGGTATGGCAGATGTTGCGACAATTCTATTTAAAAGTTTTTTAAAATTTAATCCAAAAAATCCAGATTGGTTAAATAGAGATAGATTTGTTTTATCTGCTGGTCATGGTTCTATGCTTCTATACTCTTTATTGTACCTAACAGGATACAAAAGCATATCAATTAATAACATCAAAAAATTTAGGCAGCTTAACTCAATATGTGCTGGACATCCTGAATATCACCCAAAAACAGGTATTGAAACAACAACCGGTCCACTTGGACAAGGCATATCTAATGCGGTTGGTTTTGCTATAGCTGAGGAAATTTTAAAAAATAAATTAGGAAAAGATATAATTAATCACAAAACTTATGTTTTAGCTGGAGACGGATGTTTAATGGAGGGGATAAGTCATGAATCAATGAGTTTAGCAGGACATTTAAAACTTAAAAATTTAGTCATGCTATTTGACAACAATTCAATTTCAATCGATGGTCCTACAAATCTTGCTGTTTCGGATAATTTTAAAAAAAGATTTGAGGGTTATGGCTGGGATTATATTTCTATCAACGGTCATAATGAAAAAGAGATTTTTAAAGCACTAAAAAAAGTTCAGAAAGCTAAAAAACCAACTGTTATTTCTTGTAAAACCAAAATTGGATATGGTTCACCGAATAAATCTGGAAAAGCATCATCTCATGGAAGTCCTTTGGGATTAGATGAAATAAAACTAGTAAGACAAGCATTAAAATGGAAAAATAAACCTTTTGATATACCAAATAAAATTTTAAAAGATTGGAGAAAAATTGGCCATAGAGGTAAAATTTTAGAAAAAAAATGGAACAAAATATTTAAAAGAAAAAATATAAAATTTAATCAACTTTTAAAAAATAATTTTACTAAAGTACTTAATAAAGAAAAAGAAAACGCGATAAAGCATCCAAAAATTTTAGCTACTAGAAAATGCTCAGAAATGACATTGAGTGCATTAACAAAACAAAAAAATAATTTAATTGGTGGTTCTGCTGATTTAGCGGGATCGAATAATACTAAAACTAAAAACCATAAAATAATTAAACCTGGGGATTTTACAGGAAACTACATTCACTACGGTGTGAGAGAACACGCAATGAGTGGGGTAATGAATGGCATTGCGCTTCACAGCAATCTAATTCCATATGGAGGTACTTTTCTAATATTTTCTGATTATTGTAAACCTTCGATCAGATTGTCAGCATTAATGAAAAAAAGAGTCATTTATGTAATGACACATGATTCTATCGGACTCGGAGAAGATGGGCCTACTCACCAACCTATAGAACAACTTTCAGGTTTACGCACAATACCTAACTTAAATATATTTAGACCAGCAGATAGAATTGAGACAATAGAATGTTGGGAATATGCTTTAAAAAGCTCAAAAACACCAAGCGTACTATCTTTAACAAGACAAAACTTAAATCCTGTAAGAAAAACATCCTCTTATAAAAACAAATGCTCATTAGGAGCTTACGAGATTTTAAGAACAAAAAAAAAAATTAATCTAACAATTTTAGCTAGTGGATCTGAAGTTAATCTAGCCATAGAGGTCAGCCATAAATTAGCCAAAGATAAAATATATTCTAAGGTAATATCAATGCCTTGTATAGAACTTTTCGAATTACAATCAAAATCTTATAAAAATAAAATTTTAGAAGAAACAAAATTTAAAATATCGATTGAAGCTGGATCAAGTGATTGTTGGAAAAAATACGTGGGTAGTAACGGAATTACTTTTGGAATTAATGAATTCGGCAAAAGTGCGCCGTATAAAGATATTTATAAATATTTTGGACTAGAGAGCACAAATATTAAAAACATTACGAAAAAATTATTTAAAAAATAAAATGACAATTAAAATTGGAATTAACGGGATGGGGCGGATTGGTCGTATGGTTGTTAGATCAATTGTCGAAAGTAAAAATAAAAATTTAAAAATTAATCATATAAACAACAGATCAAATTCAGAAGCTACATCTAAATTAATCAAATACGATTCTATACATGGAAAATTAAATGCTGATATAGATTTTGATCCAAATCATTTAATAATTAATAAAAATAAAATTGCATTTTCTCAAGAAACAAAAATTGAAGATATTAATTGGAAAAAACACGATGTTGATTATGTATTTGAATGTACTGGAAAATTTAATTCAAAAGAAATACTTCTTGCTCATATAGAAAATGGTGCAAAAAAAGTTATCGTTTCTGCTCCATGTAAAAATGCTGATAAAACAATAGTGTTTGGTGTTAATGAAAACATAATTACTAAAGAAGACAAAATAATATCTGCGGCGTCATGCACTACCAATTGCCTAGCACCAGTAACCAGTGTTCTTGATGAAAATTTTGAAATCGAAAAAGGTTTTATGACTACAATTCATGCATTTACTAGCGATCAGAGAATTTTAGATAATTCTCACAAAGATCCAAGAAGAGCAAGATCTGCAAGTCAATCAATAGTTCCTACCTCAACAGGAGCTTCGAAAGCAATAGGAGAAATAATACCAAGCCTTAATGGTAAATTAGAAGGTGTTGCGATGAGAGTGCCTACTCCTAATGTTTCTCTTGTTGAATTAGTTTTTTGTACAAAAAAAGATATTAATATAAAAAAAATTAATTATGCCTTTGAACAAGCGTCAAAAAATAAATTAAAAAATATATTAGAAGTTACTCATGAAAAATTAGTATCTATAGATTTTAATCATCATTCTGCTTCTGCAATAGTAGATGCTTCTTTAACAAATGTAGTTGGAAGCAATATGGGTAAAATATCAGCTTGGTATGATAATGAATGGGGCTTTTCTAACAGAATGTGCGATATTGCTGAAACTTTGCATAAAATCTCTTAATGAGAAGTATTTTAAACGAAAAAAATCTAAACAATAAAAAAATATTATTAAGACTAGACTTAAATGTCCCTTTGGAAAAAAATAAGATAACGGACACAACAAGAATAGATAAAATTCTTCCTACTTTAAATTTTTTGATCAAGGAAAATGCAAAAATTATAATTTTATCTCATGTGGGGAGACCTAAAGGAGAAATTGTTAAGGAACTTTCCCTAGAACCAATTTGTAAAGAATTACAAAATAAATTAGGAAAAAAAGTAAAACTTATTACTGAAAATATTAAAGAAATTAAAAATAAAAATTTATTAAATAATTATAATGATGAAATTTTAATTTTAGAAAATATTAGATTTTATTCTGAGGAGGAACAAAATGATAATAAATTTGCCGAACTTTTATCAAATCTTGGAGATATATATGTAAATGATGCTTTTTCTTGTTCACATAGAGCTCATGCTTCAATTAATAAAATTCCAAAATTCTTGCCCTCGTTTTCTGGATTACAGCTAGACTTAGAAGTGAATGCGCTAAATAAAATAACTTCTGAAATTACTAGACCAATTACTTGTATTATTGGAGGGTCTAAAATTTCAACTAAGATTAATGTTATTAAAAATTTAATTACTAAATTTGATAATATTATAATTGTTGGGGGTATGGCTAATAATTTTATAGAATATTTTGGAAATAGTGTTGGAAAATCTATTAAAGAAAAAAATTGTGATAAAATAGTTGAAGAAATCATTTCTCTTTCAAAAAAAGAAAAATGTAAAATTATCTATCCAGAAGATGTAGTTGTATCTAAAGATTTAAATGGATCTCCTCAAAAGAAAGAATTGAGCGAAATATTATCTGATGAAATGATATTAGATATTGGTCCAAAAACTATAGAAAAAATAACAAGAGTTATTGATAGTAGTAAAACAATACTTTGGAATGGACCTGCGGGATATTTTGAAAATCCAAATTTTGCTTATGGAAGTATTCAAATAGCAAAAAAAATAATTGAAAATAATAAATCAAACAAAATTTTTTCAGTTGCTGGTGGTGGGGACACAGTTTCTTTAATAAATCATTTAAACGCCGTTAATGAGTTTAATTTTGTTTCAACTGCAGGTGGAGCTTTTTTAGAATATCTTGAAGGTAAAAACCTTCCTGGTATAACCCCACTAAATTAAAATGTCTGAATTAAATAAAATTGCACTTAAAATAATTTCGAATGGCAAAGGTATACTTGCTGCTGATGAAAGCAATGGAACTATGACGAAAAGACTTGAAGCAGTAAATATCAAATCAAACGAAGAAAATAGGCTTTCCTTCAGAGAAATTCTTTTTTCATCAGACAGAATGAAGGATTGCATAGGTGGTGTTATTCTTTTCGATGAAACCATAAATCAAATTTCAAGTTCAGGAAAATCAATACCTGATTTAATATCTAGTTCAGGTGCAGTTCCTGGAATTAAAGTTGATACTGGTGCCAAAGATTTGGCAAATTCCCCTGAAGAAAAGATTACAGAAGGATTAGATGGCCTTAGGGATAGATTAAAAAAATATTATGAACTTGGAGCAAGATTTACAAAATGGAGAGGTGTCTATTGTATTAGTGAAAAATATCCAAGTAAGCTAGCAATCAGTAGTAATGCTCATGCACTTGCTAGGTACTCTGCACTAGTTCAAGAAAGCGGGATGGTTCCAATAGTTGAACCCGAAGTATTGATGGATGGAAACCATTCAGCTGATGATTGTTATAATAAAACATCAGAAGTAATTAAAAAGTGTTTTGATGAACTAATTTTACACAAAGTTGATCTCTCAGGAATAATATTAAAACCAAATATGATTTTGTCAGGAAACCTATCGGAAGAAAAAAATTCTAGTGAAGAAGTCTCTATCAAAACTTTAGAATGCCTTAAAAATTCTGTACCCAATGAAGTTCCTGGAATGGCTTTTTTATCTGGAGGGCAATCTGAAATAGAGGCTACAGAAAATTTAAATTCAATAAATAAAAATAATAATACAAATTTTATAATGACATACTCATATGGAAGAGCTCTTCAACAAAGTGCTTTAAAAGTTTGGTCTAATGATATTAAAAATGTAGAGGCTACTCAAACTACATTTAATCATAGAGCTAAAATGTGTACCTTAGCTGCTCAAGGAAAATGGTCTAACGAACTTGAAAATAAATAAAAAAAAATTTATTTATCTTATTTCTCCTAATAAAATATCTAGTGTTTTCTATAAAAATTTAAAGTTAGTTTTAAAAACTGGAAAAGTAAGTTTTTTTCAGCTTAGACTTAAAAATTACTCTCAAAATAAGAAAATGATAATTGGAGAAAAAATTAAAAATATTTGTAAAAAAAATAAAGTAAAATTTATAATTAATGATGACCCTTTGCTTGCTTTAAAATTAAATGCAGATGGTTGCCATCTAGGTCAAAAAGATATGAATATTAAGATAGCAAGGAATACACTTGGTAAAAAAATTATCGGAATTACTTGTCATGATTCTATAAATCTGGCAAAAAAAGCAATTAAAGCTAAAGCTGATTACATTGCTTTTGGTGCTTTTAATCAATCTAAAACCAAAAGAACTAAGTATGTGGCCTCTGTAAAGATTTTAAATAAAGTTAAAAAATTTACAAAAACTCCAATTGTCGCTATTGGAGGAATTAATTCTGAAAATTATAAAAATCTATTATTGAACAATGCTAATTTTTTAGCTATTTCAGGCTACATTTGGAATAATAAAAAATACAAACCTTTGCAAGCAATAGAAAGGCTTAAATGAAAATAAATGCTGGAGAAATTAGAGTAGGAATGCTTTTGGAATACAAAAATGATTTATGGCAAGTTTTAAAAACTCAACACGTAAAGCCTGGAAAAGGTGGTGCATTTGCACAGGTTGAAATGAAAAGTGTAAATAAAAATACAAAGTTAAATGAAAGATTTAGATCGAGTGAAACAGTTGAAAAAGCTTCTTTAGAAGAAACAACTTTTAATTATCTTTATAGAGATGAAAATAATTTTTTTTTTATGAATCCTAAATCATTTGAACAAATAGAAATAAAAAAAGAACTTGTTGGAGAAAAAGGAAAACTTTTGTCAGAAAATTTAGAGGTTTCTGTAAGTTTTTATAATGATAGTCCTATTTCAATTGAATTACCTAACCAAGTAAAATGTAAAATTGATTCAACTGATGCCGCTCTAAAAGGTCAGACTGTGTCCTCATCTTATAAGCCAGCCACTCTTGATAATGGTTTAAACATTCAAGTGCCTCCATTTATAGAGTCAGGTGATGAGGTTATAGTTGATACCAGAAATTTAGAGTACGTAAAAAAAATATAAAAATGATCTCAATATCATCTAACTTAAATATAATGATCAAGGCTGCTGAAAAGGCTTCAAAATCAATAATCAGAGATTTCGGTGAAGTTGAAAAATTACAGGTATCTAAAAAAGGACCATATGATTTTGTTACAAAAACTGACAAGCAAGTTGAGAAAATTTTAATTGAAGAGCTGTCTAAAATTAAAAAAAATTATTCATTTCTTTCAGAAGAAGTAGGAACAATAAAAAATAAAGATAAAGAAAATGTTTGGATAATTGATCCTATTGATGGAACTACAAACTTTCTTCATGGAATCCCACATTTTGCAATTTGTATTGCTCTCCAATCTAAAGGAGAAATTGTAAGTGGTTTAATTTTTGATCCTATTAAAGATGAAATGTATTATTCAGAAAAAAATAAAGGAGCTTTTTTAAATAATCAAAGATTGAGAGTATCCAAAAAAAGCTCATTAGATGATTGTTTGTTTTCTAGCAACCATGAAGGAGTAAAATTTAGCGATTTAAACATGAGATATTCTGGATGTGCTGCGTTAGATTTGGCTTATGTAGCTTCAGGAAGATTAGATGGTTTTTTTCATAACAAAATTAATCTTTGGGATGTTGCTGCAGGAGCTTTGATGGTTGAAGAAGCAGGAGGGGTTGTAAATGATTTAAATAAATTTAGTAACAATAACATAAATATTAGGGCTTCTAGTGGAGTAATTAGTGATAAAATGCTTGAAAAATTAAAGAACTTTTAATTGTGTTCTAAAAATCTTTTGCTATAAGTCTCGATATGAAAAAAGACATACACCCAAACTACCATACAATTAAAGTGGAAATGACAGACGGTACTCAGTTTGAAACAAAATCAACCTGGGGTGCAGAAGGAGATATTTTAAAACTAGAAATTGATCCAAAATCTCACTCTGCATGGACTGGTGGAAAACAAAAATTAATGGATAAAGGTAGAATAAGTAAATTTAATAAAAAATTTCAAAACTTTAAAACAAATAAGTCAAATTAAATGGTAAACGCCCCCTTAATGCCAATGGCGACAGCTATGTGGTTAGTCGAAAATACAACTTTAACATTTAAGCAAATTGCAGATTTTTGTAAATTACATGAAGTTGAAGTTCAAGGAATTGCAGATGGAGAAGTTGCAAAAGGTATTAAAGCGTATAACCCAATTATTTCTGGACAGCTATCTCGAGAAGAAATTGAGCTTTCCTCAAAAGATGAAAATAGAGCACTACAAATAAAAAGTAGTGATATTGAAATATCAAATTCTGAAAAAAAAATTAAAAAATATGTGCCTTTATCAAAAAGACAAGATAAACCAGATTCTGCTTTATGGCTTATTAAGCAGCATAATATTCTTAAAGACTCACAAATTGCTAAACTTGTAGGTATTACAAAAAATTCCGTAACTTCTATAAGAAACAAAAGTTATTGGAATTATAATAATTTGAACCCAAAGGATCCTGTAGCATTAAATTTGTTTACTCAAAAAGATTTAATAGATGCTATTGAAAAAGCAGAAAGAAGAGTAAAAAGGGAGAAAAAACAGAAAGAAAAACAATCTAATCAAGCACATACTCAGTGATCAAATTAAATAGACATAAAATTATAAAAGTGATATCAAACCACATTTTTGGAGGTAGTTATTAAAATAGAAGTAAAAGATAATAATGTTGAACAAGCTTTGAGAGTTTTAAAAAGAAAACTTCAAAGAGATGGTTTTTTTAAAGTAATTAAATTAAAAAATACATACGAAAAACCCTCTGAAAAGAAAAAAAGAATTCTACAAGAAAATATAAAAAGAGTTAAAAAATTAAATAAGCTTAAAAACAGAATTTAGTTATGCCGCGGGGTGGAGCAGTCTGGTAGCTCGTCAGGCTCATAACCTGAAGGTCGGCGGTTCAAATCCGTCCCCCGCAACCAATCATTCTCAAATCTTAAACTTAGCTTTTTTACTATCTTTCAAAAACGCTTGAACAGTTTCTATTGTCAACTGATTGTAACCTTTTCCGAATTTTTCAATTTTTTCTATTATAGAAGGTGGTACGGTTATTATATGGCAGCCAACTTGTCTTGCTTGCAAATAATTGTAAGGTTCTCTTACACTCGCCCACAATATGGAAACATTTTTATATTTTTTTGCTAAAGAAATACTTTTTATAAATTCAGGGACTGGATCTTTACCTGTATCTGCAGCACGTCCTGCAAATATTGATATTATTACTCTAGTTTTTTTCTTTAATTGTCTAAGAATTTGTTTTGTTTGGTTTGAATTATAAACTGCAGTTATATTTAATTTAATATTTTTATTATGCAGCTCTTTAATTATCCTACCCATAAATTTACCTTTCGAATTTACTATGGGAACTTTAACATATACATTTTTGCCCCAAGCATTTATTTTAAGCGCTTGTTCCATCATTGAAGAATAGCTATCACCAAAAACCTCAAAAGAAATAGGCTTATTTTTACAAAATTTAAGAATTTTTTTAGAATATAATTTGTAATCTTTAGCACCAGCTTTTCTCATTAAGCTCGGGTTAGTTGTGAAACCTTTTACAATATTTTTTTTATAGAATTTTTTAATTTGTTTAATGTCAGCAATATCACAAAATATTTTTGTATTCATATTAATTAATGATTTTATTTTTTGAAAATTAATATAATTGATATTTACTTAATGTATAGTTATTTAGATAAATAAATATGTCACAAAAAAATAATAATGATTTAGATCAAAAAGTTATTGAAGATTTTGGAAATGAATGGAGTAATTATGACCAGTCTTCAATCAATAATAAAGATTTAATTAAAGCTTTTAATCAATATTTTAGTATTTTTCCTAAAAATTTTTTAAGTAAAAATATGGAAGGTTTTGACATGGGATGTGGGAGTGGTAGATGGTCGAAAATAATTGCTCCTCAAATTAAAAAATTAAATTGTATTGATCCCAGTTATGAGGCTTTAAATGTAGCTAAGAAAAATCTACTTAATAACAAGAATGTTTTTTTCTACAACAAAGGTGTAAATGAAAACTCTTTAGAACCTAATTCACAAGATTTTGGCTATTGTCTAGGAGTATTACATCATATAACCGAAACTCAAAAAGGAATTGATTCATGTTTTAATATACTTAAAAAAAATTCACCTTTCTTAATATATTTATACTATAGATTTGATAATAAACCTTTTTGGTTTAGATTAATTTGGAAATTGAGCGATTTCTTACGAAAATTAATTTCAAGATTTCCATTTCCAATAAAAAAAATTATAACCTATATTATTGCTTTATTTATCTACTTGCCTCTTTCAAGATTTTCAAAATTATTAAATATATTTAATGTAGATGTTAAAAATTTTCCTTTATCAGACTATAAAGATAAAACGTTTTATTTTATGAGAACTGATGCCCTAGATAGATTTGGCACAAAATTGGAAAAAAGATTTACTAAAGAAGAAATTAAATCAATGCTATTAAAATCTGGATTTGTTGATATTCAATTTAGCGAAAATACACCTTACTGGGTTGCTTTGGCTTGGAAAAAGTAGATATTATATAAACTAATCTAATGATTTTGTAATTTCCTCAACCATTTTTTTTGCATCAGCAAATAACATAAGGGTATTTTCTTTATAGAATAAATCATTATCAATACCTGCATAACCCGGAGATAAACTTCTCTTTACAAATAATACAGATTTACATTTTTCAACATCAAGAACTGGCATACCATATATTGGACTTTGAGGGTCTGTTTTAGCAACAGGATTTGTTACATCATTAGCACCAATAACAAAAGCAACATCTGCATTAGCAAAGTCATTATTTATTTCTTCTAACTCAAATACTTCGTCATAAGGAACATTTGCTTCTGCTAATAGAACATTCATATGTCCGGGCATCCTTCCTGCCACTGGGTGAATAGCATATGAAACTTTAATGTCATTTTTTTTTAGAGTATCTACCATTTCTCTAAGAGCATGTTGAGCTTGGGCAACCGCCATTCCATATCCTGGAACAATTATAACTGAAGAAGCATTTTTCATTAAAAATGCTGCATCCTCTGAATTTCCACTTTTAACCGGTTTCTGTTCTTTAGCTGAAGATTTGGATGAAGCATCATCCGTAGCACCAAATCCACCTAAAATAACGTTAAAGAACGAACGATTCATTCCTTTGCACATAATATATGATAATATTGCGCCTGATGATCCAACAAGTGCACCGGTAATAATCAGAGCAGTATTTTCTAAAGTAAAACCAATTCCTGCTGCTGCCCAACCTGAATAAGAGTTTAGCATGGAAATAACCACTGGCATATCTGCTCCGCCAATTGGAATTATTAAAAGAAAACCGATTAAAAAAGATACAGCTAATAATATCCAAAAAAGAGATGTTGATTGTGAAGAACATAATAAATAAATTAAGATAATTATTGAAATCAAAATTATTGCATTAAGTGGATGCTGGCCTTTGAACAAAATTGGCGAACCTGACATTATTCCTTGCAATTTTAAAAATGCAATTACTGAGCCAGAAAAGGTTATTGCACCAACTGCTGCTCCAATTGACATTTCAATTAAGCTCCCAAGCTTAATATTTCCAGGAGATCCAAGATTAAATGCTTCAGGATTTAAAAACGCAGATATTGCTACAAATACTGCTGCAAGTCCAACTAAACTATGAAATCCCGCAACTAATTCTGGCATGGCTGTCATAGGAATTTTATAAGCAATGAAAGCACCTATAGATCCTCCTAATAATATAAATATTAAAACAAAAATAAAACCACTCGAAAAATTACCTAAAGATAAAAATGTAACCGTAACAGCAATAATCATCCCCATAATTCCAAAAAAATTACCCTGTCTTGACGACTCAGGAGAAGATAAACCTCTAAGGGCAAGAATAAATAAAACCCCTGAAATTAAATAAAAAACCGCAGACAAATTTGGAGATAACATTATTTATCCTTTTTCTTTTTTTTATACATTGCCAACATTCTTTGGGTGACAAGAAATCCACCAAAAATATTTATAGCTGCTAATGCAATAGCCAAAAAACCAAAAATACTAGAAGTATTAAATACACTTTCATTATTTCCAGATAAACCTGCAATTATAGCTCCAACAATAATGACAGATGATATCGCATTAGTGACTGACATTAATGGAGTGTGTAAGGATGGTGTTACGCTCCAAACTACATAATATCCAACAAAAATTGATAGAATAAATATGCTTAATCTAAATATTAAAGGATCTATTTCCATATTACTAATTTTTTATTAAAGTTTTTTCTATAATTTCGTCTTCTAAATTTATATTTATTTTTTTTGTTTTTTTATCAAATAAATTGTCAACAAAATTAAACATATTTTTTGAATATAAGTTAGAGGCTGAAACTGGAAGCCTATTTAAAATATTAGTTTCGCCCATTATTTTTACTCCATTATTTTCAATAATTTTATCAACTTCTGTAAGCGCTGTGTTTCCTCCTTGTATTGCTGCCAAATCATATATCACAGAACCAGATTGCATATTATTGATCATATTATTTTTAATTATAACAGGAGCTTTTTTTCCAGGTATTAAAGCTGTACATATAACAATATCAATTTTTTTTAAGGTTTCAGATAACAATTCCTCTTGCTTTAATTTAAAATCATCAGATGTCTCCTTTGCATAACCTCCCTCTGTTTCAAGATTTTCTGAACCTTCTACTGTGAGAAACTTACCACCCAAACTTTCAACCTGTTCTTTAGAAGCCATTCTAACGTCCGTAGCAAAAACAATTGCACCCATTCTTTTTGCAGTTGCAATAGCTTGCAATCCCGCAACACCTGCTCCAACAACTAAAACTTTTGCTGCTGGTATTGTACCTGCTGCTGTCATCATCATTGGTATTGCTTTTTTAAAATTAGTAAACGCTTCAATAACTGCTTTATATCCCGCTAAGTTTGCCTGAGAAGATAATATATCCATAGACTGAGCCCTTGTTATTCTTGGAAGTAATTCCAAAGAAAAAACATTTATTTTATCACGAGTTAAATTTTGCAACTTTTCATTATTTAAATATGGATTTAAAGTTCCTATTAATATCTGATTTTGTCTTAACAAAGGAATTTTTTCATCGGAAATTAATCCAAGCTGAACAATAAGATCAGAATTCTTTAAAATATCATTTTCATTTTCTAAAATTTTTGCACCTTGAGAAGTATACTCTTCATCATTTATACCAATATGATTACCATAATTTTTAGATAAAAATATTTCAAAACCTAAAGATGAATATTTTTTTACTATCTCAGGTGTTACGGAAACTCTTTTTTCTAAATTTTGATTTTCTAAAATTGATCCAATTTTCATTTCGAGACTTTACAATAAGAAAATAGCCATTAAAACCAAAACACATACTACAGCGACAGTTCCCCACAGAACAAACTTGGTAAAATTATTCCATGTATTTTTATGGTTTTCATTGTCCATAAAAATTATTTTTGTCTTGCTTTAAATTTAGGATTGGTCTTATTGATAATGTAAACTCTTCCTCGTCTTCTAACCAGTTTGGAGTTTAAGTCTCTTTTTTTAATAGACTTTAATGAACTTTTAATTTTCATAATAAATTTTAATTTTAAGCCTGGCAATGACCTACTTTTCCATGTCTTAAGACAAAGTATCATCGGCGTGAAAGGGCTTGACTTCCGAGTTCGGTATGGGATCGGGTATGACACCTTTGCTATAATCACCAGGCAGGTTTATATACTTATATAAACAATAATTGTCAAAGAAATTTTAAAATAATAAAATATTGTTATTTATAGATCTTTTTAATTAATCAAATTTAATTAATTCAATTTTTGATTAAAATCATATATTTTTTTCTGTAAAAATTTATCAGATAAAATATATGTAATTTTATCTGCTAAAGATAATGGGTCCAAGATACTATAATAAATATATTGTTCTTTAGTAAATTTCCTTAACTCTTTTTTATCTGGAAAAAGTGTCGGAACCTTGGAAACGATAAATTCTAAATATTTTGTATTTAATTTTTTAAAGCTAATGGGAAATATAAACAATTTAGATAATTTACAAAAACAAATTAAATCAA
>CACMIH010000005.1 GCA_902613755.1 uncultured Pelagibacteraceae bacterium
AAAATTTTTTAGTATAGATGAAATAGATATGTACTTAATAGCCACCCCAACCAAAACTCATTTTGAATATATCTCAAACTGCTTAATTTTAAATAAATTTGTATGTGTAACAAAACCATTTACATCTAATTTCAAAGAAGTATTAACTTTGCAAAAAAAATTCAAAAATACAGAAAAAATTTTTCTAGATCATACTTATCTGTTCCACTCATCAATTAGATACATGAAATCTTTAATTGATCAAAAGAAATTAGGAAAACTAATTTATTATGATTCTGAGAGAATTAGCTTTGGAAAATTCTATAATGACGTCGATGTTATAGAGGATTTGGCTGTACATGACCTATATATACTAGATTACCTTCTTAAAGGAGAAATGCCAAAAAAAATTACAGTAAATACTAATAAAATATTTGGAAATAAAAATTTTATTTCTAATATTTCCCTAAAATATAAATCAGGTTTTTTTGCTAATATAAAAGTAAGCTGGTATTCACCTATTAAATCTAGAAGAATTCTTCTAGCGGGGAATAAAAAAATAATAGAGTTCGATGACAATGAAAGTGATAAAAAAATAAAGATTTATAATAAAGGAATTGAATATAACTCATCTAAAAAAATTAATCAGTGGCTATATAGAACTGGTGAAATTGAAATACCGAATATATTTCATCAAGAAAGTTTATCAGTGATGATTAGTGAATTTATCAAGTATGCTAAATCAAATAAAAAAAATAAATATAATTTTTATCATGCAAAAAGAGTAATGAAAATCTTAGGACAAATAAAAATAAAATATGAAAGTTAAATTTTTTTCAGAATCAAAAAAAGCACAAAAATTGAGCTTTGAAATTAAAAAAAAAGTCGGCAATATTTTGAAAACTGGAAAATATACAAATTCGGATTACGTAAAGAAATTTGAGGATAAATTTAGAAAATATTTTAAAACAAAATACTGTGTAGCGGTGAATAATGGAACAAGCGCATTACACCTGGCATTGTTAGCATTAAGTATTAAAAAAGGCGATGAGGTTATTGTACCCTCATTAACTTTCATAGCGTCTGTAGCGGCTGTAAATTACGTCGGTGCAAAACCTGTTTTCGCTGATATAAATAAAGATGACTGGTTAATAAATACTAAAATCATAGAAAAACTTATAACAAAAAAAACTAAGGCAATAATTGTTGTTCATCTACATGGTCTTATGTGTGATATGGATAAAATAAAAAAAATTGCAAAAAAATATAATTTAAAAATAATTGAAGATGCTGCTCAAGCTCATGGAAGTTCTTTTAAAAAAAATCAACCTGGCTATTATAGTGATGTTGCTACATTTAGTTTTTATCCAACAAAAAATTTAGGTGCTATTGGAGAAGGAGGAGCAATAATAACAAATAATAAAAATATATTTGATAAAACAAAAAGAATGAGAACCTGGTCGCATAATAAATATAATTTTTATGAAGTCAGCTTCAACTATCGTATGAGTGAATTTTCGGCAATTACATTAATTGCCAAAATTCCTTTTTTAAAAAAGGATGTAGATAAAAGAATTGAGATAGCTAATAAATATAAAAAACAATTAAATCTAAAAAGTTTTTCAAAATTTAATCAAAAAATAAAAAAACACTCTTATCATATATTTGCAATAAGAATAAATAAAAAGAAAAGAAAAAATATTATCAAACATTTAAAGTTAAGCGGTATTGATACAAATATCCATTACCCTTATTCTTTGCCAAAACTGAAATTTTTTAGAATAAAGAATAGAAATACTAATTCTCCAATAGCAAATCAAATTTCTAGTGAATTGTTATCTCTTCCAATCTATCCCGAATTAGAAAATAGAAAAATAAATTATACTGTTAAAAAATTAAATAACCTTATTTAGCTTAAAAAATAAAATTTATGGTGGGCAGTATAGGACTCGAACCTATGACCCCCTCGGTGTAAACGAGATGCTCTACCAACTGAGCTAACCGCCCTAAAGAAGATTGATTTATATCTGTTAAAGTAATTACGTCAAGATTTATTAATTATTAAAAAACCTAATTTAATTTATTTTTTTTATTTATTTTAATTTAATACTGTATCTAAATTTAATGCTAAATATTGTTCTAGGTAGAGTGAACCAAACTCATTTAAATGATTATTGTCCCAATAAAGTGACTTACCATCAATAGTAGTTAAACAATTTGGTTTACATATCCATTTAAGAGGATTAATAAAATTAAAATCTTTTTTATTTTTTTCTACATAGTCAAAAAATATTGAGTTGTAATCAATCACCTGATTATAATTAGTACTTTTAAATGGTTTGTTTTGAATCAGCGCATTAGCATGTGAAAGGGGTACATTTTCATCATAAACAGGAACAGGGCCAACTAAAATTACATTTTTACCAAATTTATTTAGTTTGTTAATAGTTTGTTCTAAACCTAATCTAGCACCTTTTTCATTTTTGAAATTTCCTTTACCATCAATATCTACAATTAAAGTGTGCCACCCTCTGAAATAACTTGGCCAAACACCAATAAGTACAACATTTTTAATTTTATCATTTTTTTTTATAAAATTTTCCATTTCTATGTTTTTTTCTATACATGAATTGTTTTTTCTAAATTCACTACCAGAATAAATTAAATTAAAAAAAGGAGGGCAAGCTGAAAGAACTCCTAAAATTGCACTTTCATTTTTTTTTACATAAATAGACTCAATAGCATGTGCCCAGGAAAGTAGATGACTATCTCCAAAAAATATCGTTTCTGGATCTTTACTTTTATTTCCTAAAATACACCAGTTCTGTGAATTCGGAATTCCATCACATTTTATAAATTTGACATCTGGTTTTCTTGCTTTATCAAAATTTACAACCTTTTCAGAAAACCTAGTTTCCATTCCTTTATTTAAAATTCCATAAAAACTAAATATTGATAAAAATAAAACTAACAGAAAAGAGAGACTAAAAATATTTCTTCTACTAATTAATTCACTCCCCTTTTTTCCTCTAAAAGGTTGTTCAATATAAAGATATGAAAAACTAGAAATAATTATAGAAATTGTAAATAATATAAATGTATTATCTAATATTGTTAAATTTTGGCTAAAATATTTTGAAAATACTAAAATAGGCCAGTGCCATAAATATAATGAATAGGAAATTAAACCAATAAAAACCATAACTTTTATTTTTAAAAAATCTTTAACATAAGAATGATTTGTTTTACCTAAATGAATTAAAATCGCTGATCCAATAACTGGCAAAAGTGCATTTAATCCAGGGAAAATAGTTAAATTACTATAAAAAAAACAAGGATAAATTAAAGCAATAAAAGCGGCTAATGATAAAATTTCATTTAAAAACTTATTTTTTATTTCTGGAAAAATATTAAATACCAAAACAACTCCAGCTAATAGCTCCCAAATTCTAAAAGGGGTAAGAAAAAAAACAGCTACTGATTTTTCTTTAATAAAATAGGCTGACAAAAATAATGATATGAAAAAACCTATAATCAAAATTGATACGATGAACAGTCTGTTGAATTTAAATTTATAAAGTAAAAATAAAAATAATGGAAAAAAAACATAAAATTGCTCCTCAACAGATAGAGACCATGTATGGACTAAAGGAATAAGGCCATCTTCTGTAGCGCCAAAATAACCTCCACCAAAGTCACGCCAAAAAACTAAATTGGAAACAAAAAATAAAGTACCTATCAAACCTCTTAATGTAATTATAAAATCACTTGGCAATAAAAACAAAAATCCTAAGATAATTGAAAAAATCAATACACCGAAAAGTGCAGGAAAAATTCTTCTAACCCGCCTTTCATAAAATCCAACAAAAGTAAATTTATTTTCCTCAATTTCTCTTTTAATTATACCTGCTATCAAATATCCAGAAATAACGAAAAAAATGTCTACACCAATATATCCACCTGGAACAATTTCAGGACTAAAATGGTGAAAAACAACTGATAGAACAGCTATAGATCTTAGGCCATCAATATGTGGTAAATAGTTTACAGGTTCATGTCTCATTTAAATTTTATAATTAAATACATGAAATCAATCTATACTTAATTAGTAAATTAAAAAATATTTTATTATTGTATGCTAGCTTGAGATTTATCTTCTTTTTTAGATATATCTACCTCAACCCATTCTGTAGGTTTTAGCTCTTTTGTTAAAGCTATCTTGATAACTTGGTCAGCATACTCAACAGGAGTAATCTTTATGTCATCGATAATTTTCTTAGGCATATCTACTAAATCTTTTTCATTTTCTTTAGGAATCAAAACTTCTTTTATTCCTGCTCTGTGTGCTGCTAATAATTTTTCTTTCAATCCACCAATTGGCAACACCTGGCCTGTCAAAGTTACCTCACCAGTCATTGCAACATCTCTTCTTACTGGGATATTTGTTATAGAAGAAATTATAGATGTTACCATTCCTATTCCTGCTGAAGGTCCATCTTTTGGAGTTGCACCCTCGGGTACATGAATGTGAAAATCTTTTTTTTCAAAAATAGGCGGTATAATTCCGTATTC
Organism: uncultured Pelagibacteraceae bacterium; assembly: GCA_902613755.1. Classification (GTDB taxonomy): domain Bacteria; phylum Pseudomonadota; class Alphaproteobacteria; order Pelagibacterales; family Pelagibacteraceae; genus Pelagibacter. Next base: position 4,552 of record CACMIH010000005.1, read on the forward strand.
TAGACATTTTGATCTAACAAAAGATTTAGCAGCTTTTACGGACTCTTGCATTACATCACCTAACTTACCTGTAATTTGCATTCTCCCTTTACCGGGCATGGTTACAGTTTCAATTTTTAAAATTTCCCCACCATATTCTGTCCACGCAAGTCCTGTAACTATACCAATTCTACTCTTAGCTTCTAGTTCTCCAAACTTAAATTTAGGAACACCTAAAAAATCTGATAAATTCTTATTATTTATCCCAACTTGCTTTTCTTCTCCGGCTACAATTTTTTTGACAACTTTTCTAGCAAGTTTAGAAATTTCTCTCTCAAGATTTCTTACTCCCGACTCTTTTGTATAACCTCTAATAACTTCTTTTATAATATCATCATCTAATTTCATTTCTTTTTCTTTAACACCATTATCTTTAATCTGTTTAGGTAATAAGTATTTGTTTGCTATACTTATTTTTTCATCCTCCGTGTAACCAGCTAATCTAATGACCTCCATTCTATCTAGTAAGGGTGGTAAGATATTTAGAGTATTGGCCGTTGTTACGAACATCACGTCAGATAAATCATAATCAACTTCTAAATAATGATCATTAAATGTCGTATTTTGTTCTGGATCTAATGCCTCTAGTAAAGCCGAAGACGGATCTCCTCTATAATCGTTACCAATTTTATCTATTTCATCTAATAAAATTAAAGGATTTTTAGTCCCTGCCTTTTTCATCATCTGGATAATCTTACCAGGTAAAGATCCTATGTAAGTTCTTCTATGACCTCTTATTTCTGCTTCATCTCTCATTCCACCAACTGACATTCTAACAAATTCTCTATTTGTTGCTTTTGCTATTGATTTGCCTAGCGATGTTTTTCCTACACCTGGTGGGCCTACCAAACATAAAATTGGACCTTTAATTTTTTCCATTCTTTTTTGAACAGCTAAAAATTCAATTATTCTCTCTTTAACTTTTTCTAATCCAAAGTGATCCTTATCGAGAATATCTAATGCTTTCTTTAAATCTATATCAACCTCACTTTTCTTATGCCAAGGAAGTTCAGTCATCCAATCTAAATAATTTCTTACAACTGTTGCCTCTGCAGACATGGGGCTCATGTTTTTAAGTTTTTTTAATTCTTGTAAGCATTTCTTTTCTACTTCTTTTGGCATCTTGGCTTTTGTAATTGCCTTGTTTAGACTGGCAGTCTCGTCTTTGCCATCCTCTATTTCACCAAGTTCTTTTTGAATAGCTTTTAATTGTTCGTTTAGATAATACTCTCTTTGGGTTTTTTCCATCTGAGTTTTAACTCTACCTCTAATTCTTTTTTCTACACCAATGATACTTGTTTCATTTTCCATTATTTTAATAATGGCATTTAATCTTTTCTTTACATCTACAGTTTCAAAAATTTGTTGTTTTTCAGAAATTGTAGCAGTTATGTGTGATGCTATATTATCAGCAATTTTAGAAGGGTCTTTTAATTGCTTTATTGTATTAATTGTTTCATTAGAAATTTTTTTATTTATCGATGTCAGCTTTTCTAATCTTCTTAAAGCCGTTGAAGCCAGTGGAAATAAATCTTCTTCTTTTGGTAAAACATCATTGAAATGAGTATAATCACATATAATAAATTTATCGTTATCTTTAAAATCTAAAATTTTTACCCTTTTGATGCCCTCAACTAAAACTTTTACAGTTCCATCAGGTAATTTTAACAATTGTAAAATACTTCCTTCGCAACCATACATAAAAACGTCGGTTTTTTTGGGATCGTCAATCTCAGAATTTTTTTGGGTAACTAATATAATTTTTTTATCTTTTTTCATCACTTCATTAAGTGCTGAAATAGATTTATCTCTACCTACAAATAATGGGATAACCATACTTGGAAAGACAACAATATCTCTCAATGGAAGTAACGGAAGTGAAATTTTAACGTCCATAGAAGCAATATGGATATTATATTTTATATTGCAATAGGTATTTAGAGGTTATTAAGGATATTAAGCCGCTGTGGTCTTATTTGTCTTAGATTTATTATCACCTTTAGTATGAACCAAAATTGGTTGTGATTGCCCTTTTGCTGTACTAGCGTCAACTATAACCTCTTCAATATTATCTTGACTTGGAAGATCATACATTGTTTTAAGTAAAATATTTTCTAAAATTGATCTCAAACCTCTTGCTCCAGTTTTTTTACTGATAGCTTTTTGTGCTATTTCTTTAAGGGCATTTTCTTTAAATATTAGTTTAGCACCATCTAATTTAAAGAGTTCTTGGTATTGTTTTATTAAAGAATTTTTTGGTTCTTGTAATATTTTAATTAAAGATTTTTCATCTAAATCTTCAAGTGTTGCTATCATTGGAAGTCTTCCAATAAATTCTGGAATTAATCCAAATTTTAATAAATCTTCTGGCTCTAAACCTTTCATCCATTCACCAGTTTTCTTATCTTGTGTATTTTTTACATCTGCTCCAAAACCAATAGAGGTTCCTTTGTCTCTTTGAGAAATAATTTTATCTAATCCTGCAAATGCCCCACCACAAATAAATAAAATATTTGTAGTATCTACTTGTAAAAATTCTTGCTGAGGATGTTTTCTACCTCCTTGAGGCGGAACACTTGCTACTGTTCCTTCCATTATTTTAAGAAGAGCTTGCTGAACACCTTCTCCAGATACATCTCTTGTAATTGATGGGTTTTCAGATTTTCTGCTTATTTTATCTACCTCGTCAATATAAACTATTCCTCTTTGAGCTTTTTCAACATTGTAATCCGAAGCTTGTAATAATTTTAAAATAATATTTTCTACATCTTCTCCAACATAACCTGCTTCTGTTAAAGTTGTTGCGTCAGCCATTGTGAATGGGACGTCAAGAATTCTAGCAAGAGTTTGTGCAAGTAATGTTTTTCCACAACCTGTGGGACCCACTAAAAGTATGTTAGACTTTGATAACTCAACATTTTTAGTTGTTTTGCTTTCATAATTTAATCTTTTGTAATGGTTATGCACTGCTACAGACAATACTTTCTTAGCATGAGATTGACCAATTACATAATCATCAAGAACAGAACATATTTCTTTTGGGGATGGTAAACCATCTTGGTGTTTAACAAAAGTATCTTTACTCTCTTCTTTTATTATATCCATACATAACTCAACACACTCATCACAGATGAAAACAGTTGGGCCTGCAATTAATTTTCTTACTTCGTGTTGGCTCTTGCCACAGAAAGAACAGTAAAGAATATTTTTATTATTTGTTGTCATTTTAATTTTTATAACGAATCAATATAAGTACTTTATTATAGAAGACTCATACTAATCAAGTTTCGATTAGTAATGACTCAATATATTGTGTATTAAGATCTTTTTTCTACCACTTCGTCAATAAGACCAAAAGATTGTGCGACATCTGCTGTCATAAAATTATCTCTTTCAAGAGCAGACTTGATTTCATCAACACTTTTTCCGGTATGCTTTGAATAAATTTCATTAAGTCTTTTCTTTAATGATAATACCTCGTTTGCATGGATCTCAATGTCAGTTGCTTGACCTTGAAAACCTGCAGATGGTTGGTGAACCATTATTCTTGAATTAGGTAAAGAAAATCTTTTTCCTTTAGTACCTGCTGCAAGCAAAAAAGATCCCATAGATGCTGCTTGACCAATGCATAATGTAGAAATATCAGGTTTGACATATTGCATCGTATCATAAATACCAAGACCAGCCGTAACAAGACCACCTGGACTATTGATGTATAAATAAATTTCTTTTTTTGGATCTTCGGCTTCTAGAAATAATAATTGAGCAGTAACTAAAGAAGCAACATTATCATTGATCTGACCAGTTAAGAAAATAATTCTTTCTTTTAAAAGTCTTGAGTAAATATCATATGCTCTCTCACCTTTGCTAGATTGTTCAACAACCATTGGTACAAGATTGCTCATTTGTTCTGATAATTTTGATGTCATAAGTTGATTCGTTCTACTTATACAACTTGAGATTACTTTTTGCTAACTTTTTTTACTTTTTTAGGTGCTGGCTTTGATTTTACCTTTTTAGTAGCTGGTTTTTTTTCTTTAGCAGATGTTGTGGTTGTTTTTTTCTTTATATCTTTTTTTTCTTCATGAATATGATCTCCAGTATGCTTATGAGCATCTTTCAAAATTTTTTCTGCTTCCTTTTTTGAAATTTCTTTTTTACTAGCTTTGCCTTTTTCTTTAATCAAATTTAAAATTTTTTCCTCATACACTGTTCCTCTAAGACTCGCCAATGCAGATGGGTTTTTTTGGTAAAAATCCATAACCATTTTTTCTTGTCCAGGCATCATTCTTAATTGTTTTTGGACTTCTGCTTGAACTTCCTGTTCTGTTACTTTAATTTTATTTTTTTCGCCAAACTCATTTAGAATTAATCCAGTTTTAATTCTTGTTTTTGCTTTTTCTTCAAAATTTTTTTTATTTTTCTTTGCTTCATCTTCTGACATGCCTTGAGATAGAATCTTTACTTCTTCTTCAATTAAATTTTCTGGAACTTCGTCTACTTCGATTTTCTCTATTTCTTTTAAAATTTGGTTTTTAGATAATTGATCTAAAGAATTTTTATATTCATCGTTGATTTGTTTTGAAATTAACGTTTTTAAATCTTTTAGATCTTTTGCTCCTAAATTTTTTGCAAAATCATCATCAATTTTTACTTCTTCTGCTTGCTTAACACTTAAAATTTTACAATTAAATTTAGCTTTTTTATTTACTAATTCTTTTTCAGGAAAATTTTGTGGCAAAGTTGCCTCTACAATTTTTTCATCATCTTTCTTAACTCCAATCAATTGTTCATCAAAGCCTTTTAAAAATAAATCTTTACCTAAAGTTAGCTGAGTATTCTTTCCCTCACTTCCTTTAAAATCCTTACCATCAACTGTTGCTTTGTAGTCTAAAGAGACTAAATCACCTTTTTTAGCTTTTGTATCAGCACTTACTTCTTTAAAATTTGGTTGGTTTTTAGATATCTCTTTAATCCTTTTGTCTGTTTCACTCTCGTCAATTTTTACAGTATATTCGTCAAATTTAATATTTTCTAAAGATTTAATTTCTACTTTTGGTAATTCAGTTACTGATAAAACATACTCTAGATCTTTGTCTTCACCGTATGTCCTTAAGTCAAGCTTTGGTTGACCAGCAGGTTTAATTTTTTTTTCTTCTAGTGCTTTAGTTGATGTTTCTTTTAAAACTTTATCTAAAACTTCTCCAAAAACTGCTTTACCAAATTGTCTTTTTAAAATTTCTTTAGGAACTTTGCCTGGTCTAAATCCTTTAAGATTTACACTACCTTTTATTTCTTCATATTTTTCATCCATATAAGAGCTCATTGTCTCTTTATCAATAAAAACTTTAAGGTCTTTATTTAGTCCTTTTTTATTTTCTACTGTTACTTTCATAATATTTTAATGGTAGGGCGAAAAGGACTCGAACCTTCACATGTTGCCATATTGGTTCCTAAGACCAACGCGTCTACCAATTCCGCCATCGCCCCACAAATTACGAGGTTTTATATATTATTGAAACTATTTGTCCAATGACAATTGTTAAAAAATTATCTATTTATCTAATAAAATTTATACTAATTTATAAAAAATGATTATTTCACCTTGCATAAGCATTTGTAAAACTGACCCTTCAACAGGTTATTGCTATGGTTGTGGAAGAAGTAATGAGGAAAAAAGACTTTGGAAGCTGGAAGAAACAACCGATGATTGGAAGAAAGAAAATATAAATCAAATTGAAAAAAGACTTACTGGTTGGCAGCTTGAAAGTTTTAAAGAATCCTACTCTTATAAAATCAAAAATGGTATGTCTCTTTTCAAAAAAAACTTAATCAAAGAGTAATATAATATGAGTAAAGTCAAAATTGTAAGCATTATCTATGCTGTAGGCATAATTATTGGTGCTTTATTCTTTGATGTTTGGGGAGCCAATACTACTCCTTTAAAAACGATGTCTGTATTTGGATGGACTGTAATATTTATTATAGCTTTATTTTTTGTAGATAAGAATGAGAGAAAATAAGTTTTTAATATTTTTTTTATCATTTTTTTTTATATCCTTTAATTCTAACTCAGAAATAATTGTATTAAGCAAATGTGATCATAAAGAGGACGGTTTTTTAAAAAATGAATACATTTTAAATCTTAATGAACTAATTATGACACGTAATTACGTTTATAATGAAAAAACTTATCAAAAATATAAAATCACCGATTTAAGTGTTAAAAAGAAAAACTCCTATGTGAGAAATATTTATGAAGAAGATGGAATAATACTTACATTAAAACATGGGTATCCTCAGTTTTATACTCAAATTTTATTTAAAAAAGATAAACCAGAAATATTTGTTAAGGCTGTTTTGAATGATGTCGAAAGTTTGTCTAAAATCTCTACTTGTAAAAAAATAGAGAAATTTGATCAAGAAAGTTAGTTATTATTTTTTTTTTCTTCTTTATTTTTTGCAAGAAATTTTTTCTTAAGTCCAAATCTGCTATTTGTAATATTTGAACGATGCTTTGCGTATGCTTGTTTTTGTGCTTGTCTCATTGCTCTTTTAGATGACATGATAATTTAGTTTAATATTCAATTTCTAAAGTATCAATAACTTTTAAGGTTTTATCTGAGACAACAATCTCTCCAGAAGATGGTGCGTAATTTAAAATTTCAGAAATCACCACATAATGTGTAACAAAAACTAAATTTTGATCTTTATCCAAAGTACTAATAAATTTATCAAAATCAATAATTTGCTTTTTTCTATTATTGGCAAATTTTGCGCTAAAAAATGAGTTTAGAAAATTTTTAGTTTCATATTCTTTAAAGGCAATAGATGCTGTTTCTTTACATCGACACCATTCACTAGAATAAACTTTTTCAATTGAAATTTTATTTTTCTTAAAAAAATTACCAATTTTTTGTGATTGAATTCTACCACTGTCATTTAAATTTCTTTGAGTTTTACAATCTTTAATATCGAAATTATCTGGATCGCCACCGCCAGGGGCATAAGCATGTCTTATGAAAATTAATTTTCCACCCTTTTGCAATTCATCAATTAAAGTTTTTTTTGAATCTGCTTTAACTGAGGTATTAATACATATAAATATAATAACTAAATAATTTAAAATTTTCATTTATGAATATTAGAATAGATAGTTTAAATAAAACAATTCTTAAATGTAAAAGATGTCCAAGGCTTGTTAATTTTGTAAAAAAAATTTCTACAGAGAAAAGGAAGCAAAATATAAATGAAAATTACTGGGGAAAACCAGTCACAGGTTTTGGTGAAATTGATGCAAAAATTTTAATAATAGGATTAGCCCCTGCGGCTCATGGGGGCACACGAACAGGAAGAGCATTCACAGGTGATAAATCTGGAGATTTTTTATTTAGATGTTTATTTAAAGCAAAAATTTCAAACCAACCAAATTCAGAAAATCTAAATGATGGTCTTAAATTAAAATCAACATATATAACTAATATTTTAAAATGTGTTCCTCCAGGAGATAAGCCTAAAATAGAAGAGCTTAATAATTGTTCAAAATACTTTGATAGCGAAATTTATAATTTAAAAAAATTAAAAACTATTATTACATTAGGAAAGGTAGCATTTGATAATTGTGTTAAATTTTATAAAAAAAAGTACAATTTAAAGGAAAAGATAAAATTTATTCATGGAAAATCCTTTTTACTACCAGGAAATATAAAATTAATTGCCTGTTATCACCCTAGCCCCAGAAATGTAAATACTAAGCTAGTATCTGAAAGAATGATTGTAGACTTATTCAAAAAAGCTAGAAAAATATCTATGAACTAGAAGTATAGGGTTTAAATTCTGATAAGATTTTTTGTGGAATTTTAACCGGCTTAAATTTTTCATTTATAAATACTAGGTGAATTTTAGCTTCTACTATCAATTCCTCATCTTTAAATATTGATTGATTCATTAAAAAAGAAGTTTTTGAGGTAGAGTCTACAAAAGATTTAATTTTTAAATCATCTTCTAAATATGCAGATTTTTTATATTCAATATTACATGATTTAACTATTATAAGAGCCCCAAAATCATTTTTTATTTTTGTATTACTTAATCCAATAGTTGATAACGCTTCAGTTCTAGCTCTTTCTAAATATTTTAGATAGTTAGCATAGTACACGACTCCACCAGCATCTGTGTCCTCATAATACACTTTAACATTATGAGTAAAGTTTTTATGCATAAATTAATAATATCAAATAAATAAAAATTTAATAGAAACTAAGATATAATATCTTAGATGAAAATTTATGTAATTTGGTTAATCGGAGTAATTTTATGGAACTTTGGATTTCCAAATGCAATTCCAATCGCTGATGTTATCGCAGCTATTTTATTATCGTTTTTAAGTATTGGATTAAAAAAGTATCTAAAATATTAATTAATCTGCTGAAAAATAAATATTCTGAAAATAAGAAACTGATTTCATTTTTGAATTGTCAGTATCAGCCATTATAGCTAAGCCATCTAATTCGTTCACATCTAAATCATGAAATTTTTTAAAATCTTTTTTCACATTGGCTTTTACTGTAACCCATTCATTTAGGTTGTCTTTGGTGGTAGCTAATATATTGTCTATAGATTTTTTAGTATAAGGACTGGGTCTATTTTCACCAACTTCACTATTACTTGAAAAAACATAATTAATTGCTCTATTTGATAAAGGTGTAGCTCCAGTTTTTTTAATCGCAAAAACGCGGGCGGCATAATCATGTCCTTTTTTCGTATTCTCTTTAATTCCACGAAGGTCCTTCTCAATTTTCCATGTAATATTGATAAAAGGTGTTTTATTTAGGTCAATTTTAATCTCTTTTCCTAGACCTGAAGCAGCATTATCTGCTACGGCTTTTAAATAATTACCATTTTCATTTGATCCTACAGTATAAGAAGTCTTGTTATCTGCTCCTCTTACTTTACGGATCTCAAGTGCTGATAATTCTTTTTCAGTAAATTCAAAAACTTTTACAGTTTCAGCATGAGCGGAGCTAATAGAGATTAATGATGTAATAAAAATATAAAAAATTTTTAACATGTTCTTCTTATAGATAGATTATTTATAAATTCAATATTCAGTCACAATTTCAACATTCTAAATTCAAAATTGGTTGTTAAATGAATTATATGAAAATAATTTCTGTGTTTATACTTCTTATATATTGGTCAATAATGATCACAGCACCAGTTATGGGTAAAAATTCTATTAAAAATCAAAATAAAGATCGAAAAATAGTTTCAAATTTTTGAGACTAATATGTGGATCTACCACCACTGATATCAAATACAGCAGCTGTAGAAAAAGTATTCTCTTGAGAAGAAAGCCAGCAAACTAATGAAGTAAACTCATGTATTTCAAGAAATCTTCCCCTAGGAACCTTTGACAGCATTCTTTGTACATGCTCTTTGCTCATTTGATCTAAAATTCTAGTTTTAGCACCTGCTGGGGTGACAGCATTTACAGCTATATCTTTGTCAGCTAATTCTTTACCTAAAGCTTTAGTTAATCCAATCGAACCAGCTTTTCCAGAGCTATACGCACTTGCATTTGCATTGCCATCTTTACCTGCAACAGAGGCGACATTAACAATTCTTCCGTAGTTATTTTTAATCATATTTGGAACAATCGCCCTACAGCAATTAAAAGTACCCATTAAATTTATCTGTACTATTTTGTTCCACATATTAACATCATATTCCCATAGAGGACATGTGGGACCAGTTATACCAGCATTATTTATTAAAATATCAATATTTGTTTTTGAGGTTATTTCTGCAACGTTTTTCTCTACATCTTGATAGTTTGAAATATCAACAACACTATAAAATAAATTGGGATTTTTTAACTCATCAAATGCTGACTTAAGAAGTTTCTCATCGATATCCCATAAAAATACTTTAGCACCTGACTCTAAAAATCTTTTTGCAACATCTAATCCGAATCCTTGAGCTCCACCAGTAACTACAGCTGTTCTATTTTCAAAATCAAATGTGTGCATTAAAATTATTTTTTTGCTAACAAGTAGTATGTTATCCAGGCAAAAAATGCACCTATTATCCAAGCATAAGATTGTAAAAACATTAAATTAGTATTCCAAATTGTAGACGCTGAAAAAATAAATCCTAATATTAAAGAATAAACACCTTTTATATGCCAACCACCTGAATAATAATAAGCACTATCTTTATCTATAGAATATAAATCTTTATTACTTAATTCTTTATTTTTAATTAAATAATAATCAGCCACCATCACCCCAAATAAAGGACCAAAAAATGCTCCAAAAGTATCAATAAATGATAAAATTCCTATTTGGCTCAATATAGTAAGCCAAAATATTGCAATCAATAAACTAAAAAATGAAATTAAATAACCTGCACTTTTTAAGCCTAATTTTGAAGGAGCAAAATTTATTAATGAGTATTGAGCTGGTATGAAATTAGCAATTAAATTTGTAGAGGCTGAAGCTATTATAATAAAAAATAGAACAACTGTTGTTATTTGAATATTGTCAAACTTTCCAACTATATCTGTTGGATTGGTAAAAATTCTATCTATATCTGAAAATTTTTGATTAAGAAAAACATCAGATCCTGTAACAATGAAAACTGATAAAAAGGAAAAAATAATTAAATTAAAAATTAAACTTAAGTTTCCTTTTTTTAATTCTTGCTCATTTTTTACATATCTGGAAAAATCACCAAAACTAATTATTAAAATAGAAAAATAAGCAAATATTGTTCCAGCAACTGTAATTAAAGGAGCTAAATTATTTATATCTAAAAAATTATTAAGATTAAATATATTTGAAAAAGCTTCGGTAGTTATTTTTACATCACTTAATAAAATAACTAAGAAAAAAATAAGCATCCCAACATAAACTGTTATAGCTGAGAAATTAATTATTTTTTTATTATATTGCATCCCAACACTAAAAAACAAAGTTTGAAGAATAATTGTTATTATTATCGTAGACCAATCAATAATGTTCAGACCAAAATAGAAGACAATAAAAATTTCTTGCTCCAATAAAGAATTATCAATTGAGAAAATTGCTATCCTTATCAAGTAAACTAATATTTTAGACAAAAAATATGTTTGGATACCAAATAAAAAAATTCCTACCAAACTTCTGATTAATCCAAATAACTTAGCACCATTAGAACCTAACGATGATCTTAACAATACTACAAATGGTAAACCAAATTTTTGAGAAGGTTTCCCAATTGCATTTGAGAACAAATAAACAAAAAAAGATCCTAATATAATTCCAAAAAATACTACGAATACATTTAAGCTATAAATTAAGTACAGCGAAGATATTAATGAGAAACCAATTACACTTTGTACATTTGCGCCCCAAAAACAAAAAAGATCTTTCCAATTCCAAGTTTTGTAATTTGGATTAACTGTTACTAGGTCCCAATTTGAAAGAGAATATTTTACTTTTGGTTGATTCACTAAATTTATTTTAAACTAATAAATTCTACTGTCCATATAAGAGAGTGGGTAACCATAGGGCAATTTTAGGAAATATGATAATTAAAACCAAACCTATAATTTGTAGAACCATAAATTGCATCATTCCATAGTAAATATCTTTTAAATCCCATTCTGGAACTACGCCTTTTAAAAAATATGCTGAAAGTGCTACAGGTGGAGATAGCCAGGCGGTTTGGAGATTAACGGCTACTAGTATTGCAAACCAAGTTAAATTAAATCCTAGTGCTTCTACCAATGGCAAAATTATTGGAACAATAATCATAACTATTGGAACCCATTCTAATGGCCAACCCAGCAAAAATATCATAACCATGATCATTCCTAAGATCAGATATTTATTCATTTCTAAACCTAATAAAAATTCTGTTAATAAAGTTGGTGTTCCCAATCTGGCAAATACAGCTCCAAAAAAATTTGAGGCCGCAACTAAAACCATAATCAAAGCTGTGATTTCTAAAGTTTTAACTAAAGCTTCTTGAAGTTTTGGTAATGTTAATTTTTTATATGCTAATGAAAGTAGCAACGCGCCCATTGCGCCACATCCAGCAGCTTCTGTCGGTGTAGCAAATCCAAATAAAATACTTCCTAATGCTGCAAAAACTAGTGCTGCAGGTGGGACTAAACCCAAAAAAAACTCAATCCATACTTCTTTCATACTAGCTGCACGCATTTCCTCTGGTAGTACAGGCCCAAGTTTTGGATTAATCATGCATCTGATAGTAGTGTAGCCTGCATATAAGCTTGCAAGAAGTATTCCTGGAATAATTGCTGCAGCAAACAAATCGATAACTGGAATTTCCATTATCGGTCCCATAACTACAAGCATAATGCTAGGTGGAATTAAAATTCCCAAAGTTCCACCAGCTGTAATTGTACCTGCAGCAAGTCTTACATCATAATTTGATCTGTTCATTGATTTTGCAGCCATAATTCCCAAGATAGTAACTGAGGCACCAACTATTCCAGTTGCAGCTGCAAAAATAACTGAAACAAATAATACTGCATAGTATAATGAGCCCTTTACTCTAGCCAACATCATTTGAAAAGCAGAAAATAACCTTTCCATTAAACCTGCTTGTTCCATCATAATTCCCATAAACACAAAGAGCGGAACGGCGGCGAGGGTTTGTTCGGTCATCACCATCGAAAATTGTAGTGTCATTAAATAAAAGACTAATTTTCCAAATCCTAAATAACCAAATACAAAACCTAAAAAAATTAAAGTGAAAGAAATTGGAAATCCAACAAAAATTGCAAAAAGCATTACTCCAACTAAAACAAAACCTAAAATAGCTGGGTCTATTAATTCTGCTATCATTTGTCTTCTCCTGGCCACTCACCTTTTTTAGCTGCCCAGTAACTCTTAAGTAATTCTGAAAACCCCTGAATAAGTAAAAATATAATTCCAATTAACAAACATGTTTTGATAGGCCACATATATGGCATCCAGGTAGTATCCATTCCTCTTTCACCTCTTTGGATAGACTCTACAACAAATCCAAAAGTCATATAAAAAAAAACAATTAGACCTGGGAAATAAAATAAAAGATACAACCAAAAATCAATTAATCCTTGGTTTTTAATTTTAAAATTTCTGTATAAAAAATCTGCTCTAATATGAACTCCTCTTGATAGTGCATAACCTGCGCCCAGCATAAAAAGAGCTCCATATAAAAATCTACTTATATCATAAGCCCATATTGTTGGTGCTAAAAATAATTTTCTTGCAAGTACCTCATAGGTCATAGCAAAAATAAGTGGCATTAATATCCAACAAACTATACTACCAATCCACTTACTAAATTTATCTATGCTTATTATGGACTTTGCCATCCAAGACGGCATATCCTCTGGCATCTTTCCTGAACCACCTCTCCTTTCGGCAATCATTTCATCTGAAATGTCTAATTTACTTGGTTCTTCTGCCATAAAAATTTTTATTAAAAAAAATTAGAGCGGACTTATTAGTCCGCTCTAATATTCTAATTATTTAATGATTACTTTAATGTTGCTGCGTGAGCCATTCCTAGCTTCGCATTTGACATTTGAGCACCACTCCAGAAAGGAACTGCTTTATCAGCAAATACTTTCATAGAGTCATAAACTTCTTTGAAAAATGCATTTTTTTCTGCATTTTTATTTAAAGTTGCTTTAGCCGCTGCCATATACTCAGTGAAGTAGTCAGATGGAGTATCTTCTAAAATAACTCCATGTTTTGTAGTAAGTTCCTGTAAAGCCTCACCGTTTGATAAAATTCTATAACTTAAAGATTTTATCAAAGACGCATCAGCAGCAACTTCTAGAGACTTCTTCTCATGAGCGCTCATAGCTTCATATGTTTTTCCAGTAATATAAAAGTCAGCATTTACGACTACTTGGTGTAAACCTTGTAAGTAGTAGTGCTTTAATACTTTTTGAAAACCAAACGTTAAGTCTGGCTTTGGACAACACCATTCAGCAGCATCAATAGTTCCCGCTTCTAAAGCTGGTAGAATGTCTCCACCACCCATAGCAACAGATGCTATACCGATGTCTTTGTAAGTTTGTCCTGGAATTCCTGGAGGAGTTCTGAACTTATATTTTCTAAAGTCAGCCATATCTTTAATTGGTTTTGGAAACCAACCTAAAGCTTCTGGTCCAACAGGTTGAAGCATAAATCCTTTGATGTCTCTGTTCATCTCTTTCCATAATTGATCATAAAGTGCTTTTCCACCACCATATTGAAACCATGATAAAAATGCTAAATTGTCAATTCCTATTCCACCACCAGCTACTGGTGAACCAAATAGCATTGCAGCAGGATGTTCACCTGACCAATAGTGTGTCCAAGCAAATCCACAATCAATCAAACCTTTGTCTACAGCGTCTAGAGTTTCTTTAACTCCAACAACAGCTCCAGCAGGTAAGATTTCAAACTTCAGAGATCCACCAGTTAACTCAGTAACTGTATCAGTAAAGTCCTTTAACATCTTAACTTCATCAGCTTTAGTGTTAAGAACTGTCTGACATTTTAGTGTTTTCGCAGCATTGGCATTTGAAATAAATCCAAATACCATAGCAACTGCAAATAACATTGAAATGATTTTTTTCATATCGTATTTTCCCTCTCTTTATTTTTAAAAATAAAATCTTGTCAAAGAATGGAATCTAAAACAAGTGTTAATATTGTATTATTTATTTTTTTTTTGCACAGAAATGATACAAATTAAAAAATTTCATTTATAAGAGTTCTAAGTAATGGATAATTTTGATTATATTATTATTGGTGCTGGATCTGCGGGATGTGTTCTCGCTAACAGAATTTCATCTGATCCTAAGAATAAAGTCTTACTTTTAGAGGCAGGTGGTAAAGATACGAATCCATGGATACATATTCCTGGGGGATATTTTAAAACAATGCATAATCCAGAGACTGATTGGTGTTTTAACACAGAAGAGGAGCCATTCTGTGATAATAGAAAAATGACTTACCCAAGAGGAAAAACCCTTGGAGGAAGTTCCTCTATAAATGGAATGCTTTACATTCGGGGTCAATCAAATGATTATAATTATTGGAGACAATTAGGAAATGTTGGCTGGTCATGGGATGATGTACTTCCCTATTTTAAAAAGTCTGAGGATTTCCAATTTGGAAAAAATGAATTTCATGGCTCTGGTGGACCATTAAAAGTAGAAAAAATTAGATCTACTTTTAAAGTTTTAGATTTATTTTTGGAAGCTGCAGAGGAATTTGGATATAAAAAAACTGATGATTTTAATAATGGTGATAATGAGGGGATGGGATATTTCCCTTTAACTGTAAAAAATGGTTTTAGATGTAGCACTGCAGTTGGATATTTAAATCCAGTAAAAAATAGAAGTAATTTAAAAATTATAACTAAAGCTCACATCAAAAATATTGAATTAGAAAATAAAATTGCCAAAAAAGTTAATTTTTGGACTGGTGATGAGTTAAATACTGTTGAAGCAAATAGTGAAATCATTTTAAGCGCTGGTACTATCGGATCTCCACATATACTTCAAGCTTCAGGTTTGGGTCCTGCTAAATTATTAAAAGATAACGGCATTGAAGTTATAATGGATCATAAAAGCATAGGCCAAAACTTAACAGATCATCTAATGTTAAGACCTGTATATAAGATAAAAAATTTAGAAACTTTAAATGATATTTATTATAGTTTTACAAAAAAAATATTTACTGGATTAAAATTTTTCTTAACAAGAACTGGTCCACTTACAGTTGGTGCTAGTTATTTGTGTGGTTTTGTTAAGAGTGACCCACATTTAGAAACCCCTAACTTACAATTTCATGTTTCTCCTGCAAGTACAGATCTTTTAGGAAAATCATCTTTACACAAATTTCCTGCTTTCACTCCAACCATTACTAACGTAAGACCTACAAGCAGAGGATCAATTGAACTTAAATCCTACGATACTAGAATTCCTCCAAAAATTAAAATGAATTATCTGTCTACAGATGAAGATAGAGAAATAGCAGGTAAGTCTCTTAAAATAGTAAGAAAAATAGTTATGGAGTCAAAAGCCTATAAAGATTATGGACCAGAAGAATTAAGACCAGGTATAAATATTACTGACAATGAGCAGTTAGCTGTTGAAGCGGGAAAATATGCTAATACAATTTTCCATCCAGTCAGTACTTGCAGAATGGGTAAAGATGAAAATGCTGTTGTATCTGATCAATTAAAAGTTCATGGAGTTAAAAATTTAAGAGTGATAGATGCATCAGTAATGCCTTATATCACCTCAGGAAATACTAATGCTCCAACAATAATGATTGCAGAAAAAGGTGCAGACATGATACTACAGCAATAATGTTTTCAGAATTGTTTACACCTGAGCAAATAGCAATATTAACACAAATTATTCTTATTGATTTAGTTTTAGCAGGAGACAATGCAATTATAATTGGAATGGTTGCATCTAAATTTCCACCAGAACAAAGAAAAAAAGTTATTTTCTGGGGAATTGGTGGTGCAGTTATTTTAAGAATTATTTTAACATTGCTTACTGCATATCTTTTACAAATTACAGGTTTAAGGTTAATAGGAGGACTGCTGCTCCTTTATATTGTTTACAAACTTTATGTGGATGTAATAAAAGGCTCGGAGACCGAAGAAGACATTAAAGTAGATAGTTCTAGTTTTTTAAAAGCTATTTGGACTGTTTTATTAGCTGATTTTACAATGAGTTTAGATAATGTATTAGGTGTTGCTGGTGCAGCTGGTGAACATTATGGACTTCTTGTTTTCGGGTTAGTTTTATCAATTGTTTTAATGGCAACTGCAGCAACTTTAATTTCTGGATGGATTAAAAAATACAGATGGATAGCTTGGCTTGGATTATTAGCTATTTTAATTGTAGCTGTTGAGTTGATTTACACAGATATTAAAATATTATTCTTTTAATGTATCTTCAAAAAATAAATCTAAAAAACAAATACGCTTTAGTTACTGGTGCAGGTAAAGGATTGGGAAGAGCATGTTCAATTGCATTAGCTGAAGCAGGAGCAACAGTTATAGCTTTAAGCAGAACTCCATCAGATTTAAATAAATTAGAAAAGGATATTAAAAAAGTTAAAGGGAAAATTATTAAAGTTTCGTGCGATGTAATGAACTATGAAGATTTAAAAAAAAAATTAGATAAAATTAAAATTATTGATGTGTTGGTAAATAATGCTGGAACTAACATTCCAGAACCATTTGAAAAAATTAAACAAAATAGCATGAATTATCTAGTAGATTTAAATCTAAAGGGTGCATTTAACGTTGCACAACTTGTTGTAAAAAAGATGCTTAAAAATAAAAAAAGACCTGGTTCAATTATAAATATGTCATCTCAACTTGGTCATGTGGGTATGAGTGGTAGAAATGTTTACAACATGACAAAATTTGGGATTGAAGGATTAACGAAAGGTATGGGTGTTGAGTTAGCTAAAAAAAATATCAGAGTTAATACAGTAGCACCTACTTTTGTTGAAACACCAATGGTTAAAAATTTTTTTAAAAATAAAAAATTTAAAAAATTAGCCCTTGGAAACATTCCTATGGGAAAAGCGGCTACCGAAAGCGATGTTGCCACAACTGTATGCTTTTTAGCATCTTCAGCTTCTTCAATGATAACCGGTACATCAATAATTATAGATGGTGGATGGACAGCTCAATAATTTATAGACTTTTTTTTGTTTTTTTAATTTTCATATCGCCTGTAAACGCTATTGAATTCCAAGGTAAATTTCTACAAGGTCATTTTATATTAGGTAAAACTAACCCTAACGCTAAAATTTTGGTTGGAAAAAAAGAAGTTAAAGTTTCAAAAGATGGTTTTTTTGTCTTTGGTATAGATCGAGATCAAAAATATGACCTAACATTTACAAAAATTATTAATGGAGAAAAATCAAAAATTACAAAAAAAGTTTTAAAGAGAAAATATAATATACAAAGAATAGATGGCCTAGCAGAGAGTAAGGTCACCCCACCGGAGTCTGTTTATAAAAGAATTAAAAAAGAAAATAATGCAATTGGAGAAGCGAGGGCAATTAATTCTGACTTACAATTTTTCAAAGAAAAATTTATCATGCCAGTAGAAGGTATAATTAGCGGAGTTTATGGGAGTCAAAGAATTTTAAATGGCAAACCAAGATGGCCTCACTATGGAATAGATATTGCAGCTAAACAAGGAACGTTGATTAAATCTTCTGGGTCAGGTGTCGTTACCATGGCTGAAGATGATTTATATTATACTGGCGGAACAGTTATTATGGACCATGGCCATGGGATATCAACAATATATTCTCATTTAGAAAATGTATTAGTCTCAGTTGGTGATCAAATTAATCAAGGAGATATAATAGGAACTGTGGGGTCAACAGGAAGATCAACTGGACCTCACTTAGATTTTAGAATTAATTGGTTTCAAACAAGACTTGATCCGATGTCAGTATTAAAATAATAAAGTTTTATGAAGAAAACGCTAAGAGATGAAATATCAGATAAATTAGTTCATGCTTTTATTAATAATAAAATTATTTCACCTATACCAAGTAAATTTACAAAAAAACTGACTGAAGCAAATAAATTTAGAAAATTTTGTGAAAGTAAGATTAGGGATCCTATTATAGGGTTTAAAGTAGGAGGCACTGGTATCCCTTTAATGAAAAAGCTTAAAGAAAAAGAACCTTTTTATGCTGCAATTTTTAAAAAAAATTTTTTAAAAAGTGGCAATCGAGTTAAAATTAATAAATATGTACTCGGTATTGAGGTTGAAGTTTGTTATTTAATTAAAAAAAAATTTTTTGAATCAAAAATTTTAATCACAAAAAAAAATGTTACAAAATTTATTTCCCATATGGCTCCATGCATTGAGGTAGTTGGGTATCGACAGAAAATAAAAGGTATTACTTCATATGGTAGATTAAGTAGTGATTTCGGTGTAAACATAAAGTTTTTAATTGGTAAAAAGAAAAAATTTAAAAGAATAAATATTAACAACTTAAAGACAAATATCTCAAATAAAAAAATTAAACAAAGTGTTAATGGGAATACTAATACGGTATACATTAATCCATTAAACTCTTTGAAATTTTTATTAAATAATATTAAAAAAGATAAAACAAATTTAGATAAAGATTTTTGGGTATTTACTGGTTCAACTGTCGGTGTAGTGCCAATTTTAGGAAAAGGCTTATACACCGGAAAAATAGAAAAATTAGGATCAGTAAAAACAATTTTAAATTGAAAGATTAAAATAAATAAAAATTATAATGTCAGATGTTTATGATATTTTTATTTTAGGTGGTGGAATTAATGGCGCTGGTATTGCAAGAGATGCTGCTGGTAGAGGTTTAAAAGTTTGCTTAGCAGATAAAGGTGAAATTGGAGGAGCTACTTCCTCCTGGTCAACTAAATTAATTCATGGAGGTCTAAGATATTTAGAAAATTATGAATTCAAGTTAGTAAGAGAATCATTAAAAGAAAGAGAAGTTATTTACCAAATTGCAAACAAAATCACAAAACCAATACCTTTTATTATTCCTCACACAAAGAATCATAGGCCCAAGTGGTTAATTGAAATTGGTTTATTTCTTTATGATAATCTTGGAGGAAAAACTGTTATTCCAAAGTCTAAAGCGGTTAACTTGTCCAAAGAATATTCAGGTTTATTAAAAGAACAATATACAAACGGATTTCAATATTATGATCTTCAGGTTGATGATAAACAACTTACAAAACTGAATGCTGAAGATGCGATAAAAAATAAAGCTAGAATAATAGAAAACAACAAAGTTGTTAACATTGAAATATTTGGTAATTTCTGGAAAACTTCACTTGAAGATGGACAAACAATAAAATCAAAAGTACTTATTAACGCCTCAGGTCCATGGATTAACGAAACAATGAAAAATATTATAAAAGTTAATTCAAACAAAAAAATTAGATTAGTGAAAGGAAGTCATATAATAATAAATAAACTTTATGAAGAAAATATTGCATTTACACTTCAGAATGATGATAAGAGAATTGTTTTTGTAATCCCTTATAATAAAAAATATTCATTAATTGGTACTACAGAAGTAGAGGTAAAGTCACCAGATGAAAATAAAATTGATGACTTTGAAATAAATTATTTAATTGATTGTGTAAATAAATATTTTGTAAAACAACTTAATAAAAATGACATAGTTGAAACTTATTCTGGCATAAGGCCATTAATTGAAGATTTTAAAGAAGCTAGTAAAGTAACTAGAGATTACATATTTGATCTTAATACAAAAAATAAATTACCAATTTTAAGTATTTATGGTGGAAAACTAACAACATATAGAAAATTATCTGAAAAAGCTTTAAATGAACTATCAAAATTCTTACCAATGAATACAAATAAATCCTGGACTGATAAAAAAAAATTAATTTAAATTAATCCATTATTTATGACAGATAAAAAACTAGCAATATTATTAATTATAGTTTCTGTTCTTTGTGGAACATTAATGCTTACCTTTTTAAAATTAGCTCAAGAAGAAGTAAATGTATATGTTGCTGGTTTTTTTAGATTTTTATTTGGTTTCCTAATTATTTTTCCTTATATAATAAAGTCTAAACTTAAAGTTTTTAAAACAAATCATCTTAAAAAACATTTTTTTAGAGCTATTTTAAACTTGCCTTCAATGCTTTTATATTTCTCAGCATTAGTAATGATGCCAATTGAAAAAGCCACTGCAATATCTTTTGTAGTACCTTTCTTCGTAACAATATTGGCTGTTTTATTTCTTGGGGAAAAAATTTACATATACAGGAGTTTTGCCTTAGTTTTAGGATTTATTGGTATGTTAATAATTTTAAGACCAGGAATAATTGATATCTCTCTTGGAGTTTATATGGCATTAGCATCATCTTTTATGTGGTCTGTAGTGATTATAATTACAAAAAATATTGCAAAAGATGATAGTTCTATCACAATTTTATCTTATGGTTACACGTATATGACAATTTTTAGTTTAGTTATTGTACTATTTTATTGGCAAACACCTAGTTTGCAGGCTTTAATTTATTTATTTTTTGCAGGTTTATTTGGTACATTGTTACATCTTTGTATTAATCATGCTTATAAACTTGTAGATGTGAGTATGACACAACCATATTCTTTTCTAAGTTTAGTGTTTGCCTCACTAGTTGGCTATTATGTTTTTAATGAAACACCTGATTTCTTCACTTGGATTGGTGCAAGTATTATATTTTTAGGAGTTTTTATTATGTCTTACCGGGAAATGAAGCTTGATAAAGAAATTATAGGCAAAAGATTAGATATAAAAAACTGACAATTTTAAACATCTGATCTTGCTTTAAAACGCTCATAAAATAACCTTGATTTAATTCCAAAATTTAAAAAGGGTTGTGGTGGTAGCCAGGTTGGTTTATTCCTTTTTTCAATTACTTCGATTTCTTTAGAATTTTCATTTGCAGCTTTTATTGCAATTTGTTCTCCAAATAATGTACCAACACCAATACCAGAACCATTATAACAACCAGCTACAAATATATTATCCTTAATTTTCTCAAATATTTGAGAACTATTTCTTGTCCTTGAAACTATACCTGACCATGTTGATTGAATTATATCATCTGGTAAATGAGGAAATCTTTTTTTAATTCCATTTAGTTGTATTTTAGATCTTTTTTTTAGAGTTTCTTTAGACATCTTAGATGGATCATGTACCTCTGCAGTATTTCTTATTAAAATTCTTCTATCTTTAGTCATTCTTACAGTTGCACCCATGGGTCTAACTGGTAAAACTCCCCATTCTGAAGGTTTACCAATAGAATTGAACTCCTTATCGGTTAACCTTCGGGTCATGCTAGCTGTTAAAGTTATAGGAAAATTATAATTTACTTTAATTCCTAAAGATTTTAAAAATCCATTAGTTGCGAAAATTATTTTTTTTGTTCTGATTTTTCCATTTTTAAAATCACAGGATATGTAATCTTTAATAGAAGACCAATTTAGTAAACAAGAATTTTCAAACAAGTAAACATTGCTAGGTAATGAATTGATCATTGCTCTTACAAGCTTTCCTGGGTGTAATAAAATTCCTCCTTTTGTATAGAGCGCTATATTATAAAAATTAGTTCCCAGTCTACTAGATATTTCTTTTTTATTTAAGAAAGTGTGCTTAAAATTTAATTTTGATAGTGTTTTTGAAAAATTATTTAAAATTTTAATATCTTCAAGAATTGAGGATGCAAAATATTTTCCACTTTCATTCCAATCACAATTAACCTGATGTATATTGATAAAGTCTTGAACCGCTTTTATTCCAAGTGCATAAATATTAGTTTTTTTTTTATAATTCTCTAATTCTTTATTTGATGAAAATCCATCATTCAAAGTAGTGTCTACCAAATAACCTGAATTTCTACTACTAGCTCCTTCACCAGCTAATTGAGCATCTACTAATATAATTTTTTTATCTGGATATAATTGTGCTAATTTTCTTGCACACGATAAACCTGTATAACCAGCGCCAATTATCAACCAATCACAATCAAAATTAGAATTGATTTTATTAAAATTTATTCGACTTTCTAAGTCATTTGTCCAAGCACAAAAATTATCGTTAAAAATTTCCATTATTATATCTTTTAAAAATTAATTTTAAGTTAATCTAAAAGTTTCTTATAAAAATTAGCTAAAATATAATTACCTTTATCGTTTAAATGTACTTCATCAAAAAATATAGTCTCACTTGTATCTTGAAATATATTTTCTAAATTATAATAATTTTTAAAGGAAGATAATTCTTCATGCAAAAAATTATTGAATATTTTAATAAACTTATATCTTTGTGGAAATTTACTTAAATATAAATTTAAATTTTTTTTTTCATATTCCGAAAAATCTTTTTTCGAATTATAAATTGAAGGTTGTAAAGATATAATTAAATTTATATTAAACTTATTACAATAACTATTAAAATAATTAATATCTTTTTTTATCTTGTTGATATAGTTAATAATCTCAATCTCGTTAATTCCTTTGTTAGTTTTTTCTTGATTTTGAGTTAACAATAAATCATGTGTGAAATTTCTTAACCCAATTTTTTCCAAGATTTGAATAACTAATGTTTTTAATGAAGTTTTAATAGGTGATAGATAGTTATCTTGAACTTTACTGGAAAATTCAATATTTAAAATCTCATCATATTTTCTACCAAGATAACAATTTACCAGATCATTAAAACCAAATAAAATTATAATATTTTTAGTCTCTATATTTTTAAGGTAATTAAAGTATAGTGAAAGATGCTGTTTAAAAATATGCCCTCCAACACCACAATTAATTATTTTTTTATTTGAATTTTTTTCTAATAAACTTGATATAGTTTGGTCTTCTGTCGTTGCAAAACTTGAAAAAGCTACTGATCCACCAAGAAGAATTGTGTTAGTTTTTTCTATTAAATCTATCTCTTCACATCTTAAACCAATTTTATTAGTTTTGAGTATTTGTTTATTATTTCTTTTTTTGTCAATTTGCTGAATACAATAGCCTATAAACGAATTATGTTTAAAATGTCGATTCTTATGATGTAAATATATATCATCTAAAATAAAATCATCTTTAGAAGAATTGTTTTCTGAATTATTTTTTTCTACCATAAAGGATAGATATCATCTTGTTTTGTATCTTTTTTTCTTTTTTTTGAAAAAAATTTAATTACTTTTTTAAAGTAATACTTAATTTTATTTTGAAAAAAATTCATATTTTAATTTTATATAATGATTAATTAAATATAAACGAAAAAATAACATTAAAAATTTATATTTAAATTTTGTTGTATGGTTGTTTTTTAATCTAATTCAAACTGATTTATATAGTTTTTTTTCAATTTTAGATCTTGTTTTTTTTTATCTAAAATACAATTTCCAATAACTAGAAAATCTAATTCAGTACCCATAAAACAATGAAAGGCATCAGTGGGAGAATTAACAATTGGCTCCCCTCTTACATTAAAAGAAGTATTAACTAATATTGGACAACCTGTTTTTTCTTTAAACTTAGAAATTAAATCAAAATATGTTGCATTAGTTCTTTTTGTTACTGTGTGAATTCTTGAGGAATAATCTACATGAGTTACCGACGGAATTTTTGACCTTTTTATATTTAATTTATCTATACCAAACAGCTTCTTTTGTTTTTCTGTCATTTCAATTTTTTTATCTGATTTAATATTAGCCACTAATAACATGTATGGACTATCGGTGTTTATATCAAACCATTCTGATAAATTATCTCTAAGAATTGATGGTGCAAAAGGTCTAAAACTTTCCCTATATTTTACTTTCAAATTCAAATTTTTTTGCATTTTTTCTGATCTTGGATCTGCCAAAATAGATCTATTACCTAATGCTCTCGGACCAAACTCCATTCTTCCTTGAAACCAGCCAACTGCTTTTTCATTTGATAAAAAATTAGTTGTTTTATTTAATAAATCCTCATAATTTAAAACCTCATAATCAGCACCCAGGCTTTTTAATTGTTTTTCAATTTCCTCTTGTGTGTATTCTGTTCCAAGATAAGACCCTTTCATATCATCATTTGAATTTACAGTTCTTTTATTTCCATTTTCAATATACCAAAGTGCTAAAGCTGCTCCTAATGAACCTCCAGCATCTCCAGCAGCAGGCTGGACCCAAATATTGTCAAAAATTTTTTCCTTAAAAATTTTACCATTTGCAACACAATTTAACGCAACGCCTCCAGCCAAACATAGATTTTTGATTTTATATTCTTTTTGAATTGATCTGACTAACTTAATTAAAATCTCTTCAGTTACTTTTTGAATTGAAGCTGCGATATCCATGTGAAACTTGGTAATTTTATCTTTTAAAGGATCGCGAGATTTTTGACCAAACAAATTAACAAATTTTTCACTAATCATTGTAAGTCCAGTTGTATAATTAAAATATCTTTGGTCTAATCTAAATGTTCCATCTTCCTTAATATCAATTAATTTTTTGATTTTATTTTCATAAATAGGCTCTCCGTAAGGAGCTAATCCCATAAGTTTATATTCTCCACTATTAACTTTAAATCCAGTATAGTATGTAAACGCTGAGTAAAAAAGTCCAAGCGAATGTGGAAAGTGAATTTCTTTTTTTATTTCTAAATTATTATTTTTTCCTATTGCTACAGTTGTAGTTGCCCACTCTCCAACTCCGTCGGCAGTAAGAATTATAGCTTCATCAAAAGGTGAAGGGAAAAAAGCACTTGCTGCATGGCTTAAATGATGATTAGAAAAAAAAATATTTTTATCAGATTTATAATCACAATCTAATTTTCTTAAATTCTTATATAAAATTTTTTTTTGAAAAATTTTTTCTCTAATCCACAATGGTATAGCTTTATTAAATGATTCAAAACCAAATGGAGCATTAGCTAAATAAGTTTTTAAAAGTCTATCAAATTTAAGCAGTGGTTTTTCAAAAAAAACTATTTGATCGATCTGGCTTATTTTTAAATTTGAATAATTTAAAACAAAATTAATTGCATTTTTTGGAAAACTAGCATCATGCTTTATTCTGGAAAATCTTTCTTCTTGAGCTGCAGCAATTATCTGACCATTATTTATAATGGTTGCAGCACTATCATGATAAAATGCTGATATACCTAATATAGTAGTCACTTAAAATTGTTTTTTCATATTATTTTTTAAATTTGATTTTTTTATCCAATAAGATTTATCTTTATTAAATTTATAATTTAGTAAATCTTTTTTAAACAATCTTATTACTATTCCTATTGGGGTGATAAAAACAAAAAAGAAAATTGCTATAACAAATGTTGAGATGGTTTTAATTGTAAAGCTTAAAAAATTTATAGTGATTTTTTTTATTCTCATTCATTAAAAAATCTCTAATTTTAATTTTCCTAAAAATTAAATTAAAGAAGTTTGTTTTTTCATATCTGTCTTATTAATTCCAGCAACTCTTACCGGTTTTTTCATTGCGTCTCTTCTAAATGGCTCACCAAGCTCTTGATTCAAAATTACTTCGATAAATGTTGTAATTCCTTTCTTTTGGTCTTCACAAGATTCTTTGATTGCATTGGTTGTCTCTTCCATTGTTCTAACTTTTACACCCTTTAATCCACAAGCATCTGCGACTTTTGCATAACTTAATTCTGGATCTAGTTCAGTTCCAACAAAATTATTATCAAACCACAATGTTGTATTTCTTTTTTCTGCTCCCCACTGATAATTTCTAAATATTACCATTGTTATTGCAGGCCACTCCTCTCTCGCGCATGAGCTCATTTCATTCATACTTATTCCAAAAGCACCATCTCCTGCAAATCCAATAACAGGAGTGTTCGGACAACCAATTTTTGCACCTAATATGGAAGGAAAACCATAACCGCAGGGGCCAAATAAACCTGGTGCCAAATATTTTCTTGGCTTTTCAAATGTTGGGTAAGCATTACCAATTGCACAGTTGTTTCCAATATCACTTGATATAATTACATCATCAGGCATTCCTGCTTGAATTGCTCTCCAAGCTTGTCTTGGTGACATTCTATCTGCATCTCTTTCTCTAGCTTCTTTATTCCACACTGTTCCTTCATCATCATCTTCATGATCTAAACTTGAAAGTTTTTGTAACCAAGCTGATTTAGTTTGATGAATTAAATCTTTTCTACCTTGTCTATCAGTATCACCAGCATTTGAAGATAATTTTTCAAAAATTTGTTCAGCAACTAATTTTGCATCACCACTTATTCCAACTGTAACTTTTTTAGTCAGACCTATTCTATCAGGATTAATATCGACTTGAATAATATTTGCATTCTTTGGCCAATAGTCAATTCCATAACCGGGTAAAGTAGAAAATGGATTTAATCTTGTTCCTAAAGCTAATACTACATCAGCCTTTGAAATTAATTCCATTGCTGCTTTTGATCCATTGTATCCCAATGGACCAACAGCTAAAGGATGACTACCTGGGAAACTGTCATTATGTTGGTAGCCCGAACAAACAGGTGAGTCTAATTTTTCTGCAAGTTTTTTTGTTGCTTCTATAGCTCCACCAATAACAACACCTGCTCCAGATAATATTACTGGAAATTTTGCTTTAGACAATAAGTCAGCTGCTTTAGCTATAGCATCATTTCCTCCACCTTGTCTTTCAAGTCTAACTATTGGTGGAAGATCGATATCAATTACTTGGCACCAATAATCTCTTGGAACATTAATTTGTGCTGGCGCTGATCCTCTTATAGCCTTTTCTATAACTCTATTTAGTACTTCTGCCATTCTTGATGGATCTCTTACTTCTTCTTGATAACAAACCATGTCTTTAAATAAATTCATTTGTTCTACTTCTTGAAAGCCACCTTGTCCCATTGTTTTGTTGGCTGCCTGAGGTGTAACTAATAACAACGGTGTATGATTCCAATAAGCAGTTTTAATTGGTGTAACTAATCCAGTAATTCCAGGTCCATTCTGGGCAATAACCATTGACATTTTACCAGTAGCTCTTGTGTAACCATCAGCAATTAAACCACCGTTTGTTTCATGAGCAACATCCCAGAAAGTTATACCTGCATCTGGAAAAATATCTGAAATTGGCATAAAGGCTGAACCAATAATTCCGAACGCATGTTCAATACCGTGCATTTGTAAAACTTTTACAAAAGCTTCTTCTGTTGTCATTTTTGTCATAAAACTAGAACCTCTCTAAAGTGTAATTATACTATTTATAAAATTCGTTTGTTAATTTGTGCGATTAATATATAAGTTTTTACGAATTTCAAACAAACAAATCGACACGATATGGCAACAGATATAATTATACATGATAAAAAAGACAACGTTGGAGTAGTTGTTATTGAAAAAATCACTCCTAAACAGGACTGTGCTTGCTGGATAATGGAAGATGACAGTTCAACAAATATTCAATCCGTAGATGAAATACCTTTAGGTCATAAAATTGCAATGGTTGACCTTAAAGAGGGTGATACTATTTTAAAGTACGGTCACGATATTGGTAAAGTTGTTAAATCAATCAAAAAAGGTGAGCATGTACATGTTCACAATGTAAAAACAAAGAAGTGGTAATAGTATGGAAATCCCAAAGAGCTTTTTAGGTTATAAAAGAGAAAACGGCAGAGCCGGAACAAGAAATCATGTAATTATTTTGCCAGTTGATGACATTTCAAACGCATGTGCAGAAGCAGTTGCTAATAATATTAAAGGCACAATCGCTCTTCCTCATTCTTACGGAAGACTTCAGTTTGGTGCAGATTTAGAACTTCATTTTAGAACAATGATAGGCACTGGATGTAATCCAAACGTTGCAGCAGTAATTGTCATTGGTATTGAACCGAAATGGACAAAAAAAATTGTAGATGGAATTGCTAAAACTGGAAAACCTGTTGAAGGATTTCATATTGAGCGTACAGGAGATATTGGCACGACAATGAATGCGTCAAAAAAAGCCCAAGAATTTGTAATGTGGGCTTCAGAAAAACAAAGAGAAGAATGTCCTTTAAGCGATTTATGGATTTCAGTTAAGTGTGGAGAATCTGATACTACTTCAGGACTAGCTGCAAACCCAACTGTTGGAAACTTAATGGACAAACTTGAGCCATTAGGAGTTCATTTATGTTTTGGTGAAACATCTGAATTAACTGGTGCAGAACAAGTTTGTGCAACTAGAGGGGCTACTAAAGAAGCTTCTGAAAAATTTATGAAAACTTGGAGCTCTTATAATGATTTTATTTTAAAAGAAGCAACGGATGATCTTTCTGAAAGTCAACCAACAGCTGGGAATATAGCTGGAGGGCTTACAACAATTGAAGAAAAAGCTTTTGGTAATTTTCAAAAAATTGGAAATTGTAAATTTATTGATGTTCTTGAACCAGCTGAAGAACCAACTAAAGGAAAAGGTTTATATTTTATGGACACATCATCTGCTGCTGCAGAATGTGTGACGCTTCAAGCTGCTGCTGGTTTTAATATTCATTTATTTCCAACTGGACAAGGTAATATCGTTGGAAATCCAATTGAACCTGTTGTTAAATTAACAGCTAATCCATTAACTGTAAAAGGTATGGGGGAGCATATCGATTGTGATGTTTCAAAAATTCTTTCAAGAGAAATGAATTTATCTGAAGCAGGTGATGAATTAATTAAAACGACACTTAGAGTAGCAAACGGTAGATTAACTTGTGCTGAAGCTTTGGGTCATAAAGAATTTGTTATGACTAAACTTTACAGAAGCGCATAATTAATATCAAACTTAAATGAATTTTAAAAAATACCTGGTAGTAATACCAGGTATTATTTTAGCTTTTGTTCTTTACACTTTATCTCAAGGCTTCAATAATATTATTGGTATTGAGTTATTGGGATATGAAAAAAGCCCAATATCTACTGCAATGATTGCTATTTTATTAGGAATGTTTTTCGGAAATGTTTTTCAAATAAGAGAAAGTTTTTTAAAAGGGTTAGATTTTACACAAAAATATATTCTAAAACTAGGTATTATTTGTCTAGGTATTCAATTGAAGCCATTTGAATTTTTAGAATTCGGAAAAATAGCAATTCCATTAATTATAATCTGTATAATCAGTGTGTTAATAGTAATTAAACTTCTTATTAAAAAATTAAAAATACCGACAAGAATGGCTTACTTGATATCAATAGGGAGCACTGTCTGTGGTACTACTGCAATTATGGCTACTGCTCCTGTTATTGGTGCAAAAAAAAACGAGGTGTCGTATGCAATTGCTAATATTACATTGTTTGGAATACTTTCGATGCTTATTTATCCTTATTTTGCTAACTTTTATTTTGAAAGTGAGCCTTTACTAATTGGATTGTTTTTAGGAACCTCTATCCATGAAACCTCTCAAGTTGCAGCTGCAGGATTGATTTATGATCAGCAGTTTAATAGTCCTGAAACTTTAAATATCTCAACAGTAACGAAATTAATAAGGAATACCTTTTTGATTATCATGATCCCTTTATTTGCATTTCTTTATAATCGAGGAAAAACTAAAGAAAAGAAATACTCAATAATAAACATTTTTCCTTACTTTGTATTGGGTTTTGTAGCCATGATAATAATTAGAAATTTAGGTGATCTAATGTACTCAAATAATTACAAATGGTTGGTTACAATTGAGGGTATTCAATTGTCCTCAAAAATATTTTTAACAATGGCGATGGCAGCAATTGGTCTTTCTACCAACCTAAAAGAAATTAAAAATATGGGTTACAAACCATTTGTTGTTGGTTTTATAGGCATGGCAACTGTTGGGGCAGTTTGTATATCGACTATAGAATTATATTTAAAATATATTAATTAAGATTTAACTGCTAATTTTTTTCTAAAGTTTGAAATAAATCTTCTAATAAGAGCTGCTCCAACCCCTAAAATAATAGCAAACATAATTGTAAATAAACCGTAAAAGAAAGGCATTTCGTTTGAAAAATCAATTATAAATTTTGAAAAGAAGTTTAAATCAGAACTTGTTGTAATAGTAACTCCATTTGTAATTTCATTTGCAAAGAAAGTGTCATATGCAATAGCTATTCCTACTATTAACAATAAAATTGCCAATAACGCTCTTAATCCAGAACTATCAATTCTTTCTCCTAATTTTTGACCAACTTGAACTCCTACAATTGATCCAATTACCAACATTAGAACTAGAAATAAATCTATAGATCCATAATTGAAAGAATGAAGAAAAGTAACAATTACACTAACAAAA
Source organism: uncultured Pelagibacteraceae bacterium (assembly GCA_902613755.1). Taxonomy (GTDB): domain Bacteria; phylum Pseudomonadota; class Alphaproteobacteria; order Pelagibacterales; family Pelagibacteraceae; genus Pelagibacter. Next base: position 35,417 of record CACMIH010000005.1, read on the forward strand.
ATAGTTACAAACAAAGATGTTCCTGGAACTAATTTTGTAGGCATCTTAATTATATAAATCATTGCTGGAACTAAAATAAATGCTCCTCCTATTCCCATAATCGCAGCAATAAAACCGACTAATAAACCAATAATAATTGGAGTAAATATACTTTCATATAATTTAGATTTTGGAAATCTCATTCTTAAAGGTAGACCATGTATCCAATAATGAACGTGTAATTTTTTCTTAACTGTTATATTTCTTTTGGCTTTATCTATTTCGCCTAAACTTTCAACCAGCATTAAAGTACCAATGATTGCTAAAATATACATGTAAGCTAAGGATATAACAGTATCAATTTTTCCAATACCTTTAAAATATGTAAATGTATAAATACCTAATGAAGTTCCAATAATACCACCAACAACAATCATAGAGCCCATTTTATAATCTAAAGTGTTTTTTAAATAATGAGTAGTAGATCCCGAAACCGATGTAGCTAAAATATTATTTGCTTCATTTGCAACTGCATACGCAGGAGGTATTCCCAAAAAAATAAGAAAAGGTGTCATTAAGAATCCGCCACCAACACCAAATAAACCAGAAAGCACTCCAACAATTGCACTTAATAAAAGTATCTCGATAGGGTTAACAAAAACTTGAGCTATCGGTAGAAATACTTCCATAAAAAATTTAAAAGTTGTTTAAAAACAACTTAGTTAAAAGTGATAAAAGTTCCAACTAAAATCACTCCCCAGTAAGCTGTTAGGCTTGCTATGATTCCTGCTTTAATAAATAATGTTTTAAAATTTGAGAGTTTATTAATAATTTTTACGTTAGAAAGTAACATTAAATCCGTCATTACACCCACAACGTAATTTGTCAAACAATTATTTATTATTAAGTAATTTTTTTTTGGCTAGTAGATAGTGGCTCCAAAAACTTTAACTAAATCATCTTCGACCCCTAAGACCAACCTTCCAAGGAACTCTCCTGGAATCTCTTTATTTGTCTGTTTGATCAAAACAGTTACATAATCTCCTCTTCTAAGGCATCCAAACGGTTCAAAAGTCTCTTTAAGATTAGTAATTAGCTTGTTATTAGCCCACTGCTTACCAAGCTCCACTTCGTTAGCACCAAAAAGCATTTGAGTGGAGAAATCTTTAGTGAAACCACCATAATCCTTGAGATTAGATGATTTAACCAAATTATCCCAAATAGGTTTGGCTAATTCAAATATCTCATCATCTGTTTTAGATAAAATATCCATAAAATTTATTTGAAAAGTTTATTAAGAAGCTTTTTTCTTCTCGTTCTCATCCACTATATGGTAGACAGGAACTTTCTCCATACTAAACTTACCAGTCTTAGGGTCTCTTCTAGAAACTGTCAAACAATGCCAATTATCATCATCAAGTTTCATATGATCGCCTCTATAATAATATCCAGGCCATCTAGTTTCTTCTCTAAACATAGTATGTTCTGTTACACACTGAGATGTCAAAGCTCTGTGTTTAAGTTCCCATGCCCTCATAAGCTGGTGATAATCCTCAGCTCCCACGTTTTCAAGATCTTCCTCAAGCCAAGCTAACAACTCTAATCCTCTTTTTAACATATTAGCATTAGTCATATAGTTTGTAGCTATTCCACCTACATATTCATCCATTATTCTTTGTAAACGTTGTAAGCCTTGAATGGGTGAGATATAACTTGGAGACACAGTTCCTCCAGTAATCTCATTTTGAGCAACTGTGTAGTTTTCTAAAGGTTTATAAACTTTAGCTTTAAAATCCTCACATTGTTCATCTGATACCTTCAAGCCCTCAGCTTTTTTGTCTTCAATGTATTTTACAGCTGCTTTTGCTGCTAATCTACCCTCAGTAAATGAGCCTGAAGAAAATTTATGAGCGCTTCCACCTACAGTATCACCTGCTCCAAATAATCCATCAATTGTTAACATTCTGTTGTAACCCCAGAAGTACTCAGGTGGTGACAAATCCTCTGGTCCACTTACCCAAGCTCCAGAACAAGTAGCATGAGAACCCATTACATATGGTTCAGACGTTGTTAATTCAGGGTTTGTATATTTTGGATCAATATTTTGAGATGCCCAAACAACAGCTTGACCTACAGTCATTCCTAAAAAGTTTTCCCAACCAACAGTTTCTAAATGTGGATCTTGAAAAGCCTCGGTAGTAACCATGTGGATTGGTCCGCCACCTGCCATTGTTTCTTGAATAAAAGCATGATTTCTTAAACACGTAGGTGTTGGATGATGATCTATATATTCACCCACTAATTCCTTAGTCTGGTCGTACCATTTCTTCTCATAGTTTTCACCGTTTGCATTTTGTGTATATGTTTTTAAATGCAAGAAGTAAGCTCCAACAGGTCCATATCCATCTTTAAATCTACATAACACTATTCTATTTTCCATTTGTGTCATCTTAGCACCAGCCGCAATTGGTAATGCATAAGCTGAACCATTACTCCAAGGAGCATACCAAGTTCTACCCATACCTTCACCAACAGCTCTTGGTTTAAATATGTGTGAAGCTCCTCCAGCTGCAACAATTACTGCTTTTGATCTAAATACATGGAAATCACCTGTTCTCATATTAAACCCAACAGCACCACCCACTCTATTCTCTTGAGCCTCATCCATTAAAAGATGAGTAATCATAATTCTATTATAAATTTTGTCTGCAGATTTTTTTGCTGCTTCAGCAACAATTGGCTTATAACTTTCACCGTGAATCATTATCTGCCACTTACCTTCTCTTAAATATCTTCCAGTCTCTTCATTTTTCATCATAGGAAGACCCCATTCATCAAACATATGAACAGTTGAGTCTACATGACGAGCCATATCATACCCTAAATCTTCTCTAACCATTCCCATCAAGTCATTTCTTGCGTATCTGACATGATCTTCAGGTTGATTTTCGCCCCACTGCATACCCATGTAACAATTAATTGCGTAAAGACCTTGAGCTACTGCACCACTTCTATCTATGTTTGCTTTTTCAACACAAACAATTTTCATATCTCTACCCCAGTGCCTTGCCTCGAAAGTTGCGCCAGTACCAGCCATACCTCCACCAACAACTAATACATCACAGTCTTCGTAATGAGTTTTGTGCTTAGCCATTAGTAATAAACTCCTTTTTTAAAGGACTCTTTTGGAACTGCAGGAAGTTCACCATCGATGTTTAGTCCTTCAGGTTCAGTGTAAAGTCTTTGTGAATTTAATTCTCCTTGTTTTATTTTTTCACCATCTGCAAGTTTAGGAATAAATTTTCCCCATGGTTTTGTTGTTATTGGTGAAACAAAATCTTTTGTTGTTCCATTTCTAAATTTTATTTTCCAAGAAATAGTTCCTTTTTCCTCTTCTCGTCTTACTCTAACGCTATGTCCCATTGGCGCAAAATCTGCATAACCTCTTACGTCAATTGCATGATTTGGGCATGCTTTTACGCATGAATAACATTCCCAACAAAAATTAGGTTCTATATTTTTCGCACGTCTAATGTTTTCATCAATGTGCATTATATCAGATGGACAAATATCTACACAGTGTCCACATCCATCACATCTAGTCATATATACAAAAGTTGACATAATTTATTTTCTTTCCTTTTTTGTTATCATATTAATAATGTTTTGGCTCTTCTCTTTTTATTCCTAGGCCAAATTGCTCAGGTGCATCCGCAGGGGGTGGTAAATTATCTCTAGAACCGTCTGCTTCAGCCAAATTTTTCTGTATTGCTGCTCCAGGCTTATAGAACATATGAGCAAATTTTGACCAATAAACTCCACCAAATAAAACTAAATTTGAAACAACAAACAATGTAAAAAATAAGAATGACAAACCTACTTTACCATTAAATTGAGTATAAGACCAAGCTAGTCCAAAAGTTGAACACGCTAATAATGCTAGAACAAATAAATCAGCTTTAATAATTCTATACCAAGGGTGTGCCTCAGCAGAAACATCTACTCTTAAAAAAAACCAAAACCAAAATCCACCAACACATGTAAGTATTGCACCTACATGCCAAAGCATTGACCACAATGTTGAAGAATTTTTATCTGCACCTGTATAACAAAACACTAACATTGCTGAAGCAATCCAAAAGATTATAGTTCCATACATACCAAGAACATGTGCTAATCTTCTTTTTCCAAAACCTAATTCTGATGTTGTTCCAATGTCATAAACAGTAGTCTTAGCAATAATTTTTGCCTTTTCAGCAGCTCCAACCTCTCTTGTTGCCTGCAATTTTGCTTTTTTTGCATTGTTAAAGAAATAAGTTAAATTTTTATGGTGTATCATCTGGATAATTGTTCCAAGAGCAATTAAAAGAACCATTGCAATTATAAAACCTTGCATAACAACAGCAGGAACTACTTCTGATAATAACGAAAATGGATTTGTTTCAAACATTATACCCTTATGTTAAATTATTTTGAATAATTTTAAAGTTTTCTATTCTAGATAACTCTTCAGATCAACAAAAACTATTGATAAAATTGTCTTTAATAACAACTTAAAAATTATTTACTTTCTTTCGTAATGTTGTTTTTTTAGAATTACAGACCTGACGCCGCCCTGTGGATTCTCTACATCTCCCTCTCTTCTTGGTATTAAATGAATATGACAATGCATAATTGATTGACCTGCAGATTTTCCTGCATTTGTTCCTATATTAAAACCTTTAACACTGGAATCTTGTTTTAAAATTTTTTCTTTAGTTTTTAAAATTAACTCGTTACATGCCTTAATTTCATCATTAGTAAGCTCAAAGTATGTCTCTACATGTCTTTTAGGAACAATAAGACTATGAAATTCTGAGACTGGGTAGCTATCTAATGATGAATACGCTAAATAATTTTCAAACTGAAGTTCTTCTCTTCTGATTGTGCAAAATATACAAGGATTATTTGGATCTTTCATATTTAAACAATAGAGTTATATATTTTATTTAACTTAGTGTAGCAAATACTCTTTCTTCTCTTCCATTTAAGTTCATCTATTTTTGAAACTGATGTTACTCCTTTACCAGATCCAATAAGAATTATTTCTTCATAATCATTAATTGATTTAATTGAAATATCTTTAAAATTAATTTTAATTTTTTTACTAATAAATTTAAGTGTATTTCCAAAATAACAATTTTTTTTAGGTGAAAAAATCTTTCCATTTTTTACAAAAACTAAATTTGAAGTACCAGTTTCTAAGATGTTATCATTTATAACTAAGGCAATATCAAATTTAGTTGTATCAACTTTGCTTAATTTTGCTAATATTTTTTTGTAATATAAATTTTTATAATTTGGCTCTACTCTTTTATATTTAAACAATAACAAATTAAAATTACTCTTTGGTTTTGGTCTTTTTCTAATTGAGACTGATATTAATTTTTTATTTAATGCTATACGAAATAAATTATCAGGACCTTTGTATAAAGTATTTTTGTTAATTAAATCTCTAATAATATTTTTTAAATGTTTTTTTCTTATTCCATATTTCTTTGTTGAATTTATTAAATTCTCTATATGCGGTTTTAAAAGTATTAACTTAGGAGGTTTTCCAACCATTCTCATTGTGGTAAATACACCTCTAGATCCCCAAAGGTCTTTAAAAGTAACTTCTTTAAGATTACTTAGCTGATAAGATTTTTTTAATAAGAGTGTTGCCATTTTCTGTTAAAAAAGATTCTGGATGAAATTGAAATCCATATATTTTATTTTGATTATCTTCAAGTCCCATTGGTATGTTTGTTTTAATACATCTCATAGTTATTTTAATTGAATTCGACTTAAATGGTTCCATTAATTTTAATGAATGATATCTTCCAACCTTAAACTGTTGATTATTTTTAAAGATTTTACTTTGATTATTTGTTTTTATTTTGGATTGAAAGCCATGATAAATTTTTTTTTGTTGTATGATTTTGCCACCTTCATTATGTAAAATCATTTGATAACCAAGACAAATACCAATAATTTTTTTCTTTCCTTTATATTTTTTATAAATTTTTGATGTGGCAGGATAATCCTTTGGTGATCCAGGTCCTGGTGACAAAACGATTACATCACATTTATCAATCAATTTATCATTTAACTCATAATAGTTTGAGCAAATTACTTTATCGAATTTTGCAAATTGATGAACAACATTCCAGGTAAAAGAGTCTTGATGATCTATAATATAAATCATTTAAATAACTCCAATAAAGATTTTGCTTTAATATAATTTTCATTAAATTCTTTCTTTGGTGAACTATCTAATACTACACCAGATGCTGCAGATATCTCCGATTGATTTTTATAATTTAATATAGATCTAATAATTATATTAAACTTCATATCTTGATTAAATTTAATAAATCCAAAACTTCCTGTAAAAATATTTCTACTTTCTTTTTCTTGTTTGTTTAAAAGTTCTAAAGTTCTAATTTTAGGACAACCAATTACAGATCCTCCCGGCATCATTGCCTTAATGATATCAATTAATTTTGTATTTTTATTTAATATTCCACCAATTGAAGTCACATAATGAAAAAGATGTTTGTATTCTTCGACATATTTTTTTTTGAGTATTTTAACACTTCCTGGTTTACAAATTTTAGATAAATCACTTCTTTCCATATCAACTATCATGTTGTGTTCTTTGGTTTCTTTTTCGTTATTTTTAAAATATTTAAGTGCTATATTTTTGTTGGATAATAATTTTTTCTTAAAAGTTCCAGCTATTGGTTTAGTAATTATTTTGTTTTTTTTCTTATCAATTAATGTTTCAGGAGAGCAACTTACTATAGAGTAATCCTTATCTTTTATCATAAATGATTCTGGGGAAGCATTAACACGCATTAATTTCCAAAAAAAATTAATAGGATTAATTAATGATTTGTTTTGATATTTTGTACAAATTTTAATTTGATAGGTCTCACCTTCTCTTATTTTTTTTGAGAATAATTCAAATATTTTTTTATATTTTGCATAAGAAATATTAATCTTGAAAGGACTTAGTATTTGAGTTTTGTTGAACTGATAATTGAATGTATGTTTTTTTATATTAGATATAACTTTAATATCTTTTCTTATTTTAATTATAGTCTCAGGTTTATAAAATATTCCTTTATAAAAATTTATCCTTTTTTTATTTTTTAAATTTATACCAATTAAATTACATAAAATTTCATAGCCAAAAAAACCAAGATATAAATCTGTTTCTTTTTTATATTTTTTTTTCTCTAACGAATTAAGAAATTTATGAATATTTTTTTTTGTTAGAATAATTTTTTTAGAAAAATCGGTGTAAATATTATACCCATCATCTACTTTATAAATTATTAAAGGTTTATCTGATTGATACAGATCCTCTAAATATGGGTTAAACTTAAACTTATGCTGGCTGAGTTCTTTCAATTGCTTTCTCTATTATAGGTAAATGTATCAGACCTGCAAATAATGATAATGCGATAGATCCATACCATGCATAGTCAAAATTTCCGTTTAATTCATAAAATACACCACCTAGATATGCTCCTAGGAAAGAACCAATTTGATGGCTTACAAAAACTATTCCATATAAAAGTCCAACATATTTTGTACCAAATATGTGTGCAACAATTCCATTTGTTGGAGGAACTGTGGATAACCATAAAAAACCAAAAGTAACTCCAAAAACTACCGAGTTAAATATACTTGGCGGTAAGAAAATAAAATAAATTATAGAAACTCCTCTTAATAGATAAATGGCACTTAAAATTTTTTTCTTACTATACCTTGTTGCTAAATAACCGCTGGTAATCGTACCGGCCATATTAAATACGCCAATCAAAGCTAAAACCATTGCAGGTGTCCAGTCAGGCAAACCTTTGTCTGCCATATAAGTAGGAATGTGTGTTGCTACTAAAGCAATATGCCAACCACAAACAAAAAACCCTAAGGTGAGATAAATAAAACTTTTGTTTGCAAATGCCTCTTTTAGAGCCTCTCTTGCTGTTTGATTATTATCTTGATTAACTCCTACAGGTATTTTTGGAGTACTAACAAACAAAGCTACCACTAATCCTAATCCTAAAAGAAGAGAAAAATATAAAAGAGTATTCTCCCAGCCCGTTTCAACTAAAGAATATCTTACAAGTAAAGGTGATACAAAATATCCAAATGAACCTGCACATGTAACAATTCCTGTTGCAATAGTTCTATTAGATGCTGGAAAATGTTTAGCTACTACTGATACTGGGATACCTATTGCAGTGGAGCCTAAGCCAATTCCAATCATCACTCCTATAGTTAAAGTAAAATAACCTCCGGTATTATAGCCAGAATAAAAAAGCAAAACCCCAACTAAATAAAAAACAAAGCCAATAAATATTGCAACCGCTCCTCCGTATTTATCAGTAATTACACCAAACAACGGACTGAATACTCCCCAAAGTAATAACTGCAATCCCATAACAAAACCAAAATGAGAAATGGAAATATCTAAATCTGTATTAAAATCAAAATAAAATAAACCAAATGTCTGTCTTATTCCTAAGGAAATAATTACAACTATAGAAGCAGCAATTAAAGTGATTAGTGCTCTTTTGCTAATAGTAAAACTTTCTGAACTCATTTTATAAATTTTAATGCTTTTTTTATATCATTTATTATGTCTTTGGGATCTTCAAGTCCAATATGCATCCTTATTATATGTTCATCTTTTTTTACATGTGTAAATTTTCTCTTACCTAATGCTTGGTGTGTTTGATAAAGTGCTAAGCTTTCAAAACCTCCCCAACTAAATCCATACCCAAAAAGTTTTAATGAATTGACAAATTTTAATACTGAGTTTTTATTTTTTGATTTAATTTTAAATCCTAATAAACCTGAAGCTCCAGAATAATATTTTTTCCATAATTTATAATTTTGACTTCCTTTTTTATATGGATAGAAAACTTTCATTATTTTTTTTTGTTTTGATAAAAATTTTGAAACTTTTAAAGCATTTTCTTGATGTTTGTCTAATCTTACATCTAAAGTTCTAATTCCTCTTAAAATTAAATATGCATCATCTGGACCTAATCTCAACCCAGATACCTTGCTTGTTTGTTCAACCAATTTAAAAACTCTTTTGCTTATTGCTAAACTACCTCCCATTACATCTGAATGCCCAGAATAATATTTTGTTGCAGAAACAAATGACATATCAAAACCTAATTTTATTGGTTTTAAAAAATAAGGTGTTCCCCAAGTATTATCTATTGCTGTATAAATTTTATTTTTTTTTGCTATAGTAACTATTCTAGATAAGTCTTGGAATTCAAAAGTATTACTTCCAGGATTTTCCACAAAAATGAGTTTTGTTTTTTTTGTAATTTTTTTTTTGAGGTCATTTAAATCATTTGGATTATAAAATAATGCTCTGATATTAAATTTTTTAAGGTATGTTTCTATTAAAAGTCGTGAAGGAGAGTAAACAGAGTCTGTAACAAGTATTTCGTCATCTGGTTTCACAACGCTTAACACTCCAAGAAATATTGCACCAAAACCAGTAGGTGTTAAATAGACCTTATAGCATTCCTCAATTTTTCTTAAAATTTGTTGTAATGCATATGTTGTGGATGTTCCCTGTCGACCGTAATCAAAATTTCCACTAACTGGATTTTTCAAATATTTATTCTGAGTTTTTTTAATATCCTGCATGGATTTAAAAATAATAGTAGAAGCTCTAACCACAGGAGGATTTACAGACTGATTATGAAAATCTTTAGCTGAATGTTTCAGAAAAGTCTTTAAGGAATTACCCATAATAAATTTGATATGTTGTTAAGACAATGCTATATCCCATGAAAAACGTCAATATAATTAAAATAGGATTAGATGAGTTACCCAAAAAAACATAGAGGCCGAAGAAAACAAGGGTCTAAAAAAAGAAGAGCTAAAAGAAAAAATAAGAAAAAATAAATTTAAAGCAAATTAATGACGGTAAGCCTTAGAAATTTGTGTTTACTTTGTTTTTTAATACCTATCATCACCATAATTATTTCATTTGTTTGGTCAGCAAATTTAAACCTGATAAGTTGGTGTATACCAAATTTTGAGGGGTGTACATCCATATCTCGAGTTGGAAGATATGAGCCTGTAAAATATTTTTTCAAACCTCTAATGTTTATTTATGCTGTTTTTCTATATTATTTTTGGAAAAAATATTATGAATTTTTATCAAAAAACAAAAATAATTTATCAAAATTCTTAAAATTTTTAGTTTACTGCTCTATTTTATTTTTGGTACTTTATATTATTTTTTTAGGTGAAGGAAAACTTTATAGGTTTTTTAGACAAGTAGGAATATTTATCTATATTTTTTTTACAGTATTAACTCAATTTTTTTTTTCTATGAAATTTAAAAATACTTTAGGAATAAATATAAAAGCAAAAAATTATTTATTTTATTACTCTGTAATTGTAACTTTATTAGGAGTATTTTTGTTTCCTCTAGCAATATCTGAAGTAGAAATAATAAATAATTTTAAGAATATTATTTCTTGGAATTATTTTTTGTTAACACATTTGTATTTTATATTTCTTTTTTTTATTTTAAAAAAAATTAAATAATCCAACCACCGCCAAGTACTTTATGGCCAAATTGATCTTTACGGTAAAATACACAGGCTTGACCTGGCGATATTCCATCCTCTGGAAGTAATAAATTAACCTTAGCATTATTATTATCTATAAAATCAACTTTTGCCTGTAATAGACTTCCAGTAGATCTAACTTTAACAAATATATCTTGATTTAAATCCTCTTTATTGGTTAATAAATTTATTTCCTTTAAAGAAATTGTTTTTTTTCCAAGCTCTTCTTTGGGCCCAACTATTATTTCATTCTTGTCAGAATTAATCTTTAATACATAAAGAGCTTCTTTATCCGAAACTTTGATGCCTTTACGTTGTCCAATTGTAAAATTAATAATTCCATCATGAACACCGATTACATCACCATTTAAATTTTTTATATTTCCTTTCTGAAAGGAGCCTGGTCTGAACTTTTGTATTACTGAAGCATAATCACCATTTGGAACAAAACAGATATCTTGACTATCGGGTTTATCTGCAACGTTTAAATCGAGATTTTTTGCAATTTCTCTAGTTTTGTCTTTTAACATTCCACCTAAGGGAAATCTTAAATAATCTAATTGTTCTCTAGTTGTGTTGAATAAAAAATAACTTTGGTCTCTATTTTCATCTATTGCTCTATACATGTTTGTAGTTTTATTTTCTGTAATACTTTTTACATAATGGCCTGTAACTAACGCATCCGCTTTGAGTTCTTTTGAAACTTCAAATAAATCTTTAAATTTTACAGTTTGATTACACTGAACACATGGAATTGGAGTTTCACCTTTTAAATAACTCTCAACAAAATTATCTATAACACCTTGTTTAAACTTATCTTGATAATATAAAATTTTATGTTCTATACCTAACTTATGTGCAACACGTTTAGCATCCATTATATCTTGACCCGAACAACACTGTTTAGACACAGCTACTTCTTTACCATCATCATAAAGTTTTAGAGTTATACCAATTACATTATAACCTTCCTTTTTCATAATTCCTGCAACAGTGGAAGAATCTACTCCACCCGACATTGCAACAACTACGGTGGTACCTGAAGGTTTTTTATCTAAACCAATAGAATTCAAATCTTTATTCATAAGGTGGTATTTATACTTATTTACAATATAAGTTAAATTAAATGATTTTAGATTATGAACCAGGTGACAAAGTCACTAATCCTCAAAAAAAAGAATGGGGAATTGGGCAAGTGCAATCTATAATTAACGATAAAGTGACAGTTAATTTTGAAAATGCTGGAAAAAAAGTGATTAACGCAAAAAACGTTGAATTAAAAAAATTAGGAAAATGAAGGTGAACTTAAAAGAGATTGTTGAAAATTTAATTGATAATTTTTTAGAGGCTGGAGATTTAGCTATAGAATTGAGAAACAAAGGTTTGATAAAAAAAATAAAATCAGACAATACACCGGTAAGTAATGGTGATTTAGAAGTAAATAAATTTATATCAAAAAAAATTTCTGAGGTTACTCCAAATTTACCTATCATTTCAGAGGAGACCTCTGAAAATAAAGATAACCTAAATTTAAAAGATTTCTGGCTAGTTGATCCTATTGATGGAACATATGATTATATTAATAATTTAGAAGAATTTACCATCAATGCTGGTTTGATTATTAATAATAGACCTGTTGCTGGATTAATAAATGCTCCAGCAAAAAAAAGAATGTTTTATTCATTTGAAAAAGGTAATGCTTTTGAGTTTAGCAATGGTAAAAAAATAAACTTAAATAATTTACCTACTAAAAAAACAGAAAATTTAAAATTTATTTCGTACTCAACTAAAATAAAGCCTGAAATTCAAAAAATTTATGATGATTTAGGAGTAAAAGAAAATACTAAAATGAAAAGTTCTTTAAAATTCTGTGTCATTGCTGCTGGTGAATACGATGGTTATGTTGCTGAACCCAGAGCATATGAGTGGGATATAGCAGCTGGTCATGCAATTTTAGAACATTCAGGTGGAACTATAACTGATTTTGAGGGAAATGAAATTTTGTACGGTAAAAAAGATTTAAAAAATCCAAGTATAATTTTGAAAAATAAAAATATTTTATAATGGATGAACAATTAAGAATAATATTGATAATTATTGTTTCAGTATCAATTTTTGGATTGTTAGTATTTGTTTTCGTAAAAAATTACATAAGAAATAAAATAAATCAGCTTGTTAAAGAAGAAAAAGATAAAAATTCAAAGTAGATTTATTATTTTTAGATATTCATCTTTTTCTATATCCATTACCTTTTTAGATGTTTCAAAATCAAATCCATTTCTTGCAAGTAGAGATATATCTTTTTTGTAAAATAAAGTTCTATTATCCTCCGCTCTTGCTGGACCAATTCTTTTTTTTTTACATAATTTTATTGCTGAAAAAAAATCCTGATCAGAATTATCTTCCTTAATTTTTTCAACTGTATCTTTGATAAATGTTTCGTTAATCCCTTTTCCAATTAAATAATTTCTAATCTTATTAATTGAGTTTCCTCTTTGAATCATACTTTTAGCTTTACTTTCAGAATAAAATTGATCATTTATAAATCTGTTTTTTTCTAGGTCAGACAAAACAATATCAATCAATTTATTTAAATCTTTTTTTCTTACATCAGATGCTGATAGTTTCATGTATTTTTTTAATAAATAAGTTTTGAGTTGTTGTTTTGAAGGAGCATACTTTTCAACATAAGCAAAGGCAAAATTACGCATCTCATCGACAGTCACCTGAAGCGTTTTTTTTCTATTTCTTATAGGAATCATTGTTAGATTTAATATAATATATCTAAATGATTGAACAAATTTATACTTATTTCACAATTGAGACACTTTACATGTGGATCAACCTTGGAGTTCTACCTTTTTGGTTTATCTTAATAGTGTTTCCTCAATCACATTTAAGTAGAATTTTTGTAACATCAATTTTTCCTTTTTTCATACTAAGCGGTATTTATATCTTCATTTTATATAAATCTTATTTAATTGGTTACGATTTTGATGGAAATTTCTCTCTTTACCTCGGTCTGAGTGAGCTTTCTAGGTTGTTTGAAGACCATTTGTATATAATGGTTTTTTGGACTCATTTCATAGCAATAAATTTATTTATTGGTGGTTGGATTGTTAAAGATTCTCAAAAGTTTTCTATAAACAAAGTTTTGATGGCGGTGCCATTAATTGTGACTTATTTAATTGGTCCTATAGGTTTATTTTTATACTGGATAATTAGAATTTTTTACGCAAAAAGAATTAGTTTATATGAGTAATCATATAGATTTTTATTTCGATATAATTAGCCCATATGCATACATCGCGCACAAAAAAATTCTTAAACATAAAAATATAACATTTAATTACAAACCAATTTATTTAGGAGGTCTTCATAAGCTAGCTGGAATTGATTCTCCTGCTTTTAATAAATATAAATTGAGAAACAATATTAACGATTGCAATTTGGTATCTAAAAAAAACAACATTGAATTCAAATGGAATTCTAATTTTCCAATAAATTCTTTAAATATTATGAGAGGATATATTAGTGTTAGTAAGGATAAGCAAAACGATTATTTGAATTGTTTTTTTGATGCTTATTGGAAAGATAATCATGACTTATCAAATATTGAGAATGTATCTAAATTAATAAGAGATTTAAATATTGATAGTGAAAAATTTTTTCAATCTATAAAAGAACAATCAGTTAAAGATCAATTGATTAAATTAACTACTGATGCTTTTCAAAAAGAAGTTTTTGGAACTCCAACCTTTATAGTCAATGATAAAATTTTTTGGGGACAAGATAGACTTGAATATGCTTTAGAAGAATTTACTGCTAATTAAATTATTTTAAATTTGCTGCTAGCTATAGAGCCAAACCCACCGTCAATATGTGATACTTTTTGATATCCCATATCTTTTAATGATTTTACAGCTAAAGCTGATCTTACACCTCCAGCACAAAATAAAACAAATTCTTTATCTTGGTCTATTTGTCCATTTTGAAATACTGGACTATTAGGATCTAAATATACTTCAAGCATTCCTCTTGGGATATGACTTGCTCCTTCTACGCTTCCTGTATTTTCTAGTTCATTACTTTCTCTAATGTCGATTAGATTACAATTTTTATCTTGGACCATTTGATAAGCTTCATCTGTATTAATTGTTTTAATCTCTTTTAAAGTTTCATTAACTAGAGTTTGTAATGATTTAATGACCATAATATTATAAAACGTATAACACATTATGAAAAAATTTTTTATCAAAATCTGTAAATTTTTAGGTTATGAAATTTTAGATCAAAATAATTTCTCTTCCCCAACATTGGGAAAGGAATTAAATGAAGAACTGTCAATTTTGAATGAAAAATCAATAGTTTTACCTTTGGGTGAAGTCAAAATTACAAAAAAAGTTAATTCAATACTAATTGTTCTAAGGATGAATACAGATATTGAGATTTGGGATCAAAATAGAAAAAGGTTATTTGAGTATCCAAAAATTGAATATACCAAAAGATCATTAAATTCACTGATTAAATCAATTAAATTTTTAAAAAACAAACACTCTAACATAAATGTTAAAGCAATAATTATTGATGATAATTCAAGTACTGAAAACCTTAATATAATTAAAAAAGTAATTCATGGAAATAATATAGAGATAATTAATTTAGATTACTCAAAATATAAAAAAAAAATATCAGCACAAAAAAATAAAGAAACTTTTGCAAATCTTGCAAGTTTACTTCAAAGTTTTGAGATTGGAAAAGATGCTGGTGAAGATTTAATTTTCTTTATTGAGGATGATTATATACATTTTGAACCAATGTTGGAGGAAATGGTGGCTTCTTATGAAAGAATTGCATCACAAATAGATAAGGATATTTTTATGTGTCCATCTGATTACCCTTATCTTTATATGAATAATGAAAAAACAAATGTTTTGATTGGAAATAAACGTCATTGGAGAACTGTAGATAAAACATTATGTACCTTCCTGACAACTAAAAACTTATTAAATAAATATTGGGATAACTTTTATAAGAATTGTCTAGACAGACATGATCCATTTGAAAAATACTTAAATGAAATTTATTCAAAAGAAATTTGTATTTCTCCCATAAAAAGTTTATCACTACATCTAACAAATATTAACTCAAGTTACGGCTTGTCACCATTAATTGATTACAAAAAACTTTGGGAGGAGAACGAAATAAATGATTAAAGAAAATACAAAAGCACCGATTTTTAAATTACCATCTACAAATAAAAAAGAATACTCCCTTAAAGATTCAATAGGAAATTATGTAATTATTTATTTTTATCCTAAAGATGATACTCCAGGGTGTACGATTGAAACAAATGATTTTAATAAATTGCTTCCAAAATTTAAAAAGTTGAACTGTGAAATTATGGGTATTTCTAAAGATAATTTAAAAAGTCATAATAAATTTAGAGATAAATACAAAATTAAATTCGATTTACTTGCTGATGAAGAATTAAAAGTTCTTAAAAAGTATAAAGTTTGGGGTAAGAAAAAATTTATGGGCCGTGAATTTATGGGTATAATCAGATCGACTTATTTAATCGATAAAAAAGGCAAAATACTTAAAGTTTGGGATAACGTAAAAGTAAAAGACCATGCTAAGGAAGTGTTAAAAACTCTCCAAAATATTATAAAAAAATAAAAAAAAAGGCCCCTTATTTCAAAGGGGCCTTTAGTTAACTAACTAGAGAGAGAGATTATAGTTAATTCTTTGTATTAGAGGCTCTTCAATGAGATAACGACATGGAGATCGAAGAGCCTCTATATTGCATACAATTAGTCTCGTATTGCGTATGCTATTACACCTGTTTCAGTTACGTCAGTACCTTTAGCTTCGGCCTCTTTACTTAACCTAATTCCAAAAGTAGCCTTCATAATTGAGAACACAATGTATGACACCACAAATACAAAGATGTTAATCGACAACACACCAATTAATTGTGCGCTGAACGAAGCATCACTGTTTGTTAATGGCACTGCCAATGTTCCCCATATTCCGGCAAACATGTGGGCAGGGATTGCACCTACAACATCGTCAAGTTTGAAACTAAAAAGTAATTTCGTTCCAAATACAACGATTAAACCACCTACAGCACCTATGAAAATAGCTGCTAATGGCGATGGTGCTAATGGTTCAGCTGTTACAGCTACAAGACCACCAATTGCTCCATTTAACATTTGAATAACATCAGTTTTACCAAACATTAATCTTGTGATTATTGCAGCGGCCATTACACCACCAGCAGCAGCAAGATTAGTATTGATAAAAATACTTGATACAGCCACAGCATCATCGAATGTTCCAATAGCTAATTGAGATCCACCATTGAATCCAAACCAACCTAACCATAAAATAAATACTCCAACTGTTACTAATGGAATTGAGGAAGCAGCAAAAGGTTTTATAGCTTTCGCCTCACCTTTACTGTCAAATCTTCCATATCTAGCACCTAACAACATGATACCTGCTAAAGCAGCCGCACCACCTGTTGAGTGTACTAATGTAGAACCAGCAAAATCAGAGAAGCCTAGTTCTGCTAACCAGCCTCCACCCCATTGCCAACCCATAACGATTGGATAAATAATTCCAGATAAGATAGCTGCAAAAAGAAAGAAAGGCCAAAGTTTTACTCTTTCAGCCATTGCACCTGAACAAATTGAAACTGTTGTTGCACAAAAAACCATTTGAAAATACCAGTCAGATCCATCGGCATATCCAGTATCTACTGAACTTGCATCAGACCAAGGAGTGAATGTTCCAATATATCCACCTTCAGGTATACCATACGCTAAATTATATCCAAATAACCAAAACATAATTCCAGCAATTGAGTAAAGACCAATATTCTTTGCACAAATTACAGAAACACTTTTGGAAGTTACCATACCAGATTCTAGCATTGCAAAACCTGCTGCCATGAACATGACCATGAAACCACACATTAAAAATAGTAGTGAGTTGAATATAGCTTGAACTTCAGCAGAAACTGTTGTCTCTGCCATTCCCGCACTACTCATGTTTAATAAAAATATCAAACTAAGAATTGGCGCGGACATTTTTTTTAAAAATTTAGTCATAAGACCTCCACTTGTTAAGTAATGTCTTATAGTTTTAATTAAATTTAAAAGTAACGCTGATTAGGAAAAGTGGCTATGCAGTTTTTGCATATAGTAACAGCCCTGAACGTGTTTTTAAAACGTTAGGGCTGTTAAAAAAAAATATTATCTGTTGAATACTTCTTTTAAAGCTTTGGCTGGTAAGAATTTTACCTTTTGAGAAGCAGCGATTTGAATCTGCTCACCCGTTCTTGGGTTTCTTCCAACTCTTGCTTTTCTTTTAGCAACTTTATAAGTACCAAACCCAGCAATTTTTACTGAGTCATCACCTTTTAGAGCGTCTAAAATAGTGTTGGTAATTGTATCAAAAGTTCGCTCAGCATCTGCTTTGCTCAAATTTAATGAGCCAGAAAGCTTAGCAATTAGTTGTTTTTTGTTCATTTTAGCTCCGGTTTTGTTGGTTATTATTTATACTTCTCATAAACGTTGATAAATCAAGCTTTTTTTTAGTGTTTAGTTTTTTAAAACACACAATATATTGTAAAAACATAAATAAACATTGGTTTTATTGACTTTTTTTAACTTTAAAAAATGTGAATTATCTAAATAAACCCAGGTCTTTTAGATCATTAAATGTGGTGAAAAACATCAATGATAGCAACAAAAACAATCCGATTCGAAAAAAACCTTCTTGAGTTTTTTGAGATAAAGGTCGGCCTAAAATTTTCTCAAAAGCATAAAACATTAAATGTCCTCCATCTAACATTGGTATTGGAAATAGATTAATAAGTCCTAAACTTATTGAAATATAAGCCATCATGCTAATGAAAGCTAACACTCCAAACGTTGCAACTTGTCCAGAAATTTTAGCAATTCTAATTGGACCTCCTAATTGAGATGTATCTGCTTTACCTAAAATCATTCCTCCGATGTATTTAAGTGAGGAAACACTTACAAAATAAACTTCATAGCCTGCATAATATAAAGCTTGAGCTGGTCCTAATTTAACATGGTTAACTTTATTATTATAGGCACCAAGCTTAATACCAACCATTCTTTTATTAATTTTGTTTCCTAGTCCATCATCACCCTCAACTATATTTGGCTTAATTTTTAAAATTAATTCATCGTAAGAACGCTTAACTTTAAAGTCTATAAAATCACCAGTCGACATAGTGATAAATTTAGAAACTTCCATAATACTTTTAACTTCATTGCCATCTATCTCTAAAATTATATCTTCAGTTTTTAGTCCACCTGCCATTGCAGGACTATCTTTTTGAACTTCATTTATGACTGCAGGAGTAAAATCTTTACCTATAAAAGTATAAATTGAAAAAAATATTACCAAAGCTAATAAAAAATTCGCTAAAGGGCCGCCAAAAACTATTAATACTCTTTGATATAATGGTTTTAAAATAAATAATTTATCTCTTTCCTCTTCGTTATATTTATCTAAAATTTCTTGGTGATCAGCTTGAGAATATACGTTACGATCACCGAAAAATTTAACATATCCACCTAAGGGAATAGCACAAACTTTCCATCTAGTTCCATATTTATCATCCCAACCAAATAATTCTTTACCAAATCCAATGGAAAAATCAGTAACACCTACTCCATATTTTCTTGCAAAGTAATAGTGTCCATATTCATGAATAAATACTACGACTAAGATTAAAATTAAAAATGGAATTATATAGCTAAGCATATTTATATTCTAAATGAATATTAAATTGTTCACAACCTAACAATCATCAAAAATATTGTGTCTTTTTGTCTTTATTTAAAATTTTAAATTAAAAAGATTATAGTTTATTTAATAGTCAAGTGTTCCAAGGAGCACATATTTCAATATTCGAACTGCTTGTTTTTGGTCTGAGGCAACGGCTGATGCTGCTGCATCAATTTCCTTTAAAGCATGTTGATGGTCCTCATTTTGAATAATAATAATTGATTTATTTAAAGCAGATGCGTATCCAGCATCAAAAGCGGCATTCCACTGTTTGTATTTTTCACCAAATTTTACAATAACTACATCACAGTCTTTAATATATTTTTTAGTCCTTATTGAATTAATATTTGCACCTTTTCTATCTTTCCAAAAATTATTTTCTTCATGACCTAAGATTTCAACACCACAATCATCAGAAGATTTATGATCTGTAACAGGTGATGAAAATTCGATATCTAAATTTTGTCTTTTACAATCATTAATAATTTCATCACGCCAATTAGTATGAATTTCTCCAGCCAAATAAACTTTTAACATCAATACCTCCTAAAAATTTTACCCAATAATATCTTTAGTTTTATTTATTTAAAATTAGATTATTATATAAATTAATATGCCTTCATTTGATGTAATAAGCAAAATTAATTATCAAGAATTTGATAATGCTTTAGCTAATTGTCTTAGAGAAATTAATAATCGGTATGATTTTAAAGGGCTTCATATATCAATTGAGCGAAAAGATAAAACGGTAACTATCAATGCATCTGATGAATTAAAATTAAAGCAGGTAAATGAATTGTTACAAACCCATTTAGTTAGAAGAAAAGTAGACCCTAGAATATTAGAAGTTAATAGCTCTGAAGGAGCTTCTGGAGGATCTATTAGACAAGTAAGTGAGCTAAAAGAAGGTATTAGCCAAGAAAATGCTAAAAAAATTATTGCTGAAATCAAAAAACTTAAACTTAAAATTCAAATTAAAATTCAAGGTGATGAATTAAGAATAGATGGTAAAAAGAAAGACGAACTTCAAGAAGCAATTTCTATAATAAAATCTATTGATATTGGTCTTCCTATAGAATTTGTTAATTTTAGAGATTAATTTAATTTTTTTATATAATATTATTTATTTATTTTAAATCTTTTGAATTAAAGAAGCACTATTATTTGTAGGCTTATTTACATCTTTTGATACTTCATGAAAAATTAAATTAGGAGTTTTACGTTCTTTTAAAAATGCAGAGCCTTGTAATTCTAAATTTAAATAACGATTAATATCAGCTTGATTTAAAATAACTGGTTGTCTGTGATGGATTTCATTTATATTCTCTTTTGCTTCCTCAGTAATCAAACAAAACTGGTCGTTTTCAAAGATACCAGCAAAAAAAATAGGGTTTGTATCTTCACGTGTAAAATAATGAGGAGTTTTTTCTTTCTCTTCCCTTTTCCATTCGTAAAAACCATCTGCAACTGCTACACATCGGTTATTTTTAATCAGTTTTTTAAAAGAAACTTTTTCATCAATAGTCTCTAACCTTGCATTAATTAAAGCTTTAAAATCTTTATCTTTAGCCCAACTAGGTACCAAGCCCCATTGTAGATTTTCTAAAGTATTTCCATTTTTATATTTTTTTATTACAGGTAGTTTCTGATACGGATGAGCATTATAGTTTTCAGTATCTTCAACCTGAATTGCAGATTTAACTAATTTATTTGTTTTTGTTACTGGGTTTTTTACTACGTATCTTCCACACATTATATTGTTTGCTGTTTCATTAATTCTTCTATTTGCTTAATCATTATTTTTGGTGATCTCATTGCAGGATAAATTTCTTGCGCTTGTTCATAACTTCTAATAGCTTTTTCATAATTTTTAAGTTGAATATTTACTAAACCCTGTCCTGCTAGAGCTCCAAAGTGTCTATGTTCTAAGGCTAATACTTGATCTATATCATCTTGAGATTTTTGAAATTCTCCTAGTATATAAAGCACAGTTGCTCTTTTATTCCAGGCTTCAGCCCAATTTTGATCAAGATTAATAACTTCAGTAAAAATATCTTTTGCTTTAATGTAGTTTTGATCTCTCACAAATTGAGAGCCCTCTTCTAATCTTGCAGTAAGTTTTTCATCTGTTGGATGTGTCATCCATAAAGCCCAAATTTCTTGTTCAATTATAAAAGCTACTTTTGATTTATTTGCTTTTAAGTCATTAAACAATTGGTTTAATCTAGTGTCTCTTTCGTTTGCTAAAGAGCTAACCTGTGAAAATAAATAAAACAAAAATACTAAGAATAACTTCTTCATAGTTAGATATTATCAAATATTAGAATTAGAGTCTTTGGTCTTAAGTATCTTTGTTGTTATTTTTACAACTATAAAAAGAAATATCTTTTTCTTTTTCCTCTTGTTTTATATTAGTTGTGATTTCGTGAATAAGTTCGCCTGTTTTTCTAGTATAGACTCCAGATTCAGAATAATTCCTTTCTTTATCGAACGCTTGAATTAAGAATATATCCTTATTCGAAATTTTAACTTCTAAATCAATTTTATTAAAAAATTCTGATAAATTTTTAACATTTAGAATATCTGGTGTTTTAGACTCTATTATTAACTTATTAATATTTTTTCTTTTAATTTGATCTTTTGTGAAAGATACAAAGTTATGATCTGGATTTTTTAAAATTACTTTTTCAAATTTACAATTTAGGCTCAAATCGGAATTTAAAGTAATATTTGTATTTTGAGCTAGAGCAAGACTAAAGCAATTTAATAAACTAAATATTAATAGGAAAATTTTTATTTAATTTATTATATTAATAATACTATTTTTAATTGTTTCACTTACTTTAATTGTTCCATCTTTGTTGGGGTGTATACCATCTTGTTGATTTAAACTTGGATTAAGTGCCACACCTTCAAGAAGAAATGGGATTAATGGTAAATTATATTTTTCTGATAACTTTGGATAAATAGCATCGAACTCTTTTTTATATTTTTCTCCATGAGTATCTGGTGCAACCATTCCAGCTAAAATAATTTTAATTTTTTTATTCTGAGCGACTTTTATTATTTGTTCTAAATTTTTTTCTGTTTCCTTTGGTTGAATTCCTCTAAGCATATCATTTGCTCCTAATCCTAAAATAATTAAATTTATTCCTGGCTCTGATAAACTCCAATCAGCTCTATTTAAACCACCTGATGAGGTACTTCCTGAGACACTTCCATTAATGACTTTTATGTTTAAACCATTTTGCTTAAGATCGTTTTCTAAAACTACTGATAAATGATGTTCTTTAGGTAATCCATATCCAGCCATCAAACTATCACCGAATAAAACTACCTTTTCTATTGCACTTGCGTTTATGTGCACTAGAAAGAATATCAAAATTTTAATAAATATAGTTTTATTCATGAGTGCTCTTCTTAAATTAAAAAAAATAAATCTCAAATACCAAACTGGTAAAGATAGTATCAGTGTTTTAAAGAATATTAATTTAATTATTAAGAAAAAAGAAACTGTTTCAGTAGTTGGAGAAAGTGGCTCAGGTAAAACAAGTTTAATCATGTTAATTGGAGGCTTAGAAAAACCAACCTCTGGTAAAATAATTTTTAATGATCAAGAAATAACAGACCTTAGCGAAGATGAGGTATCTGAGATAAGAAAAAAAAATATTGGAATAATATTTCAATCGTTTTATTTAATTCCTAATTACACAGCTGTAGAAAATGTTGCTTTAACGCTTGAACTTAATAATTTTAAAAATCCAGAAAAAGAAGCAAAGGTTTTATTAGATCGTTTTGGTTTAAAACATCGTTTAAATAATCTACCAAGTCAATTATCAGGTGGTGAACAACAAAGGGTTGCTATCGCTAGAGCAATTGCTATGAAGCCTGAATTAATCTTGGCTGATGAACCTACAGGAAACTTAGATACTGAAAATTCAATCATGATTGCAAATATTTTATTTAAGTATGTAAAAGAAGAAGGTTCTTCTTTAATCATGGTAACTCATGATCCTAAGCTTGCAGATAAAGCTAAAAGAAAAATAAAAATTAAAGATGGAAAAATTAAATAATCCTTCAGAATTTAATTTGATTTTTAAATATGCTTTAAAAGACTTAAGCAGAAATTATCATAAAATTTCTAGTATTATTGTTACGCTATTTATAAGTCTTTTTATCTTAAGTGCTATTTTCACAATTGAAGATAGTCTTAAAAAAGAACTAAATGATAACGCCAAAGCACTTTTAGGTGGAGATTTAGAGATTGATTACAATCGTAATCAGGGAAATTTAGATCTAGTTAACCAAGTAAAAGATTTTGCAACTGTTTCTCAAATGATTGAGTTCAGTACTATGCTTTCAACTACTGGCAGAGAAAAAAATAAATCATTATTTACTAGAATTAAAACTGTGGATGAAAAATATCCTTTATATGGAAATGTTGTTTATGAGCCAATTGGTGCTTATGAAAGAATGCAAAAAGAAGCTAATACTATTCTTATCAATGAAAGTTTATCAAAAACTCTAAATATTAAAATTAATGAAATCGTAAAAGTTCAAGATCAAAATTTTAAAGTAATTGGAATTATTAAATCAGTACCAGATGTAAGTGGATTTGTTGCATTTGGCGATTGGGCTTTAGCAGGTAAACAAACTTTAGAAATTTTAAAGCTTAATGGTATTGGAAGTTTTTTAAACTATGAATACAAAGTAAAGTTTAATGAAAATGATAAGACAGAAGAAATTGAACAACGAATTGAAGAAATTTTTAAAGACGATCAAAAAGTTAAACTTAGATATCCTGAAAATTCTGCAAGTGGTATAAAAAGAATTATTAATAATTTTTCTCAATTTTTATCCCTTGTTTCTATCAGTGCAATGTTAATAGCGGGTATTGGTATAGCAAATACTTTGCTGTCTTTTATTAATCAAAACAACATGTCGATAGCTGTGCGAAAAGCGGTTGGCTTTTATTCGGGCAATATTAAAACACTATATTATCTGCAGTTATTTATACTTTTATTTATCATCACTGTTTTTGCTTATGGATCGAGTTTTTTAATTGTACCAATAGCAGATAAATATTTATCTGATGGATTAGGATTGAATGTTTATCCAGTGTTTTCATTGCTGAATTTTTTAAAAATATTTTTAGTAGGATTATTGGTGCTTGTAATTTTTTCTATTCCAACAATTAGCTCTATTGATCAAGTTAAAGCGTCTAATTTATTTAGAAATGTATTCCAAAACCTTCAATTTTTTTATTCTAAGAGATCAGTTGTTCTAAGCTTTGTTTTGTTATCTATCTTAATTTTATTATTCACGATTGGATCTGAACAACCTTCTTACAGTTTGGGTTACTTTGCTGCTTTTTTTGTCTGTTTAATTGTATTTTTCTTACTTTCAAAATTAATCATTTTTTTTCTAAAAAGATTTAAATCTAGTCCAATAATTTCTTTAAAAGTTTCAATCAAAAATATTACCCAAACAAAAAGTATAACTCCTATTACAGTTATGTCTCTTGGCTTAGGGGTTACTTTGTTATTAACTTTAGCTTTAGTTGGTACAAATTTTCAAAGAGAAATTGCGAAATCTATTCCTGATATTGCACCTGATTATTTCTTTGTCGGTATTCAAAAAAGTGAAAGAGAGAAATTTGAACAAGGTATTTTAAATATGGATCCAAATGCATCTATAGAAATCGTGCCAATGGTATCCTCTGGAATTGTAAAAATTAATGGTGTGGATCCTAACACTTATATTAAACCAGATAATGATAGTTACTGGGTAATTGGTAGCGAACGAAGATCTTCATGGGTGGAAAATATACCTGAAGATAATCCAATTTTAGAGGGTAAATGGTGGGATTTATCAAACCCAGATCAACTTCAAATATCTCTAGATGCAAAAGTTGCTAGAGATTTTAACATTCAGCTAGGTGATATTTTCACTTTAAATGTTTATGGACGTGAAATTGAAGGAGAGGTCATTAATTTTAGAGAAGTGGATTATCGTGATTTAAGTATCAATTTTGCCATGTTATTTAATCCTCAATTTGCAAAAAACATACCTTATGAATATTTAGCTACTGCAAAATTTAATTCAAATGAATTTGATGAAACCGAAATGCTTGAAATCATGCCGAGTTTATCAATGATAAAAATTGCAGATTATTTATCTAAAGTTACAGCTGTTTTGAATAAAGTATTTATTGCAGTTACTTTAATTTCAGCGGTAACTATTGTTATAGGGTTAATCGTAATTTCGAGCGCAATTATGGTTCAAGGAAAAGTTAAAGAATATCAAAATTTAGTCTTTAAAATTTTAGGTTTTTCAAAAAAACAAATTGTTTTTTCGTCGCTAATTGAGTTCATCATTATTTTTAAATCTGTAATTTTAATTGCAATATTTTTTGCAGTGATTGGTTCAAAATTTATTATGGAAAATATTTTTGAGCTAGTATGGATGTTTGACTTTAAAGTTTTAATTTATTTAGGATTTTCAATTGGCTTTGTTACTTTAATTTTAATATTGCTAACAAATTTAAAATATCTAAATCCTAAAGTTTATCCTCTAATAAGAAATCAATAATTAGAATTTAGAAATTTTACTATCCAAAGAAATTAAATTTAATTCTACTTTCAATTTTGGAAATTTTTTTTTTATTTGTTTTTTAATTTTTGAGAACGACTCTTTATGAATTTTTTTTTCATTGGCTGGGGTAAATTCTTTTTTTCCATTTGCAATTTTGGCAGCACCACAATCTTTATGATTAATAACAATTAATTTTTCTATTTTATGCAATTCAATAGAGGTTCCTAAATTATCATAAAACGTTTTATGCCATTGCTTAAATTTATTATGTGTAACCCCAACAGCTGCGCCTGCAATTGTAAAAGCACTATATTTTCCTATTAATTTTTTTTTCTGTAAATGATTGTGGACTATATGTTGAAATCTTGGATCTATACAAGATAATACCATTGATTTAAATTTTGATTTCTTCAATTTAATTCTACTTTAAACATAGCCTCATTTCTTCTATTCATTGGTAGAGTAAATGGGCTATCATAGGTTGCTCTAATTGGTGGGCTTATAATTGATATATTATTTTTTTGTAACTCTTTTTCTAAAATTTCTTTATGCTTAAGAAAGTTTCCGTCTGACGCTCGTCCAGAATATCTCAGCACCGCGTAGTGTCCTCCTTCGATATTAACTATTTTAACGTCTTCCCTGCTTGGATTTGGTGCATTTTCTGAGTTGAATTTAGAGGGTAGATAGAATTGCATACTCATATTTCCATTTTTCTCAACTTGTGTAACTGGAGTTGTCATTTTAATTTTCTCCTGAGTATCATTTCTACCTGAAATGTAATTAAATAGTTTTCTAAAATTACTATCTATTCCAGATGTCATCGTTTCTACTGCTAAACGATCAAAATATTTTCTAATCTCATATATTTCATTTTTAGAGACAACTTCATAATTTGCTTCTTCGTAAGCCATAACTGTAGAATATGGTAAAATAAATAAAGTACAAAATACTATTAAATAAAATTTAATAATTCTCATTGTTACAGAACTTTATATTCAAAATTTTGTGTAGTTTCATTAATTTGAATTAATTTAGCACCATTTCTTTCATGAAAGTTGGTTGCCATTTCTGTTAATGGTGAAAGGGTTACTAATCTATTTAAATGATTAGATTTTTTTATATTTTTAAAAACTTCTTTTACAATTAATTTTCCCCCACCCTTTTTTTTGGACCAGACAGTATAAGCAACAGCTATTTGACCACCTGATTGATCTCTCATAGCAGTTTGTAAAAATGCATCAGTGCTTAACTTTTCTAACTCTTCAACACTTTTTGGAATTTCATTTGTATAAGCAAAACACATTACGGCATGAATTTCTCCTTGATATTCAACACCAAAAATTTTTCTTCCATATCCTGTTCTAAACTTGTTATCTAACTCCGGTCTGACAGGATCTTCATCTGTATTGCATTCTTTAAGCTCAACAAGTTTTGCGCCTTTGACCCACCCAAAAAAATTATCAATATTTTTAGTTAAAACCTGTCTATTTTTTCTTAATCTTGCTTTAATTCTTGGGTTAAATTTTTTTTTCATTTTAATAATTATCTACCATTTATTTTAAAGTTTAAATGCGCAATTAAATCATACCAGATAATCATACAAAAGCTTCGTACTAGTAACAAAAATTAAAGCATATAAAATATTGTAAAATAATTTCTCTTCAATAATTTTAAGTAATTGATATCCAATCAATATTCCCAATAATGCAACTGGAAACAATGTTGCTGACTGTTTAAAAGACTCAAAGTTTGTCATAGATAAACTAATATACAAGGGAAGTTTAATTAAATTTACGAAAGTGAAAAAAAATATTCTTGTACCTACATAAATTTCTTTTTTCATTCTAAGCGGGAGTAAATAAAGACTAGTTGGAGTTCCTCCTGCATGTACGCAAAAACTTGTAAATCCTGCCACGACTGAACAAGTGCCACCTTTTAAAAAGTTTTTTTCTGACTTTTTTTCTTTATTTTTTTTAAAAAAAAAGTAATGACCGGCAAACAAGAAGCCCATAACTCCAATAATAAATTTTAATAATTCCTCTGAAAAATATGAAAAAGTTAATGATCCAATAAATATCCCAATTGCTGCAAATGGAACCATTAATTTTAAAGTTCCTAAGTCAAATTCCTTTCTATATTTATAAACAGCAATAAAATCTGAAAATATTAAAATTGGTAAAATAATTCCTAAAGCTTGGTTTAATGGCATCACTATTGTCATTAAAGGAACAGAAATTAAAGTCATGGAGCCACCTAGACCTGATTTTGCAATTCCATATAAAATAATGGCAGGAACAACTGTTAAGAAAAATAAAAAGTTTATTTCCATCTATTTAATGATTTTAATAATTTCAATCCTAAAGGGCTTATCGGTTCTTGAAGTATTATTTCTTTTCCAGTTTTTTCTTTTACTAATTCTAATAATTTGGTTGCTAATCCTTTTTTTCTAAAAATTGGATTAACAAAAATATACTCTACCTCTCCTATCACATTAAATCTAACAAATCCTATTGTTGTATTTTCATTTTTAAAGGTAAAAACTCCATCCGTTTCCTTTATTTCAAAATTTGAAACGTCAAGAATGTTCATAAATCCTAGTAATTAAGGAGCAAAAGAATTACCGTTGTTGCAGCAATTATGGAGCTAACAACAATATAATTAAGCTTAATATTGAATTTTTTTTCTACAAATTCGGTAATTTTCTCCCAGAACAAAAGAATCAAAAAAATAATAATTGCTGGAACAATATATTTAATCATTATTTATGCTTTTATATTATAACCTTTTTTAAGAAGAGTTGTTACAATCACTATACAAATAATCAAAAAACTTAACATTAAACCAACACTTATCCATATATTAAAATCTGATACTCCATAAAATGAAAATCTTAATCCATTGATCAGATATACTACTGGATTAAAATATGTAACTATTTGCCAAAATTCTGGCAGCATGTCTAAAGAATATAAGCTTCCACCTAAAAAAACCATCGGAGTTATAACAAGTGTAGGTATGATTGACATTTGTTCGAAATTAGAGCTCATCAATCCAATTAAAAAACCGAATAATGCAAAAGTAAATGAAACTAATATTAAAAGAAAAATCATTAATATTGGAAATTGTACTTCAACTTCAACAAAAAAAGTTGAAGTAATAAATATCATACAACCAACAATTAAAGTTTTGGTTGCTCCTGCACCAACAAATGCAAGAACTATTTCTAGAGTTGAAATCGGTGCAGCTAAAATTTCATAAATTGTTCCATTAAATTTAGGAAAAAAAATACCAAAGGATGTGTTACTTATTGATTGGGTTAATAATGTAAGCATCAACAAACCAGGTACGATGTATGATCCATAACTAATGCCATCAATATTTTCAACATATCCTCCAATTACTGAGCCAAAAACTATAAAATATAAAGAGGTAGATAAAACTGGTGATAATAAAGATTGCATCAATGTTCGTCTAAATCTATCCATCTCATGAAGATAAATTGCTTTAAATGCGTAATAATTAAATTTCATTGTTTTCCTTTACTAAACTTACAAAAATTTTTTCTAGTGTACTCTGTTCTGTTTTTAGATCCTTTAGTTTAAATCCTGCATCTTTTAAATCTTGAAGTAAATTTGTAATACCTGTTTGTTTTGCTTGAACGTTATAAGTATAATCAATTGACATTTTATCTTTTCCAATCTCAAGATTATATTTTACTAAACTACTTGGTATTTTTTTGACTTCTTCCTGTAAGTCTACCGTAAGTTTCTTATGACCCATTTTCTTTAATAATTCTTTTGTTTCATCAACAACTATTATTTCTCCTTGATTGATAACTCCCACTCTATCCGCAATAGCCTCTGCTTCTTCTATGTAGTGTGTGGTTAAAATTATTGTAACGCCAGTTTTTCTTAGACTCTCAACAACTTTCCACATGTCTTGTCTTAACTCAACATCTACTCCAGCAGTTGGTTCATCTAAAAACAAAATAGTTGGTTCATGAGATAATGCTTTTGCAATCAAAACCCTTCTTTTCATTCCTCCAGACAATTGTCTAAGTCTTAAATCTTTTTTATCCCATAAACTTAAATCTTTTAAAACTTTCTCAATATGTTTTGCGTCAGGTTTTTTTCCGTACAAACCTCTGGAATAGGAAACGTTATTAAATACGGTTTCAAATTGTTCCAGAGTAAGCTCTTGTGGAACTAAACCAATTTTTGACCTTGTTTCTCTATAATCATCAATTATATCAAATTCGTCTACTGTAACTTTTCCAGAAGATGGTCTTACTATCCCGCAGATAATGCTTATTAGAGTTGTTTTTCCTGCGCCATTTGGCCCAAGCATTGCAAAAATTTCACCTTTTTTAATATTAAGATTTATGTTTTTTAATGCTTCAAAACCATTGTCGTATACTTTTGACAGGTTATTTATGCTTATTTGATCGTTTGACATGTAGATAAGCATATATAGAGACAATTTATGGTATTACAATAAATTTTAATTTTCCTAAATTATGACAATGAAAAAATTTTTAGTATTTATCTGTTTTGTATTAACATTTAGCACCAAAGCAATTGGAAAAGAAACTACTTACAATAAAGAATTGTTCGATAAAGCTCTATCAGAGGGAAAAGTTGTTGTGGTGAGTTCTTGGATTAAATATTGCTCATCATGTGCAGGTCAAATGGAAGTGTTAAAAAAAGCAAAAAAAGATTTTGATAATATGGAATACTTTGCTTTTGATGTAACAAATAAAGAAATTGCTCAATTTTTTAATGTTCAATATCAAACAACACTGTTAATTTTTAAAGATAATAAAGAAGTTTACAGAAGTATTGGTGAGACCACCAAAGAACTTATTTATGACGCTTTAAAATCGTCTATCTAAATTTAAATTTTAAAATTATTGCAGGCAAGAAAGTTGCAATCAAAAAAGATAAAAATAATAAAGATTGAGCTATAAAAGGTGAAAACAAGTCTTTAGACAAAAATACTCCCACTAATAAACTTTTAGAAAAATCTGGAAATGGAAACATTAAAAATCCAGTAACGAGGCCAATTATAATTGAAATATAAGCAGTTTTTTCATCCACTTTATTATAGAAACTATAAAAAATAGTCACTACAAACGCACAACAAAATAAATCTGCAAGTAGGAATAAATATAATATATCAAATCCCTTTGAAGCAACACCAAATGCAACTACAGACAAAATTAAAATAAAATATTTAGATATTTTTAAGTAATCAGTTTTTTTATCTAAGTTAAAAGTTGCTTTACCATCAACTACAAACAAGCTGGAAATAGCATTAACTAAAGTATCAACAGTAGATATTGTTAATGCAAGTCCAAGTATAATGATCATTAAGGATAAAATTTCTTTTTGATCTTTTAGTATTAAACTAAAAAAACCTAAATCAGGTCTAACAGATGGATCCATTGAAAATGAAATCATTCCAATAAAACCCATTAAGAAAACTACTGGAATAATAATAAAGAAGGAAATTATCAAACCACTTTTTAATGTTTTATAATCTTTTGCTGCATATACTCTTTGCCAATTTCCTTGATGGAATAAATTTGTTGCTGCAACTGCTATAAAGAAAGTTAATCCGGCAGTGTATCCTGGAATATAGTTTGAACTTAATAAATGGGGATTTTTCTCATTAATAAAAGAAAATGAAAAATTATTTCCTGAAGTAGAACTTATAATTGAAATTAAAATAAACAACAAAACACCAATTACAATCATTTGAATATTATCAGTAAATATAGATGCTCTTAATCCCCCATAAAGGGTATAGCTTAAAGTAGCTACCAAGACTATTAATGCTGTAATCCACAATTCTGCCCCAGATATATAATTAATTAACACAGCAACCGCTGTTACTTCTGCACAAAGAAAAATAAACATATAAAAGATTGTCATTAACAAAATTAACTTAAATAAACTTTTGCCAAATTTCTTTCTCATAAACTCAACTAAAGAAGACCCTTTTGGAAAATCATTTCTAATTTTTTTTCCAAGATAAATTAAGAAAATCATTGGAAAAGCTGTCCCTAATGCATAACCAATAACAGCACCTACTCCACCCCACGTTGCCGCTGCAACGGGACCAAATAAAATCCAAGCACCTAAGGCTGATGCTACAAGACTTGTAGTAAGTGAAAATAAACTAATGTTTCTATTTGCTGTTAAATAATTATTAATTCCTTTAAATTTTTTAGAATGAAGAATTCCTAAAAAAGCAAATATTAAACAAATTACGATTACTAGTATTAATGATGTTGATTGAGTTAAAAAATATGTTTTATCCATTTTATCCCTTTCTGAATTACCGGACAGGTTCTTTGGGTATGATCTCAGTCTGTTAAGACACCCCTTATAAATATATTTAGTACATTTTACGTATTATGAAAAGTGTTTTTAAAATCTATTATTTCTGAGTTTTATGATTTATTATTTCGACCATACATTGTGTAGCGTATTCTCTCCACTCAGATGAGGTTTTGTTTTTTAAACTATTTAAATGGTTTCTGTTACTTTGAATGTCATCTTTATGCTTAATATAATCAGCTCCATTAAGGTTTTTTTCCATTTCAGACAAATTAGTTTCCATTGCCTTTATCCACTCGTTTCCAAGTTCAACGCATTTTTGGTCATCTTTTTCATCACAAATTTGCTTAAAAAAATTAAAGATAATATGATCAGTATTAACTGAAGTATTCATTAATTATTGTTTGCAGGTACTTATAGACTCTGGACCACAAGTTTGACCATTAGTCCACGTAGCTCCAGTTAAATTAGCACCATCAAAATTAGCATTAGTAATGTTAGATGATGTAAAGTTGGCTTCCATTAAATTAGAGTTTTGAAAATTAGCTTCGATTAATGTTGCGCCCATAAAATCGACTCTAGTTAAGTTGGCTCCAGTAAAATTAGTTTTTTCAAAATTAGCACCTATAGAAACTGACTCATAAAGATTAGCTCTTACAAATGTAGACTCTGGAAAAGTTCCAAATGATAGATTTGAAGTCATCATAATACTTTTATCAAAATTTACTTGTATAAAACTCGCGAATGAAAGATTTGAATTTGGAAGATAACTACCTTGTAAATCTTGAGAGTCTGAAAATCTACAATTAGAATAATCAACTCCTTCAGTTAAAGGATCGTCACACGCAGCATTTGAATTTGTAAAAAATAAGAAACTGAATACTATAAGTAAGATAATTTTTTTCATAAGAAAAGTTAACAAATAAAATATGTCAAAACAATGAATGATTTAAAGTTTAATAAAAATTTTATATTCTTACCTTTTTGCCAGTTTTAGCACTTTTTTTTATTGCTGCAAAAATTTTAAGAGAAATTAAACCATCATTTCCATTTACTTTAGGCTTAATTTTTTTTGAAATTACATCAGCAAAATGATCAATTTGATTAACTAACGTATTATCATCTTTTTTATTTTTATCTTCATTAACAAATATCTTATTCCACCAACTTCTCTCTTTTTTATAGAACCAATATTTAAGGTTAGGAAACTGCAAAGAACCCCTGGTACCTCCAATCATATATGCAGATTGGTTAGTAATTGGATAAGTGGGATTTTCTCCTGCAGTTAATTCATAACTCCATGGTGCAACAATTGTATCTGATAAATTTAATGTGCAAAGTGCTCCTGAATTAAAGATCAGGCTTATTGTTGCTGTATCTTCAACTATAAATTTTCTAGTTTTATTAGTTGTAAAGGCTTGAACGTATTTAATAGATCCAAGTAAATAACAAATCATATCGATATCATGGACTAAATTGATCCCTAGAGGCCCTCCTCCTTTACTTATTCTCCATTTTTCTTTGTAATATGCTTTGTGTTTATAAAGCCAACACAACACATTTGCTGAAACAATTTTTCCCAGTTTTCCTTTGTCGATAAGACCTTTTACCTTTGATACTATTGAGTTATGTCTTCTGTGATACCCTATCAATAGCGGTGTTTTATTTTTATTAGCACTACTAATAATTTTTTTAGCTGAATTAATATTATCTGAAATAGGTTTTTCTAATAACACTGGAATTTTTTTCTTTAAAAAACCGACTGTATGCTTTTTATGGAGTTGATTTGGGGTAGCAACAATCACTGCATCTAAATTTTTTGAGTTTAAAAGCTCATCTACATTTGAATATAGTGGAATTTTATATTTTTTTGATAAATTTTTAGCGTTATTACTAATATCTACTATCGAATGGAGATTAGCTTTTTTTGATTTTAAAATTGCCTTTATGTGCTGCAATCCCATTAATCCAGTTCCAACAATTGATATGTTTATTTTTTTATTCATTTTATGAAATATTGATTTTTGTAAAGTACTTATAAAGTTTTTTGGGTTTAATTAAAGTACTTGGAAAATTTTTATTATTCGGTGCATCTGGATAGTGTTGAGTTTCCAAACAAACACCCTGGTAAGGAGTAAGTTTATTTTTGTATCGCAAACCCTGACTAGTATAAAGTTGTACCCCAGGAAGATTTGAATAAAAATCTAATTGAGTATTGGTTTTTTTATTTTTTAATGAGGCTAAATAATTTTTGGAATTTTTTTTAATACAAAATGTTAAATCAAATCCTACTGCATTTATTTTATTTGGTATTATTTTTGTTTTTTTGTTTTTGATAACATTTATTTTTTCTCCAATATTTTGAAATTTACTGAAGTCATTAATAGTATTTTTTACTTTTTTAATTTTACCAGTTGGGATCAATTTGTTGTTTACTTCAAGATATTTTTCTGAATTAATTTTTAAATCATGATTAAAAATTGTCTCTTTTTTATTTTTATTTAAATTCCAATAACTATGATTTGTTAAATTAACATGCGTTAATTGATTTGTTTTATATTGGTATTTAATAATTAAACTTTTATTTTTAATTTCAAAAATACAATCTGAATTAAGATCTCCTGGAAAACCTTGGTCTAAATTTTTAGATAGCAGTTGATAAATAATTTTAGTTTTTGAATGATGTTTTATTTTCCATTCAAATCTATCAAATCCTATTTTTCCTCCATGCAGTGTATTTCTTCCTTCATTGCCATCGAGTTTATAAGTTTTATTTTTAATCTTAAATTTCGAATTTGATATTCTTCCTGCGTACCGACCACACGTAGCACCTACATAAAAATTTTTACTGCTATAATTTTTTGTAGGACCAAGATTTAAGATTAAATTTATCCTCTTTTGCTTGTCAAAAACTTCATACAGACAAGCACCGATGTTAATTGATTTAATTCTTAGATACTTATTTTCTATTATTGAGCTTTGTACTTTCACAAAGCCTATTACAACCAGCCTTTATCAACAATATAAGATTGATTCGTACATCCACCTGATTGTTCTGATGAAAAAAACAATACTGCTTGAGCAAGCTCATGCGGTAATAATCTAGCTTTTAAACATTGGTTTTTCATCAAATCTTTTTCAGATTCCTCATTTAACCAAAGATCGATTTGTCTTTGTGTTAATACCCATCCTGGCACTACTGAATTAACTCTAATATTAAATTCTCCTAAATCTCTTGCAAATGATCTAGTTAAACCAACTACCCCTGATTTTGCAGCTGTATAAGCAGCCATACCACCTTGTCCAACCATCCATGAAGAGGATCCCATGTTAACAATTACACCACCTTTATTTTCAATCATTGATTTTTTAACTGATTGCACTGTGAAAAAATAATGTCTTAAGTTTACATTCATTCTTTCGTTCCAATATTCTTCTGTAACATCATCAATCTTGTGTCTTGTGTCATTAGCAGCATTATTGATTAAAATATCAATTGGGCCTTTTTGATCAATGATGTCTGCAATTGTCTTTTGAAGTTGTTTTATGTTTAATAAATCACATTCAATAAAAGTTGGTATTGAATATTTTTTATTTTTTATATCTTCAATTAATTTTTCAGATTCTGATACATTAATATCTATAAAGTAAACTTCTGAACCTTGTTCACAAAAATGTTCAACAATTGAAGCCCCGATTCCAGATCCTCCGCCTGTTACAAATACTCTTTTATTTTCGAGATCGTAATACTTTACCTTCATTATAATTCTAATTCTTGAGCAAGATCACCAATTTTTGCACCACCTGACATCAATCTTTTTACATCTTCACCACCAAGTTCTGAAGACAATCCTGAACCAATTACTTCTCCTAAACTTAAAAAAGTATATCGATCAGCAATAAGTCGTGCATGAATTTCATTGTGTGTAATAAGTATAATTGCAATATTTCCAAGCCTTTGAACTTTTTTTATTGTTTTTAAAACTTCCATTTGCTGCTTTTGACCTAATGCTGATGTAGGTTCATCTAATATTAGTATCTTTGCACCAAAGTAAATTGCTCTTGCAATTGCCAAAGTTTGTCTTTGTCCACCTGACATTGTTCCAACTGGTTGGTTGGGGTTTGAAATGTTAATTCCAATTTTTGACATTTCTTCTGTTGTTATTCTATCCATCTCATCCATTTGCATTAAACCAAATGATCCAGGTCCTTTTTTTATTTCACGTCCAAGAAAAAAATTTCTTGTTACTGAAGTTAAAGCATTGAGTGCTAAATCTTGATAAACTGTACCAATACCCGCATCAGATGCTTGTCGCGGTGTAGAAAAATTAACAGTTTCTCCATCAACTTTTATTTCTCCACTTGTCATAAGATGAACTCCGGATAACACTTTGATCAAAGTTGACTTTCCAG
The DNA here is from genome assembly GCA_902613755.1 of uncultured Pelagibacteraceae bacterium. Lineage (GTDB taxonomy): Bacteria > Pseudomonadota > Alphaproteobacteria > Pelagibacterales > Pelagibacteraceae > Pelagibacter. The sequence continues at coordinate 72,213 of CACMIH010000005.1, forward strand.
CTCCATTATCACCTAAAAGAGCATGAACTTCTCCTGGATAGACATCTAATGAAACACCATTTAAAGCGGTAAACGTTCCAAATTTTTTTACTACATTCTTTAGTTCAATTAATGGTTTTTTATCCATTAGATGTTTCCCATAATTCGTTTTCTAATATTCTCATTTGTAAGAGCAGCAGTAACAAGAACAGCTCCAAGAAATACTCTATAGAATGATCCATCAATTCCTGGAATATAAAAGAAAGCTTCTTTTGCTATTCCAAAAATAATTGTACCTAGAATAATTCCACCTATTGTTCCAAAACCTCCTGTTAGTACCACACCACCAATAACCGCTGCAGCAATTGCTTCTAATTCTTTTAAATTACCTTTAGCTGTATCCGCAGTATTAACTTCAAATACTTGACAAGCTGCAAACATAGTTGCGCAGAATGCAGTGTTCACAAATAATGAAATCTTAACTTTGTTTGTTGGCACACCATTAGCCTTTGCAGCACTAAGATTTCCACCAGTTGAATAAATCCAGTTACCTGCTTGAGTTTTGCTCAAAATAAAATAAAAAATTAGAGCGATAAGTGCCCAAATCATTAAACAAGAATACATTCCTTTAGCAAAAATATTCCCATAGTTATTTACATTCCAATCTGCTGTAAAATACAACCAGTTAAAAATTGGTTCCATAATGTCCCCTCCAAAGAAGTTGGCGACTGGTCTAGCAGTATATATTGTATCAATATAAGCTTTTGCTATATCAATATCAGTAACTGCTTTTGCTGCAACTTCAGGAACATTAACTCCAGCCTCTATTTTCTTTGTCAAAATTTCCACCATTGAATCATTGCCAGATTTTTTTGCTCCAGCTAAAGATTTTTCTAAAGTTGCAATCATTTTTTCTGAATTTGAGGCAGTTTTGAAAGCTGCAACTTTCTCGTTAATATATGTTAATCGTTCAGTTAATTTTGCTACCGTGCTTGCTGGCACAGTGCTAAGAATTTCTAATAATTGGTCATTTGGTAAAGCTTTAGCCGCATCCCTTTCCATTTCTCCATGACCTGGTACATTTATAATGTTTTTAATATCAGGTAAATCCGTAACAGTTGTTGATCCAGCAGTTTGATCAGGAGCTCTGTTAAATGCTCTATAGGATACTTCTGTTAAACCTCTTAAAAAGAAAAGTCCACCTAGTGTAACAATGAAAGAAGCTATTCCACTTTTAACTATTATCCATCCCTGAATCCATCCAAAAGATAGAGTCATGCATAAAGTAATTAATATTGCTAGTAATGGAGAGACATCTCTTATTTCAAATAACCTTAATCCCTCAAAATGAAAACCTCCTTCAAAAGATATGTAAGGAATAACAACAGCAAAACCCCATTTTAGTATCATTGCCATACAACCGCCAGCAAAACCGATCATTGAACCAACGGAAAGATCAAATTCACCTGCTATAATTAACATTCCAGCAGCAAGTGCTACGATTCCTAATTGAGCAATTACCCTAAAATTATTTCTAATTCCTAAAGCGTTAAATCCTTCACCAGAAAAAGGATTAAGAGAAAATTGTCCTTCTGGAATTGAAAAGTATCCCAACATACAAAAAAGTAAGACCATCACACCAAAAGGTCCGATCTCTGGACGAGAGGTTAACGCGGAATACCATTTTTTCTCTCCTTGTCTGTCTGACTCTTGTCTTGGTTTTTTTGTTGTTGATGTATTCATTTAAAAAAAAGGTTTGTTGATTTATAAAAAAAAAGGGCCGATTTAAAAATCGACCCTTTAAATTATATTTAATTATCTATCAATTCCTGCAAGAGCAGCAACTGAAGAAGCGTTAGACTTATCAACGAAGCCAGGTCCTGATGGGATGTTAGCTCCTGGAAGAAGTCCAGCACTGTTATTGTACAAGTGTAATACGATAATTGGCATATAACCTTGTAATCTTTGTTGTTGATCGATAGTGAAAGAAACTCTTCCAGATCCAATTAAGTCCATAACTGCAGGACTCAAGTCGAAGCAAGAGTGGTGAACTGTCATACCAAGATCAACTAAAGCTTTATCAACAGCTTCACATACATGTGGTCCTACTGAAAGGATCGCATTTATATCACTGTTAGCTTGTAAAGCAGCAGTAGCTCTAGTTTGAATAGTTGCAGGGTCAGATGTAGTATCAGTCATTTGCATAGGAACAGCAGAACCGTAACCTTCACATCTGTCTACAAGAGCTGTGTTGTATGCTTCTTGAATCATGCATAATGCTTTAGTAGCACCTTCAGCTTTTGCTCTTTCACCAGCTTTTTGTCCAGCAAGTAATTCAGGCTGACCAACGTGCATTAAAGCACCTAGTTTAGCAGAAGATTCTAAACCAGAGTTCATTGTAATTACTGGAACACCAGCAGCAACAGCAGCTTTAATAGCTGGGCCTAATGCATCTGGGTCTGGTAAAGAAATTACCATACCATCTGGTTGAGTAGCTGCAGCAGCTTGAATAGAGCTTGCCATATCAGCCATATCAGCAGAAGGGTTGTAGATGTATTCAAAATCAGCACCGATTGCTCTAGCCGCATCTTCACCACCTTTTTGAACTACTGGCCAAAAAGGATCTTTACCTTCTCCATGAGTGACCATGACATATCTTTCAGCGAAAGCAGAAGTTGCAAATAATGCAAGAGCTGCAATCGAAAGTATAAGTTTTTTCATTATTTCCCTCTTAAGTTAATTTAGTTAATATATATATATTAATTATTTGAACGGGATATAAACATATCCAAACACAATTCGTAAAGTAAAAAATAAAAAATTTTAAAAATTTATATATAATATCTATACCTAATTTTATCTTTGGCAGATTGATATGAATTCAACTCTTGGTTGATATTAATTTTATTAAAATTTTTCTTCTGTTATGGTGTTTTTTAAAAAATTTACTTTTTTTTTATATTAAATTTAGAATTGAACCTTCTAATATGTCGCGCTTCTTCCTAATCTTGCAGCACCTCTAACTCCACTAGCGTCTCCGTATCTAGGTTTTAAAAAAACACCTTCGTATTCTCTACCAATAACAAATTTTCTAACTAGTGAATCTATTTCATGTAAAAAATCTATTTCATTTGAAACTCCTCCTCCAAATATAAAAGCATCGGGATCTAAAATATTTATTATGCTTGAAAGTGACATTGCCAAATTTACTTTAAAATCATCTATAAATCTTTCTGCATCTAAATCATGTTTTCTGTTCAGTTCAAAAATTTCATTTGTTTTTAAATTTTTTCCATAAAGTTTCTTAAATCTTTTTGCTAAACTTAAACCGGATAAAAAACTTTCAATCTCTGCTTCCCTAGCATTGCTTGAGTCAAAATTTTCTTTCTTAGCTGCAAAATATGGAATTTGGTTGTGTCCCCATTCCCCTGCTACTCCATTCGAGCCTGTAATAATTTTTTTATCTATGACTAAACCACCTCCTACTCCTGAGCCTAATATAATTCCATAAACAATTTTGTAATGTTTACCTGATCCATCTATAGCTTCTGATAAAGAAAAACAGTTTGCATCATTTTCACAAAATACTTCTTTTCCAAGTGCTTTACGTAGATCACTTTGAAATGGTTTTTTTTCTAACCAAGATATATTTGGAGCATTTTTTACTAATCCAGTTTGAGGAGAATGAACACCTGGATGACAAACTCCAATTGGAAGTTCTTGTTTAAACTCTTGTTCTAATTGTCTATGAATATCTTTTATAGCAGTTATAATTTGGGTATACTCCTTTGGACACGATATTCTTGATCTGTGTTTTTCGTTCCCATTTTCTTCAAGAACAACACTCTCTATTTTGGTTGCACCAACATCAATACCTACTTGCATAACTAATATGTGGCTCTTCCACCACTTAAATCAAAAACTGCTGCAGTTGAAAATGAATTTTCTTCGCTGGCTAACCAAGTTACTAATGATGCTAATTCTTCAACTTTTGCAAATTTGTTTCTAGGAATTTTTGATAACATATAATTTATATGTTCTTCTGTCATTTGATCAAATATCCTGGTCTTTGCTGCTGCTGGTGTTACACAATTTACGGCTATATTTTTTTGCGCAAGCTCTTTGCCTAGAGATTTTGTTAAACCTATAACACCTGCTTTAGATGTACTGTAAGCGCTTGCATTTGGGTTTCCTTCTTTACCTGCTATAGACGCAATATTTACAATTCTTCCATAATCATTCTTAGCCATAAATGGAACAACTGCTTTGCAACAGTAAAAAACTGCATTTAAGTTTAAGTTAATTACCTTATTCCACTCTTCTATTGGATATTCTGCAACTGTAGTGTTCATTCCAGCCACACCCGCATTGTTAATAAAGATATCAATCTTACCATGTGATTTTTCAACTTCAGATAATTTTGAATTTATTGCTTCATAGTTGCTCACATCAACTATTTGATAAATTAAGTTTTCAGAATTTACTTTTTCTAAAGCTTTTTTGGCTTCACCTTCGTCAATATCCCAAATTACTACTTTAGCTCCAGACTCAATAAATCTTTCAGTGATAGCTAAACCAAATCCTTGAGCTCCACCTGTTACAATTGCTACTCTATTTTTTAAATCATATTTAATCATCTTTATTTTTTAAATTTTTTTGATCTTATTAAAGGAAAAGCTAAGGCAATTAAAGACAAAATAAAGAACGTTAAAGCTATTGGTCTTGTGAAAAACATCAGCCAATTACCATCAAATATAACCAGAGATTGTCTTAGAGTTCCTTCAACTAACTCACCTAAAATCAATCCGATAATAACTGGCACAACTGAGAAACCATATCTTCTCATAAAAAAACCTAGAACACCAAAAAATAACATTATCCAAACATCTATTATGGATTGATTTAAAGAATAAGTTCCACATACTGAAACTGCGAATATCATTGGCCATAAGATTTTATTTGGCACCAAAGTTATTCTTGCAAAAATTTTTGCTCCAAAGAACCCAAATATAAAAAATAAAACATTAGCAATTAACATTGCTCCAAAGATTCCATATAAAAAATCGGGTTGTTCTCTAAATAAATCAGGCCCAGGTCTTACGCCATGTATAATTAATCCTGTTAAGATAACAGCTGTTGTAGCACTGCCAGGAATTCCAAGTGCAAGTGTTGGAACCATTGCGCCTCCTGTTGCTGCATTATTTGCTGCTTCTGCACCCGCAATACCTTCTATAGAGCCTTTTCCAAACTCTTCGGGTTTTTTCGAAAACCTTTTTGCTTCTGAATATCCAATTAAAGAAGCAACTGTTCCGCCTTCAGCAGGTAACACTCCAATAAATGAACCTATACCACTGGATCTTAAAATTGTTTTCCAGGTTTTTTTATAATCATCTTTACTTGGAAGTTTTATTGCTTTTAAAGCTATTCTATTAAATACTTGGTTAATTAAAGTTGATTGAGTTAGCATCTCGCTCATTGCAAATAAACCAACTACTACCGGTATAAAACCAATCCCTTCAGTTAATTCATTAATTCCAAAAGTAAATCGATCAATTGAAGTCATAAAATCTTTGCCAACTGTTGAAATTAAAATTCCAAATGCACCTGCGATTAAATTCTTAATTGGACTTCCCTCTCCTATTGATGCAAGCATCGTTAAACCAAAAATTGCTAACGCAAAATATTCTGGTTGACCAAATTCATAAGCTAGTTGAGCCAGAATAGGTGCAAAAAATACAAGAATAATAACGCTAAAAATACCTCCAACTGTACTAGAAACAGTTGCCATTCCTAAAGCCCTACCAGCCTCTCCTTTTTGTGCTAAAGGATACCCGTCTAAACAAGTTGCTGCAGCAGCTGGGGTTCCAGGTGTATTAATCAGAACTGCAGTGATTGCGCCTCCATAAGTACCTGCACAATAAATCGAGGTTAACAATACAATTGCTGATAAAGGATCGAGCGTCATTGTAAAAGGTAAAATTAATGCTCCACCAGTTGTTGGTCCTAAACCAGGTAAAACACCTAATATTAAACCAAACAAAGTTCCAAAAAATAAAACTAACAATAGCTTTGAGCTAAACAAAGGAGCCATCATTAATAATAAATTGTCCATCTAGCTATAATAAATATTGGTTATAATTCCAGGTGGAAATCTTAAACCTAAAATTGTTTCAAAAAAAATAAAGACAATTACAGGAAACATTATCCCAACAAGTAATAAATAAAATATTCTTTTCTCTCCCCAACAATAGGAAACAAAAATAGACAATGCTGAAATAGCTAGAAAGAAATCTAAAGTCTTTGAAATTACCAAGAAAATCAAAAAGCTTAAAAGTGTTAAATAGAATGATTTTGGAAGTTTTTTTTCAATTTTCCAAGGATTTTTAGTTGCTAAATAATAGATTATCAATGTCATTACTATAATTAAAACTAAGAGTGCTTTTGGAAATGTTGCTGGCTGTATTCCTCTATTTAAAATAGGAGGAACAATGTCAAAATTAAAAGTTGTTATTAATAATGCTGTAGATATTAAAATAATTACAAGAGAAACTTTAAACTCATCTCTAAAAAAAAAGGGCAAACTTTTGTTTGCCCTTTTTTGTTTTTGTACATTTTTCATATCGAAATGTACTTCTGATTTGATTAGTTAATGTAACCTAAAGCTTTAAGCTGAGCAGTCATTTCTGTAAGCATTTCTTCCATTTGCTTACCCCACTCGTCAGCACCAACTACACTAGTGTCATCAAGACCAATTTCAGTTAAGAAATTTTTGTAATAGTTGTGGCTCATAGCTTTCATCATTCCAGCTTCTAATTGTTTTACTCTGTCTGCTGGAGCACCTTTTTTTGTTACGAAACCTCTCACAGTAGATAAAGAAACAGGTATTCCTAATTCTTTTGCTGTTGGAGAATCTCCAATTTTAGCCATTCTATTGTTTGCTAATACAACTGAAACACAAAGTTTACCTTCATTAATTTCAGTCAATGCTTCACCTAAGTTTAAAACACCTACATCAATATCTCCTTTGATAAGGTTAGTTTTAATTGGCGCAACACCTTTGTAAGCAACGATAGTTGGATCTTTTAATCCACCTTTTTTTGTAAATGCAATTGCACTCACATCGTCAATACCACCAGTATGAGTAGTTCCATATTTTAGTGATTTTGATTTTTGAGTACTAATAAATTTTTTAGCATCTTTAATATCGTTTTTACAATTTACAACAAATAACTGAGGGTCATCTGTTCCTCTAGCAAGTGGTTGCATATCACTTAACTTAACTTTAGTTTTTCCTAAAGCCATGGAAACAGCATGACCTGTTGTCCAAGTTAAAGTGTGATTTCCATCAGCTGGTAAAGACATCATATAATCCATAGATGCGGCACCACCACCACCTTTTTTGTTTACTAATTGCATGTCTTGCTTAAGGACTCTTCTTGCTCTTAATAACATCATTCTAGTAGTAACGTCAGTTCCACCACCAAAACCAGCGTGTGTAATTGCTTGTATTGGATGACCATCAGCTTTAGCTGATGTTATCATTAATGGAAGAGCTACAACAAAAAATTCAGTTACTAGAAAAGCAGCCGCTAAAAATAGTTTAAAGCTTTTTTTCATTATTTCCCTCTTTAGTTAATTTATATTTAATAATTTAAACATAATCTGCTACAAGACGTAAAGAAAAAAATGACTGAAAATAAATCTAACATTGCTCTTCTTCTTGGTGATCCAGCTGGGATTGGACCAGAATTAATTTCAAAGCTTTTAAATGATGAAATGACAAAAAAAGCAAACGTCGTCATAATTGGTGAAAAACAAGTTTTTGAAAATGGAAATACTATTACAGGAATTTCACATAATATAGATGTTGTAGAAAATTTTGATGATATAAATTTTGATAAAACAAATAGATATTTGTTAGATATTTCTAAAGGGAAAAATCATAAATATAAATTAGCGGAACCATCTAAAGAAGCTGGTGAAAGTGTATTAGAAGCTTTAGATTTAGCCTTAGCTCTAGCTAAAGAAAAAAAAATAGATGCAATTAATTTTGCACCAATGAATAAAACAAGTTTAAAACTTGGGGGAAATAAACATTCAGATGAATTACAGTTAATGGCTGAAAAGCTTGAAGTAAATAGTTTTTGTTGCGAATTTAATGTTATTGATAATTTTTGGACAGCAAGAGTAACATCTCATATTCCAATAAAAGAAGTTGCTCAACATATTACTAAAGAAAATATCATGAAGCCTATAAAATTAATAAATCAGGTTATGGAGTTAAACGGTGTAAAGAATCCAAGAATTGCGATTCAAGCTCTAAATCCACATGCAGAGTTTGGGACAGAGGAAAAAGATGAAATCATTCCTGCGATTAAAGAGGCAAAAAAACTTGGCTACAATGTCGATGGTCCATTGCCATGCGATACATCTTTTGTAGTAGCCTACAAAAATAAAAACCATGATTGTATGGTTGGTATGTATCATGATGCACTTCAATCTGGTCTTAAAGCATTTGGCTTTGATAGAGGAGTAACAGTTCAAGGTGGATTGACTGTACCAGTAACGACTACAGCTCACGGATCAGCATTTGCTATCGCTGGAAAAAATGAGGCTAACATAGCTCCAATTTTAAACTCTTTTAAAATTGCTTTATCAATGTCGCAAAATAAAAAAACTAAATTAATCCTGCATCCACAGTAAAGTTTTGTTTTGTACATCCTGATGAAACATCAGATGCTAAGAATAAGACCATTTTTGAAACATCTTCAGGTAATAATTGTTTTTTTAAAGCCTGATTTTTTAACAATTCCTTTTTAAATTTTGGATTGAGCCACAATTTAGATTGTCTAGCTGTTGCGATTGAACCAGGTGCAATTGAGTTAATTCTTATATTATGTTTTCCTAAATCTCTTGCTAAAGATCTTGTTAATCCATGAATTCCTGCTTTTGCAATACTATATGCTGGAAACATTACTGCTCCCCTAACCCAACTGACAGAACCTAAATTTATTATTGATCCACCTTTATTTTTTATCATGCTTTTTTTAACTGATTGTATTGCAAACAAATAATGCTTTAAATTAATCGCCATTCTATCATCCCAATATTTTTCTGTAATTTTCTCTAAACTATGTCTTTGGTCGTTAGAAGCGTTGTTAACTAAAATATCAATAGGACCTTGTTTTTTGATAATGTTTAAAATTGATGATTTATATTTTTTTATATTTTTAATGTCACATTCCACAAAATTTGGAATTTTAAAATTTTTCTTTTTGATCTTATTAATAGTTTTTTTTGCCTCTTTTTTATCAATATCGAAAAAAAACACTTCCACTCCTTGCTCACAAAGATGTTCAACAATTGAAGAACCAATCCCAGAGGCTCCTCCTGAAATTAAGGCTCTTTTATTTTTAAGATCAAAATATTTGGTTTTCATTTTTTAAAAATAGTATTAATAACTCTTTATATCTTCCAAAGATGGCATTGAAGCTGCTGCACCTTGTTTAGTGGTTGAAATTGCTGCAACTTTATTTGCAAAAGTAAGTACTTCTTTAATTTGTAAATCTTTTGATAACCCTACAGCTAATGCACCATTGAAAGCATCACCTGCGCCTGTAGTATCAAGGACTGTGTCTTTAAGTTTAAATGCTTCTAAGAAAAAATTTTCTTTTTTATTTGCAAAATAACATCCTTTTTCTCCTAATGTTATAACAATATTTTTAATACCTTTTTTTAAAAATTCTTCTGAAGCATTTTTGATATCTTTTTCTGTTTCAATTTTTTTATTTAAATAAAATTCTGCTTCAGTTTCATTAGGTGTAAAAAAATCTATTAATTTAAAATCATCATCTTTGATTTTGCAGGCTGGTGCTGGATTTAATATTGTGGATAGACCACTTTCTTTAGCTTTTTTTAATGCATAGCTAGTAACCTTATAAGGTGTTTCTAGTTGTGTTAAAAATATTTCTGCTTTTGTAATAAAATTTAAATTTTTTTCAATATCATCAATGTTAAGAGTTCCAGCAGCACCAGGTATTATATTTATTGCATTCTCACCTGTTTTTTCATTTACCATTATTCCTGCAACTCCGGTTGAGTGATTTTCATCTTGAATTATGCAAGCAGTGTCAATACCCAAATCTTTATATAAAGTTAAAGCCATCTCACCATTTTTGTCTTTGCCAATTTTTGTAATAAAATTTACGCTCCCATTGAGTTTAGCTGCTGCAATTGCTTGGTTTGACCCTTTTCCACCTGGTCCAATAATATGTTGTGAACCTAGAATAGTTTGTCCTTTTTCAGGGATCGCGTTAGATATGAAACAAAGATCTGCAACAAATACACCAAAAACTGAAATGGTTTTCATTTTTTAAGTCCAAACGTTTCCGTCAGGTAAAATGACTCCTTTGGTAAGTATAAAACAACCAAACGGTCTTGCGTCTGTTGTAGTAACGATGCAATAAGCTTTTTTAGCCTCTTGATAAAACTCTTGTCTTGAAATTGATCCCACATTCCAATTTTCTCCTGAGATTTTTTTTACAACTTCAATAAATTCTTTATGTGTTTCGGTTAACTCCTCAGGTTTATCATCTACTTCCATTCTTAAAGCTGGAGATCCTCCTTTTGAATTAATAAAACTATCAAGTGGAAAAACTGAAAGTATGGCAGAGGCTGCTTCTTTTATACCAACTCCGTCTAATCTTATTACTTTATCATTTGTAGTATATGCTGGAAAATTAGCATCAGCTAATATCAGTTTTTCTCCATGACCCATAGATCTTAAATGAAAAAGTAAATCTGGGCTTAATACTGGATCAATTTTAATAAGCATGAATTATTATATTACATAAAAAAAAAGGGTGGAATTAAATTCCACCCTTTTTTTTAAATTATATACCTATCGATTATTTAAAATCGTTGGCGTTTTCTTTTGTTACTAATTGTGTTCCTGTATCAATGTTTGGATCAATACTTCCACCATTAGCTAACTCTAGAGCATATTTTACTCCATATGCGCCCATGTTGTAAGAAAACTGAGCAATTGTTGCTGTCATCTCTCCTTTTAAGATACTTGTAGCTGCATCTGGAGTAGCATCAAAACCTACTACAACCACATCATTCATGTCCGCATCTTTAAGGGCCTGCATAGCACCTAAGCCCATATTATCATTTGAAGCAAATATTGCTTTAATATTTGGATTTTTTAAAATAATCGACTCAGTTACAGATCTACCTTTTGCAGTGTCCCACTCAGCAGTTTGAGTTGCAACAATGTTTAATCCACAATTTTTAAAACCTTTTATTGCACCATCTCTTCTTAACAAAGCTGTAGATTGTGACTCAATACCTGTTAAAATTGCAACATCTGAACCTTTAGGAGTTTTGTCACAAATAAATTTTGCAGCTAACTCTGCACCATTCATATTGTTTGTTCCAATAAAAGTTACTCCTTCATTTATTCCTTTTGTATCAACAAATACTACTGGAACTCCACTCTTGATCGCATCATCAACGATCGGAGCAAAAGCATTTGGATCTCCTGGTGCAAGTGCTAAAGCATCAACACCTTTTGCCAGTTGGTCCTCTACTTGATTTATCTGTGCCTGAACATCTCCTTCTTGTGGAGGTGCAATCAAAATTAATTTAACACCTAGTTTTTTAGCTTCCTCTTCAGCACCTTTTGTTACAGATGCCCAAAAAGGATTTCCTGATCCAGGACCTTTAATACTGAATAGAATTTTTTTACCATGTCCATCAGCAAAAGAGACTGAACCTATACTGATCGATAAAAAAATTGCTGTAAAAAAAACAACAATTTTTCTTGTTAAGTTTTTCATTTATTTCCCCTATTGTTATTTAAAGTTAAATTAAATAAAAAAATTCAGAAGAGTTCAACTATTTATAAGTATGCTAAGACAATTTTGAATACAACTAAGGCGTGTAAATATATATAATTTATTTTCTAGTTCCCAAATCTCTTCTTAATACGTCTACATAAACTGCAAGAACTATAATGGAACCTATCAAAACTTGCTGCCAAAAAGAACTAACATCCATCAAATTGAGACCATTTCTTAGAATTCCCATTATCATTACACCTGCAAATACTCCTAGGACTGTACCTCTTCCACCAAAAAAACTTGCTCCTCCGATTATACATGCAGCGATCGCATCAAGTTCAGATTGAAGTCCAGCGTTGGGATAACCTGAGTCAGTTCTGCCTGCTAAAATTAAAGCACCAATACCAGATAGAAATCCACATAGTGAGTAAACTATAACTAAAATTTTGTTAACATTTATTCCAGATGCTCTAGCAGCATTTGGATTTCCTCCGATTGCATAAATCCATTTTCCGGTTTTGCTATGATTTAAAAAAATCCAAAAAATTATATATACAACAGCAATTAATACTAAACTTACTGGAAGGTATTGCGATTTTTCTAATCCTAACCATTGAAGATCAATTCTTCCATGACCGAGGTACCTAACTTCATCTGTAAAACCACTTATTGGGGTTCCACCAGAAATTAAGTTTCCAGTTCCTCTAAATATATAAAGAGTACCTAAAGTCATTATAAAAGGATGTGGCATGCGAAGTAAGGTGATACCTAGGCCATTAAATAGACCACATAAAAAACCTGCAATCAATGGTGTAATAACTACAATGTACCAAGGCGCTCCAGCTTTAGCAACAACAGCCAATATCATTAATGATAACATCATTATTGAACCGACCGAAAGATCTATCCCAGCAGTCACAATTACCATAAATACTCCCAAGGCTAACATTGACTGCCAAGATATTTGTTTAAAAACGTTAGTTACATTTCTCCAAGACAAAAAAACATCTGGCTGCAAAATGTGCATAACCAAAATCATAATTACTAATAAAAGAAGAATTCCATATTTTTCTAAATATGGCATTAGTTTCAAATGAAGACTTACAATTTTTTTATCTTTATCTTCCATATTTATTTTTTTCCCATAATCCAACCAATCACTTCATCTCTAGATGTACTTGATAGGTTGGCTTCTGCAAAATTAGTTCCTTGAAATAAAGCCATCACTCTGTCACATACTGTAAATATATCATCCATCCTATGACTTATAACAATCACTCCAACACCTGTTTTTTTTAAACTATTAATAAGATCTAAAACTTTACCCACTTCTTTGATTGCTAATGCTGCAGTCGGTTCATCCATAATTACTACTTTAGCATTAAAGGCTGTTGATCGTGCGATTGCCACAGCTTGTCTTTGACCACCTGAAAGTTCCTCTACTTTTTGATCAGCACTTTTAACATTAATTTTTAACTTATCTAAATGAGCATTAGTTAATTCTTTAATTTTATTAAAATCTAATAGTTTTAAAAATCCTAAATTTTTTGTTGGCTCTCTTCCTAAAAAAATATTTTCACCAATAGGTAAATTACCTGCTAGAGCAAGGTCTTGATAAACCATTTCTAAACCTAAATTTTGAGAGTCTCTTGGACTTTCTAATATTTCTTCTTTGCCTTGGAAAAATAAGGAACCTGCGCTTGGTTTATAAAGTCCCGACAAAACTTTCATTAAAGTTGATTTTCCTGCGCCGTTATCTCCTACTACACCCAAACATTCTCCAGCATGAACCTTTAAGTTAACATTTTCTAATGCAGTAATAGTTCCAAAATATTTTGTTATCCCTTTAGCTTCTAAGAGTGGATTGGTAGTTGCCGACATAATTTATAAAATTATTAAAATATCAATTAATTGCAACTGGTTTTGAGGCCAATAATCGTACTGTTTTCAATTCAGCTTTTTTGCAAAATTTTGGTTTTAAATTTTTTAAAATTAGATGCATGTCCTTTAAAACAATATCCCCCATACTATAAAAGGCCTCTGTCAAAGCTCCTGCTCTATGCGCTGAAAACAAAATATTTTTGACTTTCCTAATTGGGTCATTTTTTCTCACTGGTTCCACAGGAAATACGTCAGTAGCTAAATAAATATCTCCTTTTTTAACTCTATCGATTAAATCTTTAAAATTTACAACTGCTGCTCGACTCATCAATATGAATAGCGAGTTAGGTTTCATTTTGTTAATTAAATTTTTATTAACTAAATTTTTATTCTTAGTTGTTACAGCGGCTAAAACATAGATAATTTCACAGGTTTTAAACATTTGATTTAAACTAACAGGTTTAAATCCGAAGCTTTTAATTTTATTCTTTGATAACCATGGGTCATAAACATTTATATCTTTAGTAAATGGAAGTAACATTGGATATAAAGATTTAGCTAAATCACCAAAACCCAGTAATCCAATTTTTTTTCCTGATAATAAAGATGCTTTTAAATTACTTTCTAACCCATATTTTTCTTTACCTTTTACAAAATCAAAATGAGCATTATGAATATTCCTTAATAGAGAAAGTGTCATTCCTAATGCAATTTCAGCAACAGGATTTGAAAACACTGGGGAAGTTGCAATTACATGGATTCCCTTTTTAGCACAATAAACATAATCAACGTTATTCATAAAATTACTTTCAACATTGATTATTGCTTTCAATTTTTTTGCTTTTGACAGAATTTTTTTATCTAAGTCTGGCTGACCCATAATGAAAGTAGCCTTATGAATATAGTTTTCATAAAATTGTCTTTTTTTTTTATCAGGTGCTACTAAAACCTTATATTTTGTTTTTAATTCTATTAATTTTTTTTTTGTAAAAATCAGATCCAGTGTTCTTGGGAAAGGATCAGATATAACAATTGGTTTTGACACTAAATTAAAATTTTTTTTACTTCTTCTTCGGTAAATTTTTTTGGTTTATCACATTTTGTTTGTATTTTTTGAGGAATTCCAGTATTTGCTGCCCTCATGGTTGACTCTATTATATCTAATACATGTAAAGATAAATCACCTGAACACCTGTGCTTTTTATTTTTCTGAATAGAATATAACATTTCAGATAAACCAACACTCCGATAGTTCGCATTTGTAGCAGCTTCATTTGATCTTCCACTAGAAGAAGTTATGTTTATTTTTCCTAAATGCATCTTATCTGTTTTATGTTCACCCCATTTTCCACCCTCTGTAACAGAAATAAAAACAGAACCACCAAACATATTGGGATCTGGAACAATAATCGATCCCTTTGTGCCATAAAGCTCCATGTGATTTCTTTGATGATTAATTACATCAAAAGAAAGTGTTACTTGAATTATAGCACCGCTGTGAAATTGGATTGTTGCTAAGTATGTTGTAGGAGTTTCAACTTTAAATGATTTATTTTTTTTTGGACCCACTCCATAAATTCTTTTTTTAAAAGCTGTTAATGTTCTTCCTTGCACTTGTTTTGCTGGTCCAAGTAAATTTACTAAGGTTGTAAAAAAGTATGGTCCCATATCTATTACTGGACCTCCTTCTTTTTTATACCATGACTCAGGTTTTGGATGAAATGACTCTACCCCTGGAAATGCAAAAATGGCATTACCTAATTTAATCTCTCCAATCAAATCAGAGTCAATTAATTCTCGAGCTTTTTGAATTCCTCCACCTAAAAATGTATCTGGAGCATTTCCAAGATAAAGTTTATTTTTTTTTGCTAGTGAGACGAGTTCTTTACCTTTTGCAAAATAAGTTGCTAATGGTTTTTCTGAATAAACATGTTTACCTGAAGTCAAAACTTTTTTTGAGACTGAATAATGAGATTGTGGAATTGTTAAGTTTAAAATAACTTCTATTTCATTGTCTTTTAAAATTTCCGAAACTGTTTTAGATTTAATATTGTATAATTTTGCACATTTATCGGCTGCTTTTTGATCAATATCTGCACATGCAATTATTTTAAAATTATTAAAATATTGTTGCCCCCTAAAGTATGTCTCAGCAATATGACCACAGCCTATAAGACCGACCTTAAAAATTTTATTCATAAAGGTTTATACGCCTTGTCTTTGTTTATCTTTTCCTTCTTTATAAAGTTTTAAAGCTTCTTCATTCTCTTTAGTGGTTGGAATTTCTAGTGTAGGGCTATCCCAAAAAGATGAACCTTCAACCCATTTGTAAGCATGAGTTTTAATTGAAATAACATAAGTCACATCAGATGCTTTTGCTCTCTTAAATGCAGCTTCAAGATCTGAAAGTGAATTAACGTGTTCAGATTTTGCACCCATACTTTCCGCATGTTTTGCAAAATCTACATCAACTAAGCCAGGTGTATTAGAACTCTTTAATAAATTGTTGTACTCTTTACCACCTTTAAATAATTGTAATCGATTAATAACTGCAAAGCCCCCGTTATCACAAACAATTATAATCAATTTATTTTTTGTGATAACTGAAGAATAAATGTCAGTATTATTTAATAGATAAGACCCATCTCCTACAAAAGAAATTACTTCTTTATCTGGATTTGCCATTTTGATTCCTAAAGCTCCAGAAATTTCATAACCCATACAACTAAAACCCCATTCTGTTTCATGAGTATTGAGTTCTCTTGGTCTCCAAACTTGAATTACCTCACCAACTAAACCTCCTGCAGCAGTAACTGCAATATCTGTAGGATCAGAATTTCTATAGATTACACCAATTGCTTGGACATAACTTGGGACTTCCTGATTAGTTGGGGCACTCTCTTTATCTATATGTTCATTCCATGACTTAAGCTCAATTTGAGATTTTTTATTCCAATCTTCTCCTACTTTCCAATCCCCTAAGGCTTGAGAAAGTTCAGTTAATGAAACTTTTGCATCTCCAACAACTGCTTGTGCTAAATGTTTATTAGCATCATATCTTGATACATTGATAGAAACTAATTTGAAATTTTCGTTTTCAAAATTTGCCCATGATCCTGTTGTAAAATCAGCAAGTTTTGTTCCAATTGCAATGGCAAGATCAGTTTCTTTAGCTAATGTATTTGTATTTTTTCCTCCCAGGCCTCCAATTTGACCTGCAAAGTGAGAATGGTCTCGCTTCATTGTTGAGTAGCCCATTACAGTTTGTGTAACTGGGATGTTGTGTTTAATTGCAAACTGACTCAATTCTTCCATTGCATCTGAATAAAATACTCCACCTCCAGATATTATAATTGGATTTTTTGAAGATTTAATTTTATCAGCTGCTTCTTTTATTTGAAATTCATCTGGTCTTGGTCTTCGAATTGTGTGAACTTTTTCTTGAAAAAATTCTGCTGGATAATCAAAAGTTTGGCCTTGGATATCTTGACTCAATGAAATACAAGCAGGTCCACAATCAGCAGGATCTAACATTGTCTGGACTGCTATTGGAAATGATTGAATTATTTGTTCAGGTCTAGTGATACGATCAAAATATCTCGTAACTGGTTTGAAAGCATCATTTGCAGTTGTGCTTGGGTTGTTAAATTGTTCAACTTGTTGAAGTACTGGATCTGGCATTCTATTTGCATAAGTATCACCAGGTAAAAATAAAATTGGTAATCTATTGCTCATAGCAACTGCTGCAGCTGTAATCATATTTGTTGCCCCAGGTCCAACAGATGATGTCGCTACAAAAATTTGTTGTCTTCTTTTTGCTCTCGCATAACCAATTCCTGTAAGAGCCATATTTTGCTCATGATGCCCTCTATATGTTGGAAGATCTTTTTGATTTTCCTCTAATGCTTGACCTAAGCAAGCTACATTTCCATGTCCAAAAATTCCAAAGACACCTGGAAATAAAGGCTCTTTTTTGCCATTAATTAATATTTTTTGAGCAATTAAAAATTTAACTATTGCATGAGCACATGTGAGGGTAATTTTTTTCATAAATATGTTTATCTTTTAATATGTATAGTGTTTATATATAATTTTAATTATAAATTAAAAAACCTAATTAAGTAAACTTAAAAATAAATTCTATGTACGAAAAATTTGGACAATTCATTGATGGTAAATGGCAACAAGCTGAAAAAAAAGAAACTTATGATGTAATAAACCCTGCAACTGAAGAAGTGATTGGAAAAGCATCGAAAGCTTCATCTATTGAAGTGCAAAAAGCATTAAAGTCTGCAGAAAAAGGTTTGGAAGTTTGGAAAAACACTGCACCATGGCAAAGAGCTTATGTGCTTAGAAAAATTGCTGACATGATGAGAGAAAAAAAAGATGTTATTGCAAAATGGTTAACTCTTGAAGTTGGAAAACCTCTAACTGAAGCGGTTGGTGAAGTTGGTGGCGGTGCTGATATTTTTGAGTGGAATGCTGAGGAAACAAAAAGAATTTATGGTCAAACACAACAAAGTAGATTTCCAGATACTAGAGTTCATGTTTATTATCAACCTGTAGGAGTTGTTGCAGCTTTAGTTCCTTGGAATTTCCCAATCGTTTTGGCATCAAGAAAAATTTCTACTGCGTTAGCTGCAGGATGTTCTGTAATTTGTAAGCCAGACGTAATTACTCCTGGTGCTGTAATGGAATTAGTAAACATTTGCAAAGAAGCTGGAGTACCAGATGGTGTGGTTAGTCTTTTGTCAGGTGACCCTGCTGAAATATCAAATGAATTAATGGAATCTGATATTATTAAAAAGGTTTCAGTTACTGGATCAACTAGAGTTGGTAAAATTATTTTAAAAAAAGCAGCTGATAAAGTTCAAAGAGTTACTATGGAGCTTAGCGGACACTCCCCTTTTATTGTATGTGAAGATGTAGATATGAATAAAGTAGCTGATATAGCAATAACTGGTAAATTTAGAAATAACGGTCAAGTCTGTATTTCACCGAATAGATTTTATATCCAAGAAAACAGAAAAGATGAGTTTGTTGATGCTTTTATTGAAAGAGCAAAAAAATTAAAAATTGGAAACGGTATGGATAAAGGTGTGGATCTAGGACCTTTAACAACAGCTAAGAGATTAGAAGAAATAGAAAAACTCGTTGAAACTACCAAAAAAGAAGGAGCTAAAGTATTGATGGGTGGACAGAAACCTTCTGGTTTCAATAAAGGATATTATTATGAACCAACAGTTTTTGACGATGTAAAAGATAATTTTACAATAATGAAAGAAGAACCTTTTGGTCCACTAGTTCCAATTTTAACTTTTAAAACTTTTGATGAGGTAATTGAAAGAGCAAATGATAATGACTTAGGACTATGTAGTTATTTGTACACTAATTCTATGGACAAAGCTCATATTGGATCTGAAAAGCTAGAGTCTGGTTGTGTTGCAGTTAATACTGGTGTTGTTGCAATTGCTGAAGCACCTTTTGGAGGTATCAAACAAACTGGTTATGGTCGTGAAGGTGGTTCAGGAGCAATTAAAGACTATCTAAATGTGAAATACACTCACATGGGCTTAAAAATATAAATAATGCGAAAAAACAAAGTTAAACAAATGATGAAAGACGGTAAGCCCGTAATCAATGGTTGGTGTGCTATTCCTAGCACTGCTGCTGCTGAAGCAATGGCTCATCAAGGATGGGATTCTCTTACAGTAGATATGCAACATGGTTTAGTTGATTACAGTAATGCACTACCAATGATGCAAACAATATCTACAACAGCAGTAACTCCTTTAGCAAGAGTAAACTGGAATGAACCAGGTCAAATAATGAAAATATTAGATGCTGGGTGTTATGGAATTATATGCCCAATGGTAAGTAATAAAAAAGAGGCAGAAAACTTTGTTCAAGCATGCATGTATCCACCAGATGGTTATAGAAGTTTTGGTCCTGTAAGGGGTTTAATTTATGGTGGAGCTGATTATGCAGATCACGCTAATGATGAATTACTAAAATTAGCAATGATAGAAACAAAAGAGTCCCTAGAAAATCTTGATGAAATTATGTCTACACCAGGTGTCGACGGTATTTATATTGGACCAGCAGATTTAAGTTTAGCTATAGGTGAAAAACCAGGGTTTGACAGACCTGAGTCTACAAAAGCTTATTCGGAAATTTTAAGAATTTTAGAACATGCTAAAAAAAATAATATTTTTGCAGGAATACATAATGGTACTACAGAATATGCAACTAAAATGATTGAAAAAGGTTTTAATTTTGTAACTATAGCATCTGATTTAAGAGCACTAAGTGCTGGTGCTAAAGCTACAGTTGATAAAATGAAAGGTTCATTATCAAAAAAAGACGATAATGCAACTTACTAATCTAATTGATCTAAAAATTTCTCAAATTGTTTTTTTTCTAAATTTGATGATTGTTTTTTTCCTGGAAATTTACCATTCATAGAGTCCTTTTTAAAAGCTCTAAGTGCTTTTACTCTTTCAATTTTAATTTCACCTCTTAGTCTTAATAAATTTCCGTATGCTTTAGAATGTCGTGGAGGATTTTTAGTATCTCCACAAATATCTTCCATAAATAAATACATTACATCAGCATTTTTTCCTGAACCTAATGAAACAGTAACAATATCTGTGCGCTTTGAAATTTCACCCATTACATTTTCAGGTATAACTTCACACTCTGCAGAAAAAGCACCTGCATCTTCTAATCTTTTAAACTTTTGAAATAGATCATATGCTTCATCCGCAGTTTTGCCCACTGCTCTTAAGCCACCGATCCAGGTAGATTTTCTTGGAACCAAACCTAAATGCCCCATTACTGGAACATCTTCCTTGGCTAGCATTTCAACTATATCCATACTTCTGGGAGTCATAACTGCATCCGCACCATTTTCTAGCGCTTTGAAAGCACCACGCATAATATCATCTGCTGTTACAAACTCATTTAATACTAAAGCTGCTGTTAAGAATAAATTTCTTGAACCTTCTCTAACAGGAATTATATTTTTTGCGTTTGATATAATCATATCAAAGCCTGCTTTTTCAGCTGCTTCAGCTTCATCAATACTATTTGCTGTAACTTGTGTAAATTTTCTTTTTCCTTTTGCTGCTTTTAAATCCCCAACAGTCAAAGTTCTTTTTGCTGGTTTAGCAGCCCATGTATAAATATTCTTCATTTAATTCCTTTATAAAGAATATCTCTTCTATCAATAAACTCCTCAAAGGTTTTGATAGTAATTACTGCAGGTAAAATAAAAATAGATCGTTTGTCTCTCTCGTTTCTAATAATTCTAAAATAACCTTTTTTAATTGCTGTATCGATATAAACGTTTGAGGTTAAATATGATTTCTCAATTACTTTAAGTAATTGATTTTTGGTAATTGATTTATTTTTGTAATAAGCAAGCATAACCATATGCAACATTATCCAATGTTGTGGGGTTAAAGAAAACCAATTCAATAATTCATTTGCTAATCTTCCTTCAAAATCACCAAGAGATATTTCTGCTAATTGAATTCTTTTTTGAGTAAGTTTTGGAATTTTTTTTTGTTCTTCAAAGTGTTTTGGATACTTGAACTGTCTTTTCATCTAAATAAATTTAAACTCATTGAGTTTTCTATTCAATACTATTTTTACTTAATAGTTCTTTATAAATGTTGTTTACTCTATGTACTTCTGTTGAGGTATTAAAATATCCTTCGTATTCTATTTCGTTTGGTGTTACATCAAAATGATAATGGCCTGCGTCTCTGTCATGCTCATAAGAATGAAAGTGAGTATGTTCACCAGATTCTCTTAAATTTAATTCTCCTCCAGTTGGATCACCAGTCCAAAGAACTGTATAACACTGTAATTTTGGTCCTACAGGTTCATAAAATTGAAGAAAATCTTTTACACATTTCATTTGTTTTGGATCGTAATACTCATGTTTAATATCTTTATAATCAGGTTGCACGTGTGATCTTATTTTTCCATTTAATACTCTAAACACACCTGCAAGAGACATGTGCTCATTATTTTTAATTTTCAAATTTTTTGATAAAGAAGACCTCATTGCTTGAGGCAAAGAACCTTGTTCTCCATTTCTGCCTTTGATTTTTATTTTAATAACTTTTCCTTGTTTACCATCTGTGTAATAAATGTTTCCAAGTCCACCATGTTTTTTTGCAGTATATTTTTCAACAATACATTTTTTTTCTGGACTCACTCTTGCTATTATTGATTTAGACTCATCAGTAATTAAATTTTCATTTATAACTAATTCTCCACAGTGACCATCTAAACATGACATTGCGCCTGATCCAGCTCCTAAAGCATAAGATTTTTCAGAATCAATCATTTTAGAAATTTCTTGATAGTCAAATTCTGCACCAATAAATTTTGGATCATGCATATAAGGTTCTCCACCAACATCTATTATTTTTTGATTTCCACTTATTCCTTCTGATGGACAATTCCAATCTCTAAGATTAGGGCAATCTACCACTTCTACTTCAACGTTTTTGAAATTTTCAGACAATCCTTTTATTAATGCATCTGAAATATCTTTTAATGAATAATCTTTAAAAATTCCTTTTTCTATTTTTAATTGCATGAGGTTATTAAGCTATAATTTATTTTGCATAATGTCTATAGATAATATATATAATTTCTATACATAAATAATTTTAAATAAGGTAACGATGATTAATAAAGATTTAAAAGTAGCTGTTCTTGGTGCAGGAGCAATGGGTTGTTTATTTGGCGGTTTACTTTCTGAAAAAGGTTTAAATGTAATTTTAATTGATGTTTGGAAAGAACATGTAGATGCAATTAATAAAGATGGTTTGAAAATAGACGGACATGGTGGTAATCGAGTAATCAAAGTTAAAGCCACTTCAGATCCATCCTCATTAGATAAAGTGGATGCTGTAATAGTTATGTGCAAAGCTACAGCTTTAGATCCAGCATTAAATAGTATTAAAAATATCATAGGAGATAAAACAGTATTCATGTCTTTTCAAAATGGTATTGGTCATGAAGCAATTATTCAAAGTATTGTAGGTAATGAAAAAGTAATTGGGGGAACCACAACTCAAGCTTCAAATATTTTAGGGCCAGGACATATAATGAATCATGGCTCGTTACCATCTTGGATTGGTGAGTACGAAGGTGGAATTACTGATCGTATTAAAGAAATAGCAGATACTTTTACAGCACATAATCTTGAAATGATTGCTGCAGAAGATGTAAAGAAAAGAAAATGGATGAAGCTTTTTGCTTTAACAGCAATTGGACCATTATCTGCAATTTTTGATCTTCATCATACTGATTTATATATAAACAATAAAGCGAACGAAGTATCTCAAGGCTTAGGTAAAGAAATAATTTTAGAAACTAGAGAAGTTGCACTTGCTGATGGTGTAAATGTGTCTGAAGATGAATGCTTATTTATGTTTAATAAAATTGTTGATTCAATGCAAACCAACAAGTCATCTATGGCTTTTGACGTTCAATACAAGAGAAAAACTGAAATAGACTTTATTAGTGGTGCAGTTTCAAAAATAGGTAAAAAACATGGTGTAAAGACACCTTTAAATGATCTTATGTATAAAATGATTAAAGTGAAAGAAGGTATGTACAGCTAAATGCTCAGTACAAATAAATTAAAAAAAATTAAAAGTAACTTTCCTGTTTTAGTTGGAGACAACTTTGTTTCAAAAAATATCTGTAATTTATTAATTAAAGAAATAAGTAACTCAAAATCATTTGATGATATGATTATGGGGGGTAGAAGCAGGATTAATAAAGGTTCTAAAAATTTTAATTTATATATTAAAAATTCAGTTAACTCTGCAAAACTTTTTAAGCTTTTTAATAGTAAATCTTTTTATAAAAAAATTGAAAATCTTTTTACAAAAAATTTTAAGGATGGATCATGGGTGAATTTACATAAACCAAAATCATTTAATCCTAAAAAGTTCACTATTAAAAAAAAATTAAATTCTACTGAATTAAAAAAAATGTTAGGTAACAATTATACTAATCCTAAAGTAAATTTAGATATAGATTTTTCAGTATCAAAAGGAGGATATAGATTAAGACCTCATCGAGATGATATAACTAGGTTGTATAATTTCTTAATTTATTTATCAGACATCCCAAAAAAAAATGGTGGCTCTCTTACTATTTATAGAAAAAAAGCAAAAAAAAATTTAAGAAAAAGTTTTAGAAGATTTCCAAAAATAACTGAACTTGAAATAGTCAAATCTTTTACACCCAAAAAAGGAACAGTTGTTTTTTTCCAATCTACTCCAAATTCCTATCATGGAGTGAAGCGGTTTGTAGAAAAAAATTGTCCAAAGCGTTTTTTTATTTATGGTAGCTATGCATTAAATAAACCAGTTATATGGAATTACAAAGGGAACTCATATTATCCTCATATAATTAACACCAAAAAAAGAATGTTAACCTCTTTTCATGATGCAAACTATTTAACCACAGCACCAAAACATTGAAATATTGTTAATGATAAAATAAATTTTAATTATGACAAATAGTCTTCAAAAAAAATTATATGAGAATGGGTACTTGATTGTTAAAAATGTGCTTAACTTTAGAAGAGACTTAAAACCAATTCTAAATGATATGGAATTTGTTATGGATTGTCTCATCCAAAAATATGCAAAAAAAAGAGAGATCAAAAAAGTTCTTAACTTAGATTTTAAAAAAAAATATTCCTATATTTCGAAACTTAATATTTATGATCTTGATCAATATTTTAATACAAGATTACCAAGAGATCATGTAAAGCGAGATAGCGATTATTTTGCAACCCAATCATTATGGAATTTAATTAATAATAAAAATATTTTGGATGTAGTAGAAAAAATTTTAGGTAAAGAAATAATGTCTAACCCTGTTCAAAATACTAGAATTAAACAACCAGAAAAAAAATTACCAGAAGGCTCAATTCATGATGGTTTAAGCGGCAGAACGCCATGGCATCAAGATGCTGCTGTTTTAAATTCTAGAGGACAAAAATTAACTGACATGGTTACTGTTTGGATCCCTTTTACTAAAACAACAAAGAAAAATGGATGTATGATTACAGTAAAAAAAATAAATAAAATGGGATTATTAAATCATGTATCAGGATACAGAGGACAAGTAGAATTAAAAAATAGTGAATTACTTGATGAGATGAAGCATATTTATTTAGAAGCAAATATTGGAGATATAATATTATTGCATAAACACTCCATACACTGCTCTTTACCAAACAGATCAAATGATTTTAGGATAAGTGCTGACCTCAGATATAATATAGCTGGACAACCTTCTGGTAGAGAACCTCTTCCAAATTTCTATGTCAGAAGTAAAAATAAAAAAAATATTCAAATAAAAAATTTCAAACAGTGGTTGGCTCTTTGGGAAAAGGCTAAAGAAAGTCGTGTTGGTAAATATGCTTTTAAATATCCACTCCCAACCTATAAAACAAATAAAAGAGACTTATCAAAATTAATTTAATATTATTTATTAAACTGAATCCATTTACTATTGTTTTTGCTTGAGTCTAAAACAGCCTCTATAAACTTCATCCCTTCGACACCATCATAAATATTTGGGTAACAGTCATATAGCTCGTTATATTTTTCATTGTTTATTTGAGCATTTAATCTTTTAGAAACATCAGTATAAATATTTGCAAAACCTTCCAAATATCCCTCTGGATGACCTGGTGGAATTCTTGTAACATCGTTAGCTTCTTTATTTGCACTGCCACTTCCTCTTGTTATTTTTTCAGTAGGTTTCCCAAATTTTGTATAATACAAATAATTTGGATCTTCCTGTTTCCACTCTAATCCACCATTTTCACCATACACTCTTATTTTAAGATTATTTTCATTTCCAACTGCAACTTGACTAGACCATATCGCACCTTTTGCACCACCTTTAAATCTAAGCATGATTTGTGCATTGTCATCTAGTTTTCGACCCTTCACAAAAGTATGAATGTCAGCTGATAGTTCATCCAATTCTAACTCAGTTATAAATCTAATAAGATTAAATGCATGAGTTCCTATATCTCCTATGCAACCTCCTCCTCCAGATCTTTTAGGATCAGTTCTCCACTCAGCTTGTTTTAAACCAGTATCCTCAGCTTTTGTAGTCAACCAATCTTGAGGGTATTCTGCTTGTATAACTCTTATTTTGCCAAGGTCACCTTCTTTAACCAAAGATCTTGCGTGTCTTACCATTGGATATCCAGTATAATTATGTGTTAAGGCAAAAATTATCTTTTTATTTTCTATGA
Organism: uncultured Pelagibacteraceae bacterium; assembly: GCA_902613755.1. Lineage (GTDB taxonomy): Bacteria > Pseudomonadota > Alphaproteobacteria > Pelagibacterales > Pelagibacteraceae > Pelagibacter. The sequence continues at coordinate 98,232 of CACMIH010000005.1, forward strand.
TATCTTTAAGAGAATTGGCTTCTTCACTTGATAAAGCAAGAGGCTTATCACAAATAATGTGAATACCTTTTTCTGCAAAAATTTTTGCTACTGGCACATGGAGATGATTAGGAGTTACAATAGAAACAACCTCTATCCCATCTGAAAGAGTAGACTCTTTTTCTGCCATTTCTTGATAAGTTTCATAGATACGTTCTTTTGACAATCCAAGTTTTCTACCAGTTTCTTTTGAGTTATCTAAATTAGATGAAAAACATCCTGCTACTAATTCGTAATGACCATCAAGTCTTAACGCTATTCTATGAACACCTCCAATAAAAGCGCCTTCTCCTCCGCCGACCATTCCAATACGGATTTTTCTTTGCACTAATTTATACCCAGCATTTTTTTATTTGCTTCAATATCAGCACCACTTCCTGCAAAATCATCAAATGCTTTTTCTGTGGTGTTAATAATATGATTTTTGATAAATTCAGCACCTTCTCTTGCTCCATCTTCTGGGTGTTTAAGACAACACTCCCATTCTAGAACTGCCCACCCATCATAACCATAAGTGGTAAACTTTGAAAAGATTGATTTAAAATCTACCTGTCCATCACCAAGAGATCTAAATCGACCTGCTCTGTTAACCCAAGATTGGAAACCACCATATACTCCTTGTTTTCCAGTAGGATTTAACTCTGCATCTTTAACATGAAACATTTTTATTTTTTCATGATAAATATCTATATGAGCCAAGTAATCTAAATTCTGTAAAACATAATGACTAGGATCATAAAGCATATTACATCTTTTATGATTACCAACTTTTTCTAAAAACATTTCAAATGTGATACCATCGTGAAGATCTTCACCTGGATGTATCTCGTAACATAGATCAACTCCATTTTGATCAAATTGATCAAGAATTGGCTTCCATCGATTAGAAAGTTCATTAAATGCGTTCTCGATTAGTCCTTCTGGTCTTTGAGGCCAAGGATAAACATAAGGCCAAGCTAATGCTCCTGAGAAAGTAACATGCCTATCTAGTCCAAGATTTTTTGAGGCCTTAGCTGCCATCATTAATTGATTTACTGCCCACTCTTGTCTTGCTTTTGGATTTCCTCTAACTTCAGGTGCTGCAAATCCGTCAAATGCAGTGTCGTATGCTGGATGTACTGCAACTAATTGTCCTTGAAGATGTGTTGATAGCTCAGTGATCTCAAGATTATGTTTTTTTGTTATACCTTTGATTTCATCACAATAATCTTTGCTTTCAGATGCTTTTTTTAGATCAATTAATCGACCATCCCAACTTGGTATTTGAACACCTTTATAACCTAATGAAGATACCCACTTACAAATATTATCTAAAGAATTGAATGGTGCATCTTCACCTACAAATTGTGCTAGGAAAATTGCAGGACCTTTTATATTGTTCATAATTTCCCCCTCTATTTAAATATATCAACAATTTTTTTTTTATATAAAAAAAATACTAGCAGCCACAACTCATCTTGGATAGACTATTCTTAAGAAAAATAAACTAAGAGGAGATAAAATGAAAAAAATAATGATTTTATTGTTTGTTTCTCTATTTTCATTCTCTGTAAATTCAAACGCTAAATCTATCACTTTAGGATGGGCTGCTTGGGACCCTGCTAATGCTTTGCAAGAATTAACTAAAGAATTTACTGCAGAAACAGGAATAGAAGTTAATTTTGAGTTTGTGCCTTGGCCAAATTTTGCTGACCGTATGTTGAATGAGCTTAACAACAAAGGTAAAACATTTGATCTTTTAATAGGTGACTCTCAATGGATTGGTGCTGGTGCAGTATATGGGCATTACGTTAAGTTGAACGACTTCTTTGATAAAGAAGGAATTTCAATGAGTGATTTCTCGCCAGCTACTGTTTATGCCTACTCAACATGGCCTAAAGGTAGTGAAAACTATTATGCATTACCTGCTATGGGAGATGCATTAGCTTGGGCTTACAGAAAAGACTGGTTTGATAGACCAGAACTTAAATCTGAGTTCAAAAAGAAACATGGTTATGATCTAGGTGTACCTGCTAACTGGAATCAATTGCATGATATGTGTAGTTTTTTCCAAGGAAGAGAAATTGATGGTCAAAAAAGATATGGGGCTGCAATTAACACAGAACGTGGATCAGAAGGTATAACAATGGGTGTTACAGCTGCAATGTATGCATGGGGTATGGAATATGAAAATCCAAACAAACCATATGATATGGAAGGATATTTCAATTCACCACAAGCTGTAGAAGCGGTAGAGTTTTATAGAAAGTTATATGAAGATTGTGCACCTCCAGGACACTCTGATGCTTACATGGTTGCAAACTTAGATGCTTACAAATCAGGACAAGTTGCATTCCAAATGAACTGGTATGCTTTCTGGCCTGGTGTTTCTAAAGAAGACAGTGGTGGAAGAGTTAGTGGATTCTTTGCAAATCCAAAACAAAATGTTGCAGCGGCAACATTAGGTGGACAAGGGATATCTGTAGTTAAATACTCAGATAAACAAGATCTTGCTCTTGAATACATTAAATGGTTTGCAAGACCAGATGTACAGCAAAAATGGTGGGATCTAGGTGGTTATTCATGTCATAATGATGTTTTAAATTCACCATCATTTCCAACATCTACTGTTTATGCACAAGGATTCTTAGACTCAATGGGAATTGTCAAAGATTTTTGGCAAGAACCAACTTTCGTTGAGTTAATGCTTCCTATGCAAGAAGCAATTCATGACTATGTTGTTAATGGAAAAGGAACTGCTAAAGGCGCTCTAGATAAAATTATCGAAGAGTGGGTTGAAGTGTTCGAAGCAGACGGAAAACTTTAACATTAATAGTTAAGAAATTAAAAAATTAGGGGGGGTTAAACCTCCCCTTTTTTTATTAAAAATTCATATGAGCGTTAAAAAAAAATTCAAGGGACTTTCTGATAAAGCTGTAGGTTGGCTTTTTATTGGACCAACTGTGCTTCTGTTGCTGGCTATTAATATTTATCCATTGGTCTATGCAATCAAAATGTCTTTTACAAATTTTTACGCAAATAAAATTGGAAGAGAACCTCAGTTTGTTGGTTTAAAAAATTATATTAAAGTTCTTAATAAAGAAGCCATATGGGAAAAAATGCAAGTTACAGCAAGCTTTATGTTTTGGACTTTGTTGCTTCAAGCAATTATAGGTTTAGGTTTAGCTTTACTTCTAAACAGAAAATTTAAAGGTAATGAACTACTAACCACATTAATTGTTTTACCTATGATGTTATCACCTGCAGTAGTAGGGGTATTTTGGACTTATCTTTATAATCCTCAAGTAGGTCTATTTAATTACGTGGTAAATTTTTTCTATGATTTAGGAAGCTTTGACATGATTGGTTCGAGTACGCTTGCTCCTTGGGCTATTGTTATTGTTGATACTTGGATGTGGACACCTTTTACAATGTTAATTTGCTTGGCAGGTCTAAGATCTGTTCCAAATTATTTATATGAAGCTGCAGAGGTTGATAGAGCCAGTAAATGGCAGCAATTCATATATATTACATTACCTTCCGTTTTACCATTTTTATTACTAGCTCTACTTTTTAGAGGGATTGAGAATTTCAAAATGTTTGACATGGTTGTTGAGCTCACCTCTGGTGGACCCGGCTCTGCTACTGAGCTTGCTTCAATTAACTTAAAAAGAGAGGCGTTTGAGAAATGGAAAACTGGTTACAGCTCAGCATTTGCTGTTATTCTTTTTGTTACCATATTTGGTTTCGGAAATGTCTACGTAAAAGTAATGAACAAAATAAAGGAACGCTGATGGATACTTCTAGATCATATTTGGAACCTTCATCTTTTTCAAAAAAAATGGCTGCTGCTATTATCATAGTTTACGCTGTAATTACTTTGATACCAATATCTTGGATGGTAATGACAAGTTTTAAAAATGTTGATAGTGCTATTTCATATCCGCCTGAAGTTTTGTTTGAACCATCACTAGAGGGATACGTTAACTTATTTACTAATAGATCAAGACAATCACAAGAATACCTTGATTCATTGCCTCCGCCAGAAAATTGGTATGAAGAACTAGTTAGAAGTAGAGAGATGGTTATAACAGGACCATCTAAATTTTTGGGCAGATACTCAAATTCAATGATAATCGGATTTGGTTCAACTTTTGCATCTGTATTTTTAGGAGCATTGGCTGCATATGCGTTTTCAAGGTTTAGAGTTCCTTTAAAAGATGATTTATTATTTTTTATTCTTTCGACCAGGATGTTTCCCCCAATTGCAGTGGCTGTTCCTATATTTATTATGTACAGAAAATTAGGTCTTGGGGATACACACCTTGGAATGATCATATTATATACCGTTGTAAACTTAAGTTTAGCAGTATGGTTATTAAAAGGATTTATGGATGAAATTCCTAAAGAATATGAAGAAGCAGCTATGATCGATGGATATTCTAGACTTCAAGCTTTCTTTAAAGTTGTTCTTCCACAAGCAATGACTGGTATAGCTGCAACTGCAATCTTTTGTATGATTTTTTCATGGAATGAATACGCTTTTGCTGTTTTGCTAACTCAATTCAATGCACAAACAGCTCCACCATTTATTCCTACAATCATTGGTGAAGGTGGTCTTGATTGGCCAGCAATTGGGGCAGGAACAACTTTGTTTCTATTACCTGTAATGATTTTTACAATAATTTTAAGAAAACATCTTTTAAGAGGTATTACCTTTGGAGCAGTAAGAAAATAATGCAGGAAGAAAAGTCATTAATGAGAAAAATATTTAGAAGAGTTTACTGGGAGAACTTATCGACGATATTAATTTTAATTGGAGTTTTCATGTTATTACAACCATTTGCAATGTGGATGTTTACTTATTCTTTTATTGTAATTTTAGTAGGAACTATAGGTTTCATAATCACAAGCCACTTTCCGGATTAATATGTCTCAAATAAAAATAGTAAATTTACAAAAATCATTTGGCGATTTTACTGCAGTTAAAAATTCTAATTTAACGATTAATGATAAAGAGTTCTTTGTTTTACTTGGACCATCTGGTTGTGGAAAGACTACAACACTTCGAATGATTGCAGGATTAGAATTACCTACATCTGGTGAGATATATCTTGGAGATGAGGAGGTAGGAATGTTAAGAGCATCAGAAAGAGATATTGCTTTTGTTTTTCAATTATTTGCCCTCTATCCACATATGAATGTAAGAAACAACTTGTCATTTCCTCTAAAAATGCAGGGTTATAAAAAAAGTGATATCAAAAATCGAGTTGAAGAGGCAGCAAAACTTTTAAGAATTGATCACATTTTAAATTCTAACATTTCTTCTCTTTCGGGAGGTGATAGACAGCGGGTAGCTTTAGGTAGAGCACTAGTTAGAAGACCAAAAGCATTTTTAATGGACGAACCATTAGGAACTTTAGATGCTGAATTTAGAGAATTAATGTGTCTAGAGTTAAAAAAATTACATTTAGATATTGGAGCAACTACAGTTTATGTAACTCATGATCAGTTAGAAGCAATGTCATTAGCTGACCGAATTGCAGTTATGGATGGTGGTGAAATATTACAAGCTGATGAGCCTAATATTATTTACAATAAACCTAAGACTAAATTTGTGGCCTCATTTATAGGATCTCCAGGTATGAACTTTTTTGAAGTTAATGAGGGAATTTCTAAAGATCAATCATTTGTAAATATCGAAGGAGTTAAATTTGATATTCCCAAACAACTCGAGGAATCAAAAGGAAGTAAAAATTTCTTTGGTATACGTCCAGAAAATTTAACTCTAAATAATAATGAAGGTCTAAAAGGTTCGGTTTTTGGAGTTGAGTATTTAGGATCAAGAAAAATAATTACTGTTAAAACAAGTTTAGGTGAAATTAAAGTTAAAACAGATATTTCTGTTAACACTAAATTGAATGAAAATGTGCAGGTTAAACCAATAAATAATAATATAATTATTTTTGATGGTGAAACAGACAAATCTTTAAACAGTGAGTTTATAAAATAATGGCAAAAGTAGAATTAAAAAAATTATTTAAAACTTATAATAAAAAAATTAAAGCTTTGGAGGATATAAATCTCACAATTGAAGATGGTCAATTTTTTGTATTACTAGGTCCATCTGGTGCAGGAAAAACTACAACACTTAGATGTATAGCCGGTTTAGAAAAAATTGATTCTGGAGATGTATTATTTAATGATGAAAATATAACTCATGATCAACCTGCTTCAAGAGATGTGACTTTTGTTTTTCAACAATACTCTCTTTATCCTCATTATACTGTTTATGAAAATCTTGCTTTTCCATTAAGGTCACCAATGAGAAAACTTCCCGAGGAAGAAATAAAAAATAAAGTTGAGAAAATTGCTGAAATGCTCAAAATTACAAACAAATTAAAAAATAAAGCAACTCAACTTTCGGGTGGAGAAATGCAAAGAGTAGCTATTGGTAGAGCTCTTGTTCGTGAACCAAATATTTATTTAATGGATGAGCCACTATCCTCATTAGATGCTAAACTAAGAGAAACCCTTAGAGTTGAATTAAAAAATATTCAATTAAATCTAAACGCTACTATATTATATGTTACACATGATCAGGCTGAAGCAACAACATTGGCAGATAAAATTGGAGTTTTAAAAGAAGGCAAAATTGTTCAAATTGGAACTCCTGAAGAAATTTATGAAAATCCAAATTCAATTTATGTATCCCAAAGATTGGGGTCACCAAAAATAAATATTTTACCTGGTTCTATATTTAAACTAGATAACAACATACCAAAAATCGGACTTAGACCGGAAAATATAGAATTAGGTGATGGACCATACGAAGGAAGGGTTATCTCTATAGAAAATTTAGGTTCAGAGACTGTTGTGGCTATTAATTTTCAAGACAATGAAATATTAGCTTCAATTCAGGGTAGCTACAAATCATCAATTAATGAAAAAATTAATTTTGACATTAATACAAATAAAGTTTTAAAATTTGATAACGGAGACAAAAGGATATATGAGCGTTAATTTTTTAATTTCTCAAGCAAAAAATATTCAAATAGTCATTGATGAAAATGCAGCAGAAATTGAAGCACTAGATCAAAATATTGGAGACGGGGATCATATATTTAATGTGCAAAGAGGTCTTAAGTTAGTAGTTGAGCTTGAAGATGATATTAAAAACCTACCCTTACAAAAAGGTTTAAATATAATTGCCATGAAAGTCTTGTCAGGTATTGGTGGCTCTTCTGGAGCTTTGTTTGGAACTTTCTTTATGTCTATGGCTAAAACACCAGATCTAGATAAAGATATAGATTTTAAAAAAGCATGTGAAATGGTTATAACGGGAATTAATGCAATGAAGGAAAGAGGAAAAGCTGATGTTGGGGAAAAAACAATGATGGATGTTTTAATTCCAGTATCAGAAAAACTTAATGAATTAAAAAGTGGTAATAAGGATATGAAAGAAGGGTTAAGTGAGATAACAAAAATTGCCGAAGATAGAATGTTAGGAACAAAAGACATGCTTGCTACCAAAGGTAGAGCTTCATTTTTAGGAGAACGTGCCAAAGGTCATATAGATCCAGGGGCTCGTTCATCACAACTTATAATCGATACAATATGCAAATCACTAATTAATAAATAGGAGGAAATATGAAAAAATTTATAAATAATGTTGATGATTTTTTAAAAGAAAGTCTTAATGGATTTGGTAAAGCACATAGTGATATAATTAAAGTAAATTTTGAACCAAACTTCATTTCTAGAAAGACAAAAACCAAAGAAGGAAAAGTATCTTTAATTTCAGGTGGAGGAAGTGGACACGAACCGATGCACGGTGGTTTTGTTGGCCATGGAATGCTAGATGCAGCATGTCCAGGTTTTGTTTTTTCAGCGCCTACTCCAGATCAAATGCAAGCTGCTGCTGAACATGTGGATAGTGGTGCTGGTGTTTTGTTCATAGTTAAAAATTATTCTGGAGATATTATGAATTTTCAAATGGGCGCAGAAATGTACTCAGGTAAAAATGATAGTATAATTACTAATGACGATGTGGCTGTTGAAGATTCTACGTTCACAACTGGTAGACGAGGTGTAGCTGCAACAGTTTTAGTTGAAAAAATTATTGGATCTCTGGCTGAAAATGGAGGTTCATTAGAAGAATGTAAAAAACTTGGTGAGAAAGTAAACAAAAACTCAGGAACAATGGGGGTAGCTTTTACTAGCTGCACAGTTCCTGCTGCAGGTAAACCAACTTTTGATATTGGAAATGATGAAATGGAATTTGGAGTAGGTATACACGGTGAACCTGGAAGAAAGAGAGAAAAAATTCAACCATCAAAAACAATAGTTAATAATATGTTGGAAGCTATACTTGATGATTTAAAACCACAAAAAAATGAAAAGACGCTTCTATTTGTAAATGGTATGGGTGGAACTCCTCTTACTGAATTATATTTAGTATACGATGATGCTTGTAAAATTTTAAAATCTAAAGGTATTGAAATTACAAGAAGTTTAGTTGGTAATTATTGTACATCACTTGAAATGCAAGGAGCATCTATAACACTCCTAAAATGTGATGAGGAAATTTTAAAAAATTGGGATGCACCTGTACATACTGCAGCTATGCGTTGGGGTATGTAGAAATTATTTATATTTTAGTTAATATTTGTTTCAAATGATTTAATTAAATAGAAATATGAATAATAAAAAAAAAATCTTAATTACAGAATTCATTAATCAAAATAGTTTAAAAAATTTAAATAAAAAATTTGATGTTAGATACGATGAAAACTTATGTGAAAAAGAAAGAGAAATAATAAAAATAATTAAAGATTATGATGGTCTAATTGTAAGAAATAAAACTCAAGTAAATTCAGAAATTTTAAAAAATGCATCAAAGTTAAAATTTATTGGAAGGTTAGGTGTTGGTTTAGATAATATTGATACAGAATTTTGCAAAAATAAATATATTCATGTTCAACCAGCTACAGGAATGAATGCAGACTCTGTTGCTGAATATGTTGTTTCTTCATCAATGTCTCTAATAAAAAAAATACCAATGTTTCATAACGGAACTATAAAGGGTGAATGGCCAAGAACAACAATTAAGTCTAGAGAAATTAACCAAAAATTTTTAGGGTTAATTGGATTTGGGACAATTGGAAAAAAAGTTGCAGATTATTGTTCAAAAAACGGTTTAAAAATTCTAGCCTACGATCCTTATGTTAAGGAAATAAATAATAAAGAAATTGATGCTAAATTATCAAGTTTAAACGATATATATCAAAAATCAGATATCATTTCGATACATCTGCCTCTAACAGATGAAACCAAAAATATGATAAATAAATCGTCATTTTCTCAAATGAAAAATAAACCGATTATAATAAATACTTCTAGAGGAGGTATTATAAATGAGAGTGATTTAATTGAAGCTTACAATAAAAATAATATTTCTGGCTTTGCTCTAGACGTGTTTGAAAAAGAACCAGTAGAGAGTGAATTTTATAAAAAAATAAAACCAGGTATGAATTGTATATTAACACCTCATATTTCTGGTGTTACAACAGAGTCAAACATTAGAGTAAGTGACTTTATAGTTAAAAAAATTACAGATTTTTTTAACTAATTATTTCTTCTAAATTTATTAATCGACCTTGTTTTATTGATTGCTCTGCAGCCTCTCCGACAGCAACAGCAATTAAACCATCTTCTAATGAAACCTCTGGATCTGAATTACTTTCAATAGCTTTCAAAAAAGCTAAGTGTTCGTAGTAAGTAGATCCATGATGATGGCCAGCCTCAAGAATTTTTTTATCTACTTCAATATTTTCGATGTGTGTTTTGCCATCTCTCATTCCAATTCTTATATTTGATGAAGTTTTACCTGAATCATCAGAGGGGACTGAAGTTTCAATTTTTCCTTTATTTCCTGTGGCTACAAGCTCTTCTTGCATGTCAGAATTTTCTGCAAACATACAAAGCTCAAGCAAACTTCTTACTCCATTTTCAAAATTTACAATCACATAGGCATTATCAATTATGTCTGGTTTTTTTCCATTATACATTTCATCTAAATGGTTAACGTCTTGACCACCACTTGCATAAACACTGATTGGCTTACTTTGGATAATAAATCTCATTAAATCAAAGAAATGGCAGCATTTTTCAACAAGTGTACCGCCAGTATTTTCCTCAAAACGATTCCAATCATTTACTTTTTTTAAAAATGGAAATCTATGTTCTCTTATGGTTAAAGTTTTTAAGTCACCAATTTTGTTATTATGAATTTCATTAATAAACTTTGATACTGGCGGCATATATCTATACTCCATCGCAGTCCAAAATACTGAAGGATAATCTTTTGTAAGTTTTTTTATTTCTAAACAATCTTTAGTATTAGCGCATAATGGTTTTTCTACTAGTATGTGTTTTTTAGTTTTGATTACATCTTTCAAGATTTCTATATGAGTAAAGTTAGGAGATGAAATTAAGTATACATCAACAATATTTTTTTCAATCATTTCTAAATGATTTTTAAAACAAGAAACTTTTGTTTTTAGAATTTCATTACACTGATTTAATGAATCTTCATGAGGATCAGCAAGTGCAACTACTTCAGCGTTATCAATTAATGATATATTTAAAATATGTTCTCGAGCCATTGTCCCTGCTCCAATAATTCCATATTTTATTTTTTTCATATTCTGTTTGTATCAGTTTAATTTAAAAACTTAATCAATACCTAGCCCGCTTGGCACTTTATCTGGTTTACCTAGCGGTCTCTGATTTCCACTTCTGCCAGTTAAAGATTCGAGGAAAGAAACAAGTTGATCAATTTCTTTATCATTCAATTCTATATGCTGTATGTCAATGCTTGATAGAATTCTGTCTTGTTCCCTTTTGTCTGAAAAAGTTACAAAATCAATTTCTTCTAACCAAGGTGCCTTAGGTAAATTTGCATATTCAGGTTTCCAATTCTTATTCATTTTTATTGGATTTAAATGATGCTTAATAATTGATTTTAAAGTTGGATAAGCACCATTATGACCGTAGGGAGCTGTTAAAGAAACATTTCTTAATGCTGGCGTTTTAAATTTATACATATCGTTTATATTATCCGTTTCGACCATTCGTCCAACGTCACGTGCATAAGGATCAAAGGGTCGTGTCCTTCCAGGACCAAATTGGGGAATTCCTATTGAATGAAATTTTTGATCTGACAACAAAGATCCTGAATGACAAGAACTACAGTTTGCTTTTCCATAAAATAAATTCATCCCATTTATTTGCTTTAAAGTTAAAGCTTGTTTATCTCCATTTAAATATTCGTCAAAGGGAGAGTCAAAAGATGTCCATTCATGAATTTCAAATGCAGCAATCGAGTTAACAATATGTGTAATGTTAATATCTAGAGGACTGTTTACATCATCAAAAGCATTTTTAAATAATTCAACATATTCTGGAATTCCTCTGATCCTGTGGGTAATTACAGGCCAAACTCTATCGATTCTCATGCTATCTTTTCCAACTTTTGAGACCAAACCTATAATTTCATTTTCACCTGGATTTCCTGCCATCTCAAACTGTCTAGTCATTGGAAACAAAGCTTGAACTGCAACTATATTATCAAGCCCTTTAGGAAGAGCTTCTTGAGCAGGTGTATTAAAACCGTTACCAAATATATTCGATTTAGTTACTCTTCCATCATGTAACAAAGTAGTAATGTCTTTAAATCCTAAATTCCATAAAGCTAAAGCATTTCTTGGAATTCGTTTTTTTATTTTATCATCGCCCTCACCTGCAGTTCTCTCTAATCCTATACCTTGACCTCCTTCACCAATACCTAATGAAAGTCCATCTGAACCTCCTTGATCATGACTATGGCAGGTTGCACAAGCAATGTTTCGATTTGCAGATAAAATTTTATCGTGAAATAAAAGTCTTCCAATTTTAACTTTTTCTATATCAACTTCATGGAAATCTTCGCTCTTTAATGGTTTTGGTAAATCAATTGCGTAAGTTTTATTTACTGAAATTAAAAATGGAATTATAAATATTATTATTTTTAAATGATTAAATATCTTTTTATACTTTTGTTTCTTCCATCCATAGTTTTTGCAGAAATAGAAAATGCTCGAGATTTGATGGAAGAAGGAAAATTTAAAGAAGCTATGGAGGAACTTATCCCAGCAGCTAGATCTGGTAATGCTGATGCTGAAGAGCTTATTGGGATTATGTACGCTATGGGTCTTGGTGTTGAAAGAGATGATGTTAGAGCTTTTGAATGGTATCTCAGATCTTCTATGAAAGGTCATCCTGGCGCTCAATCTGGTGTTGGGTGGTATTACGAAATTGGTAGAGGACTCCCTGCTCCTGATCTTGTTAGAGCTTATATGTGGTACGGTTTGTCTGCTATTGGTGGAGATCCTGATGCTGCAATTTCTCAAGAAGAAGTTATTAAAAAAATGACTCCTGAACAAATTGAAAAAGCTCATATTCTCATAAAAGATTATAAATCCTGGATATATCCTTTTAGATAATGAGGCGAACTAAAATCCGCCCCATTATATTAATTTGAAATTACAAATCTTTTTTGTATGCGCTCGATGCTTTTTTCTCTGCTTTAGCTACTGCCTTAGTTAAAGCGTTGAAAATTTCTTTTCCACCTTTGACATTGTCTTTAAACCAATCATACACTGGGCTAGCTTCTTTTTTAAAACTAGCTTTTTGATCAGGCGTTGGAACATATAAATCTCCACCACCTGCTACAAAGTCTTCGTAAGCTTTGATTGATTTTCTTTTAGGAGAAGCAAAAGTTGCTTGCTGCAAAGCATAGAAACCATCAGTCACTACTTTTTTAAGATCTGTTGACATCGATTGATATTTTGCATTGTTCATCCACCATAATGCTCCCATGTATGCATGACCGTCTAAAGTAACGTATTTTAGACCTGCATCAGGAAACTTCATGTTCATAATGTCAGTAATTCCATTTTTAGAACCTTCAACTACACCAGTTTGAAATGATGTAAATAATTCAGGCCATGGAATAGGAGTTGGAGATGCACCTAGTGCTCTTACAAGTTCCTGAGGTAAATCAGCTACAACCGTTCTGATTTTTAAACCTTTCATATCAGATGGGTTTGCAACTCTTCTTTTTGTGTTAGCAAAATTTCTCCATCCACCAGTATTTCCAATTGTCATCAATCTGATTGAATCATTAGAATCTTTTAGAGCCATTTTTCTCATTGTTCTTACAAAATCACCTTGCATTACATCTTCAGCAATTCTGTCATCAGCCATTAGATAAGGTAAATCTAAAACTTGAACATATGGGAATACACCTGCTGCACCTCCAGAAGTAGAAATGTAAATATCTATACTTCCATCAGATACACCTTGTAAACACTCGGCACCTTTTGAACAAAGCTGCGTTCCTACAAATAGTTCTACAGCTATTTTTCCATTTGAAGCTGCTTCTACGTAGTTTTTAAATACTACAGCACCATCATAATCTTCATCTTGATCATTAGAGTTCATTGTCATTCTCAAGTTATAATCTGCAGCTGAAACAGATGCAGTAAAACTAATTAAGAATAATAATGAAAAAAATGATTTTATTATTTTACTCATAATTATTTCCCTCTCATTAAATATTTATGTATGAAAACTATACTTAAATTGAATTAGAGAGTCTATGGACTAGTAAAAAAAATAATTAAAATTATTTAGCGAATCCAGTAAGTAAAGGAATTGTCATCGAGATTGACGGAAAATATGTTATTAAAAATATTACTATAGCTTCAACTGCCAGGAATGGCAATATAGCTTTTGCTATTGTTTCAACTCTTTCCCCAGAAACAGAAGATGCAACAAATAATACAAGACCCATAGGTGGAGTTGCTAAACCGACTGTCAAATTAACCGACATTATTATTGCAAAATGCACAGGATGAACTCCTAGCTCAACAAAAACTGGTCCAAGAATTGGTCCTAAGATAATTATCGCTGGGCCTGCATCTAAAAACATTCCAACAACAAATAATAAAATATTTATAAGAAACAATAAAACATATGGGTTGTCAGTTAATCCTAAAACGAACGCAGCAAGATGCTCAGGTGCATGAGATAAGCTAACTACAGTTTTAAAAGCCATTGCAGCACCAACTAAAAGAAGTACAACGGAAGATACCATAGCTGCTTTTGTCATCACTTTAGGAACATCTTTCCATTTCAACGATTTTAAAACAAATAGACCGATAAACATTGCGTAAGCAGCTGCTACAGCTGATGCTTCTGTTGGTGTAAAAATTCCACCAAGAATACCACCTAAAATTATTACTGGTGTCATCAAAGGAAAAAAAGCTTTTAGAGATGCCTTGCCTCTTTGACCCCAGGTTGTTTTTTCGGTAACTGCTGGAAAATTATATCTCTTGGCCATAAATTTTATGGTGACCATCAAACTAACTCCTACTAAAATACCTGGTACAATTCCTGCTAAAAATAATGCTGCAACACTCTCACCCATTACATACGCATAAATAATCATTATCCCTGAAGGTGGAATTATGGGTCCGATTACTGAACTAGCTGCAGTAATAGCTGCTGCAAATTTTTTTGTATATCCTTGTTTTTCCATTGCAGGAATAAGCATTGATCCAATTGCTGAAGTATCAGCTACAGCTGAACCAGATAAACCAGCAAACAACATTGAGGTCAGGACATTGACATGAGCTAACCCCCCTTTTAAGTGACCCATCATCGCTTGACTAAATTCAACAAGTCGATGGGTTATTCCTCCTCTGTTCATTAACTCCCCTGCTAACATAAAAAATGGAATTGCCATCAAAGGGAAGCTATCTATTCCATTATAAATATTTCTATAAAGCATAGCTCCATCTCTAGCTTGATCATTTAACCAAAGCAAAATTCCTGGTGCTGCTAACAATCCAAAAAATACAGGCAAACCAATTAACAAAAATATTAAAAACAAAGGGAGAAACCAAACTAACATTATTGTTTCTCCAACTTTTGTTTATCGTAGTCTTCAGGTAAGTCTAATTTTGTAAAATTAGTAAGAATATTTCTTAAAATTAATTCTATGTTCACAGATATTAAAAAAACAATACCGACAGGCAATGACATATACATCCAAGCTAATTTTATTGGTTCTGCTTTTCCGCCAATTAAATGAAAAGGAATTTTTATCGATGAGGAATTAAATATCCATCCAGCATTAATATGTTTAAATCCTAATTCTAAACCTATGACTAAGACAAAAAGAGATGCAATTAACAAAAATAAAGTTAAAAGTGTTGAAATAAGTTTTGGCAAAAATCTCTCTAATAAATCAATAGAAACAAATCCACCCCATCTATACGCAGAGGGCGCAATCAATCCTGTCATCCATAACATCAAAAATCTAGCAACCTCGTCAGGCCACGGCAGTGCATTATTTAATATATACCTAAAAAATACTTGTACCAAGATAACAATCACCATCAAAAATATTGCTATCCATGCAAACTGTCTACCAATTCTTAAAAAAAAAGTATTTATTTTCTCAAGGATATTAAAAACAGATAGGAGAATATTAATTGTCAAATTCACAACTAAATTTATTTTAATTATTTAATAAATACAACTTTAATCAAAAAACTAATTTACATTATATAATAATTCTCGTATTAAAAACGCTCCCTAAAAAATTAATATATAATTATGAATAATAAAAAAAAGATATTAATAATTCAAAAAGTCCATGAAAAAGGTATGGAATTAATTAATAACCACCCCAATTTTGATGTTGAAGTAACTGACGACACCTCAATTGAAAATTTAAAATCAAAATTAAAAGATTGCGATGGTGCATCAATAAGAATTGCAAACCTTCCTGGAGAAGCGTTTGAAGAAGCAAAAAATTTAAAAATTATTTCAAGACATGGTGTTGGTTACGACAATATCGATTTAAAAAAAGCTAAAGAAAAAGATATAAAAATAGCAATAACAGCTAATGCTAATGCTGTTACAGTTGCAGAACATGTGATGTTTGTTTTGTTAAATATTGCAAAAAGAAAAGATTTATTTGACAAAACAGTAAGAGAGGGAAATTTTAAAGACAGAAATAAATTACCAAAAACTATAGAAGTATGGAAAAAAAATTTTTTGATAATGGGTTTTGGAAGAATAGGAAAAGCGCTAATAAAAAGATGTTTGGGTTTTGAAATGAATGTATTTGTTTATGATCCATTTGTAGAAAAAGAAAAAATTGAAGAATTAGGAGGAAAAAAAGTCGAAGATCTAGCTAAAGCAGTAAAAGATATGGATGTTATTTCACTACATATGCCTTTGACGGACAAAACCGAAAATTTAATTAATTATAATTTATTAAAAACAATGAAAAAAACTTGTATTATTATTAATGCAGCAAGAGGTGGAATTATTCATGAAGAAGATCTTGATAAGGCACTAAATGAAAATTTAATTTTTGGTGCTGGTATTGATGTATTTAAAAAAGAACCACCTGATGAAAATAATCCACTTCTTAAAAATGAAAAAGTTTACCTAAGTCCACATACAGCAGCTTTTACTGATGAATGTATGACAAGAATGGGTAAAGAAACAATTCAAAATATTATTGATTTTTTTGATGAAAAATTAGAAAAATCTAAGATCGTAAAATTATAATATAAAAATAATTTTAAATTTTTATTTTAAATCGCTTTGCTTTGCTCTTGAAATCGGTGAACTAACTTTTATTTATAGATGATCAGGTATTATAGATATCAATGTTACTATTATTTAAAGTTTCAGTTAAATACTTGTACCCTATTTTTGCATATTCAAATGGGTTTGCTTTAGATGGATCTTGTTCTGCCTCTACAACTAACCATCCTGAATAATTTTTTTCTTTCAATACATCAAACAATGGCTTGTAATCAATACACCCATCACCTGGAACTGTAAATGCACCTTCTAAAAATGCCCCTCTAAAACTTAAGTCTTCTTTTAAAGATTTTTCTAAGACACTTTTTCTAATATCCTTACAATGCATATGAATTAATCTTTCGCTAAAATCATTTAATATTTTTAAAGAGTCTCCCTGAGCAAATAACATGTGGCCAGTATCTAATGTAAGTTTTACACTATCGTGAGTGTTCTCAAGCAATCTTATTGTATCTTCTTCTGTCTCTATTACAGTGCCCATGTGATGATGATAAGCTAGCGGCATACCTTTGTCTTCAAGATATTTGCCCATCTCTGAAATTTTTTCATAGTATTTTTTTGATTCTTCAAGATCCATTTGAGGTCTTGTAGACAATTTTCGATCTGGATCTCCTTGAATTGAACCAGAAACTTCGGCAAAAACCATACAAGGTGAGTCACAATCTTTAAAAAGTTTAAGCTGATCTTGAATTAAATCTTTTTCTTTATCAATACTATTTGTTCTTAAATTGGCTCCATACCAACCTGAGCAAAGATTAAGATTAAATTCTTCAAGTTTTGGGATCAGTTCTTCTGATTTTTTTGGAAATTTACCGCCAGACTCAATTCCAATAAATCCTGCCTGACTAGCTTCAGACAAACATTGTTCTAAAGATGTATCACCACCCAATTCAGGCATATCATCGTTACTCCATGCAATTGGTGCTATTCCTAATTTTACTGACATACAAAATTTATTAAAAAATTAAAACATTTTTAAATGATGATGTTATTTGCATCAAGAAAATTATATTTTCAATTGATGTTTAATTGATCGTAAAAAAATGTTTCTTGATTTTATTTTTTAATTCTGTTCTATTTTATTATGATTAACTTTTCTTTAATGGGAGCAGGACGGATTGGAAAAATGCATGCTAAATTTATAGCAACACATCCAAAAGCAAAATTAAAATACATATATGATATTAATTCTGAATTCGCTGAAGAAGTAGCAAAATCAACAAATTGTTCAATAGTGTCTTCACCAGAGGACGCAATTAATGCAGATGATATAGACGCAGTTCTTATAGCTTCTGCTACTCCAACTCATACTCAATTTATTACAATGGCAGCAAAAGCAGGAAAAGCAATTTTTTGTGAAAAGCCAATTGATTTGAATATCAATAAAGTAAATGAGTGTATGGAAAATATCAAAGGAACAAACGTTCCTATTCAAATTGGCTTTAACAGAAGGTTTGATGCCAGTCATGCAAAGGCACAACAGGCAAGAGTAAAAAAAGAAATTGGTGAATTGGAAATGCTTGTTATTACTAGTAGAGATCCTGAACCTCCTGGAATTGACTATTTAAAAGCTGCTGGAGGATTTTTTAGAGATACTACTATTCATGATTTTGATTTAACTAGATTTATATTGGGAGATGATCCTATAGTTCAAGTATCAGCATTTGGAGGTGCTTTATTTGATAAAAATTCACAACAAGTAAAAGATCTAGATACCGCTATGTTTATTTTAAAATCAAAAAATGGTGTTTTAATTCATATTAACAACTCTCGACGAGCAGTTTATGGGTATGATCAAAGAGTTGAGGTATTTGGTAGTAAAGGAATGGTAATCTCTGATAATCAAACTCCTACTTCTTTAGAAAGATATACAAGCACATCAACAAATGAAAAAGAACCTATACATTTCTTTTTTATTGAGAGATATGAGCAAGCTTACAGAGATCAATTTAATGAATTTGTAAAATGCGTTGAAAATAAAACAAAACCATTAGTAGGATTTGAGGATGGAAGAAACGCTTTGATTATAGCTAATGCAGCATATGAGTCCTTTGAAAGTGGTAAAGTAATAAATATAAAATTCTAATATGTCTAATAAATATATATCTGAACAATCTAACCAATTTAAAAACAAAATAATAATTGTAACAGGAAGCACACAAGGAAGTGGAGCTGAGACTGCAAAATTACTAGCAAACAGAGGTGCTAAAGGAATAACTATCTGTGGAAGAAATAATAAAAATGGAAACAAGGTAAAATCTGAAATAGAAAGCATAGGCGCAGAATGCCTATACGTTCAAGCAGATTTAGAAAAACTTGAAGACTGTAAAAAAATAGTTTCTGAAACTGATAAAAAATTTAGCACAGTAGATTCTTTTATAAATGTTGCAGCTTTTACTGAGAGAGGAACGATCTTAAGCACAACAGAAGAAAATTATGATAAAAATTTTAATGTAAATGTAAAAGCTCCTCTTTTTATGATGCAAGACGTTATAAAAATAATGATCAGGGATAAAAAAAAAGGAACTATAGCTCATATTCTATCAATGGCCGGATATAGTGGTATGCCTTTCTTAACTGCTTACAGCTCTTCTAAAGCAGCATTAGCAGTAATGATTAAAAATGTTGCAAATTCAGTTTCTGGTCATCAAATAAGAGTGAATGGAGTAAATCTAGGTTGGACAGATACACCAGCAGAAACAGTAATTCAGAAAAAATTTCACAACGCAGATGATAATTGGTTAAAAAAAGCTGAAACAAAAGTTCCTTTTAAAAGATTAAACAAACCTTTGGATGTTGCAAAGATATTGGCATTCTTGTGCTCAGATGAGTCAGGAATTATGACTGGCAGTATTGTTGATTTTGATCAGACAGTTGCAGGATGGCATTCTTATTCAGCATATGACACCAAGGTATTAGATGATAGTATTTTAGGTGAGTGAACCTAATTAAAATTAATTTGTGAAAAAAAATAAAATTAAAGATACTGGTTTGGAAGTTACAGAATTAAGTTTTGGAACATCCTCTTTGGGAAGTATGCCAGATACTTATGGTTATGAAGTACCAGAACAAAAGGCTCAAGAAACATTAAAAAGATTTTTTCAAGGTCCAGTAAATATGCTTGATACTTCAAGAAATTATGCAATGGGAGAAAGTGAAAAAAGGATTGGAATAGCAATAAAGGAAAATAAGGGTTGGCCAGAAAATTTTATCTTATCAACAAAAATTGATAGAAATATGGATACGCTAGTTCTTGATAAAAAAAGAACAAGAGAATCTATTGAAGAAAGTTTAAAAACTTTAAATGTAGATTCTGTGGACATTTTATTTCTTCATGATCCAGAATACGTAAAAGATGTAAATGATATCACTAAAAAAGATGGGGCATTGGATGAGTTATTTAAAATAAAAGAAGAGGGTTTGGCTAAGGCAGTTGGTTTAGCTATGGGAAAAATAAATATAATGTTTCCTCTTTTAAAAAATTGGGACTTTGATGTGATAATTAATCATAACAGATATACTTTATTAAACAGAGAAGCGGATGAAATGTATAGCTATGCTCACAGTAAAAATATATCTATTTTTAATGCTGCTCCTTACGCTGGTGGTGTTTTAGCAAAAGGTCCAAGTAACTTTAAAAAAATAACTTATCAAGATGTTACAGAAGAAAAACTTGCACCTGCTAGAGAAATAGAAAAAGTTTGTAAAAAGTATAATGTTGAAATGGGTGCAGCTGCCTTACAGTTTTCCATGAAAGATAAAAGAATTACCTCTACTCTATGTGGTGTTACTAGTATTAAGAGTATTGAAAAAAACCTGTCTTGGGCTAAAACAAGTATCCCAGAAGAATTTTGGATCGAAGTTTTAAAATTACCTTTCTCAATCAAAGATCCAGAATCTGAAAGAAAATATACACCTGGTTAAATTTTAAAAAAATTATAAATAAGATAATTATATATTTATTTTATTAATTTAATTATCAACAATTTCCGGGGATAATTTTTAATTGTAATCAATTTTAAAAATACATAATCTGTCAAACATAAATTAAAAAAGGAGCATAAATGAAAAAGGTTATTATCTCGTTAATAATGATGTTTGGATTAATCTCTTCAACTTCATTTGCTGGTACTTTGGTGATTAATACAGATACATCTGATGCAGCACCAAAAGAAGCTTTTGAATATATTATTAAAAAATTTGAAGAAGAGAACCCAGACGTCACAGTAAAATGGAATGTTTTTGACCATGAAGGTTACAAACAATCCATAAGAAATTTTTTAAACACTGATCCACCTGATGTTGCAAACTGGTATGCTGGAAATAGAATGTTACCATTTGTAAGAGCAGGTTTGTTTGAAGATGTCTCTGATATTTGGAAAGACTCAGGTTGGGTAGACGGAAACCTTTCTGAAAATATGGAGCATGCTAAAAAATCTATGACGATTGGTGGTAAGCAATGGGGTATTCCTTACACTTATTATCAGTGGGGCGTGTATTACAGGAAAGATTTATTTACAGCAAATGGAATATCTGTACCAAAAACATGGGATGATTTTGTAGCTGCATGCGCTACGTTAAAAGCTGCAGGTATTACACCTATTACAATTGGATCAAAGTATCTTTGGACAACAGCTGGTGTTTTTGATTATTTAAATCTTAGAACAAATGGCTATGAGTTCCATATGGATTTAACACTAGGTAAGGTTCCTTACACAGATCCAAAAGTGCAAGCAGTATTTGATAAATGGGATGAGCTTGTAAAGCCTGGTTACTTCTTAGAAAATCATGCAGCACTTAGTTGGCAAGAAGCTTTAACTCCTATGGTGAACGGTGAAGCAGCAATGTATGTAATGGGTAACTTTGCTGTTGCTCCTTTAAAAGAGGCTGGCTTAAGAGATTCTAATTTAGGTTTCTTCCAGTTTCCTGAAATCACACCAGGTATCCCAATGGCTGAAGAAGCACCTACGGACACTGTGCATATACCTTCTAAAGCTAAAAATAAAACTGATGCTAAGCGTTTCTTAATATTTATGTCTCGAGCAGATGTGCAAGAAGAGATCAATAAAATATTAGGTCAGCTTCCTATTAACAAGAACTCTAGTGTTAAAAAGGGAGATCCATTCTTAAAAGCAGGATTGAATATGCTAAATAATGCTTATGCAATGGCGCAATTCTACGATAGAGATGCTCCAGCTCAAATGGCATCAGAGGGTATGAAAGGCTTTCAAGAATATATGTCTAATCCTGACAGAAGACAAAAAATCTTAGAAAGATTAGAAAAAGTACGTCAAAAAGTTTATAAATAAACTTTTAACTTAACTGTGGGGCTTACTGGCCCCTCAGTTAAAAATTCGATTTCATCAATTTTTAAAATATAATTATATGGAACTAAATAATTCAAAAGCTAAAAGAATTACTTGGTGGCAAAAAAATCAAGTTAAAATAAGCCCATGGATTTTTCTAGCTCCAGGATTAATATTTTTTTCCATTTATGTAATAGCCCCGATATTTGTATCTATTGGCATTTCCTTTTATCAATGGGATGGATTATCTCCATCTATATATGTTGGTCTTCAAAATTACATTGAACTTTTAGATGATGAATATTTTTATATTTCACTTTGGAATAATCTTAAATGGTTAATATTTTTTATGTTAGCAGTTCCTATTGGCTTAGGACTAGCAATATTTTTAAATCAAATTGTTTTTGGAATTAGATTAATTAAATCTCTATTTTTTTTTCCATTTGTTATTTCTCAAGTAGTCATTGGACTTATTTTTACTTGGTTTTACCAACCAAATTATGGTGTTATTGCACCCTTTCTAAATTTAATTGGATTAGAAGGATTTTCAATTCTTGCAAATGAAAATACTGCAACTTATGGGATAATATTTGCAGGTCTATATCCACAAATTGCTTATTGTTTAATTTTATATTTAACAGGACTTAACAATATTAACCCTGAACAAATTGAGGCTGGGAGAATGGATGGCGCCAAAGGATTTCATTTATTTTGGAATATAGTGCTTCCGCAACTAAGGCACGCTACCTTTTTAGCAATTGTAGTAACTGTGATTGGTGCGCTTAGAAGTTTTGATATGGTGGCAATAATGACTCAAGGTGGACCTTATGGTTATTCAAATGTCTTAGCGTATTACATGTTTGAGCAAGCTTTAAGTGAATACGGTTACAGAATGGGATACGGGTCAGCGATAGCAACAGTTTTGTTTACAATAATGATGTTTTATATTTTATTTTTTATATACAGAATGTATCGAAACGAGAGGGAGGATAATAACTAAATGTTCCCTACTCCAATTCATCAAAGACCAATCGTAAATCAATATATTTATAAAATATTTTTACCTATCTCATTAATTATTTGGTTGATACCGATTTTTGGTATTTTAATGACATCAATAAGAGGTTTAGGAGATATTACTGCTGGAAATATGTGGGGAACACCAAGTGAATTTTTACTTTTTTCAAATTTATACGATGTTTTCACTAACACTCCAATGATCAAATACACTCTAAATAGTTTTAAAGTAACTATACCAACAATGTTAGGAGCGGTTGCTTTAAGTTGTATGACTGGCTTTGCTCTTGCGAATTACAAGTTTAAGACAAATTTAATAATATTTTTTATTTTTATAGCCGGAAACTTTGTTCCATTTCAAATTTTAATGATACCGGTTAGAGATCTGACTTTTAAAATTGGTCTCTACAACACTATTACAGGATTGGTTTTATTTCATGTAGCTTTTCAAACAGGTTTTTGCACACTTTTTATGAGAAATTTTATTAAAGCGTTACCTCAAGAGCTTATCGAGGCTGCGAGAATGGATGGAGCATCTGAATTTAGAATATTTTGGAAGATAATATTACCTTTGACTAGACCAGCTATAGCAGCACTATGTGTTTTAATTTTTACATTTATATGGAACGATTATTTTTGGGCAACCGTCTTAATACAAGGTGATCATGCAATGCCAATTACTGCTGGATTAAAATCATTAAATGGTCAATGGATTACAGCTTATCACTTGCTATCAACTGGATCTATTGTTGCTGCGATACCTCCTGTTATTATGTTTTTTTTAATGCAAAAACATTTTATTGCTGGATTAACTCTTGGAGCAACTAAAGGTTAGTATGATTAAAGTTACTTTTATTGGAGCAGGAAGCACTGTATTTATGAAAAATATACTTACAGATATTTTGCTTGAAAAAAATTTCAGTAACTGTGAAATAGTTTTGCAAGATATTGATGATAGAAGATTAAAAACCTCAAATTTGGTTGCAGAAAAAGTTGCAAAATCAATAGGTGCAAATCCAAAGATTATAATCGAAAAAAATCAAAAAAAAGCACTTAGTGGAGCTGACTTTATAATATTAATGTTTCAAATAGGAGGTTATGAGCCCTCTACAGTTATTGATTTTGAAATTCCGGCAAAGTATGGGCTAAAACAAACTATTGGTGACACTTTAGGAATAGGTGGGATCATGAGAGGATTGAGAACTGTCCCCGCTTTATTGTCAGTTGCAAAAGATATGAATGAAGTTTGTCCAAGCGCAACTATGTTGCAGTATGTTAATCCTATGGCAATTAATTGTTTAGCATTGTCTAAATTTGCACCTGAGCTTAAATATGTTGGACTTTGTCATTCTGTACAAGGAACTGCTGAAGATTTAGCAAAAGATATTGGCGAAGATATAAAAAACATTAGTTATGAATGTTCAGGTATCAATCATATGTCTTTTTATACTAAGTTTGAAAAAATTAATCCTGATGGAAAAAAAGAAAATCTTTATCCTAAAATTTTTAAAGCTGGAAAAGAAAAAACATTTGGTACCAATTGGGATGGATGTACAAACGAAGTTAGATATAAAGTTTTAGAAAAATTTGGATATTTTGTTACTGAATCATCCGAACACTTTGCAGAATATACTCCTTGGTTTATTAAAAATAACAGAGAGGACTTATTAAGTGAATTCAATATTCCAATTAATGAATATATTCGAAGATGCAAAAAACAAATTAAAGAGTGGGATCAACAAGAGCAAAATTTATTAGATGGAGAAAAATTTGTTTGTGAGAAATCTTTAGAGTATGCTTCACGGATAATTGTATCAATTGTTGACGGAAAAGAAGACACAGTTAATGGAAATGTTTTGAATAATAAGTTAATTTCTAATTTACCAGATGATTGTTGTGTTGAAGTACCCTGTAAAATAAATAATGAAGGAATTAACCCTCAAAAAGTTGGGGATTTACCTATGCATTTAGCAAACCTAATGAAAACTAATATAAATGTTCAACAATTAACTGTTGAAGCTTTAAGAACCAAAAAAAAAGAGACCATTTATCACGCGGCTATGTTAGATCCACTTACTTCTTCTTTATTAAGTTTAGATCAAATTAGTTCTATGGTAGATGAGTTATTAAAAGCTCATAAAAATTGGATACCAGAATTTAACTAACATGAAAAATAAATTTCCTAATGATTTTTTTTGGGGAACGGCTACAGCAAGTTACCAAATAGAGGGTGCTACAGATAAAGATGGAAAAAGCAAAAGTATTTGGGATACTTTTACACATACACCTGGAAAAGTTAAAAATAATGAAAACGGAGATACTGCTGTAGACCATTACCATAGGTACGAAGAAGATATTGAGCTGATGGCTAATATAAATTTAAATTCATATAGATTTTCTTTAGCGTGGACCAGGATTATCCCTGAAGGGATAGGTAAAATAAACCCTAAAGGAGTAGATTTTTATTCAAGGTTGATAGACAAGTGTTTAGAAAAAAATATTGAGCCTTTCATAACTTTATATCATTGGGACCTTCCTCAATCACTGCAAGATAAAGGGGGTTGGGCAAATAGAGACATAACAAATATATTTTCAGATTATTCAGAGGCTATTGTTAAAAATTTTGGAGATAGATGTAATCATTTTATCACATTTAATGAACCACAAGTTTTTACTATTCATGGATATGTAGATGGTTACATGGCTCCAGGATACAAAGATTTAGAAAAATACTTTGCATCAATACATAATGTTAATGTTGCACATGGCAAAGCTTTTCAAGCAATGAAATCTTTAAATAACAATATAAAAATTGGCTGCACTTTTAATATGGCGCCATGTATTCCTGCCACAAAATCAAGTGAAGATCTTCATGCAACTAAATTATTCGATACTTATTGGAATAGATCATTTGCCGACCCTATGTATCTTGGAAGATATCCTGAATTACTAATTGATGATGTCTCAAAACATATTCAACAAGATGATATGAAAAATATTTTTCAAAAAAATGATTTTATTGGATTAAATCATTATCAACATATTAGAATTAAAGCTGATAATAAAAGTTTACTTAAAGCAAGAGGAGCATTCAATGATGAATTGCCTTTTGGTCTTGAGGGCAAAGATGCAAAGTTAACTCTTATGGGATGGGAAATTGTTCCAGATGCTTATTATGATCAAATTATGGATTTAAAAAATAATTATGGAAATCCAGATATTTATCTAACTGAAAATGGTGCAGCATATCCAGATTTAATAGAAAAAAATGGAGAAATAAACGACACCGATCGTATTGATTATTTTAAAAAATATTTAAGTGCTGTAAAAAAATCTATTGATGATGGAGCTAAAGTTAAAAGTTACTTTGCATGGACATTCATGGATAATTTTGAATGGGCGTTAGGATTTGAAAAGAGATTTGGAATAGTGCATGTTGATTTTAAAACTTTAAAAAGAACACCTAAAAAATCGTACTATTTTTTCAAAAAGCTTGTAGAACAAAATTCAATTCCTTTTGATTTTTAATTTATTAAATCTAAATAAAAACTTACTTAAAAAGATAAATTATTTAAAAGCTAAATTATTTGCGTCAAATAAATGACATTTATTTAAATCAAAACTTAAGCTTAAATTGTCTCCAATATTAGCTGAATTCTCACCATCTGTTTGAACAACTAATGGTTCTCCATCTTTCTCTAAATATAGAAATGTAGATGAACCCAATTTTTCAATTACGAACACCTTGCTATTCCAGCATTTTTCACCAGTATTAATTAATATATGTTCAGGTCTGATACCAATCTTTACACTATCGCCAGGTGAAACTTTATCTGAAGTTTTTGGAACAATAATTTTTCCTTGTCCTGAAATTTCAACTTCAGTTCCAGAGCTATTAGAGCTTATAACTTTAGAATTGATAAAGTTCATCTTTGGTGAACCAATAAAACCACCAACAAATAAATTTTCTGGTTCATTGTATAATTTTAAAGGTGATCCTTTTTGAGATACTATTCCATGATCTAATACAACTATGTCATCTGCAAGTGTCATTGCTTCAGTTTGATCGTGAGTAACATAAATCATCGTTGCATTTAATTGGTCATGTAATTTAGCAAGCTCTACTCTCATCTGAACTCTTAAAGCTGCATCTAAATTAGATAAAGGTTCATCAAATAAAAATACTTTTGGCTTTCTTGTAATTGCTCTACCAATTGCAACTCTTTGTCTTTGTCCTCCTGACAATTGTTTTGGTTTTCTCTCCAAGTATTCTTCAATTTGAAGAATTTTAGCAGCCTCCATAACTCTCTCTGTAATTTCTTCTCTAGATTTTTTTTCAATCTCTAAACCAAAAGCCATATTATCGAACACTGTCATGTGTGGATACAAAGCATATGATTGAAAGACCATTGCTATATTTCTTTCTGATGGTGGAAGATCATTAATAACTTGTCCATCAATTGAAATTGTTCCTGAGTTAACCTCTTCTAAACCAGCAATCATCCTTAGCATTGTTGATTTACCACAGCCACTTGGTCCAACAAATACAGTGAAAGATTCACTTTTAATTTCTAAAGACACATCTTTGATTACATGTGTGGACCCAAAAGATTTATTAATTTTCGAAATATTTATCTCTGCCATCTTAAGTTAATATTATTTTTAAGTATTTATTAATAACCTCTAGTTTAAATTTAAGTTCTATTAAAATTTAAAATAAAAATAAATCTATATATAAAGGTGCACAACTAATATGAAAATTTAAAATACTATCTCAAGTTGTAATTTATCAAATATTAATTTTAAAATTAATATATTTAAAATCAACATAACTAATATTTAATTTTTTCATTAATTATTTTTCTTCTATAATGTTACTTTATAAGTAGGAGGTAACTATGGCTAAATTTATAGTAATGGGCAATTATACAGCTCAAGCTTTTAAAGGATTTATAGGTAATCCAGATCAAGACAGGGCTGCAGCAGCTACTGCTTTATCAGAGGCAGTAGGAGGAAAGATGGAATCTTTTATGATCACAAGAGGAGCTTATGATTTTGTAGGAGTTGTGAGTGGTAGTATTGGATTTGAAGGTGCAGCAGCAGTTAAGCTAGCAGTTGAAGCTTCTGGAGCTATAACAAATTTTACCATATTAGAGGAAATGGATATGGGTAAAGCTGCCGGCATGGCATCAAAAGCTATGGCTAATTATAAACCAGCAGGTTAAAGCTAGATTTTAAGTTAATTCTATCATGATTAATTTTATTAATTATGATAGCTTTAACTTAAATGAAAATGTTAAGAGATAGTTTTGGTAGGTCTTTTCCATATATAAGACTTTCGATTACCGATGTATGTAATTTTAAGTGTGGGTATTGTCTACCTAATGGTTATCAAGTTGATAAGAGCGATAATAGAAAATTTCTTCACTTAGAGGAAATTAGACGTTTAGCAAAAGTTTTTTCAAAATTGGGTGTATGCAAAATTAGACTTACTGGAGGTGAACCAACGGTAAGAAAAGATTTTTTTGATATAATCAATATCTTAAAAAATGAAGCTGGAATAAAAAAAGTTGTAATTACCACAAACGGTTATCATTTAGATCAAAAAGCAAAGATGTTAGTAGATAGTGGCTTAAACGGTATTAATATTAGTATTGATAGTCTGGATAGAAATACATTCAAAAATGTTACAGGTCATGATCGATTGCCAGAGATTTTAAAAGGAATTAACATCCTACAAGATTTAAATTTTGAAAATATTAAAATTAATGCAGTTCTTTTAAATGGAATAAATGCATCAGAAAAAGATTTTGGGTCTTGGGGAGAATTTATAAAAAAGAACAAAGTGGATTTTAGATACATAGAACTAATGCAAACAGGTGATAACCTAGATTATTTTAGAAAATATCATGTATCTTCAAAAATTTTTAAAGAATACTTAAATAAAAATAATTGGATTTATCAAACCTTAGGTAAAGATGCTGGGCCGTCACTAAATTATATCAATCCAGAATACAAAGGGAAATTTGGAATTATAGCGCCCTACTCTAAAGATTTTTGTAGAAGCTGTAATAGATTAAGAATTACATCAAGAGGGGATCTTAGATTATGCCTATTTGGAAATACTGGAATAAGTATAAGACATTTATTACAAAAAGATGATCAAATTGAAGAATTACAAGATCTTATAATGGGTCAAATGAAATTTAAAAAAGAATCTCACCATTTGGAACTAGGCGAAACTGGTTTAACTAAAAATTTATCTACCACGGGTGGCTAATGTCAAAATTAAAAATTATAAATCAAGAAGAACTTAAAGATTGGGCGAAAGAAATATTTCAAAAAAACTCTTTCAATATGGTTGATGTTTCTTCAAAAAAAGAAACTTTTAGAAGAGCACTTGCGTCAGGTAAAATTTATGTTGGAAAAGAGGTTTTTGATCTAATTAAAAATAAGAAGATGCCTAAAGGAGATCCTATTACTTTAGCTGAGGTATCAGCTGTGTTGGGTGTAAAAAAAACAAGTGAACTTATTCCTCTATGTCACCCACTTCCAATTGACCATACAGCTACTAAAATAATTATGAATGAATTAGACAGTTCATTAGAAGTCTTTTGCGTAGTTTCTGCAGTAGCAAAAACAGGTGTTGAAATGGAAGCTATAATGGGTGTTAACTCTGCCTTAATCACAATTTATGATTTAAGCAAAATAGTAAATCCACATCTTAAAATTGATAACGTAAAATTATTAATTAAAGAAGGTGGAAAAAGTGGATTATGGAAAAACCCTGATGGTCTCCCAGATTTTTTAAAAAATATTTTTTAATGAAAATATCAGTTGAACTATTTGGCGCAGCTAGAGAATTTAGTACTAAATCACATTTAGATTTTGAATTAATTGAAAATTCCTCAATAAAAGATCTTAGAAACCAAATGATAGAGTTTATTGATATTAAATTTAAAGGAAATGAAACTTTTAAAAAAATTATAAAATCATCAGCTTTTTGTTCGTCTGATGATAAAATTGTCTCAGACAATTATAAAATAGTTAAAAAACAAAACTTTAGCATTATACCTCCTATAGGAGGCGGTTAATGCTACATACTAAAATTATTGATGCTTCAAAAAAAGAGAAGATAGAAATTTCAAAAGCAGAAAATTTTTTAAATCAATCGAAATTTGGCGCTGTAATATATTTTGTTGGGACTGTAAGAGATTTAAATGAAAATAAAACAGTTACTGGTATTACCTATGATGCCAAAGAAAGTATGGTTATAAAAAGTTTTGAAGAAATTTATGAAGAAGCCGATAACAAGCTAAATATTAGAGAAAAAGCAGTATTTATTGAGCATGTTAAAGGATATGTAGGTTTAAAAGAAAAAAGCATCATTATTGGTGTAGCTTGCAAACATAGGGATCAAGCTTTTGTATTATCTAGATATATAATTGAAGAAATTAAAAAAAGATCTCCTATTTGGAAAAAAGAGCATTATGAAAATGAGGACAGTGAGTGGTTAAAAGGAATATCTCTAAATAATTAAAATGATAAAATTTAAAAATTCAGAAATTACACCAGAGAATATTTATAAAAAAAGAAGATCTTTCATTAAATCTATAGGTCTTAGTGCAAGCACATTAGCAATGTCCGCTATACCCTTTGTAAATAAATCTTTAGCAAGTGAGAGAGATAAATTAACAAGTTATAAAGACATAACGACTTATAATAATTATTATGAGTTTGGAACATCAAAGAGTGATCCTCATAGAAATTCTCAAATATTTAAAACAACTCCTTGGGATATAACTATTGAGGGTGAAGTTGAAAAACCAATAAAATTATCTATGGAAGAAATCTCAGAAATGTTTATTTCTGAGGAAAGAATATATCGATTAAGATGTGTTGAGGGTTGGTCTATGGTTATTCCATGGATGGGTTTTTCTTTAAGTAAATTACTATCAAAAGTAAATCCAACTAATAAAGCAAAATTTGTTGAATTTGAAAGTGTGTATGACCCTGCACAAATGAAAGGTCAAAGATACCCTGTTTTAAACTGGCCTTACAATGAAGGTTTAAGAATTGATGAAGCCATGCATCCTTTGACAACAGTAGTGACAGGTTTATATGGCAAGAAACTACCTAATCAAAACGGAGCACCACTAAGAATTTTTATTCCTTGGAAGTATGGCTTTAAAAGTGCAAAAGCAATTGTTAAAATTAAATTTGTCGAAAACATGCCTACCTCATCATGGATGTGGGCTTCGCCAAGAGAATATGGATTTTACTCAAATGTTAATCCCAATGTTGATCACCCAAGATGGTCTCAAGCAACTGAAAGAATAATAGGCGAAGGTGTTTGGGCACCTAGAGTAAAGACCTTAATGTTTAATGGTTATGGAGATGAAGTTGCAAGTCTTTATAGCGGCATGGATCTAAAAAAAAATTATTAAATTAAATTGAGAAGATATTATAAAACTCTAGTTTTTTTTCTCTCTCTTTGGCCACTTTATGTAATTTCTTATCAAATAATTTTTAATCAACTAGGTCCAGAGCCTGTTGATAGAATCATAAATCACTTTGGAGAATGGACTTTGATTTTTATTCTTTTGACTCTTTCAATGACACCGCTTAAGAAAATCACAAAGTCAGTAGAGTGGATCAAGTTTAGAAGAATGCTTGGTTTGTTCACGTTTTTTTATGCATCTATTCATATGTTAAGTTATGTTGGTCTTGATTACAGATTTGATTTTGAGCCGCTAATAAATGATGTTTTGAAGAAGAAGTTTATCTTTATAGGATTTTCAGCTTGGCTATTATTAATTCCACTTGCTATAACCTCATCTGAGAGAATGGTTAGACTGTTAAAACAAAATTGGAAAAAAATTCATAGATTAATTTATATAATTGGGATTTTTGGTGTACTTCATTATATTTGGCTATCAAAAACAATATTTTTTAAACCACTAATATTTTTAATACTTTTAATTATTCTTTTACTTTTTAGGATTAAAATTACTAAATCAGTTTCTAAAATCTGAAACTTTATCAAAATCTTTAAAGGATTTAAGGCTGCTTGTATTAATAAAATTTGTTCTATTTTTAAGCCTTTTAACCATAAATTTTGCTCCAAACTGACCTTTAATATTTTTAAATTTTTTTATCAAAGAAATATCAAAACCAATGGGATTACCTAATCTATTTTTATAATTTAATGCGTGGACTAAAAATTTTTTAGTTTTTATAGATCTACAAATTTTATTTATATCTGATAGTTTAACAAATGGCATATCTGACTGAGCTACAATAAAGCCATCGTCGTTTTT
Source organism: uncultured Pelagibacteraceae bacterium (assembly GCA_902613755.1). Lineage (GTDB taxonomy): Bacteria > Pseudomonadota > Alphaproteobacteria > Pelagibacterales > Pelagibacteraceae > Pelagibacter. The sequence goes on from CACMIH010000005.1 coordinate 130,624, forward strand.
AGATACTTTTTTTAATCCCACTTTTATAGAGGAGGCCATTCCTTTTTTGTAGTTTTTGTTATATGTAAAAATAATCTTTTTATTTTTTTTTATTATTTTTTTTACTTCTTTAAATTGATGACCAAGAACTATAATAATTTTATTTGCTTTACTTTTTTTTAATACATTTAGTGAATAATTAATTAGAGGTTTTTTTTTATATAACTTAATAAGTTTATTTTCTGATTTCATTCTTTGAGATAGACCAGCAGCAAGTAATATAATTTTAATCACTTTTTATAAGTTTGTGATACTAATTGGGCTATAATAGATAAAGCAATTTCTGGAGCAGATTTACCACCGAGCTTAATACCAATTGGTCCGTGAATTGAATTAATTTCATCATTATTAAATCCAGCTTCGGCTAATCTTTGACATCTATTTTCGTGAGTTTTTTTACTGCCAAGTGCTCCAATATAATAAAATTTATTTTTTAATGCGTATTGCAAAGCAGGATCATCTATTTTTGGATCATGTGTTAAAGCTATTAAGGCTGTACTTGAATTTGTTTCAATTTCTTCAAAAGCTTCTTTTGGCCATTTGTTAATAACTTTAATTTCAGGAAATCTTTGCTCAGATGCAAAATATCCTCTTGGATCTATGATACTAATTTCAAAATTTAAACTTTTTGCAAAATCAACTAAATATTGTGCAATATGCACAGCCCCAACAATAATTACTTTTATTGGTTTTATATAAGTTTCAACAAATATCTCAGAATTTTCTATAACGCCGTTTTTTTTTGATTTAAAAAAATTTTCTATTTCATCAGCATATTTTGAAAATTCTCCTTTTGGAGAAGTGCCAGGTAAATAAATTTCACTATCACCATTTTCTAAATTTGTAAGAATTGCAAACTCAGTTTTTGATGATTTTTTTTTTAATATTTCTTCAAGTGTTTTAATTTTCATTAGTGTATCTGCTCAATATATACCGCTATCTCTCCGCCACATGCTAGACCCACTTCCCACGCGCTCTCATTCGAAACTTTAAACTCTATTTTTTTACAAGGCTTGTTGTCTTTAATTAATGACAGACATTCGCTTACAACTGCAGACTCCACACATCCTCCAGAAACTGATCCTGAAAAATCTCCTTTTTCGTTCACAATCATTCTGCTTCCAACTTGTCTAGGTGATGATCCCCAGGTTTGAATTACTGTTGCTAAAACTACTTTTTGATTAGCGTTGATCCAATCTTGAGCTTCGTCTAATATTTTCTCATCAAATGAATTTTTCATCTGATAAAATATAGTTTCTATCTAACAAGCATCAACGGCTTTTTTAGCCTGAGTGACAACTAAACTAGCTCTAAATTCTGCAGAAGCATGCATATCAGTGTTCATTTCTGAACTATCTAGATCAATTCCATCTATTGAAGAAGAGGAAAAATTACCCGATAGAGCTTTCGACATTTCTTTATCATTATAAACACATGATTTTGCACCAGTAACTGCAACGTTTACATCTGCTTTATGTTTAGCCACATATACTCCAACGATTGCATATCTAGATGCAGGATTAGGATGTTTTTGATAGCTAGATTTTTCTGGTATTTGAAATTCTATAGCTTCAATTAACTCACCCTTTTTTAAAGCTGTCTCAAACATTCCTTTAAAAAACTTTGCCGCTTCAATTTTTCTTTCGTTCGTATGTATTGTTGCGTTTAAAGCTATACATGCAGATGGATAATCAGCTGATGGATCGTTATTTGCAATTGAACCACCTATCGTTCCTCTATTTCTTACTTGTGGATCACCAATTCCTTCAGCCAAACTAGACAATGATGGAATTGCTTTTTTAACATCTTTAGAATTTGAAACTTCAACATGTTTAGTTGCAGCTCCTATTGTAACTGATTTGCCGCTTACTTTTATACCACTTAATTTTTTAATATTTTTTATATCAATTAAATCTTTGTAAGTAGCCAATCCTAATTTCATTGAAGGAATAGTAGTCATTCCTCCTGCTAGAAAAGCAGAACTAGATGAAGCAAGTTTAGATGCCTCTTTACTATCTTTTGCTGAATGATAATTAAAATCTTTCATAAACCTCCTATGCTGCTTTTGCGTTAGATTTTTTTAAATTTTTACAAGCCTTCCAAACTTTTTCAGCTGTAGCTGGCATAGTAACCTCTTGTCCACCTAAGGCATCAATTACAGCATTCATCACGGTAGGTGGTGCTGCTATTGCTCCCGCTTCTCCACAACCTTTAACTCCTAAAGGATTTGTGGTTGCATGTGTGCAAGTATAACCAATGTTGAACTCAGGAAAATTATCTGCACGTGGCATCGTATAATCCATATAAGATCCAGTCATCAACTGACCTGTTTCATCATACTCTGCATTTTCATACAATGCTTGACCAATACCTTGAGCAAGACCACCATGAACTTGTCCTTCGACAACCATTGGATTAATTATTCTTCCAAAATCATCGCAAGCTGTATATTTTTCTAGCTTCACATGACCTGTTTCTGGATCTATCTCAACTTCAGCAATATGTGTTCCTGCTGGAAAAGAAAAGTTTGAAGGATCATAAAAAGAAGTTTCTTTTAAACCAGGCTCATCACCTTCTGGCAATGGAGATTTCATTTCATCTCTTACACCCGGTAAATAACAAGCAAAAGCTACTTCTCCTATTGTTTTCTTTTTATTTGATTTAGAAACAATAAATTCACCATCTTTAAACTCAACATCTTCTGGATTTGCCTCTAACATTTTTGCTGTAACTCTTTTACCTTTTTCAACTATTTTTTTACAAGCATTAACGATTGCGATACCACCAACAGCTAAAGATCTAGAACCGTATGTTCCCATACCAAATGTTCCTTTATCTGTATCTCCATGAACGATATCTATATTTTCTATTGGTACACCTAACTCATCAGCTGCTATTTGAGCAAAAGTTGTTTGGTGACTTTGTCCATGACTATGTGAACCTGTGTAAACAGTGACTTGTCCAGTTGGATTAAATCTAACCTCTGCAGATTCCCATAATCCAACTCCACATCCTAAAGACATTACAGCAGCTGAAGGAGCAATACCGCATGCTTCAAAATATGAAGTAACACCTATTCCTCTTAGTTTTCCTTTGGCTTCAGACTCTTTTCTTCTTGCCTCAAAACCTTTGTAGTCTGCCATCTGTTTTGCCTTTTCCATTCCAGCAACATAATCGCCAGAATCTACAGTATGAACTAATGTTTGTTTAAAAGGAAATGCTGTAGGGAAATTTTTAATTCTAAGTTCAGTTTTATCTATCCCTAATTCCATTGAGGCTTTTTCAACTAATCTTTCAATAGTGTATGTAGCCTCTGGTCTTCCTGCACCTCTATAAGCATCTACTGGAGCTGTATTTGTATATACAGCTTTGACATTTGTATAAGCTGCTGGAATTTCATAAACTCCAGTTGCACAAGGTCCAAATAAATAAGTCGGTGTCACTGTACCAAATACTCGAGCATAAGCTCCAAGGTTTGCTATGGTCTCATTTTTAAAACCAAGAAACTTTCCATCTTTAGTAACCGCTAATTCTGCATGAGTTACATGATCTCTTCCATGTATGTCAGTTAAAAAAGATTCTGATCTTTCTGCAACCCACTTTATAGCTCTATTAATTTTTTTAGCTGCCCAGCTACAAACAATATCTTCGTTGTAGACATTAATTTTTGAACCAAAACCACCGCCAACATCTGGAGCTACAACTCTTAACTTATGTTCAGGAGCTACATTTCCAAAAGCAGACATTATCAATCTTGATAAATGTGGATTTTGACTTGTTGTATATAAAGTAATCTCTTCAGATGCTGCATTGTAATCGGCAACACATGCTCTTGGCTCCATTGCATTTGGAATTAATCTATTATTAATAATATCAATAGAAATTACTTTATCAGCCTTATCAAATGCTTCTTTAACTTTTTGTCTATCTCCTAATAACCAGTCAAAACAAAGATTTTTATCGATGCCTTCATGAATAGTATCTCCATTCATAGCATCCGCAGTACTTGTAACTGCTTTTAATACTTTGTAATCAACTTCAACTTTTTCCGCAGCTTCTTTTGCTTCTGCTAAACTTTCAGCAATTACAACTGCAACAGGATCTCCAACAAAATTTACATTATCTTTAGCTAACGGAGGGTTTCCAGGACATTTCATTTCTGTACCATCTTCACTTCTGATTGCCCAGCCCGCAATTAAACCTCCAATTTTATCATCTGCTATTTCTTTGCCTGTAAGTATGCTTACTACTCCTGATGATTTTAAAGCTTTATCAATATTTAATTTTTTAATAGATGCTCTTGCATGTGGAGACCTAACAAAAATCGCGTAAGTTTGATTTGCTAAATTAATATCTGCTGTGTATCTGCCTTTACCAGTTAAAAATCTTTTATCCTCTTTTCTCTCAACTCTAGAACCTACTAAACTTGCCATTTACTTTTTCCTCCTTAAAATTACATTTTTGTTGATGCTTCTTTAACCGCGGCAACAATATTTTGATATCCTGTACATCTGCAAATATTTCCTTCTAACCAATCTCTAATTTCTGTGTCTGATGGTTTTTTGTTTTTTTGCAAAAGATCAACTGCGCTCATAACCATTCCTGGAGTACAAAAACCACACTGTAAGCCATGAAGTTTTTTGAACGCTTCTTGCATTGGATGCATTTTTCCATTTGTTTCTAAACCTTCAATTGTTGTAACTTTTGATCCATTAACATCAGCTGCTAAAGCCGTACAACTTTTTAAAGAATTTCCATCAACATGAACTACACATGCTCCGCATTGACTAGTATCACATCCAATATGTGTACCTGTTAGCTGTAAATGCTCTCTTAAAAATGTAGATAGTAAAGTGTTATCAGGAGCTTCTTTTTCAAATTTTCTTCCATTAACTTCTAATGAAATTTTACCCATAATCTCTCCTTATAAATAATATTTAGATTTAATCATTTTGAGAATATGAAGGCAAGTGTCAAATTGAACACTACTTGGACTAGAATTTTATTTTAAAAACATCCAATAAATTAAGAAAATTCCTAGAAGTACTGCGGCTGTTAAATATCTATAATTAATTTTTGTTTCAGGTACTTTTCCATTATCTGAGTCAGTTATCTCGATAGTTTCATTTTTTTCAGAAGAAATTAATTCAGAAAATTTACCAAAAAAAATATCTGCCATTTTTTTTGCTGTCATATCTATAAGTCTTGAACCTACTTGTGCAATTTTACCACCTACTTGTGCTTCAACAGAATAAACTAAATTTGTTCCAGTGTCTGTATCCTCAAGTTTAACTTCAGCTTCTCCTGAGGCAAAGCCAACTAGAGAGTTTCCAGATCCTAATATCTTATAGCTGTTAGGAGGATTTAAATCTTTTAATTCAATGTCACCAGAAAAGGTTGCATTAAAAGGTCCAATTTTATTTGTAGCTTTTGCAGAAAATTCAGTATCAGATTTTTTATTAAATTCTTCACATCCCGGGATTGCTTGTTTAAGTATTTCTGGATCATTTAAAGCTTCCCAAACTTTTTGTTTTTCTAAATTAATTTTATAAGATCCTGTTAATTTCATAAATTAAACATATAATAAATTATGGACGAAAATACAAAAAAAGAATTACAATCTGCAGCTTTTGAAAGATTAATTTCTCATCTTAGAGAAAGAAAAGATGTACAAAATATAGATCTAATGAATCTTGCAGGTTTTTGTAGAAACTGTCTTTCTAAGTGGTACAGAGAAGAAGCGGGGAAAAAAGGGATTGAAATTTCTGATCCTGATGCAAGAGAACATGTTTACGGGATGCCTTATTCTGAATGGAAAGATAAATATCAAAAATAATTATTTCTCTTTAAGTCTAGGGAATAATTCTACAAAATTACAGGGTTTATGATTAACGTCTAATTGATGCTTTAAAATTCCATCCCATGCATCAGTTACACCGCCTGATGATCCAGGTAATGCAAATATATATTTACCATTAGATATAGCTGCACAAGCTCTAGATTGTATAGAGGATGTTCCAACTGTTTTTAGACTTATTGTTCTAAATACCTCCCCAAATCCAGGTATATGTTTATCTGCAATTTCATTAACTGCTTCAGGAGTTATATCTCTTCCAGTAAGACCTGTTCCTCCCGTAGTTATTATAACATCTATCTCTTTCTGATTAGTCCATTCTTTTAAAATTTTTACAATATCTTCTTTATTGTCTTTACAAATTTTTCGATCAATTAATTGATGTTTGGCTTCTTTAATTTTTTCAACCAAGATTGCACCCGATTTATCATTATCAAATGTTCTTGTATCTGTTACAGTTAATAAAGCTATATTTACATCCATAATTTAAAAATGATTATATTATCAATTCTTTTCTTTGTAACTGCATTAATATACTCAAGTGTTGGTTTTGGGGGAGGCTCAACATATCTCGCAATACTTTTAATTTGGGGTGTGCCTTACACAATATTTCCCGTTATAGCCCTTGTATGTAATATTATTGTTGTATCTGGTAATTCTATTAATTTTATAAGATCTAAGAATATAAACTTTAATTTACTTTTTCCTTATTTAATTGGCTCCATACCTTTTGCCTTTATTGGAGGATCGATAAAAATTGAAAAAAGTTTATTTGAGATTTTATTATTTTGTGTTTTGTTGGTTGCAGGCATTTTTTTATTAATTGAAAGTAAATCTTTTAATAAAGAGCAAATTAAAATTAATAAAATACCAAGATTAATCTCAATTTCTTTTGGATCGATAATTGGCTTTATTTCAGGCATAGTAGGAATTGGTGGAGGAATTTTTTTAAGCCCTCTTCTATTTTTAATGAAAGCTGGATACCCTAAGCATATCACCAGCAGTGCATCTTTATTTATATTAATCAATTCTATCTTTGGAATAGCTGGACAGCTGACAAAAGATCAGGTTTTAGATCAAGTTATTAGCTATTGGCCATTATTTTTATCGGTACTTATTGGAGGACAAATTGGTAGCTTATTAAACATTAAATTTTTATCGAATAAAATTTTAGCTCTACTAACTTCTTTTCTTGTAATTTTTGTCGCAATAAGAATGGGGATTAAACTTATTGCTTAATCTTGAATAAATATGCTTTTAATATATTTAAAGCATTATGAAAAATATTAAGCCTTTTGGTCCATCAATTGGAAAAACAAAAATTTCAAAGAAATTTTTAAATATCTTAAACAATGAGATTGATAATAAAGTTTTAACAAAAAATAATGATTATAGTTCTAAATTAGCCAGTCAAATTAAAAAAGAAATTAAAATTTCAAATAATTTTATAAAAAAGAATTTAGAGAGAGAAATAAAAAAAAATATCAAAGATTTTCTTAAAAATGAAAAAATTAAAAAAGTTAAAAATGTAAAAATATTAAATTTATGGGTAGTTAGTCAATTTAAAGATGAATATAACCCTATTCATTATCATGATGGAGATATATCTGGTGTGGGTTATTTAAAAGTCCCAAAAAATATGACTAAAAATAAACTTTTAAAAAATAAAAAAGATAAGACTAATGGCACAATTGATTTTATAAACGGACAAAGGGGTTTTTTAAGCAGAAGTATTTTTAATATTGTGCCTAAAGAAAGAGACTTGATAATTTTTCCAAACTATTTGATGCATACTGCATATCCATTTAATATTAATGCTGAAAGAAGATCTTTTTCTTTTAATGCTAAAATCATTCTTAGAAAATAATGATTAACAAAGATTTTTTTAAAAAAATTAGAATATTAGATGGAGGAATGGGTCAAGAATTACTTGCAAGAGGGATGAAGCCAAATTCAACTTTATGGAGTGCTAATGCAATATTAGATGAAAATTATCATCAACTTGTTTTAGACACACATGTTGATTTCATAAAAGCTGGTGCAGAAATCATTGTCACAACAACTTTTGCTACACGGCAAAAACGTTTAAAAGAGAATAATCTTTTAGATAAATTTGAATATTTAAATCAAAAAGCAGGTGAAATTGCTCAAACTGCAAAACGAAAATTTCCCAATACTTATATTGCTGGTGGTATACCTCCACAAAATTTAACCTATGAGGCAGATGATAGAGATGAGGTCGAAATTACAGAAAACTTTAATAGTCAAGCAAAGGCGTTAAATCCATATGTTGATTTTTTTTACTTTGATGTTTGGAGCAGTGTTAAAGAGGTTAAGTGTGGAATTGAGGCTATAAAAGAATTTAAAAAACCATATTTAATTGGATTACATGTATCTGAAGGAACAACTTTACCAAGTGGGGAAAAGATCAAAGATGTCAAAAAAATAATTGATGAAAACGCTCTTGGAGTGCTGTTGTCTTGTGTTTCTCCCGAAAATTTTGAGAAAAACTTAAAAGAATTAAAAAGCTTAAATATACCATTTGGTTTCAAATTAAATGGTTTTGTTACCACTAAACTAAGAGAAAGTTACACATCAGTTTTTTTAGGAAAAAAATCTAATCCAAATGAAATTTTAGGAAAAAGACAAGATTTGACACCAATTAAAATTCAAGAAATTGCTAAAAAATTTAAAGACGCTGGGGCAACTATTCTTGGGGGATGCTGTGAAACAAGTCCTTCACATATAAAAGCAATAGCAAAGCTTAAGTAACGTTTTTATAATCTGCTTTTCTTGCTAAATATATTCCAATAAATACAGCAATTAATGCAACTATAATTTTTGAGGTAATTATTTCATTTAGAAATATGTATCCTAAAATAATTCCAAATATTGGAATGATATATGAAACTTGTGAATGAAATATGAGGCCATTTGTTTTTAAAATTCTGAATCTCAATAACCATGCTATCCCGGTAGGAAAAATTCCTAAATATATTACCGATATAATAGAGTCTGTTGAAGGATTTAACATCCAAGGTTTTTCAAAAATTAAAGTGAATGGAAGAAGTATAATTGTTGACCAAATTAAAATTGAACCTGTAACATTTTCATTTTCTTTATTGCTTATTTTTAAGGTTATTACTCCTCCAATTACATAGCAAGTTGATCCAAGTAGAATTAAAAGTGCAGCAACAAAGTTATTTTTATTTATTAAAAAGTCATCTGAAAACAAAAATACTATTCCTGAAAATCCTATTAATAATCCAATAGTTTTTAATAAGTTAAATTTTTCTCCTTTTAAAAAAAAGTGAGCTAGAACTGTTGAACTTAATGGTGTTGTGGACATCAAGATAGCTGCTAAGTTACTTTGAACAAAATTCACTCCATAAGATATTAGTATGAATGGAATAACTAAATTTATCAATCCAATGATTGCAAACCACTTCCAGTCTTTTGAGAATGCTTCAATTTTTATATTTTTATAAAAGCATAAAATTAAAACTGGTATAGCTCCTAAAAAAGATCTTAAAAAACCTATTGTAATAGGTCCAAATGAGTATGTGGCAATCTTTATATTAAAAAAAGCAGACGCCCATATTAATGACAACAATGTCAACATCAGATAATCAACTAATTGTGGTTTTCTCATTCTGTTATTTTGTTTACCTCACCAGAGGTTAAAGTAATTAAATTTTCAAAATTTATTTCGAAAACTGCATTAGGATGACCTGCAGCTGCAAAAATAGAAGAAAATCTATTTAAAGTTTCATCAATAAAAATTTTTATTTTTGTTAAATGTCCTGTTGGAGATACTCCGCCTATTGTATATCCAGTAATTTTTTTTACATCTTCTGGGTTCGCCATTGAAACATCTTTTTCATCTAAGATTTTTTTTAATTTATTTAATGAACACCTTTTATCTCCAGAAACTAAACATAAAACAAAACTATCCCCTGCTTTAAAAAGTAAGCTTTTGACAATGGCCCCCACTTTGCAACCTAAAGCTGTAGCTGCATCGTTAGCGGTTCTGGCAGTTTGCTCTAAAACAATCACTTTAAGATCTGGATTAAATTGTTTAAGCGATTTTTCTGCTCTAATAACTGGCTCTTTGTTTAGTATTGAATTCACAAGTTTAATAAATTTATTATTTTAGTGACTAATTACACTACTTATGTGAAAATTGCATAGGTGTTATTTATTAAATAAGCAATATTTATAGGTATTTTTTTGCTAATTAGGCCAAACAAAATTATATAGGAGACAAAATGAGTGCAGTAAACGTTTTGAAATTTATTAAAGAAAAGGAAGCAGAATTTGTGGATCTTAGGTTCACTGATCCAAGAGGAAAATTGCAACATTTAACAATGGATACTTCAGTAGTTGACGAAGGTATGTTAAACGAAGGTGTATTTTTTGATGGTTCATCAATTGCCGGTTGGAAAGCAATTAACGAATCTGACATGATTTTAAAACCTGATACAGCAAGAATGTTCATGGATCCTTTTACGTCTCATAATACCGTAGTTTTGTTTTGTGATATTCTAGATGCAATTAAAAAAGATCCTTATGAAAGAGATCCAAGGGGTGTTGCTAAAAAAGCTGAAGAATATTTAAAAGCTTCAGGTATTGGTGATAAAGCCTTTTTTGGACCTGAGCCAGAATTTTTTGTGTTTGACGATGTAAGAATCAAAAATGATATGAATGAGTGTGGATTTAAATTAGATAGTAAAGAAGGTCCTTACAACTCAGGTAAAGAATATGAAAATGGAAATATGGGTCATAGACCTCAAATTAAAGGAGGATATTTCCCTGTGCCACCAGTTGATAGTGAACAAGACATGCGTGGTGAATATCTTAAAAATTTAAAAGAAGTTGGTATTAAAGTTGAAAAACATCATCATGAAGTAGCTCCTAGTCAGCACGAACTTGGAATGTATTTTGGAACTTTAGTTAATCAAGCAGATAACGTGCAGTTATATAAATATGTTGTGCAAATGGTTACACATTCATTTGGAAAAACTGCAACATTTATGCCAAAACCAGTTGCTGGTGACAATGGTTCAGGTATGCACATCCACCAATCTATTTGGAAAGGTGATACACCGGTATTTTCAGGTGATGCTTATGCAGGTTTGAGTGAAACTGCTTTACATTATATTGGTGGAATTTTAAAACATGCTAAAGCAATTAATGCATTTGCTAACTCTACAACAAACAGTTACAAAAGATTAATTCCAGGTTTTGAAGCACCAGTTCTTCTTGCATATTCAGCTAGAAATAGATCTGCTTCATGTAGAATACCAATCACATTAAGTAAAAAAGGTGCAAGATGTGAAATTAGATTCCCAGATGCTGCTGGAAACCCATATTTAACTTTTGCAGCAATGTTGATGGCAGGTATTGATGGAATTAAAAATAAAATTCATCCAGGTGAGTCTTTTGATAAAGATTTATATGAATTACCACCAGAAGAGGTTAAAGCTATCCCAACAGTTTGTGGTTCTTTAAGAGAAGCAATGGAAAGTTTAGATAAAGACAGAGAGTTTTTAACTCAAGGGGGTGTATTTACTGATGATCAGATTGATGCTTACATTGCTCTGAAGTTTGAAGAAATACACAGATTTGAGCATGCACCTCATCCTGTGGAGTTTGAGATGTATTACAGTAGCTAATAGACTTTATTACTGTTTGGTTGTTGCAATTGAATCTTTGTTAATACCTTTTTTGACTACGTAATCTTGTGTGCCGTTCGCACCGGTTTCAACTTCTTTACGTAGTTCTTTAAAGAATGTTTTTTCCTTTAAAGAGTCTTTTAAGTTTTTAACAAGATTTTTAAACTCAAATTTGTTCATATAGAATCTATATATTAGATATGCATATAATGCAATACTGATATGCAATTTATAGGATAATACAACTTATGATATTTTAAACGACTCTCCGCATCCACATCGCTCGGTTTCGTTAGGATTATTGAAAACAAATGATGAAGATAATTCCTCTTTTTTGTAATCCATTTCAGTTCCAAGAAGATACATAATTGCAGCAGAATCAACAAAAACTTTTACACCCTTATCTTCAATTACTTCATCGCTTGGATTTAGCTCTTTAGTATACTCCATTACATAAGACATCCCTGCACAACCGCCTGATTTTACTGATACTCTAACACCTATAGAATCTTTTTCAGCATTAGCCATTATCTCTTTTATTCTTGAGGCTGCGTTATCACTTAATTTAATTATAGGGTTCATTATAAATTCAATTCCAATTTTGCTGCTTCTGACATCATATCTTTGTTCCATGGCGGATCCCAAACTAGCTCAAGATCAACATCCTCAATACCTTCAACTTGCATAGCTCCCTCTTTTACCTCTTTTGGTAAACTTTCTGCAACCGGACAGTTTGGAGTTGTCAAAGTCATTTTGATAATAGCAAACTTTTCATCTTTTACTTTAATATCATAAATCAAACCCAATTCGAAGATATTTACAGGTAACTCAGGATCATAAATTTTTCTCATTTCTTCAATTATTTGTTCTTTTTTTGACATAATTTAATTCTCAGTTTTTACTTCTTCTGTATTTTCTTCAAAAGCAGAAACCATTGTGTGCCAAGATAAAGTTGCGCACTTAACTCTCATTGGATATTGCTTAACACCAGATAAACACATTAGTTTAGTTTTTTCATCTTCGCTCAAATACTTGGATTTTAATTCAGGATTTTCTTTAATCATGCCTAAAAAATCCTCAACTATTTCTTTAGCCTCATGCTCATTTTTTCCTTTGATCAAATCTGTCATTATAGAGGCTGAAGCCATTGAAATAGCACAACCACTTCCCTCAAAAGATGCATCTTCTACAATTTTTTGTCCATTAAGTTTTAAATAAACATGAACGTTATCACCACAAAGAGGATTGTTTCCTTTGGCATCTTTATTAAAACCTTCTGTCTTTCTAAGATTTCTTGGATTTTTACCATGCTCCAAAATTATTTCTTGATAAAGTTCTTTTAAATTCATTATAGGTTAAATATTTTTTTACAGTTGTTTATAGACTCATTTAGCTGATCTAAATCTTCTTTTGTATTATATATGCCAACTGATGCTCTTGCGCTTGCTGGAATATTTAATTTATCATGAAGAATTTGACAACAATGATGTCCTGCTCTTATCGCAACCCCGTCTTCGTCCAAGATAGTTGCTATATCATGAGGGTGCACTCCTTCTATTGTAAATGATAACACTCCTCCTTTATTTTTTGGATTTCCAATAAGTTTAACTGAGTTATTTTTCTGTAATAGTTCTTGTCCGTATTCAACTAAATTAGCTTCGTGTTTCATAACATTTTCTATACCAATGCTTTCTAAAAATTTTATTGATTGATCAAAAGCAATTACTTGTGCTGTAGCCATAGTCCCTGCCTCATACTTATTTGGTAATTCACCATAGGAAATCCTATCTTTTTTAACTTCATTTATCATTCCTCCACCACCTTGGTATGGAGGTAATTCTTCTAGCCATTTTTTCTTACCGTACAAAACTCCTAAACCTGTAGGTCCATACATTTTGTGACATGAAATTGCATAGAAATCACAATCTAATTCTTGCATATCTAGTTTTAGATGTGGCGCTCCTTGACATCCATCAACTACAACAATAATTCCTTTTGAATGTGCAAGCTGAGTAATTTCTTTTACCGGTAAAATTGCACCTGTCACATTAGACAAATGAGTAATTGAAATTAATTTTGTTTTTGGAGTTATTTTCTTTTCTATTTCTTCGACAGTAATTTCACCTTCTTCATTTATTTCAGCAAAATTAATTTTTATATTTTTTGATTTTCTTAAAAAATGCCATGGAACATAATTTGAATGATGCTCAAGTTCTGTAATTAATACTTCGTCACCTTCCTGCAAGTAACTTTGGCCTAATGTATTAGCAATTAAATTTAATGCTTCTGTAGCTCCCTTTGTAAAAACAATTTCATTTTTATCTTTAGCGTTAATATATTTTTGAACTGAAGATCTGGTATTTTCGTATAAATTAGTTGCTGCTACAGCAAGATAATGAACACTTCTTCCAACATTTGAAAATTGTTTAGTATAAAATTCATTAATTCTATCTACAACTACCTTTGGTTTTTGAGATGAGTTCGCACTATCTAAATATACTAGATCGTTATTTTGAATTTTTTCATCAAAAATTGGAAATTCTTTTTTTATCTGATCAATATTCATTCTTTAATTCCAATCATATTTTTTATTAAGTTTTTTATTTCCGAGTCAGTAATTTTTTCAACAACATCTAGTAAAAAACCATTAATTAATAACTCTCTTGACTGCTGATAACTTAAACCTCTAGACATTAAATAAAATATAGAATCCTCATTTAAACTACCTGAGGCCGAACCATGCGAACATTTAACATCATCGGCATAAATTTCTAGTTCTGGCTTGGCATTAAACTCTGACTCTTTATTTAACAATATTGCTTTGCTCAATTGGTATCCATCAGTTTTCTGAGCATCTGAATTTACAAATATTTTTCCTTGATACACCGCTTTAGAACTTTGGTCTAAAACACTTTTAATTAATTGATAACTTTTAGTATTTTCAGTTAAATGATTTATTATTGATCTGATTTCGTGATGTTTATCATTATTCAATGAAAAAATACCATTTACAAAAGCTGATGCATAAACTCCATTTAAATTACAATTTATCTCATTTTTAGAAAAATTTGATCCAGAAGATAAAATAAATGTTTCAGAAATACTGTTCTTGTCTTGATCAATATTGTTAAAAGAATACTTAACATTTTTATTCTCAAATTTATCTACTTTATAGTTTTTTAAAACAGCATTTTCTTTTAATTCAAAATTATAAAATATATTTAAAAAATTCTTTTCAGACGTATCATTAAACAAATCAATTAATCTTAATGAACTATCTTTATCTAGTTCAAAATTAAGTCGTAAATTAATGTTTTTTGACCAAATTTTAGAATTTGTTGTATGATAAATAATGAGAGGTTTTGCTAATTGATAACCTTTTTTTACCAATATTTTAAAGCATTTATTAGTAAATGCATTATTCAAGTCAGATAATGAATTGCTATTTTTAAATTGATTAATAGTTTCTGATTGATCAATTATTTCTATTTGATCTTTTTTTTCATATTCAAAATCGATTTTTTCAATTCTACCATTTATAAATACTATTTTATTATGCTCTAATCCATCTACAAATACTGATGTATCGACTTTATTAGTGGATGCTTGATTATTATAAAAACTAAGTTCTCCGATATTATTTTTTATTATTTGATTAAGATCTGAAAATTTCCAATCTTCTTCTTTTCTGTTTGGAAATCCTTTTTCTATAAAATTTTCTAAACAAAATTTTTTTATCTCAATATCTTTTTGAGATAAACTTAAATTTTTTATACTACTATCAAAATCTTTTTGTAATTGTTCTTTCATTTAATTAAAATTTTCATATCCTT
Organism: uncultured Pelagibacteraceae bacterium; assembly: GCA_902613755.1. GTDB lineage: Bacteria > Pseudomonadota > Alphaproteobacteria > Pelagibacterales > Pelagibacteraceae > Pelagibacter. The sequence goes on from CACMIH010000005.1 coordinate 146,025, forward strand.
TTTTCTCTAATTCTAAAGCTAAATCTGGACCACCAGATTTTACAATTTTTCCATTCATCAAAACGTGGACAAAATCAGGCTTTATATAATCAAGTAATCTTTGATAGTGTGTAATAATTAAAAATGAATTTTTTTTGTCTCTCAGAGTATTAACTCCATCTGCAACAATCTTTAAAGCATCAATATCTAAGCCTGAGTCTGTTTCATCTAAAATTGATAATTTTGGAGCTAACAACGACATTTGTAGAATTTCATTTTTCTTTTTTTCTCCACCAGAAAAACCAACATTTAATTGTCTGTTTAATTTTTCCTCATCAAATTTTAGTTTTTTGGATTTTTCTTTTACCAATTTTAGAAATTCAATAGCATCAAGCTCTTTCTCGCCTCTAGCTTTTCTCACAGCATTCAAAGAAGTTTTTAAAAATATATTTGTATTTACTCCTGGAATTTCTAAGGGATATTGGAAAGCCAAAAATACACCCTTATGTGCTCTTTCCTCTGTATCAAGTTCAAATAAATCTTTTTCTTCAAAAAGAACTTCCCCAGAAACTTCATAACCTTTTTTTCCAGATAGAATATTTGACAATGTGCTTTTTCCAGATCCATTAGGACCCATAATTGCATGAACCTCACCAGGATTTATATCTAATGATAGCCCATTTAAAATAGACTTATTATCAATTGTTGCATTTAAATTATTTATTTTAAGCATTAACCTACACTTCCTTCTAGACTGATACCTACAAGTTTTTGGGCTTCTACAGCGAATTCCATAGGTAATTGTTGCAATACTTCTTTACAAAAACCGTTAACAATCAAGCCAACTGCTTCCTCTGGATTTAATCCTCTTTGTTGACAATAATGTAACTGCTCTTCACTAATCTTGGATGTGGTTGCCTCATGAGCAATATTGGACTCAGAATTTTTATTTTTTATATAAGGAACAGTGTGAGCTCCACATTTATTACCCATTAGTAAAGAGTCACATTGAGTGTAATTAGTAGAATTTTTTGCTTTTGATGAAATGTCTACTAGGCCTCTATAAGTCATGTCAGAACTACCCGCCGATATTCCTTTCGAAATTATTTTACTTTTAGTATTTTTACCTAAATGAATCATTTTAGTTCCTGTATCTGCTTTTTGATGATTATTAGTAATTGCTATTGAATAGAACTCACCAACAGAATTATCTCCTTTAAGAATACAACTAGGATACTTCCAGGTAATTGCAGAACCCGTTTCAACTTGTGTCCATGAAATTTTAGAATTTTTTCCTTTGCACAAACCTCTTTTTGTTACAAAATTATAAATTCCACCTTTGCCATCTTTATCACCTGGATACCAATTTTGAACTGTTGAATATTTTATTTCTGCATCATCTAGTGCAATTAATTCTACATTAGCAGCATGTAATTGATTTTCATCTCTCATAGGAGCTGTACATCCTTCTAAGTAACTTACATAACTTCCTTTGTCTGCAATAATTAAAGTTCTTTCAAATTGACCTGTATTTGATGCATTAATTCTAAAATAAGTAGATAGCTCCATTGGACATCTAACTCCCTCTGGAATGTATACAAAAGAACCATCTGTAAAAACTGCTGAATTTAATGTTGCAAAAAAATGATCACTTGTGGGGATTACAGAGCCTAAATATTTTTTGACTAATTCAGGGTGATTTTGAATTGCCTCTGATATGGGGCAAAATATAATTCCTTGTTTTGTTAATTCATCTTTAAAAGTAGTAGCCACTGAAACTGAATCGAATACAGCATCAACAGCTATTCCATTTAATCTCGCTTGCTCTTGCAAAGGAATTCCGAGTTTTTTATAAGTTTCTAAAAGTTTAGGATCTAGTTCATCGAGGCTTTTCGGCTTATCTTTCATACTTTTAGGAGCAGAGTAATAATATAGATCTTGATAGTCTATTTTTGGAAATTTAGGTTTTTGCCAATCTGGTTCTTTTAATACTTTAAATCTTTCAAAGGCTTTTAATCTAAAATCAAGCATCCACGAAGGTTCTTTTTTAATATTAGAAATAAATTTAATAACATCTTCATTTAAACCTTTTGGGGCTTGAATATTTTCTATATCAGTTGAAAAACCATATTTATAGTCTTTTAAATTATTTATTTCTTTTTGTCTGTTATCCATTCTAAACTCTTGTTTCTTTATTGTTATTTAATAAATCTTTAAGGCTTTTATTTTCAAAAAATGTATTTATATGAATCTCTAATTCATCCCATAGATTATGAGTAATACACTTTGTAGCTTTACCGTTGCATCCTTTTTTAGATTCTTTTTTACATTGAACAGTTTTTACTTTTTCATCTACTGCATGAAAAATATTTGTTAATTTTATATCATTGGGATTTTTATTAAGAACATATCCTCCTTGAGTTCCTCTAATACTTTTTACAATTTCGTTTTTTTTTAATTTAGAAAAAATTTGTTCAAGGTAATCTAACGAAATACCTTGTCTTAAAGATATATCTCTTAGTGATACTGGATTGATATTATCAAACCTAGCTAAATCCACTAATGCCATTACAGCATATCTTCCTTTTGATGTAAGTTTCATATTTTACCCTTAAATTGTGGGTTTTTATACATACCTGACCAAAATGGTCAAGTTTAGAGTTTAAAAAAAAACTCACATATTGTCGCTGACTTGTGATAAACGTACATTTTTTTTGAGAATAATAATCAATATCGCTTTATGGATAATAAAATTTTAGAAATATTTATACCTGGCCCTGCTGGAAGACTAGAAGCTAAATATTATAAAAGTAAAAAAAATACATCTCCAATTGCTTTGGTATTACAGCCGCATCCTCAATATGGAGGAACTATGAACAATAAAATAGTAGTGGATACTTTCCATGCTTTTATGGATAACGACTTTTCAGTATGTAGAGTAAATTTTAGAGGTGTTGGTAAAAGTGATGGAGAATTTGATAATGGTCAAGGCGAACTTGCTGATGCAGCAGCAGCTTTAGATTGGTTAGAAAGAGAAAATTTTGATAATTCTCAATGTTGGGTATCAGGATTTTCTTTTGGATCTTTGATTGCAATGCAATTATTAATGAGAAGGCCAGAAATAAATAGATTTATAGCTATTTCACCTCAACCTAATGTTTATGATTTTTCTTTTTTATCTCCATGTCCAACTTCTGGATTAGTTGCTTATGGTAAGAAAGATGAATTAGTACCTGTAGAATATATCACAGAACTGGACAAAAGATTAAGCGCTCAAAAAGGAATAAAAGTAGAATTTAATGCAATATCAGAGGCTAATCATTTCTTTTCAAAAACAAGTGATGATTTGGTTAAACAACTTGATAAATATATAAAAAAAGAAACAGCACTTTATTAAAAATTTTCTACCAGTTTTCCACCTACTGTAAATTCTTTACATCCAGTTGTTGTGCTAAAAGAAATTGGTAAATTTAAATAAGATCTTATAGCCAAAAATGCAAATGCTTGGGATTCAATATAATCACCATTTAAATTATATTTATCTATGGTTTCCAAAGTAATATTATTTTCGTTTGATATGTAATTTTTTATACGATTAATTAAATTACTATTTTTTCTACCTCCACCACAGAGTAAAAATGTAATACTTTTTTTTTGACTAACATGTTTTAATCCTTCTGCAATCAAATATGCTGTAAAATCTGTTATAGTAGCACAACCATCTTCTAGCGATAATCCTCTTGCAAATGATACGTCAAAATTTTTAATATCCAATGAATGGGAGTAAGAATTTATTTTAAAATTATCCATTACCTGATTTAGAATTAATTGATCAACTTTCCCTGCATTAGCTAGTTCACCATTTTTATCAAATTTTTTATTAGAATTATTTCTTATCCATTCATCTATTAAACAATTTCCAGGACCTATATCAAATGCAAAAAGGTTATTTTGAAAATTATCTGAATCATTAATAACTTTTGTAACATTGGCTATACCACCAATGTTTAAGAAACCTATAGGAAATTTAATATTAAAATTTTGATTGATTTTTTTTGTTAAAATATGATGGAAAATTGGTGTTAAGGGTGCGCCTTGACCATTATTTTGAATATCTGCTTGTCTAAAATCGTATATGACTTTTTTTTTGACCATTTGAGATAACAACTTCCCATCTCCTAATTGATTAGTAATTTTTTCATTTGGTTTATGAAAAATTGTTTGACCATGAAAACCTATCAAATGAATGGGATCTCTGTATTTTTTTAATGATTGATTAACTGCATCAGCATGAAAAAGAGTTAAATTACGCTCTAATTCTCTTAATTTTTCTGAATTTTGTAAAAGATCTTTCTTTGTTAAAACTAAATCTCGTAATCGAACTAACTGATCCTGAAGATTTTTATCATACTCATAATAATCATCTAGAATGTTTGAAAATTCATCGTATCCATCTGAACTAATTATAGATAAATCAATACCATCCATAGATGTTCCGCTCATTAGTCCAATTGCAGTATATAATTTTTTTTTCATTGATATGCTTTTTAAAAAATATTTGTATATTGTGACTATAAACTTATGAATAAATTTTTAAAAGAATTTAAAGATAGAGGTTTTTTCTATCAATGCACAAGTGAAGATGAATTATCTAAAAAATTAGATAAGGATAAGGTTAAAGGTTATATAGGTTTTGATTGTACTGCTGAAAGCTTGCATGTAGGTAGCTTGTTACAAATAATGTGTTTGCGACTACTTCAAAAAAATGGACATCAACCAATAGTTTTACTTGGTGGAGGAACTACAAGAATTGGAGATCCATCTGGTAAAGATAAAACTAGAAAAATGTTAAGCGAAGAAGAAATCGAGAAAAATATTAAAAACATCAAAAATGTATTAAAAAAATTTTTAGATAATGATGATCCTAATACAAAACCAATATTTGTGAATAATTATAACTGGCTTAAAGATCTAAATTATATTTCATTTTTGAGAGATATAGGAAAACATTTCACGATAAATAGAATGCTCACATTTGATAGTGTAAAACTTAGATTAGATAGAGAGCAGTCACTCAGTTATATGGAATTTAATTATATGATTTTACAAGCATATGATTTTCTTGAATTAAATAAGAAAGAAAATTGTGTCCTACAAATTGGAGGCTCAGATCAATGGGGGAATATTGTTAACGGTGTTGAGCTTATAAAAAGATATTCTAATAATCAAACTTTTGGTTTAACAACGCCTTTGATTACATTAGCGACTGGTGCTAAAATGGGAAAAACTGAAAGTGGAGCTATTTGGTTGGATAAAAAATACTTATCAGCTTATGATTATTGGCAGTTTTGGAGAAATGTAGATGATAGAGATGTAATTAAATTTTTAAAAATGTTTACTGAAATTGAAATTAAGGAAATAGAAAAAATTAAAGATAAAGATATAAATGAACTAAAAATATTACTTGCTAATAAAACTACAGATATGTTACATGGAAATGAAGCAGCTAAAAATTCTGAGCAAGCAGCAAAAGAAGCTTTCTCAGGACATATGCTTGGTGCTAACTTGCCAAAAGTAAATATTCATTCTAAAAAAATAAAAGAAAAAATTAATATTGTAGACCTGGTTTTACTATCCAAATTAGAAAACTCAAAAAGTGAAATTAGAAGGCTTGTAAAAGGGAATGCAATTAAAATAAATGACAATGTTGTTTCAGATGAGAAATTCGAGATCACTAAAAATTTATTTAAAGATAAATATCTTAAACTTTCTCTTGGGAAAAAAAGACATATTAAAATAGAATTAAATTAATTTTTTTTTATTTTCTCTAAAGTTCTAGTAATAAATCTTGGCGTCAAGGTTTTTACAGGATTAACTGTTGTTTCTAACTCTTTAGGAGGTCCCTTAATTTTAAAACTAACTCCAAAAACACCCTCTCCCACTTTCTTTCCAATCAACAAATCTCCTAGCAAAGGTATTGATGCAATAGACCTATTGATTGTTGTTGCTGGAACTAAGGTTCCTCTTAAACTAACTAATTTATCCTCTTCAAGGTATCCTTCCAATAAAATTGATATTGCTGGACCAATTGCGTAAAGCTCTTGAATTTTCATAAGTTTATCTTCATTGGTAAAACTCATTTCAAAATCTGTAAATCTAATCCCTTCTCCTGTAAGCAAGTCTGCTATTCCTTGAAGAGATGCGAGAGCTAACAACTTAGCTAGTGCTGGAATTTCTTTTACTTTAAAATTATCAATGACCAACTTAGATGTGGAAACTCTATCTTTTTTTAAAGAATAGAAGTCTAAATATCCATCTTTACCATCTTTAAAACCTTTAATAAATTTATATCTGTTTACTAGAGGCTTTGCCTTAGATGAGAAGAGGGTAGTAATTTTTTCACCTTTCTTATTTTTTCTAATTGTAAATTTTATATTTTGTGAATCCTCAAAAAAAGCTAGAATATCTGCTTCTTCTACTTTGTTATTAATAATCTTTATCTTTCCTTTTAAATCCTTAACAAAGGATACTGTATCAAAGTAAACTTCCTCAAAATTTAGTTCCATACTTACGTTATTTTCAAAAAGATTGTTTTCTTTTTTATCATTGGCATCTAGTAAATTCGAAATTAAAGAATTTGCATTAAATGAGGTGCCATCAATTAAATAATTTTGGCCTTCTATTTTTTTTATATTGTAAATATTTTTTTTGTTTTCTGTATCTAAATAATTAAAATTTGCCTGATCAATTTTTATTATTTGATTTGAATTGTTAAGAAATAAATTCTTAATTTTAATTTTA
>CACMIH010000006.1 GCA_902613755.1 uncultured Pelagibacteraceae bacterium
TTCTATTAAATCATTGTTTATAACAACATAATCATAATTTATCCAATGCAACACGTCTCTTTCAAATTGTTGCATTCTTTCTTCAGCTATTAATTTATCGCTCGCGTGTCTTTTGGATAATCTTTCAAACAAAACTTCTTTACTTGGAGGAAGAATGAAAAAAGTAATTAATTTATAATCTAATTTTTTATTTTTTATTTGATCAGCTCCTTGCCAATCAATATCAAAAAGTACATTTTTACCTTTATTTAATTTTTCTATTACAGGTGTTCTTGTTGTACCATATAAATTATTGAAAACTTTTGCATATTCTAGAAACTCTTCATTTTTTATTAATCTTTTAAACTCTAACTCATCAATAAAAAAATAATCTTCGTCTTGACTTTCGTTGGGTCTAGGTTGTCTAGTTGTATGAGATATTGAGATTTCAAAATTATCTTTTTCAGATAACTTTTTAACTAGAGTAGTCTTACCAGCTCCTGAGGGAGATGATAAAATTATCATAATCCCATCTTTATCTGATGGCATTAAATTTTTAGTTAGCTTTTCCTTCGATAAATTTAACTGCATCTCCTACAGTTAAAATTTTCTCAGCTTCACTGTCTGAAATTTCAGATCCAAACTCTTCTTCAAAAGCCATCACTAGTTCAACTGTATCTAAACTATCAGCTCCTAAGTCATCTATAAAACTTGACTCTTCTGTTACTTTAGCTTCATCGATACCTAAGTGATCAGCTACAATTTTTTTAACTTTGCTCGAAACGTCTTCTGACATATTGATCCTTTTTTGTTATAAATTCTTAATAGTTTAAAAACCTATTTTGTCAAGCCATATACATGCCTCCATTAACATGCAAGGTTTCGCCATTTATATAACTTGATTGACTTGAACATAAAAAAACTACTGCATTTGCAATATCATCTGGCTCTCCAAGACGGGCGGAAGGAATTTTCGATATTATAGTCTCTTTAAATTTATCATCTATTTTATCTGTCATTACTGTTTTAATAAAACCTGGCGATATACAATTTATATTAATATTTTTTTTTGCATACTCTATTGCCAAACTCTTTGACATAGCAATAATCCCAGCTTTAGATGCAGTATAATTAGCCTGTCCAAGATTCCCAGTATGACCTACAACTGATGTAATATTAACTATCTTACCAGATTTATTTTTAAGCATTTTTTTAATTGCAGATTTGCTCATTAAAAAAGTTGATGTTAAATTAATATCAATTACTTTTTGCCATTCTTCTAAACTCATCCTTATTGCTAAATTATCTTGAGTGATGCCTGCGTTATTAACTATACAATCTAAACTGCCACCAAGTTCTTTGGTTGCGTCTTCTACAAATTCCTCAATTTTATTACTTTGAGAAATATCAAACTTTAATATTTTAATTTTCCCATATTTATTTTTTAATTCCTCTAGTTTTTCTATTCTTGTACCTGAGGCTAAAATATTTGCTCCAGCTTGATTTAGTTTTTCAATAATTGAATTTCCAATTCCACCTGAGGCACCAGTAACAATAATATTTTTACTTTTTAAATCTATCATATTTTTAGATTCTCAATATCAGTTTGGTTATTAATGGTGTCAATTTTAACATCTCTATTAATTCTTTTTACCAGACCTGACAAAACTTTCCCAGGTCCAATTTCTATAAAATGACTTATATCGTTTTTTATCATATTAATCACACTTTCTCTCCATCTAACTCTATTTTCTATTTGTTTAATTAATAGATTTTTTAACTCCTCAGGATCTTTGATTTCATTAGCAGTCACATTTGAGATTAGTTTATTTTGCCCATTTTTAAAATTAAGTTTATTTAACTCTTCTTTCATTATTTTTGTAGCATTATGCATTAGAGCACAGTGAAATGGTGCGCTTACTGGAAGTTTGATATTTTTTATTGAATTATCTTTTAAAATTTGGATTAATTTTTCTAAATCTACATTTTTTCCACTTAAAACAATTTGACCCTCAGAATTATCATTTGCAATTTCCGCTTTTAAATTCTCTTTATTTTCTGTCAAAATTTTTTCAATTACTTCTACTGTCGAGCCTAATACAGCAACCATTCCTCCCTGGCCTTCAGGAGCAGAGTTTTGCATCGCATCACCTCTTATTCTTAATATTTTTAAAGTATTCGAAAAATCTAAATATCCTGCACATGATAAAGCTGAATATTCACCTAAAGAATGTCCAGCGAAATATTTTGCTTGATTTAAATTTAAATTAAATTCTTTTTTGACTAAATTAAATATCGAGTAACTTATTAAATATATTGCTGGCTGGGTATTGACTGTTAAATCTAACTCTTCCTTTGGTCCTTCAAGAATAATCTTAGAAATAGAAAAATTTAGTATCTCATCTGCCTGTTTGAACAGGTCTTTTACTATATCAAATTTATCATAAAGTTCTTTTCCCATTCCCACTATTTGAGATCCTTGGCCTGGAAAAATTACTGAAAACATATAAAAAAAACTAATATTTTTGCCTTTTTAACTATTGTAATTGAACTTTTATAATAGTATATCCTCACTTTTTATTAAAGAACTTAAATGAATTTATACGAACATACTATTATTGCTAGGCAAGATACTTCACCAAGTGAATTAAAGCAACTAACAGAAAAATATTCTAAAATTGTTGAAAAAAATGAAGGTGAAATTGTTAAAACTGAAAACTGGGGATTACTAAACTTATCTTATCTTATTAAAAAGAATAAAAAAGGAAGTTACATACACTTTAAAATAAAAGGCAAAGGGAATGTAATTGATGAATTAGAAAAAAATGAAGCCATAGATAAAAAATTACTAAGATATCTAACGGTTAGAGTAAAAAAATTTGACTTAGAAACAAACTATTTTGGAAAAAAAGAAGATAGTGAAAAAAAAGAGAGCACTAAAAACTAATGCCAAAAAGACAAAGTGGAAACAAAAAAGGTAAACAAAGTAACTTTGCAAAGTTAAGTATCTTTCAACCAAATAAATACAAGTTCAAAAAAACTTGTCCATTATCAGTTAAAGGTGCTCCAGAAGTAGATTATAAAAATATAAAACTTTTAAGAAAATATGTATCAGAAAATGGTAAAATTTTACCTTCAAGAATTACAAACGTATCACAAAAAAAACAAAGAGAACTTTCTGTTTCTATTAAAAGAGCAAGAAATCTAGCTTTAATATAAAATGAAAGTAATCTTATTAGAAAACGTGAAAAGAATCGGATCTATTGGTGAAGTAATAGATGTTAAAAGAGGTTTTGCTAGAAACTTTCTAATTGCTAACAAAAAAGCTCTGTACGCTTCAAAAGAAAATATAAAAGAAGTTGAAAAAATTAAAGCTGAGTTGTCAAAAAAAGATAACGAAAAGAAAAAAGAAGCTTCTCAAATTGCTGAACAAATTAATGGTAAAGAGTATTCTGTAAAAAAACTAAGTACAGAAAACAATGAATTGTATGGTTCTGTTAAGCCAACTGAAATTTCTAAACTTATTCAAGATGAAAACAAAATTGAAATTAAGCCTTCAATGATACAACCAGTTGAAGAAATAAAAGCCTTAGGAAAATTTAAAGTTAAAATTTCTTTACACTCTGAAGTTGATGCTGAAATAACAATAAATGTTTCTTCTGCAGATACAATTCAATAATTATACATTCTTTTCCCCAGCTACAATTTACAATTTGATTTAATCATTTTTGATGTAAATTTATTTTAATGGAAAATAATTTAAGTATAGTAAAGGATCAATTTAAAGAATTACCAAATAACATTGAAGCAGAACAAGCTGTAATAGGTTCTATACTTGTAAGTAACGATATTTTTGATGAAATAAATACGATAATTTCTAGCATTAACTTTTATGACCCTATGCATCAAAAAATATTTGAGGCAGTCGAAAGCCTTATCTACAAAGGAATGTTGGCTAACCCAATTACTTTAAAAAATTATTTTGAAGATGAAAAAGATGATCTAAATGTCCCTGAATATTTGGTTAAAATCACAAAATTTTCTACATCAGTAAGGCAAGCAATAGAATATTCAAAAATAATTTACGACATGTTTGTAAGGAGGGAATTAATAAAAATTTCTGAACAAACTATTGATAGTGCAAAATTAAATGATCTTGATACCAATGGACAATCTATAATCGAAAGTTCTGAAAGATTATTATTCGATTTAGCTGAAAAAGGTTCATTTAATTCTTCCTTGGTAAAATTTGAAGAGGCAATGAAACAAACAATTGAAATGGCTTCAGCTGCTTATAAAAATGAAGAGGGTATAGTTGGTGTTCCAACTGGTTTAAGAGATCTAGATGATAAGCTGGGAGGTTTACACCAATCAGATTTAATTATTATTGCTGGTCGACCATCGATGGGTAAAACCTCACTCGCAACAAATATTGCATTTAATGCTGCTCAAAAACTACAAGAGAGTGGTAAGAAATCATCCATAGCTTTCTTTTCACTTGAAATGTCTTCAGAACAATTGTCTACAAGAATTATATCTGAACAAGCTAGAATTAGCTCTAATGATATTAGAAGAGGAAGAATATCTGACGATCAATTTGACAAATTTTTAGAAACGTCAAAAAATATTTCTGAACTGCCTCTTTATATTGATGAAACGCCGGCAATAAGTATTGCCGCTTTGAGTAATAGAGCAAGACGTATCAAAAGGCTTTTTGGTCTCGATATGATTGTAGTGGATTACATACAATTAATGAGAGGAACCACATTTAATAAAGATGGAAGAGTTCAAGAAATTTCACAAATTACTCAAGGACTTAAAGCAATAGCTAAAGAACTTTCTGTTCCTGTAGTAGCTCTTTCGCAGCTTTCTCGTCAAGTAGAACAAAGAGATGATCACAAACCACAATTAGCAGACTTAAGAGAATCTGGATCTATTGAACAAGATGCCGATGTTGTAATGTTTGTTTATAGAGAAGGATATTATTTGCAAAGAAAAGAGCCAAGAGAAGCAACAGTTGAACACGCTGAATGGCAAGCAAAAATGAATGAAGTTGCACATTTAGCTCAAATTATAATTGGAAAACAAAGACATGGTCCTATTGGTAATGTAACTCTTGAATTTGAGGAAAGATTTACAAAATTTAAGGATACTCAATTAAGTTAAATTCCAATATAAAGAGCTAGAATGATAGCTCATTTTTATCAAAACGTTATCCTTAAAAATCCCAAAGCAATATTTGTATTGTTAATTATTGCTATTTTAAGTTTTGGATACTATTCAAAAAATTTTAGGCTAGATGCTTCATCAGAAACCTTGTTAATAGAGGGTGACCCAGATTTAGCATATTTGAAGGAAGTCTCTGAAAGATATGGATCTAAAGAATTTTTAATTCTTACCTATACACCAATTGAGGGAATGGCGACTGACTCATCAATTAATAATTTATTAAGTTTAAAATATAAAATTCAGAGCCTCAATTGGGTCCATAGTGTGATTACATTATTAGATATTCCACTTTTAAACAATTCTGATGCTCCTCTTCAAGAAAGACTGGAAAGCTTCAAAACATTAAAAGATGAAGATGTTGATAGAAATCGAGGTTTTAAAGAAATTTTAAATAGTCCTGTTTTTAGAAATTTTGTAATTAGTGAAGACGGTAAAACCAGCGGGATTATTGTTAATATTAAAAAGTCTGAAACATTAGAAAATATAGAAAATAAATCAAAAGAAGAGGTTGAGCTAATTAAAGATCAAATCAAAAAACAAAATCATCAGAATATTTTAGAAATAAGACAGGTTATTCAAAGTTATGGGGATGTTGGAAAAATTTATCTTGGAGGAATACCAATGATTGCGAACGATATGATGACTTTTATTAAAAGTGATATAATTATTTTTGGTTTGGGAGTTCTGTTATTCATAATTGCTACTTTATGGTTTGTTTTTAGAAATATTCTTTGGATTATAGTTCCTATTAGCAGTTGTCTTTTTTCTGTAATAATTATGATTGGATTACTTGGACTGCTCGGATGGAAAGTTACAGTCATCTCATCAAATTTTATTGCACTTATGTTAATTTTAACAATGGCAATGAATATTCATATGAGTACAAGATTTCTTCAACTTAAAAAAGATTTTCCAGCAAAAAATAATTTTGAAATTATTTCATTAACTACCTCAAAAATGTTTTGGCCAATTCTTTATACTGTTTTAACAACAATTTTCGCATTCTTATCTTTAATTTTTAGTGAAATAAAACCTATTATCGATTTCGGCTGGATGATGACTTTTGGATTAATTACATCATTTATCATTACATTTACTTTGCTGCCTACTCTTTTAAACTTTACACCCACAAATAATATTTCAGTTAAAAAAGAGCAGAAATCAAAAATTACAAATTTACTAGGTCAAATTTCTTTAAATAATAAAAACTCAATCATATTAGTAACTGGAATAATTATAGTTTTAAGTGTTGTTGGAATAAGTAAGCTTGAAGTTGAAAATAGTTTTATAAATTACTTTGATAAGAATACTGAAATTTACAAGGGCATGAAGCTTATAGATGAGGAGCTAGGTGGAACTACTCCTTTAGAAGTTATTATAAAATTTCCTGAGAAAGAGAAGGTAAAAAAATCTGAGGAAGATGATGAGTTTGATGATTGGGGTGATGAAGAAGATACTAACGATGAAAAATATTGGTTTACTAAAGATAAAATTGATCTAATTACATCTGTTCATAATTACTTAGATAGCTTACCAGAAATTGGTAAAGTTCTATCTTTTTCATCAATTATAGAAGTAGCTACTCAATTAAATAATAATAAGCCTTTAGGCACTTTAGAAATGGGAGTACTTTACTCTAAAATTCCTGAGAGCATTAAAACTGAAATCATTGATCCCTATCTTTCAATTAAAGATAATGAGGCTAGAATTAGTTTAAGAATCATAGATTCGCAGGAAGATTTAAGAAGAAATGATTTAATTAACAAAATTAATTTTGATTTAAAAGATCAATTCGGGTTAGAAGAAAAAGATTACAAATTAGCAGGTGTATTAATATTATTTAACAATTTATTACAAAGCTTGTTTAAATCTCAAATTTTAACATTGGGATTGGTTATGATTGGAATATTTTCAATGTTCATAATCTTATTTAGAAATATTAAGCTTTCATTAATTGGTGTTGTTCCAAATTTTATTGCTGCTTTTTTTATATTAGGAATAATTGGATTATTAGGAATACCTTTGGATATGATGACTATAACTATCGCAGCAATTACAATAGGAATTGCTGTAGATAACAGCATTCACTATATTTACAGATTTAAAGAAGAGTTTAATAAAATAAAAGATTACAATAAAACATTAAAAACTTGTCATTCAACTGTTGGGGTTGCTATACTAAACACCTCAATTACGATTGTTTTTGGATTTTCAATTTTGGTTTTATCAAAGTTTATACCAACAATTTATTTTGGTGTGTTTACAGGACTAGCTATGTTATTGGCCATGATATCGGTATTAACTTTATTGCCAGCATTAATCTTAGTGATTAAACCATTTAGCAAAGCATCTTAATGTTAGAAATCATAAATGATTTTTATAAAGCAATATCAATAATTGATTTAATTTATTTAATATTAACTATTTTTTCTTTGATAAGTTGTTATAAAAAAGGCTTTATTTTAAGTATTCTCTCAATGGCTAAATGGTTGCTGGCCTATATAATTACATTAATTCTATTTCCAAAAATTAAACCCTATGTAAAAGATATAATTGATAATGAGTATGTGCTCGATGTTGGTTTGGGAATAATAATATTTGTCGTTGTTATATTTTTAGTTTTATTAGTAAATAAAGGAATCAGTAAAACAGTCAGATATACAGGAATCGGTGGATTAGATACTACATTCGGATTCTTTTTTGGTTTTATTAGAGCTTACATTATTTCTGTATGTATTTTTTCAGGTGTTCATATCGTTTATAATTATGATAAATGGCCAATAAATTTTGACAAATCATACGTCTTTCCATATTTAGAAAAAGGTAGTAGTTATCTGATAAAAGAATTTCCAAATGAAAAAACATATCAAAATTCTAAAGAAAAAATTACAGAGCTATAATCCAAGACTAAAGGAAGAATGTGGAGTTTTTGGTATTAGCAATGCAAAAGATGCTTCGGCTCTAACAGCACTTGGACTACATGCATTGCAACACAGAGGTCAAGAAGGTTGTGGAATAGTCACTTTTGATGGAGAAAAATATTATTCTGAAAAAAGATTTGGTTTAGTTGGTGATAATTTCAATAAAGAAAAAGTACTTAATAATCTTAAGGGAAATTATGCAATTGGCCATAATAGATACAGCACAACTGGAAACAATATATTAAGAAATATACAGCCTTTTTTTGCAGACACTAATGCAGGTGGTATTGGGGTTGCACATAATGGTAATCTTACTAATTCAATTGCTTTGAGAAATAAATTAGTTGAAGATGGAGCTATATTTTACACTACTTCAGATACTGAAACGATTGTTCAATTAATTGCTAAATCAAAAAGACCAAAAACAATTGACAAAGTAATTGATGCAATTTTTCAAATTCAAGGTGGATATGCATTAGTCATGTTAACTCAAAACTCATTGATTGGGGTTAGAGATCCTTATGGAATTAGACCTCTGGTTATTGGTAAGCTTGGTAATAGTTATGTCTTAGCATCTGAAACTTGTGCATTCGATATTATTGGTGCAAAATTTGTAAGAGAAGTTGAAAATGGTGAGTTAGTTTTAATTGAAAATAATGTATTGAAAAGTATTAAGCCCTTCCCTGCTAAAAAAGTTAGGCCTTGTGTATTTGAATATATTTATTTTTCAAGACCAGACAGTCTTATTGGAGGAAAAACAGCATATGAGCATAGAAAAAACATTGGTAGAGAACTTGCAAAAGAAAATGATACTAACGCTGATATAGTGGTTCCAGTACCAGACTCTGGAAATGCAGCTGCTATGGGTTTTGCTCAAGAATTAAAAATGAATTTTGAGCATGGATTAATTCGAAATCATTATGTTGGTAGGACTTTCATTGAACCTAGCCAGAAAATTAGAAGCTTAGGAGTAAAATTAAAATTAAATGCAAATCAAACAACAATTAAAAATAAAAAAATAATTTTAATTGATGACTCTCTTGTTAGAGGAACAACATCTTATAAAATAGTTAAAATGCTTTACGAAGCTGGTGCAAAAGAGGTTCATGTTAAAATTGCATGCCCAGAAATAAGATATCCAGATTTCTATGGTGTAGACACACCTACAAAAAAAGAACTATTAGCAGCAAATAAAACAAATGATGAAATTTGTGAATATATTGGAGCTAAATCTCTAAGATTTTTATCAATAGAAGGTTTGTATAGAGCTATTGGTTTTGAAAAAAGAAACGAAGCTTATCCTCAATTAACAGATCATTATTTCACGGGTGAATATCCTGTGAAATTAGTGGATGAATTAGGAGATAATAAAATAACTCAATTATCTTTATTAAGCACAGGATCAAATAATTAAAATATGAAAACAGTAAATTTTACTGAAATGAAAAATGGAACTAAGGAAGATTACGAACTTCTCGAAAAATTTGAAAAAAACTTTGAAAGACAAACGGCTGAGAGAGTTTTAAATTATTTATCTAAACAAACTACTACTTTAGAAGGTTATAAAATTACTAGACTAGAGCATTCATTACAGGCCGCAACAAGAGCTTTTAAAAATAAAGAAAGTGATGAAATGATTGTTGCAACTTTACTACATGATATTGGAGATGATTTGGCGCCAATGAATCATTCTCAATATGCTGCTTCTATACTAAGACCCTATGTTTCTGAAAGAACTTATTGGATTATTCTACACCATGGTCTTTTTCAAACTTACTACAGTGCGCATCATTTGGGTGGTGACAGAAATGCAAGAGATAAATTTAAAGACCATAAGTATTATCAAGACACTATAGATTTTTGTGAAAAATATGACCAATGCTCTTTTGACCCTGATTACAAAAGTATGACTTTGGATGATTTTAAGCCATTAGTTAAAAAAATATTCGCAAAAGAGCCTTATTATTATCTTTAAATTTGGCTATAAATCACTACTTACAGCACATGATTGATTCAAAAGAAAAAATTATAAATTACTTTAAATCAGGTATTAAACAACCTAAAAATTTCAAAATTGGGATCGAGCATGAAAAGTTTTTGTTTAATAATTTAGACAATAAAAGAATTGATTATCCAAAAATAAAAGAAATGTTTGCAGCCTTACTTGAATTTGGCTGGAATCCAGTTTTTGAAAAAGAAAATATCATTGCTCTTAATAAAGGTGGAAAAAATATAACCCTTGAACCAGGTAATCAGATAGAATTATCAGGAGATAAATTAAATCATATGCACGAAGCTTGTGCAGAGTCACAAGACTATTTGTTTGAATTAAAACAAGTTACAAAAAAATTAGATATAAAAATTGTAAGTGCAGGATTCGATCCAATATCTAAATTAAGTGAAATCCCAAAAAATCCTAAACAACGATATGAATTGATGACTAAGGACATGCCTCTAGGTGGCGAACTTAGTTTAGATATGATGTATCGAACATGTGGCACTCAGTTAAATATAGATTATAGCTCAGAAGAAGATTTTATTAAAAAGTTTAGAGTAGCAAACTCAATTGTACCCATTGCAATTGCTTTGTTTGCTAATTCCTCAATTGTGGAGAAAAAAAATAGTAACTATTTATCTTATAGATCTAAAGTATGGCAAAGTACTTCTAGAGGTGGATTGCCTAAATTATTTTTCGAAAATATGATTTTTGAAAAATATGCTGATTTTGTAATAAACTTCCCTATATTATTTATAGAAAATAAAGATCAGTATATTTCAGGTAGGAAATATATTTTTAAGGATTTTATGGAAGGGAAAATCCAAGAGATTGGAAATAAACTTCCAACTGAAGCAGACTTAACAACTCACTTAAGTACAATATTTACTGAGAATAGAGTTAAAAAATATATTGAATTAAGATCAATGGATACATGTGGTTGGGATTGTTTATGTGCAGGACCAGCTTTTAATATAGGTATGCTTTATGGAAATTTAGACGAAGTTCATGAACTGATTTCAGCATGGGACGTCGATAAAATAATCAACGCTTATCTAGAAGCCCCACAAAAGGGATTTAATACTCAATTAATGGGTAAAGATCTTCTTTATTGGTCATCTACACTTTTAAATCTCTCAATAAAAGGTTTAGAGAATAGAGATGTTTTGAGTAAAAAAGGTAATAACGAGACTATATTCCTAAATCATCTACAGAAAGTAATTGATAATAAGACAACAAATGCAGATCATATGATTAGTAAATTTTCAAAAAACGAAAATTTAGACGAATTGTATGATAAATAAAATTGTTGCTGTTCAAGGAAACCATCCTTCTAAACTAAATCCTTTAACGGATACAAGTGTTTTTTTAGCATACGAAATTCAGAATAAAAAATATAAAATTTTCTATTACGATCCGAAAGATTTATCAGTTGTTAATTCGAAAGTTACAGCTAGAGGTTTTTTTATTAAATTTAACTATAGCAATAAAAAATTCTATAAAATTATAAAAAAACAAAATCTAGAATTAAATAAATGTAAATTTATTCTTATTCGCCAAGATCCACCTTTTAATCTTGAGTATATTTCAACAACATACATTTTGGATACAATTAAGACTAAAGTTAAAATAATTAACAACCCTACCTCTGTAAGAAATATTTCTGAAAAATTGTATTCATCTAAATACCAAAAATACATGCCTGCTACTATTTTTACTCAAAATATTTATGAAATTAAAAAATTTTTCAAAAAAAACAAAAAAGTCATTTTAAAACCCATCCATAGTTTCAGTGGAAATGATATCCATTTGTTAACTAAATTTAATCCAAAATTAGTTAATAAATTAATAAAAAAACATGATCATATCATGTGCCAAAAATTTCTTCCTAAAATAAGTAATGGAGACAAAAGGGTGTTTATTATTAATGGAAAAGTATGTGGTGCAATTTCTAGGGTTCCAAAGAAAGGTTCAATTTTAAGTAATATGAGTAAAGGAGCAAAACCAACTAATATAAAATTAACAAGTAAAGAAATTAAAATTTCCAAACTAATTGCAAAAGATTTAAAAAAAGAAAATATTTTTTTTGCAGGAATTGATTTTATAGATCAAAAACTCAATGGTGATATAAATGTTACATCTCCAACTGGACTTAAAACACTTTATGATCTAACGGGAAAAAATTTAGCTAAAACTTTTTGGAAACAGCTTAAAGCGTGAATAATTTAACTAATCAGCAAAAAGGTTCATTGATGGCGTTTATAGGAGTTATGTTTATAACTCCTGACTCTTTATTAATTAGATTATCAAATATTGATACTTGGGGGATGCTTTTTTACAGAGGAGCAATACCATTCGTGGTAGTTCTAATCGGTCTTCTTTTATTTTATAAAAATAATTTCTTAAAAGCTTTGTTTAAAATTGGTTATCCAGGTATTTTTTATGTAATTAGTTTTTCTATTTGTAATATTACTTTTATTATTTCAATTCAAAATACTAATGTAGCAAATACTTTATTAATGGTAGCTCTTGCACCAATGCTCTCTGCAATCTTAGGGGCTATTTTCTTAAAAGAAAAACCAGATAATAAGACTTGGTTTGCTATAATAATTACCTTTATTGCTTGTGTTTATATTTTTTACGACTCTTTAAGTCTTGGTAATTTTTATGGAGATTTATTTGGTTTAATAACTTCTTTTGGATTGGCTTGTAACGCAAACATTGCAAGATACGCAAAATCTGCCGATTTAGTACCAGCTGCTGTAATTGGAAAATCTTGTGTTGCTATATTTGCCTTTTTCTTTGTTAAAGACTTTGCTTTAGTGGATGATGATCTTTTTTATATACCTTTAATGTGTGTGATGTGTGTAGCCATACCATTTGTTTTAGTAACTATAGCACCAAGATTCATAACAGCAGCTGAAGTTAATTTATTTTTCTTATTAGAAACTATCCTCGGACCAATATGGGTTTGGATGGTTATTAAAGAACAACCCTCTAACGAGACTATCTATGGAGGTATCGTTATCATTATCACTATAGCAATTCATTCTTTACTAGCCATAAAAAAAACACAAACAAAAACTACCTAGCCAATAATTATTAAAACTTGGAATTTAAAATGCAAAAAGAAGTAAAAAAGTCTTGGGCTCTATTTATAGGGATAGGGGTAATGATGATTGCTCATGGATTGCAAATGCAAGTTATGGGTATTAGATCAGTACTTGAAGATTTTAGTGTTTTTACAACTGGTATTTTCATGTCAGGATACTTTGTTGGTTATTTTGTAGGCTCAAGAACTACACCAAATTTTGTTTCGAAGGTTGGTCACATAAGAGTATTTGCTGCATTCGCTTCACTTGCATCATTAAGTGCTTTAATTGCAGTTGTTTATGTAAATCCATTTATGTGGACACTAAGTAGATTTATAACAGGTATAAGTTTAGTTAGTTGTTATATAGTTACGGAAAGTTGGTTAAATGATAGAGCTACAAATAAAAACAGAGGACAACTACTATCTGCTTATATGATGGTAATTTACTTTGGACTAGCAATAGGAATGTTACTCCTTAACGTTAGTAAGCCAGAAGATTATGAGCCCTTTATTTTAGTTTCCATTTTACTTTCTGTTGCTCTAGTACCTATTTTGTTAACAAAAAGACCTGCCCCTAAATTTAAAAAAATAGAGACAATAAGTATTAAAGAATTGTATAAAATTTCACCACTAGGTTCAATGAGTTCATTCTTTACTGGTATAGTTCATGCAGCATTCTTTTCTTTAATATCTGTTTATGCAACACTTGCAAAATTTACTTTAATTGAAACATCGATACTTTTATTTATTGCAACAATTGCAGGAGTGATTGGTCAAGGACCAATCGGTTATTTTTCAGATACTTTTGATAGAAGAAAAGTAATAATAATAACTACTTTTGGAAGCTCTTTTTTTGCTTTTGTATCAATTTTTACTTCAAATGATCCTATTCAAAATATTTATTACATGAATGAATTTAGTTTTAAGAAAATTTTATTTTTTATTGCTGTAGGATTATATTCTAGTTTATGTCTTCCTTTATTTTCATTGAACCTTGCTCATACAAATGACTTTGTTCCAAAATCAAAGTTTGTAGCAGCAGGAGGTGGGCTACAGCTCATATTTGGAGTTGGGGCAATTAGTGGTCCTATTTTGTGTTCTATATTCATGGAATGGTTTGGAATAAATGGTTTATTCATTTTTTTAATTTTCGCGCATGTGATTATAGGTGGATTTGGTTTATATAGGATGAAAGTTAGAGATACAGTAGAAAATCCTGACTCAACTTTTACACCTGTCCCAGCAACTATTACACCAAGTGGATTAGAGTTAGACCCAACTACAGAACCAATTGAAGAAAATAATCAAATAATAAAATAATTTCTAATAATCAACCAGTTGCCTCAATTCTACTGTATTGGTATAAGCAATTGAACTATTATGCCAAATATTATTGTAACTGGAGGATTAGGTTTTATTGGGAGTAACTTAATAGCTTTATTAATTAAAAAAAGATATACTGTAATTAATATTGATAAAATTACTTACTCATCAAACTTTTATAACACATTAGAATTTAAAAAATCTAAAAAGTATAAATTTATTAAATGTGACTTAAATCAAAAAACTAAACTTCAACACATTATTAAAAAATATAGTCCTATAGCTATTTTTAACTTAGCTGCAGAAACACATGTGGATAGATCTATAGAAGGACCAGAAAATTTTATTAAAAGTAATATATTTGGTGTGTTTAATTTATTAGAAACTTTCAAAATATATTCAAAAAAAAATAGAAAGGCTAAATTAATCCACATATCGACAGACGAAGTTTATGGAGATGTTTTAAAAGGTAGATCAAATGAAAATTATCCATATAAACCTAGTTCACCATATGCAGCAAGCAAAGCTTCATCAGATCATTTAGTGTCATCTTATGTTAGGACTTATAAAATACCTGCAATAGTTACTAATTGTTCAAATAATTATGGTCCTAATCAACATCCAGAAAAATTAATTCCTAAATTAATTTACAACATACTAAATAATAAAAGTTTGCCAATTTATGGTAAAGGTCAAAACTCACGAGAATGGATTTTTGTAGATGATCATTGTCAAGCTTTATACAAAGTCTTAAAAAAAGGTAAAATCGGTGAGTTTTATAATATAGGATCAGGCAAAAATCTTAATAATATACAAATATGTAAATTTTTATTAAACATTGCTAAGAAAAAAATAAAATTTGGACCAAAAGTTAAGATTAAATTTATAAAAGATAGACCAGGTCACGATATTAGGTATGCTCTTAATAGCAAAAAAATTAATAAGAAACTCAAATGGAAATGCAAGGTAAGTTTTAAAAAAGGATTAGAGAAAACATTTATGTGGTATCTTGAAAATCAAAAATATTATAAATCTATTTCCAAGAAAGATATTGAGAAAAGAATTGGTGAAATTTAATGATTAAAAAGGGAATAATTTTATCTGGGGGGATGGGAACAAGGATGAGTCCACTTACTAAAGCAGTAAATAAACAACTTTTACCTATTTACGATAAACCCTTAATTTTTTATCCGCTATCTATTTTAATGCTTGCAAAAATTAAAGATATTTTGATTATAGTTAATAAGGGGCAACTTGAACAATACAAAAAGCTTATCCCGAACGGAAAAAAATTAGGAATTAAAATAAATTATATAGAACAAAATAAACCAAGAGGTTTACCAGATGCGTTTATTTTAGGTCAAAGTTTTATTAAAAATAATAAAGTTGCAATGATACTTGGGGATAATTTCTTTTATGGTCAATCTTTAAGTAAAATGTTGAATACTTGTACAAACATCAAAAATGGTGCCAAAGTTATTTTGCATAAAGTTTTAAATCCTGAAAAATTTGGTGTAGCTAAAGTAAAAAATAAAAAAATTATTACAATTAAAGAAAAGCCTAAAAAGTTTATATCTGATCTTGCAATTACGGGGTTATATTTTTTTGATAATCAAGTTGTTAAATTTGCAAAAGAACTTAAACCTTCTAAAAGAAATGAGCTAGAAATAGTGGATCTTTTAAACAAATATAAAAAAAGAAAAAATCTATCAGCCGAGTATATTGGTAGGGGTGGTGCTTGGCTTGATACAGGTTCTATAGAAGATTTTTACAAAACAAGTAATTTTGTTTCAGCAATAGAAAATCAACAAGGGTTTAAAATTGCATGTCTTGAAGAAATTTCATTAAATAACAAATGGATAAAAAAAAAACAAATTAAAGATGCAATTAAATTTTATGGAAATTGTGATTATTCAAAATATTTAGAAAAAGTTATATCTTGAATTATAATCTATTAGTTTGCGTCTAGTACTGCATGAAGAAATTGTTTTGTTCTCTCATTTTTTGGGTCTCCAAATAATTTTTCTGGTGGTCCTTCTTCAAAAATTTTCCCCTCATTAAAAAAACAAACTCTATCTGAAATTTCACGAGCGAACCCCATTTGATGTGTAACCATAATCATTGTTAAATTGTGTTCTTTATTTAATGATCTTATAACATTTAACACTTCACCTACTACTTCAGGATCAAGTGCTGATGTTATTTCATCTAAAAGCATAACTTTTGGTCTCATTGCCAATGCCCTTGCTATTGCAACTCTTTGTTGTTGACCTCCAGAAAGTCTACTTGGATGCTGGTCTTTTTTATCTGTTAACCCAACTAACTCTAACAATTCTAGAGCTCGTTCTTCAGCCTCCTCTCTCTTAAGCCCTAAAACCTCTACTGGTGCTTCTATACAATTTTGTATTGCTGTCATGTGTGGAAATAAATTAAATTGCTGAAAAACCATACCTATCTTTGAACGTCTGTTTCTTAAATATTTTTCACTAGCTTCAACCATTTTACTATTTTCACTCATATGGGTTAAGGGCTCACCATCTAAGTAGATTACACCTCCATTAATCTTTTCTAAAGTCATTAACACTCTAAGCACAGTAGTTTTGCCTGATCCAGAAGGACCAATAATAGAAACCATTTCATTTTTTTTAATTTTTAGATTTAATTTATCTAAAACTACTAAATCACCGTATTGCTTAGTAACATTTTCAAATTTTACAATTATTTCGTCAGACTTGTCTTTCATAATTTATTTTTTTATTTTTCCTTGTGCTTTATTAACATCATTTTCAAGTTTTCTAACCCACATTGCCGCAGGAATCGATAGAGTTAAAAATATAATTCCAACTAATGTATAGGGTTCTAAGTACCTGTAGTTATATCCTCCTACAGCTGTTGCAGCATGGAATAATTCTGCAACACCTATTGTTGAAAGTAGTGGAGTGTCTTTAAAAATACCTACTAAATAATTTCCCATACCTGGTATTGCTATCGGAAATGCTTGTGGAAGAACTATTCTTCTATAAGTATAAATTGTTGAAAAATTGAGAGCTCTACATGCTTCCCATTGAGTTTTTGAAACACCTTCTAGCGCTCCTCTGTAAACTTCAGATAAATAAGTTCCAAAATGAAGGCCAATTGTTATCATTCCACATACCCAAGCTGACAAAGTAATACCAAATTGCGGTAAGACGAAATAAACAAAAAATAACTGAATTAAAAGAGGTGTTGATCTTATAAACTCTACTATTTCTCTATTTATCCAATTAATTATTTTTGATGGTGTTCTTTGTCCTAATAAAAAAAACAATCCAACGACTAGAGCAATTGCGTAACCTACACCAGCTGCTAGAATAGTATTAAAAGTTGCTACTGCCATTTTTGGCAATATTTCTATCGCAAAATCCCATCTCCATCCCATTTCCATGATCTAGATTTTCTCCTTCCCAACTTTTCTAGCTGCTAAAACTTCTAACCATCTTAAAAATGGTACCAATGCAAATCTTGCCATTATGTAATAAATCAATAAAGCTGTACCAAAACACTGAGCAGACAACCATGTTATAGAATTAATTTGTTTAGCTTCAAAAGTAAGATCAACAACTGTAACTAGAGCAACCAAAGCTGTTGCCTTCAACAATTCTACTGTTAAGTTTGCTGCTGGTGGAAGAATTATTGGAAAAATTTGTGGTATAATAATTCTTTTAATCCTTTTAGAAGGTGTAAAATTTAATGCATGAGCTGCTTCCCACTGCCCTCTAGGTACTGCGAGTATTCCGGCCCTTACTATTTCAGCTCCATAAGCCCCAAAATTTAAACCTAGAGCCACAACTCCTGCAGTAAAAGCTTCTAAAGATATCCCAAAAAAAGGTAATACATAATATGCCCAAAACAGTTGAACTAAAAGCGAGGTTCCTCTAAAAAATTCTATATACACTGTTGCTATACCTTGAATTAAAAGATTCTTGGAAAGTCTCATTAAACCAAAAATCATAGAAATAAATAAATACAAGATCATCGAACAAACTAGAACTTTTACTGTAGTTACTGTTCCTAGTAAAAGTGTAACTCCATGTTCATTTAAAAATTCAAAATATGTCAAATTAATTACCTTAAGATTTTAAAACCAGGCAACAATTAAGTTGCCTGGTTATATTTTTAGTTATTTAAATTATTTAGTTGAGCAAGCCCACTCAGTAGTCATGTCAGGTGGAGGAAGTTGAGCTTTATCATAACCATACTTACCAGCCCTCTCTAACATTTTGCTTGGGTTAGCTAAAACTTTAGCTAAAGCAGCATTGAATGCTTCTCTAAACTTGTCGTCACTTTTTCTAAAACCAATCCCAACCACATTGACAGTTTCTTTAGGCATTAGTTTTGGATCAGTCACTTCAAATGCGCCACCAGTTTTTTCTTCATGCTCTTTTGCACCAAAGAAAGTTTGTACTGCAGCATCCGCTCTTCCTGCTTTCATAGCAGCTAGTATCCCTACTTCACCTTCTACGAGTAGCATTTGACTGTCTGGTACACCAAATTTTTTAGCAGCTTCTACAGTGTTAAACCCAGTTCCTGTAACTAAAGTAGCTCCAGTTCTAATTACGTCTTCATAATTATTAATTCCTTTAGGGTTTCCTTTAGGAACTAACATTGCATCACCAAATACTCCGATTGGATCTGAAAAATTAATGTTTTCACATCTACTTTTTAGAATATACATTCCTCCAGTAATCATGTCTGATCTGTCAGCATTTATTCCTGGAATAAGACCTGACCACTCAAAAACTTTAGTTTCATGTTCAGTAATCCCCATTTCTTCCAAAACAGTTAAAGCGATCATGTTTACAAATCCTAGAGCTTCACCATTATCTCCAGCATAAGCCCATGGCACAGCAGTACCAAATCCAAGTCTTAATTTATGTCCATCCGCAAGTCTCTCTGTTAACGTTTTTGCATTAACAGTAGAAATGCTAAATAGAAGAATAAATAAAACTGTTAATGTTTTATAAATTTTTCTCATTGTCTCTCCCTATTGTTATGTTTTAGAGAATTAAAACAGATTAAACATTGAGTGTACACCCAAGTAATAAAAAAATTTCAATCTAAAGTTGTTTACAATTTTAATTTATTTCTATTTTATCAAACAAATTTATTTCTCCATTTTCTAGTGGTGTTAGATAAATACCCATTTCATAATGATTATATGTTTGTTTTAAAATTTTTAATAAATTAATAGAGTTGTCATCAGATTTTGGTTTTAAATTTATTGCTACACATCTTGGAATATTTTTCTCAACTTTGAATGAGATATTGTTAATTTTTAATATTTTACCAATCCAGTTTCTTTCCTTCCAAGGCTCAACGCCATCAAAAACTAAATTTCCTCTAAATATTGATGTTTCAATTTTTTTATCAATTTTATTTTCAAAATCTTTAATACTATTGACATTTAAAAGAGAAATTGAATTTTTAAACTCTGACTTATTAGATATAGAGGTATCGTAAAAAGGATGCTCTTCATTCTTCATTAATTTAATATCTTGTTTCAAAGAACTCTCTAGCTCAATTAGTTTCTTTATAAGCTTTGTTTTTTTAACTTCATCATTAACATTAATTGTAATTATTTCTTTTTCATTTTTGGTTAAAATTAATTTATTTTCTTGATATAAAAAATTATACTTATTAAGAACTGGAGTATTTTTAAGTGTTAATATTTTGTTCCACTTACCTTTTCTTTCTTCAGGATTATTCTCAAATAATTTTGATTGTTCTAAATTAAGATTTTGCGAAAGTGCAAAAATTCTGTCACCTTTGATTCCAATATTTTTATCTATTTTACACTTATCAATATTTTGAAATGACACAGATTTTACAGGACAGTAATGTATTGAAGAAATATTTATGCTCATATAATCTTTGAAAATAATATGACTTATCTAAACTCAAATCAACTTAAACAGTACAACGATGAAGGATTTGTTTCACCTGTAAATATTTTTTCAAAAGAGAAAGCTAAAGAAATAAGAGACGAAATTGAATTAATTGAAAAAAAATTACCTAATGAACTTGAAAAAACAGGAAGATATAATGCTCATCTAATTTCTCCAATGCTTGATGAGGTAGCTCATAATGAGAATATTTTAAATGCTGTAGAAAGTTTGATTGGAGGAAATATTTTAGTTTGCGGTACAACATTATTTATTAAAAACCCAGGCGAAGGTGGATTTGTAAGTTACCACCAAGATGCAAAATATATTGGTTTAGAGCCTTATAATTGGGTAACTGCTTGGGTGGCTATAACAGATTCTAATGAAAATAACGGTTGTATGAAAATGTGGTCTGGTTCACACAAAGATAATTTAAAAGAACATGATCAAAACTTTAATGAAAAAAATCTACTAACTAGAGGTCAAACTGTAAACAATGTGCCTGATGATCAAATTGTTCCTTTGATTTTAAATTCAGGACAAATGTCTTTACATCATCCTAAAACAGTCCATGGTTCTGGTATAAATCACAGTAAAGATAGGAGAATAGGTTTTGTAATTCAAAGCTACATTGGGACAAATGTTAAGCAAGTTTTAGGTAAAAATGGTGTCCAAATTGCTAGAGGCGTTGACAACTATAATTTTCATGAAAAAATAGGAAGACCACATTCATTGATGAATACAAATGATCTTAAAATAAAAAAACAAGAAAACTACAATCTTCAAGAAATTTTTTATAAAGGTTCTAAGAAAAAAGGATTTTACTAAATTAATGACGAGAAAATTAAATCTTGGGGTAATTGGTATCGATCATGGACATATATTTGACATGTTAGATGAGATGTTAAAAGAAGGTTGTAGTTGTAATTACTTTTGGACTGATGGAGATCCTTTAACTCTAAAAGAATTCAATTTAAAATATCCAAATATTAAACGAAAAGAAAATAAAGAAGAGATATTAAATGACTCATCAATAGATATGATTTTAATATCCTCGATCCCTGTCGATAGAGCTGATCATTCAATAGATGCTTTAAAAGCTGGAAAAGATGTTATGGTAGATAAACCAGGTTGTACTAACTTGGGTCAGTTAAATAATTTGAAGAATACTGTTAAAGAAACTGGAAAGATCTGGTCTATAAATTTTTCTGAAAGATTTCATGTTGCTGCAGTTGCTAAAGCAGAAGAATTAGTAAATTTAGGCAAAATAGGAAAAGTAAAACAAACTATTGGCATAGGTCCACATAGGCAAGGAAACTATGAAAGACCTGATTGGTTTTATGATCGTCAAAGTTATGGAGGTATCATTACCGATATTGGTTCACACCAAATTCATCAATTTTTAGTTTTTACAAATTCAAATCAGGCAAAAATCAACCATGCATTAGTAGAAAATACGACAAATAAAGATAAGCCTGGTTTTCAAGATTTTGGTGAAGTGAACCTTACTGGAAATGGTGGGCACGGATATGTTCGCCTGGATTGGTTTACCCCAGATGCTCTTCCAACCTGGGGAGATGGAAGATTGTTAATCCTCGGAGACAAAGGTTTTATTGAAATAAGAAAATACACAGACTTAGCAAAATCAGAAGAAGGTAATCATTTATTTTTAGCAAATAATGATGAGGTGAAGCATATTGATTGTTCTAATGTTAAACTACCCTACTTTAGTAATTTAATTACTGATGTTTTAAACAGAACAGAAACTGCATGTCCTCAAGAAATTACTTACCTTTCAATGGAACTTGCTATTAAAGCTCAAGAGCAGGCTGAAAAAAAATGAAAAAATATCAAGTAGCAATAATTGGAACCAATATAGGAGCAAAGCATTTTGAGGATTTTAAAAAAGTATCTGAGAGATTTAATGTTCACACATTATGTGGTTTAACTCGGGAGGCTATTGATAAAATATTACAATCAAATACTGAGACAAAAGTTTCTCTAAATTTTGATGATGTATTAAAAGTTAAAGAAATTGATATTATTGATATTTGTCTCCCACCCCATTTACATTTTTCTGCTTGTAAAAAAGCTATGGAAGCTGGAAAG
This sequence comes from uncultured Pelagibacteraceae bacterium, assembly GCA_902613755.1. Lineage (GTDB taxonomy): Bacteria > Pseudomonadota > Alphaproteobacteria > Pelagibacterales > Pelagibacteraceae > Pelagibacter. The sequence goes on from CACMIH010000006.1 coordinate 22,573, forward strand.
CATGTGATTTGTGAAAAGCCATTAGTTTCAAGTCTTAAAGAAGTAGATGAATTAGAAAAGATCAGTAAAGCAACGGGTAAAATTATTTTCCCAGTATTTCAATATCGATATGGTCTTGGATTTTCAAAGTTAAAAGCATTGATCAAATCTGGTTTAACAGGAAACCCTTTGGTTACTTCTTTAGAAACTCATTGGAATAGAGGTAAAGATTATTATTCAAAACCTTGGAGAGGAACTTGGGAAGGTGAACAAGGTGGAGCAATTTTAAGTCACTCTATTCATATTCATGATTTAGTTAGTATGATCCTAGGACCTGTTTCTAATGTTTTTGCAAAATTAACAACCAGAGTAAATGATATTGAAGTTGAAGATTGTGCAGCTCTTTCTATTGAAATGGAAAACGGCACATTGGTTACAAGTTCAATTACATTGGGTGCAGCAAATGATACGAGTAGACTTCGATTTTGTTTTGAAGGGTTAACAGCTGAGTCTGGCGCATCACCAGACAAACCATATAGTCCAGCTGATGATGAATGGGACTTTTTGGCAAGAACTCCTATAACTCAATCTCAAATAAATGAGGTGCTATCAAAAGTAAAAGAACCGAAATCATGGTATGCAGGTATGTTTGATGAAATTGCAAATAAACTAGATGGATCTCCTAGTGATGAAGTAACTTTATCAGATGCTAGAAAATCTCTAGAATTTGTAACCGCTGTATATGATTCTTCTAGACAAAATAAGAATATTAAACTTCCAATCAATAAAGATAATCCTTTATATAATTCTTGGTTACCTTTAAATAATTAAACATGGGAGATTCAAATAAAGCACCAAATGATTTTTTTGACAATTGGAATAAGATCCAATCAATGTCATATAAAAATGTCATTGAACTACTTGTGAAGAGAAGTAGCGAAAAAAAGATATTAGCTTTAATTCAATTTGAATTAGATCAATTTTCAGAAAATGTTCAAAAGGATTTGATTATTTCTGAGACAAATTCTTTCTATCAAGAAATATCTAATCTTTTCAGAGATTCAAACTGGTGGTCAACGGCTACAGTAACAGATGCTTGTAAATATTATTTAAACTGTGCGAGAAATAATATTTCTTATTTTGAAAACTATGTAGAGGCAGATAGTGATTTGTATCAAAATCAAAAAAATGAGATATTTGCCTTATATCAATTATGTACCTTATTTGTTTCTTGGAATGCTATTAAAGACAAAAAGATCAGAGAAATCATAGATATTAGAAAAAGTTTATTTTTTAGATAAAATTCATCAGCATGAACAAAGAAAATGCAAGTAAACTCTGGAAAATTATTCAGGAAGCTGGCGATTATTTGGTGGGTCAATTACCTGACCATCCTAATCACCCCAAAGGAAGAAACCCCTATGCTCATGTTGCTATTTGTGTAAAAAGCAAATTCAATGCAAGTTATAAAGATATTCCTGATAAACAGATTGATGAAGTTATAAAATATATTGAGTTTTTAAAAGAAAATCCTAGCTAGCATTAATTGTATTTAATAATTCATCAACATCACTATCTTTAGTATTCCAAGCAGCAACTAATCTTACCACTTTCCCATCTAATTCTTCTTCATTCATTTTATAACCTTCAGAATTTAGATATTCTATTTTTTCTCTTGGTAATTTTGCAAAGACTTCATTTGCTTCTGTTGGATAAGTGATTTCAATATCATTATGCTTACTTAATCCTTCACTAAGTTTTTTACCCATTTTGTTTGCATGTTTTGCATTTCTCAACCAAACATCATTTGAAATGTAAGCATCTAGTTGAGCAGAGACAAAACGCATTTTAGATAATAAATGCCCTGCTCTTTTCATTAAAAAGGCAATCTCTCCAACTAATTCATTTTTAAAAAATATGATGGCTTCAGCTGCTAGACATCCATTTTTTGTAGCTCCAAATGACAATACATCAACGCCAGATTTCCATGTCATTTCTGCTGGAGTTACATCTAGTGAGACTAATGCATTAGCAAATCTAGCCCCATCCATATGCAAATTTAAATTATGTTTATGAGTTATTTCTGCAATTTTTTTGATTTCATCTAATTGATAAACTTCACCTGTTTCACAAACCTGAGTAATGCTAACTGATGAAGGTTGTGTATGATGAACAATTCCTTTTCCACCTATCGATTGATCCAACTCATCTGAAGTTATTTTTCCCATTATTCCATTTAAAGGAACTAACTTTCCTCCTCCTGTATAAAATTCAGGTGCACCGCATTCATCAGTATTTATATGGGACATTTTATGACAATAAATGTTTCCATAAGAGGGTGTCATTGTAGATAATGCTAAAGCATTAGCTGCTGTACCTGAGGCAGTAGGAAAAACAATTACTTCTTTTTCAAAGATTTCTGAAAACTTATCTTGTAATTCAGTTGATATTGAGTCATTCCCATAAGGTGTACTATCCCCTTCATTGGCTTTAAAAATTGCATCTAATACCTCGGGACAAGCACCAGCAACATTATCAGAAGCGAATTTAATTCGCTCTCTTTTTATTTTAATTTTTGCCATAATTATTGTTTCGGAAAGTAATCTTTAAGTTCACCCTCTCGGTAAACATCTGCAGTACAACAATGTAAACCTCCACCAAAAGCGTAGGCATCTCTAAGTTCTACCGGTATAACTTCCATTCCTAATTTATCTAATTGTTCAGCTTGGTATTTTTCACTTTTTTCCACACATACAGTTTTAGGATCCAAAACTAAAACATTCATTGATAGCCAAGTTGATGAATAACATAATGGTGGTGGTTCGTTATGTGCTGGCTGCGCGCTGTCTACGATTTCCCAACCATTATCGTCAAATAATTTTCTTTGTTCCTTAGGAAGTCTTCTTTGTGGGTTATTGATAATTAAACCTTCTTTAATTGGGGTAAAAGTTGCATCAATGTGAATTGGATAAGGATCACCTGGGAAATTAACTGCATGAACTCTGTGATCTTTATAATGTCTCTTTAGCCAATCAATTCCTTTTAAATTTGTTGTAAAACCATGTTGAACAACTAAATCTTTACCAAATCTTAATACGTCCGCTGCATCAAATAATGGTTCTTCTTCAGTGGTAACAAAATATTTTTTTTCAGTCCACTCTAATCTTTTTTGAACACCTATTTTATCTGATAAATAATCTTTTCTGTAATCTGCATCCGTTAATCTTGGTTTTGGAGCAGACTCGTGTCTCATATTAGGATCTTGATTGTAATAATCTTTAAGTAGTGGTCGGTAACATAAATATTCAAACCAACGACATCTATAGCTCATAGTTGCCTCTAAAATTTCATTACCCACAGTTAACAAAACATCTCTTGGAGGCATACAACCAAACATGGTTTCAGCTTCCCAATCAGGTGTAGATGTTTTTTGATTAAAATCTATTGGTATCGGTCGATCGACTTTAATGCCTCTTTTTTGAAGCATATTTGAAAAGTTATCTAATGATTCATTTGCTTTATCGACAGTGTCTTTTGTTCTTGGACCAAACTGACCCCGCATATCACTATCTTCAGGAACTTTAGCGTCTAATGCTGGCTCTGGTGCTGGAATACAAGTGCCATCCGCTCTTCCAACAATAACATGTTTTAACGGATCCCACTCATTCCAACTATTAACAATAGTTTTATTCTCGCTCATAAAGATTAGTTTTTTATAATATTATGCTCAGGGCCGAAAGGAAATTTTGTAATATTCTCTGCTCCATCTTTACCAATCACCAAAATATCGTGTTCTCTATATCCACCTGCGCCAGGATTGCCCTCTGGGATCATTATCATTGGCTCCATCGACACGACCATATTTTCCTCAAGAACAGTATCAATATCTTCTCTTAATTCTAAACCTGCTTCTCTTCCATAAAAGTGTGAAAGCATACCAAATGAATGACCGTAGCCAAAAGTTCGGTACTGAAGATAACCAAGTTCAGCAAATAATTCATTTAGCTCATGACAAATGTCTGAACATTTAACACCTGGTTTAATCAATTCTAATCCACGTTTATGAACTTTAACATTTGCTTCCCAAGCTTTAAGTGAAGCATCATCAGCATGATCTAAAAATAAAGTTCGCTCTAGTGCAGTGTAGTATCCTGAGATCATTGGAAAAGTATTTAAAGATAAAATATCTCCTTTAACTAATTTTCTATTAGTCTTTGGATTGTGAGCTCCATCTGTATTGATACCCGATTGAAACCATACCCAAGTATCCATGTACTCTGCACCTGGATAGCTTTTAACAATCTCTCTTTCCATTCTATCTCTTGCTACTATTGCTACTTCGATCTCCGTATTATTTTCTCTAATATTTTTAACTATTTCTTCACCACCAATGTCTGCAATTCTTGCACCATTTCTAATGATCTCAATTTCTTCGTTTGATTTAATCATTCTAAGTTTCATTAGATCTTTTGAAACATCACTAAACACTGAGAAAGTAAAAATAGACCCTATTTTTTCTCGCATATCTAACGTGACATGATCATTTTCAATTCCAATATTTTTTGGAGGTTCATCTCTTCCAATAATTGAAACAATGGCTCTTAAAAAATTATCTCTTTTCCAATCAGTATAAATTACGTTATCACAATGAGATCTTCGCCATGGTTGACTTGCATCAATGTTTGCTGAAATTGTTGAGATTTTATTTTGAGTGATCACACATCCGTATAGTCTACCAAAAGAGCAATAAATAAAACCTGTGTAATATGCAACGTTATGCATTGAAGTTAAGATAACCATATCAAGACCATTTTGGTCCATCACTGATCTAAGTTTGCTTACTCGATCATTATATTCTTTATCTGTGAAAGGTAATTTTACTTTTTCACCATTTTTAAGTTCAAAAAAATCTGGTCGTTCCATTTTAATTTAATGCTATATATCTTTTGTTCCATCTCATTATTAAACTGTAATAAAATATAGATACAAAAAGAAAAAAACCACCGATTATAGTATTTGTGGATGGAACTTCATTAATTCCAAATAATGGTAACCAAACCCAAAAAATTCCACCTACAACTTCAGTTAAAGATAACAAAGTTAATTCTGCTGCTGGTATCGCTTTAGATCCAACTGAATATAAAATTAAACCAAAACAAACTAGTGTCCCATGCAAAGAAAATAAAGCTCCGTTATAGCTAGATGAAAAGAAAACTAAGTCTTTGGATAAAATCATAATTGATGCAAATACAAAACAAAATAAACCAGCAAAAGCTACCGTTGTGAATTTTGGTGTTTCTTTTCTCCATCTAAGCGTTACAGAAAAAACTGAGAAACCAATTGAGGAAGTTAAACCAAATACAAAACCAATTAATGATTTTTCACCAGTATTTCCAAGTGCCATAATAATGATACCAACTGTTGCAATTATTATTGATATCCAAACATTGAGAGAAATTTTTTCTCTTAAAAATAAAAATGCCAATAATGCTGTAAAAAAAGGCATTGCTGCTAAACAAAGCAAAGTAACTGCGGCACTAGTATTTGTAATTGAATAAATAAACGTAATCATGGCGATACCTAATCCAGATCCGCCGATTACTCCAGATAAACCTATTTTATAATAGTTTTTGTAAAAATTTTTTCCTTCCTCAAAAAATAAATAAAGATTTAATAAGATGAAAATTGTTAAACCTCTCCCAAAAATATACTGCCAAGGTACCAATTGAGGATTATCCATGTATCGAACTACTAATGGGCCAAACGACCATAATAGACCGGCAAAAAGTACAACAGGAATGGCTATTCTTGGATTTCTTAACTCTAACATAATGAGAAATCTAATTGTAAATAGAATTTTCTACAACAAAAATACGTTTCTAAACTAAATTTTGATTTGAAAGGTTGGGGAAAAAACAATCAACGACATCTCCTTTTTTAAATTTTGATTTACCTGCTGGTAACAAAACCCAAATATTTGATTTTACAAATGATTTAATTCTAAAAGACTCTTGACCTTTTAAAATTTCAACATTTATTTTTCCATTTTTAGTTGTGCTTAATTGGCTCTTTACAAACCTTGTGAAATTCTTTTTTTTATCAAATCCATTCGTCAAAATAGCTTTAATTGATTTTTCTTCTGATAATCCTAAAGCATTTAAAATATATGGAATTACAAAAAATCTAAAACATGCAGCAGAGGAAATTGGATTTCCAGGGAGTCCAAATATTACCTTTTCTTTTCCTTTGATTTTTGCAAACATTATTGGTTTTCCTGGCCTTATTGCAGCACTTTTAAAGTAGCTTGATAACTTAAATTTTTTAACAACATCAGGTATAAAATCAAACTTACCTGCAGACACAGCGCCTGACGTAATAATAATATCATCTTTAGATTTAATTAATTTATTTATTTTTTGTTTAAAAATATTTTGATGATTATCTCTTAATATACTTCCGCTTTTAAAATTAAATAAAAAATTTTGATTTAAGTTTTTAATATAGTGTGTGTTGGAATTTCTTACCATCCAATTTGGAATATTATCTTTATTTGATATCTCGTTTCCAGTTGAAAAAAATAATATATTAACCTTTTTTTTTACTTTAATTTTTTTAATATCTAAACTTTTAAAAGCTAAAATATGGTTTGGGTGAACAATTGTATTTTTTTTTATTATAACCTCCCCCTTTTTATAATCCGAACCTGCAAACCTAACGTGATCAAATTTTTTTATTTTTTGGTCAATTAAAATATATTTTTTATTAGGAGCAAAAATTATTTGTTCTATAGGAATAATTGTATCGAAACCCTTTGGAATAATTCCTCCAGTCATTATTTCAGCAGTATCAAATTTTTTTATCTTTTTTTTAAATGGTTTCATTCCTGCAGCAATTGAACCAATAATTTTAAATTTTTTTGGGAATTTTTTTTTTAATCCATTAGTATCTTTTGAATTAATTGCATAACCATCAAATGCAGCGTTATCTCCTGCTGGATAATTTATTTTAGAATAAATATTGGTGGAAACTACTCTATTTAGGGAATTTATGCTCTTTATAGTTTCGTCTTTAATCTTAATTTTGGCTTTTTTTAAAATTGTTTTTGATTTTTCGTAACTAATCATTTTTGAATATTTCTTCTGCTTTTTTTAAATCTTCTTTTGTATTTATATTAAAGAAAGGATCATTATTTGAAAACTCCATATTAATTATTTTTACCCCAGTATTATTAGCCCACAACTCTACTTTTCTTTCTCCGTTATTTAGATCCTTCTCTAACTTATCTAATAAATTAATCGACCATAAGCCAAATATATTGTGTCGTGTGTTATTTGACTTAATGAAAAATAAATCGCTTTCATTGAAATTAATATTTTGAATAAAATCTTTTAGTATTTGTCTCTTAAAAAAAGGTGTATCAACAGGGAAAGTTGCTATCCATTTGTAGTCTTTTTGGTTTTCTTTTATCCATTTCATAGCTGATAAAACTCCTCCTAACGGACCAAGACCTTTTTCAAAATCTTCAATTATTGAAATTTTTTCTGAGTCATGAAAATTAATTTTATTATTTGATACTATTAAGAGTTCATTGAATTCATCAATAATTTCAGTCAACAAGTGATCAATTAACAATTTACCAGCTAACTTTACTTGGGATTTATCTTCTCCAAACCTTTGTGACTTACCGCCTGCTAGCACAGTGCCTAAAATATTGTTATGATCCATCTATAAAATATAAAACATTCAAAGTTGAATTAAAGAAATTAAATGGATTTAAGAATTTTAGAAATCGCCTCACACACAGAAAACAATAAAGTTCTTGAAAACTATACTCATAAATCAAAAAACAAAAATCCAATATGTGGTGATGAGATGGAAATAAGCTTAATTGTCAAAGAAGATGTTGTAAAAGATATGGGTTATCAGTGTAAATCGTGTGTTTATTGTCAGGCATCAGTCAGTCTATTATCCAGAAAAATTAAAGAAAAAAAAGTTGATGATGTTAAAAAATTTATAAAAGTTGGTGAGCAACTTTTTGAGGACGCAAAAGTAAGTATGGAAAAACATTGGAAAGATTTTAAAGAAATTTTAGATAAAAAAAATCTTTCAAGGAAAGAGTGTTTGCTTTTACCTTTAAGAACTATTGCCAAAGCATTAAAAATATAAATGATCAAAATTACAAAACCATTATTGCAAAAAGCATTAATTGCAGGTTTTTTTTCTACATTTACAATTGGTGTGCTAACAGTCCTTACTTATAAAAGTACACTCGGATATTTTATTGCAGCCTCATTCGGTTCCTCAATGGTTTTACTATTTGGTTTTCCTGAAAGCCCATTTGCACAACCAAAGAATGTTTTTTTTGGACATTTGGTAACCGCTTTAGTAGGAGTAATTTTTGTAAACTATATTCCGCTCCCTATTTATATCAGTATTGCAATTGCTGTTGGAGCAGGAGTTTTTTTAATGATATTATTTAATATTGTTCACCCACCTGCTGGTGGAAATCCAATTATAGTTATTATTGGAAGTGCCTCTTATGATTATTTAATTAATCCAATAATTTTTGGTTGTATAATTATATTGTTATTAGCAATTATAATTAACAAATATTTATTAAAAAAAAACTATCCGCTAAAATAATTTAATGAATTCTAAATACAAAGTTTTAAAATATTCATCTAATAAGTTTGAAAATATAGATGATTTAATTTCAATTGAAGAACCATTAGAGATTTCATTAAAGTTTAAGGAATCTGATAAATGGATCAATCAAAGCTTATCTATAACAATGAGAACTCCTGGTGATGATGAGGACCTTGTAAGAGGATTTTTATATAATGAACAAATCATAACAAATATTAGTGATATTGATTCAATTGAAAGTTATGGAGATAAAGTTGGTCAATACAATATTCAAAATAAAATATTAGCAACTTTAAATAACTCTAAAAATATAAATATTGCAAAAATAAAGAGAGACTTTTTAACTAATTCCTCATGTGGTGTATGTGGAAAGTCTTCTCTTGATGCTCTAGAAATAATTAAAAAAAATAAAACAAATTCATCAGAACCCAAAATCAAAAAAGAGGTAATTGTTAAATCGCCAGATACATTGAGAGAAGGCCAATCAGAATTTAGTAAAACAGGTGGAATTCATGCAAGTGGTCTTTTTAATAGTAATGGAGAGTTGGTTGCTGTCAGAGAGGATGTAGGAAGACATAACGCTCTAGATAAACTTATTGGTTGTGCATTAAAGAACAACCAAATTGATCCGAAAACCCAATTTATAACATGCTCAGGCAGACTGAATTTTGAATTGGTTCAAAAGGTTTTGATGACGGATATAGGTATAATGATAGGTGTTGGTGCGCCAACTAGTCTAGCTATCGATTTAGCGAATAAATTTGACATTACCCTTGTTGGTTTCGTAAAGAGAGACAGTTTTAATATTTACACAAATAACAAAAAAGTTATTGTGGGCTAAATTAATAAAAGGGTATTTGTGTCAAAAAATATAAGCAATTTATCAGGCAGAATAGGCTTAAGAGATAACCTATTTAAGCAAATCTCAGAAAATACCTTAAGCGATAATCCACAAGATATTAAAGAAATTGCCAAAAAACATAACCTAGGTGTTTCAACTCTACATGGCGCAGAGTCTTTTTATGAATTTTTAAGACCTTCTCATAGAGAAAAAAAAGCTTTCGTTTGTAATGGTAGTGCATGCATGTGTGCAGGTACTCAAGACAAATTAAAAGAAACATTAAAAGAAAAACTTGGTGACGATAAAGTTGGAGAAATGTTCTGCTTAGGTCATTGTTATGAAAATCATGCTTTCCATTATGATGGAGAAAATTATGCTGGTAAAGATATAGAAAAAATTGACCAAATAATTAAAGGTGAGGAAATTAAGCAAGAAAAATTTTTCTCAAAAAGTTTTGCTACAACAAGTTTTTTAATGGATGACAAGTTATCCTCAACAGTTCAATTCAAAGAGCAATTAAGTAAATTTTTAAAAATAGATAAAAAAGAAATAGTAAAATCATTATTAGATTCAAATTTAACAGGAAGAGGTGGAGCAGGTTTTCCAACAGGAATGAAATGGGATTTCTGCAGCAAAGCAAAAGGAGATAAAAAATATGTTATCTGTAATGCAGATGAAGGTGACTCTGGTGCTTTCTCAGACAGATACTTATTAGAGGACCAACCTTTAAAAGTTATTTTTGGAATGGTAATTTGTGGATATGTGATAGGAAGCAATGAAGGAGTTTTATACATTAGAGGTGAATATCCTAAATCTATTGAAGCAATTAATGGCTACATCAATGAACTTAAAAAATTAAATTTATTAGGTGAAAATATTTTAGGAACTGATTTTTCTTTTGATCTTGGAATTTGTATTGGACAAGGTGCTTATATTTGTGGAGAAGAAACTGCATTGATTGCATCTATTGAAGGAAGAAGAGCTGAAGTAGATGTAAGACCTCCCTTTCCTGTTACCGAAGGGTTATATAAAAAACCAACTGTGGTTAATAATGTTGAAACATTAGCTGCTGCAACTGGAATTTTATTAAATGGATCAGAAAAATTTTCTTCAGTTGGAAATAAAAAATCAGCTGGAACAAAATTAGTTTGCTTAGATAGTTTCTTTAACAACCCGGGTGTTTATGAAATTGACATGGGTACGCCAATGAAAAAAATATTTAATGAAATTGGTGGTGGATATAAAGAGCCTGTTAAAGCTTTTCAAATAGGTGGTCCGTTAGGTGGTGTTGTTCCTTTAAGTGAAATAGAAAATTTAAATTTAGATTTTCAAGAGTTCACAGCAAAAGGTTTTATGTTAGGTCACGCAAGTGTGGTGAGTATTCCAAAAGATTTTTCAATGGCTGAATACATCCATCACTTGTTTGAATTCTCAGCAGAAGAATCATGCGGGAAATGTTTCCCGGGAAGACTTGGATCTTACAGAGGTAAGGAGATGTTTGATCAAGCTAAGAAGAAAACAGCTAAAATTCCATTAAAATTACTAGAAGAATTGTTGGTTACCATGCAAAAAGGATGTCTATGTGCTCTTTGTGGAGCAATCCCAACTCCAATTCAGAACATTCTAAAATACTTTGGTGATGAAATGAAAAATGATATGGTGAAAGATAATTAATGAGCTCAGAAAAAAGAAAAATTGCTTATATTGATGGAAAACCATACGAAATTGGTCCTAAACACACATCTATTTTAAAATTTGTAAAAAGCTATGTAGGTGAAAAAAAAGTACCTACTTTATGTGATGATCCAAACCTAGCTCCTTATGGTGCTTGTAGAGTTTGCTCTGTAGAAGTTGCTTTAGAAAAAGATGGTCCAACAAAAGTGGTTGCATCTTGTCATACTCCAGTTGCTGAAAACCAACATATCTTTACTTCAAATGAAGCTTTAACAAGTCTAAGAAAAAATATTGTTGAATTAGTTTTAACTGACCATCCAATGGAATGTGATACTTGTGAGGTAAACAATAATTGTGAGTTACAAACAGTAGCAAACGATCTAGGAGTTGCTGATCACAGATACAACAGTCCTAAACAGCACAAAGGTATACCAAGAGATACTTCTCACGATTACATGAGAATGAATTTAGACAATTGTATTAATTGTGGAAGATGTGTCAGAGCTTGTGATGAAATTCAAGGATCATTTGTACTTACAATGAGCGGAAGAGGTTTTGAATCTAGAATAACAACTGACAATGATATGATGTTTGGAGATAGTTCATGTGTATCTTGTGGAGCATGTGCGCATACATGTCCAACAGATGCTATCTCAGATGTATTTCAATCTAAATCTGTAGCTGTAGATAAAAAAGTAAGAACAACTTGTTCATACTGTGGTGTTGGATGTAATTTAGAAGCATCAATAAAAGATGATAAAGTTGTTGCAATAGATACTCCAAAACAAACAGAGGTAAATGCTGGTCATACATGTATTAAAGGAAGATATGCATTTAGTTTTTATGATCATCCAGACAGATTAAAAACACCTTTAATTAAAAGAAATGGAAAGTTTGAAGAAGCTTCGTGGGATGAAGCTTATGAATTCATTAAAAAAGAAATGAACAGAATTACAAAAGATAATGGCCCAGATGCCTTTGCTGGAATTTCTTCAGCAAGATGTACGAATGAAGAAAATTATGTTTTTCAAAAAATGATTAGAGCGGCTGTGGGAACTAACAGTGTAGATTGTTGTGCAAGAATTTGTCATTCACCAACAGCTTGGGGAATGCAACAAACTTTTGGTACTGGGGCAGCAACTAACTCTACAGAAGATATCTATCATGCAGATTTATTTTTGGTAATTGGAGCTAATCCAACTAATGCTCACCCTGTAACAGGTGCAAAAATAAAACAGCAAGTCATGAAAGGTAAAAAATTAATAGTGCTTGATCCAGTCACAACTGAACTAGCAAAACTTGCTGATTATCATATTAAACTTAGACCAGGAACTAATGTTGCAGTTCTAAATATGATGTTACACTTTATTATTAAATCAAAACTTTATAATGCAGATTTTATTAGAGATAGAACCGAAGGTTTTGATAACTTCTTAAAAGAGATTGAAAGACAAGATGTAGATCATTTAGCAAAAGTAGCTGGTGTAGATAAACAATTAGTTAAAGAAGCAGCAATTGCATATGCTACTGCAAGAAATTCAATGGAGTTCCATGGTTTAGGAGTTACTGAACACGAACAGGGATCTAAAACTGTAATGTTAATTGCAGATTTAGCAATGATCACTGGAAACATTGGACGAAAAGGTGTCGGGGTTAATCCTTTAAGAGGTCAAAACAATGTTCAAGGCGCAGCAGATATGGGGTGTCAACCTCACCAAGGTGCTGGATATTTCCCTGTGGCTGATGAAAAGCATCAAGAATTCTACACAGAAAAATATGGAGTAACACATCCAACCAAGCCAGGATTAAAAATTCCTCAAATGTTTGAAGCTGCAATAAACAAGGAATTAAAAGGTTTATGGATTATAGGGGAAGATATTGTTCAAACAGATCCTAATAGCGCACATGTTATTGAAGCTATGAACTCTTTAGAACTTTTAGTCGTTCAAGAAATATTTATGAGTGAAACAGCAAAATTAGCAACTGTTGTTCTGCCAGGTACAACGTTTTTAGAAAAAGATGGAACTTTTACAAACACTGAGAGAAGAATTCAAAGAGTGAACAGAGCTGTACCTCCTCTACCAGGCACTAAACCTGATGGATTAATTGTAACTGAGATGATGCAGAAATTAGGATTTGATCAGCCAACTTATGATGCAGATCAAGTTCTAGAAGAAATTGCTGACATCGTTCCTTTCTTTAAAGGAGTTACAAGAGAGAGACTTGGAAAATTTGGATTACAATGGCCAGTTCAAGAAGATGGAACTCAAACAAAAATTTTACATACAGAAACCTTTAAATTAGGTAAAGGCAGACTTAAAAACTTTGACTGGAAAGAATCATCAGAAATAGAAGCTAATCAAAAAGACTATCCTTTGATTTTAACAACAAGTAGGGTTTTACAACATTACAACGCTGCAACAATGACTAGAAGAACAAAAAACATAAATATTGTTGATGAAGATGTTTTGTTAATTCATCCTAGAGATGCAGCTTATAGAGATCTAAATACTGGTGATATCGGAAGACTTTATTCAGGTAGAGGTGAGGTTGCACTTAAAGTTGAGGTTACAGATAAAGTTAAAGAAGGAATTGTGTTTACTACGTTCCATTTCCCAGAACATATGGTTAATATGGTTACAGGTCATGGTAAAGATGAAGAAACAATGTGTGCTGAATACAAAGTATCTTCTGTTGAAGTACAAAAAATCTCTAATCAATTTAAAACAGAAGTTAAACCAAAAGAAAATCAAGCTGAAGTTAGTTAATTAAAATGACCATTGGTTGGCATTTTGATAATACATATTCAAAGTTATCAAATACTTTTAAAGAAAATATTAAACCAACTCCTGTTCATGATCCTGAATTAGTAATTTTAAATGAGGAACTAGCATCTACTTTAAATTTAGATTTTTCAAAAACGGACAAAAAAAAATTAGCAGAAATATTTTCTGGAAACTCCATACCAGAGGAAACTAATACTATTGCACAAGCATATGCAGGTCATCAATTTGGACACTTTACTATGTTGGGAGATGGTAGAGCAGTTTTGTTGGGCGAGCATTTAGTAAACAATGACAATCGTTTTGACATTCAGTTTAAAGGTTCAGGAAGAACTTCTTTTTCTAGAGGTGGTGATGGAAGAGCAGCACTAGGACCTATGCTTAGAGAATATATTATCAGTGAAGCGATACATTCATTAAATATTCCAACTACTAGAAGCCTAGCTGTAGTCAAAACAGGTGAAAAAGTTTTAAGAGAAAATCTTTTACAGGGTGCTATATTAACAAGAGTTGCATCAAGTCATCTTCGAGTTGGAACATTTCAATATATTGCTGCAACTCAAAACATTGAAAATTTAAATACTTTAGTCGAATACACAATAAACAGACATTATCCAGAAATTAAAACATCAAATTCAAAAGCATTAGACTTATTAAATCTTGTTATGGAAAAGCAATGCCAGCTAGTAATCAATTGGATGAGAGTTGGATTTATTCATGGAGTTATGAATACTGATAACATGGCAATTTCAGGTGAAACAATAGATTATGGTCCTTGCGCATTTATGGATCATTATGATCCAAAAACTGTATTTAGCTCAATCGATAAATTTGGGAGATATGCCTTTTCTAATCAACCGCCCATTACAAAGTGGAATTTAGCAAGATTTGCAGAATGTTTAATCCCTCTAATTGACAAAAATGAAGATACTGCAATTAAATTAGCAACAGATTTAATAGATAATTTCCAAAATATTTATGAAGATAAATGGTTAAATATGATGAGAGATAAACTAGGTTTATTTGGTGAGGATAAAAATGATAAAAAATTAATTAATGATTTGTTTAATTGGATGGAAAAAAATAAAGCAGATTACACAAATACTTTTTGTAATCTAATGGATATCAATTCTGATGAAATTTATAAAAATAATGATTTTATCGATTGGAAAAATGAATGGAAAAAAAGATCTGAGTTAAATAATTCAACTAAGGAAAAACAAAGTAAACTTATGAAATCAAATAATCCAATTGTAATTCCTAGAAATCATAAAGTAGAGGAAGCTTTAGTCGAAGCAGACAAAGGAAGTTTAGATAAAATGAAAAAGTTATTAGCTATTTTAAAAAATCCTTATGACAATCAGAATATTATTGAAGAATATCAAGCACCCGCTCCATTGAGCAATGAAAAATATCAAACTTTTTGTGGAACTTAATTTATAGAACGTAGGGCTCTGGCCTAGCGGTTTTACCCAAAACTCTCTCAACTGCAAAATCACTTATATCAATTGTTTGGTATGATCCTGTTGTGATTAATTCAGTTAAGGCTCTACCGATACCTGGTGCCTGCATTAATCCCCGGCCTGTAAATCCAGAAGCCATGTAAACATTATCATATTTTGGATGCTTACCAACAACTGCATTATTATCCAATCTATTACAATCATAGTAACCTGCCCATCCACCAGTTAACTTTAATTCCTCGAAGGCAGGTATTCTCTTTGCAAGAGCTGGCCAAACTAATTCTTCAAAATCATTCCAAGCTGGTTCCAAATCATCTGCATCAAATACAGAAATAGGTGATCCTGCTAAATATTCCCCTCCCTCTGGTCTCCAATAAACACCAGTTGTTAAGTCTCCACTTAGTGGCATCTCTTTTATATATGTTGGGCATTTTACTCTAAAGACGGTATGCTTTTGAGGAACAACAGGAATATCTTCTAACAATTCTTTTGTCCAACAACCAGCCGCAGAAACAATTGTTTTAGCATTTATTTCTGAAATACTTTTTACATCACCTTTAATAAATTCTGCTCCAAGCTCTATTGCTTTACTTTTAAGAGCGCTATGAAACATAAATGGATCAATCCATCCTTCACTTTGATTATCTGTATAAGTTGCTGTCTCTATTCCTTCACTATTCACATAAGGGAAAACTTTTGATAATTCTGACCCTTTAATATTTTTTGTTCCTGCATCACATTCTTTATGATTTTCTAATGCTCTATATTGTTCTTCAGCATGTTCAGAACCAAACATTAAAAGATATCCATTGGTTACCATACTAGCTGTTGGATTAGGATTTTTTTCTGTTTTTAATAATTCTGGTATTTGGAAAATAAATTCTCTTGCAAATTTTCCTAATAAAATATTTTCTTTTTGAAAAAATTGTCTTCTAAAACCACCTAAAGATAATGGGAATGAAGCTGTTTTATAAGTAGGATCTCTTTCAATAACTTTTACTTTTCTACCTTCTTTGGATAAAAAATAAGCAGTTGCTGCCCCTATTATTCCACCACCAATTACTACAACATCATCCATATCTAATTTAACATAATCAAGCTTGAATTCAGAATTAGTGCAAAGCTACACCAAAGTAAATATGGAATCATTAGGTGGGCACTCAACATCTTGACGCGTTTAAACCTTAAAATAAGATTGATTATCAACGCTATTAGTATGATTAATACCAAAAGTGCTAGAACCATATTATGAAAAACAAAAAAAACTACACTCCAAGTTGTATTGAATACTAAATGGATAAAATAAATATAAACAGTATTCATATCTCTATTTTTTGTATGCCAGTAAAGCCATATTGCAACTGTCATCAATATATACAAGATGGTCCAAACAGGTCCGAATATCCAATCAGGTGGATTAAATGATGGTTTATTTAGTAATGAGTACCATGGCTCTTTAAAAGTAACAGTAGCTAAACCGCCAATCAATGAAGCAGAGAATGTAATAGCAAGAAACAATATAAATGTTAAAAATTTATTTTTAAACATGTTAAATATATACATAACAAAAAATGAGTAAAAAAACTATTTGGATTACAGGCGGTAGTACAGGGATTGGTAAAGCTTTAGCAATTAAGTTTGCAAGTAAGGGATGGAATGTTGCTATATCTGCAAGAAGAGCTGAATTACTAAATGAGCTTTCAAATTCTTATGAAAATATTTCAAGTTTTCCTTTAGATGTAACAGATAAGGAAAAGTGCAAAGAAGTGTTTAATGAAATTAAAAACAAATACGAAAATATAGATATTTGTTTTTTTTCAACCGGAACATGGGACCCTAAAAAAGAAAAAGATATTGATGTAGAACAAATGGAAGATGTATTTAAAGTAAATTTTTTTGGAACTGTGAATAGCATCAAAGCAGTTGAACAATACTTTAGAGAAAAAAAAAACGGAATAATTACTATTGTTTCGTCAATTGCAGGATATAGGGGTTTGCCTAATTCAACTGGATATGGACCATCTAAATCTGCATTAAATAACCTAGCTGAAAGTTTATACTTTGATTTTAAAAGGTACAATGTTCGTGTTTGTTTAGTATCTCCTGGATTTATTAAAACACCAATGACAGATAAAAATGATTTTAAAATGCCATTTTTAAAAAACCCAGAATATGCTGCAGATCAAATATATGAAGGTTTAGTTAACAAAAATATATTTGAAATTCATTTTCCAAAATCACTTACAATTACATTAAAACTATTGAGTTTTTTACCAAGTAAAATTTATTTTGTTTTAGTTGGTAAACTAACGAAATATCAAAAAAAATAGTTAATCTTTAACAAATACGACTGTTAACTCAGCTACTTTAAAACCAAATTTAGTCATTGTTGCTCTATTAATTGCAACTCTATCATCTTGTTTAAAAATCCAATCATCGAAAGTTATTTTTAATTCTTTACCTTTAACTGGAACTAGTAAAACATATTCAAATTTAAACGCTGGTCCATAAGAATATCCTATTGCTTTACCCACAACATCCCCTGCTGTTCCTTCATAATTATGCTCATCAATTTTATTTATTATCCATTCTCGATCTTGAACCTCACCATCGTCCCAATTAAATTTTTCTTTAAGAATTAATTGTTTTCCATCCCAAGTTCCATTTAAGTCTGCAGAAAATTGTCTTGTAACTTTTCCTGATCTGTTTTGTAGAACACCCCAAGCCTTAACATTTCCAGATAAATATTCCTCAATAATTAGTCTTGGTTCTTTGTTTTTGAAGTCTTCTGGTTTCATAGCACTATTGTTTGAGCAACTTGTAATTAAGAATAATGAAATTATCAACGAAATTGACTTAATTATTTTTATATGTCGCATAAATATCTCCATTATTTTTATTTCTTTTGCATTGAAAATTGTATCAGATCAATATTTTTTGACTTAAATCCAGCCTCACAATAAGAAAGATAAAACTCCCACATTCTTTTAAATGTTAAGTCAAAACCTTGATTTTTTATTAAATCCCATTTTTTTAAAAAATCGTTTCTCCATATCGCCAATGTATTTGCATAATGATCAGCATAGGAAATATATGAATTAACAGTTAAACCGTTGTCAGAAACATAACGATTAATGCTATTTTTATTTGGTAAAAAACCACCTGGAAAAATATATTTTTGAATAAAATCTTGTTTGTTCTTATATCTATCAAACAACCTATCATCGATGGTAATTGCTTGAATAGCTGCTTTACCACCATCAGATAAATTGGTTTTAATAGTTTTAAAATAACCCTCTAAATAATTTTGACCAACAGCCTCGATCATCTCTATAGAGGCAATTGAA
Source organism: uncultured Pelagibacteraceae bacterium (assembly GCA_902613755.1). Lineage (GTDB taxonomy): Bacteria > Pseudomonadota > Alphaproteobacteria > Pelagibacterales > Pelagibacteraceae > Pelagibacter. Next base: position 41,306 of record CACMIH010000006.1, read on the forward strand.
TTATATTCACCTTTAAGATCTCTGTAATCCTTTATTTCAATATTTACTTTTTCGTTTAAACCACAATTAAAAATTCTTTCTTTTGCGAATTCAAATTGTTTTTTTGATATTGTAATACAGTCTAGTTTAACATCGTATTTTTTACCTAAATATTCAGCAAAACCTCCCCAACCACATCCTATTTCTAAAACTTTGTCACCATTATTTGGTTTAATTAGATCAATTAATTTTTGATATTTATTATTTTGGGCATCAGAAAGATTTTTTGATTTATCATCAAAAATAGCACTAGAGTAAGTAAGTGTGTCATCTAACCAAAGAGAAAAAAAATCATTACCTAGATCATAATGTTTAGCAATATTTTCTTTGCTTCTACTTTTTGTATTTTTGATTATTTTATTTTTTACAAAATTAATTATTGGAAAATCAAGAAGGCCTGAAAATTTATATATGACTTCTATATTTCTTGCAGTTAATTCAATTAGATTTGATAAGTTATCAGTTTCAAATTCACCTCTCATGTAACTCTCAGCAAATCCAATACTGCCACCTCTAATTAAATTATAATTAAAATCTGGTTTTTTGATTGAAATATTTGCATGCAATTTTTCATTCAGATTTCCAAACTTTAAAACTTTTCCGTCATGTGTAGTCAGCTCTAGATAACCATGATTTATTTTATTAAGAAATTTGAAAACCAATTTATCTGCGGTATTATTTAAAAACATTAATTTTCTACTGTAATATTATTTTTAATTTTAAATTTTTTCTTAATAAATTTAATTCCTTTAATCCACAATTTAAACGCTTCAAAATGTATCGCAGAGATAATTTTAAATGTCATTAAAGGGTGTTTAAGATAAGAATTCATCAAGTTTTTGCTTGTCAAATCAGATCTTTCACCATCTTGAGATGCAAAAAGAATTTTTCCTTCTTGATCATATTGATCAATTACAACTGACAACTTCTGCTCTGGATTTAATATTCTAAAAAAATAATTACAATCCATTTCAATAAATGGTGAAACATGAAATTTCTTTGAGCAATTATTTTGAATTAATTTATTTTGTCCGTCTACTTTAAAAACATATGTGTGTTGCTCACCGAATGTATTCTTAACCTCATATAAAATAGAAATTAAATTATTATTTCTATCATATACAAAAAAAATACTTAGTGGATTAAAAACATAACCAAATATTCTTGGATAGCATAAAAGTTTAACTTTTATGTTGTCTGTACTAATTTTGTTATTTATTAGATTTTTTTTTACCCATTCAAAAAGAGATGATCCATCACGATCACCATGATCTTTCTCATAAAAACTTATAAGATTAAATTTATTCAATGAAAAAAATTGCAATTTATCATTAAGCTCATTTAGCTCTGATAGATCTATAAATAATGAAAATACTTTATACTTAAAAAAATGTTCTTTTGGTTTAAACCTCTTATGGATTACATTTCCATTATATATACAAGAACTAATCATTAAGGGTTTTCAGCATTTCAATAGATGATTTTATTCCATCTTCATGAAATCCGTAACCAAAATAACTGCCGCAAAAAAGTAAATCTTTTTGATTTTGAATTTTAATAAGCTCTGATTGAGCATCTAATGCTTTTTGATCGTAATATGGATGCGTAAATTTTACTTTTCTCAATATTTTTTTATCATCAATATTGAAGTAAGGATTAAGTGTTAAGAAAATATTTTCATCACACTTTAAATTTTGTAATAAATTTAACCAGTAGGTTATTGAATTTTTCTCTAAATTCTTGTCATCTATTGATGAATTCCAAGAAGACCAAGCTCTTTTATTTTTTGGCATGGCCCGCTGATCTGTATGTATGTAAGCTATATTTTCTTTATAACTAAAATTCGAAAGAATATTTATCTCATCCTCAGTTGGATTTTCAATTAACTTTAAGGCTTCATCGGCATGTGTTGCCAAAACTACTTTATCATAATCAAAAAATTCGCTTTCTCCACCATAGTATAGGTCTAATCCTGATGATTTTCTTTTAACTCTTGTAACTTTGTAATTTTTGAAGTGTTCACCACTTATTTGAGAAAGTATTTTACTAACATAAGTTCTGCTTCTGTTAGTTACTGTGTACCACTGCGGTCTATTTTTTAATTTAAACAAACCATGATTTTGAAAAAATCTAAGAAAGAAACTAATTGGCATCTTGCTCGCTTCATAAGGAGGCATAGACCAGATTGCGGATACCATTGGTATTATATGATAATCAACAAACGTTTTAGATAATTTGTTGATTTTTAAATACTCACCTAAAGTAATTTTATCATTGGATATGGTTACTTGATCACTTTTTTTATAAAATTTAATTATATCAAAAAACATTTTTAAGAACTCTATGTTAAACAAATTTGATTTATTAGAGAAAATTCCACTCAACCCTTTTCCACAATATTCAAAATTTGTATTATCTACTGAAACTGAAAAAGACATATTGCTTTTTTCAATTTGAATATCATTTTCCTTAAAAAAATTAATTAAATTTGGATACGTTTGAAAATTAAAAACAATGAAGCCAATATCTACAGAAACTTTTTTTTCATCAAAAAAAATATCTATTGTATGTGAGTGTCCACCAAAATGATCTTCTCGCTCGAAAAGATCTACATGATGTTTTTTAGATAAATAATAAGCAGCACTTAATCCAGAAATACCTGAGCCAACAACTGCGATTTTCATTAATTATTATGCTGCATCTTCTTTAAACTCATCCATGCTTGGACAAGTACAAAAAATATTTTTATCTCCGTATACGTTATCAACTCTTGCAACCGGAGGCCAAAATTTATTTGCTTTTAAGAATTTTGCAGGATACGCAGCTTGCTCTCTTGAATATTTATGATTCCATTCATCTGAAGCTAATTCAATATCTGTATGAGGTGCATTTTTAATTGGATTATCAACTTTATCAAATTTTCCTGATTTGATCATATCTATTTCTGATTTAATGCTAATCAAAGTATCACAAAATCTATCTAGTTCGGACAAGCTTTCACTTTCAGTTGGTTCAATCATCATTGTGCCTGCTACTGGCCATGACATTGTTGGTGCATGAAAACCATAATCGATTAATCTTTTAGCTATATCTTCTTCAGTAATCCCTGTTTCAGTTTTAATAGATCGAATATCAATAATACATTCATGAGCTACATTGCCGTTTGAACCTTTATAAAGAATTGGGTAATGATCTTTAAGTCTATGAGCTATATAATTTGCATTTAGTATTGCAATTTGAGTAGCTAATTTTAAACCTTCAGAACCCATCATTTTAATATACATCCAGGAAATTGATAAAATACTTGAACTTCCCCAAGGTGCTGCTGAAACTGCTCCTATTCCTGTTGCAGGTCCACAGTCCTTAACAACTGGATGATTAGGCAAATAAACTTGTAAATGTCTTTTACATGCAATTGGTCCCATTCCTGGTCCTCCACCACCATGTGGAATACAGAATGTTTTGTGTAAATTTATGTGACAAACATCTGGACCAAAATTTCCAGGTCTTGCTATACCGACAAGCGCGTTTAAATTTGCACCATCCATATAAACTTGGCCACCATGTTTATGAATTAACTCACATATATCTGTAATTTTTTCCTCAAATACACCGTGAGTAGACGGATAAGTGACCATTAATGCTCCAAGATTTTCAGAATGCATTTCAGCTTTTTTCTTTAAATCTTCAAAATCAACATTTCCTTCTTTATCACAATCAACAACAACAACTTTCATTCCAACCATTTGTGCACTAGCAGGATTGGTTCCATGTGCTGAACTTGGTATTAAACATATATTCCTGTTTTCTTCACCTCTATCTAAATGATACTTTCTAATAACCATTAATCCTGCATATTCACCTTGAGCGCCTGCATTTGGTTGAAGTGAAACACCTGAAAAACCAGTAATTGATCTCAGCCAATTTTTAAGATCAGTGAATAAATCTCTATATCCTTCCATCTGCTCAATAGGTACAAATGGATGAGGCTCTGCTAATTCTCTCCACGAAATAGGTATCATTTCTGCAGTAGCGTTTAATTTCATAGTACATGAACCAAGTGCAATCATAGTTCTATTTAAAGCTATATCTTTATCTTCTAACTTTTTTAAATATCTAAGCATCTCAGTTTCTGAGTGATATGAATTAAAAACTGGGTGCTCTAAATATTTTGAAGTTCTTAATAAATTTTTTGGTAAATTAGGCAAACTTACTGTTGGGTCTTCTTTTTTAATCGACTCAGCTGCATTAAAAATTTTCAATAATTGATTTACTCTATAAACATTTTTCTTTTCATCAAAAGAAACTGCCAACATTTCAGAATTTACTCTTCTAATGTTTACCTTTTGATCCAAAGCATTTTTATAAATTTGATCAGTTTTATCTTTTGTTACAATTGTAACTGTATCAAAGAAATGATCTGAATAAATTTCATATCCAGATTGTTTCAATTTATCTGCAAAATTTTTAGCTAATTGAGAAACTCTCTCAGCAATAGTTTTTATTCCATCTGGTCCGTGGTAGATAGCATATGCAGCTGAAACAATTGCTAACAAAGCTTGGGCAGTACAAATATTACTTGTAGCTTTATCTCTTCTTATATGCTGTTCCCTAGTTTGTAATGATAATCTGTAAGCTTTGTTTCCATGTCTATCAACAGAGACCCCTACAATTCTTCCTGGCATAGATCTTTTATATTCGTCTTTAGTTGCAAAGAAGGCTGCATGAGGTCCACCATAACCCATTGGAATTCCAAATCTTTGAGAACTTCCTACAGCAATATCTGCTCCTAGTTCTCTTGGTGTTTTTAATTTAGCAAGTGCTAATAAATCACAAGCTAATATTGCTTTACCATTTTTTTTATGAATTTTACTAATTGCTTCACTAGGGTTTTTTATATCACCTAATGTTCCAGGATATTGCAATATACCACAAACCAGGTCTTCCTTTAATTGATCTAATACTTCATCTTCATTTCCGACAAGTACTTTTAATCCCATTGGTTCTGCTCTTGTTTGGATTACATCTATTGTTTGTGGGTGACAATTTTCTGAAACAAAAACTAAATTACTATCTTTTTTATTTAATCTATGACTTAATCCCATTGCTTCTGCAGCTGCTGTTCCTTCATCTAATAAAGATGCATTTGCGATATCCATTCCTGTAAAATCAACTATCATTTGTTGGAAATTAAGCAGCATTTCTAATCTTCCTTGAGCTACCTCGGGTTGATAAGGTGTATAAGAAGTGTACCAACCTGGATTTTCTAAAATATTTCTTAGAATTACATATGGTGTATAAGTGCCATAGTAACCCATTCCTATAAAGTTAGAGTAAATTTGATTTTTTTTTGAAATTGCTTTTAATTTTCTCAATGCTTCATATTCTGAATTAGACTCACCAATGTTTAATTCATCTTTCAATTGGATTTTTTCTGGAACTGTACTTTTGATTAAATCATCAAGTGATTTATAATTAAGTTCCTTAAGCATTTTATTTTGATCTTCATCTGAAGGTCCAATGTGCCTTTTTAAAAAATCTTTTTGAGAATTATGTAACATTAGCTAGTACTCTCCTTTGCAAATTTATCGTATTCTTCTTTGTTCATAAGACTATCCATTTCAGATTGATCTTTCATTTTAAGTTTAAAAAACCATGCTGAACCCTCTGGATCTTCATTAATTTTAGATGGATCATCTACAATAGCTTGATTGGTATCAACTACTTCACCACTAACTGGAGTATAAACATCACTAGCAGCTTTCGTAGATTCTACAACTCCTGCAGTACCATCTTTTTCAACATTAGATCCTTTTTCAGGAAGTTCTGCAAAAACTATGTCTCCAAGCATTTCTGTTGCATGTTTTGTAATTCCTATTGTGGCTACATCTCCCTCTAAAGTAATCCACTCATGTTCTTTTGAAAATTTTACTTCACTCATTAATTTACTCCTTTCACATAATTTTTTTTATAAAATGGTAATGCGCAAACATTTGCTGGATGTTTTTTCCCTCTTACCTCAAGCAAAATTTTAGTATCAACTTTTGAAAACTCTTTATTAACATAACCCATCGCTATAGGACCATTTACACTTGGTCCAAACGTTCCACTAGTTATCTCACCGATTTGTGTATCTGTATCATCAAATATTTTAGTTTTTTCTCTAGCAATCAATCTACCTTCCGGTTTAATCCCTACTCTTATTTGGCTTGCTCCATCTTGCATTTGGTTCATAATTTTTTTTGATCCAATAAAACCTCCATTTGATAATCTAGATTTTGAGATTGCCCATCTAAGGTTTGCCTCAACTGGTGTTTTATTAATATCTAATTCGTGACCATATAAACACAATCCAGCTTCCAATCTCAAGGTATCTCTTGCCCCAAGTCCTATAAGTTGTGCTCCCTTTTCTATTAAATTTTCAACGAATTTTTCAGCTTTATCGTTAGAAATTGAAATTTCAAATCCATCTTCCCCTGTATAACCTGATCTTGTAACAAATAATTTTTGATTATCAGAATCGAACCAATTTCCTGTCATAAAATTTAATTGATCAACCCCATTTATAATTGAGTTTAAAATTTCAACAGACTTAGGTCCTTGAATTGCTATCAAAGATCTATTGTTATCTAAATTCATTTTAAATTTCGAACCTAGTAAATTAGATAAAATCTCAAAATCTTTATCTTTACATGCAGCATTTAAGATAATTAAATACCCTTCTTCTATTTTAGTGATGATTAAATCATCATAAATTCCCGCATCCTCATTCATTAAAAAACTATACTTAGAGCAGTTTTGTTTTAGATTTTTTAAATCTAATGGAAAAATTTTTTCTAATTCTTCTGTTAAAGTTTCATCGCCATATATAAATAGCTGGCCCATATGAGATACATCAAATATTCCAGAGTGTGATCTTGTGAATTTATGCTCTTCAATAATACCTTTGCTATACTGAATAGGCATTTCATAGCCAGCAAATTCAACAAACTTAGCGTTGTTACTTTGATGAAGTTTATTTAGTGATGTTTTTTTTATTTCCATATTAACTCTTCTTTGCCCCCTCTGTCTTGGTGCCTGAGAGATTTGCTCCGTCGGCGAGAATAATTCTCTTTCCAGAGTTAATATGTACGGTCCTTTTGCCTGAGAGTTTCCGGGGTGGTTGCTCCTTCGGCGCTACAAAAGTAGTCTCTCCCGTATATAAATTTATAACACATTTAAAATGTTTATGTGAAATTTATTTGGCTAGTTTTTTAACAAGTAATGGAGACAAAAACTGTATAACTACTGCTGTTATAACTACGGCTCCCCCAAAAAGTACAGTAAGTGGTGGGTTTTCGTTTGCAAACATCCATGCCCACATAGGTCCTAGAACAGCTTCAGTTAACATAATGATTCCAACAAATGCTGAAGGAGTTGATCTTGCTCCAATTGTTATAAGTATAAATCCAAGTCCAACTTGAAAAAATCCTGCAATAAAACCTAAAAAAATATCATTTGTTGAAACCAAAATACTCGGTGACATGAACAAACCTATTAGTGTTGCAAAAATTCCAGCAACCAATTGCAAAGGTATCATGTCGACTTTTGGATATTTTCTTACAATTAAAATTAAGATTGCAAATGATATCGGCATAATAAATGCAACTAAGTTTCCAGTCATTTGACCTGGTGTTAGTGAACTGCCCAACATTAAAATGATACCAGCTACTGCTGTAATAATACAAGTTAATGTAATTTTTGAAATTTTTTCTTTTAAAAATACGTAACCAAAAATTGCTAAAAACAAAGCTTGAGTTTGAATTATAAAGTTTGCATTAGCTACTGTTGTTTCGTACATAGCAAATACATAGCTAGCAAATCCAATGGATAAAATTATACCTCCGAATAAACCTGGAATTCCAGATTTATAAAGAGCACTGAAAATTTTTCCTTTGTAAGTAAAGATTAAAAAAATTGTAATTACTCCAATAAAGAAAAGTGATCTCCAAAATAATATTTGCCAAAGTGTAGATCCATCGAAAGACTTAACAATTAAACCTCCAAAACTTAATGCACAAGCTCCTAAAAAAACTAAAAAAGGTCCTGGTATTTTTGATAAAAAATTCATTAAATTTGTGATAGTAAATTTTGAGTTTCCATTTCATATAATTTAAATAAAGTCTCAGCATCAGATAAATTAATCTCTTTAAATTTTATTTTTGAACCAGGAGACATCTGTACTAATCGGTCATAATCGACACTAGCCACAACTCCAATTTTTGGATAGCCACCAATAGTACCATGATCTGAAAGCATTATGATTGGATTTCCATCTGCAGGTACCTGTATTACACCTTTGATCAATCCCTCTGATTTTATATTAGTATTTACAATATTTTCTATTTTAGGCCCTTCTAACCTCATCCCCATTCTGTCTGAAAGTTTTGATACTACAAATTCTTTTTCATAAAAAATTTTTTTTCCATGTTCAGAAAAATAATCAAAATTAGTACCTTTAATAACTCTTATATTTTCTATTTTTGTATTTAGATAATTAATCTTTTTAATATCCTTATTTGAGTTTATTTTTTTTAAATTAATTCTTTGCCCTGTATCTAATTTTTTTCCATTATTAGCTCCAATATTAGCTTTCATATTTATAGAACAACTATTCCATTGAAATTTTATATCAAATTCACCACCTAATGCTAAATATCCATATACTGATTTATTTGTTGAAATAATATTTATTTCATCTCCATTTTCAATTGGATAGCTCTCATAACAATTACCTTCAATTTCAATATGTTTTTTTTTTATTTTAAAAATCACGTCTCCAGTAACAGCAAAATTAATTTTTTCTCCTGAATACTTAAGATGAGGGCCTTGATAAGCAAACTCTATCACTGCTGAATCTAATTTATTACCAACAAGTTTGTTAGCCATAAGATAATTTCTATTATCCATAGCACCACTAAATGGAATACCAATATGATAAAGATGCTCTCTACCTTTATCTTGAAAAGTACTGTTGATACCTGATCTGATTATATCAAAATAGTTATTACTCATTAAAATTCTTATATTGATCTAAGGTTATTTCTTTAAAAATTACAGTATCTCCAGGATTAATTAGATTTGGTTTATCTTCTTTCGAACTATCAAATACATCAATTGGAGTATTTCCTATTACATTCCATCCTCCTGGACTTTCAAAAGTATAAATATTTGCAAATTGCTCGGTTAACGCTACAGAACCTTTGGGAACTTTTACTCTAGGAGTTTCTAAACGCTGTACTCTCATATTTTTATCCAAGTCTCCTAAAAACGGCATTCCTGCAATGAAGCCTGTCATATAACAAAAATATTCTTTATTTAAAAAGTTATCTAAAATTTTTTCTCTACTTAAATTTAATTTTTCTTCTACTCGTTTAATATCCATTGAAAACATTTCATGGCAACACACGGGTATTTCTATTTTTTTTGATATGGAAGTTATTGAGTCTGTAACATTAATGCTTTCAACATAACTTTTAACTTCATTAAAATTTGTTAACTTTAAATCATATGAGATTATTAATTTATTATACGAAGGTGTTAAATTATTAATTCCTTTAAATTTTTTTTCTTTAATTGAATTAAAGTATTTTATTACATTTGAATTAATTGATTTATTTACCTCAATACCAAAATCACAGTATACTGCTGCGTCACCAAGATTCGATATATTTTTTATCATGCCATGTTATACTCAACATTAAACAGTATGGAAATTAATATAAATTGTGATTTAGGGGAAAAATCAAAACATCATTCAAATAAGCATGATCCAGATTTACTAAAAATAGTTAATTCAGCAAATGTTGCTTGTGGATATCATGCTGGGGATGTTGCCACCATGCATGATGTGGTTCAAATTTCAAAAAAAAATGGTGTAAGTATAGGTGCCCATCCTTCATTTAATGATCCTGAAAATTTTGGAAGAGAAAGAATGAATTTATCAAACTCAGAAATTAAAAAATTAATTTATGATCAATATAATATATTGCAAAATATTTCTATTCAGCATGGAGAAAACGTAACACATATTAAGCCTCATGGGGCTCTAAATAATATGGCATGTGAGGATATTGAATTAGCCACAACGCTGGCTAGTGCAATCAATGACATTAGTAAAGATTTAATATATTTGGTTCCTACAGGCTCTAAAATGGAAAAAGCTGCAAAAAAATTAAATATGAGAATAGCCTGTGAAATTTTTGCAGACAGGAATTATGAAGATGATGGAAACTTGGTTTCAAGGAAAAAACCACATGCTCTTATAACTGACCCAGAAGAGGCAAAAAAACACGTATTAAGTATGGTTAAAAATCAGTCACTTAATTGTCACAGTGGGAAGCAGATACCTTGTGAAATAGACTCTGTGTGCATACATGGAGATAACGAAAGTTCGTTATCTACAGCAAAATCTATAAAAGAAAACCTGATAGAGAATGGAATGGAATTAAAACCTTTAAATAAAATGGAGAAATTTTTAAATGATTAAAAAAATATTTGTAATTTTGTTTTTAACATTATTTACAACAAATTCTTTTTCTGCTGGATCAGACTCTACTCCTGCAAAAGTTAAATCTAATTACGATAAAGCAGTGCAATCAATAAAATTTGCAAAAAAATATGAAGCAAAAGGAAAACTTGAAAAAGCAAAAAAAAGATATGCAAAGGCTCAAAAGCTTCTTTTAAAATCTAATAAAGAAAAACCACTTCAAGCAGATACTTTAAATTATCTTGGTTTCACTACAAGAAAGCTTGGTGATTATGAAAATGGAGAAAAATACTACCTGTTAGGTTTAGAAATTAATCCAAGGCACGTTGGTATAAATGAGTATTTAGGTGAATTATATGTGGCTACTAATAGAATAAATTTAGCAAAAGAACGATTAAAAGTATTAGAAAGTTGTAACTGTGAAGAGTATAATGAGTTAAAAGAAATTATTCAGGGCACTAAAAAATCTAAATATTAATTTATATGCTTGATATTCAAGATCCGGTTGAAGCTCGTAAGGTTATAAGATAAAATATTATAAAATATTAATAAGGCAGTCATAAACGTGACCGCCTTTCTTATTGAAATGGTATTTATTGAAAACTAAAAAAATTTAAACATTATTAATCCATCTTGATTGAAGAACTCATAATTTTAACCAATATAATTTTTATCACCATTATATTAACTGCTGATAATGCGGTAATAGTCGGGTCTATTGCTTCAAATTTTGTTCCAAAAAATAGAAAACAAATAATTCTTTGGGGTGTAATTGGGGCCTTTGTTTTTAAAATCTTTTTTGCGGTTTTTGCGACTTTTTTATTTGAATTTTATTTTATAAAGATTTTAGGTGGTTTGTTATTGATTTGGATTGTAAATGATTTAAGGAAAGATTTATTAGATATTAAAAAAGTAAAACCTACTACAAAAAAAGGGAAAGAACCTTCATATATTAGTAGTATTGGAAAAGTTTTATTTGCAGATATCATGATTAGTTTCGATAATGTCATCGGTGTAGTTGCGGCAGCAAAAGGATATTTTGGATTTATGATATTTGGTCTTATGTTATCAGTTGTTTTAACTGGTGCTTTGGCTACATATATGGCTAATTATATTCAAAGACACATTTGGATAGCCTATATTGGTTTAATATTTATTTTGATCGTTGGTCTACAATTAGTAATTGGTGGATTGGTTGACTTAGAAATATTAAATATTAATGAGGAATTTAAAAAATACTTTTAATTAATAAGAATTTTTCTTTTTTGGAAATTTAATTTTTCTAACTTCTTTTGAATAATTTAAAACAGCTTTAGAAATTTCGTTTCTAATATTTGCATATTTTTTTACAAACCTATAATTCATTGGATTTAAACCGATTAAATCATCAATAACTAATATCTGACCATCACAATATTTAGAAGCTCCAATGCCAATAGTTGGTACCTTTAAATTCTGAGTTACAAGCTTTGCTAAAGAAGTCTCAACACATTCTAAAACAATAGAAAATATTCCAGCTTTTTCTACCAATTGCGAATCTCTTAGAATGTGATCTCTCTCTACCTTTTTTTTGCCTTTAAATTTAAAAGTTTTATCTGACTGAGGAAGTAACCCTAAATGACCCATAACTGGAATTTTATTTTTAACTAAAGTTTTAATTGTTTCGTAAATTTTTTTTCCACCTTCCAATTTTACTCCATCACACTTAGTTTTTTTCATTATTTGTTTTGCATTTTTTAAAGCCTCTTTAGGAGTTCGATAAGTGTTATATGGCATATCAACAATCATTAAACTTTTTTTAATACCCATTCTGACACTTTTAGAATGTTCAATCATAGTATTCAAAGTAACTTCTTTCGTGGATTTATAATTATACAAAACAGATCCAAGAGAATCTCCAACAAGTATAATATCACAATGATTATCTAAAATTGATGCAACGTTTTTTGAGTAAGCAGTTAAACTTACAATTTTTTGTTTATTTTTTTTTTTAATTAGATCTGAAATTTTTTTTTTCATCGACTTACCAAGAGCCAGTATTTTCCATTGAAGCCCAAGGTTCTTTAGGTTCTAAATTTCCTTCTTGAAGAATTTCAATTGAAATTTTGTCTGGTGATCTAACAAAAGCCATATGACCATCTCTTGGAGGTCTATTAATAGTATAACCCATATCCATTAATCTTTGGCATGTTTCATAAATGTTATCTACTCTATAAGCAAGATGGCCAAAATTTCTTGAACCTTCTCCAAGCTCATCACCGTCCCAGTTATATGTTAATTCTATTTCTGCTTTTTCATCATTTGGTGCTGCAAGAAAAATTAAAGTGAATCTTCCTTTTTCACTTTCCTTTCTTCTTGTTTCTTTTAAACCAAGTCCTTTGCAAAAAAATCTTAGAGATTCATCCACGTCTTTAATTCTAATCATTGTGTGCAAATATTTCATAATCTTAATTTATAGTTAAAAACTACTCTAATTCAATAGTGCTTGGTGGTTTTGAAGTAACGTCATACACTACCCTATTTATGCCTCTTATGTTATTAACTATTTTATTTGAAATAGTTTGCATAAAAGACTTTTTAAATTCATAATAATCTGCAGTCATTCCATCTTCAGATGTAATTGCTCTTAATAAACATAAGTATTCATAAGTTCGATTGTCTCCCATAACACCTACAGTTTTTACTGGAAGTAATGCTGCATAAGCTTGCCAAATCTTATGATAAAGACCGTGATCTTTTAAAGCTTGAATAAAATAATAATCAGCTTCTTTTAAAATTTTAATTTTATCATTAGTTATTATGCCTGGCATTCGAATGGCTAAGCCTGGTCCAGGAAAAGGATGTCTTGAAATAATTTCTTTACTTAAATTTAACTCTAATCCTAATTTTCTTACCTCATCTTTAAATAAGAATTTTAGTGGTTCGACTAATTTTAAATTCATTTTTTTTGGTAAACCACCAACATTATGATGTGATTTTATTTTAGAAGTTTGACTACCAGTAACTGACTTACTTTCAATTAAGTCTGGATAGAGAGTTCCTTGAGCTAAAAATTTAACATTATTGATTTTCTTTGCATACCGCTCAAATATTTTGATAAATAAATTACCAATTATTTTTCTTTTTTTCTCCGGATCAGAAACATTCTTTAATTTCTTTAAAAATTCTTTTTCAGCATTTACATAAATTAAATTCATTTTTAAACGCTTCTTAAAAGTTTGAACTACTTGAATTTCCTCTTTTTTTCTTAAAAGGCCTGTGTTTACAAAAATACAATAAAGTTTTTTACCAATAGCTTTATTCAATAATTGAGCGACTACACTACTATCTACTCCTCCTGATAATGCACAAATAACTTTGTTATTTCCAACTTGTTTTCTAACATCTTTAATAAGCTGATTTTTTTGATCCCTAGAGGACCAATTTCTTTTAATTTTGCAAATTAAAAAAATGAAATTACTTATTAATTTCTTTCCATTTTCCGTATGAGTTACTTCAGGATGAAATTGTACTCCATAATATTTTTTAATTTTATTTTCAACAATTGCAAATTTTGAATTAGTGCTTGATGCAACAACTTTAAAATTCTTAGGAAGTTTTGAAACTTGATCAGCATGACTCATCCAAACTTGTTTGGATTTTTTATTTCCAAAAAAATTAGTTGTTAAAAGACTTTTATTTTTTTTATAAACATTAGCTAAACCAAATTCTCTATATTTTGATTGTTTTACTCTTCCACCATTAAGTTTTGATAAAATTTGATGTCCAAAACATATTCCAAGAACTGGTAAATCAAGTTGCAAAATTTTTTGATCAAACGAATACTTGTTTATTTCATAAACATTTAATGGACCACCAGATAATACTATTCCTTTAATACTGTTATTTATGTCTTTTAGTTTTATTTTTTTGTGACTAACTATTTCTGAAAACACGCCTAATTCTCTTACTCTTCTTGCAATTAATTGAGTAAATTGTGAACCAAAATCTATTATTAAGATTTTATTAAGATTCTGATCAAGACTCATTATTTTCAGGTTCTATATTTTTTAATGACTCTTGAATATCTTTGTTTTCATCACATAAATTTTTACAAACTTTTACAAACTTATCTGAAAGATCTTTGACTTTTTCATAATTAGATTTTTCTAAAGCAATTTTCATTAACATTAATAAAGCTTCTTCGTTATCAGGCTCAATTAAAAGTGTTGTTTCTAAATTGTATTCTTCTTTTCTTTGATTTTCTTCTTGGTTATAAATTTTTGCTAAATACAAATATGATTTTGCATCTTTTGGGTTAAAAACTATACTTCTCTCAAATAAAAAACGCGCATCTTCATATTTTTCTTTTTTAAATAATTCTAAAGCTTCATTAAAAAAATTTTCTTTACTAAATGACGTGCTATTAAAAGAAGCTGTTAAAAGTATTAATCCAATTAATTTGAAAAATTTGCTCATTAATATTTACTATCTTTTTTTACCACATCTACATTATGAACCATACTTTCATAAAATCCAGCTTTTGTAATTTTCACAAATTGTGGTTTATTTCTTAATTTAATGATTGTTTTTGATCCAAGATAACCCATGGAAGATTTCAATCCACCAATTAATTTATAAATAATACTACCAACATCTCCTTTATATTTTACAAAACCTTCAACACCTTCAGGCACATATTTTGAGTAGTCTTTTTGTTTTTTTTGAAAGTATCTATCAGCTGACCCTTTGTTCATAGCTCCCACGGAACCCATGCCTCTAAAACTTTTAAAAAGCTGTCCATTTTTTTTAATTAATTTACCTGGGGTTTCGTTTGTACCTGCAAATAAAGAACCAATCATTACAGCATCAGCTCCTGCAGCAAATGCTTTTGCTAAATCACCAGAATATTTTATTCCACCATCTGAAATTATTTTAACTTTTTTATTCTTCAATCCATTTCTAACAGCTAAAATAGCACTTAGTTGAGGAACTCCTATTCCAGCAACCAATCTTGTTGTACAAATAGAACCTGGCCCAATACCAATTTTAATTATATCTACTCCTAACTTTATTAGGAATTTTGCAGCTTCTGGTGTTGCAATATTCCCTGCACACAGAGCAATTCTGTTAGTTTTTATTTTTTTAATATATTTGATTATTTCGGCAACTTTTTTTGTATGACCATGTGCTGTATCTACTACGATTAAATCTACACCTTCTTTAATTATTTCTTTGGCTCTAATAAATTCATTTGGTGATGCACCTACGGCTGCTCCAACAATTAGTTTTTGTTTTTTTACTTTTTTTATCTCTGATAATTGTGTTTTTATATCAAGGTTTCTATGAATTACTCCAATACCACCAACTTTAGCTATGGCTATTGCCATTCTGCTCTCTGTGACAGTATCCATAGCAGATGACAAAAGTGGAATTTTAAGTTTCAAATGCTTTGTTAAAGATACACTAGTGTCTGCATCAGAAGGTAATATTTCTGAATACTTCGGAGCTAATGTAACATCATCAAAGGTAAGTGCTTCTTTTATAGGAACCATAATCTTTTATATACGATTCCTTTTAAATTAAAAGTCTCTATCGAATTTTTCTACAAATTATAAAACTTTCTTTTGAATCTTTTCTGCTAGATTTTGGTTTAAAAACCTTAACTTCTTTAAAGTATTTTTTTCCCTCTGCGACGATTTCGTTAAATGTTCCTCCCATAAAAATTTTTGAAATAAAATATCCATTTACTTTCATTAAATCTTTCGCAAAAAACATTGCCTCTTTACATAGTTCTCCAGTTTGAATTGAGTCTATATTTTTAATACCAGTTGTATCTACGGCCATATCAGACATTACGACATCAACTTTACCGTTTATATTTTTTTTAATTTCTTCTTGAGTTTTTTCTTCAGTAAAATCTCCTTGGATTTGAACACTATTATCTATGGGCTCCATTTTTTTTAAATCTATCGATATCAATTTTCCACTTTTAGCTGCTTTAACAGCATATTGTGACCAACTTCCGGGAGCTGCACCGATATCAATTACTGACAATCCACCTTTAAAAATTTTAAATTTTTTGTCAATTTCAATTAATTTATAAGCTGATCTAGCACGATACCCATCGACTTTAGATTGTCTTACATAGATATCTCTACGCTGTTTATTGACCCAGTTCTTAGAGATTTTGTTTTTTTTCAATTAATTATTAAATCTTAAACTTTTATTTAAAATTTTACCTGTAAGTGTTTGAATATCTATTTTAATATTCTTGTTTAGTCTCATATCTTCATTATCTTTCCAGACACCAGCAGCTAAATGCATAATTCCAATTTTATAGTTAGGTAAATAAGGCTCTACCCATGCATCATTATCCTCATCAAATTTTGGTAAAAGATTGCTAGTGATCCAATTGCAATTTAAAGGAAGAAATTCAGTTTCTACGTTGTCAACATATACAGACATATTCATCGCTAATTGTTCAGAGCCAAATATTTCTCCACCCATAAGTGTTTGTTTTAAATTTTCCTGCCATGAATTCCAGCACTTAGAATTTTTTTCTAAAGAAAAAACACCGATATTAATGTGAGGAGCAAAGGCTAACTTTCTCGCTTTTTCTAAACTAATATTGGATTTTATTGCGTGTTTAAAATTTTGAGATTTAATAATTGCTAGTTTTCCGAAAACCCAATTTACTCTCGAAGTAATCTTGTAACCAGGTCCGATAGTTTGTGTAATTCCTAATTTACCGTTTTCACACGCTTTGAAATAAAGCGCAACAGATTGCCAATCATTGACCCAAGCATCACAATCAATCCATAAATATTTTTCATAGCTTGGAAAATATTTGGGCAAAAAAGCCCTGGATACTTGGCTCTTTAACCATTCACGCCCTTTGATTTTACTATCTGGAACTTTTATATCCCATTCTGCTGATTTTATTTCATCTACTTTTAATGATAATTCTTTCTTTTGATACTCTGATAAACCAGCATCCAAAATACATATCGCAAATTCAGAGCTCTCTTTAAATCTTTTTATAGAGTCTATTAGCTCATTTAATAAAGGAAAATAATTTGAATCAGCTAATGATACAATGACATTTTTTTTCATCACAAAATATCTTCAAGATCGTCATCTTCATCTTTATAATTCTGATCTTCGTTTTGTTTTTTTAATTTTTGATAATGAAAAAAACTAATTGGAAGCATACCTAAGTATATGATTGCACTAATAGATATAACGTTAAATGGATATATTAGAAGTAATCCAAAAAATAAAACTATTCCAAATAAAAGAAAAATGGTTGCTTTTCTTTGAATTACGATTTTTTTAAATGAATAACTTGGAAATTTACTGATCAATAATAAAGATGTTACAATAAAAAAAACTGGAACAACAATGTCATAATTTATATTTATAAAATCGAAGCTTGTAAGACTAAAAATTAATGGAGTTAGAACTAAGATACCTCCTGCTGGAGATGGAACTCCTTCAAAAAAATTATCTCTCCAGGAAGGTGCTTGACCTGTATTTACATTAAAACGAGCTAAACGTAATGCAACACAAATTACATATATTAAACATAACAACCATCCAAATCTTCCTAATGTATTTAGTTTCCAAAAATACATAATAAATGCTGGGGCTACTCCAAAACTAATCATGTCCGTAAGAGAGTCTAGCTCTTTGCCAACTTTTGATGTCCCTTTTATTAATCTTGCTATTCTTCCATCTAATCCATCAATAAGAGCAGCAAACATGATTGCTATAATTGCAAATTCAAATTTTTCATCCAACGCAAACCTAATTGATGATAAACCTATACAAACCCCAATAAGAGTTAGCATGTTAGGTAAAATCACTCTTGCGCTAGTTTTTTTATCTGTAACAATTTTTAAATTGTTTTTTGGCTGTTCCATAAATTAATTTTTAGCCAGCAGTGTTTCTCCCGAAATTGCTGTTTGACCAACTTTAACTAGTGGTTCATAATTTTCATAATAAACGTCTGCTCTACTACCAAATCTAATCATTCCAATTCTATCACCTTGACTTAATTCTTGGTTTTTATTTGTTTCACAAACTATTCTTCTTGCAACTAATCCTGCAATTTGAACAACTACAATATCGTTTCCATGTTTGTCTTTTATTTTATAATAATTTCTCTCATTGTCTTCACTTGCTTTATCTAAAGATGCATTTAAAAATTTTCCTGGTTTGTACAAAATATCTTCAACAGTACCTGAGCACGGCGTTCTATTTACATGACAGTCAAAGACGTTCATAAAAATACTTATTTTTTTAAATTTTTTATTTTCTAGTCCAAGCTCTTTAGGACCATCCATCTCTTCAACTTTAATCACTTCTCCATCAGCAGGACTTACAAGATAATTATCGTCTCCAATAATTGTTCTTTCTGGATCTCTAAAAAAATAATAAACCCAGACAGTTAGTAAAATTCCAATTAATCCTAAAAAATTATTGATAATTAAAAAAATGATAGTTATGAATACAGCTATTACTATAAACTTGTATCCTTCAGTGTGAATCTTCGGAAATATCTTACTAAACATATTCTTCTATTTGCTAATTTTCGATTAATATGTATATAAAACGATCAAATTCAATTAATAAGATAATTTTTATTTAATGAGCAAAATCAAGGTAAAAAACCCAGTTGTCGAGCTGGATGGCGATGAAATGACTCGTATTATATGGGAGTTCATCAAAAATAAATTAATCCTCCCATATTTAGATCTTGGTATTGAATATTACGATTTAGGCATGAAAAGCAGAGACAATACTGATGACCAGATCACAATAGACTCTGCGAATGCAATCAAAAAAATTGGTGTTGGAATTAAGTGTGCAACAATTACACCTGATGAAGCAAGAGTAGAAGAATTTGATTTAAAAAAAATGTGGAGATCTCCAAACGGAACTATAAGAAACATTATTGGAGGAACAGTATTTAGAGAACCAATTATTTGTAAAAATATTCCCAAACTTGTCCCTTCATGGACTGATCCAGTGATTATTGGAAGACATGCATTTGGTGATCAATATAGAGCAACGGACTTTAAAGTTCCTGGAAAAGGAAAAATGGAAGTGAAGTGGACATCAGAAGATGGAAAAGATGAAATTAAATATGAAGTATTTAATTTTACAGGTCCTGGTGTGGCCCTATCAATGTACAATTTAGATAAATCTATAGAAGACTTTGCAAGATCTTGTTTTAGTTATGGCTTAATTAAAAAATGGCCTGTTTATATGTCTACAAAAAATACAATTCTTAAACAATACGATGGAAGATTTAAAGATATTTTTCAAGAAATTTTTGACAAAGAATACAAAATTGAATTTGAAAAAAATAATTTAACTTATGAACACAGACTAATTGATGACATGGTCGCGTGTGCAATGAAGTGGAGTGGTAAATATATTTGGGCTTGTAAAAATTACGATGGAGATGTGCAATCAGATACTATGGCACAAGGTTATGGATCTTTAGGGTTAATGACAAGTACATTGTTAACTCCAGATGGAAAAGTAATGGAAGCAGAAGCTGCACACGGAACAGTAACTAGACATTATAGAATGCATCAACAAGGAAAAGAAACTTCAACAAACCCTATCGCATCAATTTTTGCTTGGACTAGAGGATTAGCTCACAGAGGTAAACTAGATGGTAATGAAAAACTTATTAAATTTGCACAAACTTTAGAAAAAGTTTGTATTGAATGTGTGGAAAGTGGATCAATGACAAAAGATTTAGCAATTCTTGTTGGTCCAAATAGTAAATTCTTAACTACAAGTCAATTTTTAGATGAAATTGATGGTAATTTAAAAAAGAAATTAAACTAAACTCTTAAGCTTTTGAAAAGCTCCTTCAATTTTTGATTGATCCTGTCCGCCAGCTTGAGCAAAGTCTTTTCTTCCTCCACCACCTTTACCGCCAATAATTTCAGATCCAACTTTAACAAATTGAACTGCATCAAACTTGTTAGTTAAATTGTCAGTTACTCCAACAGCTAATCCAACCTTGTCATCTTTATTTGCAAACACAACCACAATACCTTCGCCTAAATCTTTTTTTCCTTTATCTACAAGTTTTCTTAATTCTTTTGTAGGCAATCCTTCTATTTTTTGAAGTCTTAACTTAATTCCATTAATTTCTTCATCTTTAATAATATTTTTAGATTTATCCTCTAAAATTGTATTAACAGAGATGGTCTCTAATTGTTTAGTTAAATTTTTAATTAAAGTTTTTTGATCAGCTTCCTCTAAACTTGGCTTTCCACCGAGTTTTATAATTTGCTGACTTAAATCTTTAATTGTTTCCTCATCTTTTTCTGCAGATAGGTTTGATAATTTCTCTTTATTTTTTAAATATTCCTCCAATTGTTTATCTCTCAAAGCCTCAATTCTTCTAACGCCTGCAGCAATTGAGGATTGGCTTACAATCTTAAATTTTCCAATATCACCAGTGTTTTTAACGTGTGTTCCACCACATAATTCAGTAGAAAAATACTTACCATCCTCATCTCCCATCGAAAGGACTCTTACTTCATCTCCATATTTTTCACCAAATAATGCTAAAGCACCATTTTCGACTGCCTCATCAGGTGTCATTAATCTAGTTTTGACCTCAGATTTTTTAGACACCATTCTGTTTACAAATTCTTCTATTTTATCAATTTCTTCATTCAAAATTGGCTTCATATGGCTAAAATCAAATCGTAATCTACTTGGCTCTACCAAAGATCCTTTCTGAGTGACATGCGTGCCAAGAACTCTTCTCAAAGATTCGTGCAATAGATGGGTTGCTGAGTGATAAGCCCGAGTATTATCTCTTCTTTCCACATCAATTTTTAACTCTACACTTTCTTCTAGTTTTATAGATCCACTCTTAACCTTTCCATAATGGACAAATAAATCACCTAATTTTTTTTGAACATCGGTTACTTCAAATTTAAAATCATTTGATATTATTTCACCAGTATCACCAACTTGTCCACCAGACTCACCGTAGAAAGGGGTTTGATTTACTATAATCATTCCCTCATCATTTTCTTTTAATTGATCAACTTCTTTATTATTTTTTAAAATAGATAATACAACAGCTTCAGCTTGATTAGTTTCGTATCCTAAAAATTCAGTTGGCTCAATTTTATCTTTTATTCCAAACCAGATATCTTCAACCGCTGCATCACCAGAACCTTTCCAATTTTTCTTAGCAAGTTCTCTACTTTCCTTCATCAAAGATCGAAACTTTTCAGTATCAATTGACATTGATTTGTTTCTTAAAATATCTTCGGTAAGATCTAACGGGAAACCATAGGTATCATATAATTTAAAAGCTACTTCGCCTGGTAAAACTTTATCTATTTTAGATATTTCATCATTTAAAATTTTTATTCCTCGGTCTAATAGAACTAGGAATTTTTCTTCTTCCATTTTTAAAGTTTCTTTAATTAAAGACTCAGCTCTTACAAGTTCTGGATAATTTCCAGACATTTCATTTTTAAGAGTGTCAAACAAATTATAAAAAACTGGTTCCTTAGATCCTAATAAATGAGAATGTCTCATTCCTCTTCTCATAATTCTTCGAAGAACATATCCTCTTCCTTCATTTGAAGGTAAAACTCCCTCAGCTATCAAAAACGAACTCGCTCTTAAGTGATCGGCTATTACTCTAAAACTTGCTAGATTAGATTTGTCAGATTTAACTTTTGTAATTTCAGATGCAGAACCAATTATTTTTTTGAAATGATCTGTTTCATAGTTATCATGTGAACCTTGTAATAAAGCAGCAATTCTCTCTAATCCCATTCCAGTATCAACTGACGGTTTTGGAAGATTAATTCTTTTATCTTTAGTAACTTGTTCAAACTGCATAAAGACTAAGTTCCAAATTTCTATAAATCTATCTCCATCCTCATCTTTAGAACCAGGCAAGCCTCCTGGTAAATGATCTCCATGGTCAAAAAATATTTCAGAACATGGACCACATGGACCTGTCTCACCCATTGACCAAAAATTGTCAGAAGTTGCTATCCTTATAATCCTATCATCACTAAAACCCGCTATTTTCTTCCAAAAATTGAATGCTTCATCATCCTCATGGAATACTGTTACATAAAGCCTGTTTTTATCTATTCCAAAATCTTTGGTTATTAAATCCCAGGCATAATGAATTGCTTGTTCTTTGAAGTAATCACCAAATGAAAAGTTTCCCAACATTTCAAAAAATGTATGGTGTCTTGGAGTATAACCAACATTTTCTAAATCGTTATGCTTACCACCTGCCCTTACACATTTTTGTGATGTAGTCGCTCTTACATAGTCTCTTTTTTCTAATCCTGTGAAAACATTCTTAAATTGAACCATACCTGAATTAGCAAACATCAATGTAGGATCATTGTTTGGAACTAAATTGCTAGACTCAACAATCTTGTGATCGTTTTTTTCAAAATACTTCAAAAAAGTATTTCTTATTTGATTGAGTGTTTTGTCTGCCATATTTTTAAAATACAGCTTTTTTGTTCTATGTCTAGATATCGATATGGAAAAAAGGCGCTTAAGTTAAGCGCCTTTTATTAATAAAGATGACCTATTAATTCTTTTTAGATGGAGGAGTAGCTACTGCTTTTGCAGCTTCTTCTTTTTCAGCTACTTTCTTTTCTTTCTCTAGTTTTTCAGGATCAATTGGATTTCCTTCTATTTTCTTAGAAATTACGCCTGCTTTCTCTCTAATTGCCATTTCAATTTCTGCGGCAACTTTAGGATTTTGAGCTAAATAAGTCTTAGCATTTTCTCTACCTTGACCAATCTTCTCTCCTTTGTATGCATACCAGGCTCCTGATTTTTCAATTATATCTGCTTTAGAACCAAGATCGACTAATTCACCCATCTTGCTAATTCCTCTTCCATACATCAAGTCAAATTCAACAACTTTAAATGGTGGTGCTACTTTATTTTTAACTACTTTCACCCTTGTAGAGTTACCAATAATTTCATCTTTATCTTTGATCGCACCAATTCTTCTAATGTCCATTCTCACAGATGAGTAAAACTTAAGTGCATTACCACCCGATGTTGTTTCAGGACTTCCAAACATAACTCCAATTTTCATTCTGATTTGGTTAATGAAAATCATCATTGTATTTGTGTTTGATATTGAACCTGTCAATTTTCTTAATGCTTGACTCATTAATCTTGATTGAAGACCAACATGATGATCTCCCATCTCGCCTTCAATTTCAGCTTTAGGAGTTAAAGCTGCAACAGAGTCGATAACGATTACTGAAATTGAGCCTGATTTTACTAGTGTATCAGCAATTTCTAAAGCTTGTTCACCAGTGTCTGGTTGTGAAATTAAAAGTTCTTCTGTATTTACACCTAATTTTTTTGCATAAACTGGATCTAATGCATGCTCTGCATCAACGAACGCACAAATGCCACCAGCTTTTTGAGCTTCAGCAACAACTTGTAAAGCTAATGTTGTTTTTCCAGATGACTCTGGTCCATAAACTTCAATAATTCTTCCTTTTGGCAATCCACCGATACCTAAAGCCAAATCAAGACTTAAGGAACCTGTTGAAACAGATTCAATATCCATTGCTCTTTTCTCACCAAGCTTCATTACAGAGCCTTTTCCAAAATTATCTGTAATTTGAGCTATCGCAGCGTCTAACGCTTTGTTCTTTTCTTTAACATCCATTTCTTGATCTTTAGTAGATTTAACTACTTTTAGGTTATTTTTCGTCATTTTTTGCCTCTTTTTTTAAATTTTTTGTCACTCGAATCATGAATATAAATGTACACATTTTGTTCTCATTAGCAATATAATTATTTTTTATAACAAAAAATCAAATATTTACTTAATTTTTAGATATTGGCTATTTAGTAAGCCTACTGATTTAAGCAAGTTATATTGAGCCATTAAATAATCTCTCTCAGAGTTCACTAATGAAAGTTGTGCAGAAAGTAAAAGTGAATTTGATTGAATAACGTCTAAGGTAGTTCTCGATCCTCTTTCATACTCTGCTGCAATCCCCTCGTTGGCAATTTCTGCTGATTTTAATTGAACCTTCACAGAATTTAAAAAACTTTTAGATGACTCTAAACTTGACCACGCACTTGCTACGTTAGTTTCATTAGTTTTAACAGCATGATCTAATAATAATCTTTTTCTATTTGTTAAATTTGTATTTTTGGTAATTTTATATTTCTTTTTTCCGCCGGAATAAAAAGGCCAACTAACTGTTGCTTTTAATATATCTTTATCTCTTTCTGCAACAGTCGAACTAAAATCATCAGTGTAAGATTTTTCTAATGATACTGAAGCAGTTGGTTTTAAATCTGACTCTGAAATTGCTATATCTTTTTCAGACTTTTCTAAATCTAGTTTTGCAATCAATATATCTGGATTATTCTGCTTTGATAAATTTATTGCTTCATTTAAAGTTTTTGGAATATTAACAATTGCATTTGAACTTTTCTTTAAGTTATTTGGATTATTTATTTTTCCTATAATATTTTCATAATTAAGTTTACTAATTAATAAATCGCTTTTTGACTTTGCAAATTGTGCCTGCGCACCAGCAAGAGAGGATTCTGACTGTGCTACATCTGTATTTGTGATTTGTCCTCTATCTCTTCTTATTTTATCATTCTCAACCTGTCTAATTAAAAGATTTAAATTTTTTGAATTAATATTTAGTTTTTCTCTTGATAAAATTAAATTTGTAAAAGCATTTATAGCATCATGTAATACTTCTTGTTCTTTTTTTATTAATTGTGCTTTTGCTAAAGTTAATGAAACTTTATTTTTTTCAAGTGTAAGATCTCTACCATAATCTAGTATTGTTTGTTCTATCTTTAAAGATGTTGTAAATGGATCAACGTCATTTTTTGTGGCTGTACCACCATTTTGATTTTTTAATGTGTTAGTATTTTCAAAACTTTTAGAACCACTTAGTGTAACAGAAGGTTTGTAATCAGCTTCAGAAATTTTAATATCCTTCTCAGAAACTTTTATATTCTCTCTTTCAGCATTTAATTGAATATTATTTTGATATGTTTGGTTCAATGCATCAAGAAGTGTAACTGCGAAAGCATTACTAAAATAGAATATTGATGTGATTATTATTATAAATATTTTTTTCATTTCGATTTATATACAGCAGTTTTAATTTGATGGTTACTGTTTAAATTTAAAATTATAGATGCATATTTAGGCATATTTTTGAACATGTTTTGAGTAATTCTTTGGTAAGTTTGCATAAAATTTATTACTTCCCCTTTACTCATTATTTTATGACCACCTTTTTTCTTTGTTTTTAGCCATAGTTTGTGTTCCTGCTTTAATCTCCACTTCTGTAATAAACTAAAGTTTTTTGCTTTTAAGTAAATCATACAATTTAACTGAGAATATAGCTTTTTATATTTAGTTTTTAATTGCTGATTAACATATTTTCTCCAAACAAGTTTATGATCATTGGCCTTTTCCATAGAGTTAATAGATTTTTTTAACGTCTTGTTAGTTTCTGCTCTTGCTCCAACACACCATCCTTCAAAAATAATAACATCTGGTCTTTTATTAATTGCGTCCCATTTCTTTTTAAGAAATCTGTCATCAATTGCCTTGTTAAAAGCTGGTAATTTCATTTTTTTAAATTTTTTTGCTTTTGATTTTTTAAAGAAATCTAACATCATGTTTATATCATGTGTACCTGGAACTCCTCTAGTTAGCAACATTGGATGTACTTTTTTTGACAAACTTATTCTTTCTTTTCTAGTTTTATAAAAGTCGTCAATAGAAATCTTTAATACTTTTAGTTTAAAATATTTTTCTAATATTATCTTTATAATGGAGCTAATAGTTGTTTTACCTGTTCCTTGTCCTCCAGCTAAACCGACAAAGTAAGGTTTTTTTTTATCTGCTTTTTTTGCAATCCAAAAACATATTGGAATTAAAAAATTTTTAATCATCCCCTCCTTATTTCCAAACTTTTCGGTTGATGTTTCTTGTGATTTAATAAATTTAAAACAATCCTTTTTAACTTTCTTAAAACACTCTTCAGATAATTTCATTGGAGTTTTATTTTATTTGATCCATTGGATGGTTTAGACCATCAAAGTTAGCTACTTCTTTTAAATCTTCTACTTTAACTTCATCAACACACCCTAAATTAAAACCAGTCATAGCAGGTGCACTTCTTGGATTGTGATGAGTGTAAATTCCACATTCAGTACAAAAGTAATGGTTGGCAACTTTAGTATGGTACTGATAAAGTTTTAATTTATCTTCCCCTTTGGTAACTTTAAAGTCTTCATTTTTGACCATACCCATTGTTGCATTTTTTCTTTTACAAATAGAACAATTACATCTTACAATTTTTGCTAATTCGTTAACTGTAGCATTAATTTCTGCTTCAACAGCTCCACAATGACAATTTAATTTCATATCTACCTCATTTCTATTTTAAATTACTTTTAGCTGCAATCTTATTTCCATCAAAGTCACGGATATAAGCATAATAATTTCCATCACTTCTTACTCCCGGTTCTCCCTCGTCAGTAGCTCCTTTTGACATTGCAATTTCGTAAAACTTTTCTACTGCTTCTTTAGATTCTGCTAATAAAGTTATTTGTGTTCCATTACCAAATGTTGCTGGTTCACCATTTACAGGGCTTGTTACATAGAATAGAGTTTTGTCAGGATCACTTGAGTGAGCGTAACCAATATATTTTTCTGTTGTTACAGTTTTTTTTAATTTTAATGGTTCCAGAATTGCATCATACAACTCACTTGATTTTTTATAATCATTAGAACCAACCATTACAAAATCTAAAACATTCATAATTTTTACTTATTTACTATTATATAGCTCATAAACTTTTTCTCTCTCACTTTTGTTCATTCCCTTGGTTTCTTCTATAAACTTATTTCTTAATTCTCTTGTTTTTAATATGAAAAAACAAACAGTATCTTTGCTATGGTAAACTGCTTTTAATTCATCATCTATTTCGTTTAACTCATCTGGAATATCAGCTTTAATACAAATCATAATTTTCCTTTTCAAATCACTTTAAGACTACTTATTGTAAAAGTTATCCACATGTCCACCAAATGTTGTTTTCGATGTTCACGTTTTGATTCACTTTTGATTCAATTACGGACTCAAAATACAAACTCTTGAGTGTATTGTATAAATGGTCTATAAATTAGAACAAAACAAGAACATGAAACTAACAATCCCTTATTATCTACATAAAGCAGGCGCTGGTTTTCCTTCCCCTGCTACTGATTATATCGAAGAAGATATTGATCTGAACATGCATTTAATAAGAAATGTTCCGGCAACTTTCATCATTAGAGTTCAAGGTAAATCAATGGTTGATGTTGGGATTAATGATGGTGACTTATTAGTGGTTGATAAAAGTTTAAAACCAAAAAACTTTTCAACCGTGATTGCAAATGTTCATGATGAACTTGTAGTTAAAACTTTAGTTCAAGAACGAGACAAAAAATTTTTAACTTCTGGATCTAAAGAGTTTTCTGACAGAATTTTAATTAACGAAGAACAAGATATTTTTATTTGGGGGGTTGTTACTTATGTCATCCATTCAACGTACTAAAAAAATAGCATTAATTGATTGTAATTCTTTTTATGTTTCCTGTGAACGATTATTTAATCCAAAAATAAGAAAAAA
The DNA here is from genome assembly GCA_902613755.1 of uncultured Pelagibacteraceae bacterium. Classification (GTDB taxonomy): domain Bacteria; phylum Pseudomonadota; class Alphaproteobacteria; order Pelagibacterales; family Pelagibacteraceae; genus Pelagibacter. The sequence continues at coordinate 69,576 of CACMIH010000006.1, forward strand.
GCCTGTTGTTGTTTTATCAAATAATGATGGCTGTATTATTTCAAGATCAAATGAAGCAAAAGCTTTAGGAATTAAAATGGGTGAACCCTATTTTAAAGCAAAAGATATTATTCTTAAAAATAAAGTTGAAGTTTTCTCATCTAATTATTCTTTATATGGAGATTTATCTAGAAGAGTGATGCGAACTCTTAAAAGATTTAATTCAGAAATAGAAGTTTATTCAATTGATGAAGCTTTTCTAGATTTGTCAAACTTTCCTGATAGTGAAGTAGAAAAAGTTGGAAAAGAAATTAGAGAAACAGTTTTACAATGGACTGGTATTCCAACCAGTATTGGAATAGCAAATACAAAAACTTTAAGTAAAGTTGCAAATCATATTGCAAAGAAAAAACAATCAGGGGTAACAAGTTTAATTGGAATAGATAACTTGGATCCTATTTTAGAAAAAGTTGAAATTAACGATATCTGGGGAGTTGGAAGACAACTTACAAAGTTTTATCAAAAACATGGAATTTATAATGCTAAGCAATTAAAGAATAAGTCTAATACCTGGATCAAAAAATCTTCTAATGTTTTAAGTTCAAGAACTGCAATGGAGCTTAGAGGAATTTCTTGTATTGGATTAGAGACTACGACTACCAAAAGAAAGAGCTGTGTAGTTTCAAGATCATTTGGAAAAAGAATTGAAACGTTCCAAGAGTTAAAAGAAGCAGTTGCAAATTATTGTTTAAATGCATCTGAAAAAATTAGATCAGAGTCTTTAGTTGCAAAAGCAATTACTGTATTTGTTAGAACAAGTCCTTTCCAAAGAAACTTTGGTTACTATTCAAATGCGAAGACAGTTGATTTTCCTATAGCAACAAATAATAGTATCGAAACAGTTAAGACAGCAGTTTCGATATTGGAAAACATTTTTAAAAATGGTTATCGTTATCAAAAAGCAGGTGTGATGCTAACAGGATTATCTAATGCAAGTGATAAAACAAATTTGTTTACCTCTGAAAAGGATGAAAAGATAAATAGCTTAATGCGATCAATTGATAATACTAATCATCGATACGGAAGATCTACCTTGAGTGTTGCAAGTGCTGGGGTTCATAAAAAGTGGAATATGCGAAGACAGTATTCTTCTAAAATTGATACGGCTGATTTCTATTGCTTGCCAACAATTAGAGCTTAAATCAAAACTCTATAGTCCACCTGATGAAAATAAAAATTTGGCAACATCTTCAACGCCAATTTGTTTTTTCATCTGGCAAAAAACATAAGGCAAGCCGTTTCGGGCCTTTTTTACGTCTTCTTTCATGGTTTCAAGATTAACATCTACATGTGGAGCTAAATCAGTCTTGTTAATGATTAATAAGTCTGATTTTTGAATGGCAGGGCCACCTTTTCTAGGGATATCTCCACCCATACCAACATCAATAACATAAATAGATAGATCTACTAATTCAGGACTAAAAGTTGCCGCTAAATTATCTCCACCAGACTCGATTAAAATCAAATCAAGATCAGGAAATTTTTTTTTCATGTTTTCTACAGCAAGCATATTAATTGAAGCATCTTCACGTATCGCAGTATGTGGACACCCTCCCGTTTCAACTCCTTTAATTCTCTCTAAAGGTAAGGCTTGGACTTTCATCAAAAATTCTGCATCTTCTTTTGTATAAATATCGTTTGATATTACAGCCATAGAAATTTTCTTTGATAAAAATTTACACAATTCAGCTGTTAAACTTGTCTTACCTGCACCAACGGGTCCACCTATTCCAACTTTTAATGGTCCATTTATATTTTTCATGTCTTATAAATTCGTGTTTTTAAATTTTCATGCTTAATACTGTAGATATCACTATTAAAACAAATTCCACCTAAGTCTTCTAAATTTAAATTTTCACTTTCTTTTTCTATTTCTCTAATTAAATCATAAGTCTTAATTATACAGTCTTGACCAATTTTTTGTCCAATTGGTATATGTTTAATACTAACATTTATTAAGTTTGATACAAAGGATTGTAGATAAGATACTATCGTTAAGTTTAAAGGTATACCAAAGTGTTTAGCAGCTTTAGCAACTGCAATTGAATAAGCGGTGTTTTCTTTAATATTAAAATCCCAACTATCAGCTAAAACTTTTCTAAATGCATTACCCATTTCAACAGACTCAATTTTTCTTTCTTTGCTTGGACAAAGTGATAGAGCAAGTTCATTTAAATCTTCCCCTTTATAGGTATATTTCATTAAAATTATATCATTTTTTCCAGTTCCATATTTTAAGATACATTTTAAATAATCCAAAATATCTTCTTTTGACTTAATTAAATTATCATTAATCATCGCCTCTAAACCATGAGAATATGAAAAACTTCCAATAGGAAATGATGGTGAAAACCAAGTTTGAAGAATTTGTAAAGACTCTTTCAAATCTTTTTTATTTTTTAATTTAGTGTTTATGGCTATGGGTTCTACCAATTCCATATGCTCCTCCCTCTGGTTTAAAAGGTCTTAAAACTTTCTTAACCTTTCCACCTAATTTTAATATCATTTTTTTTATCACTTCATCATACTGAATAAAAATTCTATCTTTTTCGATTTGGCATGGCATATGCCTATTTCCAATATGCCAAATTAATTGCATTAAATTTTTTCCTTTTATTTCTAATAAACTTTCTTTTTTGTTTTTGATTAAAATAAAATTTCCACTTTGAAGCCTAAACGCTTGATTTTCTGAAAGTGATTTTGTCTCTGGTAAATTGACTAAAAATTCAAAACCATTATCTGAAACAAGTTTTTTTCTTCTTAAAAATCGCTCATCATATGATAAAGATATGTGATCTTTTGCTTTATTTTTGCCTATTTTATTAATTATTAAAAAACAATTATCCATAAGCTAAAACATAAAATATCTTTGTGATAAAGGGAGTTCTTTAGCTGGTTCACAGGTAATTATCTCTCCATCAGCTTTTACCTCGTATGTCTCAGGATTAACCTCAATTTTTGGACACTTGTTATTTAAAATCATGTCTTTTTTAGATATGACTCTTGTGTTTTCTACAGGTAATAAGTCTTTTCTTATGCTTGCGTCTTTTAATGAATTCTTTTCAATAGCTAGTTTGCTTGTGAAAATTACTGAGGATTTCTCTAAAGAAGTTCCAAATGATGAAAACATTGGTCTAGTATATACTGGCTGAGGAGTTGGAATTGATGCATTTGGGTCTCCCATTTGTGCACAAGCTATACTTCCTCCTATTAGTATCATTTCTGGCTTTGCACCAAAGAATGCTGGATCCCACAAAACTAAATCTGCTCGTTTATTTCTTTCAATACTACCAATATGTTTTGAAATTCCATGAGCAATTGCTGGATTAATTGTATATTTTGCTAAATACCTTTTAACTCTAAAATTATCATTATCCCCTTTTTCCTCTGGTAAACTTCCTCTTTGAACTTTCATTTTGTGTGCAGTTTGCCAAGTTCTGATGATAACTTCTCCAACTCTACCCATAGCCTGACTATCTGATGCGATAATTGAAAATGCACCCATGTCATGAAGAATATCTTCTGCTGCAATTGTTTCTCGTCTGATTCTACTTTCAGCAAATGCTACATCCTCTGGAATAGATTTATCAAGATGGTGACAAACCATCAGCATATCCAAATGTTCTTCTATTGTATTAACTGTGTATGGTCTTGTAGGGTTTGTTGAAGAAGGAATGACATACTCTTCTCCACAAACTTTAATTATATCTGGTGCATGACCACCACCAGCTCCCTCTGTATGAAAAGCATGAATAGTTCTTTTATTAATTGCTTTGATAGTATTTTCCACAAACCCACTTTCATTTAAAGTGTCTGTGTGAATCATTACTTGCACATCATTTTTATCAGCAATATTTAAACAATTATCAATTGCTCCAGGAGTGGTTCCCCAATCCTCATGTAATTTTAAAGCTGAAGCTCCTGCTAGAATTTGTTCTTGAAGACCTTCTGGTAAAGAAGAATTTCCTTTTCCAGCAAAAGCTAAATTCATAGAAAAACCATCAGCAGATTGAATCATTCTTTGTATGTGCCAAGGTCCGGGTGTACACGTTGTTGCAAGTGTTCCATGCGCTGGTCCGGTCCCTCCTCCAAGCATGGTTGTAATACCTGAGTGCAAAGCATCATCAATTTGTTGAGGACATATATAATGAATATGACTATCAAAACCTCCAGCTGTTAAAATTTTTCCCTCACCTGCAATTATCTCTGTTCCTGGACCAATAATAATATTTACCTTAGATTGAGTATCTGGATTACCTGCTTTACCAATTTCAAATATTTTTCCATCTTTTAAACCAACATCAGCTTTATAAATTCCATTTACATCAACTATTAAAGCATTGGTAATAACTGTATCAGCAGCTCCTTTTTCTCTGCTGATTTGAGATTGACCCATCCCGTCTCTTATTACCTTTCCACCACCAAACTTTACTTCTTCACCATAAGTGGTTAGATCGTTTTCAACCTCAATAACTAAGTCAGTATCTGCGAGCCTTACTTTATCTCCTGTAGTAGGCCCATACATATCTGCATAAGCTGCCCTGGAAATTTTAGCCATTATAAATTACCCATAACTTTCTTATTAAAACCATATATTTTTTTTAATCCTTTTATTTCTATTAACTCAACATCTTTGGATTGACCTGGTTCAAATCTTACAGCAGTTCCTGAAGGAATATTTAATCTCTTTCCATATGCTAATTCTCGATCAAACAGTAAATACTCATTTGTTTCAAAAAAATGATAATGGCTTCCTACTTGCACAGGTCTATCTCCAGAATTAGAAATTTTTATCTTAGTAACTCTGGAGTCTTTATTTAAGTCTATTTCCTCTTTTTTTGTTATTACCTCACCTGGCTTCATAATAATTATTACCTTATAGGTTTGTGCACTGTTACTAATTTAGTTCCATCTGGAAAAGTAGCTTCTACTTGAACTTCCTTCACCATATCTGGAATACCTTCCATACAATCCTTTTTTTTAACAACATGAGCTCCTGCCTCCATCAGTTCTGCAACACTTTTGCCCTCTCTAGCTCCCTCGACAACAAAATCTGTTATTAAAGCGATAGCCTCTGGATAATTCAATTTTATACCTTTTGATAATCTATTTTTAGCGACAATTGCTGCAAGGCTTATTAAAAGTTTATCTTTTTCTCTAGGAGTAAGTTTCATTTATATATTCCATACTTTTGGTATTTTTGAACCTTCAAAAAAATAAGGCAAAATTTTATCAATTGCAAATTTAAGATTATAACTATCTTTAGATAAAAGTCTTACGATCAATTTATTATCCCAATGAGAATAATTTGAAGTTGTATTTTCATTGTTAGTTAAAGTTTCAGAAAGATTATTAACATTATTCAAAAACTTATTTCCTACAATAATAATTGTCGCAACTGCAGAATTATTATTTAATGTCGAAAAACTATTCAAATATTTTTTTTCAAATAAACCTGTATTTATTGCTTCAGTATGAATTAATTTTTTATCAATATTAATATTCCAAAAATCTGAAAAATATCCTTTTTCAAATGTCTCCTTCATTGAAGTACGTCCAAAAATAATATTTTCACAAAGGAATAGGTTTGAATCTTTTGATAAATTAAAATTTATTTTTCTTTTTAAATTACAATTATTAAATAAAATTAATTCTTTAGGTAACCAAAATAAACTTGAATTATTTAATAAATTTAAATTAATTTCTAAATTGGCTGGACTACCAAACCCACTATAAATTTTTTCTGCCGCCTGAGTTGAAATACAAAGTTTTGATTTATCAATCTCTATATCGTATTTGTATTCATCTCCGCTAGTAATTCCACCAGCAGTATTGATGAGCATTAATTGTTTTAAATTTTCATGAAAATCTGGCATCAAAGCTTTTAAAGATCCTTGTTGAAAAAGTTTTTGTAAATTTTGATCTTTTATTTTTATTTCTAATCTGCCTTTAGATTTTTCTAGTTTTTTTTGACTTATATTCATTCCATTATTCTAGCACAAAAACTAGAAATCTTTTTACAATATAGCTAAGTTAAACTAATATAAATTTATGGGTTTTTATCAGCCAGAAAAATTACCAAAGTTAATGGTAGCTCCAAATGGAGCTAGAAAAATAAAAAAAGATCATCCAGCTGTTCCATTAACAATAAGCGAAACAGTAGAAACAGCAAAATTATGTTACGAAGCTGGTGCTGGTGCAATACATTTGCATGTTAGAGATAAAGAAGGACAACACGTTTTGGACGCTGGACTTTATAAAGAAGCGTTAAACGAATTAGAGCATCAAGTACCAAACATGCATATACAAGTTACTACTGAAGCAGTTGGAAAATACTCTCCAGCTGATATGAGAAAGCTTGCATATGATGTAACACCACCAGGAGCATCAATTGGAACATCAGAATTAATCCCTTCAAGAAATCCAGAAAACGAGGATATTAAACTTTACAAGTATTTAACTGAAACAGGAACAAAAATTCAACACATACTTTATCAGCCTGAAGATATAGATTTGTTAATCAAACTACTTAGTAAAGCAGAAATTAAAATTAATGGGGCTTGGTGTTTATTTGTTATTGGGCATTATAGTGGAAGAATAAGTTATCCAGAAAATATTTCTTTATTTATAAAAAAAATGGAAGAGCAAAATATAAAACTTGATTGGTCAATATGTGCCTTTGGAAAGGAAGAAATGAGCTGCTTGGAAAAAGCTGTGAGCCTTGGAGGTAAAATTAGAGTTGGATTTGAAAATTCATTATTCATGCCTAATGGTGAAATTGCATCTGATAATCATATGAAAGTTGATGCAATAAATAAATTATTTAAATTAAGCTAATAAAGATAAATTCTTATTTAAATTAGAATTAAAATTTTTAACCGATGTACATGAAGAGAGAATAAATCTATCTGGTCTCACTATAATAGCTTTACAGTTATGTTCCTTAAAAAAGAGTTCTAAGTTTTTAATATTTTTAGATTTTATTAATTTAATTTCTGAAGATATATTTTTTTTAATTTGATCAGATATAATTAAAGCAGGTTTTAAAGAAAACTTTTCATCTAATTTTTTATTATTCTTAATTATAAATTGTGGAAAAATTTTTCCTCGCAACTTATCTTTTAAATCGCCTAAGCCATGTCCAAGTCTAGGTTTTATTGATTTCATACTTTTTCTACCTTTGCTATCTGCATAAATATTATTAGTTATCGGGGACTTTCCTACTGCATTTACAAATTCTCCCATACGCATCGTAGTTTCTATGTACTCTTTAACATTTGAAAATCTTTCAGATTGGTAGGTATTTAAAAGCTTATCATTATGCTCATTCTTTAAACAATGTGAAATCTTCCATGCAAGATTTGAAACATCTCTGATACCAGCACACATTCCTTGACCCATAAATGGTGGCATCAAATGAGCAGCATCTCCAGCTAAAAAAATTCTGCCTTTCTTCCAACTTTTGGCTAATGCAGATTGGAATGTATAGATAGTTTTTCTTTCCATTTTGGCTTCACTTTTTTTAAGCCAGGGTTTTAAAAAATTCCAAATATATTTATCAGAAAGAATGGTTTCTATTTTTTCAGTTTTTTTAATTGCAAACTCCCATCTTCTTCTTTTACCTACATTTCTACAATAAGTAGCGGGTCTTGCAGGATTTGAATATTGGATTGTTCTATCTGGTAAATTTTTCTTTTCTCTGGTTAGTATTAAATCTATTACAGCCCATTTTTGAGTAAAACCAAGATTATTCATTTTAGTTTTCATTTGTGATCTTGTTATTGAATTAGCGCCATCACAACCAATTAAATATTTTGATTTAATATTAAATATTTTTTTTGAATTACTGTCTTCAAATGTAATATTTACATTATTTGTTTTATTTATGATTTTTTTAACATTAGAACTTTGTCTAATTTCAACTTTTTTGTAAGACTTTAATTTCTTTCTAAGTTCTCTTTCTAAATCAGGTTGGTTAAATCTATAACTAGGATACCATCCATTCTCGGTGATTTCTCTTGGTCTTGGCCAATCTAAAATTACTCTATTTTTTTTATCAACAAACTTTGTTCCTTTATTAATTATTGTGTGTTTTAAAAAAGTGTTAGTTATACCAATTGTTTCGAATACTCTCATAACCTCGTCATCAAAATGTACTGCTCGTGGTAATGGATAAAAACTTTTTTCTTTTTCCAAAACTAAAATTGAAAAACCATGCAAAGCTAATAAATTTGCTAAAGTGCCTCCCGTTGGGCCAAAACCTACAATTACAACATCATACTTTTTCATTTACAAAATAATAATCCTGTTATTTTTTGTTTATAGTATTTGAATATAACCAAGGGCAATCAATAAAAAGTGGTGCTTGTTTTCCTTCTGAGGCGGTTTCTAATCTTTTATTTCTAAATTTCATTCTTTCTTCATCTGGTAAATATAGTCTTTCATGACCCCAAAAACTTGGCCCTTCAAAAGTTTCTATTGGCTTCCATGTATTTGGGTCAATAATTCTTCCACCCCAACCATTTTCAATAAAAAAACCTGATGGTGTTATTGAGTAAAATGAAGTCATATAATCATTTGTGTGCCTTCCTAAAGTATAAGCAATTTTATTATCTTCATATTGTAATAAATCATATCCTTGACCAACATCATCAAGACTATTGTATTCTACCATAAAATGATGGAAGCCTGTTCTACCTGATCCAAATAAAGCTAAACTATGATGTCTTCCGTTAACATGAAAAAAACATAAAGAAATTGGTGTGTGACTGTAGTCACTAATTTTAAAACCTAAAACTTCTGTATAAAATGGTATCAAATCATCGATTTTTTTAACATGAACAACAGCATGACCCATACCTAAGGCACCAGTTTTAAATCCAGAGATAGGACGACCTGGTTTAAATGGATCACTATCATTCATTGGATTATAAACTAATTCAATTCTATTTCCTTGTGGGTCATCAAAATAAATTAAATCTTCTACAAATCTCTTATCGGCAAATGAACTTTTTCCCTGGTTTACTTCAATTTTATTTTTTTCTAATTTAGAGGCAAAAAATTTTAAATCTTCTTTATTTTCAACTTCCCAACCTAAAAAACCTAGATTATCTCCTTTATCACCAGTTATAGTTAAACGTTGTTTTTGATCATCCATTCGAAAAGATAAAATACCTTTTCCTCTATCAACCAATTGCATTCCTAAATTTTTTTGACTGTAATAAGACCAATCTTCAAATTTATCTGAGTTTACTCCAATATAACTTAGAGCTTTTATAGCCATTAAAATTCCTTAAATTAAATGAGCCCGCATAAAATGTGGGCTCATAAATAGTGTGTGTTATTTTAGCCCTCTACAGCAGTGATAATTTCTCTTGCTCTATTTAGAACAGCATCACCGTCAAGACCTTTTCCACTCATTTCTTTTAACCAATTAGACTCAATTGGCGCCAAGATTTTTTTATACTCGGCAATAACATCATCTGAAGCAATTATAATTTCATGCCCATCTCTTTTTGAGATTTCATTTTTCATAATTGCATTTTGATTATCAATCAAACCTGACGCCCAGTCACCAAAAGCATGGCCGCTAAATTTATTTATACAAGCCTGTGCTCCAGCTGGTAAACTATTGAATTTATCTTCATTCATAATTAAACCAAATGTAGCGTTAGTGATATTAACTTCAGTATGATACTTGGTTACATCAAACAATCTGAATGAACCTACAGCAGTGTATGGAAATGGAGTTCCATCTACAACACCTTTGCTTAAAGCTTCAGAAGTCCCCGGAGCAGGTACTTTCACTCCAGTTGCACCTAAAGTTTTTAAAATTGTTCCTGCAATTTTACTTGGTACTCTCATTTTTTTACCTTTAAAATCTGCAGGTTTAACAACTTTAGTATCTTTCATATGAATTTGATATCCAGGATTAGAGTGAAGACCAATTACTTTAATTCCTGCCATTTCTTTATCTAAATATCCCTCATTAAAAAGAGTATTTAGAGCTGTAGTTCCAGCTTTAGACGTTCTTGTAAGAAACGGTAATTCAATTACTGAACTTAAAGGAAATTGACCTCCAATGTATCCTAAAACTGTCCATGAAATATCTGCAACACCTGATGTTACGATATCATACTGTTTAGGAGGACTTCCTAATACTCCACCAGCATACATTTTCACGTTTAATGCTCCAGCTGAACATTGATTAACTTTTGTTGCCCAAGCTGCAAGAATTTTACTTGCAATAAATGCTTTTGGCGGTTCAAAAGTCGCTAACTTAAGTTCAGTTGCAGAAGATGCACTTACTATACTGAAAGAAAAAATTCCAATAATTAACCCAATTAATTTCTTTTTCATAAAATTATCCCCTTATTGTTTAAAATTATTCTAAAATTGTAACTTGAAATTTAGATTATTTCATCTTTAATTGTGTTAGATAAAACACCAATTTGGCTCACTTCTACCTCAACTTTGTCACCAGGTTTCATGAAAACTGGTGGGTTTCTCTTAAATCCAACGCCTCCTGGTGTTCCTGTAACCAATACATCTCCGGCTCTCCATGCCATTGCTTTGGAAACATAAGAAATCAATATTGGTATATCAAAAATTAATTGGCTTAATTTTGCATTTTGCATGACTTCACCATTTAATCTAGTTTCAAGAGTAAGCTCTTTATAATCTTTGATATCTTCAGCAAGAACCATGTGTGGTCCAAAGCTTCCTGTCTTTTCAAAATTTTTTCCCATTCCAAATTGTCTTGTGTGTCTTTGCCAATCTCTAATGGTACTTTCATTATAACAAGAATAACCAACTATATGTTTTAAAGCATCTTCGGGTTTTATATGTTTGCCAGCTTCTCCCATTATTACAGCCATCTCACCCTCAAAATCTAAATTATCAGAAGCAATCGGTCTTTGAATTGATTGTAAATGTGCAGTTTGGCTTTCTGGGAAACGATGAAAAACTACAGGATTTTCCTCAACAGTTCTATTGGTTTCTTTAACATGTTCACTATAATTCAATCCTACACAAATAATTTTTCCAGGATTTGGTATTAGTGGTAAATATTTAATATCTTTTACACTCAAATTACCAGGGTTTGCAGAAGCATATTTCTTTGCTTCCGAGATACCTTTTTTTAAAATTAAATCTTTTAAAGAAGTTGCTCCTAATATTTTACCTGTAAGATCTGTTATAATATCATTATCCAAAATACCAAATTTATGTTCATCGTTATGCGTATAAGAAATAAACTTCATAAATAATACTTTCTGTTTTAAACCAACCTTATATGCTAATGTTTCATATATTTGAAGATAGTTTTTTAAAATATGAATAAAATATTTGATTACTCAGCCATTGCCTCTGGTTTAATACTTTTACTATTATCAGTATTAACTTTCTGTGACGTATTTGGTCGAAGATTTTTAAACTCTCCTGTTACAGGAACGATCGAATTGGTTGAAATTGGTATGGCTTTAGTTGCTTTCTTAGCAATGCCAAGAGCTTTTTTCTTAAACGCAAATGTATCTGCTGATTTTATTAATAATTTAAATTTAGGAATATTTAAAACTTGGCTAATAATTCTTAAATTTTTTTTAATGATAATTATTATGTCTTTAATGGCTTATGCAACTACGAAAACATCATTGAAATTTATGTCAAATGAAAGAGTTACAATTGATTTAGAACTATATTTTTATCCTTTTTATTTTATTTGTGCTTTTGGTATGTGGCTAAGTGTATTAGCTATTATTTTTTGGTTTATTAAAGAATTATCTCAATCAAAGACTATAAAGGAAGATATTTAATGGAAATGGGTCCAATCATTAATGGAGGTATAGCTTTTGCAGCAGTCTTAATACTAATGGTCTTAAATATTCCAATCGGAATTGCAATGTTGCTTGTAGGGTTCACTGGATTTGCATTAATATCTGGTTTTGATCCAGCTATTTTTGTTTTAGGCACTGCACCTTTTGATGCGGTATCAAAATATACTTTATCAGTACTTCCTCTTTTTGTTTTGATGGGAAATCTTGCTAATAGTGCAAACTTATCACGAAATTTATATGATGCTGCTTACGCAGTTGTTGGTCACTACAAAGGTGGATTAGCAATGTCTACTGTTGGTGCTTGTGCAGGATTTGGAATGATTTGTGGATCCTCGATTGCAACCGCTGCAACGATGTCCCAAATGGCAGGACCTGAAATGAAAAGACATGGTTATAGCGATGCTTTGATAAGTGGTTCGATTGCATCTGGAGGAACTCTTGGGATTATAATTCCACCAAGTGTTATATTAGTAATTTATGCATATTTAACAGAACAATCGGTTCAAGAACTTTTCTTCGCAGCATTAATTCCAGGTCTAATAGCAGTAATTTTATACATGATTGCAATTAGAGTTTATCTCGTAATATATCCGTCTCATGGAGGTTACGGAAAAAAGATGCCTCTTAACGAGAGAATTTCAGCAATTTCAAAAGTATTCCCAATTTTTTTAATCTTTGCAATTATAATGGGCGGTCTTTATTTAGGTTTCTTTACAGCTACAGAAAGTGCTGCAGTTGGAGTGATCTTGGTTTTGATATTTATTTTTGCTAGAGGGCAACTTACATTAAACTTATTGAAAGAAGCCTTATGGACAACAATTAAAACTGTAGGTTCTTTATATTTAATTGTAATTGGAGCAAGTATATTTAACTACTTAATTACAGTCACTCAATTACCTTTTGCTGTTGTTGACTTTATAAATTATTTAGAACTAACGCCATTAGGAGTTATTCTAGTTATATGTGTAATCTATCTGGTCCTTGGAACTGTAATGGATTCTTTAGCAATGTTGTTTTTAACAATTCCAGTTTTTTTTCCAGTTATTGTTGATGCAGGAATAGATCCTGTGTGGTTTGGTATTTTTGCAGTTATAGTTGTTGAGTTTGGTTTAATTTCACCTCCAGTTGGAATGAATTTATTTGTCATCAAAGGTGTGATGCAAAATACTCCTCTTCAAACTATTTGGTTTGGAACTGTTCCTTTTTTACTTACAGATGTAATTAGACTTGTATTGATTATTGCATTTCCTGCGATATGTTTATATTTACCAAGTTTAATGACACCTTAATATAAATTGATTTAATAAATAAGGAGGAAATAATGAAAAAATATAGTGGACGTTGCAAGTGCGAAAAAATAACTTTTAAAATTAAAGGTGAACCTACATGGAAAGTTAATTGTAACTGCAATTGGTGTCAAACTACAAGTGGTGGTGCTTTTAGATCATTTGTTTTATTTAATGAAGAGGACATTGAATATCAAGGTGAAATGCCAACTTTCTATAAAGATACAAAAACAGATCATGGAAGACCAATATCTAATATTTTTTGTTCCACTTGCGGTACTATTATAGGAATTAAAGTTCATAGTATGGAACAACAACACTTTTCTATTGGTATTTTAGATCAAAGAAAAAACATAAATATTAGTTGTAATATTTGGGGAGAGGAAGCTCTTCAATTTATAAATTATTCAAAAAATTCTGAAGTTTATAAAAAAGGTTATTGGAACGGCACTGGTGAAAAAATGAAAATTGAAAATGACAAAAATTAATTACCAAACACCAATCATGATACCATCATCTTTGGTATAATCTCTTTCTTTTGTTACAAACTCATCGGTAGCCGCAACTCTATTTTTTCTATCTATAATTCTTTTTAAAAGTAATTCTTTCATATCTTCTCTAATCTTTGAATGTTTTTCAGATTTTCCCAAATCATTAAATTCGTCAGGATCATTTTTCAAATCAAACAATTGCGGCTCAAATCCTTTATAATAAATATACTTCCAATCACTATTCCTAATCATAAAAGCTCTTGCATCTGAGGCTCCAATGTTCAGTATTTTTCTTGCTTCATTAAAAGCATAGTCTATTTCACTAAAAACAAATTCTTTCCAATCTTTAGTGCTTTCACCTTTCAATAATGGAATTAAAGAATTTCCCTCTAATCTATGTTTACTAACTGGACTTTCTACTGCATCCAAAAAAGTTGGGAGCAAATCTATTGCCTCAATAAATCTTTGTTCTTTTGTTCCTCTAGTTTTATTTGCATATTCACTTGGATCATAAATAATCATTGGAACTCTAACTGACTGCTCATGAAATAATTCTTTTTCTCCCAACCAATGATCACCTTGGTAATCTCCGTGATCTGAAGTAAATATGATCATAGTGTCCTCCATATGACCAGCTTTCTCTATAAATTTAAATAACCTTCCTAAGTTATCATCAATTTGCTTAATCAATCCCATATATCCTGAAAGCACTGTATTTCTTACTTCATCTTTGGAAAAAGTTTTGGAAATACTATTTTCCATAAACGCTTTGTAAACTGGGTGATCATTATTTCTTTCTGCATCATTTCTGTGAACAGGATAAAATTCATTAGCAGAATACATGTTGTGATAAGGAGCTGGTGCCATATAAGGCCAATGTGGTTTAATAAAAGATAAATGCAAAAACCATGGTTTATATTTGCTTTCTTCTATAAATTCCATTGCTCGATTAGTCATGAAAGCTGTTTCGGAATGCTCTTCTGGAATTCTTGCGGGCTTGTTAGAATTTCTTAATCGCCAACCACTTAATATTTCACCATTTTCTCCCTCAGCAGAATTTGCCCAATCATTCCATGGATTGGGTCCATCATATCCAAGTTTATTTAACCATTCATTATAAGATAAAGTTTTTTTTGAATTTTTAATTTGGTTATTTGGATGAAGTCCATCATCTCTTTCATAAGGTTCAAACCCAGGTTCACTAACAATCAATCCTATTTCAGTATCTTTGGTAATACCAAGTCTGCTCATTCCGTCTAAATCTGGTCTCATGTGTGTTTTACCAACTACTCCTGTTCTTATCCCAGATTTTCGTAGATAATCTCCAATGGTTAATTCTCCAATTGGAAGTGGAACCTGGTTCCATGTAGAGCCATGACTAAAAACTGTTCTACCAGTATAATAAGATGCTCTTGAAGGACCGCAAACTGGCGATTGCACAAATGCTGAGTCAAATTGAACTCCTTTTTTTGCTAAATTGTCAATGTTGGGAGTTTTTAAATGAGGATGACCATAGCAAGATAAGTAATCCCACCTCAATTGATCAGCCATTATAAAAAGTATGTTCTTAATTTTACTCATAAAAATTAAGAATAACTTATCTGATTAATGTTAAGCTTTAAATAGCTTATCAGAGAAATTTGGTAAATTTTCACCCCAGAAAACTTCTTTAGTGATTTTTTTGAAATCTACATCAAAGACTGTAGACATAGCAGATGCATAAATTGCTCTTGAGTCTATTGTAGAATTTAAATCTCTTCCTTCAAATAATTCTTTTTTCTTTAGTCCTGGCCAATCTGTATGAACTTGTGCTTTTTTAACAAGTCCTCCTGCCATTAATATAGCTGAGCCGTAACCATGCTCCGTCCCGTTACTACTGTTCTGCTTAATTGTTCTTCCAAACTCAGTTAGGGTTAAAACTAAAGTACTATTAAATGCCTCTTCAGACATTGAAGATTTTAGAGACCTAACAATATTGTCGTAATCTGATAGACAATCTGCATGAGCACCATCAGTTGCACCTTGTGCAGCATGAGTGTCGAAACCATCCACTTCAAAGACTGCAACTTTAGGTCCATTTGGTTTCGATAACTCTGTACCAGCACTTGAAGCTAAAATCCAAGCATCATCTCTTGATCTGTTGTTAAAATCTCTTGTTAAAATTATTTCTAGATTGTCACTTAATAATTTTTCATCGTGCTCTTTGTATGCTTGTTTTATTAATTCTAAAGTTGCAGGATATGGCAGACTACGACCCACAGGAAAATAATTATTATTCATTGGAACACCCCTGATTAATAGAGGCATAGGGAGAGCCAAAGCTAATCCTTGCCCTGTTAACCCAGCTGTTTTCATTCCTCTTCCAAGCCAACCTGTTTTTTCTTGGTAAGGAATTTTTCCGCCTGACTCCATTAAATTTTGACCATCAAAATGTGATCTACCTGTATAAGGAATATTTGTTGCATGCACTGCTGCACTTAAGTTTTGATCCCAAAGACTTTTAAATGTCTTTAATGCTGGGTGTAAATCAAAATCAGATGTTAACTTTAAAGTTCTATCAAGATTTATTTTGCTTCTTAATTTTTCAAAATTTTTATCGCCTTTAACAGGAATTGCACACAAACCATCCATTCCACCACGTAACATAATTATAACTAAATTTTTTTTTGGTCCTGAATTTGCATGGCTCGCAGCTCCAAAACCAGCAAGATATAATGACGTTACAGCTGTGGTTTTTAAAAAATCTCTTCTTGATATCTTCATGCTTTTAAAAACTCCGGATGGTTAAAAAGTAAAGTATGTTTTTCAACAGCTCTATTTTTTTGGTTTATATATTTCATTATTTTACTTGGATTATCAAAATTTTTTTCAACAATACTTTCATAATATGCAGCATTTTTATTATTTTCCATTTTAGAAAAATTATAAGTTGCTTTTGCGTATACAAGTCTTCTAATTAATAATTCTGGTGAAATCCAATCATCAGAATGGTCTGACCAACCGTTTGGTTGTTTTGCTCTATAAGGATGGTGACCAATATTTTGTAAAATCCATTCAGGTTCTCTTTGTGAATCAAACGGTCTCTGACCAAGCTCGTATTTATCCATTAGTTCTGGTGATGGAGGCCAGTTTAAATCAGCAATTTTTGCAACTTGAATTAACCAATTTTCAGGCGTTTGAAATTTTTTATATTTATCGTTGTAATCAAATGCCACTTTTATTGCTGCTTTGTGTATCTCTGGTAAATATCCATCAGATTTTTTAAAAGCATCTATAATAGGTTGCTTCATATCTTTTGTGGGTTCATCTGTAATTAAATATCTACAAAGTCTTTCAGCAACAAAATCTCTGCAATTAGGATGATTTACCAAATCTTTGATCACAGCTGCTAAAGCTTTTTTTCCTCTTTTATATTCTTTTCCTAAAACAGTTTTTTTTCCCCTTTGATGATATTCAGAGTTAAACCAAACATTCCCTGTTTCTAAATTTTGTTTACTCCATCTATGTTGCCAGCCTGTCATAATATATGCTAATTGAATGACATCTTCTTGGGTGTATCCAGCTTTCGGTGAAACTGTATGTAATTCTAAGAGCTCTCTTCCATGGTTCTCATTAATTGTTGCAGGTTCTTTTTTTCTACGCCTCCACTCTTCACCAGCAGTAACACTCTTTGGTCCTGCACTTTCACTATTATCTAGGTGGTGGATCATTGCCCAAGAAGTTGTGACTTCGTAAACCATTTTTTCAAATGATTGATTTAAATTTGGTCGAACAACTTCTCTTTGATATGCACCGGTTGAATAATTTGCTAAAAAATCTTTTTCGCTAATTGCAAAAAAATTTCCCCAAAACATCCAGAGTTTTGCTAATACAGGATGATTACTATTGATACCTTCATTATGTCTAATTGATATTTCTAGTGACTCCCAAAATTTTTGACCAGTCTTGTGTCTTAAAATATCTTTGTGTGTTTTATAAAGAGTTTTATTGTCCTTATATTTTTTTCGTAAAACTTTTCTGTCACCATAAACCCAATCTCTATAATGTTTTCTAAGTTCTTTTTCAGAGTATATTTTTCCTTTCCATGAAAAGTCTGGGATTTCATCGACTTGATTGACTGCCCAATTTAATGGATCTGATGGAACTTCCTCGTTTGGACTAATACCAAATGCAACTTTTCTAAAAAAGTTTTTCATAACTTATTTTATCTTATCAATATCGTGAATATTTGTTAAAGAATTATTAAATTCATCTATATTTTCTCTTAATGCTAAACTAGAGATTGAATATATCATTATTAATAACAAAGCTAAAGGTATTGAAGTGATTACTGAAGCATAGCTTTTGATAAGTAATATATAAAAAATAATAAATAAAGCCGATCGAATTAAAACTGTTTTTCTAAAGACGCTAATGATTGAAAGAGAGTGTTTTAATAAACTAAAAAAACTCATTTGAGATGGGCCAAAATATCTTTTTCCTCTAATAGATGGCATTGAAACAAGGTCTTTTTCTATTTTTTTTAAAGCACCTGAAAAACTATTCCAAGTAGCTTTTTCATCTAACATTTTTTTCACAGTTAATTTAGAAAGGCATGTAAAATTTCCAAATTTGATTGCTTTTCCAGTAAAAGCTAAAGTTAAAAATTTATGAAACTGATAAGATAATTGAAAAATTAGACTTTCAGATCTCTTAACTCTTTCACCTATTATAGACCTTTCACCTGATTTCTCTGCTAGTCCAACAAAATTTTTAATTTCTTCAGGCCTATCCTCGCCGTCACCATCCATAGGAATTACAAAATCAAATTCTTTTTTTTCAAAAATATATTTTAATCCTGATGCGATGCATCTTGCGTGGCCTCTATTTTCTCTCATATTAACTATCTCAATCGAATTAATATTCTCTATACTTGGATAGGTATCAATAATCTGTTGAGAAGAAGCATCATTTATAACAACTATAGATATTTCATGATTTAAATCTTTGATCTCATAATTAATCTTCTCAATCAATAATTTTAATGACTCTCTGTCGTTAAAAATTGGGATTAATATTATATATTTCATCTATCTTGACCCTATACAAATATTATCGAGACACATATAATCTTTCAATTGATCTAGTTTGTCTCGTTCAACAACACCTTCCCAAACAGGTCTAGATTTAAGATGATAGGATAAATTTCCTCCTACCCACTCATCTCCAAATACAACATTAATTTTTGATTTAAACTGTTGATCCCAAGCATATTGAGTTTTTATTGCTATTTCTTTTCCAGGATAATCCGTTCTTTTGTTTTCATTTGATATGGAAATATATGCGTAAAGTGCTGGTGATAAAAAGAAAAAGAAAACAAATCCCATAAAAAATGGTTTTAATTTATTAATATTTATTTGAGATTGAAATATATAAACAAAGAAAGTACCTAAAAATAAATAGAAAGGTGTCATCCACATTGTTCTAATTTTAGATCCAGTAATAAATGATGTCAAAAACATCAAAACAAATGGCAAAACATTAATTGCTAATAAAAAAAGCAACTTTTTATCTTTCAAATTAAATTTAAATTTAAATTTTTTTATTAAAATCCAGATCATAATGAAAAAAGGTATTAATATGCCTGCTTGTTTGAACAAAAAGATAAATGGATATTTAATATGCTCAATTAAATTTGACTGCTCAAGTCCAGTTCGCGCTAATCCATAAGTAATTGTAACAAAATCATTTTTATAAAGCCAAATTAAATGAGGAATTAAAACTACTAAAAAAACTTCAATTATAATTAAATATTTAAAATCAAATTTTCTCTCATTCTTTATAAAAATTAAATATATAAATAATAGATCAATTGAAACCAATAAATATAGAAATAAGTACTTTGACAAAAATCCAAATGCTGCAAACAATCCAACCAAAAAACAGTCTAAAAACTTAATTTTCTTAGTGTTATAAATTCTCCATGAAAAATATATCGTTAGTGACCAAAAAGGTAATTCACAAACATTTACATTAAATTCTGGAGTTGTAAAATTATAAAAATAAATTGTTTCAATTAATAAAACTGAAATTAAACTTAACAAACTATTATTAAAAATTTCCTTAGAAAATTTGAATATGAAATAAAAAGAAATAATTACAAATATTTGACTAAGAAGATAATAAGCCCAATCCTGAGATCCAAAAATTTGGTAAAAAATTTCTAATATAACTGCAACCATTGGAGGATGTTTGCTATAGCCCCAATCCAAATTACTTCCCCAAGCTAAATGCTCAATAGTATCTAAAGGCAGATTTTGATTTGTAACAGAAGGAATCAAAGTCCAAAAAATAAGATGAGATATAACAAAAATATAAAACACATTATCTATATTTTTAGTTTTAGCTGTCATTTATAATTATTTATAACAAATCAGGTTGCTTGACACCCCTAATTTGCTGAATATACTCCGGAAACTCAAATTTGAACTATGCCAAAGACTGCTAAAGCAAAGAAAAAAGTATCAAAAATAAAAACTAAAGTTGCAAGCAAAGCAAAACCATCTGTAACAAAAGTTGAATCTAAAGGACCTATAAAAATTTCAAAAAATTATGTTCCAAAAGATACTGAAAAATATATGTGCGAAAAACATAAAGTTTATTTCCGTATTAGACTTACAGAGTGGAAAAAAGAATTAATCAAATCAAACAATGAAGCTCTTTATAATGGTGGCATGGACGACAATAATATTTCTGCAGATATAGTTGATCAAGCAAACTCATATATTGATAGTAATGTAGAGATGAAAGCAATCAATAGACAAATCAAATTAATATCAGAAATTGATAAAGCCTTAAGAAGAATTAGAGAAGATACTTATGGCTACTGTTTAGATACAGCTGAACCAATTGGTTTAAAAAGATTAATGGCAAGACCTGTTGCAAAGTATACGATAGCAGCACAAGAAAAGCATGAAAAAGATGAAAAAGTTCATGCGGACGATTAAAAATGAAAAAAAAGAACTCTAAACAAAATTCAATTTCATTTCTTTTTGCGAAGAAATATATATATTTCTACTACCCTTTTTTCTGGATTATACTGCTATTATATTTATTTTTAAAATGAACAAAAAGCTAATATTAATTATAATCATTATTGTTGCTATTGAATTTTCAGGATACGGAATTCTTAGCACCCTTTACAGATTATTTGGCTAAAAATTTAAGGCTTTGGTATTTTTGCCTCTTTGTCCATGAAAGTATACCCTTTAATAACTGCATCACGTTTAGCAATATCTTCATACCATCTAGATAAGTTTTTAAAATTTTTTAAACCAATATCGTGCCATTCATGTCTAGCTAGCCAAGGCCAAGTTGCAATATCAGCAATGGTATAGTTCGATCCAGCAAGATATTTGGTTTCTTTTAAACGTGTATCTAGTTCTCCATAAATTCTTTTTACAATATTAAAAAATCTTTCTTCTCCAAATTCACTTTTCCCAGAATTAAAATGATGGAATTGATGATGTTGTCCAAACATAGGTCCTACTGTTCCCACCTGAGCCATTAGCCATTGATTAATTAAGAGTCTATCGTTTTTATCAAAAAACTTACCACTTTTTTCAGCTAAGTAAGTTAAAATTGCCCCAGACTCGAAAACACTATTATTATTTTCATGATCGATTATTGCAGGTATTTTTCCAAAAGGGCTTATTTTTAAAAAATCAGATTTAAATTGCTCTTTATTATATATGTCAACAGGAGTTAATTTATATTCATAACCTATTTCCTCAAGCATAATACTAATTTTCCATCCATTAGGAGTATTAGCAGAAAATAACTCTATCATTTTTTGATTCCAAGTCTCTCTTGTGCAGCCTTAGAAGTTGTTGTGAATTCAAATCTTAATTTTTCATCTGGTTTTGCATATTTAAAACAGCCTCTAGCAGCTAAAGCACCTTCATGGAAACCTGAAAGAATTAATTTTAATTTTCCTGGATAAGAACAAATATCTCCAATTGCAAAAATTCCATCTATATTGGTCTCAAAATTTTCAGTATTTACTTGAACAGTTTTTTTATCAATATTTAAACCCCAATCTAAAATAGGACCTAGTTGCATAATTAAACCAAAAAAACCTAATACATAATCAGATTTAATTTCTTTAATTTCACCTTCATCATGTTTTATCTTAATATTATTAATTTTTTTATCTCCAGAAATAGAGTCCATTTGATATTTTGTGTATAAATTTAATTTTCCTTGATCATTAAGTTCCTTAACTTTCTGAACACTAGACTCTGCTCCACTAAAACCATCTCTTCTATGTATTAAATTTACCTTCGAAGTATTGGAAAGCTCTATAGCCCAATCTAAAGCAGAATCTCCTCCTCCAAAAATTGAAATAGTCTTATCTTTAAATATTGACTTATCCTTAATTGAATAAAACAAAGAATTACCCTCAAATTTCTCGCATTCCTTTACTGGAAACTTTCTAGGTTCAAAAGAGCCAACACCACCAGCTATTACAATTGCTGCAACATCAAACTCTACTACACCAGAAGTTTTAACATGCCATCGGCTTTCAGTTTTTTTAAGTTGTTCTACTCTTTCATTTAAATGAAATTTTACATTGAAAGGTTTAATTTGTTTTAGAAGATTATTGGTTAGCTCTTCTCCAGTACACTCTGGTATGGCTGGGATGTCATAAATAGGTTTATCAGGGTAAAGTTCTATACATTGGCCTCCTGCTTTATCGAGATTATCCACTATTTCACAACTCAATCCTATAATACCGAGCTGATGAGCGCAAAATAATCCTGTAGGTCCCGCTCCAATAATTAATACATCTGTTTTATTCATTTAATTTTGCGTTGAAGGAATGTTTACTTCTAAACCGTCCAACTCATCTGAAACAATTAACTGACAACTTAATCGACTATTATTCTTTGGTTCAAACGCCATATCAAGCATATCTTCTTCACCATCTTCTTTTGCTGGAAGCTTATCTAACCATTCCTCTTTGACGTAAACATGGCAAGTAGCACAGGCCATTCCGCCTCCACAATCAGCATCAATTCCTGGAATATCATTTTGTACTGCACCTTCCATTACAGTTAATCCGTTTTGGACATCAATAGTGTGTGTTTTGTTGTCATGAGTGTTGTAAGTAATTTTTGCCATGCGATATATATAGTTTCTTATCTAAATTCAGCAAGTAAGTAAAACATACTTGGTCAGATTTATGCGTTTTGTGGTTCAGGGACTTCCTTTTTAAAAAAGTACCTAGAATCTTCTCTTTGTTTCATTAAAGCAGGAATAATTTCTTTATAAGCATCAATTAAACCATCATTTGTTCTCGGTAATTGATCTTTAATATGGTGATGAAGTTTATCCAAGTTATAAGATGGAACTGTTGGAAACATGTGATGAGTTACATGATATTCCATTTTCCAATATAAAAAACTTAAAATAGGGTTTAAATACATTTCTCTTGTTGTGTATCTATGATCTTTAATGTCTCTTGCTAAACCAGCATGTTGAGTAAATGAAACTAGTTTATGTAAAGTTCTTCCATAAAATTTTGGTAATAAAAAAAACAAAACTGGCAACCAAGATAATATAATTAAAGACCACAAAATAATTGCAATCCAAATTGCAACAAAAATTCTAGAATTAAATATAACTTTTGATTGTGCATTTTCAGGAATGCAGTCTTGCATCACTTTTGTTTTTACACCCAATGCATGTTGAATAATTTCATAAGCTATACTTTTTTTAAAATAAACAAGTTCCATAAAAGGAATTAAATTAATTAAAAAATTTTTTGGAGTTTCTTTTAAATTATTTCCATATTCAATTTCATGATCATATGGATTTTCTGTTGAATACGTATTTCCATGATGAACGAAATGTGTATATCTCCATCTTGTTGGTTCAAAATTTGAGAGGTATGAAGAAATATAGTAAAAAAATTCGTTTAAAGATTTTGATTGAAAAGCGGTTTTGTGGCCTGTCTCATGCCATAATGGATTTGAAAAACCATATATGTTTCCGTAAACCAAAAACCAAAAAACAGACCACCATGTGCCCCAAGTTATATATGCCAAAATTCCTGTAACTAATAACAATCCAAAAAAGACTGAAACATGTTGAAGCCCTCTAATATCAGATTTTTTTGAAAGTTCTTTGAGGACTTCTATATCAACTTTACATCGATGCCATTTTTCTAATTTTACATCCATAAATAAAAAAATATATATAGTAATTATACATAATTTAATTAAGGTAAAAAAAAAGGGCAAGTACAAAATTGTACCTGCCCTTAATTTAAATTTTAGCTAAATTACTTAGCTCTTCTTCCGCTTGAACTAGTTGCAGCAGCCCAGATTACTAGACCAAATGCAATTTTGTTAATGAAGTCAGCTAAGTTGTAAACAACGTTTAGTGAGTCAGCGTCTACACCACCAGTTAAATAACCAAATATGTAACCTAGTGGGTAAATTGCCCAACCTACTGTAACGATCATTCTCATTGCTCCGAATGCAGTTACAAGAGCTTTATTACCACTCTTGGATGCTGCTTTACCAGCTTCACCTGAGAATACTTCATAAAGAATGTATACCCAACCTGCCATTCCGATGATGAAACCTAGTGTAGCATTAATATATCCTGCTTCACCTAAGTATCCACCAATTAGCATTACTAATGAACCAATTAACAATCTCCAGAACATTCCAGAGTTTGCCTTATTGATAGCTGCTAGAATTAAATAGAATTCTACCATCTGTAGTGGCACAGTGATTAACCAGTCAATGTATCTGTAAACAGTTGGTGAGTCTCCAGTAGCAACCCATACTTCTCTCATATACATGTAGTGTATGAATGCAATACCAGTTACTAGACCAGCAACAATAACTGATGTTCTCCAGCCTGATGCGACATTGCCTGCTTCCATGAAAAAGAAAGCAGTAGCTGCTAACATTCCCATAGAGATAACCCAGAATGAAATTCCTACGAAGTCATCTTGGCTCAACATCGTTGCGTCTGCTGCAATAGCTATACCTGAAAAACCTATCAAGGCCATAGCTGCTAAAGCAAACAGTTTAAGTTTTTTCATAAAAAACTCCCTCTTCGTTAGTTTTTATTTTAGTTTATATAAACTAGACTTAAGTTTCCCTAAGCCAATTCCGCGGTTAATAGCAAATTAAAATAGTTTTATGAAGACTTAATTGTCACTAATAAGCATTGATTTTACTTAATTTTTAAAATTAAATACAATTTATAAGTTAAAAATCAAAAAAAATAAGGAATTCGAATCAAATTTTTATGTCTTCTACATTCAATCAAATTTATGAAAATTCTATTAAAAATCCTGAAAAATTTTGGCAAGAGGCATCTGAAGACATCTTTTGGTTTAAGAAACCAACTAAAATTTTAAATAAATCTAACCCACCTTTCTATAAATGGTTCGAAGATGGGGTAACAAACACCTGTTATAATGCTTTAGACATTCACATTGACCAGGGAAGAGGTCAAAAAACAGCTTTGATCTATGATAGTCCCATCACTGGTAATAAAAGTCAGTTCACTTATGAAGAATTAAGGTCAAAAGTTTCTAAATTTGCTGGGGCATTGAAAGCTCAAGGGGCTAATAAAGGAGATCGAGTGATCATTTACATGCCAATGATCCCTGAAGCAGTGGTTGCTATGCTTGCTTGTGCTCGAATTGGCGCAATTCACTCAGTAGTATTTGGAGGCTTCGCCTCAAATGAGCTTGCCAGCAGAATAGATGATAGTAAAGCAAAATTATTAGTGACTGCTTCATGTGGTTTTGAGCCGGGAAGGACAGTTGAATACAAGCCTCTTGTTGATGAGGCAATAAAAATAGCCAATCACAAAATTGAAAAGATGATTTTGTTTCAAAGACCTGGTCATGAAGTTAAATTAAATGCTCCAAATGAGGTCAGCTGGGAAGAAGTGATCTCTAACGCACAGGATGCAGATTGTGTTGAGATGAACTCCAATGAGTTTGCTTATATTTTGTATACATCAGGTACAACCGGAACCCCTAAAGGTATAGTAAGAGATATTGGAGGTCACATTGTTGCTCTTAAATGGACTATGAAAAATATCTATAACATAGATGCAGATGATATTTGGTGGTCTGCAAGTGATATTGGTTGGATTGTCGGACACTCGTATATTGTCTACGCTCCTTTATTTAAGGGATGCACAACAGTTTTATTTGAAGGTAAGCCTGTAGGAACTCCAGACGCAGGAGCTTTCTGGAAAATCATTTCAGATTATAAAGTAAAATCACTTTTTACAGCTCCAACAGCTTTCAGAGCGATAAAGAAAGAAGATCCTGAAGGTAAATTTTTCTCAAAATATGATTTAAGTAGTTTTGAGAGCTTGTTTCTTGCAGGGGAAAGAGCTGACCCAGATACAATTAAATGGGCTGAGAATTTACTTAAAGTACCAGTCATTGATCATTGGTGGCAGACAGAGACTAGTTGGGCAATAAGCTCAAATTGTACCGGTATTGAAATGATGGAAACAAAATATGGCTCAGCCTGCAAAGCTGTTCCTGGGTATGATGTAAAAATCATAAAGCCGGACCAGTCTTTAGCAAAACCAAATGAGATGGGTGACATAGTTGTGAAGCTCCCTTTGCCCCCAGGCACATTTCCAACTCTGTGGAATGCAGACCAAAGATATAAAGAAAACTATATGTCTAATTATGAAGGATACTACCAAACATATGATGCAGGTCACATTGATGATGATGGTTATATTTGGATTATGTCTAGAACTGATGACATTATAAACGTAGCGGGTCACAGGTTATCAACTGGAGCGATTGAAGAAGTATTATCTGAACATCAATCAGTTGCTGAATGTGCGGTACTTGGAATTGCAGATAAATTAAAAGGTCAACTACCTATTGGATTAGTAGTTTTAAAGTCTGGTGTTGATAAAGATAATGATACAATATCAAAAGAATGTGTTCAGATGGTTAGAGATAAAATAGGCCCAGTTGCTGCATTTAAAGTAGTGATTGTTATAAAAAGATTACCAAAAACAAGATCAGGAAAAATTTTAAGAGGAACTATAAGAAAAATTGCAGATAGTGTTGAATATAAAATCCCTCCAACAATTGATGATCCTGCAATATTAACAGAAATAAAAGAAGACTTAATTAATCACAAAATTTTAAACAATGGTTAAAACATATTTATTTCTTGCAGGTGCAGTATTTTTTGAAGTTGCTGGTACAATGTTATTACCTGTAACCCAAAATTTTACAAAACTAATCCCAACGGCTGCTCTTGCATTCTTTTATCTTTGTGCTTTCTATCTTTTAACTTTTGTAGCAGATAAGATTCCTATCGCTATAATGTATGCTACATGGAGTGGTCTTGGAATTTTTACTATCGCAATACTTGGATATATATTTTTTAAACAAACTTTAGCATGGCAAGCAATAATGGGACTATTCTTAATAGTGATAGGTATAATTTTAGTAAATAGTTTTACCGGAAAGCTTAGTTAAACTGTAAAGGTGTACCATCAGGATCACCTAAAATATTTCCATCGTGCATTTTAATTTTCCCTGCAATAATTGTATGAGTTGGTTTTCCTTTTAATTTAAATCCATTAAACGGTGACCACTTACATTTACTTTCAATATTTTCATTTTTAATCTCAATAGTTTTGTTCATATCCACAATTGTAAAGTCTGCATCATAGCCCTCTTTAATATATCCTTTGTTTTTAATTCCAAAAATCTTTACTGGATTTTCACAAACAAAGTTCATTAATTGGTTAAGAGATAATTTTCCATCATTGATGTGATTTAACATTACAGGCATTAAAGTTTGAACTCCTGGCATTCCTGAGGGCGTGTTTGGATATACCTTGTCTTTATTTTCTTTTAAGTGAGGGGCATGATCAGATCCAATAGTATCATTAAAATTATTTCTCACCCCAAACCATAATCTATCATAATGAGATTTATCTCTTAATGGCGGGTTCATTTGAGCGTATGTTCCAAGCTTGTCATAACAATCTGGAGCATAAAGCGTTAAATGCTGAGGAGTGATTTCAAATGTAATGTTACCTTTGTGTTGAGATAGAAAATCAATCTCTTCTTTTGTAGTAATATGAAGCACATGAGCTTTTTTGTTGTGCTTTTCTGCAATTCGAACAATTCTTCTAGTAGATGCTATTGCACATTCTGCACTTCTCCATACTGGATGAGTATGAACATCACCTTCTTTAATCAATTTCTTATTAACTTTTAAAATTGCTTCATCCTCAGAATGAACTGCCACAACTTTTGAAGCATTTTGAAAAACCTTATCTATGTCATCCTCCTCAGCAACTAATAAATTTCCAGTTGAGGATCCTGCAAAAAGCTTAATTCCACAACAACCTTCCAAACCCTCTAGACTTGCTAGGTCATCTGCATTGTCTGCTGTTGCTCCAAAATAAAAAGCATAGTTGCAATACATTCTATTTTTAGCGAGATCTAATTTTCTTTGAAATTCCTTCATATTAGAAGTTGGTGGATTTGTATTGGGCATTTCAAATACACTTGTAATACCTCCTGCAATTGCTGCTCTACTTCCTGAATGAAGATCCTCAGTATCTGTTGATCCTGGTTCTCTAAAATGAGTTTGGGTATCTATGCAACCAGGTAATACTGTATGACCTTCTGCATTGATTGTCTCTTTTGCCTCTTCTGAAATTTGTCCAATCTGATGAATTTTTCCATCTTTTATAGCAACATCTACATCTTTTAATTCACCATCGATGTAACATTGTCCGTTTTTAATTATAAGATCTAACATTTTGAGAAATTGTTATTATATTACAATCTATAATTAATCAATTATGAATATAAAAAACGTTTATATTTTAGATGACAGAGCAATTCTTTATATTAATGGAGAAGATGCAAAAGAATTTCTTCAAAATCTCATCAGTAACGACATAAACAAAGTAAATGATGCAAATAGTTGTTTTAGTTCATTACTTACACCTCAAGGTAAATTTTTATATGAATTTATAATCGTAAAACATAAGTCTGGATATCTTTTGGATTGTGAAAAACCTCAGGCAGAAGAGTTATTCAAACAATTATCCTTGTATAAACTTAGATCAAAAGTTGAAATTCTAAATTTAAGTAATGAATTTGTTGTAGCAGCATTTTCTCATGAAAAATTCTTAACTTTTGATGAAGCAAAAGATCAACCTGGATACACAATTAAATATAGAGAAGATCCAATATTTTTAGATCCAAGAAATAAGGATTTGGGTGCTAGATTAATTATTAATTTAGAAAAACTTTATTTATCTTTAAAAAAACTAGATCTTAACGATGCAAACCTGAAAGAATATTATTCATTAAGTCATAGCCTTGGAATAGTTCCAAAAGATTTAAATAAATTGAAAGACAAATTGTTTGGTATTGAATGTAATTTTGAGGAATTAAATGGAATTGATTTTAAAAAAGGCTGTTATGTTGGCCAAGAAAATACAGCAAGAATTAAATTAAAGAACAAGCTTTCAAAAAGATTGTTTCCAATAAATGTAATTAATGGAAAACTACACGAAGGTGAAAGTATTTATAATAATGAAATTGAAATAGGTAAGGTTTTGATTGATAGCGACTACCCTTTTGCATTAATTAAATACTTAAACGAAAACTTTGATGAAGAAGCAAATTTTAAAACTAAAGAAGCTTCAATAAATATTAATAAACCGGATTGGATAAAAAACTAATTTTCTTATTTAAATAAATAAACAACCATTAAAATTATTAAAACTATAATAATCCAAATACTGAGATTTTTAAGAAATTGCTTTAAATGAGAATTTGATTGTAAAAAACTTGGAAGAACTAAAAGCAAAACCCCAACCATAAATATTACTGAAAGTAATTTATCCATCAAAAACTCCTATATAAAATTCATTTTGGTGCGGTCGGAGAGACTCGAACTCTCATGGACTAAGTCCACACGGCCCTCAACCGTGCCTGTCTACCAATTTCAGCACGACCGCGATATGTCCCATAATAAATGAATGACAATCATGATTCAAATTGGTAAAAATCCCCATGGAATTTACACAAGAAGTGCGTAAAGCAACAGATCCTATTTATCAAAAAATTTCTAAGGTTATGCCTGAAATTGAATGGTCTGTGCACGCTCCTTATATTCATAAAATTAATAAATTAAAAAAAGAGAAGAATGCTGTAATTCTTGCTCACAACTATCAAACACCAGAAATTTATCATGGTGTAGCAGATTTTTCTGCAGACTCTTTAGCATTAGCAATTGAGGCCTCAAAAACTTCAGCTGATATTATTTTAATGGCTGGAGTACATTTCATGGCAGAAACTGCAAAATTAATGAGCCCTAATAAAAAAGTTATTCTTCCTGATATGGATGCTGGCTGTTCTTTGTCATCCTCTATTACTGGTAAAGACGTTAGACTATTAAAAGAAAAGTACCCAGGTGTTCCTGTTGTATCTTATGTTAATACGTCAGCAGAAGTTAAGGCAGAAACAGACGTTTGTTGTACCTCTGCCAATGCAGTTAAAATAGTTAAATCACTTGGAGTAAAAAGAGTAATATTTTTACCTGATGATTATTTAGCTAAATATGTAGCTTCTCAAACTGATGTTGAAATTATTTCATGGAAAGGAATTTGTATTGTTCATGATCAATTTAATAAAAAAGAAATAGAGGACATTAGAAAAAATAATCCAGGAATTAAAATTATTGCACATCCAGAATGTCCTCCTGATGTAATTGAAGCAAGTGATTTTGCTGGATCCACATCCGGAATGATCAAATATGTAAAAGATAATCAGCCAAAAAAGGTGATGATGGTTACAGAGTGTTCAATGAGTGACAACATACAAATAGAAAATCCAAATGTAGATTTTGTTAAACCATGTAACATGTGTCCTCACATGAAAAAAATTACACTTCCAAAGATATTAGATTGTTTAGAAAATGAGACCGGTGAAATTATCATGGACAAAGAAACAATTGAGAAAGCCAGAATATCTGTAGAGAGAATGGCAGCCATTGGCAGATAAATAAGTGTCAAAAATAAAACTAAGCAAAGAATTTATTAAAAGCGCTGTTAAGCTAGCATTGAATGAAGATCTCTACCCTTCAGGAGATATCACTTCGAATCTAATTAAAAATGACAAGATAGTAACACTAAAATTAATTTCAAATCAAAATGCGATTGTTGGAGGATTATTATTTTCTAAAGAGGCCTTTTCATTTATTGATAGTAAAATAAAATTTATTATTAAGAAAAAAGATGGTTCAAGAGTAAAGAAAGGATCATTGGTTGCTTTAATAAAAGGAAAAGCAAAAAATATTTTAATTGCGGAAAGAGTTGCCTTAAATTTTTTATCTCACATTTCTGGAATAGCTACTAAAACAAATGAATTTGTTAGATTAGCAGGTAAAAAAACTAAAATTTGCTGCACTAGAAAAACAATTCCAAATTTAAGAGTCATACAAAAATATGCTGTTAAATTAGGTGGTGGTATAAATCATAGATTTAATTTAAGTGATGAGTATTTAATTAAAGATAACCATATTGCAAGCTCAGATTTAAAGAGTTTAGTGTTGAAAGCTATAAAAAATAAAAAAGGAAGAAAAATTACAGTTGAGGTTGATACAATTAAACAACTTAAATCAATTTTAGGTCTTAAATTTAATACAGTTTTATTTGATAATATGAGTATTAAAAATTTAAGAGACAGTATAAAAATTTCAAAAAAATATTATGAAACTGAAGCTTCGGGTAATGTTAATTTAAAAACTGTTAAAAAAATTGCATCAACTGGTGTAAACAGAATTTCTGTTGGTAGCATCACGCATAGTGCTCCTGCGGTTGACTTTAAGTTAGAAATCTAATTCACAAACTTAGACAGGTCTGGTTTAAAATAGTTAGGACCTTTCATAACTTTTCCAGACTCATTATAAATCGGTTTACCGTTCTCATCTAACTTACTCATATTGGAGTTTTGAACCTCTTCAAAACATTTATCTAAATCTATTCCAAATGCATGTCCTGCACCATAAGTTACATACAATATATCTGTAAGTGCATCGGCTACCTCCAATAAATCCTTATTATTCATGGCTTCTGTAAGCTCCTCTAGCTCCTCCTTTATTAGATCAATCCTTAATTTATTTATTTTATCTGTACTAAGTGATGGTTTAGATTTCACTTCCTGACCAAAAGTTTTCATGAATGTGCCTACTTTGCTAAAATTCGACATAAAGCTCCTGTATGTTTTTATAAATTTATTGTATGTTTATAATTATTTGTTACTTAAAAATTAATCAATGAAATTAAGAAAAGAATTTGACAGTATTGGAAGTATAAATGTCCCAAATGATAAATATTGGGGAGCATCTACTCAAAGATCTAATAAATTTTTTAACATAGGTAAAATTTTAGTTAATATTTCAATCATTAAATCAATTGCAATAATTAAGAGAGCTGCAGCAATAGTGCATGCTAAAGATAAACTAATTGATAGAAAAATTTCAAAAGCAATTATCAAATCATCTGATGAAGTAATTAAAGGTAAATTAGATGAAAATTTTCCTTTAAAAGTTTGGCAAACAGGTTCGGGTACTCAGACAAATATGAATGTAAATGAAGTTATAGCAAACAGAGCTATAGAAATATTAGGTGGAAAAAAAGGTTCAAAAAAACCTATTCATCCTAATGATCATGTAAACAAATCTCAATCTACCAATGATGTTTTTCCCACTGCAATGCATATTTCTGTAGCTCAAGAAACAATTTCTAAGATGCTACCTAGCTTAAAAATTTTAGAAAAAGAATTAAAAAGAAAATCCAATGAATTTAAAAATATAGTTAAAATTGGTAGAACTCATCTTCAAGATGCTACACCTCTTTCACTTGGACAAGAATTTTCTGGCTATCATACTCAAGTAAAAAAAAGTATCGAAAGAATAGAATATGCTTTAAAAGAAATTCTATTTCTTGCACAAGGTGGTACAGCTGTTGGCACTGGAATAAATTCAAAGAAAAATTTCGATAAAAAAATTATCAAAGAAATTGCAAAGTTTACAAAAATAAAATTCAAACCTGCACCAAATAAATTTGCTGAACTTGCTGCACACGATGCAATAGTAAATTTTTCAGGTACTTTAAATACTTGTGCTGTAGCTTTAATGAAAATATCAAATGATATTCGGTTCTTAGGTTCTGGGCCAAGAGCTGGTTATGGAGAATTAATTCTTCCTGAAAACGAACCGGGTTCATCTATAATGCCAGGAAAAGTAAATCCAACTCAGTGTGAAGCTGTGACTATGGTTTGTGTTAAAGTTATAGGAAACCATAATGGGATAACTATGGCAGGATCACATGGCCATTTTGAACTCAATGTTTTTAAGCCTCTAATTGCTCATAACATTTTACAATCAATTGACTTGATCGCTGATAGTACAAGAAATTTTGCTCTTTATTGTGTTAAAGGAATTAAAGCTAATAAAAAGAAAATTCAGGAGCATTTAGATAATTCATTAATGCTAGTTACTGCACTAGCTCCACATATTGGGTACGATGAAGCTGCAAAAATTGCAAAAACTGCTCTAAAAAATGACACTACTTTAAAACATGAGGCTTTAAAGTCAGGTTTAATAAACGAAAAAAATTACAATAAAATAGTGAATCCAAAAAAGATGATCTATCCAGAATAAATTTTAATTGCTTCATTTAATAATTTTTTAAAATATATTTTATTTTGAAGATCATCTTTTTTTAAAATTACGTTATTTAAAATTTTATTTACATTTTGATTTAATTTATTGTCAATCTTGATGTCTTTTAACTCTGCATTTTTTTGGTCAAAATTGTATGTAAAATTTAATTCTATATATTTTATTTTATTTCTATAATTTTTTGGCGTAAGAAGAAACTTATACAATTCGTCATAATCATTAATATTTATCTTCAATTTTCCATCTAAAACTAATTCACCCTCTTTAACAAAAATTAAACTTTCTAACAATTCAAAATCTGCAAAATTTCTCCACTTAAATTTTGTATTATCTGTATCGATTAAACCCTCATGAATTTTTGATTTTAAATAAATATTCCTAAAATTTGAATTATTATAAGTAGCATCTGCATTAATATTTAAATCAAAATTTATATTTTTATTATTAAATATTTCAGTTTTTAAAAGTTCTAATATTATAGCATTAGGACCAAATACATAATTTAAATTTATTTCATTTAAATCACCCTCTAAACTGGCATAAAAAGGTTTTAAGTTAAATTTACCCCTATAAGTAACATTTGGTTGATCTTTTTTATCAAATAAATGAAACACAAAAAAATTTTTATCAATTTGATATTCTATAATTCGTTTTAATTTATTATGAACAAACTCAGATTTTCCAGTTTTTTTATTATTTTCTAAATTCAACTCATTTTCAATTTTAAGTTTTATCAAATTAAGATTAATCTGAGAAAAAATTTTACTTTTATCTTTATTGAAAAATGATTGAAATGAAAAAGGAATATTAAAAATCTCGTTATCAACGTAAATAATATTTTTAAATTCCTTTGGATCATAATAATATTTCATTTTCAAAATTTTATTTATAAATAAAACTTCGTTATCTAAACTTTTAAAAAAAATATTACTATTCTTTATTACTAAGCTTCCATCTTTGAAACTTTTATTGAGAAGTTCTAAAAAAAAACTATAATTGTTTTTATTAATATTAAAATTTGCATTTTCAAAAATTAAATCTTTAATTTCAATTTCTTGTAATGAAAAAAGTTTATCTAATGATATAAAAATTTTTAATTTATTAATTTCTGAGATTTTATTTTTTTCATCAAAAATAGTTGGATTAGTTGCCATAAAATGAGGTCTAGGAAATAAATTATATTTTATATTATTAGAAAATTTGAAATTTAAATTAAATTTACTTTGAAGGTCATTTTTTAGCTCTTTTGAAATTTCAGATTGATTATAAAAAGTGGGCAACAATAAGTATGATAAAAATATAGTGAAAACTGCGACAAAAGTTAAAATTATTTTATTATTTTTAAATAAATAACTAATATTTTTAAAATTTAACTTGTTTAAATTTTTTTCTAAAAGACTATTAATTAAATTATTAATGTTTTTTAAATATTTTACAAAAAAGTTTGTATTACGCATAACGCTCATAAAGCTTATAAAGTATTATTTAAAATGATAAACATTGATTATTTAAAAAACTTAAATGAAGCCCAAAAAGAAGCTGTTGAGCATCTTGATGGTCCCCTTTTGATTGTTGCTGGAGCTGGATCTGGAAAAACGAAAGTTTTAACCTCTAGAATTGCTAATATTATTAAAGAAAAGAAGGCCTTCCCAAATCAAATCTTAGCAGTCACATTTACAAACAAAGCCGCAAAAGAAATGCAAAATAGAGTGAGTAAAATACTTGGTTCTAGTGCAGTTGGGCTTTCTTGGCTAGGTACATTTCATTCTATTTGTGCAAAATTATTAAGAAAACATGCATCAGCAGCAAATCTTAATTCTAATTTTACTATAGTAGACACTGATGATCAGATCAGACTTATTAAAAATATATGTAAAGCAGAAAATATTGACACAAAACAATTGTCGCCAAGATTTATACTAGCAATAATTGATAGGTGGAAAAATAAAGGATTTTATCCAAATGAAGTAATAATAAATAAAAAAGATATTTATGAAAAAACAATTCTTCCACTTTATAAAATTTATCAGCAAAAATTAACTGATTTGAATACTTGTGACTTTGGGGATCTAATTTTACATACTGTAAAAATTTTAGAAATTAATTCTGATATAAGAGAAATATATTCAAAAAATTTTAAATATATTCTTGTGGACGAATATCAAGATACAAATTTTATTCAAAGCAAATGGTTAAATCTTCTATCAGAAAAAAATAAAAATATATGTTGCGTTGGAGATGATGATCAATCAATTTACAGCTGGAGAGGTGCTGAAATAAAAAACTTTTTAGAATTTGATCAAGTTTATGAAAATACAAAAGTAATTAGATTGGAACAAAATTATAGATCTTCACAAAATATTTTATCTGTTGCTTCACATCTTATTTCAAATAATCAAAATAGAGTTGGCAAAACATTAATCACTACTATGGAAGAAGGTGATTTGGTTAAATTAAATTGTTTTAAAAACGGTAAAGATGAAGCAATAGGTATTTCAGACGAAATAGAAAAAAATATTAAAAAAAAATTTTCTTACAATAATATTGCAATTCTAGTAAGAGCTATTTTCCAAACACGTGAATTTGAAGAACGCTTCCTTAAAATTGGTATGCCTTATAGAATATTAGGTGGAACAAAATTTTATGAAAGAGCTGAAATAAAAGATTGTGTTGCTTATCTTAGATTAATTTATCAAGAAAAAGACGACCTCGCTTTTGAAAGAATTATTAACAATCCAAAAAGATCAATAGGAGATAGCACTTTAAAAAATATTCATGAATTTGCAAAAGAAAATAACTTAAATTTAGAAAGAGCATCAATTAAAATGCTTGAACAAAATTTTATAAAACCTAGAGCTAAAATTGGTTTAAGTTTATTTATAAATTCTTTAGCAAAATGGAGAAATGACTTAATTATAAAAAAATCAAATCATATAAAGTTATTACAAATTGTCTTGGATGAATCTGGATATTCAGCGATGTTAAAAAATAAAAAAGATTTAGATAACGAAAATAGATTAGAAAATATCAAAGAATTATTAAGTGCTATGAAAGAATTTGATAATTTAGAAAGTTTTCTAGAACATGTTTCATTGGCAACCTCAGTAGACCAAGAATGGGATGGTCAAAAAATAAATATGATGACTATGCACGCAGCAAAAGGATTGGAGTTTGATGTAGTTTTTCTTCCAGGATGGGAGGAAGGATTATTTCCTCATCAAAAATCTATTGAAGAAAAAGGGCAAAAAGGCCTAGAAGAGGAAAGGCGCTTAGCTTATGTTGGAATTACTAGAGCAAAGAAAAAAGCTATAATATCATTTTCAATGAATAGATTTTACCAAGGGGATTGGATAGATAGTATGGCTTCAAGATTTATAGATGAATTACCAGAGAAAAACATAGAGAAAAATTCGTTTTTTGATGATGAAATTAATAACGATGAGGATTTTGAATTTAATCAAGATTTTGAAATCGAGGAGAATACTAGGAGTCCTGGCTGGATAAGATATCAAAAGAGAATTAAGTGAAAGAATACATAAAAATATTAAGAAACAAATTTAAAAAATATGACATAGACGGATATGTAATACCAAAAAATGATGATTTTTTTACTGAATACTCAAAAATTAATCGATTAAAGATTATATCAAATTTCACTGGTTCAGCTGGATTAGCGATAATATTAAGAAATAAAAACTATTTGTTTACAGATGGCAGATACACAATACAAAGTCAAATTGAATGTGGAAAAAATTTTGAAATTTATGGATTTGAAAAATTAATAAATTGTAATTTATTTAAAAATCTAAACATAGGTATTGATCCTAAATTATTTACAAATACTCAAATAAAAAAAATTTTTTTAAAAAATAATAGAATTAAATACATAAAAAATAATCTAATTGATGAGATTAAAAAACAACAAAAAAATA
Organism: uncultured Pelagibacteraceae bacterium; assembly: GCA_902613755.1. Lineage (GTDB taxonomy): Bacteria > Pseudomonadota > Alphaproteobacteria > Pelagibacterales > Pelagibacteraceae > Pelagibacter. Next base: position 106,933 of record CACMIH010000006.1, read on the forward strand.
TTTCCATGCCTTTTTTTTCATTGGATAAAAAAATTGTTGGCGAGAGTGTTAATTCTAAAATTAAAAGAATATCAAAATATCTTAAAAAAAAAGGATCAGATTACATCTTTGTAAGTGCACCAGAAAATGTTGCTTGGATACTAAATATAAGAGGTGGAGATAGTCCAAATAGTCCAGTTCCCAATTCTAGACTAATAATAAGTAAATCAAATAAAATACTACTAATAAGTAAAATAGAAAAATGTAAAAAATTAATTAAAAATAAATTTCTAAAATCAAATCAAATTATAGATATTGATAAATTTCCAAAAGAAATATTAAAACTTAATGGAAAGAGTTTCATCATTGATGATAAATCATGTTCAATATTTTTTGAAAACTTAATCAAATCGAAATTTAAGATTAAAAGCAAAGAAGACCCTACTTATTTAATGAAAGCAATTAAAAATAAATCTGAGATTAATAATATGATAAATAGTCATATTCTTGATGGTGTTGCTTTAACAAAATTTATTTATTGGATTAAAAATATTAATAAAAAAAAAATTAATGAAGTTCAGGCAGTTAAAAAATTAGAAAGATTTAGAAAAATGAATAAAAGTTTTCTTTATCCTAGTTTTGATACGATTGCAGGCTCTGGAAAAAATGGAGCAATTGTTCATTACCGAGCTAATAAAAAAAATTGTAGAGTCATCAATAAAAAAGATATTTTTTTATGCGACTCTGGGGGGCAGTATAAATATGGTACAACTGATGTAACAAGAACACTTTGTTTTTCCAAACAAAACCAAAAAATAAAAAATATTTTTACTAAAGTTTTAAAGGGTCATATCGCTGTTGCTACAACTAATATCAACAAAGATAATACTGGTAAAAAAATTGATAAAAGAGCTAGAAAATTTTTATTAGAAAGTAATTTAGATTATGCACATGGAACAGGTCACGGAGTAGGTTTTTTCCTTAATGTTCATGAAGGGCCACAATCAATAACAAAAATAAATAATGTTGAAATAAAAAAAGGTATGATTTTAAGCAATGAGCCTGGATATTATAAAAAAAATAAATATGGAATACGTATTGAAAATTTAATTTATGTAGATAAAAAAAATAAAAAATTATTTTTCAAAAATCTAACAATGGTTCCTATTGAAAAAGATTTAATCAATTTTAATTTATTAACTGATTTTGAGAAAAACTATCTTTTTAATTATCATTTAAATGTTTATTCAAAGATATCTAAGTACCTAAAACAAAAAGAAAGAAGGTGGTTAGCTAGTTTTATTTAGCATTTTCAAAAATTCATCTTGATCAATAATTTTAATCTTGAGATGCTTGGCATTTTCTACTTTTCTTTTAGTTGGTTTCTCTCCGGTAATTAAATAATTTAATTTATTTGATACACTGCTTACAGTTATACCTGAATTTTCTTCAATAAGTGATTTAACTTCAGCTCTACTAATTCCGTTTAATTTGCCAGTGACCAAAAATGATTTATCTTTTAGTAATCCATTTTTTTTTTTATTAGTAGCATTTTTTATTATTAGGGTTTTTGATAATTCATTTAAAACTTTGACATTTATTTCATTTTCAAAAAAACTTTTAATAGAATTTATTTGTGTCTCTCCAATCCCATCAATATTCAATAAATCGTCGTAATTATTTTTTTTTTGCAAATTTTGGAAATTTTTAAGGGAAATAAAGTGTCTGGATAAAAGTTTGGCATTTTCTAATCCTATATGCCTTATACCCAAAGAATATATAAATCTTTCTAAAGAAAGATTTTTTTTTTGATCAATAGAATATTTTAAATTTTCTGAAGATAATTTACCCCAACCGTCAAGTTTTTCGATCTTCTTAAAATTTAATTTAAAAATATCTTGAGGATATTTAATTAAATTTAATTGCCAAAAGCTTTCAACAATTTTTTTTCCAAATCCATCTATATTTAAAGCCTCTTTAGACACAAAATGTTTTAATTTTTCAATTGAAATTTTATTACAAAAATAACCTTCGCTTGAACATCTTCTAACTGCATCAGTTTTTTTTGTAATCTTATTAAATTCTTTAATTGTTTTTGAGCCACAAGAAGGACATTTATTTGGAAATATAAATTTTGTACTTTCTTTTGGTCTTTTATTTTTATCAACTGAAAGAATATGCGGGATTACATCACCTGCTCTTTCAACTGTAACTGTATCACCAATTCTTATATCTTTACGCTCAATTTCATCTTCGTTATGTAAAGTTGCATTTGAAACTAAAACACCACCAATATTAATTGGTTTTATTTTGGCTACTGGAGTCAAAGCTCCTGTTCTTCCAATTTGAATATCTATATCTAAAATTTTGGAGATAGCTTTATTTGATGAAAATTTATGTGCAATTGCCCATCTAGGCGCATTTGCCACGTATCCTAATCTTTTTTGAAGTGAAAACTCATTAACCTTATATACAATACCATCTATATCAAAATCTAAATTTGTCCTTTGTCTTTCAACATCATTATAATTTTTAATCAAATTTTTTATTCCTAAAATTAATCTATTCATATGGTTAGTTTTAAAACCCCATTCTGATAATTTTTTAAGAAATTCAAATTGATTTTCTACATTTAATCCTTTTTGAAAGCCAAAGGTATAAGCAATGAATTTTAATGGAATTTTTTTTGTGTCCTGAGGATTTTTTTGTCTTAAAGTACCTGATGCAGCATTTCTTGGATTTGCAAATTTTTCTTTTAAATTTTCAAAATCACTGTTTTGTATAAAAACTTCACCTCTAATATCAATTTCCTCAGGAAAATCTTTTGAGACAATTTCTTTTGGTATATCTTCTATTGTTAATAAATTTGCAGTAATGTCTTCTCCTTCTTTACCATCTCCCCTGGATAATCCTTTTGTTAGTCTACCATTAATATAAGTTAAAGAAGCTGAAATACCGTCTATTTTTGGTTCAGCAGTATAATAGATTAAAAAATTATCTTTTTTAGATAAGAAATTTAATATTTTTTTTTCAAAATTTAACAGATCTTCTTCAGTAAAAGCGTTTGATAAGGATAGCATTGGGTTTTTGTGTAAAACTTTTTTAAAATTTTTTGATGGTTTAAACCCAACTGTATTTGATGGTGAAAACTTTGAACTAAGAAAATTATAATTTTTTTCTAATTCAATTATTTTAAGTTTTAATTTATCATATTCTTGATCAGATACTTTTGGATTATTTCTATCATAATAATCTTTATTATATTTCTTAATTAAATTAATTTGAGATTCGTATAATTTCTTAATTTCTTTTTTTTCCATTTCATTCCAATAAAGATTTAATTTTTTTTATAATATTGTTTGTTTTTTTGTTTTTTTTAGAATTTTCTTGTGAAATTTTTTTATATTTTTCGTTAAAAACACTATAGGACATTTCATACCATTTAGACGATTGATAATTATATCCTAATAACTTTGCATATTTTTTCGCTTCTTCATTTAATCCTAAAATATAATGAATCTCTACCAATCTATGTAGGGCCTCTTCAGCATATATTGTTTGATCAAAATCGTCTATAACAGTTCTAAATCTATTAATTGATGCTATCCATTTTTTTTTATCAAAATAATACCTTCCTACATACATTTCTTTAGAGGCAAGAATATCATCAATCAAATTCAATTTAAATTCTGCATCTATTGCGTATTCAGTATTTGGATATTTTTTAATTAAAATTTTAAATGTTTCTTTAGCATTAATAATTGATTGTAAGTCCTTTTTTTCATCAACTATTTGCTCGTAATAAGAAATACCTAGCAAATAATAAACATAAGGAATATCTCTGTGATTAGGATAAACTCTTAAAAATCTTTCTAACTCTGCTACTGCATCACCATAGTAATCTAATTTATAATAGGCGTATGCCGCCATTAATGCAGATTTTGGTGCCCAATCAGATTGAGGAAATAAAATCTCTGCCTCATTAAATTTTTTTGCAGCATACAATACATCATTTAGCTCTAAGGCTTTTTTTCCTTCTTTGTAAGCTTCTAACACTTGAAGTTCTAAACTTTTTTCCTCTATTACAGATTTTTTAATTTCATTAGACGAACAAGAAACTAAAAAAATAAATATTAACAATAAAAAAAAATTACGATTCATACTTAATTTATACTTAGTTAGAAGGGAATTTAAAAGTTATCTTTATGTTTTAGCTTAAGCTATTGATCTTAATAAATTTCTATTTATCAGCGTATGCGGAAGATTCTTTTCTTTTATTTCTAAAATCGAGAAATTTTCTTTTTTCTCAAAAACTTTTCTCAATAATTGATTGGTCAAGTAATGCCCCCCTTGAGAACATTGAATTGAAGCTATGATTCTATATCCTGATGTGTAAAGATCTCCAATACAATCTAATATCTTGTGGTTTACAAATTCTCTTTCATTTCTTAAACCTTCCTTATTTAAAATTTTTTCATCTTTTACAACAATAGCGTTTTCTAGGCTTCCTCCTTTAGCTAGACCTTTTTTTTTAATCAATTCTATATCTTCAAACAAACAATAAGTTCTAGAATTATAAATATCTAATAAATCATCTTCATAAACTTTAACTTTATTTCTTTGATTGCCTATAATTTTATTTTTGTATTTTAGCTCAAAATCAATATCCAAACTTAATGTAGATGGTTTAATAGTTATAAATCTATCTCCATCAGTAAAATTTACTTCCTTGTTTATTTTAATTACTTTAATTGGTGCTTCACTAATTTTTATTCCAATCGAAACAATTTTATTAATAAATTCTTTTGCAGAGCCATCCAATATTGGGACTTCTTGATTATCTATCTCAATTAAAGCATTGTCTATTCCTAAACCAAATAATGCGCCCATTAAATGTTCTATTGTTGATATTTTAACACCAAAATCATTTTCTATAGTAGTATTCAAAGCTGTATTGGTCACATTCATAAAGTTTGGATAAACTAAATTGTTTGTTTTCAAGTCTATCCTTTTAAAAACAATACCAAAATTAGGTTCTGCGGGCTTAATTACAACATTAACATTGAGACCGCTATGAAGCGCCACTCCACTAAAGGATATTTTTTGTTTAACAGTTTTTTGAGTTAGATATGACACATCTAACTATTAATTTGAAAATATTAAAATATAAAAACAACTAATGTTACCAGAAAAAACAAAACTAACTAAATAGTTGAAAAAATTTTTCAAAAATACCGTATTTTTTTAACGTTTTTGGTACCAAAATTACTTCATTGGAATTATATCCATTTTTAACTTTATGTAACATGGTTGAAAATTCAAAATTATCTTCTTCAAATAATTTTAAAATATAATTTAAATCTAAATATCTAACTATTTCAATTTGATATTTATCTAAAATCCTATCTAACTCTAAAACAAGCTGATTAGAAATAATAATGAAATTTAATTCAGTACATAAATGATCGCTATTTAAATTTTTCATAAATTTT
>CACMIH010000007.1 GCA_902613755.1 uncultured Pelagibacteraceae bacterium
TAAATTCATACAAGATATTTGCAACCTCTGTAAGAGTGTCGACCGCTTTAGCTGAGTAAAGCGTATCTCGAACAACAAACATTTTCTTACCAGTTCTTTTAATTACTTTTAATTTTTCTAATTCTAAAACTTTTCTTCTAATACTTTCTTTTGGAACCCCTAGATCTTTTGAGATGTCTGAAATATTAATTTTATTAATTTCGATTGGTTTATCCTTATAAAATGTGTCGTAGTTTATTTTTACCCCATTTTGTCTGAAATATATAAGGTCTTGATGTATCAAATATATAATGAGGACAAACTTATCTATGTCTTTGTAATGATCATAGGCTCTTACGAACCAGTTGCTTGTTAAAGTGAAATAAGAGGGTGCCAGTGCGGCAAAATTATCTTGAATTACTTTATTGATTATCTTCTCGTCAATATGTTCAGAAATACTTGGTATAGTGTTCATATTTTTAAAAAAAAACCCAATATGAACAAAAGCAATATTAGAGTCAACCCATTCTGGACAACTCTAGTATGTAAAATATGAGATAATAATGATTAAATTATAATTTATAAATGAAATATGAGTACAGAAAGCTTACATAGAACATCCGAGATTGTAGAGACCCCCTCTCAATATGTTGAAACTCCAAAAAGAGTTAACGTGGATGTTCTAAAGCAAAGACTTCTAGAAGAAAAGAAGAAAGAAAAAGTTAAACGAACAATAATTTTATCATCTGTTATCGTTTCTTTGGGTGCTCTAACGATGTTAACTTATTAAGGTTTCCAAATCTTTCTTTATTACATCCGGTATAGAAATTTCTTTTTTTGAGTTATTTTTATACCGGGCATATTTATTTTGTCCTGGATACATTATTTCCTTAACACCTTTTATCTTTGGAAGTTTTTTTATTGTTTTAATATTTTCTTTAATTCGTTGGTTATAATTTTTCTGAAATAAATTTGCCTTAAAAGTTATAAATAAATGTCCAATATTTTGAGGACCAGAAAAATCATCAAAAGGATCTTTAACTCTTCCTGCATGATTTCCTCCAGTTAAAACTCCACTTAATATATCTACCATCCAAGCAAGTCCCGATCCTCTAAAGCCTGCAATTGGTAATTGAACTCCAGCTAATGCTTTTTTAGCATCTGTAGTTGGTTTGCCAAATTTATCTAAAGCAACTCCCGCAGGAATTGATTGATTGTTTCTTGCCGCAACTCTTATTTTTCCTCTATTAATCATTGAGATTGATGTATCTAAAATAAATGGAATTTTAGAACCAGTAGGGGATCCAAAACAAATTGGATTTGTTCCAAATAAAGTTTTTAAAGCACCATGAGGAGCAACTGCAGGTGGAGCATTTGTGTAGATCATTGTAATTAAATTTTTCTTTACTGCTTGTTCTGCGTAATAACCTGATAAACCATAGTGACCACTATTTTTTACAGCTACCATTCCAATACCAGTTTTTTGTGCATTTTTAATTGCAGTTTTAATTCCTAGATCAGCAGCAACAAAACCAATACTATTATTTGCATCAATGTGAGAAATAGAAGAAGAAATTTTTTTAATTTTAATTTTTGGTTTTGGATTAATTACTTTTTTAGAAATTCGATCACAGTACATCTTAAGTCTAGATAAACCATGTCCATAAGCACCAACTAATTCTGCATTAATCAATGCATTAGTAGAAATTAAAGCATGACTTTTACTTAGACCAAATTTTTGGAATATTTTAATGACTTGTTTTTTTAATATTGGGGTCTTCATTTTATCCCCTTAACATTTATCCTTTTCCACGCCAAGGAATAGTTTTATCTATTATTTTTCTTAATGTAATATCAAATAAAAGACCTAGTAGACCCATAATAATTATCGTTATCCAAATAACTTCCCACTGGAAGTATTTTTTCGCAACGTTTTCAACAAAACCAATACCTGTTGTACCTGCTAAAAACTCTGCAGCAACAAGCGTTCCCCAACACATACCAACAGCCACTCTAATTCCTGTGAGAATTTCAGGAAGTGAATTTGGGAAAATTACATGTCTTAAAATTTGTTTTTTAGTAGCCCCTAATGAGTGTGCTGCATGGATTTTTGATAGTTGTGTTCCTGAAGCACCAGCTCTTGCTGAAATAATCATTATCGATAAAGAGACCATAAATAACAAAAATATTTTTCCTGAATTATCAATACCAAGTACAGAAATAATTAATGGAGCCCAAGCAAGTGGAGGTACAGGTCTATAAAGTTCAATTAATGGATCAAAGAAACCTCTTGCAAATCTATTTAAACCCATAAATAATCCTAATGGCACTCCTATAATAATTCCAAACATTAATCCTAAAAATACCCTCATAAAAGAGTCCCAAATATGTCCGTACGGAACTGGAACTTTTAGTAATTTAAAGTCACCTGTTACAACCTTTAAAACATTGCTTTTAAAATTATCTTTAACTATCCCTTCTTTTGTATGAACTGGATATTCACCAGGCAATATATCTGCTATCCAATCTGGTAAAAAGAAGCCTATCATTTTACTGACATCAACCATTTCAATCCATAAAAGAGGAACATTTTTATATCCAACACTTGGTTTTGATAACAAAACAAACTTATTAAAAGTGTCAGATGGTTTTGGCAACCATCTCCCTGAACCTTGTTCTGAACAAGTTGCTCCACTAGCTACAATTGTTCCTGAAGGAAACAAAAGGATATCAATTAATCTTAGTCCACCTTGTTCTTTATTTTGTAAATCATCAAATTCTAAGATTGCTTCTTGCATTTCGTTTAATGCATTAGGAGGATAAATACTTGCAAATTCTATTCTTCTTGCAATTTTAACTATATTTTTTGCATAGTCAGATGCTAACTCTTCACTATCATTTAAACTTTTTCTATAAGCTTTAATATCATCTTTTAATTGTTTTATTGAACTTTTGAATAATGGATTGTGATTTCTTAATTTAAAAAACTTATCATTTATTAAACTTAGTTCTTTTGCCGCTGCATGAAATTTTAAACCTTTAATAGTCTGAGGAGCAGTTGGTATCTCAATAGTGTTTTCTATTGATCCACTTCCAGTGTCTATTGTGACAATTCCCCAACCACCTTGTTCATTAATAAGTTTTTGTCTTTCATTTTTCTGAGCATCTGTTTCAAAAGGATAATTTTTCTTTTGAAAATTAATACTGAGTTGCTTTATTTGCTCAGTCATTTCTTGAATTTTTATTTTGGTATCTATTTCTATTAATTCTTCACTAGTTAAGAATGGAATTAATTTAGAGGTTCTATCTATGTAACTTACTAGAATTGTTTTTTGCTGATCATTTAAATCTGGAGATTTATTTATTTCATTAGCAATTTTTTTAAGGTTTTTATTTTCAATTTTTATAATTGAAGTACTTTTGAATTCTCTTTCTTCAATAGGAAATTGATATTTTAAACCTAATAAAGACTCGTTGATTTTAGCAACTTGGCATAATTCATTTGCAGACTTAGGATAGAAACCTTTTGCAATATCCCATGAATAATAAAGCCATAACATTAGAATTGCACTTGCTCCAACTATTACCCAATGCGTTCCACCTTTTGCTCTTTCTGGGTTACCAAAAACCGCATCAACTTTTTCAGTTTTAATTAATCTTCTCCCATAAAGAATACATCCGATAATAGATACGATAATTAATATTGTTATAAATTGGGTTAACATTAATTATCTTTCCCCATAATTTCTTCTTCCATATTCCAAATCATGGATAAAATTTCTTCTCTTGTAGATGAAAACTCTTTATTTTTTTTAATTTCTCTTAAGTCTTGTGTAAGACCCATTTCAGCAAATGGAAGATTATACTCTTTATGTATACGCCCTGGTCTTGGCGCCATTACATATAATCTTTCTCCAAGTAACAATGCTTCTTCAACAGAGTGCGTAATTAAGATAATAGTTTTTCCTGTTTCTTTCCAAATCTTTAAAACTAATGATTGCATCTTTTCTCTTGTTAATGCATCTAATGCACCTAAAGGTTCATCCATTAAAATTAGATCAGGATCATTTATTAAACATCTTGCAAGAGCAACTCTTTGCTGCATACCCCCAGACAATTGATAAGTAGGAGTGTTACCAAATCCTTTTAAACCAACTATATCTAACCATTCCTCAACTTTATTAGCTGTAACTTCAGGATCTTCTTTTTTCATCCTAAGTCCAAAATTTACATTTTCAGCTACTGTTAACCATTCAAACAAAGCACCTTGTTGAAATACCATTCCTCTTTCAACACCTGGCCCATCAATTTCATTATTATTTAATGTAATTTTTCCTGAAGTAGGTCTTAAAAATCCAGCAGTAATATTTAGTAAAGTTGTTTTTCCACAACCAGAAGGACCAAGAACAGTAAGTAACTCTCCTTTTTTTAAAGTAAAACTTACATCCTTAAGCGCATGAACTGTTTCTCCTTTTGGAGTTTTAAAAATCATATTTAGATTTTGAGAAACAAGATCACTCATAGTGCCCTTATATTTGAAATTTTTTAAAAAAAATAGGCACTAATTATTAAATCAGTGCCTATTAAAAAGTTTTAAACCTTTAAAATTATAAAGGTAAGAAACTTGTATCTACGTTTCCTGTTGGAGTTCCCATTCCATCTAAGAAACCACTTAGATTACCATTCTCCATAGATTGTTTTGTTTCTTCTGCATTCAAGAATTTAAATCCATCTAAAGTGTTTTTCATCTTTGACATTTCCATTCCAGACGCTTTAGCCATAGAATTCAAGTCACTTTTACCAGAATTATATCTTGCATTAGCTTCATGAGTAACTTCAACAAAAGTCCTTACCATACCTGGATTTTCATTCATAAACTTATTAGTTACAGAAGTAATATCTATACCAAGAATACCTGCAGCCTCAGCTTCTTCTTCTGAAATTAATCTAGAACCAACTTCTGTAGCTGCTTGAACTGAATTACCACCAAATAAACATGCCATCGAAACATCACCGCTAATTAAAGCTGCAGTTCCATCTTCTGGGACCATATCAATAACATTTATTTTACTTGCATCAACACCAACAATTTCCATACTTTTAGCAAAAACATAATCAGCCATAGTACCTAAAGGCACTGCAACTTTTTTACCTTCTAATTCAGAAGCGTTTGCTTTTGTAATTCCTGATGCATTTGACGTTACACAAGTTGTGTTACCCATTCCATATTCCATAGCAACATCAATTAGTTTTATAGGTGCATTAGCTTTTACAGCATTGATAAATGGCGCTAACCCTTGAGAGTAAGAAATATCAATATCTCCTGCTAGCATAGCTTCTGTCATTTCCACACCAGTATTAAAACTTGTCCATTTAACTGGAACTCCTAGAGCTTTTGCGTAATTTTTTTTCATCATGTCTTCTAAATTTGGACTTGGCCACTCTAGAAAGTATGCAACTCTAACTTCATTTGCAGCTGAATTAGCAACTGAAATTGATAGGTTAAGTGCAAAAATAGATCCTAGAATAAAACTTAGTATTTTTTTCATTTATTCCCCTATGTTTAATTAATTAAATTCTGGATATTTAAATTCAAATTACGCCCGAAGTAAAACAAAAAAGAAAGTTTATACAATCTTTGGTTGTGTCAATAATGTGGTAGTTAATCCATTTATTTTAGTCTAAAGAGGTCTTAAGATTAAATTAAAAATATTTAATAGAAAGAAATTTTTATGAGCACACAAAATAAAACAGCAATTCCAAATTCTTTAAATGAGCACTGGATGCCATTTACATCTAATAAAGATTTTAAAGAGAACCCAAGATTAATTGTTGAAGCAAAAGGTGTATATTTAAAAAACCATCAAGGACAAACTCAAATTGATGCAAGCTCAGGATTATTTTGCAATCCTTTAGGTCATGGTAGAGAAGAAATTATAGAAGCAATAACAAATCAATTAAAAACTTTAGATTACTGTCAACCTTTTCAACAAGGTTTTGGTGGATCTTTTGATTTAGCTACAAGAATTTCAAAACATACTCCAGGAAATTTAAATAGAATGTTTTATACTATTTGTGGTTCTACAGCTGTTGAAACCGCAATTAAAATTGCAATTGCTTATCATAGAGCAAGAGGTGATAGCCAAAGATTTAGATTTGTTGGTAGAGAAAGAGGTTACCATGGAATGAATATTGGTGCGACTTCAGTTGGAGGCATGGTTAACAACGTAAAAACATTTGCAAGTGTTTTAATGCCTGGTGTTGTTCATATGAGACATACACATTTGCCAGAGCATAAATTTGTTAGTGGTCAACCAGAAACAGGTGTTGAGTTAGCAGAAGATTTAGAGAGAATTTGCATGAATTTTGGGGCTGAAAATATTGCAGCTTGCATTGTTGAGCCTATTGCAGGATCGACTGGCACATTAGTTCCACCAAAGGGATACCTACAAAGATTAAGAGAAATTTGTGATAAACATGGAATACTATTAATTTTTGATGAAGTAATTACAGGTTGGGGAAGAACTGGATCTCCTTTTGCATCACAAGAGTATGGTGTAACACCAGATATGATGACAATGGCTAAAGCTACAACAAATGGAATTAGCCCACTGGGAGTTGTTGCATGTAAAGAAGATATTTATGACGCTATTGAAAAAAATGCTCCAAAAGGAACAATAGAATTATTTCATGGTTATACCTATTCTGGAATTCCAATTTCTGTAGCTGCTGGATTAGCTGTACAAGATATTATTGAAAAAGATGATATTTTTAACAGGGCTAAAAATTTAGCTCCTTATTTCCAAGAAGGTTTAATGTCTCTAAAAGATATAGATATTGTTGATAACATTAGAGGATATGGAATGATGGGTGGAATAGATATTGCAATGGATAAGAAACCAGGTGCTGCTGGATTTACTTGTTTTAAACATTGCTATGAAGCAGGAGTAAATTTCAAAGCTACCGGTGATTGTTTAATTATTGCTCCAATGTTTATTTGTGAAAAAAAACATATCGATGAGATCATTGAAAAATTACGAACTGGAATAACAAATTACGCAAAAAGCAAAAAGAATTAATTTTCGTTTATGAAAATTGGAGTTCCTAAGGAAATAAAACCACAAGAAAATCGAATTGGTTTAACACCCGAAAGTGTTAAGACTTTGGTTTCAGAAGGCCACGAAGTATTGGTTGAAAATAACGGTGGATTTGAAGCTGGTTTTGAGAATGATCAATATTTAAAAGCTGGAGCAAAAATTGCAGATAGAGCAGCTGATATCTTCAGTGATGCTGAAATAATTGTCAAAGTTAAAGAACCTCTAAAAGTTGAAGTAGATATGATAAGAGAAAATCAAATTGTATATACATATTTACATTTAGCAGCAGCAAAAGAATTAACCGAAGGATTAATAAAATCTAAAAGTATTAATATTGCTTACGAAACAGTTACAGATGATAATGGAAGATTGCCATTACTTGCTCCAATGAGTGCTGTTGCAGGAAGAATGTCAGTACAAGCTGGAGCTCATTGTTTAGAAAAAAATCAAAAAGGTAGAGGAGTATTATTAGGAGGAGCACCAGGAGGTGAACCAGCCAATGTATTAATTCTGGGAGGTGGAGTAGTTGGAGAGAACGCAGCAACAATTGCAACTGGGATGCAAGCAAAAGTTCATATTGTTGATAAATCAGAAGCAAGATTAAAACAACTTGTAGAAATGTTTGGTGATAAAATTATACCTCAACAGAGCGATAAAGTTGATTTAAGTAAATTAGTTGCTGAGGCAGATCTTTTGGTCGGAGGTGTATTAATTCCAGGTGCAGAAGCACCAAAACTAATAACTAAAGATATGTTGAAATTAATGAAAAGAGGTTCAGTGATTGTTGATGTTGCAATTGATCAGGGTGGATGTGTAGAAACAAGTAAACCCACAACACATGTAGATCCAACTTATATAGTTGATGATGTAGTTCATTATTGTGTTGCGAATATGCCAGGTGGAGTTCCTAGAACTTCTACATTTGCATTAAATCAAGCAACTCTTCCTTATTTAGTAAAACTAGCAAATAAAGGTTACCAAAAAGCACTCAGCGAAGATAAAAACTTTTTAGCAGGGTTAAATGTTTATAAAGGTCAAGTAACTTACAAAGCAGTTGCTGATGTTTTTGGGTATGATTTTGTAGATCCCGGTAAAGCTTTAAAAAATTAGACTAAACAGTATTAATTTTTCTTTCCCAATTTATTGCGCTGTTAATTATTTTTTTTATATCGTTATGTTTTGGTTTCCATTTTAAAAGTTTATTAAATTTATTTGTATTCGAATAAACTTCAGCTATATCTCCAGGTCGTCTTTTTTTAAATTGGATACGAACATTATTTTTTAATTTTTTATATATATTTACTATTTCTTTTACCGAATATCCCACACCATAACCACAATTTAGAAGAATAGATTTTTTTTTATTTTTTACGTAATTTAAACTTTTAATATGTATATTTGCTAAATCTGATACATGTATATAATCTCTTACACAAGTCCCATCTTTTGTTTTATAGTTATCACCATAAATTTTAACTATTGGATTTTTTCTTAAAGATTGAATTGCTAGATTTTTAACTAAGTGACCATGTGATTTTTCTACTTCACCTAACTTTCCAGAGTTACTTGCTCCTGCAACATTAAAGTATCTGAGAATTGCATATTTATATTTGAATCTAGATGAATATTTTTTAATTAATTCCTCACATTTGTATTTAGTAAAGGCATAATAGTTTTTTGGATTTGCCCTTTTTTTTTCACTTACGCTTCCTTTAACATTGCCATATACTGAGCATGTTGATGAAAATATAAAGTACTTTATATTTGTTTTTTCACATGCCAAAACTAAATTTTTACTTCCTATGAAATTATTCTTATAATATTTTTTTTTGTTTTTTTCCGATTCACTTATATTTAAGCAACCAGCAAGATGTATTATTACCTGGATATTGAAGTTTATTATAATTTTCTTTAATAACTTAATATTTTTTATATCGCCTTTTATAAATTTTGCTTTTTTGTTAACTAACATCTTTCGACCTGTTGATAAATTATCATAGATTAAAATCTTATTTTTCTTATTTTTAACAAGTTGTTCAACTATATGGCTGCCAATATAACCTGCTCCTCCAGTGACTAAAATATTCATATAAAAAAAAATAAATTGAAATATAATTAACTTAAATATGTCAAATTTTCTTCCAAAAAGCACAAAGGTAGTTGTAATTGGAGGAGGTGTTGCCGGGACCTCTTGCGCATATCATTTAGCTAAGTTTGGTTGGAAAGATGTAGTTTTACTGGAAAGAGATCAATTAACTTCTGGAACTACTTGGCATGCTGCGGGATTAATAGGGCAATTAGGAGCCAGCTCAACTATAACGAAACTAAGAAAATATTCTTTAGATCTATACAAAGAACTTGAAAAAACTACAGGTTTGTCAACTGGCCTGAAACAAAACGGAGCAATAACTGTTGCTTCATCCAATGAGAGAATGCAGGAGTTATTAAGACAAGCTACAACAGCACAACTATCTAATGTTGAAGTTGAGGTTTTAAATCAACAAAGAATAAAAGAATTATATCCTGTAGTAAAAAACGATGATTTAGTTGGTGGTGTCTACATGCCAAAGGATGGTCAGGCAGATCCGGTTGGAGTTACTAATGTATTGGCTAAAGCAGCTAAAATGTTGGGTGTTAAAATATTTGAGAAATCACCAGTAAAAAAAATTTTAGTAAAAAATAATCGAATATGTGGTGTTGAAACTTATCAGGGAAAAATTGATTGCGAATATGTGGTTTTAGCTACAGGAATGTGGTCTCGACAAATTGGAGAAGATATTGGTGTTAGTGTTCCGCTATATCCTAATGAGCACTTCTATGTGATTACAGAACCAATCAAAGATCTTCCTAAAGATCTACCTGTTTTAAGGGATTACAATGCTTGTCTGTATTTAAAAGAAGATGCTGGAAAAATGTTAGTTGGAATTTTTGAACCTAATGCTAAACCTGCATTTAAAGATAGTGGAAGAGTTCCTAATAATTTTTCATTTGGAGAATTTCCTGATGATTTTGATCACTTTGAACCATACCTTGAAAAATCTTTTCATAGACTCCCAATGTTAGAAAATGCAGGAATAAGAAAATTTTTTTCAGGTCCCGAGTCTTTTACACCTGACACTCAGTACTTATTAGGAGAAACTCCAGAAGTAAAAAATCTATATACATGTTGTGGTTTTAATAGCATAGGAATAGCAAGTTCTGGGGGAGCAGGTAGAGTAACAGCAGAATGGATCATAAATGGTCATATCAATGAGGATTTATTTTCATTAGATATAAAAAGATTCCAAAAGTTTCATTCATCTAAAAAATTCATTATGGAGAGAGTTTCAGAAACTTTAGGAGATCTATATGGTATGCATTGGCCATATAAACAACATGAAACTTCGAGAAACGAAAGGTTATTACCTTATCATGATGAATTAAAAAAAGCAGGTGCATGTTTTGGAGTTGCTGGAGGTTTTGAAAGACCTATGTGGTACTGTTTGAATGGAGAAGAACCAAAGTATAATTATAGTTTTAATTATCAAAATTGGTACCCATCTGCAAAACATGAAACAATAAATGCTAGAAAAAATGTCGGACTTTTTGATTTTTCAACTTTTTCTAAATTTGACTTAAAAGGTGAAAAAACTCATAGTGAATTACAAAAAATTTGTACAGCTAACATTAAAAATGAAATTGGAAAAACTACCTATACTCACATGCTTAATGAGGACGGTGGAATAGAAACTGATTTAACTGTTGTTTGTATAGATAAAAATTATTTTAGAATAGTAAGTTCAGCTGCTACAAGAGAAAGAGATAAATTTCACATTTTAAAATATTTATCTGAAGATGTAAAATTTTCTGATGTTACAGACGATATTTGTTGTCTGGGTTTATTTGGTCCTAAAAGTAGAGACATGATTCAAAAGATTAGTGATGAAGATTATTCACCAAAAAATTTTCAATTTGGATCAGGAAAAAATGTATTGATTGAGAATATAAAAGTTTGGGCACAAAGAATATCTTATGTGGGTGAACTTGGCTTTGAATTATATGTAAATAAAAACTATGCTTTGAATTTATATAAAATTTTAACTAATGAAGGCAAAAACTTTGGCTTGTCTCATTGCGGTATGCATGCAATGGATACTATGAGAATGGAAAGTGGTTTTTTACATTGGGGCCATGACATTTCTCCAGAAGAAAATCAATATCAAGCAGGTTTAAATTTTACTATTAGTTATAAAAAAAATGTTAATTTTATAGGTAAAGACGCATTGTTAAAAATTAAAGACAAACCTTTAACAAAGACAATGATGATGTTTACATTAAAAGATAGTAAACCAGGTCAACCTTTGTTGTTACATGAAGAGCCCATATATTTAGATGATAAAATCATTGGAAGAACAACTTCAGGAAATTATTCATTCTGCTTTGATAAAAATTTATCATTTGGCTATGTTAATTCAGGAAACACAATAGATACGCTTAAAGATAAAAATTTGTTCATAGAAGTAGAGAAGATCAAATATCCGATCGAAATTCTTTCAAAACCACTAAATACAAAAGATTTTAGAAAAATTTAGTTAATTTTAATTTTATTGTATTTAAGTTAATTAGCTGGTTAAATTAACTGTGAAAAAAAACGATCAAGACAATTCATTATTTAATACTGATATTACTAGAAATAAAGATTTTGAAGTAGATAAGAATAAAACTACTAATGTAAACATTTTACTAAATAGAGTTCGATTAGATCAAAAAAGAACTTTAAAAAAAAGAATAATTTTTTCAATTATTTTAGCTAGTTTAGTTAGTTCGTTAGCTATTTATTTTATTATTTAGTTTAGAATTTGATTTAAAAAGTTTATTGAAACAATAAAGATTTGTATTATAAACCATCTATCAATTATGGCGGGGTAGCTCAGTTGGTTAGAGCGCGGGACTCATAAGCCCGAGGTCAGTGGTTCGATCCCACTTCCCGCTACCAAAAATTATGAAAGATATTTATATAACTTGGGAAGATTATCATAAAAAGATAGAGCAATTAGCTAAAAAAATTTATGATGATAATTTAAAATTTAATCAAATAATTTGTATTGCAAAAGGTGGATTAAGGGTTGGAGATATTTTTAGTAGACTTTTTAATGTCCCTTTAGCCATTTTATCTGTTGAGTCTTACCATGGTGATAGTGATGATATAAAAAATCAACAAGGACAATTTACTTTTTCAAGAGACTTAGCAAAAACTACTCCAAATTTAGGTTCACATGTTTTGTTAGTTGATGACTTAGCTGATTCTGGAAAAACTTTAATAAAAAGTATTAAATGGTTAGAACATTTTTATGGTTTTTATTTTGATGAAAAAATTAAAACTGCAGTTTTATGGCATAAATCAACTTCAAAATTTAAACCTGATTATTCTGTAGATTATTTAAAAGACTCTCCTTGGATACATATGCCTTTTGAGAAATATGAAACTACAAATATTAAAGATTTTAATTTTGAAAAATAAATTATTTAATTAAACTGTCATTAAATTGACTGGATACTCTAACGAAAGTTGTGCATTTACTTAATTGTTTAAGTGAAGGTGCACCAACATAAGTGCAGCTACTTCTTACACCACCAAGAATATTTAAAATTGTATCGTTAATTTTACCTCTGTATTTGACTCTTACTTTACGTCCTTCACTGCTTCGATAATCTGATAGTCCACCATAGTGTTTTTTATTAGCAACTTCAGAGCTAGATCCATAGAACTCTATATATTTTTCTCCATTAACTTTAACTATTTTACCGTTACCTTCATTATGACCTGCAAGCATACCTCCAAGCATTACAAAATCAGCACCACCTCCGAAACCTTTTGCTACATCACCAGGACATGTACATCCACCATCTGCAATTACATGTGCACCAAGTCCATGAGCAGCATCAGCACATTCGATTACAGCACTTAATTGTGGATAACCAACTCCAGTTTGAATTCTCGTTGTGCATACACTACCAGGTCCAATTCCAACTTTAACAATATCTGCACCACTTAGAACTAATTCTTGCGTCATATCAGCTGTAACTACATTACCAGCAATGATTGTTTTAGTAGGGTATTTATCCCTTACTGATTTAATAAAATTTGTAAAATGTTCTGTGTATCCATTGGCAACGTCAATACAAATAAATTTAAAAAAACTAAATTCTTTAAGTACTTTATCTAAATTTTGAAAATCTTCTTTTTTTATACCAACACTAAGTGCAATATTGGGATATATTTTTTTTATATTTTTATTTTGTTTGATTTTTTTAACATCATGTTGTTTCGTTAAAGATGTGATCATTCCATATTCATTTAATTTTTCAGCGACACTTAATTCTCCAACACCATCCATATTTGCAGCCATGATGGGAATTCCAGACCATTCATTTTTACTATATTTGAATCTATAAGTTCGTAAGAGATTTACATCTTTTCTACTTTTTAAAGTACTTCTCTTGGGTCTAAACAAAACGTCGGAGTAATCTAATTTTAATTCTTCTTCAATTCTCATCGATCTAGAAAGTACCCTTGAAAAACAATAATTCAATTTAATAATTACCTGTGGATAAGTATTCAAATAAAAATAAAAACTAATATAAATCAAGCTGAATTTAATACTCTAGTAACTCATTCTATTATACTTTTGATCACTCAAAAATAAGCAAATTATAAATAAATAATAAATTTACTTTCCAACGATATAGTCGATCATATTTTTAATAGAGCTATTCTTAGGCTTCCATCCAGGAACATTTTTAAATTTTAATATTTTATAATTTGAAATTTTATTGCTATTCAATTTGAATTTAATTTTTCTAGAAGCAGTTTTGTTAAAATTTGAAATTAATTTAATTATATCAGTTTTTTTCTTATTCAATATTGAATAATCAGAAGATTTTAAATTTTTTTTCAATAAAATACCAATTGCATTTACAATATCATTCACATTAACTAAGTTAATTATTATTTTCTTAGATAAAAAAATAGTTGTTTTTTTATTTTTGTAATCTTCTTTAATTGTTTTAAATAGTTTAAGTCTTTTATCATTTTCTCCAAAAGTTTCTGATAAATATAAATTATAAAATTTAACATTTTTTAATTTTTTTTTATAAAAATTTATAATAGTTGAAAAAGCTGATTTATATGCAGCATATAAATTAGCTGGATTATTTTTAATCCCATCATGGTTTTCCCAAACAGTTGTAAGATTTATGAATTTTTTACAATAATTAATGTTTTTATTTTCTAGTATAATATTTCCTAACAATAAATTTGCCTCGATCATTTTATTAATGTCATCGAAATTGTGATTTTTTTTATAATGAGTTGCACAGTGTATTATTGCAAAAAATTTTTTTTGATCTAATTTTTTTTTTAATCTATTGAGATCACTAAAATAAAAATTATGAACATTTTTTATTTTTTTTATATTTTTAGATCTAACTAGGTTATATATTTGATAACTTTTTGATAATTCTTTTAGAATATTTGATCCTACAAAGCCTGTTCCACCTGTAAGTAAAACTTTTTTCATATTTTAATGACCTGGAAAATTTATCAGATTTTCTACTTTATAACCATTTTTTATTAATTTATCAGAACCACCTAAATCAAATAGATTAATAACAAAAATAAATGCAGCTACTTTACCACTTGATAATTTAATAAGTTTTGCAGCAGCCTCCGCTGTTCCTCCTGTAGCTATGAGATCATCAATAATTAAAATAGACTCTTTTTTTTTTATGGAGTCTTTATGAATTTCAATAGTAGCAGTTCCATACTCTAGTTCAAAATCTACAGAATATGTTTTAGCGGGTAGTTTGTTTTTCTTTCTCAGCATAATAAAGGGTTTTTTTAGTATATAAGAAACAGCAGAAGCAAAAATAAATCCTCTAGACTCTATAGCTGCAATTTTATCAACCTTAAATTTTTTTGATCTTTTTACTATTTCCTTGATTGTTGATATGAACGCTTTTTCGTTTTTAATCAAAGTGCTAATATCTCGAAATAAAATACCTTTTTTTGGATAATCTTTGACTGATCTTATATATTTTTTTAAGTCCATTTGTTAAAATTGTTTTTTATAGATATATATATTTACATAAAATAAATTAAAACTTAATTATATATATATATTTTATTAATATATATTCTTGGTAAAATTTTTTGTTTTTTGTATTTAAAAATTCTTATTAAGAGTAAGAAAGAAAAAAATGAAAGCAGTAATACTTGCAGGTGGCTTTGGAACCAGAATATCTGAGGAAACTTATTTAAAGCCAAAACCAATGGTTGAAATAGGTGGTATGCCAATATTGTGGCATATAATGAAACTATATTCACAAAATGGTATAAACGAATTTATAATTTGCTGTGGATATAAGGGCTATATTATAAAAGAATATTTTAAAAATTATTCTCTACATTCATCAGATATTACTATTGATATTAAAAAGAATAAGATGGAAGTTCATAAAAGAAGAGCAGAGAATTGGAAAATAACTTTAGTAGATACTGGAGAATACACTAGCACTGGCGGTAGATTAAAAAGAGTAAGCAAATATTTGAATAATGAAAAAAATTTTTGTTTCACTTATGGAGATGGATTAAGCGATATAAACATTAGAGAAAGTATAAAATTTCATATAAATCAAAAAAAACTTGTAACTCTTAGTGGTGTTCAAGCACCAGGAAGATACGGTTCATTAGATTGTGATGGAATTCAAGTTAAAAGTTTTGTTGAAAAACCTAAAGGGGAGAATTCATACATCAATGGAGGTTTTTTTGTAATTTCTAAAAAAGCTTTAAAATATATTAAAGGTGATGATACAAGTTGGGAAATTGATACTTTAAAAATTATTGCAAAAAAAAAAGAGTTAATAGCTTACAAACATAAGGGCTTTTGGCACGCTATGGATACACTTAGGGATAAAAATTATTTGGAAAATCTCTGGAGCCAGAAAAAAGCACCCTGGAAATTATGGGACTAGTTTTTTAAAAAATAACTCATACTTTTCTATGAAAAAATTCAAAATTAAAAATACTAAATTAAAAGATGCTAAAATAATTGTCAGAGTTGAGAATCAAGACAAAAGAGGGTATTTATCTAGATTATTTTGTTTTGATGAATTATCTAAATTAAATAAAAATAACAAATTAAAACAGATAAATTTAAGCTACACATCAAAAAAAAAAACTTTTAGAGGATTTCATTATCAACTAAATCCTTATTCTGAGGTTAAATACGTAACTTGTTTACAGGGAAAAATTTTTGATATTATTATCGATCTAAGGAAAAAATCTCCAACTTTTTTAAAAGCCCATTGTGAAATTTTATCAGAAAAAGATAATAAAACTTTATTTGTTCCAAAAGGATTTGCTCATGGTTTTTTTAGTTTAGTAGATAATTGTAAAATCCTATATTTTCATACAGAAAGATATAATTCCAAATTTGAGAGAGGAATTAACTTAAATGATCCATTATTAAAAATAAATTTACCACACCCACCATCACATATTTCGAAAAGAGACCAAAATTTTGAATTTTTAACCAATAATTTTAAAGGTATTAAAGTTTAATGAATTGTAGATTTTGTAAAAATACAATCAATAATACTTTTTTAAACCTTGGATCTATGCCACCGTCTAATGCCTATTTAAATGAAATTAATTTAAAAAAAAAAGAAAAAAGATTTCCATTAAAACTTTTTTTTTGCGAAAAATGTTATTTAGTCCAAACTGAAGATTTTAATAAACCTGAGGAACTGTTCACTGAAGATTATGCATATTTTTCAAGCACATCAAGTTCATTTCTAGACCATGCAAAAAAATATTTTGATGAAATAATCCTTAGATTGAATTTAAATGAAAAAAATTTTGTTGTTGAGATTGCGAGCAACGATGGATATTTACTTAAGAATTTTTTAGAAAGTAAAGTACCATGTTTAGGCATAGAGCCTACAAAAAGTACTTATTTAAAATCATTAGAATTAAATATACCAACCTTAAATGATTTTTTTAATACAGATTTAACTAATAAAATAATTTCAAAATATCGTAAAGCTGACTTAATAATAGCTAATAATGTTTATGCTCATGTGCCAGACATAAATGATTTTACAAATGGAATAAAAAATTTATTAAATGAAAATGGAGTTGTTACTATTGAATTTCCACATTTAATGAACTTAATAAAATATAACCAATTCGATACAGTTTATCATGAACATTATTCTTATCTTTCAATATCTTTCATATTAAAAATTTTTCAAAAATATGGTTTAAAAATTTATGATGTGAAGAAATTAAATACCCATGGAGGTAGTCTGAGAGTCTACGGATGTCATAAAGATAAAAAAATCGAAACTTCTGTAGATGTAGACAAAATAGTAAAAGAGGAAAAAGATTGTGGCCTAATGGATAAACAAGTGTATTTTAATCTTCAAAAAAGAGCAATTCAAGTTAAAGATGATTTAATTAAATTCTTAAATGAGTTAAAAAAAAATAACAAGAAAGTGGTTGCCTATGGTGCTGCAGCAAAAGGCAACACTTTGTTAAATTATTGTAACATTAACAGTGAATTGATTGATTATGTTTGTGATGCCTCCGTCTCTAAGCAGAATAAATTCTTACCAGGAAGTCATATAGAAATAAAAAATCCAGATTGTCTTGATGAAGATAATATTGATTATTTTTTCATTTTACCATGGAACATAAAAAATGAAATTTTAAAAAAATACTCTTATTTAAAAAAAAAAGGAGTAATTTTTTTTACAGCAATTAATGGTATACAGTTCTTGTAAGATGATTAACAAAAAAGATAAAATTTTTTGGAAAAATAAAAAAGTTTTTTTAACAGGTCATACTGGATTTAAAGGTTCGTGGTTATGTATAATGTTAAATACTCTTGGGGCAAATATTTATGGTTATTCTTTAAAACCTAAAAAAAAAAGTCTCTATAATTTAGCAAGAATAGAAAAAATAGTTAAAAAATCTTTCTTTAATAATATTAATGATAAAAATAAAATAAAAAGAGCAATCAGCCAAGTTAATCCTGATATTATATTTCATTTAGCTGCTCAACCACTAGTTCTAGAGTCTTACAAGGATCCGATAAACACTTATGAAACTAACATAATAGGAACTGTTAATATTTTAGAAAGTGTCAGAGAAATAAAAAATTCAAAAGTAAAATCATTTTTAGTTATAACTACAGATAAAGTTTATGATACTAAATTTAAAAAAAAATATAAAGAAGATGACAAATTAGGTTCTGGAGATCCTTATAGTACATCCAAATCATGTTGTGAATTAATATGTGAATCTTATAGAAAATCTTTTCCAAAAATTAAAAATATATTATCAACTGTAAGAGCTGGAAATGTTATTGGAGGTGGAGATTATGCTGAAAATAGGTTGGTACCAGACATATTAAAAGCGACAATTAAAAATAGAGATGTGATACTAAGAAATCCTGACCATATTAGACCGTGGCAACATGTATTTGAACCTTTATATGGTTATTTAGTTTTATCAAAAAAAATTTATAATTTAAATTTACCAGACGAATTTGCAAATTGGAATTTTGGTCCAAATATGGATAGTTGTAAAAGTGTTTTTTTTGTAGCATCAGAATTTAAAAAAAAATTACCTATCAACTTAAAAATTATTAATAATAAAAAAAAGTTAAAAGAGAATTCATTTTTAATTTTAAACAATAAGAAATCTAAAACGTTATTAAAATGGAAACCAAAATGGTCACTTAAATACTCAATTAATAAAATAATTGAGTGGAATGTGAAAATAAAAAAGAATGATGTTTTTAAAATAAGTAAAAATCAAGTTAAGGAATATTTAAATTTAAGGAAATAAGATCTTTTAATTTTAAGTTTGCAAAGTAAGTGATTAAAAATTCAAAAAAAAAAATATTAAAAAACTTAACATTAATTCTTTCAACTAATAATGATAGAGAAGAATTTATTTTAAGATTTTTACATTATTATAATTCAAATTTTTCAAGCTCTAATTTAAATATAATTATCTCAGACTCAGGAACTAAAAAAAAACATATTCTATTAAAAAAAAAAATAAGTAAAAAAAAATTTAATTTAAAAATTAAAATTATTAATTTTAAATCAAAAAACGATCCTTCGAAATTAAATAGAGATGGGTGGGGTATACCAAGATTTGAATATAGAGAGAGATATAAGCAAGTTCTGAAATTTGTAAAAAGTTCATACATAGTATTAGCTGCAGATGATGATTTTTATCTTCCTGATTATTTTTATAGAGCACTAAAGATCCTAAAAAAAGATAACAGCTACAGCTGTATTTATGGCCATCAAATAACATTCTCGTTAAAAAATTTTACAGCTTTTGGAAAAATAACAAAATTTAAAATTAACAAAGAGCTCAATCCTCCAAATCCATGGCAAGAAGATAGTTTTTATATTGATAGATTGCAAAATTTGGGAAAAAACCCTTGGTCATGGTTTAATTGGTATGCAATACAAAAAACAGATGTTTTAAAAAGTGCTATTATTTATTCTAAAAAATATAATTTAGACGGATACTTATTTGAAAAATTTTTGACATTTTGTCATTCTGTAATGTACAAAAGTAAAAAGATTAACCTTGTTTATTGTGCTAGACAAGAAAATCCAATTTATAATGATTTTATTGGCAGAGAACCTTTTTCCTATTTTAGAAATATTAAATCATTAAATGATTTTAAAAATTGTTGTGTATATTTTTTAATAAAAAAACATAAAATTAAAAAAATCAAAGCTTCTAAAATTATTAATGAGATTATTCAAAAAGATTACAATAGTTATATTATGAATGATGCTAAAGAAATACCGCGATTAATTAAAAATAAGTATTTAAAAGGATTACTTAAATTTAATTTAATTAAAAAAGTGAGACCTAAAATTAATAAAGACTCTCGATTGATAACTTTTAAAAATAAAAACTTAAGCAAAGAAAAATTAATTTTAAAAAAATTTATAGAAGTTTAACTTCATGAAAGTTGCTAAAATTATATCTACATGCTTTAAAAGAGGAAGGGTAAGACTAGAAACTCAACTAACTGGGGATCCACTAGGTTATTTCTCTCATAGTCAAAACTTTACCTCTGTAGCAGATACAATTAATTTGATTAAATACCAAATTGAAATGGAAACAAAATACAATCCTGGAGTTAAAAGAGATATAATTATTGTTAATGGTGATGTTGGGTCGGTTGAAGGAAATAAATTTTTAGAAGAATTAAATAATACAAAAATTGAAGGAGGAAAAATATTAACGATAACAAGAAATAATACAGGTTTATCATTCGGTTCTTTTGATTATGCATTTCAAAAATTTCAAAATGATTATGATTTTTTTTTCTTTATAGAGGATGATATGATTACAAGTAAAAAAGATTATTTGAAAATTGGTTTAAATAAATTTAATACAATAGCAGATTGTGGTTTTGTTGCCTATATTGGTATTAGTAAAGTTTCTAAAGGTTGGTGGAAATTAGCTAACTTAAATAAACATAATGCTTACGTGGCATACGGCGGTTGTGGTTTGTCAAGTACGAGAATCTTAAAAGAGATAGTAGATAAAAACGGATGTTTACCACATTACAATAAAAATATTGATCAACACAACGCAATTGCTTTTGGTGAAATTGCTTTATCCAGATCTTTTATTGAATTAGGTTATAAATTAACTGAGATTAGGGATGAAATTCTTGTAACTCCTGCATATGATTTAATGAGAGGAATAAAATATAAGAAATATCCAAATTTAAAAGAGAAACTAATTTGGTTTTTTAAATTTAATGTTTATAGATTGGTTTCAAAATCAGAGATTTTATCTAAAATATATTTAAGTATTTTAAAAAAATTAAAAAAATTATGAATAAATTAGCAATAATTGGTGGAAGTGGCCTTTATGATGTTGAAGAGTTTAAAGATAGAGAATTGATAGATGTAAATACCCCCTGGGGAAAACCTTCTGATAAAATTTTGAAAACTAATTTTAATAATAAAGAAGTTTATTTCTTACCAAGACACGGAAGAGGGCACTTTATATCTCCATCTAATATTAACTTTAGAGCCAACATAGATGCTCTTAAACAATTAGGTGTATCGGATATTGTTTCAGTTTCAGCTGTAGGCTCACTTAAGGAAGATTTGCCTC
Organism: uncultured Pelagibacteraceae bacterium; assembly: GCA_902613755.1. GTDB lineage: Bacteria > Pseudomonadota > Alphaproteobacteria > Pelagibacterales > Pelagibacteraceae > Pelagibacter. The sequence goes on from CACMIH010000007.1 coordinate 21,289, forward strand.
CAGGAAAATTTGTTATTGTGGATCAATTTATTGATAGGACTTTTGCGAGGATCAAAACTTTTTTTGATGACGAAATTGTAGCCCATGTATCAATGGCTCATCCAACCTCAAATGGATTAATGAATGCATGCGAAGAGGCAATTAAAAAAGCGAATATAGATTACCAAAGAAATGGAACATATGTTGTTATGGAAGGACCACAATTTTCTACATTAGCAGAGTCTAATTTATACAGATCATGGAAAGCAGATGTGATTGGTATGACCAATATGCCAGAAGCAAAACTAGCAAGAGAAGCAGAGATTAGATATGCGTCAGTTTCTATGGTTACAGATTTTGATTGTTGGCATCCAGATCATGAAAATGTTGATGTCCAGCAAGTAATAAAAGTTTTGCTAGGTAATGCTGAAAAAGCCAAAGTTATGATCAAAAATTTAATTGATAATTTTGAAAAACATATTGATCCAAATGATCCTACAAACAATTGTTTAGATGTTGCAATTATAACAGCGACAGAAAAAAGAACAAAAAAAACAATAGAGAAACTGAATACAGTAGCTGGTAGAGCACTTAATAAATGAAAGGAATATTAATATTAATAATATTTTTATTAATAAACACAAATACACTTGCTGATAAAAAATTTGAAAAAGACTTAAAAAAATTATCTAAATTCAATTCTTTTATAGATTACAAAGGAAATCCTTATCAAATTAAAGAAAGCTTAAACAAAGATAAAACAATAATTCTTATTTATACTCATGGATCAAGTGGTAAAGAAAGATCAATAGACAAGTGTCAAAAAAAATGGAGAAAAGTTCCACCTGTTATTTATAAACTTGATGGAATTAATATAAGAGATTTTACTGTAAAAGTTTATAAATTATGTTTTGGGGTTAGAGGATGGTCTCAGAGTGAAGAGGATAAATTTTGGGATGTATATGATAAAAATAATCAGGATGTTGATAGTGTTTTAAAGCTGAAAGATAAAAATGGAATATTTTTAGTTGATAAGACTGAAGTTTCGACCAAGAAAAAAGTTATAAAATTAAAAGTTGAGGATTTTAAAGACAAAGGTTTTAGAAACATCGTACTTGCTGGACATTCAGCCGGTGCTTGGTCGTCTTTAGTTTTAAAATCACAGTTTCCAAATCAAATTAATGGCGTTATTGCATTTAGCCCAGCAAGATCTGGAAAATATGCAAAAAAGAAAAACCCACATAGAGGATGGATAAATTGGAGAAATTATAAAATGTCACTAATTAAAGTAGATAAATTATCTAAAGTTTTAGTCTATGCTCATGAAAAAGACCCATATGAAAATACAAAAACACTCTCTTTTTTATCTGATGCAAAAACAGTTACATTTATAGATCTAAGTGATACAAAATGTAAAAAAAATATAATACTTGGTGGCTATCATGGAATTCATTTAACAAAATGTTTTGCTGAAAGTGATCCAAAAAGAAATGAAATAATTAAATATTTACATCAAATTTTTTAATATGAGAATAGAAGGTAAAGAATATCGAACAATATGGTATGAGGGAAATATTGTTAAAATAATTGATCAAACCAAACTTCCTCACCAATTTAAAATCAAAGAACTAAAGACAGTAAAAGATGCAATCAATGCTATTAAAATAATGGAGGTAAGAGGAGCACCTTTAATAGGAGGAACAGCTGCTTATGGTCTAGCTTTGGCAGTTCAAGAAAATAATAATCCTGTATTTATAAAAAAAAGTGCAGAAGAGTTAATTCAATCAAGACCTACTGCTATTAATTTAAAATGGGCAGTAGACCGAATGACAAAAAAATTATCAGTTATCAATAGCGATCAAATACTAAGTATTGCTTTAAATGAAGCAAAAGAAATATGTGATGAAGATGAAAAGTTTTGTGAAAATATTGGTATTAATGGATTAAAAATAATTGAAGAAATTTATAATAAAAAGAAAAATACAGTAAATATATTAACACATTGTAATGCTGGTTGGTTAGCAACAATTAATTGGGGTACCGCTACATCACCAATTTATCATGCACACAAAAAAGGTATACCAGTGCATGTATGGGTAGATGAAACAAGACCGAGAAACCAAGGTGCTAATTTAACTTCATATGAATTAAATGAAGAGAAAATTCCAAATACTATCATTGCTGATAATACAGGTGGTATTTTAATGCAGAGAGGAGAAGTTGATATGTGTATTGTAGGAACTGATAGAACTTTGTCCAATGGAGACGTTTGTAATAAAATTGGAACTTATCTTAAAGCATTAGCTGCTCATGATAATAATGTTCCTTTTTATGTAGCTCTTCCAAGCTCAACAATTGATTGGGACATTAAAGATGCAAAAGATATTCCCATTGAAGAAAGAAATTCAGAGGAATTATCTCATGTTGAAGGCATAGATGAGAATAATGAAATTAAGAAAGTTTTGATATACCCAACTAAAAGTAAAGCTATGAATTTAGCATTTGATGTAACACCCGCAAAATATGTGACAGGATTAATTACTGAAAGAGGGATTTCAGAAGCTTCTTTCGATGGATTAAGCAAATTATTTAAATGAAAAATTTAAAAGAAAGAGAAGAGGTAATTGAGTATTCAATTAAACTGAATACAACTAATTTATCTCCTTTAAGATCAGGAAATATTTCTGTGAGAGGAATTGAAGATGGTATTGAGGGTTTTTTTATAACTCCATCTGGAAAGAAGTATGAGTCTTTAAAACCAGAAGATATTGTTTTTTTATCTTTAACCGAGGAAAAAGACTTCTTATCTTGGTTTAATTCTGGAAAAAATCCATCATCAGAATGGCGTTTTCACCAAGATATTTATAAAAACATGTGGGAAGCAAAAGCAATAGTCCATGCTCATTCACCTCATGCTACAGCAGTATCTACTCACGGGAAAACTATTCCACCATTTCATTACATGATTGCCCTTGCAGGTGGTGAAGATATTAGATGCTCTGAATATGCAACTTTTGGTACCCATGAACTTTCAGTGAATATGATTAAAGCTTTAAAAGATAGGAAGGCATGTCTTATGGCAAACCATGGACAGGTTGCATTTGGAGAAAATTTATCTAAAGCTTTCGAGCTTGCTCAAGAGGTAGAAAATATTTGCCATCAATATATTATTGCTTTAAAGATGGGTGAACCTAAGAATATTTCATTAGCTGAAATGAAAAAAATCTTAGAAAAAGTTAAAAATTATAAAAGTAGTTAGTTATATGACTAAAGTTGGGGAGCATATTACTCTAGACATAATTGGAACAACTAAAGAGTATGATTCATCTGTATTTGAAAAAGTAATTCATGATATTGCTAAAGCTGCAAAAGTAACAATTTTAAAAATTTCAAAATATAAATTTGAACCTCAAGGTTTTACAATTTTAGCATTATTAGCTGAAAGTCACATTAGCTTTCATACATTTCCAGAAAAAGGTATTATAAGTTTTGATTTTTTTACTTGTGGCAAAGTAAGTCCATCAGTTGCAATTGATATATTAAAAAAAGAATTTGAACACAAAAGAATAGTTAAAAAAGAATTTAATAGAGACACTAAATCTCTTTATCATGATATTTACAGTTCGCCAGGCTTACAAAAATCATACGTTGTTAATGATGTTTTAGAAGATTTTAAATCTAAAGTAGGTCAACACATAGAAATTTTAGATTTAGAGCAGTTTGGAAAGTCTTTATTTATAGATAGTGAAATACAAGTAGCTTCAACTGACGAGCATTTATACAGCTCAACTTTTGTAGGGTCTGGTTTAAATTTAAATATAGAGAATGAAAGAGCGGCAATTATTGGCGGTGGAGACGGTGGAGTGGCAAGAGAATGTATTTCTAAAAATTTTAATTTTATAGATTGGTATGAACTGGATCCTGAAGTGGTCGAGGTTTGTAACAAACATCTTGGAGATATTGGTAAAAAAGCTACAGAAAAAAATTCAGTAAAATGTGTATGGGGTGATGCATTTGAAAGTATTAGATTAGTAAGTGACGATACTTATGATCATATTTTTGTTGATCTTAATGATGATCAATTTTGTATAGATTTAGCTGCTAAAAACATGGATTCATTAGTGAGAATTTTAAAACCAAAAGGAGTTATCACAGCTCAAGTAGGAAGTCAGGATAAAAAACCACAGCAGGTTGAAAATTGGTTAAATGTTTTTAATCAAAACTTTGGAAATGCAAAATTATCAAGAGTTTATATACCTAGTTTTGATTGTTCTTGGAATTTTTCTTCTTCAATAAATCATTAATTTTTCTTTTTTCTTTTTTAAAACTGTGAAATAATTATTCCTAATTAAAGGAGAAAATAATGAACATATTCAAAAAAACTATTTTAACAGTTCTTGCTTCTTTATTTGTCATCGGAAATGTTTCTGCTGAAAAAATAAAAATTGGAACTGAAGGCGCTTACCCTCCATGGAATTCAAAAGATGCATCAGGTAATCTTATTGGTTTTGAGGTCGAGCTTGCTCAAGAACTTTGCACAATTATGAAGTATGAGTGCACAATTGTTGAACAAGATTGGGATGGTATGATTCCAGCTCTAATAATGAGAAAGTTTGATGCAATAATGGCAGGAATGTCCATTACTGCTGAAAGACAAAAAACAATTACTTTTTCACAAGGTTATGCTGATGAAGTAGCTTCTCTTGCAGTAATGAAAGGCTCAAACTTAGAAGGCATGGATACACCAGAAGGTATTAATTTATCATTGGGTGGATCTGATGTTAAAAAAGCTCTTAAGACATTAACAGGAGCACTTGCTGGCAAAACTGTTTGTACTCAAACAGGAACAATTCACCAAAATTTTTTAGAGTCAGGTGATGTTGGAAAAATAAATGTTAGAACTTATAAAACTCAAGATGAAGTTAACCTTGATTTAACATCTGGTAGATGTGATGTTGCATTAGCTGCGGCAGTAGCATTTACTGATTATGCTGATAAATCAGGCAAACCAGTTGTATTAGTTGGACCAACTTTTTCAGGTGGTGCATTTGGTAATGGTGTTGGTGTTGGAATTAGACAAGCTGCAGACAGTGCTATTGGAAAAAGAGATGCCAAAATCCTAAAAGACTTCAATAAAGCAATTGATAAAGCTAGAAAAAAAGGAATTATTAGCAAGCTTGCTATTAAACACTTTGGTTTCGACGCTTCTATGTAATTCATTTCAGATTTGGCGACTATAATATATAGTCGCCAATCTATATGGAACTTCTCGCATTTGGAAAAACCGGTTGGGGTGACGAATTATTTTACGCTACCTTAATGACAATTGCTGTTTCGGTTACAGCAATGCTAGTTGGTTTTGTTTTTGCATTAATTTTTACTCCATTAAAACTTTCTAAATATAAAACTTTAAATTTAGTTGGAAATTTTTATACAACTGTCATTCGTGGCGTACCTGAACTTTTAGTTATTTATCTTTTCTTCTTTGGAGGTAGTGGAGCTATAATGTATGTGGCTTCTATTTTTGGTTATTATGAGTATATTGAAATTAATGCATTTATTACTGGATCCATGGCAATTGGTATTATTTCAGGCGCTTATTCCACTGAAGTTTTTAGGGGCGCAATACAATCAATAGATAAAGGTCAGTTCGAAGCTGCTAAGGTTTTAGGTGTAAATAAATTTGTCCAATTTTATAAAATAATTTTACCTCAAATGTTAAGACTAGCCATTCCAAATTTGAGTAATGTTTGGCAAATAACATTGAAAGATACTTCTCTTATTTCAGTTACAGGATTAGTTGAAATAATGAGACAATCATATATTGCAGCCGGATCTACAAGAGATCCTTTGTTTTTTTATTCATTTGCAGCTTTTCTTTATTTGTTACTCACTTATGTAAGCATGAAGCTAATTAATAAATTAGAAGTCAAGTATAGTAGAGGGTATTGATGGATTTGGATTTAATGATAACTAGTTTTCCAAAACTTTTAGGAGCAACTGTTATAACGTTGAAATTATTATCAGCATCCTTATTCTTTGGATTAATTTTGGGTCTTTTTTTTGCAATTTTAAGGTTAAATAAAAATAAATTTATTAATAAATTTTCTTATGGTTACTCTTATGTTTTTAGAGGAACCCCCTTACTTGTTCAAATCTTTATAATTTATTTTGGATTAGGTCAGATTGAATATTTAAGAACGACTTTTTTATGGGTAATTCTAAAAGAACCTTATTGGTGTGCAATAATAGCTTTTACTCTAAATACTGGAGCATATACATCTGAGATTTTAAGATCAGCATTTCAGACCATAAAACCAGGGATTATTGAAGCAGGAAAAAGCTTAGGAATATCAAATAAAATAATATTTTATAAAATTCAAATTCCAATCGCTATTAGACAATCTCTCCCAGCGTATGGAAATGAAATAATATTAATGATGAAAGGAACTTCTTTAGCTAGCACTGTGACTTTAATGGATCTAACTGGAGTTGCTAAATATATTATTTCAACAACATTTAAACCGATTGAAGTATTTATTGTTGCCGGTGGAATTTATTTGTTTATGACTTTTATTATTCACAATGTAATCAAATACTTAGAAAAAAAATATAGTTTTCAATAGTAAAAATGTATTTATCAGAAAAGCATATTAAAGATTATCAAACAGATGGAGTGATAATTGTTAAAGAAATTTTTAAAGATTGGATTGAACCTCTTAGAAAAGGGTTTCAAAAAGTTTTAGAAAATCCAAGTAAACATGGAAGAGAAAATGTTAATGACGATAATGGAAGATTTTTTGAAGATTATTGTAATTGGGAAAGAATAGAAGAATTTAAAAATTGTATATACAATTCACCTGCAGCTCAAATATTTACTGAAGCAACTAATTCTAGATCTGCTCAAATTTTTCATGAACACATTTTTATTAAGGATCCAGGAACACATAAAGAGACACCTTGGCATCAGGACATGCCTTATTACTGTGTTGATGGCAATGATACGGGAAGTTTTTGGATACCTTTAGATGAGGTGAACCAAAAAAATAATCTTAAATTAATCTTAGGTTCTCATAAATGGCAAAAGCTAATTAGACCCACAAAATGGTCCAATAATAAATCATGGTATAATGATGATAGTTCTTTTATGGATTTACCTTCATCAAAAGAATTTGAAAAAAATATTTTTATACCCGAATTAACTTTAGGTGATGCCGTCCTATTTAATTTTAAAATTGTACACGGTTCAACTGGAAACAATACCTTAAATTCTCGAAGGGCATTTTCAATGAGATTTATTGGTGACGATGTTAAGTATATTGACAGAGGAGGTCCAACCTCACCACCATTTGATGGAATTAATTTAAAAACAGGGGATTTAATGAGAGATGATTGGTTTCCTAGAGTTTTTAGTAACTAGTATATTCTTTAATCTCTTTAATTTTTGACCCAGTATGATTGTTTATATCTAATTTAATTTTAGCTCTTGTATCGTTTAGAAAATGTACGTCTCTAGATAATCTTATAAAATTTTCTCCAAAATCTGAATCTTTTTCACATTTTCTTTTTTCATCTTCAATTATCCATAGTTTTGAATTTACATTTTTTAAAGCTGTAAAAAATTTTGCTAGTTTTTCATCTATCTTAATATTTTTATCAAGCTCATTTTTTAAAACTTCATATTCTCCATTTATAAATTTAAGTTTATTAGAATCTTTAATTCTATCTTTCTTAATTTCTAGAATGGATATTTTATCCAAAAGTTCTCCAACAGATACCTCAACTAGAATTTTATTCATAAAATTTTATAGTATGTTAAGTTGTTATAAATATGTCTAATATTTTAATCATTAAACATGGTTCATTAGGTGATATAGCTCAAGCTTGTGGGGCAATTCAAGATATTTCTATCAGTCACAAAGATGACCAAGTTCATCTACTAACAACAAAACCATATTTTGATTTATTTAAAAAAAATCCACATATTTCAAATGTTATTTTAGATAAGAGGTTATCAAAACTAAATCTTATTTATTTATATTCATTAATGAAAAGTATTAAAAAATATAATTTTTCGAAGGTTTATGATTTACAGAATTCAAGCCGAACAGCTTTTTATAAAAAAATTTTATTTCCTAGAGCTACTAAAGATATATGGTCTTCTACAGAAACTACGTTACCCGAAGGAACCAACAAAGAAGATTTTGATAAAGACTCAGTTCTATCAAGATTTGATCATCAATTAAAAAGTTCTGGCATAATTACTAACTATACTTTGAGTCCAGATTTTTCATGGAGTTCATCAGACATATCTCAAATAAAAAATTATTATCAATTGGAAAAATACATTGTCCTTTTTCCTTTTTGCTCACCCCACTTAACATCAAAGAAATGGCCGTATTATAATGATCTAATTTCTATAATTGCTGAAAAATTAGATAATAAATTTAAAGTAGTAACTGCACCAGGGCCAGATGAAATAAAAGATGCATCAAATATTAATGCGCTCTGCATATTAGATAATGGTAAAGCTCTAGATATATCGCAATTATCATCTTTGATTAAAGATAGTTCGTTTGTTATAGCAAATGATACTGGACCTGCTCATATGACTGCACATTTGGGTGCAAAAGGAGTTGCTTTGTTTGGATCTCACACAACCCCTTTTAAAGTTAGTATTGAAAGAGAAAACTTTAAAGCAATACAATCCCCTGAGTTATCAAAACTTTCTGCCGAAAAAGTTTTTGAAAAATTATCAGAGATTATTTCTTAACTTTTCTAATATTCTTAAAAATATAGGAACAGTTAAAAGAATAAAAAGTAATCTAATTATATGATGAAAAGCAACAAAGTCGGGATCTAAATCAAATGCAATTGCTATAACAGCTACCTCATAAATTCCACCAGGGCTAAATGATAATATCAATGTTAAGATATTTGTATCAACAAAGAACGTAGCAACATAAGCTGCAATCAAACCTAATATCACCAATATAGTTGTAGCAACTATGCTATGAAGTGAATTATTAGCAATTTCTTTAATAGTTTTTTCAGCAAATCTACAACCTACAGAAGCTCCTAAAATTAAAAGGCAAAAATTAATCGACGCATCTGGCAATTTATATGAAGCAATATCTGTTATTTGCAATAATCCACTGGCAAATAATGTTCCAGATAGTAAAGCAGCTGGAATTTTAATTTTATCAAAAATAAATATGAAAAATAAGGATGTAATTATAAGTAATATTAGATGTATATGGTTCTGACCCATGTAGTCGAATTTATCTAAAAGCAGCGCATCAGAACCAGTGTTGTTCACAATAATAAATGGAATAACAGTTATGATAATAATTAATCGTATTAAATGTGAGGTTGCGACTTGAGATAGGTCAGTTTTTTCATGCTCTGCTAAAATCATTAAAGGACCTAAAGCTCCTGGAGCAGCTGAAAATATTGAAGCTTTTTCACCATAACCAGAAAATTTTTGAAGATATTTGGAAACAATAAGAATGCAAACTATTATATAGATTAGCATAATAAAAGAAGTCCAAATCCAATTGATCATTTGATTAAATAAATTTTGATCGATGTAATTACCAATATGCAAACCTAAAATAATCAAAATTGAACTTAGGGCTAATTTTGGCATTTTTACTTTTAGGCCAGCTAAAGCCCCTATAGATGTAACAATCATTGGCCCCAACATCCACGCGAGTGGTATATTGTAGTAATCTGCAACAATTGCACTTGGTATTGAAATTATAATTACTGAGATAAACTTTTTTGAAAAAAGTTGTTTTGAACTTTCAAGATAAGATTCAATATGTTGTTTGATCATTCATTATGCTTCTATCATCAACTATTCAAAAGATAAGAGAAAATGTGTTAGTGCAGAAATTGAATTTTAATTCAGTTAAAAAAAATAAAACGATATATTTTGTTAATATTATTTTGTTAAAATTTTTTCAATTAAAAGTTGTGTTACTTAATTACAGGTTGCATAAACAGAAAGACTATAATTAACTGTCTTTTTTAAATTAGAGAGGAATAAATAATGAAAAACTTAAAAAAAATAGTTTCAGTATTATTCTCAGCAATCCTATTATTCTCAGCAACAACTAGTAACTCAGTGGCAATTGATAAATTGCACTTTGTTATCGGTGGTGGTGCTGGTGGTGGTTGGGATGGAACTGCTAGAGGTACTGGAGAAGCTTTGACTAAAGCTGGAATGTTAAGCGGTGCATCATTTGAAAATATGTCAGGTGGTGGTGGTGGTAAAGCTTTAGCTTACATGATTAACACTAAACCTGCTAATACAGTTTTAGTTCAATCTACACCATTGGTATTAAGATCAATTACTAGACACAAAGGATATGTAAAAGGTAGTGGAACTTTATCTTATAAAGATGTTGTGCCAATTGCTGGAGTAATCGGTGATTACGGAGCTATTGCAGTTGCTAAAAGTTCATCTTTTAAAAATTTTAAAGATGTAGTTGATGCATATAAAAAAGATCCAAGTTCAGTTAAAATGGCTGGTGGATCAGTAAGAGGAAGCATGGACCATTTAATTGGCGCTTTAGCTTTCCAAGCAGCAGGTGCAGATCCAAATGCAGTTCAATACATTCCATATGATGCTGGTGGTAAAGCATTAGCTGGACTTTTATCTGGAGAAACTCAAATCATCTCAACAGGTTTAGGTGAATTGATGGGTGCAAGAGACCAAGTAAGAATTATTGGGATCACTGCTCCTTCAAGAGTTTCTGATGCACCGGATGCACCAACTCTTAAAGAACAAGGATACGATGTACAATTCGTTAACTGGAGAGGTTTCTTTGGCCCTCCAGGTATGAGTAATGCTGATAGATCAGCTATTGCAAAAATGCTTGGCGATGTACAAAAAACTCCTGAATGGGAAACTGTCAGAGCAAGAAATGCTTGGGTTAATATTTATAACCCGGAAGGTAAGTTTGTTTCTTTCTTAGAAAAACAAACACAAGAAATGACAGCTCTTATGAAAAAACTAGGAGTTATATAATCCTTAGGATTATTTGAAATTAGAGCAGTGAATATAAATATTACAAAAATTATATCACTGCTCTTTTTTATTTTTTCAGCATTTTATTTATATACTGCTTACCAAATTCAAGTATTTGCATTTGATGAAAATGCACCATTTAATGCACGAACATTTCCAATTTATTTAGGTTATGCAGGATTATTTTTTTCTGGATTAAAACTTATTTTACCAGACCCAAATACTATTAAAGTTGTTCATCAAAACTTAGAGTATAAAAAAACAGGTATTCTTATACTGATTGCTATTATTTATGGAGCTACAATTTTAAAAGTAGGTTATTTCTTGACCACTTCTTTATTTTTATTTGCTTCATATTATTTTTTAGGAGAACGAAGGTGGATATTAATGTTTTTATTATCTTTTCCATTTGTTGCTGCCTTTATGTATTTGCTTCATGGTATTCTTGATATTTATTTAAGAGATCCATTCTTACAATCAATCGGGGTCATGGGATGATTGAAGGGATATTAATTGGATTAACTACAGCACTTACGCTTCAAAATATATTAATGGTAATGGTTGGATGTTTTTTCGGAACAATCATTGGAATGCTTCCTGGACTTGGTCCAATGACTGCAATTGCTCTAATGATACCAATTACTTATGGCTTTGATCCTGCAACAGGATTGATTTTGATGGCAGGGGTTTATTATGGAGCAGTATTTGGCGGATCTACTTCTTCTATATTATTAAATGCACCAGGAGTTCCAGGAACTGTCGCAACTTCATTTGATGGTTATCCAATGGCTCAACAAGGTAAAGCAGGTAAGGCTTTAGCGATTGCTGCATGGAGTTCTTTTGCTGGTGGAACATTATCAGCAATTTATTTATTGTTTATGGCACCAAGTTTATCAAAAGTAAGCTTATCTTTTAGATCACCAGATTATTTTGCTTTAATGATTTTAGGTTTAACTGCAATTGCGGCTTTTTCATCTAAAGGTCAATTTTTAAAAGCAATGATGATGGTGGTCCTAGGCTTGATGTTAGCTTCAGTTGGTCAAGATAGTTTGTCTGATATCACAAGATTTACATTTGATAATATGAACTTAACTGATGGAATTAGTTTTGTACTTGTTGTGATGGCAACATTTGCAATGAGTGAAGCTTTAACAATTATTTTAAAAAGAAATGATCCAACCAGTGCTGCTAAACAAGTTTCTTTAACAGAACTAGGTTCAATTAGAATTAATAAAGAAGAACGTACAAAAATGTATAAAACAATTCCAAGATCATCAATTATTGGTTTTTTAATTGGTGTATTACCAGGAGCAGGTGCAACAATTGCATCTTTTTTAGCTTATGGAATGGAAAGAAATGTAGTCAGTGATGAAGAGAAAGAAAAATTTGGCAAAGGGAGTGTAAATGGTTTATCTGCACCAGAAACTGCAAATAATGCTGCTTGCTCAGGTTCTTTTGTTCCAATGCTTACTTTAGGAATTCCTGGAAGCGGAACTACAGCTGTAATGCTAGGAGCTTTATTAGGTTTTGGAGTCCAGCCTGGTCCTAGACTTTATATGACTAACCCCGAAATTTTTTGGTCAATAATTATGTCTATGTACATTGGAATGGTAATTTTGCTTATATTAAACTTACCACTTATTCCTTACATAGCTAGAATTCTTGCTGTTCCTAAAAATTACTTAATTCCTTTAATTTTATTTTTCTCTGTAACTGGTATTTATGTAATGTCATTTAATAACTTTGATATTTATTTAATGATTGGGATAGCCGTAGTAGCAACTTTTATGCGTTTATATGATTTCCCAATGCCACCACTAATACTTGCCTTTGTGCTAGGAGGGTTAATGGAAGAAAACTTAAGACGATCTTTGTTATTAAGCAATGGTTCGTGGGAATTTTTATGGGACAGAACCTTAACTTTATGTATACTTGCGACAACAATATTTATTGTATTTTGGCAAATATACAAGACTGTAAAGCAAAATGTTAAATAGAAGAAAATTTTTAAAAGCAGCAATCTCAACTTTAGCTTTCACAGCAATACCTCAACTTTCATTTTCTCAATCTAATCCAGATGTTGTTGTCATTGGTGGAGGTTCCTCTGGATTATCAGCAGCTGCTGAGCTAATGAAGAAAGGTAAATCAGTAGTATGTGTGGAAGCAATGAGCCGAAAAGGTGGAAGATGTTTTACAGATACCTCAATATTTGGAGTGCCTTACGATTTAGGTGGACATTGGTTACATAATTTTAATTTTAATCAAATAGCAAAGTATGGAAAGGAACAAAAAGATACATTCGATATTTATAAAGATCCAGACAAAGTCCTTATTTATGACGGTCCAAAAAAAATAACAGGCATGAAAGTTTATAGTATGTACAAAAAATTGGGAAAATTAAAAAGAGGGTCCAAAAATGATGTTCCCTTGGTTGAAAAAGTAAAACCTAAATGGTTAGAAAATGAGTGGTTTGCAACAGCTCATCAACTAAGATTTGCTTGTTCATCTGGAAAAGATATTTCTGATTATACGGCAGCGGATAGTTTTTATAATTGGGAAAGTTATGGTGAAGGTGATCAAGGTGGTGATGGATTTGTAAAGCAGGGATATGGGGCTTTACTTGCTCATTATAGGCAAAATGTGCCAGTTCAATTGAAAACAATTGTAAGCGAGGTCAAATGGGATAATAAGGGCGTTAAGGTAATCACAAATAAAGGAACTATAAGCGCTAAAGCTTGTGTTATAACAATTTCTACATCAGCATTTAATTCTGGAAAGATTAAATTTACTCCAGCATTACCTCTTGAAAAATATGAGGCATATGATGCGGTACCTTGTGGGACTTATAATCATATCACATTACAGCTAAAAGATGACTTCTATAATGAGTTCAAGGTAAAACCAGATGTATATTTTACTTCAAAAATTAATTCTAAAGGATTAGAAACTCCCAGAGGATATTGTTCAACAATGAGATTACATAATTCAAATATATCATACTTTGATGTAGGTGGACAATTTGCTAAGGATATGGAAAAAGCAGGGAGTAAGGCCGGTATAGATTTTGTTTTACAAGACTTACGAAACATTTTTGGATCTAATTTTGATAAATTTTTTATTAAAGGACATATGACAAGCTGGGGAAAAAATCCATATACTTTGGGTTCATGGGCCTCAGCAACTCCAGGCAAAGCTAAATTAAGAAAAAATATTAAAACTTCAGTTGGAAATAGACTATTTTTTGCTGGAGAAGCTACAGCAAAAAATTATGGAACAGTCCACGGAGCAGATAGAAGTGGCCTAAGAGTGGCAAAAGAAGTTTTAAAATTAATTTAATATCTTTTTGTATTCTTCAATTATTTTAGACCATTGGAATTTATAAACAAATTCTTTTGCGTTTTTTCCATAATCTAGATATTTTTTATTTTCCAACATTGTATTAATAGAAGAATAAATATCATCTAGATTGTTACCATTACATATTAAGCCAGTTTTTTCATGGTCAATTGCATCTGCTGCACCGCCATCTTTTCCACCAAGTGAAGGTATTCCGTACTGAGCTGCTTCAACATATGCAATTCCAAAACCCTCAACTGATTTTTTATGAATTATTGATGGCATTACAAATATATTTGATTTTGAAACTAATGCATTTTTAAGATCATTACTAATATCTTTAAAAAACATAACTTGAGCTTCAAGATCTAACTCTTTAACTAGCTTTTTAATATTTTCTTCTTCTTCTCCATAGCCAACACAAATGTAAACAATATCAGGATAAATTTGTTTTAAATTTCTTAAAGCCATCACTATTTTTTCATGATTTTTACGCTTATCAAACCTTGAAACTGTAATTAGTCTTGGATTTTTAAATTTAAGTATACTTTGAACTTTATCTAAATTTTTTTTATTTAATTCTTCGGCTGGATCTACTCCTGGGTTAATTACAATTACTTTATTTGCATTAACTCCAACTTCTATTGCTAGATTTTTTGTAAACTTAGAATTTGCTATAACTTTTTCAACATTATTTAAAACACTAAGCACTCTTTTGTTTTGACCAGAACCTTTAGGATGGTTGATTTCTTTACTATGAATTAAACAGTATTTTTTCTTAGAGGTTTTAATAAGCTCTAAACTTTTCCAATGATCAGCAATAATACCATTTATTTTATTTTCTTTAATATATTCGTTAATTAATTGCGCTTTTCTATATTTTCTAAGTAATTTAATTCCTCCTAATCTTTCGATAGAAAAAGCGGCTTGTTCATCAAATTCTTTATGACCTTCTATATGATCTGCAAAAACTTTTATCATAAAGTTTTTGGATAGTTCTCTAGAAAGGCCCCACATAAGACTTTGCATACCACCAAGCTCAGGTGGGAATGATCTAGTTATAATTAGATACATTAATCATACTTCCATTTAATACCACAGCCTGCGCTTGGTATTTGATTTTTAGGACCTTTTCCGGTTTCAGCTATTTGCCTCATAGCTGTTAGCAGATCACTTTCTCCGTCTTTAACTGGAATAAACTTTTTAAGTTCTCTTAATCGTCCTCTGTATTGAAGTTCTAGATTTTTATTATAGCCAAAGAAATCTGGAGTACATACAGCATCATATGCTTTAGCAATTTCTTGAGTTTCATCATGCAGATAAGGAAAATTAAAATGATTTTTATTTGAAAATTTGATCATGTTTTCAAATGAGTCTTCTGGATAATTTACAAAATCGTTTGAGCATATAGCAACTGTGTTGATCCCAATTTTTTTTAATTCACTACAATCTTCAACTAATTCTTTTGTAATAGCTTTTACATATGGGCAATGGTTGCAAATGAACATTATTAAAGTTCCATTTTCACCTTTGATGTCATTTAAGGACAGAATTTTATTATCAGTGGATTTTAATTCAAATGGAATAGCTTTTTGACCAAAATCACATATTGGAGTTTGTATAGGCATAATGTAAAATATATAAATTATGTTTTATGATTTAAAAGATAAAAAACCAAAAAACTCTGGCGAAAATTGGGTAGCTCCTAATGCAACAGTAATTGGTGATGTTACTTTAGAAAAAAATACAAGTATTTGGTTCAATGCAGTTCTTAGAGGAGATATTGAAAATATTCATATTGGTGAAGGATCTAATGTGCAAGACGGAAGTGTTTTACACACTGATCCTGGATGTCCTTTAAAAGTAGGAAAAAATGTTACTGTTGGGCATTTAGTTATGCTCCATGGATGTACCATAGGAGATAACAGTTTAATTGGAATTGGAGCTGTCATCTTAAATAAAGCTAATATTGGAAAAAATTGTATTATCGGTGCTAAAGCTTTAATTACAGAAAATAAAGTCATTCCTGATAATTCTTTAGTTGTTGGATCTCCGGGTAAAGTTGTTAGAGAAGTTACAGAGGAAGAAAAAAAAGTAGTATTTGAAAACACAAAACATTATCAAGAAAATTGGAAAAAATATTCTAAATCAATATTTTAATGAGGAAATTTTTAATATTAATAATATTTTTTAATTTACTAATTATTAACATTTCATTTGCAAAAGAAATTGAATATTTATTATTTAAATCATCTAATTATGAAAAACCTAAAAATTTTGATGCATTTGTTTGGCACGAAGGTAAAAAACTTAAAATTATAAAAGGTAGAGACATAGATAATCCAAAGCATAAGATTATAGTTATATATAATCACGGTGGTTGGGGATGGAATAAAGGCTGGGGCCCAGGCTGGGATCTTTATTTAGCAAAACTTATGGCACCACAACTTTCAGGAAAAAAAATAAATGGAAAAGAAATTGTATTATGGATGAATGGAAGTTTGATTGATAAAAAAAATGATCCATATAAAGGTAAAGAAATTGGACACGCTTGTGGGTGGAAGTTAAAAGGTGCGTGGCATCAAGAATGGCATGAGTGTGTTTTAAATGACTTCCCAACCTATTTAAGGGAAAAAAGAACTATAGAAATTATTAATTATTTTGCAGATAAAGGTACTCCTCGAGATCAAATATTTTTATCAGGCCATTCTTGTGGAGGATGGAATGCATTAAGACTAGAAGGTAAATATCCTGATGCATTTAATGCTGCAATTTCTTACATGCCTAATTGTTGGGATAGAAAGCCAAATGGACTTGTGAGAAAAACCTTAATTGATGAAATGAAAACTTTTAAAAAGCTTGATGCAATAATTTATTCAAGCCCAGTCGATGGAGGTGAAGATTGGAAAGCAAGTTACCAAGATTTAAAATGGATAGGTGACATACCTGGGGCGAAAATGATTAAATTACCAGGTCACAATGCTAAAGATGGTAAAGAAATATCAGTGAATGGAAAGCTCTGTGAAAATTTGCCTAGAATGCATGGTGGATGGGAAGAAGTTTGGCCAGAGGGAAAAAAGAAACTCACCAGTGCAAAAAAATTTATTCCATTAGATAAAAAAGAAAAAAAAGCGATGATGAAAAAAGCCAAAGGTCACAATATGTTATATCGAGAGTGTTTTGACTCTTATTATCCCCAAATATTAGATTTTATAGCATCAAAAGTTAAATGAAAAAAATATTAGCAATCATATTTTTAAGTTTTGTTTGGTGTGAAACTTCTAATGCAGAAAATCAACAAATATGTGATTGGATAGTCGATGAAGTTTATGCCGATCTTTTAAATCAAGGTTCTGATGACCATCTTTTTGTTGTTGTTGGGAATAATGGAAGATGTGAGTACGGACGTGGAACAGAAAAGCAAGATGGATTTAATGATTGTGAAAAACATAGAAAGGAAAAAGGTATAAATGGAGAATGTAAACTTTTTGCAATTGGTAAAAAAAAATTTATAGAAAATAAAACAGCCCTTAAGACTGGTTGCATAAAAGGTAATTGCGTTAATGGAAAAGGAACTAAAATATGGCCTAATGGGGATAAATATAATGGAAATTGGAAAAATGAAAAACCTCATGGTCTAGGTACTTTTAAATGGGTTAATGGAACAAAATATATTGGTGATTGGAAGTTTGGTTTACAAGATGGTCAAGGAACAGTTACTTGGGCAAATGGAGATAAATACATTGGTGGAAGAAAAAATGGACAAGCTGATGGGCAAGGAACTTTTATATTCGCAAACGGCACAACACAATCTGGAGAGTGGAAAAATGGAAATTTAATCGAAAGAGATTCAAATGGAAATGTAATAGGTTGTGTTGAAGGAAATTGCGATAATGGAAAAGGGACAGGCGTTTGGGAAAAAGGTTTTAAATATGTTGGTGAATGGAAAATGCAAAATATGCATGGTTTTGGAATTGGTACCTGGCCAAATGGAGATAGATATGAAGGTGATTGGTTAAATGGCCAAAGAACAGGACAAGGTAAATATTTTTATAGTGGTGGAGGAGGTGTTTATACCGGCGAATGGAAAAATAATAATAGACATGGTGAAGGAACAATGATTTGGAATGATGGTGTAAAAGAAGTTGCAATATGGGAGATGGATAAACCTGTAAAAACTATAAGTATAAGCAAAAATTTTATATTCAAAAAAGCCACAACATTTGTTGACAGCGACATTATAAAAAAAAGCGACCCAAGTAATTTTAAAGATATAGTGTTTATAGAAAAAGAGAAACTATTAGATTTTGACAAAAGAACTTTTAAAAATAGAAAAACTAGTTGGAAAAAAACTAATTTCTCAGTATTTGTGTTTAAAGCATCATTTGAAAATACGGTTGATATTTTAATAAAGGTTAATGATGAATTTAAAGATTTAAAAAAAGCAGAAAAACAAGCGATTAAATTTGGAAAAATATTTGGACAAATGCCTGCTTTCTTAAGGAAAAAAGTAAAACATTTAATCATCCATAAAGGTAATCCTAGTTGGGCAGGAGGGAATGGATATGCAATAATTCACACAAATACTTTTATAAATGAAAATAAAAACTATATAGAAGAGTCAATGTTTCATGAATTAGTTCATGCCTCACTTGATTGGCATTGGGGTAAAAAATCTATTGAAGAAGATAAGTGGCTAAATGCCATTAGTGCAGATAAGTATTATGTTTCAAATTATGCATGGGAAAATCCCAAACAAGAAGATTTAGCTGAAACAGTCTTATGGTGGTATGCATCAAGGTGTAAAGTAGATAGAATTTCTAAAAAAAATAATGAAAAAATTAATAAATTTTTAACTAATCGTTTCAAATACTTAGATAAACAAAATTATGAAACATATCCATCTAACTGCAAAAATTAGAGAGATTAAAGGAGAATAAATGCCAGCAGGATATGTAATAGCACAATTGAAAATAACTAATCCTGAAAATTACAAAGAGTATATTGAAAAAGTGAATCCAATTATAAAAAAATTTGGTGGAGAATATTTGGTAAGAGCAGGTGAGTATCAAATATTTGATGGTGAGACAAATTTTCCTAGAATAATCATTTTGAAATTTCCAAGTTATGAGAAGGCTTTGGAGTGGTATAATTCTGAAGAATACAAACCAATTAAAAAAATTAGATTGGATAACTCAGAAGGAACAAATATAGTAATTAAAGGTATTTAATAAGATTTAGCAATGAAAAAACTTTTTTTAGTTCTTACATTCTTAATTATTAATGTGTTGTTTAGTGGTTATGCTTTTGCAGGTGTTAATGAGCCTGGGGTGTCGTCTATTAAAGGACAGTGTGCTGGAGCATTTAAACATTATCACAAAAAACATATAGAAAAATCACTTAAACTAATTAAAGAAAAAAAAACAAACTTTGTTCTCTATGCTAGTTGCGATTCTGGTAGCTACTCCTATGCTTATAATAAAGGTAAAGATTTAGAAAAACTTCATAAGAAAACATACAAAAAATGTATGAAATATTCTAAGAAAAATACTGGTGGCAAAGAATGTTATTTGTATGCAGTTAATGAAGAAATTGTTTGGAAATATGACCAGGCTAAAGCATCAGCCGCATTAAAAACTAAATCAGCAGAAGCAAAAGTATTAAAAGAAAAGAATGCCGCGATGGATAAAAAACCAGGAAGATTTTTTGAGGATCAACCTGATGTAAATGATGATTATCAAATTCATTTCATCTATATGCTTACAGCTTCTGATAAAGATAATGAGTTAGATATTAATGGTAAAATAGAAGAGTATGCAGAAAAAATTAATACTCTTGTTGAAAAGTATAGTAAAAAAACAAAAGGATCTTCTGGTGCAAAAAAGTATAAGTACGATTATCGAAAAGATGGAAAATTAGATGTTACTTTCATAAGATTAGATAAAAAAAGAAAAGAACTTCACAAACATATAAATAACAATTATCGTGGTTACCTTTGGTTAAATGGATTTAATAATCCCAAAAAAGTTTATTTTACTTTTGCTGATGTAACGAGTGTTGATGGAGGAGAAGGTGGAGTAGGAATGGCGTCAATTTTTCTTAAAAATAAATATAATAAAAATAAAAGTGACATGCTTAGGACAGCAGTTCACGAAATGCACCATGCAATGGGAGGAGGTTATGCATGTGTCCCAGGAATGAATAAAAAAGCTCATTTTTCAAGTGGTCAAGATACTCCTGAAAAACAAATGTTTTTTGGAAAAGCTTATGTTCATGATGTAGATGGATGTCCACAAGGTGAGGATAGTGTTTATTTAGCACCAACGTCAAAAGATCCTTACGATCCGTTTAAACTTATATGTTTAAATGAGTGGGGAAAGTATAATCATAAAAAACTTGTTGAACTTAGAGAAAAACAGATAAGCGATCTTAAAAAAGGTAAGTGGAATTATAGAAGTGGTGGATCTGGGTGTAAGTTTACTTATTGGGACAGAGCTGATACTGGGGGTATGAAATTATTTAATAACGAAGAGGCCAATAGAACGTATAATTGAAATCCATAAGATCATTAAAAATTTAATGAAAAAAATATTTATAATTTTAATAATTTCTTTAATTTCTCAATTATCTCAAGCAAACGAAAGATTTATACCACTTGAATTATTCACAGGCGGGGAAATTCGTGATGATACAGAAATTAAATTTACAAAAGCCAATTTGGTTTTTGGAGAAAAGAAAAGAAAAAAAATAGTAGGACCTGAAGATTGGAAAAATCCAAATACAGGTGAGATAATTAAAGTTTATAAAAGAACAAGAAAAGGTCAAAGTGGAGTAAAAACCCAACTTTTTACTGTTACTAATGATGGACAATGTATTGGAAGAGTTTGGGATAGTAGGCGTGGTGGAAGAATAATTGTAAATGGATGTAAATTTCCTTTAGGTGTTTGGAAAGAGGGAGAAAAAAGGACATTTAACGGATCCTCTGGTGGAAAGACAAGAAAAATCGAACTGACCATTTTAAAGCTTGGAAAAAAACAAAAAGATAAAATAAAATTCAATTGGAAACTTTACGATGGAGCTGGAAAATTAATGGATGACAATGATTATACATTTTCTAATGGGAGAGCAATGACAAAGCTTAATGATAAAAAAATATCAAAATGAAAAAAATAGTCAGTTATTTAATTAAATAATAGATCGTTAATCGAATAAACTATCAACCCAATAATAATAATTAATAGAATTAAAAAAGAAATTGTTGCACTTAATTGAGCTTTTATTCTTGTTTTTCCCTCTTTAAATTTTTTAAAGTGAATGCTCCCAAATCTCATTACAGCTAATCCTAAAATTATAAGAAATGCTGTAAATATATATCCAGTAATCATCTATGGAACTAACCAGGTGTCTTTATTGTTTTCCAAATTAAATTTTGCTCTTCGGTGGCCTTTAGCTGCTAAATAAAGCCATTCTATAGATTTGATCTTACACTGAATGACAGTAAAGTTTTTGTAACCTTCTTCACTTTGTTCTTTTGTATAATCAAAATTATCTAATTCTGGTTTTAAACCTGAAGTTGGAATATCGGACTCAGTTCCAGGCCCATTATCAACTAAATAACATTTTCTACTTATATGTTGGGTTTTAGACCAAGATTCTTTTGTAATATCATTTTTGTGATTAATAATGCATTCTACTTTTAATCTGACCTGTATCTTTTCATCTTTATCATAAAATAACATTGCAGCATTTTTATTTGCTTTTAGTTTTTCGATTTTATCTGATCGTATATCACTATGATATTGTACTATATTATTTGACTGGTCTGACTTTCTTAAAACTACAATTCTTCCATCTAGATCAGATTGATCCCCACAAATAAATACAGGTATTCTAAAAGGTGAACTTCTATCTTTAACAGCATTATTTAACATTGACCAAATTTTCTTTTTGATCTCCGTAAAGTCCTCGTAATAAGGAACTGTATCCGTCACAAATATTATTTTTTCTTTTTTAATCTAGCAATCAAACCTGAACTGTCCCAACGGTTTCCACCCATCTCTTGAACTTCAGCATAATAACCATCAATAATTTCTGTTATAGGAACAGGCGAGCCATTTTTTTTTGCTTCTTCAATTGCAATTTTTAAATCTTTTCGCATCCAATCAATAGCAAAACCATAATCAAACTTATCATCTGTCATAGTTCGGTATCTATTCTCCATCTGCCATGATTGAGCAGCACCTTTAGATATTGTTTCCATAACTTTATCCATATCTAAACCGGCGTTTATTCCAAAATTAATTGCTTCTGACAAACCTTGTACTGTTCCAGCAATACACATTTGGTTCATCATTTTTGTTAACTGGCCACTTCCACAAGGACCAATTAATTTTACTTTTTTACTATAACAATCAATTACAGGTTCAGCTTTTTTAAATACCTCTTCATCTCCCCCAACCATAACAGTTAGTATGCCGCCCTCAGCACCAGCTTGTCCTCCTGAAATAGGAGCGTCTAAAAAACTAAAACCTTTATCATTTGCTTTTTTATTTAATTCTCTTGATACCTCAGCTGATACAGTTGAGTTATCAATAAAAATAGATCCTGCTTTAGCTGTGTTAAACAATCCATTTTCTCCTGTTGCTACCTCTCTTAAATCATCATCATTACCAACACATGTGAAAATAAAATCAGCACCATCCGCAGCTTCAGCAGGCGTATTTGCCATTTTACCTTTATATTCGCCAATCCATTTTTCAGCTTTAGATTTAGTTCTATTAAAAACAGTTACATTGTGTCCGGCTTTTGATATATATCCAGCCATTGGGTAGCCCATAACCCCAAGACCTATGAAAGCAACATTACAAGTCATAATTTTTTTATATGTTTAAAAGTTTAAGTTTAAAAGTAATTGTATTTGGATTTATTTTTACATTTTTTTCAAGTTTTGGACAGAGTTTTTTTCTTGGCCTATTTAATTCGAGTATAAGAGACGCCTTATCCATTACACATGGACAATTTGGCTCAATTTATGCGTCAGCAACTTTATTGAGTAGTATTGTTTTAGTTTGGATTGGAAAAAAAATTGATGATGTAAATATCTTAAAGTTTGCTTCTTATGTGATAATTTTTCTATCGGCTTCCTGCTTTATATTTTCAAAAATTTCATCTATCATTTTTTTATTTATAGGAATTTTTTTGATGCGTTTAGCTGGACAAGGATTATCAAGTCACACAGCTACAACAACTATATCTCGTTTTTTTGAAAAAAATAGAGGAAGGGCTTTAAGTACAGGTTGGTTAGGATTGTCGTTAGCTGAATTTATAATGCCAGTTTTAATTGTTTTTTTATTAACTTTTATAGAATGGAGAGATATTTGGGTTTCAATTTCTATTTTAGTTATACTTGTTTTGCCTATTGCAACTTTTCTTTTAGTTAGAGACGTTAAGCTTGATTCTAGAGAAGAATCTAAAATAGAGGAGAATAATAAAGAAATTAAACAATGGAAAAGAATTGAAGTTTTAAAAGATTATAGATTTTACATTATCTGTATGACGATGTTAGCTATGCCATGGATTGCAACAGGATCTTTTGTTTATCAGTCGTTTATATCTTCTTCTAAAGAATGGGGACCTTATGTGATTGCACAATCGTTTATGGCATACTCAATTTTATCAGTGATTACTCTTTTCATATCTGGTTTTTTAATTGATAAATTTTCAAGTAGAAAATTATTAATCTATATGAATATCCCACTTTTTTTTGGCACTATAGTTCTCTACTTTTTTGATGCACCTCTTTCTTCATTTATATTTTTTGGCTTAGTGGGGGTGACTAATGGTTTGGCAAATGTACTTGGTTCTTCAACATGGGCTGAGATTTATGGTGTTGAAAATATTGGATCTATAAAAGCTCTAACAACTGCACTAATGGTATTTGCAACAGCTTTTGGTACAGCTTTATTTGGTTTTTTGATTGATATTGGTTTTTCAATTGAACAGATAGCTGTTGTTTCAGGAACCTATATCTTTGGATCAATTATTTTACTTTATTTAGTCAAAAATAAGCTAAATCCTCAATATTTATAAAATAGCCCTTGATTTTTAAAGACTCACTGTGTAGATACTCCGCATGGCACGAGTAACCGTAGAAGATTGCACAGATAAAGTAGAGAGCCCTTATGAATTAGTGCTTGTTGCTAAAGAGAGAGCTACTCAATTGAATGCAGGAATAGAACCAACAATAGATAGAGATAACGACAAAAATACAGTTATTTCTTTAAGAGAAATTGCTGAAGAAAAAATTAAAGTTTCAGATTTAACTGATAGCGCTGTCTATAAACTTAGAAAACATGTCGAACAAGTTGATGATACTGCAGAAGATGACGAGGATATAGGTGATGATTTTGAAAATTTATACAAAGGTGAAATTTCGAAAAGCGGTACGCCAATATTACCATCTAAAAGAGCTAGAAAAACACCAGAAAAAATTCAAGTAACAAAAGAAGATTTAGCTGAGCTATCCGAAACAGCTACAGCAGATGTTGATAATTCAGTAGGTGAAGAAACTATGAATGAGCAAGGAGAGGTTTCTTTAGATGAAGTATCAGAATCAGAAAACCAGGAAGCAGAAGCAACTTCAGACGACACAGAAGCTTCAAACTCTTAAGAAAATAATATAAAGTTATATCATGAATAGGAAAGTATCAGTTGCTCCTATGATGGATTGTACAGATCGTCATGAACGATATTTTCTTAGATTAATATCTAGAAATACTCTTCTTTATACTGAGATGATAGTTGATGAAGCTATAAATAGAGGAGATAAGAAAAAGTTATTAGAATTTAATATAAATGAAAAACCTGTAGCACTTCAATTAGGAGGCTCTTCTCCAAAACTTTTAGCTAAAGCCACTAAAGTAGGCGAAGATTTTGGTTATGATGAAATTAACCTAAACTTAGGTTGTCCTAGTAAAAAAGTTGAAAAAAATAGATTTGGTGCTTGTTTAATGAAAGAACCAAATTTAGTGGCAGATTGTTTAAGTAAAATGCAATCAGTTACAAAACTACCAGTAACTATAAAAACAAGAATTGGCTATGATGATATAGAAGATTATGAAAATTTATATAAATTTATTTATACTTTAAAAGCAACTGGAGTTAAAACTTTTATAATTCATGCAAGAAAAGCAATGTTAGGCAAATTTACACCAAAGCAAAATTTAAATATCCCACCTTTAAAATATGAATATGTGTATAAATTAAAAGAGGATTTTCCTAATGAAGAAATCGTAATAAACGGAGGAATAACATCAGTGGATGAAATAAAACCTCTTTTAGAAAAAACTGACGGTGTAATGATTGGAAGAGCCGCATATCATACTCCTTATTTACTTGCAGATATTGAAAGGGAAATATTTAATAATGATGATATTCCAAGTAGACAAGATGTAATTGAACAACTTATTCCTTATATTAAAGAAGAATTAAAAAAAGGAACAAGATTAAATCAAATTATGAGACATACTCTTGGCTTGTTTCATGGTCAAACAGGTGCAAGCTATTGGAAAAGATATTTAAGCGAAAACATGTGTGTAAGAGATGCAGATGTGAAAAAAATTGATCACATCATGGATAAAATTAAATACAACAATTTAGATAGCAGAGTAGGGCAGTCTGCTTAATTCAATTTTAGTAAACGAATATAGTTATATTATTCTATTAATGGCTTTAACAGCTATACCAGTTGGTTTTGTTGCTGGATTATTTGGTATCGGTGGAGGGTTGATAACTGTTCCTTTTTTATATTTTATTTTTGGTTCTTTAGAAATTGATCCTCAATATGTTATGCATCTTGCGGTCGGAACTTCTTTTGCAATTATAATACCAACCTCTACAGTTTCAGTTTTAACACATCATAAATTTAAAGCAGTTGATTTTGATATTGTTAAGAATTACGGTCTGTTCGTCGTACTAGGAGTTATTGTTGGTACTGCTTTTGCAGCTTCTTTAAAAACTAAATCCTTGGTTTTGTTCTTCTCAATAATGATACTATTTTTAGGAATTTACTTACTTTTAATAAAAGAAAAAGAACAAAACATAATAGTTAAAATGAAATTACATCTAAAAGTAATTCTTGGTTTTCTTGTTGGGTTTATATCTGCTCCCATGGGCATTGGAGGAGCCGTAATGAATGTTCCTATTCTAAAGTTTTTTGGTTATTCAATAAATAAAGCCATAGGAAGTGCGGCTGCTATAGGCTTTTTAATTGCTTTATTTGGAGCAATAGGTTTTTTAATGTCAGGAACTTATTTAAATTCAAGTCTTCCTCTAAGTATTGGTTTTATAAATCTCCCCGCTTTTTTAATTTTCATACCAATTACGACTTTCATGGCTCGGATAGGAGCTAAAACAGTTCACAGTATTGATAAAAAAAAAATTAGTAAGTTTTTTGGAATTTTCCTTTTAGTGATTTCGATTAAATTTTTTTATGAATACTTAAAATTATAACAAGTAAAAAAAAGAGGTGACTTCAGTCTCCCTCCATCACCTCACGTATTTAGAATAAGTGATTCTTTAAATATTCATGAACACTTAATAGTTGAAAATACAATTTATCAACTAATTTAAACGTAAACAATTTTAGGTTGTATTTATTCTTAAAAAAAAACTCAATTTAGCCACACATAATATTTTGTGTTATTATTCTAATTGATACTTTTAAAAATGGTCTCAATAAAAGACATTAATAAAAAAATTAAAAATAATTTATTTGATCCAATCGATAAAACAAAAAATAAGTTTTCCTCAATTTTAAATGATTTTAAAAAAAACAAAGTTAAAAAAGATTTAGCATTACAAAAACAATTAGAAAAAGAAAAGAAAAGAGAATTAATTTTAGAAAAAAAATTAGCGAAAAAAGCTAAACAAGATGAACTGAAAGATGAAAGAAAGAAACTTCTTTTTCAAAAAAAATTAATCATTGAAAATGAAAAGCAAGAAAAAAAGAATGAGGAGAAAAGACAAAAAATAGAAGCTCAAAGAATTAAAATAGAACAGAAAAAAATTAAAGACGAAGAAACCAGAAAACTTAGAGAGGAAGCAAGAAAGCTTAAACAAGAAGATTTAAGGCTAAAAATGTTAGAGAGACAAAGAATTAGAGAAGAAAATATTAAAATTAAAGAAGAAGAACTAAAAAATAAAGAAATTGAAGCTCAAAGGAGAAGAGACGAAAAAGAAAAGGAAAGACAAGAAAAATTAAGATTAAAAGAAATTGAAAGGAAAAATAGACTTGAGGAAGAGCAAAGATTAAGAGAAGCAGCAAGAAAGTTGAAATATGAGCAAGAAAAACTTAAAGAAATGGAAGAAAGATTAAGAGACCTAGAGACCGAAAGACAGCAGGAAATTCAAAGACAAATTTTAGAAGAGGAGGCTGAACAAAGAGCCAAGGAAGAGGAATTAAGAATTAAAGAGAAAGAACTCAAAGAAGCTGAACGTGAGAGAATAAATAAAGAAAATGAAAGGCGTCAAAGAGAAAGAGAATTGAAAATAGAAGAGGAAAGACAAAAAAGAATTGAAGAAGAAAATGAAAGAATTCGATTAGCTGAAATAGCTCAAAAAGAGAGAATTGATGAGGAAAATAGGCGAATGAAAGAATGGGAGAAAAAATTTGATGAAGAACAAAAACTAAAAGAGGAGGAATTGGTTAGAAAGTTTTATAGCGAAGAAATCCCTGAACAAGAAAACAACCAGAATTTAGAAAATTTAGAAAATAAATCTGATGAAGATAATTTAAAAAATTAGATTTTCTGGTCGTATTCACCTACCTTACCTGTTTTTTGTAATAAATCGTCAATAAAATCAAAAATTATTTTCTTTCTTTCATCTGATATTGGGCTTTCAGTAACAATAACCAAAGAAGGTTTATTTGAAGAAGCTCTTATAAGTCCCCAAGAACCATCTTCAAATGAAAATCTAACTCCATTAACAGTTAAAATATCATTAATTACTTGGCCAGCTATTTCAGTTTTATTTTCTTTTAAATTTTTAATTTGTTTAACTACCTCTTCAACAACAATATACTTCTCTTCATCTTTGCAAAAAGGTGCCATTGTTGGTGTTTGAAATGTGTTAGGTAATTCACTAATAATTTCACTCATCATTTTATTTTGATTATCTAATAAATGACATACTTGAATTGCTGAATTGATACCGTCATCATACCCAAAACCCAATGGCTTATTAAAGAAAAAATGTCCACTTTTTTCAAATCCGGCTAAAGCCTTTTCTGTGTTTACTTTTCTTTTGATATGAGAATGACCAGTTTTCCAATAAATTGTCTCACAATTATTTTCTATTAATTTTTTATCTTTTGAAAATAAGCCTGTTGATTTAACATCTACTACAAATTTAGAATTTTTATGTTTGCTTGATAAATTTCTAGCTATTAATAGACCTATTTTATCTGAAAATATTTCATTACCTTTATCATCAATAACACCAACTCTATCTCCATCACCATCAAATCCGAACCCTATATCAGCATTGTTTTCTTTAACTACTTTTGCTATTTCATGAAGCATTTCTAGATCTTCTGGATTTGGATTGTATTTAGGAAAATTCCAATCTAGGTTACAATCCAACTCTATTACTTCACAACCAATACCTTTTAGAATATCCGGGGCAAAAACACCCGCTGTTCCATTTCCACAAGCCACCACAGCTTTTATTTTTTTTTTAATTTTATTTTTACTAATTAGGTCGTTCTTATAAATTTTATCAAAATCTATTATTTGTTTTTCATTACCTTCACCTTTTGTAAATTTCTCATTTAAGGTAATTTCTTTTAATTCTTTCATTTCTTCAGGCCCATGAGTAAGTCCTTTTTTGATTCCCATTTTAACACCAGTCCAACCATTTTCATTATGACTTGCTGTAACCATAGCAACTGCATCTGCGTCTAAATTAAATTGTGCAAAATAAACCATTGGAGATAAGGATAGACCTACATCTTCAATATTACATCCGGTAGATATTAATCCTTTATTAAGAGCAGCTTTTATTTCTTCGCTATAAGATCGATAATCATGTCCAACGATGATTCTTGGGTTTTCTTTTTTAGTATGAATTTTTACTTGTGTTCCAAGTCCTCTACCAAGATTCTCTATTCCACCTAAATTTATGTCTTTCTTATACAACCAACGAGCGTCATATTCTCTAAATCCATATGGGTCTATTTTTATGTTTTGATTCATTAGGTATTTACTTAACCTTTTTATGTTAATTTCTTAAAAAAAATGTAATTTTTTTATTGATTATAACATTGTCGCGTTCTATAAATGTTCTGTTGTTAAATTGTTTATATAGTATATTTACAACAAACGCCTACAACATATAGTTGTTTTCGTACTAATAACAAAATATATTAAACTTTTATGAATAAGATTCTTTCTCAGGCCCTTAAAAAAGCTGTCTCTGAATATAGCCCTGAAGTTAAAGAAGTTTCTAAAATAAATAAACCTGATCTTTTCTCATTAAATAATGAAACAGAACTATTTCAAAATGACAAAGGCATCATAATTAAAATTGATCGATCGAAAGATGCAAATCTTACAGACTTTGGTAAAGCAACTTTAAAAGACAGATATTTAGGTTTAAACGAATCTTATCAAGATTTATTTGCAAGAGTAGCAAGCACATATGCAGATGATAATTTGCACGCTCAAAGAATTTATAATTATATAAGCAATCTTTGGTTCATGCCAGCAACACCAGTTTTATCAAATGGTGGTACAAAAAGAGGATTACCAATTTCATGTTTTTTAAATGAAGCATCTGATAGCTTAGGAGGTATTCTTGATTTATGGAGCGAGAATGTTTGGTTAGCAGCGAAGGGTGGAGGAATTGGAAGCTATTGGGGTAACTTAAGATCTATTGGTGAAAAAATCGGAAGAGTTGGAAAAACATCTGGAATAATTCCTTTCATAAAGGTGATGGATTCTTTGACTATGGCTATCAGTCAAGGATCATTAAGAAGAGGTTCTGCAGCATGTTATCTTCCAATTGATCATCCTGAGATAGAAGAGTTTATTGAAATGAGAAGACCAACGGGTGGTGATCCAAATAGAAAAGCATTAAATTTACATCACGGTGTTTTGGTTTCTGATGCTTTTATGAGAGCAGTAGAAACAGATGAACAATGGGCATTAAAAAGTCCTGCTGATGGAAGTGTTCAACAAACTATTTCTGCGAGAAATTTATGGATAAGATTATTAACTGCTAGAATTGAAACTGGGGAGCCATATATAATTTATATTGATACTGTTAACAGGCAAATTCCACAACATCATAAGTTAGCAAACCTTACAGTTAAAACTTCCAACTTATGTAGTGAAATAACTTTACCAACAGGAATTGATAAAGATGGAAGAGATAGAACAGCTGTATGTTGTTTATCTTCTTTAAATTTAGAAAAATATGATGAATGGAAAGATGATCCAGACATGATTAGTGATGTGATGAGATTTTTAGATAATGTCTTATCTGATTTCATTAATAAGGCACCAGATCAATTTAAAGATGCAAAATATTCTGCGGAAAGAGAAAGAAGTGTTGGATTAGGTGTGATGGGCTTTCACTCATTTTTACAAAAAAATAGAATTCCACTTGAATCTGTAATGGCAAAATCTTGGAATAAAAAAATATTTAAAAATATTCATGAAAAAGTAAACCAAGCTTCTAAAGATTTAGCTGAAGAAAGAGGAGCGTGCCCTGATGCAGCGGAATATGGTTATAAAGAAAGATTTTCTAACAAGACAGCAATAGCTCCGACAGCTTCAATCTCAATTATTTGTGGAGGTGCATCACCAGGGGTAGAACCTATTGCTGCAAATAGTTATACACACAAAACTCTTTCTGGATCTTTTAATGTTAGAAATAGATATCTAGAAGAAATTCTTCAATCGCATGGTAAAAATGATGATGAAACATGGTCTACAATTACTACTAATCAAGGCTCAGTTAATCATCTAGATTTCCTTACAGATCTTGAAAAAGATGTATTTAAAACAGCATTTGAGCTTAATCAAAATTGGATAGTTGAATTAAGTGGGGACAGAACCCCATTTATATCTCAAGCACAATCAGTTAACTTATTTTTACCAGCTGATGTTCATAAAAAAGAATTACATAAAATTCATTTTGATGCGTGGAAGAAAGGCTTAAAAAGTCTTTACTATTGTAGATCGAAATCAATTCAACGAGCTGAAAATATCAATGATGCTAAATCAACTGATATTACAGCTAATGTTTATAAATCTAAAAATCAACCAACTAACGAAGAGCCAGAATACGAGGAGTGCCTATCATGTCAGTAGCAGAGAAGATTAACAAAGAAATTATTCAACCAAAAAAAATGGGATTGCTAGTTGAAAATCCTGTTTATAAACCATTTAGATATCCATGGTGCTACGATGCCTGGTTAACTCAACAACGAATTCATTGGTTACCAGAAGAAGTTCCTCTTGGAGATGATGTAAGAGATTGGCAAAAAAATTTATCTCAACCAGAAAAAAATTTACTAACTCAAATTTTTAGATTTTTTACTCAGGCTGATGTAGAAGTGAATAATTGTTACCTAAGACATTACACTACTGTTTTCAAACCAACAGAAGTTTTAATGATGATGACAGCTTTTGCTTCAATGGAGACAGTACACGTTGCTGCCTACTCACATTTACTTGATACAATAGGCATGCCAGAATCAGAATATTCAGCTTTCATGAAATATAAAGAGATGAAAGACAAATATGATTACATGCAAGGCTTTAATGTAAATTCTAAAGAGGATATTGCAAAAACAGTTGCTGTGTTTAGTGCTTTCACAGAAGGATTACAGTTATTTGCAAGTTTTGCTATTTTATTAAATTTTCCAAGACATAATAAAATGAAAGGAATGGGACAGATAGTTACTTGGTCCGTAAGAGATGAGACTCTACATTGCAATTCAATGATCAGAATTTTTAAAGAGTTTATAAAAGAAAATCCTGAAATCTGGACACCAAAATTAAAAAAAGAACTTTATGAAGCTTGTAGAATAATTGTTGAGCATGAAGATGCTTTTATTGATTTAGCTTTTGAAATGGGTCCAATGGAAGGTTTAACTGCACAAGAAGTTAAAGATTATATTAGATTTATTGCAAACAGACGTCTTGATCAATTAGGATTAGAACCAATTTATGATGTTCAGAAAAACCCATTAACTTGGTTAGATACAATGCTTAATGCTGTTGAACATATGAACTTTTTTGAAGGTAGAGCAACAGAATATTCTAAAGCATCAACGCAGGGTACTTGGGCAGAAGCTTTTAGTTAATTTTAAAAATTATCTTTGATTTAACTGCATCACTTTTCGATGCTTATTACCTTTATAGCTAGCTAAAGGTCTAATAAGTTTGTTGGCAGCATGTTGTTCCATTATATGAGCAGACCAACCTGTAATTCTAGAAATTACAAATATAGGTGTGAAAAAGTCCGTTTCAAAACCCATTAAATGATAAGTAGGCCCTGTTGGATAATCTACGTTTGGGTAAATATTTTTCTTCTTAATCATCACTTTTTCAACGATGTCATAGATTTTTTCAAATTTTTTATCTTTCTTGAGTTTAGCCACTTTACCAAAGTATTTTCTCATAGTTGGAACTCTAGAATCCCCAGATTTATAAACTCTATGTCCAAATCCCATGACTACTTCTTTATTTTTAAGTGCATTGTTAATCCATTTTAGAGCATTTTCTGGTTTTTTAATTTTATTCATCATATGCATTACTTCTTCGTTTGCTCCACCATGAAGAGGGCCTTTTAGACTGGCGATCGCTCCAGTTATTGCGCCATGTATATCAGATAAGCTACTCGTAATTGTACGTGCTGTAAAAGTTGAAACATTAAAGCTATGCTCAGCATATAAAATTAAAGATACATCAAAAGCTTTAACAATTTCTTTTTGTGGCACTTTACCAAAGCACATATAGAAAAAGTTTTCTGCAAATGTTAAATTTTTCTTTGGTTTAATAATTTTTTTTCCTTTTCTAATTCTATAAAAAGCTGCCAATGCAGTAGGAGTTTTGGCAAAAATTCTTAATGCTTTCCTCATATTTGCCTCAGGAGAGGAGTCTGTAGTTTCTTTATCCTCCAATCCCATTACACTGACCGCAGTTCTAGCCACATCCATTGGATGAGATCTTTTTGGCATATGTTTTATAATTTCATATAAATTTTTCGTTAACTCTCTATTGTTTCTTTCTTCTTTTTCAAAGTGTTTGAGTTCTATCGAATTAGGTAGATCTTTATTTAATATTAAGTAGGCAACTTCTTCAAACCTACAATATTCACATAAATCTTGAGCAGCATATCCCCTGTAAGTAAGAGAATTTATTTCTGGCATCACTTTTGAAACTTCAGTTTCATCGACTACAATTCCAAGTAAGCCTTTTTTTATATCATCACTCATTATTCATGTCCTTCTGTACTAAAATTATAAATCTTTTCATCTAAAGAGTTATATTTTTCATAATCAACTAATTCATAAAGTCTTTTTCTAGTTTGCATTTTATCAATAATATTATTTTGATGTCCATTTGCATAAATGTCTCTTAATCCATCTTCAACATTTTTCATAGCTAATCTTTGTGTTGTTACAGGATAAATCACAATATTGAATCCAAAATTTTCTAATTCTTTGTAGTTGAATAGTTTTGACTTACCAAATTCAGTCATATTAGCTAATAAGTAACCAGATAATTCCTTACGAACTTTTTCAAAATCTTTCTCATCTTGAAGAGCTTCAGGGAATATTATTTCAGCACCAGCATCAATATAAGCTTTACATCTTTCAATCATTTTATCGATACCTTCAACATCTTTAGCATCTGAACGTGCTATAATTTTAAAATTTTGATCCTTTTTAGTAGCAACACACTCTTTAATTTTTTTAACCATATCATTAATTGAAATAAGTTCTTTGTTGTCAAGATGACCACATCTTTTTCTCTCAATCTGATCTTCTAAATGAACTCCTGTTATTCCAAATTCCTCAAATGTTTCTATAGTTTCTTTACAGGATTTAAATCCTGTATCTATATCAACAATTGTTGGAAGATTAGTAACTCTAGAAATTAAATAAGATCTTGTACTTACATCTTGCAGTGTAGTTAAACCAATATCAGGAAAGCCAAGATCATTAGCCATTACTCCACCAGAAACATAAACTGCATCATAACCAATTTCTTCAA
This sequence comes from uncultured Pelagibacteraceae bacterium, assembly GCA_902613755.1. Classification (GTDB taxonomy): domain Bacteria; phylum Pseudomonadota; class Alphaproteobacteria; order Pelagibacterales; family Pelagibacteraceae; genus Pelagibacter. The sequence continues at coordinate 55,927 of CACMIH010000007.1, forward strand.
TCAATTTTGCTGTTAATGGATTATATGCACCAGGAATTCTTAATATTTTATTTGATTTTAATTTTTGGTCAAAATCCAATCTTTTTTGACTTGGCTCTTTTTCAACAAAATGCATTAAAATATTCCTTTTTTATTATTTTGTTTTAATTTACTTTTTCTGACTTCAATATTCAATTTATCAAGTTGACCAGATTTCAAGTTTTTTAAATTTTGTACTGCTTTTAAAAAACGATTACTTTCTTTTTTATCTAAAATATCTTCAGTTAAAGTAAGAAATTTATTTATATAATTTTGTCTTTTGAATGGTCTAGCACCATATGGATGTGCATCAGCTCTATCTAATTCTTCCGTTATTTTTTTTCCATTTTTTAATGTAACAATAACTTTGGCTCCAAATGATTTATTTTTTGGATTTGGATCATGATATTTTTTAGTCCATTTTTTATCTTCATAAGTTTTTATTGATCTCCAAATCTTAATTGTGCTTTCTCTATTTGCTCTTGATTTTGTATAAGATTTAACATGATGCCAATCTCCATCCTCTAAAGCTACTGCAAAAATATACATAATAGAGTGGTCAAGAGTTTCTCTACTAGCATTAGGATCCATTTTTTGAGGGTCATTAGCACCTGTGCCGATAACGTAATGAGTGTGATGACTTGTGAAAATATCAATCTTTTTAATATAATTCAAATTAGTGATTTTTTTTTTTAGCTTTTTGGCTAGATCAATTAATGCCTGAGATTGATATTCAGCAGAATATTCTTTTGTATATGTCTCTAAAATAGCTTTTTTACTTTCTCCTTTTTTTGGTAATGGCACTTTGTAATTTGCTTTTTTACCATCTAAAATTCTTGCTATAACGCTATCTTCACCTTCATAAATTGGGCTAGGAGCACCTTCACCTCTCATAGCTCTATCTACTGCTTCTATAGCAAGTTTGCCTGCATGTGCAGGAGCATAAGCTTTCCAGCTTGAGATTTCTCCTTTTCTAGATTGTCTAGTAGATATTGTTGTATGCAGTGCTTGTTGAACAGCTTGATAAATAGTTTCGGTATTTAATTTTAACATTGTTCCTAAACCAGCAGCCACACTAGGTCCTAAATGAGCTATATGATCAACTTTATGCTTATGTAAACAAATACCTTTAACTAAATTAACTTGAACTTCATATGCAGTAATTATCCCTCGTAATAAATCTAATCCACTTTTTTTATTTTGTTGTGCAACACTTATAAGTGGTGGGATATTATCTCCTGGATGACTGTAATCTGCGGCTAGAAAGGTATCATGAAAGTCTAACTCTCTAACTGCAGTTCCGTTAGACCATGCTGCCCATTCACAATCAAATTTTAATTTTGAGTTTACACCAAATATAGTAGCGCCATTTTTTCTAGAATGCTTTAATGCCATCTCTCTAGATGAGATTACTGGCTTTCTATTTAATGAAGCAATTGCAACTGAAGCGTTATCAATTATTCTATTGATAACCATTTCTATAGCATCTTTATTTAATTTAGCATTATCACTAGCGATCTCAGCTATTTTCCATGCCAGTTGTTTCTTCTTAGGAAGATGAATTTTTGATGGGTATACTTTAATTGTATGTAATAACAAAATAACTCCAATTTTGAGTTTTTGTTTTAATAGTTAAAATAAATTAATCAATATTAAAGATATTGAGATACAATTTTTTCAATACCTACAAAGTCTTTTATTATGTGATTATGATAAATTTCATCAGATCTTTTTTCTGTATATCCATATTTTAGTAATATTATTGGAATTTCAGCAGCCTTAGCAGCATTAGCATCTGTCTCACTGTCACCGATCATAATCGATTTATTTTTATCACCATCTAAAATTTCTATTGTAGTTGTTAAATGTCGAGGGTCTGGTTTGCAATATTGAAAAGTATTATAACCTGCAACATATTCAAAATAATCATAAATCCCAATTTTTTTTAAAAGATCAACTGCTAAGTGTTCAGTTTTATTTGTGCATACTGCCATAGAAATATTTTCATTTTTACACCAATTTAAAAATTCCTTTACGCCATTAATTAATTTACTTTCATGTAATATATTTTTTCCATAATAAGACAGAAATTCATCAGTCATTTCGTTTTGAATTTTTTCATCAAACCACTTCCATTGGCCGTTTGCTTTTGCCATCATAGCTTTTGCTCCTTTGCCAACAGCATTTTTTAATTCTCCTAAAGTTTTTGTAGGATAACCAAATTTTTTCATTACATGGTTATGTGCGCGTATTAAATCTGGGGCTGTATCTACTAATGTGCCATCTAAATCAAATAAAATTGTAAATTTTTGTTTCATTTTAAAAGTATTTTAAAGAAATAAATTGTGAATTAATCAAATAATATACTTAATATAAATAAGATCAAAATGAAAGACTCAACTCAAAAAAAACTTAGAGAGAAATTTATAAAATCAGGAGTTAAGATGACTGGTCCTGAAACTATTTTTTTTTCAAAAGATACAAAGATTGGTAATAATGTAACTATAGATCCTTATGTTGTGATTGGATCTAAGGTTAAAATTGGGGATAATGTAATTATAAAATCTTTTTCACATTTAGAGTCCTGCAAAATTGAAAGTAAAGTTGAAATTGGTCCATATGCCAGAATAAGACCCAATACAATTTTAAAAAAGGGATCCAAAGTAGGTAATTTTGTAGAGATTAAAAAAAGTACTTTAGGAAATAAATCTAAAGTTAATCATTTATCTTATGTGGGAGATGCTCAAATTGGAAAATCAGTAAATATTGGGGCAGGCACAATTACTTGTAATTATGATGGAGTAAATAAGAACAAGACAAAAATTAAAGATAAAGTATTTATAGGCTCAAACTCTTCTTTAGTTGCTCCAATAACTATAAACGAAAATAGTATAGTTGGAGCTGGATCAGTAATAACAAGGAATGTTAGAAAAAAATCTTTAGCACTAACAAGATCGCCACAATTAGAAGTTAAGAATTACAAAAGGAAGAAAAAATAATTTATGTGTGGAATAATTGGAATATCTAGCAATAAACCCGTTTCAGCAAATATAATTAATTCATTAAAAAAATTAGAATACAGGGGGTATGACTCAGCAGGTATAGCTACACTTTCAGATGGTGAAATCAATGAAGTAAAATCAGAGGGAAGAGTTGATAATTTAGAAAATAATTTTGATTTAAAAAACTTAAGAGGAAATATTGGTATTGGACATGTAAGATGGGCAACTCATGGAATTCCAAATAGTTTAAATGCCCATCCTCATTCCTCTCATAACGTATCAGTAGTTCATAATGGAATTATTGAAAATTCTACAATATTAAAAAAACATTTAATTAATAAAGGTCATAAATTCAAATCTCAGACAGATACAGAAGTAATCGTTCATTTGATAACAGAACATTTAAAGACTTCAGAATTAGAAGAAGCTATAACAAAAACATTAAAACAACTTCATGGTAGTTTTGCACTTGGAATTGTATTTAAAGATATGCCAGATTTAATTGTTGGTGCTAGAAGAGGCTCGCCTTTAGCAGTTGGATATGGTCCTAATGAAAATTATCTAGGTTCAGACTCATATGCTTTAAAATCTATGACAAACAAGATTACCTATCTTGATGATGGTGAATTTTGTATTGTTAAAAAAGATCATGTTTATTTTTTTAACGAAGATGGAGAAAAAATTAATAAAAAAATATTAGAATTATCTTCAGATGAAGCAAGTTATGACAAAGGTGATTTTAAACATTTCATGGCAAAAGAAATTGAAGAACAACCCACAACTATTAAAACTGGTATAAAGGAATATATTGATAACGCTAACAAAGAAATAAATATTTTTAATTTTCCTTGGAAAATCGAAGAGATCAATTCAATAACTTTAATTGGCTGTGGTACTGCGTACCATTCTTGTTTAATGGCTAAATATTGGTTTGAAGAAATTACAACTTTAGATGTCAATATCGATATAGCATCAGAATTTAGATATAGAAAAAATAGGTTTAAAAAAGATACTTTATATGTCTTTGTTTCACAATCTGGAGAAACAGCAGATACATATGCTGCTCTAGATCTATGTAATAAAAATACTATGAAGACATGTGCTGTTGTGAATGTAATTGAAAGTTCAATAGCAAGAGACTCTAATTTTGTTCTACCTATTCATTGTGGTCCTGAAATTGGAGTAGCGTCGACGAAAGCTTTTTTGGGACAAATACTTGTTTTATATATTTTAGCTTTAAAAATGGGATCATTAAGAAATGAAATTGAAAAAAAAGTATATATAGAAAAAATTAATGATTTAATTGCTTTACCTGGTTTAATAGAAAAAACATTACTTCATGATAATGATATTCAGGCTATATCTTCAACTTTTAATGATGCAAAAGGCTCTATGTTTTTAGGTAGAGGTTTTTCGTATCCAATAGCTTTAGAGGGTGCACTTAAACTTAAAGAACTTTCTTATGTTCATGCAGAAGGCTATCCAGCAGGAGAAATGAAACATGGCCCACTTGCTTTAATTGAAGAAGGTATGCCAGTTGTAGTTTTAGCTCCTAGAGATAGTTATTACAAAAAAACAATTTCAAATATGCAAGAAGTTATTGCAAGAGGCGCTAAAGTTTTATTAGTAACAAACAAAAGTAAAGATGAGGTTTTTTCAGAAAATATTTGGGAAACAATTGAAGTTGAAAATACAAATGAAGACTTACTTCCTTTTCTTTTAACTATTCCACTTCAAAAACTTGCATATTATTCTGCACTTAAAAAAGGTTATGATATTGATAAGCCAAGAAATTTAGCTAAATCTGTCACTGTTGAATAAACTTTAAACTCTGCTAAAACACTCCTGGGTTGAATATGAAAAATTGGAAAAAAAATAGTTGGAGAAAATATCCTGTAAAACATATACCTGAGTACCCAGATAAAAGAGAACTGGATAAGGTATTAGATAAGATTGGAACATTTCCTCCCTTGGTTTTTGCAGGCGAAACAAGACATCTTAAAAGCCAGTTAGCCGATGTTGTTGACGGTAAAGCGTTTTTACTTCAAGGCGGAGACTGCGCAGAAAGTTTTGCAGAATTTAACCCTGATAACATAAGAGATACATTTAAACTTATGTTGCAAATGTCATTAGTTATGACTTATTCCGCATCCTTACCAGTTGTTAAGGTTGGAAGAATAGCTGGACAGTTTTCAAAGCCCAGAAGTGCTCCAACAGAAATTAAAGATGGTGTAGAACTACCAAGTTACTTAGGTGATAATATAAATGCAATGGAATTTACTGAAAAAGCAAGGGTTCCAGATCCTAAAAGATTGTTTAAAGCTTATTCTCAATCAGCTGCAACTCTTAATCTTATTAGAGCTTTTTCAAAAGGAGGTTTTGCAGACCTAAACAAAGTCCACTTGTGGAATTTAGATTATATTAAAAAAAGCCCACAGGCTAAAAAATTCAAAGATCTTGAAGATAAAATTGCTGATGCCATAGCTTTCATGAGAGCATGTGGAATTACCTCAGATTTTAATAATAGATTGTACACAGTAAATTTTTGGACATCACATGAGGCATTATTACTACCTTTTGAGGAGTCTATGACAAGAACAGACTCTACTACTGGTGAGAATCATGACACTTCAGCTCATTTTGTTTGGATTGGAGACAGAACTAGACAATTAGATGGTGGACATGTTGAATTTTGTAGGGGTATAGAAAATCCAATAGGCATTAAATGTGGACCAACTTTGAAGGCTGATGATTTAATTAATCTTTGTAATCGAATTAATCCAAAAAATGAAAAAGGTAAAATTACTTTAATATCAAGATTTGGAGCAGACAATGTATCAAAATTTTTACCAAAATTAATTAGAGCAATAAAAAAAGAGGGAATAAATGTGATTTGGTCATGCGATCCTTGTCACGGAAATACAATCAAAGCAGCTACAGGTTTCAAAACAAGACCATTCAACAGTGTTTTAAAAGAAGTTAAAAATGTATTTGCTTGTCATCAAAGTGAAGGAAGTTATGCTGGTGGTCTTCATATAGAATTGACTGGTCAAAATGTAACAGAATGTATTGGAGGTGCTCAAAAAATATCTGAAAAAGACTTATCATCTAGATATCATACACATTGTGACCCAAGACTGAATGCAAACCAAGCTTTAGAATTAGCTTTTTTAATTTCAGATGAGATTAAAAAGAATAGCTCTTATTCTAAAAATGCAGATAGAGCGGCATCTTAAGACATTGTAAAATTTTAAATATCTACTAATTTTAAAATATGAATACTTCGGAAAAAGTAAAGTTTATATCTAATTGGATTAAAGATTATGCAAACAATATGCCAAGTAAGGCAGAATCTTTAGTTATAGGAATTTCTGGTGGAATAGACTCGTCAGTTTCCAGCACATTAAGTGCGATGACTGGTTTAAAGACTATTGTGTTATCTATGCCAATTAAACAAAAATCTCATCAACATGATTTAAGTTTAAAACATCAAGAATGGTTAGTTAAAAATTTTAAAAATGTAGAGGCTCATACAATTAATTTGGATGAATTATTTTTAGCATTTAGTTCAAGTCTATCAAAATTTGATAATGAACATGGTATGGCAAATTCTAGAGCAAGATTAAGAATGACGACACTTTATCAAGTAGCAGCTGCCAATAAAGGAATAGTAGTTGGAACTGGGAATAAAGTAGAAGATTTTGGTGTTGGGTTTTATACTAAATATGGTGACGGTGGGGTAGATATATCCCCTATTGCAGATTGCAATAAAACTGAAGTCTGGGAACTTGGCAAAGAACTTGGGATCTTAAATGAAATTATAAAAGCAGCACCTACAGACGGTCTTTGGGACGATGGAAGAACTGATGAGGGTCAATTAGGATTAAAATATGAAGATCTAGAAGAGGCAATGGATAATCCAAATTCAGCTAATCGAGCTAAATACGAAACTATTAGAAAACAAAATTTGCATAAAATGGAGCCAATTCCAGTATGCAAAATTCCAAATTAATCAAATAGATTCACAAATCTATTTTTTAAGTATATTCCTAAAATAATGAGTAAAGATATTTTTTTAACAAATAATCTAACAAATAAAAAAGAGAAGTTCGTTCCATTAGATAAAAACAACATTAGAATGTATGTGTGTGGTCCAACAGTTTATGATGACCCTCATATTGGAAATGCTAGACCAATAGTTGTATTTGATATCCTTTTTAAGATTTTTAAAAAAAATTATTCCAAAGTAACCTATGTAAGAAATATAACCGATGTAGATGACAAAATTATAAAATCTTCTAAAGAAAATAATATTTCTATTTCAGAATTAACCAACAAAATAACACAAAGCTTTAGTGAAGATTGTACTTACTTAAATTGTGATGCACCAACATATCAACCTAAGGCAACAGAAAATATAGATTTAATGATTGAAATGATTTCCGAATTAATAAAAAAAGGATTTGCTTATGAGATCAATAATCATGTTTATTTTGAGGTAAAAAAATTTAAGGATTATGGGCAACTATCAAATAAAAAATTAGATGAACTTATTGCTGGATCAAGAGTTGAGGTAAGCGATAATAAAAAAAATTCTCAAGATTTTGTTTTATGGAAACCATCAGAAAATGACGAACCATCATGGGAATCTCCCTGGGGCAAAGGACGACCTGGATGGCATCTAGAATGTTCTGCAATGTCAAAGAAATTTTTAGGAGATGAGTTTGATGTTCATGGTGGCGGTATTGATTTGTTGTTCCCACATCACGAGAATGAAATAGCTCAATCAAGATGTGCAAATGATACAAAGATATTTGCAAAATTTTGGATGCATAATGCATTCATAACTATGTCGAATGAGAAGATGGCAAAGTCTCAGGGAAATATTTTAAAAATAAAAGATTTCAGAAATAAGATAAGCGGTCAAGTTTTAAGATTAGCTTTACTTAGCGCACATTACAAACAGCCATTAGATTGGAATGATAAACTTCTAGACGATTGTCAAAACACAATAAATAAATGGTACAATTCATATGTAGATATTGAAAATAATTCTGAGGTTTCTGATGAAATTCTTCAGCCACTTTATGATGATTTAAATTCACCAGGATACATTGCAAACTTACATCAATTATATGAAAAAGCTCAAAAAGGTAACGATCAAGATAAATCTGTATTTGTTTCAGCCTGTCAATTCGTAGGACTATTAAATGAAAATAAAGAAAATTGGCTTAAATTCAAAATTAGCAAAGCTTTAATTTCTGAAAAAGAAATTATACAAAAAATTCAAGAAAGAAACAAAGCTAGAGATAATAAAAGTTATGAGCAAGCTGATAAAATTAGGAATGAGCTTTTAGACAAAGGTGTTTTAATAGAGGATAAAGATGGTAAAACGACTTGGAAATTTAAATGAGCAAAGAAAAACTATATATATTTGATACTACATTACGTGATGGCGCACAAACTCAGGGTGTAGATTTTTCAATTGATGACAAGGAAAAAATATCATCTGCCTTAGATAATTTGGGTGTTGATTATGTTGAGGGAGGCTGGCCAGGAGCAAATCCAACAGATACAGAGTTTTTTAATAAAGATCACAATTTCAAATCAACAAAGTTAACCGCATTTGGAATGACTAAAAAATCAGAACATAGTGCTGAGAATGACCCAATGTTGTCTTCTTTAATTAATTCAAAAAGTACTTCAGTTTGTCTTTTTGGCAAATCATGGGATTTTCAAGTGGATGTTGCATTAGGAATAAGTAATGAGGAAAATTTAATTAACATTAGCGAAAGCACAAAACATATTGTTAAATCTGGCAAAGAGTTCATGTTTGATGCTGAACATTTTTTTGATGGATATAAATCCAATCCCGAATATGCAATGTCATGTTTAAAAGCTGCATTTGATAATGGTGCAAGATGGATAGTATTATGTGACACAAATGGGGGAACACTCCCACATGAGATAACAAAAATTGTTTCTGAAGTTGGTAAGCAAATTCCTGGAAAAAATTTAGGAATTCATGCTCATAATGATACCGAAAATGCAGTAGCCAATAGTCTTGCTGCAGTTCAAGCAGGTGTAAGACAAGTTCAAGGCACTATCAATGGTTTAGGAGAAAGATGCGGAAATGCTAATTTGATGTCATTAATACCCTCATTTTTTTTAAAGAAAGATTTTTCAGATAAGTTTGACTTAAGTATTAAAAGAGAAAATTTAAAAAATTTAACTCAATGCTCAAGATTATTAGATGAGATATTAAATAGAAAACCTAATAAACATTTACCTTATGTAGGAGCTTCTGCTTTTTCTCACAAAGGTGGAATGCATGTTTCGGCTGTTCAAAAAGATCCTAAAACATATGAACATATTAATCCTGAAGAAGTCGGAAATTCTAGAAATATTGTCGTTTCAGATCAATCAGGACAATCTAATATTATGTCAAGATTGAATTCAATAGGGATCAATGTTGAGAAAAGTGATCCAAAAATTAAAAAACTTTTAGATGAAGTTAAAGATAGAGAATTTATTGGTTACAGTTATGATGGCGCTGATGCATCTTTTGAACTATTGGCCCGAAGATTAATGGGGGAGATACCAAGATATATTTCTATTAATGAATATGATGTTTTGGTAAAGAAAGATAATGCAGGAGAAATCGTTTCTTATGCAAAAGCTCAATTAGAAGTAGATGGAGATAAAATTTTGTGTGAAGGAGAAGGAAATGGTCCTGTTAATGCTCTAGATAATGCTATTAGAAAGAATGTTAACAAGCTTGCTAAATATTCAGAATATTTAAAAGATCTAAGACTTGTTGACTATAAAGTTAGAATATTAAATACTGGTACAGAAGCTGTAACAAGAGTTAGCATTGAAAGTACAGACTCGAAAGGTGTTAATTGGTTCACTATTGGAGTATCACCAAATATCATTGATGCATCCTTTAAAGCTTTAGTAGATAGTCTAGATTATAAGTTATTTAAGGATAAAGCCCCTGGAAGTTTGTAACAATGAAAATTAAAAAATTTTCAGAAAAACCGTTAAATTTTGAGACAAGAATTGGAGCAAAACCGGTCGTTTGTTATCCAAATACTAATATAGAAGAAAAAAATTTAAGTATTTTACATTCTGCACGTGAGCATCTAGTTAAAAAAGATGAGATTATTATCCCACCAAGAGATGCAAAAATATTCGAGGTTAAATTTGGTGAGTTTTTTAGAATTGAAAGTGTAGAAGGACCTCAGGTAGGAGATTTGAATTTATTTAATTTAAATAATTTAGAAGAAAAATTCTATTCAGGTAAAACAAGAGCTCTCTATGGTACACATCTTTCAGTAGGAGATAAAATGTTTAGTAGTTTTCCATATCTCAGATCTTTAGCAACAATTACATGGGATACTTTAGATTGGTATGATTATGATAAAGATGGAGGATCAGTTCATGATGTCATTGGAACAAGATGCGATCCTTACACCTCAAAACTTTTAAGCGATAATGATTATCATTATTGTTGTCATTCAAATTTAACAAGAGCTTTAGTCAAAGAAAAAAATGTTCAATTAGACCAAGCAGAAAAAATAGTTCATGATGTATTAAATGTTTTTATGTTAACTGGATTTACCAATGATACTAAACAATATTTTATGAAAGCAAGTCCAGTTAGACCTGGTGATTACTTAGAGTTTTTTGCTGAAACAGATATATTGGGTGCTCTTTCTGCTTGTCCAGGTGGTGATTGTGGGTCTGAACATTCTTCTGATATAGCACAATGTTATCCACTAAAAGTTTCTATTTGGACAGTAGATCCGAAATATTTAAATGACATCAAACCATCTGCTATTTCTAGTTATAACAGAAATCATGGCATAGACTAATGTCAGCAAATAATATTTCTTTCATTTTACACAAGCCTCAGCTTTCTGAAAATATTGGAGCGTGTGCAAGAGGAATGAAAAATTTTAATTTTAATAAGCTTATTGTTGTTGATCCCAAACCAATATTTCCAAATGATAAAATTTTAGCAACCTCTGTAGGAGCAAAAAATGTAATCAATAAAGCTAAAAATTTTGAAAATTTGGAAAAATCTTTAAAAAATATTGATATTGTAATTGCAACATCTGCAAGATTTAGAAATAAGAATATTAAACACATTCAATTAGAAGGTTTAAAAGAAATAAATTATAAAAAAAAGGTAGCTTTCTTGTTTGGATCAGAGGCATCTGGTTTGTCAAACAACGAAATAAGTTATGCAAATTATACTCTTCAAATTCCAACAAATCCTGATTTTAAATCGTTAAATTTATCTCATAGCTTAATAATAATCGCACAATATGTATCAAATATAATAAATTTAAAAGTATCCTTTTTTAAGAAATCAAATAAAGTAAAATCAGCCTCCAAAAAAGATATAGTTACCATGGTAAATTTGTGTATCAAAAATCTCGAGGAGGTTAATTTCTTTAAGTCGAAAGAGAAGAAGCCAATAATGCTTGAAAACCTGAGAAATATTTTTTACAGAATGGAATTATCAACCAAAGAATCACGTATTTTATCAGGTGTATTTGCGAGTTTAGGTAAAAAACGTTGATTGACAAAATTAGGAGTAAGTTTATAAAGCCCACTATCGAATGACAAAAAGATTAAACTCTAAACATAAAGTAGATAGAAGATTAAAAGTAAATCTATGGGGAAGACCTAAAAGCCCTTTTAACACTAGAGCTTATGGACCAGGCCAACATGGACAAACAAAAACATCTAAGCCATCAGATTATGGAATTCAGCTTCAAGCAAAGCAAAAATTAAAAGCGTATTATGGAAATATTAATGAAAGACAGTTTAGAAATATCTATAAAAAAGCTGTAATGCTTAAAGGTGATACAGGAGAGAATTTGATTGGCCTTCTGGAAAGAAGATTAGATGCAGTAATTTATAGAGCAAAATTTGCAACAACAATCTTTTCTGCTAGACAATTGATTAACCATGGTCATGTTAAAGTAAATGGAAAAAAAGTTAACATCGGTAGTTATTTAGTTCGAGAAGAAGATTCAATCGAAATAAGAGATAAATCTAAACAACTAGCGATTATTGATATTGCTCTAGCAAATAAAGAGAGAGAAACTCCAGAATATATTCAGATGGATGAAAAGAATAAGAAACTCAAATTTGTTAGAGTTCCAAAATTTGAGGAAGTTCCATATCCAATAGTTATGGAGCCCAACTTAGTAATTGAATATTATTCTAGATAGTTAAATGATTAAAAGAACATCTCGAGAGCATGTTCTAAATATCCTTGAAGAAAATCGAAACAAATGGAAAATACTAGACATTGGTTGTAGTGTCGATGCTATTGAATATGCAAATACTACAGCAGATATTCAAAATCTTGATAATTTTTACAAGAGTAAAAATAAAGAATTTGTTTTAATTCAAAGTAAAGATTTACCATTTAAAGACAACCAATTTGATTTTGTTTATGCAAGTCATGTTATTGAACATGTTGAGGATGTTGGGTATTTTATTAAAGAACTTCAAAGAATATCAAAGCAAGGTTATATTGAACTTCCAACAATGTTGGAGGATAATATAATTTTATCTGAAAATAATATTAAAGACCATAAATGGTTTTTTAAATTTGATGATGTTAATAATATTCTTTTAGCTGAGAGAAAAAAACAGCTTATAGAACCTTTTATTACTCACGGAGTATTATTTGGATCTTTGAGAAAAAATTTTAGAAGCAGTTTAGTATTAGAACTTTTTTGGGAAAATGAAATAGATTATGAATTTAAAAATTTTACTGTTCCATCAAAAAAAACATTCTTTATTCAGATAATTAAAAAATATTTAAGCTATTTAATTAGGACGAATAAATTAATATCGTCAATTTTATTAATACTATTGATTTTATTGTTAATTAATTTTTTGACTTAAAATTTATTCCTTTATCATCAAAAAGTTTAGCTAATTCACCATTTTCATACATTTCTTTAATTATGTCACACCCACCTATAAATTCATTTTTTACATATAGTTGAGGGATAGTTGGCCAGTCACTATATGATTTAATCCCTTCTCTTAGATTTTGATTTTCTAAAACATTTACACCTTTAAAGTTTACTTCAAGTATTTTTAAAATATTTGAAACAGCCATCGAAAACCCACATTGTGGTGCATCAGGCGTTCCTTTCATAAATAAACAAACTTCGTTATTTTCAATTTCATTTTTAATTAAATCATTTGTTTGTTGATCCATTTTTAACTCTCCTTAGTTTTAATTGCTAATGCATGAAGCTCATTACCCATTCTACCTTTCAATGAATTATAAACCATTTTATGTTGTTCTATTTTACTTTTTCCAGAAAATTGAGACGAGGTAACTGTTGCTGAATAATGATTTCCATCACCAGCTAAATCTTGTATCTCCACTATAGCATCTGGCATCGCCTTTTTTATAAAGTTCTCAATTTCTTTTAGATCCATTGCCATTATTTACTCATGTAGTTTGTTAACCAACTTTTATTAGAAGTTGATAATTCGTCAATTGTAACTTTTGTCTTATCGTTAATATATAGTTCATTTTCTGTAATAATGCCAAGTTCATCAAAATGTACCGCATTTTTATTCAATATATCTGTAACTTTTTTTAAATCTTTATTACTTATTTCCAAAATATACCTACCTTGATCCTCTCCAAAAAAATATTCCATTTCATTTATCAAATACTTAGGTCTTTTGATATTGATTCCCTTATTTCCCTTTATACACATTTTTGCAACAGCAGTAATAATTCCTCCTAGAGATACATCATGAGCACTTTTAATTAAATTATTTTCAATAAGTTTAAGAAGTGTTTCTCCATTATTTTTTTCATTAAATAAATTTATTTCTGGAGGAGGACCATTTTTTTCGTCTAAAACATTTCTTGCAAATAAACTTTGATCTATATGACCTTCAGTTTTTCCAATAACTAAAACTATGTTATTTATTTCTTTAAATTGCATAGTAATCATTTTTTTGTAATTTTTTATCAATCCCACACCACCAATTGAAGGTGTAGGCTTGATACCCTCATCTTTTGTTTGATTGTAAAAAGAAACATTTCCGGAAACTACTGGAAAATTTAAATATTCACTTGCTTCACCTATACCTTGAACACATTCAACAAACTCACCCATATTTTCTTCATTTTCAGGACTACCAAAATTTAAACAATTGGTAATAGCAATTGGTTTTGCACCAACAGCTATAAGATTTCTGAAACTTTCGCAAACTACTTGTTTACCACCAGTTAAAGGATGAGCCCAACAATAAACTGCAGAAGAGTCTACAGAAGCAGCTATAGCTTTATCTGTTCCATGAACTCTTACAACACCTGCATCTCCACCCGGTTTTTGTATCGTATCTCCCATGACAGTATGATCGTATTGTTCCCAAATCCACTCTTTACTACATACATTTGGATTTGATAAAATTTTTTTTAAAACATCAATAATTTTTAAATGTTTAATATCTTCCTTTTTAATTTTATTCTTTTTAGGAAGTTTGGCTTTTTTCCATTTTCGATTGTACATAGGAGAGTTTTCAACCAAGGTATTAACTGGTATGTCTGCAACTTTATTATCATCAAAATAAAGCTCTATTTTTTTTGATTTAGTAGTTTTACCAATTACAGCAAAATCTAAATTCCATTTATCAAATATTTTTTTTGCATGTTCTTCTTTTCCATTTTCTAAAACAATTAACATTCTTTCTTGGCTCTCAGATAGCATAATTTCGTAAGGTGTCATCTTCGTTTCTCTGCACGGTACTTTGTTTAAATTAATTTCTATACCTAGATTTCCTTTTGATGCCATTTCAATACTTGAAGAAGTTAAACCAGCGGCACCCATATCTTGGATAGCTATAATTGAGTCTCCAGCCATTAACTCCAAACAAGCTTCTAATAAAAGTTTTTCAGTAAATGGGTCTCCCACTTGAACTGTTGGTTTTTTTTCTTCAATTTTTTCATCAAAACTAGCTGAGGCCATACTAGCCCCATGAATTCCATCTCTTCCTGTTTTCGATCCAACATAGATTACAGGTTTGTTTAAACCAGCAGCTTTAGAGTAAAAGATTTTATCTTTTTTAACTAGTCCCAAAGTCATGGCATTGACTAAAATATTGCCGTTATAAGAGCTATCAAAACTTGTTTGACCAGCAATTGTTGGGACACCCATACAGTTTCCATAACCTCCTATGCCATGAACCACACCTCTCAGCAAATTTTTAGTTTTTTTATGTTGTGGCGATCCAAAATGAATGGAGTTCAAGTTAGCTATTGGTCTTGCACCCATTGTAAATACATCACGCATTATTCCTCCAACACCGGTTGCAGCACCCTGATACGGTTCAATAAATGAAGGGTGATTATGACTTTCTATTTTGAAAACTATTGCATCATTATCCTCAATATCGATAACACCAGCATTTTCTCCAGGACCTTGAATAACTTTCTTTCCTTTAGTAGGTAGTTTTTTTAAATGTAGTCTTGATGATTTATAAGAACAATGTTCATTCCACATTGCAGAAAAAATTCCTAGTTCTGTAATATTTGGAGTTCTCTTTAATAGTTCACAAATTTTAGAATATTCATCTTTCTTTAAACCGTGATCAATTGCTACTTGTTCGTTTACAATCATTTTAAGTTGTTTATTAGGTTTTTAAAAAATAATGATCCGTCCTCACCAGATAGAGATGTATCAATCATTCTTTCAGGGTGGGGCATCATTCCTAGAACATTTTTTTCTTTATTAAATATACCAGCAATATTTTTTATAGATCCATTAGGATTGAATTGATCTTCTATATTTCCATTTTTATCACAATAGTTAATAGCTATTTGACTATTATCTTCAATTTCTTTTAATTGATCATTAGTACAAAAATAATTTCCTTCATTATGAGCTATATGAAATTCTAAAACTTCGTTATTAACATTTTTAAAATATTTATTATTTTTATCGTTAATTTTTATAAAAACGTTTTTACAAATAAATTCTAAATATTTGTTCCTAAGCAAAACACCAGGAACCAAACCAGTTTCAACCAATATTTGAAATCCATTACAGATACCCATAACCATACCACCTGAATTTGCAAAATTAATTACAGACTGCATTATTTTCGATTTAGATGCCATACTTCCACATCTCAAGTAATCACCATACGAAAACCCACCTGGCAATACAACTAAATCACTTTTTGGTAATTCAGCATCAGCATGCCAAACCATTTTATTTTTAAATCCAAATTTCTTCAAAGCGACATCCATGTCTCTGTCGCAATTTGAACCAGGAAAAGTAATAACTGATGATTTCATTAATTACTTTGAATCAATAATTTTATAATTTTCAATTACAAGATTTGCCAAAAGTTTTTTACACATGTCTTCAACTTTTGCTTTTGCTTTATCATTATTAGTTTCTTTTGTGTCTATTTCAAAATATTTACCTTGTCTAACTTCATTAACATCATTAAAACCCATTCCTTCTAGAGTTTGATGAATAACTTTTCCTTGTGGATCAAGAACATCTTTTTTTAAAGTTATAATTACAGAAATTTTCATTTCTTCTTTCTTTTTACTGATGAAAGTTGGGTGACATTTACAGCAGAAACATTTGATTGTTCATGAAGTATCCCAAGTCTTTTTGCAACTTCTGTATAAGCAGGAATAAGGTCTCCTAAATCTTTTCTAAATCTGTCTTTATCAAGTTTTTTATCTGTTAAAGCATCCCACAATCTACATGTATCAGGGCTTATCTCATCAGCTAATATAATTTGAGTTTTTTCACTTTCATGAGTGAGGCCAAATTCAACTTTAAAATCTACTAATTTTATTCCGACGCCTCTAAACATTCCTAATAAAAAATCATTTAATCTAGATAAATTTACATCTATCAAATCAAGTTGCATTACATTAAGCCAATTAAAAATTAAAATATGCTCACGACTAATTATTGGATCTCCAAGCTTATCATCTTTCAGACAGTATTCTATTAATGGCCGTTCAAGGACAGTTCCTTCCTCGATACCCAATCTTTTAGTTAATGATCCAGTTGCAATATTTCTTACTATAAATTCTATTGGTATTATATCAACTAGCTTGACTAATTGTTCTCTCATATTAATTCTTTTTACTAAATGATTTTTAATTCCAATTTCAGATAAATTTGAGAGTATATGTTCAGATATTCTATTATTTAGAACACCTTTACCCTCAATTGTAGTTTTTTTTTGATTATTGAATGCAGTTGCATCATCCTTAAAATATTGAATAACTAAGTTTTTATCATTTGTTGCATAAATGATTTTAGCTTTTCCTTCATATAATTTTTTACCTTTTTTCATTATTTAAAAACTCTTCTAAAGATAAAATTTACATTTTTAAAGTGTTTTGAATAATTGAATATAGATTTTAGTTTTTTAGGTGTGATTTTACTCATTATAAATTTATCGGATGAAATGATGTCAATTAAATTTAAATTTTCTGCAAAACATTTTTTTGCATAAGATTGTACTAATTTGTATGATTTTTCTCTGCTTAAACCTGTTTTAGTTAACTCCAACATAATTTCTTGAGAAAAAATTAAACCTTTTGTTAAATTTAAATTTTCTAGCATTTTTTTTGGATAAACAATCATATTATCTAATATGCTGGTTAATCTTACCAATGCAAAATCTGTAGTTATGTTTGCGTCTGGCCCAATATTTCTTTCAACACTTGAGTGAGAAATGTCTCTTTCGTGCCAAAGAGCGATATTTTCTAGAGCTGGTACAACAGAGCTTCTAACCATCCTAGCCAAACCAGTTAGATTCTCACTTAATATAGGATTTTTTTTATGAGGCATCGCAGACGAACCTTTTTGATTTTTAGAGAAATATTCTTGTAGCTCATAAACTTCAGTTCTTTGTAGATGCCTTATCTCAACAGCTACTCTTTCAATTGATCCTGCAATAATTCCTAAAACAGAAAAATAAAAAGCATGTCTATCTCTTGGAATTACTTGCGTAGAAATTGGTTCAATTTTTAAACCTAATTTTTTTGCAACATGTTTTTCAACATTTGGATTAATATTAGCAAATGTACCAACAGCACCAGAAATTGCACATGTAGAAACTTCATCAATTGCATCTTTAAGTCTTTTTCTATTTCTTTTAAATTCCTCATAAAAAGAAGCCAATTTTAAACCAAAAGTAATTGGTTCAGCATGGATACCATGGCTTCTTCCCATACATGGTGTGAATTTATATTTTTTAGCCTGTCTTTTTAAAACTTTTAAAATATGATCTATATCTTTTAAAATTATTTTACCTGATTGAACCAATTGAATGTTAAAACTAGTATCTAAAACATCAGATGATGTCATTCCTAAATGTAGGTATCTTGCTTTGATTCCAGCTTTTTCTGTAATGGAAGTTAGAAATGCGATTACATCATGTTTTACCTCAGATTCTATTTTGTGAATTCTGCTTACATTAATTTTTGCTTTTTTTCTTACAACTGAAGCGACACCTCTTGGAATCTGACCAAGTTTTTCCATAGCTTCAGCAGCAGAAATCTCAACATCAAGCCAGATCTTATATTTATTTTCTTCTGACCAAATATCAGTTAATTCTTTTCGCGAGTATCTTTTAATCATTAATTATAAGTATGGAGGCTTAGAGTAACCTTTAGCAGATTCTGTAAAGATTTCATAACCATTTTCAGTAATTCCCAACGTATGTTCGAATTGTGCGGATAAAGATTTATCTTTTGTAACTGCTGTCCAGCCATCATTTAACATTTTAACATCATATTTACCCGCATTAATCATGGGCTCTATAGTAAATGTCATTCCAGGTCTTAGCTCCATACCTGAATTTTTATTTCCATAGTGAAGAATATTTGGTGGTTCATGAAATGTAGTACTTATTCCGTGACCACAAAAATCCCTCACAACTGAAAAACCTTTATCTTCTACAAATGATTGAATTTCATAACCAATATCTCCTAATTTAATTCCAGGTTTTAAAATTTTAATAGCCCTCATCATAGATTCGTAAGTAGTATCTATAAGATTTTTTAACTTAACCGGAGTTTTTCCAATACAAAACATTCTGCTTGTATCACCATAATGCTCATTAACAATTGCTGTTACATCAACATTTACTGCATCTCCTTCTTGCAAAATTCTATCAGATGGTATTCCGTGACATATTACGTGATTCAAAGATGTACATAAGGATTTTGTAAATCCTCTATAATATAGTGGAGCTGAGTAGCCACCATTATCTCTTATAAATTCATATCCTAGTTTATCAATATGATTAGTTGAAATTCCTTCTTTAATATTTTCTGTTAACATATCTAAAGTTCTTGCAGCTAAGTTTCCTGCAATTCTCATCTTTTCAAATTTTTCTTTGTAATCAGTCATCTATAATTTTTAATTTTTTATCTATAAAAATTTTTTTAGAACTTATATCACATCTATAAGCTAAAAAATTTACACCAGCTTTTTTAGCCGTTAAATAATTTATATAATATTCTTCATCTATATCTTTAGCTATCTTGAAATATTTCATATTTTGAATTTGAACTAAAAACAATAGATAAGCACTATAACCTTTATTTATGGCATCAATAAGGGTAAGCAAATGTTTAGTTCCTCTTGAAGTAATTGCGTCAGGAAATTCAGCTATTTCTTTGTCTCTAAATAAAGTTACATTTTTGACCTCTACAAAACTTTTTTGCTTATTTTTCTCAACTAAAAAATCAAACCTAGTCTCCTTGTTAAAGAAAACCTCAGGTTTGATTAAATCATGATTCTTAAGCTCACTTATTAAATTATTTTCGAATCCATGTTGAACAATTCTATTAGCCATGTGAGTATTTACCCCAACTAAATTTTTTCTAGATTTAATAATTTCCAATCCATATTTAAGTTTTCGTTTTGGATCATTATTAGGAAGTAAATAAACCTCATTACCTTCATCTAATAAACCTTTCATTGAACCTGTATTAGGACAGTGAGCTGTGACAATTTTTTTACCGAGTTTAATATCAGTAAAAAACCTTTTATAACGTTTGATTAGTTTGCCTTTTATTAAAGACTTGGTAAATTCCATTAGTAAATTATATATTTCATATGAATAAAAAAGTAAAAGTTAATGCATCAATTTTAATTATCGGTAATGAAATTTTGTCTGGAAGAACTCAAGACACAAATACATCAACTTTAGCAATTTGGCTTAATTCAATTGGTGTTAATGTTGCAGAAGTTAGAGTAATACCTGATAATGAAGACACTATTGTTTATACCTTAAATTTACTTAGATCAACATATGACTACGTATTTACAACTGGTGGTATTGGGCCTACTCATGATGATATTACCGCTCAATCAGTTTCAAAAGCATTTGGAATAAAGTATGAAGCTCATAAAGAGGCTTTTAAAATTTTAGAAGCTTATTACCAACCAGGAGAATTTAACGACGGAAGACAAAAAATGGCTTGGATGCCAGAGAATGCAAAATTAATTTTAAATCCTACAAGTGGTGCACCAGGTTTTAATGTTGAAAATGTATTTTCTTTGCCAGGAGTTCCATCAATTTTGAAGTCTATGTTAGGTGGATTGACTAATCGTATAGTAGGTGGAGAACCTATAAAATCTCTGACGATTAGTTTGAAAACTGTAGAAAGTGAAATAGCCAACTCTTTAACAAAAGTACAAAATGAAAACAAAGATGTTGAAATAGGAAGCTATCCATTTTTTCATGCAGGTAAATTAGGTGTCTCGATAGTAATAAGATCTGAGGATCAAAATAAAATTAATAATTGTAATGCTCAAATTTTAAAATTTGTGAATGAAAAAAAAATAGAGGTAGTAGATCGTTAATGCTTTATTTTGCTTACGGAAGTAATCTTAATCATTTTCAAATGAAACGCAGATGTAAAGACAGTGTCTTTTTAAAAAAAATAAATTTAAAAGATTTTAGATTAACTTTTAGAAGTAAGTATAGAGCAGCAGACATTGAACCAAAAAAAAATTCAGTTGTACCTGGAGCATTGTTTGAAATATCTAAAAGTGATGAAAAAAAATTAGATGTTTATGAGGATTTTCCAATTCTTTATGAAAAATATTATTTTTATTATTATGGAAAAAAAGTTATGACATATACAATGGTTAATAAAACGCCTTTTAAATTTCCAACAGAAAGATATCTAAATGTAGTTAAAAAAGGTTATAGAGATTGTAAGCTAGATAGAAAATTTTTAATTAAAGCTTTACAGACGTAGTATAAAAATGTTTTTACACACAAAATTAGACGAGCGAAAAGACCCAATCAGAGTAGCTTTTATTGGTTGTGGAAAGTTTGTGAGTATGTTTTTGTCTCAATATTCTCACTTAAATAAAATTGAGATTGACAGCATTGTTGATCTTAATATTGATCAAGCAAAAAAAAATTGTTTCAAAAGTGGGATAACCGAGGAAAAAATATCTGAAATCAATTTTTCTGATTCTATTGATCAAATCTTTGATAGAAATATTGAAATCTTTATTGAAGCAACTGGTAATCCTATTTTAGGCACAGTTCATGCTACAAAAATTTTAAAAAGTAAGAAACATTTAATCTTAGTTAATGTTGAAGCCGATATCACATGTGGAAAATATTTGTCTGATTTATCTAAAAAAAATGGAGTTATTTGTTCAATGGCGTATGGTGACCAACCTTCATTAATTTTAGAGCAAATTGAGTGGGCTAGACTTAATGGTTTTCAGGTCATTTGCGCTGGAAAAGGAACAAAGTATCATCCAAGCTATGAATACTCTACACCTGATACAGTTTGGAGTCACTATGGTCTAACAAAAGAAAGAGCAGAGAATGAATCTGGAATGAATCCTAAAATGTTCAATAGTTTTTTATGTGGTGATAAATCTGCTATTGAGATGTGTGCAGTAAGCAATGCTGCAAATCTTAAATGTCCTTCTAATGGCCTAACTTTTCCTCCAATCGGAGTTTATGATATCGCAAAGAAATTAATACCAAAAAAAGACGGAGGATTGATAGATTTCGATGGCCAGGTTGAAGTGATATCAAGCGTTGATTTAGATCAAAAAAAGGTTCCTAATGATTTGAGGTGGGGTGTCTACGTAGTCATTAAAGCACAAAATGAATATGTAAAAAATTGTTTTAAAGATTACGGTATGGTTACAGACTCATCAGGAATTTATTCAGCTATTTGGAGACCTTATCATTATATTGGATTAGAACTTGCTCAATCTATTTATTCGATAGCTTTAGACAATAGAGCAACTGGTTTTACCAAAAATTATAATGCCGAGGTTGGCAGTATTGCAAAAAAAGATTTAAAAAAAGGTGAAAAACTCGATGGGGAGGGCGGATTTTGTGCTAGAGGCAGGTTGATAACTTCAGAAAAATCAAAAAAAGAAAACATACTACCCTTAGGTCTTACAGATAACGCAATATTAAAAAAAAACATTAGCAAAGATCAAATAATTAAAATAGAGGATGTAGATCTAAATTTACCAAAAGAAGTAATAGATGCTAGAGATTATCAGTACAATTTAATATAGTTGAGTAATAAAAAATTAAAACATAACAATGAAAATCAAAAAAGTCTTTGTGGTAAATTAGTAGACACAAAGGGTAAAAAACTAAAAATTAAATTTTTTTTAGTTTTTGATTTGTAACTAGAATTTAATATTTTATGATAAAAAATAATTACTTAGTTGATAGGGTTATTTTAATCCATGATATTGATTCTAGTGATAGAATTGGCATGCAAGATCATAACTCTAGATATTTAATATCCTGGGATGTATTTAATAGAGCGATAGATGATGCAGAAAAAAAGTTTACTAAGTTTGAACAATTGGTTTACTTAGAAGAAGGCGAAAGAAATAAAAATTTTGTAAGATTAACAGTTGATGATGGAGGTGGATCATCACTTGCTATAGCTAGACTTTTAAAAGAAAAAAATATTAAAGCATACTTTTTTATACCCACAAAATTTATTGGGTACAAAGGTTATTTAAATAAAAATGAAATCATTGATATATATAAAATGGGTCATGTGATTGGATCACACAGCCATACTCATCCAAATCCATTTTGTGAGATAAGTGATAAATCTATTTATGAGGAGGTGTCAAAAAGTAAAGAAATTCTAGAAAGTATACTTAATCAAAAAATTGAAACTTTTTCTGTTCCAGGCGGAGAAATAAGAAAAAATACACTAATTACACTTAGTGATACAGATTTAGGTTTAAAAGAAATTTATATTTCAACACCATATGAAGGAAAGTATGAATTAAATTTAAAGTCTACAGCAAAAATCTATGGTCGTTTATGCATTGAAAGAAAAATGAATTATAAAAAAGTTAGTAATTATATTATGGGGAAAGGATGGAGTTTTAATTTTTTAAATTACCAGTTGAGAAGGTTTAGAAGAGAGTTAATTTATAAATATAAACATCTGATTAATAAAAGATAATGAAAAATTTACCTTCTGACGAACCTATAAAAAGAAAATCTATCGTAATTCTTATTTCAAAAAATATTCCATGTTTATTTACACTTAAAAAAATTATTGCAAAAGATTGCTTTATCAAAGGCGTTGTTATCTGTGAAAAAAAGGGTTTTTTTTATAGAATAAAAAAAGAAATAAATGATATTAAAAAATACGGTTTATTTAAAAGATTGTCTCAAATTTTTTTATCGATATATTTTATTTTATTTAAATCAAAATCAGAAAATATTTTTCTAAATAATTGTTTTGAGCATATTAGTTTGGAAAACATTCTATCTATATTAAGTGAAAAAAAAATAGAAGTTAAATTTACTAAAGATTATCAATCCAACAATACACTTGATTTTATAAAAATTAAAAAACCAGATTTTCTTGTTTCGCATACACCTTATTGGATTGGTAGAAAGGTAAGGGAAATCTCAAAAGAAAAACTTGTTATTGGTTCTCATCCAGGAATAGTTCCTTATTATAGAGGTGCTCACTCTGCATTCTGGTCCAGGTTAAATGGTGATAAAAATAAAAATGGATATAGTATATTTTGTTTAGACAAGGGAGTTGATTCGGGTCCAATAATTAAACAGGAGGTAATGCCATATGATGAAACTATTTCTTATAAATGTAATGATTATTTATTAATGAAAAAATGTAGTTTGACACACGCAGATTTAGTGGAAGATTATTCAAATGGAATTAAGTTGAATTTTGTAGAGCAATCAAATTTAGATGATGAGCAAATAAAAAAAGCTCCTAGTATATTGGATTATTTAAAATTTCAAAAAATAATGAAAAAATAATAAATATAATTAAGATTGATTAATTTTTAGTAATTAAAAAAAAGTTTAATAAAAATGAAAACTATAAATAATTTATATATAAGGTTTTTAGTCTATTTTTTGGTATGGAATATTTATTTGACTTTTATGTCTTCATACGCACCTCTTGGAGTTGATTGGCTAGATTGGCATGGACAAAGATTATTTAACTTTTCTGAATATTTAAATTTAAATGGTTACTTTTTAAATTATGGTTTTTCTATTATGTCCACTTGTGAAGGTTGTTTGCTAGATGCGGAATTATGGAAAAATAAAATTTATTACACAATAACGTTTATTTCACATTTGCCAGCTGTGCTATTGAATGATTTTTACGGAGAATTTTTTTTTAAAAATTATGGACACTTTATTGATAAAATAATCATTTTTTTTACAGGAGTAATCCTAGTTGAAACATTAATTTTATTTTCAAAAAAATATAATAAATTTGATTATTATAATTTAAGATCAATTATAATTTTCATTTTTTTTATAATAAATCCATGGACATATAAGATGATTTTAGCTTATTGGTACATAATATATTTTATTTTGTTTTTTCTAATTGGTCATTTGATGCTTTTGAAAGAAAAAAATAATTTAGCTTATTTATTTTTTTTCTTAGCAAGTTGTTTTGATTATCAATCGGCTGCTGGTGTATGCTTGTTGTATGTAATCATTTTGATATACCATCTAAATATAAGAAAAATACCAATTACAGAATATTTTTCTATTAATAGGAATAAAAATTTTATTGAATATAAAATAATTATATCGTTTTTAATACCTATTTTATTTTTTTTTATTTTAAGATCTTTAGCATTAAACGAAATAGATAATGTAAATTCTCATTTTCTTACTAGAATTGGAATTTCAGGCGATGATGTTCATAACGGAGGTATTTTAGGATCATTACAATTTTTGGGTGGTAATAGAATTACTAATTGCTTGATAAATTATAGTACTGAATTTGATAAACTAGATTTAAATCAAAAAATTTATTTATTTAATTGTTCTTTATCCATATTGAGTATGTCTTTATTGTCAATTATCTCGATGGTTGGAGTTTATTATTTTTACATAAAAGAAAGATTGTTCTTTAACAGAATAATATTACCTTTTATTTTTGTAATGTTGTCTTATACCCTAATTTTACAACAATCCTCATCAGTTCATTTAATGGGCTACTCTTATTTTTTTTCTATAATATTTTCCTTGGGTTTATCAAATTTAATTATAAAAATATTTAAATTTTATAAATTTTCATTAATTTCCATAATTTTTAGTCTTCCAATTCTTGCTGGTATTATAATTCTTTGTTTAAGAGTAAATATGCTTACAGGCATTAATGGCTAAAAATATTTTAAAAATTCATCAAACCTCATATTGTCAAAATAATAAAAAAAATTTACTTATTACCCTTGTTCAATTATACATATTAGCATAAACACTCATGAAATTCATTAATGCCCTCGTGGTGAAATTGGTAGACACAAAGGACTTAAAATCCTTTAAAGATAAAATTTATTATCTTCGTTAACAGCTTTTTCTAATCTTATTAAAAAATCTGGTATAGCACTTTTAACTCTACTCCAAGTCGGTATAAATGGAGCATCCATTGGATTTAAATAAAAATCTTCTCCTGCTTTAATTATATTTTTAGAAAATAATTCTACAGCCTTTTCTTCAGAATGAGAGTCAAATTTCAAACCATTCATTTCAGCATCGCCTCGATAAGCGTCAATTAAATCAAGTGCTGACCTATAGTAAGTTGCTTTAAGTGATCTTAATTGTTCTCTACTAAACGAGTGACCTTGTGTAGCAAGTTTTTTTATAAAGGTTTTTATTATGTCAATGGACATTCTTGAAAGACCTTTATTTTCATCATCAGTAGATAAATCCTGATGTTTATGGTCATAAGTATCCGCTAAATCAACCTGACAAATATTTTGAGGAGAAAAGTTTCTTTGCATTTCTGACAAAATTCCAATTTCTATTCCCCAGTCTGATGAAATTCTTAATTCAGGGAGAATATTTCTTCTAAATGAAAATTCTCCAGCTAGTGGATATTTAAATGATTTCATAAAATCTAAATATTCACTTTTACCTATGGTTTTTTCTAAAGCGTTTAATAGCGGGAAAACTAATAGCCTGGCTACTCTTCCATTCATTTTGTTATCTGCTACCCGAGGATAGAAACCTTTACAAAATTCAAAATTGAACAATGGATTAACTACTGGATAAAATAATTTTGCTAACATTCTTCGATCATATGTTTTTATATCACAATCATGTAAAGCGACAGATCTTGCACTATTTCTTGCTATAGACATTCCTATGCAGTACCAAACATTTCTGCCTTTGCCTTTTTCATTCGGTGCTAATGCTTTTTTTTGTAATTCTTTATCTAATTTTTTTAAATTTGGACCATCGTTCCAAAGTATTGTGAATGGAGTTTTTAATTTTTCAAAAAATGTCCATGCCTTTCTAGCTTGTTTTTCATTAGCTTGATCTAGTCCTATTATTATGTGATGTAAATAATTAGTTTGAGCAATTTCAGAAACAATTTTTGGTAATGCATTTCCATTTAATTCGCTATAAAGACAAGGTAATATAAGTTCCATTTTTCTCTCTTTTGAAAAACTTAAAAGCTCTTTTTCTATTTGCTTTGTTGACTTTGTTCCAAAGTCATGAAGTGTTGAAATAATACCATTTTGTGAAAAATCACTCATAATTCATTTTATTAATTTTTGTTTATTTTAACTAGAGCCATTTTAATCACATCTGCCCAGCCCTCAGGAGATGGCTTATTTGTTGTTATTAAATTATTTATAGGAATTTCATCTAAAGTGAATTTATCATTGAATACTAAGCATGGAAAATCACTTTTTTTTAGCATGTCTAAATCATTGTAATTATCACCAACAGCTATTGTTTTTATATTTTTATTATTTTTTTTTAAAAATCTTACAAAAATTTGAAGAGCTCTTGCTTTACTAACCCTATCAGTTAAATTAATAACCCTTCCTCCTTCTTGTAAATAAATATCTTCATTTTTAATTATCTTAGATAATTCATTTCTTTGATTTTTGGTTCCTTCAAATACAAATGGAATAGTGTATTTACGATTTAAAGCCATATTTAGTTTTTTATCCTCTAAACCAAAAACTAAACTTTGTTTTTTTTTATTCATTTCAGACACCCATTTGCATTTATTTTGCAAGTTTATTGGAACTATATTTTTAAAAATATTTAAAAGATCATCCTTTTCTCTGCTAAGAATTAATTCTTTAGGTAAATCTGAATTCAATAATTCTAATCCATTAATAGCTGATCCATTTTCAGAAATAAAAGGTAAATTTGATCCTAATTCGTAATTAAATTGTAAAATTTCTTTTTCAGTTTTACTAGTATTGGGTATTATAAAAATTCCTTTTGATATTAGTTGTTTTAAATAGTCTTTTATTTCATCAAATTTAAACGTATCTCTATGAAGCAGAGAGCCGTCTAGGTCAGTAAATATTAAAACTTTGATTGCTTTTTTCATTGATTGATATTTATAAAATATTGTAATAAATAACAATTTTACTAATTAGACTTGTTCAATTATAAATATTAGCATAAATACTCATGAAATTCATTAATGCCCTCGTGGTGAAATTGGTAGACACAAAGGACTTAAAATAGTTTGAGTTGAGGAATTTCAGAGTCTCTAATAGTCTCTAATTGTCTCATTCCCTTATAATCCCATAACTTTTAAATTCATTGAATTATTTCTATCGGAAAATATGAATAATAAATTCTGTTAAACTAGAAACAGACTAGAAACCAGAGAGATAAAATAAATAAATTTTATTTTTCCCAATCAAATCTTGGAAAAGAGTCAAATATTTTAAATATTCCATCTGACCATTGATTACAAACTTTAGAATATTCTTCATCATTAAGATTAAGACATTTTTGAGATGCAATTTTATATTCATCTTTTCTTAAAACTGTAAAATCTATTGGAGGGCCTACTGTTAGATCACTTTTTAAAGTTGAGTCCATTGATATTAATGCACATCTTGATGCATCACCGATAGAAACATCTGGTTTTATAACTCTATCTAAAATTGGTTTTCCATATTTAACTTCGCCAATTACTAGATAAGGCTTACTGTCAGCAGGTTTTATGTAATTTCCTTGTGAATATATTAAATATAATTCCATAGGTTGACCTTTTATTTGACCTCCAAGAATAAATGTAGATCCTAATAATACTGTATCCGTATTAATTCCTTTTGGTGACGAGTGTTTAATATTTAGTGATCCTATGTAGGAGGCAATTTGATCAAAATCTTTACAAGTATTTAAATTCATTACACCAGTTGTGTTTTTTAAATCTGTATCAATAGATTTAAATACAGCTTGAGATGTTCCAAGGTTACCAGATGTAACGATAATTACAGTTCTATCGCCAACATCATAGGTATACATTTTTGAATATATATTAACATTGTCAAGACCTGCATTAGTTCTTGAATCTGATGCAATAATTATTCCGTCCTTAGCTTTAATGCCAACACAATATGTCATTATTTACTACTATTTAATAAAATCATTATTTTATAATTAATTATTATCATATCAGATATATCTATTATGCATTTGATTATTTCCTTTAACTATTAAAAAATAACATTATGGTTTCTAAATTTTGGAAAAATTACAATTCAGGTGATGCATATGATGGTTATCTAACTAAGGATAATAAGCTTAGAAAGCATGCCTCAATAATTTCTAATATTTTAGAGAGACACGGAAAAAAGAAACTGCAAGAAATAGAAAAAAACTGTCAGAGCACTATAAGTGCTAGAGGTATAAATTTTAGAGTTTATGCTGCAAATAATAGAGCTGAACAGAAGAAGTGGCCACTAGACATAATTCCCAGAATAATACCAAAATCTCAATGGAATAAAGTTTCAAGAGGTTTGAAACAGAGAGCAAAAGCATTAAATTTATTTATAGACGATACGTATAATCAAAAAAGAATTTTTAAAGACAATATAATACCGAAAGAGATAATTTTTAAATCTCCATACTACGTTAAAGAGTGTGAAGGATTTTCTCCCAAATATAAAGCTTGGGCAAATATTTCAGGTATAGATCTTATTAGAAACAAGAATGGTGATTATTTAGTTTTAGAAGACAATTTACGTGTACCGTCAGGTGTTTCTTATATGTTAGAAAATAGAATGGTAATGCGAGATGTCTTTCCAGAGCTTTTTACTAGATATAAAGTTGCATCAATTCATCAATACACAAATAAACTTTACAACTGTATGACAGAGTGTATTCCAAAAAAAACTTCTAATCCACACATGGTTTTGCTTACACCCGGTGTTTACAATTCAGCTTATTTTGAACATGAGTTTTTGGCTGAGCAAATGGGTATAGCATTAGTAGAAGGCAAAGATCTTTTTGTAGAAAATGATAATGTGTACATGAAAACTGTAAAAGGTCCTTTAAAAGTTGATTGTATATATAGACGACTGGATGATAATTTTTTAGATCCCAAAGCATTCTTTAAAGAGTCTGTTATTGGGGTGCCAGGTCTTTTTAAGTGTTGGCTAAAAAAAAATGTTGGAATAGTTAATGCTGTTGGCACTGGTATTGCTGATGATAAAGTTGTTTATTCTTACGTAAATAAAATGATTACCTATTATTTAGGTGAACAACCAATATTAAATCAAGTGGAAACTTTTTTGTGTCATGATGATACGCACAGAAAATATGTAATTGATAATATTTCAAAACTAGTAGTTAAACCAGCAAATGCATCAGGAGGATACGGAATACTAATTGGACCAAAAGCATCTCAAAAAGAGAAGAACGAAACTATAGACAAAATAAAACATAATCCTAGAGAATTTATTGCTCAACCCTTAGAGATTCTTTCAACTGCTCCAACAATAACAAATAGTGATATTGAACCACGTCATTTAGATTTAAGACCATTTATTTTAAGTGGTAAAAATAGTTATGTTACTACAGGCGGCTTAACAAGAGTTGCTCTGAGAAAAGGAAGTACAATTGTTAATAGCTCTCAAGGTGGTGGTTCTAAAGATACTTTAATAGTAGATTAAAAAGATACTCCCAAATAAAACTTTAAAAATTCAAGATATTTTTAGTCAATCCAGGACTTTATAGGATAACTAGAAACAAACTAGAAACTAGAGAGATAAAATAAAAAAATTTTACTTATTACACTTGTTGAAATATAAATATTAGCATAAACACTCATGAAATTCATTAATGCCCTCGTGGTGAAATTGGTAGACACAAAGGACTTAAAATCCTTGCCGCTTGCGGAGTGCCAGTTCGAGTCTGGCCGAGGGCACCATAAATGAGTAAAATCCAAATTATTGCAGATAAAAATAAAAAATCTTTAACCATAAAAAAATTACTATCTAAAAAGATAAATCTCTTTCATTATAAAAAAGGTGATCTGGTAATTGTAATTGGTGGTGATGGATTTATGCTTCAAACGCTTAAAAAAAGTAATTTTAAAAATAAAAAATATTATGGAATTAATTCTGGTAATTACGGTTTTTTAATGAATAAATTTTCTATAAAAAATATTATTACCGATCTTTCTAAGGCAAAAATGATTTCAATTTCTCCTTTGGAAATGACTGTTAAAAATAAAAGAAATCAAACTAGAAAATCTTTAGCTATAAATGAAGTGTCTATATTAAGACAAAGTAGACAAGCAGCATCAATATCAATTAGAAATGGTTCAAGAAAATTAATAAAAAAATTGGTAGCAGATGGAGTTTTGGTCTCTACACCAGCAGGTAGCACAGCTTACAATTTATCCGTTCACGGCCCTATACTTAGTTTGAATTCAAATAAATTATCTATATCTCCAATAAGTCCTTTTAGACCACGAAGATGGAAGGGCAAGATAGTAAGCGATAAGTCAAAAATTACGATTACAAATTTAAATCCATATAAAAGACCAATAAGTGCAGTTGCTGATAATCAAGAAGTTAGAAATGCAAAATCAATAATTATCAAAACCAACAAAAAAATTAAATTTAATCTTTTGTATGATAAAAATAGGAGCTTGCAAAAAAAAATTAAAATTGAACAGTTAAGAAGAGAGGTTAAATAAATTAAAAATCAATTTAAAGATTTTTATAAATCAATATAGTATTACTAAATATGACAATAAAAATGACAAGAAATTTTAAAATTTTATGAAAAAAAAAGTACTTGTTACAGGTTCTGAGGGTTTTATAGGAAGTCATTTGGTAGAAGGATTATTACGTAAAAAATATAACGTTACAGCTTTGGTCTTGTACAATTCTTTTAGTGATATTGGATGGTTAAAAAATATAAAAAAAAATAAAAAGCTTAAAATTGTATTTGGAGACCTGACATCATTTGATTTAATAAAAAATATTAGCAGAAACTGTGAAAAAATTTTTCACTTAGGTGCCCAAATTTCAATACCATATTCATACAAGTCGCCAGATGCATTTTTAAATAATAATGTGAAGGGGACAATAAATATTCTTCAAGCAGCAAAAATTAATAAAGTAAAAAAAGTAATAGTAACTTCAACGTCAGAAGTTTATGGTTCCGCAATTTATACCCCAATGGATGAAAATCATCCAATGAATGCACAATCACCTTATAGTGCTAGTAAAATTTCTGCAGACAAATTTTCAGAGTCTTTTGCATTATCCTTTGACTTACCAGTAATTATCGCAAGACCATTCAATAATTATGGACCCAGACAATCAACAAGAGCTATTATACCGACTATAATTAGACAATTATTGTCAAATTCAAAAATTAACTTAGGAAACATAAATACATCAAGGGATTTTGTATTTGTTGAGGATACTGTTGATGCAATAATTAGATTATCAAATAGTAAATATAAAAATGCTGAAGTTTTTAATATTTGTTCTGGAAGATCAATTAAAGTCAGTGAAATAGTTAAGCTTATATCAAAAATGCTTAAAAAAAAATCAGAGATTGTTATTGAAAGCAAAAGACGACGACCAAAAAAATCTGAGGTTAATTTATTGCTAGGATCAAATAAAAAAATTAAAAATAAAATTAAATGGAAACCAAAAACTAATTTTAAAGCTGGATTAGAAAAAACAATTAAATGGTTTCAAAAAGAAAATAATATAAAATTATATCCAACAACAGATTATAATTTATGAGAGCAATTATTTTAGCTGGTGGAAAGGGTAGTAGATTAAAACCTTACACAGCATTGATCCCTAAACCGATGGTTCCTATTGGTGGAAAAACATCAATTATAGAGATAATTATAAAACAATTATCTAAATGTGGATTTAATCATATAACTTTAGCTGTTAATCATTTATCTCACTTGATTGAAAGTTATTTAGGGACTGGAAAAAAATATGGAATAAAAATTGACTATTTATTAGAAAATAAAATTCTTGGAACAGTCGGTCCATTGACAAATATTAATGATTTACCTGAAAATTTTTTAGTGATGAATGGAGATGTGCTTACAAACATAAACTACAAATCTTTATTGAATTTACATAAAAGAAAAAAAAATCTTATTACATTGGCAACATTTAAACGTGATACATTTATAGATTTTGGAACATTAGAAACAAAAAAAAATAAAGTTATAAAATTTGTTGAAAAACCAACCTTGAATTTTAATGTAAGTATGGGCGTATACTGTCTAAACAAGAAAGCCTTAAAAAATTTAAAAAAAAATAAATTTATGAATTTTGATGTTTTTATAAAAAATAATATCAAAAAAAAGATATATGCTTATAATCACAAGGGTTTTTGGTTAGATATAGGAAGAGTAGATGACTATGAATATGCTAATCAAAATTTTTCAACTTTGAAAAAAATATTGTGAAAATCGCCGCAATAATTGGTGGAAATAAATTAGCAGAATATTTATCTATTGAGTTAAAAAATAAAAACTACAAAGTTTATCATTTATCTCGTCGGTTTTATAAAAATAAATCTTTCAACAAAACTATTGAAATTAAAAGTTATAATTTTAGAAATTTAAAAAAAAATTTGGAAACTGTTAAGCCTGATTTAATTATAAATTTAGTTTCTTATACAAAAAAAAATCTTATTAAAAGTATGAAAACCAATACTATTTTACCAATCAAATTATTAAAATGGTCTATTGAAAATAATATTTATTTAGTTTTGATTGGAACTGCAGCAGAATATGGTTTGGTAAATAAAAAAAAGGTTTCTGAAACTAATAGTTTAAAACCGAATTCTGTGTATGGTTTTACAAAATCTTTACAAAGTTTAGCAATAAGTAAATTTTGTAAGTTATACAAGAATAGAATTTTATTATTTAGGATTTTCAATTTATCTGGTGATATTTCAAATCAAAATACAATAATTGGTAAAGTAAATAATTTTATTGAAAAGAATAAAAAAACCAAAAAAATGAAAATTTTAAAATTAGGAGATTTATCATCTATGAGAGATTATATTGATATTAAAAAAGCTGCAAATTTAATGGTTAGATTGATAAAAAAAAACAAATATGGAATATTTAATATAGGTACTGGCAAGGCTACTTTAGTGAGAAAAATGGTGTCAAGATTATTTGTTAAATATAAAAAATTAAGTTTTGTTGAATTAAATAATAAATTTCATATAAATGAAATTTTATATAGCTCTGCTGATATAAAAAAAATCAAAAAAAACCTTTTATGAAAAATATTAGAATTATACTTCCAGTTTACAATGAAGAGGAAACAATTTTAGCTTTTTATGATGAATTAAAATTAAATTTAGCAAAAATTCCTAATTGTAGTTTTGATACACTTTTTGTAGTGGATAAATCAACAGATAATACAATTAATATAATTGAACAAATATGTCAGAATAATAACAATGTTGAAGCTATATTAATGTCATCAAGATTTGGTCATCAAGAATGCATTTATGCAGGATTAGAATACTCAAAAAAGTATGACGCAGTTATAATGTTAGACTGTGATTTTCAACATCCTATAGAATTAATAGATCAAATGATAAAAAAATATTTATCTGGTTATGAAATAGTTAATACCAAAAGATCTGAAAATACTCAAAGAAGTCTATTTAAACGTATAGGCACTGCTTTATTTTATGATTTAGTAAAAAAATTTGCTTTACCAAATTTAGAGAAAAATTCTGCAGATTTTAGACTCTTATCTAATAAAATTGTAAAAATAATATTAGAAAATTTTCGAGAAAAACAAATTTTAATTAGAGGAATAATTTCTTTAATTGGATTTAATTCTTGCACTTTAGAATATCAAGAAAATCAAAGAAAGTATGGAAAAACAAAATATAGTTTTTTTAAAATGCTTAATTTTGGAATTAGTGGAATAATTTCATTTACTAGTATACCTCTCTATATAATATTTTTTACAGGATTTTTAATGACAATTTTCTCTTTAATATTTCTGATTTATTTTTTAATTTATTATATTTTTTCTAACAATGTCCCAGAGGGTTGGACGTCGATTGCAACTTTACAATTAATTTTTGGCTCGATAAATTTACTTTTTTTAGGATTTTTAGGTATTTATATTGGAAAAATATTTGATGAAACTAAATCTAGACCTAGATATTTAATTGAGAAAAAAATTAATAGTAAAGATGAATAAATTATTCTTTATTAAAGTTTTAACTTTGTTAGTTCAGCCTATTTATTACTTAATTCATTATAATTTTTTTTTTGGTTTATTTCAAAAAAATTTAATTAAAGAATTTAATTATAAAAAAATGGTTTTTAGAGTTGATTATGAGAGAATACCAACTTCACTAGCATCATCCTTTTTATTTAATACATATGAATATAACGACAGGATCTTAGTTGAGAAATATATTGATAAAAAAAATAAATCAATAATAATTGGTGGAGGTTTAGGATTTATAGCCTGTATAAATTTTAAAAAATCAAAAAATGAGTTTATTATTTCTGAGATAGATAAAACAATAATTAAGAATCTAAAATTTAATTTAAAAAAAAATAATTGTAGATTTAAATTAATTAAAGGAAACCTCTTAGTTAAAAAAAAAAAAGAATATGATAAATTTTTTATAGGAAAAAATTTCATTTCCAATTCAAAATATATTATTAAACAAAACAGTAAATCTATTAAAAACTTTCAATTAGAAGATGTTTGTAATTTAAAAAAATATAATACATTAATTATTGATGGAGAGGGTGTTGAGGAGCATTATATTAAAAATTTAAACTATTTACCTAATATAAAATATATTATTTTTGAATTGCATTATAATATATTAAGCAAGAGCACTGTTGACCTTATATTTAAACAATTAAATAAAAAAAAATTTAAACTAATCGACAATTGTTTTAATTCTTTTTATTTCAGAAAAGATGTATAAAAATTTTTTTTATACCACTGAACTAGATTTTAAAAAATTTTCTTCATATTTACCTAATAAAAAAAGTATTATTTTAGATTATGGTTGTGGAAACGGGGTTTTTACAAACAGAAATCTTAAGTGTAAAAAAATTAAATTAATTAAAATGACCGATAAAGACAAAAAACTAAAAAATTTTATTAAAAAAAAATATTCAACAAATAAAAAAGTTGTTTGGATAGAAGGTTTAAATGGCAAATTTGATGTAGTATTTATAAATAGTGTTATTCAATATATGGATTTAAAAGAATACAAAAAACTTTTAAATTTTTTTATTAAAAAAAAAATAAATCTAATTATTATTTCTGACATCCCTAAATATCCTAGAATTTTAGAAGCTTTTTTTTTAATTTTTATGAATCCTTTTAAACTATTTAAAGGGTTAAATTATTTGTTAAGCAAAAATTATATTAAGACAGGTTTTTATTTTAAAAAATTAAATCAATTAGTTTTTAAAAAAAAAACTTATTTATTTAAAAAGGAAATTAATTTAAATGAAGACAAATTCATGAGATATTCTTTAATAATTAAAAAAATAAAATGAAAAAAATAATTTTACATGCTGATGATTATGGAAGATCTCCTAATATTTCAAAATCTATTTATAAATGTATAAAAGCAAAAACTATAAATAGCATTTCTATAATAGTTTCAGAAAAAATTTATGGATTGAATTATTTAAAAAAAATAAAAGTAAAAAAAAGACTTCATTTAAATCTAACTGATTTTAGTCAAAAACTTTCAAAAAAATCTTTTCTTTATGACTTGTCTTTTATAGATTTATTACTACTACCACTATTTCCGAGATATAATCAAAAAAAAAAAATAATTGAAAAGGAAATTGATAGACAAATCAAAATTTATCAAAAGATTTCAAAAGAAAAAAAAATATTTTTAGATGGTCATCAACATATTCATATGATTCCTTGGATATTTGATTTAATTTACCAAAAAAGAGCTAAATTTAATATCAGTAGTATGCGTATACCTGATGAAAAATTTATAATAAACATTGAAGATATAATTAGACTTTCAATTTTGAAGAATATAATAAAATTTTTTATTATTAAAATTTTAATCTTTTTCTCATCTCATAAAATTAAAAAAATAAATTATGATTATAAATTTTTTGGAATTATTTATTCTGGTTATCAAAATATTAAATATATTCATAAGTTATTAAATTTAAAATCAAACAAAAAATTAAAAAATAAAATTGAGATATTATTGCATCCTGGTTTTGCATCCAAGTCAGAAAAAAATTTATTTAAAAAAAGTTTTTTCGAATATTATTCATCAGTAAAAAGAATAAAAGAATTCAATTTAACTTTGTCTTTAAAAAAATTTTTATGATTTATAATAAATTTTTAAAGTTATTATTATTTACACCTATATATTTATTATTATCAGTGTTTCTCATTAATTATATTAACGTTAATAATTTTGATTTATTAGCTTTATTAGATCATGATGAAGGATTTTTAATTGAACAATTACTACTTAAAATCAATTATTTTAATATCGACAGAATTATATCTAGGTTTAATGAATATGGTGTTGAATTTTATTATTTATCTATT
>CACMIH010000008.1 GCA_902613755.1 uncultured Pelagibacteraceae bacterium
TATTTTTATTTGATAAATATTTATTGAATAACTTGGTGGTTTCTTTGTAAGTTTTTAAATTTATCAATTTTTATATACTTTGTTTTAAAATATTAACTTAAGAATATATATAGTTTAAAATGAAAATTCTGGCTAACATAATTGTTTAAAAAAATGCATCAACAAAATCTATTATAATTTCTTTTTGAATAACTTTGAATATCTTTTGTTTACCATAATTTTTTCAAAATATGGAGAGCTGATTGGTCTATAAGAAAATTTATTTAAAACTTTCCTATAAATATTTTTGTAATGATGTATTGGAAATATATCAAAGTAAAATACTTTAAAATCTTTTTTATAATAATCAAATATATTTATATCATTTTGATATGTTGGTTCAAAATATGGAGAAGAAACAAATCTATTTACAACATAAATAACTTTTGAATTATTTATTATATTATTATGAAAATATTTTTTGAAAATTTTTTTTTTCATTTCTCCAAAGCTAAAAAAATTAGTTACCAAATCAAATTTTATTTTTCTCAACAAATTATATTTTTTTACTGGAACATAATAAAAAGCATTTTGTTTAATTCTCATATTCTGATCAATATCATTTGGCAAAATATGCTCAGAATTAGGATATAAAATTTTAAGATTTACATAACTTCTACACAACTGATGATTAAAATCTAATAAGAAAAAATTATTCTTTTTATTAAACTTCTTAACAATCATTTGCAAACCTCCATAATATGAACCAATATCAAGCCAGTTTTGACCATTATTACTTAAAATTTTTTTTTTTTTAATTTGAGAAGCTAAATACACATATCTATTCCACCTGTTGTTAGATGAAATCTCTTCATTTATAAAATATATATCTTTAAATCCAAAATTTTTATGTGCTGGTAATAATTTCAAGATATTTAAACCATTATTTTTTTTTATAATTTGAACATCATCATCAAATGATAATTTGTTAAAATAATTAGTTAATCTAGAGGATTTAAGATTTTTTAAAAATTGTTTAAATAACTCAAAAAATCCAAGATATTTAATTTGTTTTAAATTAAATTGAAAAGGTGAACCAAGGTTTGTCTGCCCCTCCCAATCAATTAACTCTTTTGCATATAGATCTATATTTTTTTTATATCTAAGTTCAAAAGTATTTAGTATTTTTAGATGTTTTTGATCAATATATTTTTTTTCTTCTTTCCAAAAATTTTCAGTATTTTGAATGAATTCATCAACCAACTTTTTTTTTTTTATTTCTATGTCAATGTTATTATACATGTTTATATAATAAATTTCTTTTTGATTGGTTTATTATTGAAAATCAATTTTAATTTTTTTTAATAGTTTAGAAATTTGGAAAACATTTAATTGATCAGCATTCTCAGAATTATAATCTTCTAAATTAATACTCTTCTTGTTACCTGCATTTTCATATAAATCATAATTCAAATCTCTATTATCTGAAATAATTTTAAAATATTTTTTTTGATCTATTGCTCTTACCATTTCTTCCTTGGATACCAAAGTTTCGTTTAATTTTTCACCGTGCCGTGATCCAATTACTTTGGTTATCACATCTACATCTAAATTTTTACCAACAGCTTTTGCTAAATCAGTAATTTTACATGCGGGACTTTTTTGTACGAATATTTCTCCCTGTTTTCCTTTTACTAACGCATGTATTACAAGATTTACCGAGTCTTCTAAAGACATTAAAAATCTAGTCATCCTATTATCTGTAATTGGTAATATTTTTTTTTCTTTTGCAAGTGCATAAAATCTTGGAATTATGGAGGCTCTTGATCCCATTACATTTCCATACCTTGTTATACAAAGAATTGTATTGTTTTTAGATGATATTTTTGATCTTGCTTGTAAAATTTTTTCTGCAAGAGCCTTTGACATACCCATAGCATTTATAGGATATACTGCTTTATCAGTACTCAATAATATAAACTTTTTAACCTTGTTTTTAATCGCAGAGTTAATTGAATTTTCAGTTCCTACAATATTTGTTTTATATGCTTCCCAAGGATAAAATTCACAAGACGGAACTTGCTTTAAAGCAGCAGCATGAAAAACATAGTCAACACCAATCATAGCTGTATCTATGCTATTTCTGTCCCTAACATCTCCAATAACAAATTTAACCTTATTGTTATTTGTATTAATTCTTAATTCATCTTGTTTTCTTTCATCTCTACTAAATATTATAATTTGTTTGAAATTAAATTTTAATAATTTTTTTAACACAGTAGAACCAAATGAACCTGTACCACCAGTTATCAAAATTGTTTTATTTTTAAATGTTTTGACAATTTCCTGATTAAATTTTTTCATTTTTAGAGATTATATTTAATATTATTTTAAGATAAGTCTATAAAAATTTATGAATTAGCTTAATCAAAAAATATAGATCGTATTTTAAGAAAATTTATAAATAATTAAGAAATGAATTCAATAATTTTCTTGATTACAAAATTTTGATCTTTCTTTGAATAATTAAAATAACACGGTAATGATAAACATCCCTCATAATAATTAATAGCATTAGGAAATTTTTCTTTATTAAATTTCTTTTCATAATATGGGTGATAAACTACTGGAATATAATGTACTTGAGTAATAATGTTATTTTTTTGTAAAAATTCTAATAAAGATTGTCTATCTTTATTCATTTTTTTAAAATTAAACTTAACTAAATATAAATGATAAGATGTATTATTTCTTTTTTCTTTCTGCAAAATTGAAATATTTTCTATGTTTTTAAATGCTTTATCATATCTTTTAAAAACCTCTTTTTTATAACTTAGAATTTTTTTTAATTTTTCAAGTTGAGAAATTCCTAAAGCGCATTGTATATCGGTAATTCTGTAATGATAACCTAGCTCCCTCATTTCATAATACCATTGATTTAATTTATTATTCGTAAAAGCATTCTTAATATTAATTGGTTTATCATTTAACTTATTAATTCCATGACTTCTTAATCTTAAACATTTTAAGTACAGATTAAAATTATTTGTTGTTATCACTCCACCTTCTCCTGTGGTCACAGTTTTGACAGGATGAAAAGAAAAGACTGTAATATCAGAATATCTACATGATCCTATTTTGTATTTATTATCATATGACGCACCAAAAGAATGAGCTGCATCTTCGATTATTCTAAATTTATATTTCTTTGATAATCTTTTTATTATTGAAAAGTTATAAGAGGCTCCACCCATATGAACTGGCATAACAACTTTAGGTTTGTATTTTTTGATTTTATTTTCTAGATCTTTTAAACACATTGAAACGCTATCGTTATTTTCAATATCTACAAAACCAACTTTTCCTTTTAAAAATAATGCTGAATTAGGACTAGATACAAAAGTAATTACAGAAGTTAACAAATAATCGTTTTGTTTGAACCCAAGACTTTGAAGAGATATATGTAATCCAGCAGTACAACTTGAAACAGCGATAGCATATTTTGCACCCGTTATTTTACATATTTTATCCTCAAATTTTTTAACTAATTTTCCTTGAGTAATTTGTGGAGTTTTTAATACCTTTGTAACTGCTTTTATATCCTGATTATCTATAAAATGCTTACCGTATGGAATTATGTTCATTGATTAAAAATTTTAAATTATCTTTACCAATTATTAAACTTTTTTCTTTATAAAACAACGGTTCATACTTTTGAGGAGAATAAAAGTAGCAATTATTTTTTTCAAATATTCTATTTACTGACGTAAATGGGCTTAAAAAAATTTTTGAGGCTTTGTCAATTATTTGACTAATTTCTTCGTAAGGATCCATTAATAAATTTTCTTTTTCAAAAAAATTTAATAAATTTCTATAATTTTTTGGATAATATGTAATTTGGTATTTAGGTTTAATGAATATTTTTTTTTTTGTATTACTTTGAATATCTTGAAAATCATTCAAAAAATTTACACAATATTCTTCACTTTCAATATAGTCATAGAATAAATTGGATCTTATGGATTTATAAAATCTAACTTTATTCCTTATGTCAATAGGCGGTGTATCAAACACTAAATAATACTCATCATTTGGTAATTGGAATCTATTAACCTTGAAACCCAAAAGACATTTATTAGAAATTTCATTAGAATTTTTAATTGTTGTTTCTAATTTAAGAAAATTTTTTTTGTAATTTTCAATTTTATTTAAATTATCAACTAATCCATAATGATGATTAGTAAGTGACCATAAATTTGGGCTTATTATCTTATTATAATTTATATTTTCATTAATATTATTAATTGGAGGTACAAAGATATTATCTGCATAAAAAAATTCTTTTATTTCAGTATTATTTAATTTTTCATTAAAATAAAAAGGATTTTCAAAACATAGAAAAAATATTTTTTTTATTGAAACGTTATATTTTTTTTCAAATTCATTACAAATAAATCTGTAATATTCTGCTTTAATGTTGTCTGCAAAAGATATCATTAATATCTCAGACGAAATTTTTTTAAATAGCAAATATTTCAATGTTTTTCTTAACGCTAAAAAAAAAATTAAAAAAGAATTTTTTATCGAAAATTTTGTACTTAAGAATGTAACAGAGGAATTAGAAATTTGATTGTCATTTTTTTTACTATAACCATTCACAGAAATTAATTGAATATTTTGTAATTCTGATGATATGGAATTAAAAAAAGAACTCTTTAAATTTTTACTTTTATTAAAGGAATATTTGGGAAAATTAAAACATATATATAAATCTTTTTTTTTTAATTTGCTTGAATCAATGATCAAAGAACTTTTAATTGTAAAATTTAACGAATTTAAAATAAAATAAGTTAATCTAAAAAATGTTATAATTCTTAAAAAAAAAATTGGCATAAAAGGGAAAATTTGGTTGGTTGAGTTAATTTCTCTGATTAATGTAGTGTAAGATTTTAATACGTAAGATTTAACTATTTGAGTTTTACATCTTCTAATTAAAAATTTTTTTAAATAAAGTGAGAAGAAAGAATAATTTTTTTCTTTATATCTATTATAATTATTTAAATTAATTTGTGACTTATTTGCTTTATCTATAAAATGATATAAATATTTAATTTCTTTCATATACAATATTTTATATGTCAAAAATTATATTAGGAACAGCACAATTTGGTAAAGGCTATGGCATATCCTGTGATACTGAAAAAAGTGCCTTTAGTAAATTTAATAAAATTAAAAAAATTTGTAGTGATGAAAAAATAGATACCGCAGATATATCGGATAAATATTACAATTTATTTGTTTATAATAAACTTAAAAAAACTTTTAAAAAAAAAATTTATAAAATTTCAGATATAACAAATAAAAATTTTAAAAAAAAAATTGATAAAATTATTTATTCTGAAAATGATGCCTACTGTATAATGATACATAACCCATCAATTCTTAAGAAAAAATTTTTTTTAAATGTTGTTGATTATTTAATTAAAAGAAAAAATGAGAGAAGATTTAGAAAAATAGGTATAAGTATTTATAATATTGAAGAATTTTGGCATTCTATAAAAGTTTTTGGAAAAAATTTAGATATAATTCAATTGCCAATAAATATTATTGATAGACGATTTTTACAAAAAAAAATTGTCAATAAAATTAAAAAAGAGGGAATTGAGATACATGCTAGATCTGTATTTTTACAAGGAATGTTAATAATGAAAATAAGACCTGCCTATTTCGATAAATGGAAATTTTTTTTTAGAAATTGGGATAAAGAAAAAAAATTAGATAAAATAAATATTTGTCTTAATTTTATTAAAAAAATAAAGTTTATAGATAAAGTAATTGTTGGGAGTGAAGATGAAAAACAACTTAAGTACACTGTTAATTTTTTAAAAAAAAAGATAAAAAACACTAAAATTTATAATTATAAAAATTTTTACTCAAAAGAGT
Source organism: uncultured Pelagibacteraceae bacterium (assembly GCA_902613755.1). Taxonomy (GTDB): domain Bacteria; phylum Pseudomonadota; class Alphaproteobacteria; order Pelagibacterales; family Pelagibacteraceae; genus Pelagibacter. The sequence continues at coordinate 5,923 of CACMIH010000008.1, forward strand.
TAAATTTAATAAATCCAACAAAGTGGATAATTTAAACTATACCGAATGAATAATAAAATATTTTTTATTTCAGAAGTTGCTCAAGGCTATGAGGGTGATCTTCATTTAGCAAAAAAATTAATTTATGAAAGTTCAAAAGCTGGTGCACATATTGTAAAATTTCAACTAGTATACGCTGATGAGATTGCAACAAAAGACTATACGCATTATAACTTTTTTAGAAAATTAGAACTTACAAAAAAACAATGGCAAACTGTCGTTAAAACTGCAAAAAATTTAAAATTAAAAATTTACTTTGATATTTTTGGAGTCAAGAGTCTAAATTTATCCGAAGAAATAGGAGTAGATGGAATAAAAATTCATCCAACTGACATAAATAATATTAATCTAATTAAAAGTGTAAATAAGTCTAAGATAAAAAATGTTATATTAGGAATAGGTGGAGCTTCACTTATAGATATAAAAAAAGCTGTTAAAATTCTAAATAAGAATTTAACAGTTATGATTGGTTTTCAATCATACCCAACACCCAATAAGGAAATTAATTTAAACAAACTAATTTTTTTAAGAAAAATTTTAAACAAAAAAATTTCTCTAGGTTATGCAGATCATTCTATTAAAGATTCGGCATCTGCAATACTTCCAGCAATATGCTTAGGAGCAACGTTTATAGAAAAACATTTAACTCTTAAGTCTAAAATTGCACTGGAAGACTCGGAAAGTGCTATATATAAAAATGAATTCAAAGAATTAATTAAATCATCTAAATTTGCATCTGAGGCAATAGGAAATTCTAAAAATAAATTGGGTTATTTTTTATCAAAAAATGAAACTAAATATAAAAAAAATATACAAAGATCACTTGTTTTAAATAAAAGCTTATTGAAAAATACAAAAATCAAAAAAAATAATATTTTTGATCTGAAAAGAACATCAATAAAAAATACTTTTTCAAGTTTTAATCAAATTAAAAATAAAGTAACAAAATATAATTTAAAAAAAAATACCCCTATAGAAAAGAAGCATATTCATGAATAGAAAACTCGTTGCAGCAATAGCATGTAGAAATATGAGTTCAAGATTATACGCTAAGCCTTTACATTATCTTGATATAAAAAATAAAATTACAGTTTTAGATTTTATAATATCAAGATTAAAAAAACAAAAATCAATCAATGAAATTGTCTTGGGTATTTCAAATAAAACTGAAAATAAAATTTATATAGATATAGCTAAAAAATTTAAAATTAAATATATTTTAGGAGATGATCACAATGTCCTATCAAGATTAATAAAATGTGGAAAACTCTCAAAAGCTACTGATATATTCAGAATTACAAGCGAATCTCCTTTTACTTTCTTGGATAATTTAAATCATACATGGACTTCACATCAAAAACTTAAATATGATGCATCCTTTCTAGATGATGTAATAGATGGTTGTGGATATGAAATAATTAATTTGAAATCACTTATCATTTCAAACAAAAAAGGGAGTGGTCTTGATAGGAGTGAATTGTGTACCAGATATATAAGAAAAAATAAAACCAAATTCAAAATAAAATATATTAAAGCTCCTAAATATCTAAAAAGTAAAAAGTATAGATTGACTATAGATTATCCAGAGGATTTAATTCTTTGTCGAAAAGTTTATAAATTAGTAAGTTTAAATAATATAAATTTCAAAAAAATAACTAAATTTATCTCACAAAAAAATAATAAAGAATTAATCTCTAAATTTGTGAAAAGCGGATATAAAAATATGTATTTATGATTGGAAAAAAATCACAAAAATATTGGAAAGATGCAAGAAAATATATTCTTCATGGAAACATGTTGCTTTCAAAACATCCAAAAATTCATTTACCAGGTTCTTGGCCAACATATTTTAAAAAAGCCCAAGATTGTTGGATTTGGGACTTGGATAATAATAAATATTTAGACCTTTATAGTATGGGAATAGGTACAAATATTTTAGGATATCAAAATAAAAGAGTGGACGCTGTTATAAAAAAAATAGTTAATTCGAGTAACATGTCTACCCTTAATTGCCCTGAAGAGGTTTTACTTGCTAAAAAATTAGTTTCAATGCATCGATGGTCCAACATGGTAAAGTTCTGCAGAACAGGAGCTGAAGCTTCAGCAATAGCATTAAGAATTTCAAAATCGTTTACTTGCAAAGATAAAATAGCTTTTTGTGGTTACCATGGATGGCATGATTGGTATTTGTCAGCAAATTTAACAAAAAAAAATACGCTTGGTAAAGACCATTTAAAAAACTTAAGTACTATAGGGGTTACAAAAAAATTAAAAGGGCAGGTATTTAACTTTAAATACAATGACTATGAAGCCTTAAAAAAATTAATTCGTAAAGAAAAAATTGGAACTGTAATTATGGAAGTAGAGAGAAATATAAAACCAAAAAATAATTTTTTGAAAAAAATAAGAAGTATTACAAAAAAAAATAAAGTTATTTTAATTTTTGATGAATGTACTTCAGCTTTTAGAGAGACGTATGGAGGTCTTCATAAAAAGTACAGAGTAAATCCAGATATTGCTATATTTGGAAAAGCATTAGGAAATGGATATGCAATAAATGCTGTTATTGGATCAAAAAAAGTAATGATGAAAGCAAAAAATAGTTTTATGAGTAGCACTTTCTGGTCTGAAAGAATTGGCCCTTCAGCTGCTATAGCCACGTTGAATGAAATGAGGAGATTGAGATCATGGGAATACATTTCTAAATTAGGAAAATATATTAAAGATAACTGGCATGAAATTGCAAAAAAAAATAAATTAGAGATAAATATTTCTGGACTAAGCTCAATTTGTTCTTTTACCTTCAAAAAAAATAATCAACTATTGAAAACTTTCATCACTCAAGAGTTTCTTAAAAAAAATATATTAGCTAGTAACACTATATATGTTTCAACAAAACATAATAAAAAAAATCTAAAAAAATATTTTGTAATCTTGGATAAAATTTTCAAGAAAATAAAAAAACTTGAAGAAAAAAATAAAATAAATAAAACGATTGTTAAAAATAATGTTTCAGTTGCCAAGTTTGAAATGCTTAATTAATTTTATTATAAAAATAAAATAATTAATTTTTTGTAAAATCTTGAATAGTTTCATAATATCGACTTTTTGAAATTATATCATTAAGAAATTTATATATTTGCATAGAATTTTTTTTTTTATAATTTTTATCTAATATATTTTTAAAAAAAACTTTGCATTTTTTTTCTAAATTTATAGTTGAGCAACTATTTAAAATAAAATTTTTATTAAATGTACATCTTAAATGTAATAGATTTTTATGATTCAGTTCCCAATCATATATTCCTTGATTTTTAAAATTAGTTGATAAAGCAAGAACTGGCATATAAAAATGTAAAGCTTCTAACATCATTGTACTTACCATAACACTAATCAATCCGTCTGTAGATTTGAGCAACTTTAAATTATTTTCTTTATTAATAGAGCTAAAATTTTTCCATGATTTTTCAAATTTAACGTTTTTTATATTATTTATAAAATCAAAATTTTTAACCATTGTGTAAGGATGAGGTCTATATAAAATAGTGAAATTATTATTAAAATTCTTTGAAATAACATTAGAAATAATTTTTAATACTTCGATTTCGTACATATAAAATCGTGAACCAACAAATAAAATTTTTTTATTATTATTTTTAAAATTATTTTTAATTTTAATATTTTGAAATTTATTGAACCTTGGTGTGCCTGAAATATATATCATTGGAATTTTATGAATTTTACTAGCAATTTTTTTTGTTTGTGAACCCCAACAACCCATTGCATCAGGAAAAATTAAAAATGGTTTAGATGTTGCATTATCCCAATTATTAGTGATTAAAAGTACTTTTTTCTTTAACTTTTTTGCCAAATAAACCAAATCAAAATAATGTAGATCTTTTGAAGAGCCAAAAATTATTAAGTGATCACCTTTTATACTATATTTTTTCATAGTAAAAATTAGATATTTCTTAATAAAAAATATTACTAATTTAGATAACCCTAAATTGAAAATTAAATTCGAAAATTTTACTTCAATATTTGACAATACCAATGTTTGGCTGGTAATTCCAAAACCATAATTTTTTTTTTCAAGTTCTAATCGAGCTAATCTTTCAGCGATGGACCAAAAAAAATATCTGTATTTTGTCAGAAATAATTTTTTTTCTAAAAAGTTACTCAAACTTAGTTTTGTACTTCTTTGTTTATAAACAATACCTTTAAAAAGTTTCTTATTATTCATTTTCTTAAAAAAATTGTCTTGTATTAAATCTTTTAATACAAATTTATCATTAGGTATATAAAGTGTAATTTTTTTCATCTATCAAACTATTTATATTCTTATATATTAAAAAAAATAAATATAAAACTTTATACAATTTTAATGTTTGTAACTATAAAGGCTTGTCCACTTTGTAAATGTAAAAAATATAAAAAAAAAGTAATATATAATAAAAAAAATGTTTATTCATTTTTAATAGCTAAATATTTAAAGCTTAAAGAACAAATTGTAATAGAAAATATGAAAAATGTAATTTGTTCTAATTGTTCTTTAATTTATAAAAAAAAATGGATTGATAACAAAGTTACTAAATATATTTACGATAAAGCCATTCCAGTTCATAATGCGTGCTTAAATATACATTATGATAACTTTTCGAAAAAAAATTTTATTAATATCCTTTCGAATTATAAAAAAAGTTTAGAAAATGAAGATAATGAAAATAAGGACAAAAGTGTAAGAGAATTAATAAAAATAATAAACTCGATAGATTCTAAAGATAAAAATTTTAAAAAATTAAAAAAAAATGTTATTTATAATTTAAACAAAAAAAATTTAAAAAAAATTTTATTTTATTCAAATAAAATAAAAAAATTTATATTGAAACCATTGCCTTTTAGTCAATTTGTAGGATTTGGTAATAACAATTTATGGAATTTTTTAATGAAAAAAATTTTTTTAAAAAAAAATTCTAATTATGCTGAGATTGGTTGTCCTTCATGGGGTATGATGAAAATTGCTTTAAATAAAGGTTTAAAAGTTAGTTTTTTAAATCATAAGAATAAAAATTTTTTTAATTGTATATATAATTTAGATAAATCTATTTTGGTAGAAAATTTAAATAAAAAAAAAATTTATGATTATATTGGAATTTATAATTATATTGATCATGTTATAAATATTAGTAACTTTTTAAAAAAAACCCAAAAAATATCAAAAAATATAGGAATTATTACTTGTCCTTATAATCCTAAGGATAAATTAGATTGCCAACATTTTCTTGCATTTCAAAAAAAAACTTTTAATTATTTAAATACCCATTTTAACTTAAAACTATTACAAAAGCCTTACAAACTTGGTAGAACAAATTATAAATTTTATATTTTAAAGAATGAAATTTCACGTACGTAAAAATAATCCATATTTAGTTGCTGAAATAGGTTGGAATTTTATTGGCAATATTTCTCTTGCAAAGAAAATGATCTTAATGGCCAAAAAAAGTGGAGCTGATGCTGTAAAGTTTCAAATATGGAATCCAAAAAACTTAAAAAGAGGTCCATGGGATAGTGATGGTAGAAAAAAAATATACGAAAGAGCCTTTTTAGATAAAGATAGATATAAAAAACTATATAATTTTGCTATTAAAAACAAGCTTATTTGCTTTGCTTCTGTGTGGTCTGAAGATGGAATTGAAACACTGGCAAGTGTATCTAAGAAAATAGTAAAAATACCATCACCTGAAGCTTATAATTTAAAACTTATTGAAAAATCACTTAAAGTTTTTGACCAAGTGATTTTATCAGCTGGATGTTTAAAATTAAAAGAATTAAAAAAATTAAAAAAATACAAAAAAAATAAAAAATTAATTATATTGCATTGTGTAAGCTCATATCCGCTTAATCCTGAAGATACAAATTTTAAAAAATTTTTTTACTTAAAGAAACACTTTAGTAAGGTTGGGTATTCTGGGCATTTTCATGGAATTGATGATGCATGCTACGCTATGGCCAATGGAGCGATATTAATTGAAAAACATTTTACAACTGATAATAATTTACAAGGAAGAGATAATAAATTTGCATTACTTCCTAAAGATTTTGCTTTAATCGATAAAATAAGAAAAATTTATAAACTATTTAATAATAACAAGGGTTTGGATTTACAGGCTAATGAGAAAGATATTTACAAAAATTATAGAGGTAGATGGATACCAAACTAGTCAAAAATTTTTATTATTAAAATAAACGTATTCTCTCACACCTTTCTTCAAATTATATTTAGGTTTATAATTTAATAATTTTTTAGCTTTAGAAATAGACAACGTTCCCCTTTTTGGTCTCGTAGAGTCTCTTTTAATAATTTCAAATTGAATATTTTTATAATATTTTTTTAATTCCAAAACATAATCTAAGAGTGTTCTACTTTTTCCATAAGTAATATTAAATGTATTATTAATTCCATTTTTATTTGTTGCTGCTTTAATAATTCCATCAGCAATGTCGTTAATAAACGTAAAATCTAATTTTTCATCTTTACCATGAATTTGAATTGGTTCAGCTTGTGATGATTTATTTAGAAAGTATTGAGTGACTCTTTCATTCATATCTGTTGGTCCATATACTGCTGAAGGTCTTATTATTGTATAGGGTATTGAATAACTATTAGAAACTCCTTTTGTAATAACCTCACCAGCAAGTTTTAAAGTTCCATATATTTCAATTGGATTGGTATTATCATTTTCTAAAGCTTTCTTTTTTTTAAAATTTCCATAAACCATACTTGAAGATATATATAAAAATCTATCTAACTTAAATAACTTACGTCTTTGTAGAAAATCAACACAATCTAAAATATTAATTGTTGTATCTAGAGATCCTTTTCTAAATTCAGAAATATTAGGATTTTGAACTTTTGAAACAGGTACAGCCGCAGTATGAAAAATAACTTTTGGTTTATACTTTTCAATCAAATGTACCATTGTTTTAAAATCTGAAACATCTCCTCTTTCAAATACATACTTTTTTTTAATTGAGTAACTTACTTTTTTATCTTGCAAGTCATCAAACCTGTACTTTCTGAAGTCTCTAAAATGTCGTCTTAATGGATTAATATAGCCTGCATAATTATCAACTAAAATACATTTTCCAACATTTTTTTTTCTAACAAGTTGTTTGGATATATTAGACCCAATTAAACCTAATCCACCTGTAATTAAATAATTATTTTTTAACATTAGAATACCACTTATCTATTAATTTCAAAATAATTGAAAGTTCTTTTTTCTTTAGGTTTGGATAGATTGGAAGCGTAACTATTTCTTTTGACAGTCTGTCAGTATTTGGAAGTTTAGTCTTATAAAATTTACTGAGGTATTTCTGTTTATGCAATGGAGGAACAAAATGAGCAGAAACTTCTACTCCTTGTTTTTTCATAAAATATAAAAAATTATTTCTATATTTATCTTTTATTAAACATGTATACATTTGATATGAGTGAGTTAAGTATTTATTAACTTTTTGTATTTTAAAAATATCTGGATATTTTTTTAAAAACTGATCATAAATTTTAGCAATCTTGCGTCTTTGATTATTAAAATAACTTAATTTTTTTAATTGGTTTATGCCTAAAGCTGCTAAATGATTCGGTAATCTAAAATTATGGCCTGGCATTACTGCCTCACGATGCCAGAAGGTAGGTTTTTTTTGATGATTAATACCATGAGCAATTAATTTTTTAACTTCAAGATAATTTAATCTATTGTTGGTAGTTAACATACCACCTTCAGCTGTAGTTATATTTTTTGTAGGAAAAAAAGAAAAACAACCTGTACCGAAAGAACCTGTAAACTTATTTTTCCACCTAGCTCCTAATGTTTCTGCGCTATCCTCGATTAATTGAATTTTTTTTTTAGATAATAGTTTTACTATGTCACCCATTTCACAAGGTAACCCTGCAAAATGTACAACAATAACAGCTATGGTTTTTTTGGTAATTTTTTTTTTAATTTCATGTGAAGTCAAATTTCTTGAGTTTAAGTCAACATCAGCAAATACAGGAACATTATTTGTATTCAAGACTGAGTTAGCTGTTGATACCCATGTCCAACTTGGAATTATTACTTCCCCCTTTTTTTTTATTAATTTTAATGCACACTCTAACGCACTAGTACAAGAATTCATTGAGACTGCATACTTGGAGTTAACGGTGTTTGAAAAATTTTTTTCAAATATTAAATTATTGGGTCCGTGAGTGAGCCAACCAGAACGTAAAGATTTATCAACTTTTTTTAAGTCGTCTTTAGAAATCCAAGGCTTAAATAAAGGTATTTTTTTCATTTAGATTGTAAGTCTTGTGTATATAGTTTATTGGGTTTTATTCTAATTTTATTAATAAAAATAAAGATTAAAGTCAATTATTTAAAATTAATGAAAAAAAAATTACTTATATTTTATCCAAATATAAAAAATGACGGCTGCAAAAAGACACTAGAATTGTATTGTCAGCAATTTTTGAAAAGATTTGAGATTACTTTATTAACAAATACGATAAATAACACACTTTTAAAAAAACTTAATTCTAAAATTAATATAGTTAACCCAAAAAATGTTTTTTTTAAAAAAAATTTTTTGTTGAATGAAATTTTTTGTATCTTTTATTTTTTGAAGTTTAGGAATAGAGATAAAATTATTTTTTCCTTGGATGGTCACTTTTTTTTATTACTTCTAAAACTATTTAAATTTAAATTTAAGCTTATTATAAGGATCGCAAATCCAATTTTAGTTAATAATTGGAGATTATTTTCAACAGATCCAGGTCTTAAAATTGGAAGATTAGATTTAATGTTAATGAGATATGCAAATTTAGTCATTCTTTATAAAAAAGAACATTTAAAAATACTATATAACAAATTTAATATAAAAAATAGTTTACTTATTAGAAATTATTTTCCACAAAAAAAATCTTTAAAGAAAAGAGTGCAGAAAAAATATAATATTGCTTTTGTGGGAAGACTTGTTGAAAATAAAGATCCTATTTTTTTTTTAGAAAATTGTTTAAGATTGAATAAAAATTTATACTCTAAAATCTTTATAATTGGTTCAGGGCCGCTTCTTAAAGATTTAAAAATAATTTCAAGAAAACATTCACATAAAGTCAAATTTATTAAATTTATTAAGGATCCTTTTAAATCTTTTCATAATAAGATTAATTTATTTTGTCTCACATCAAAATACGATGGTACACCAAATGTTCTTGGTGAAGCTATAAGTTATAAAATTCCTTGTTTGGCTCCAAAAAACGTAGGATGTTCGAATGAACTTTTAGATATCGGCAAAGGTGGGGAGCTTTATAGACTTGGAGATAAAGACAATTTTTTAAGTAAAATTAATTTAATTTTTAAAAACTATAATAAAGCAATAAAAAAAGCTGATAAAGCATACAAAGGATTAAATAAATATAATAAGATTAATACATTAGATAAATTAGAAAACAAAATTTATAAAATTTAATATTCCCTAATTAGATTTTTCAATGAAAAATCTGAACCATATTTTTTATTGATAATTTTTTCTATTTTTCTTGATCTCTTTAGATCATCCTCAGTATCAACACTCAAATTCATTTTTGAAAAGTTTTTTTTATAAAATATATTTTTTAATTTAAATTTTTTTTTATTTTTATAAAAAAAAGTTGTAACATGTTCTTTGTCAGACTTGGTTTTTATTTTTGAAAAAAAATCCTTAAAAGTTTTTGATTTAAAAATTTCAACAGTTTGACCTTTTGGAAATGATCTTGGACAAACGTTTGTAATTATTTCATATTTATTTGTTTTTGAAATTTTCAACATTTTTTTGATAATTGCACTATCTATAAATGGACTATCTGCAGTAACTCTCAAGAAATACTTTGATTTTTCATTTAATAGGACGTCATAATATCTCTTCGCAACATTATTTAGATCCCCACGAAAACAAAAAATATCTCTTTTTTTACAAAATTTAGATATTTTGTCGTCAGAAGGATTTTTTGATGTTGCAATAATTATTTTATTAATATTTTTATTTACTTTTAGGTTTTCATAAACTCTATCTAATAATATTTTTTTACCAATTTTTTTTAAAACTTTTCCTTTGAGTCTTTTTGATGACATTCTAGCCTGAATAATTGCAATCATATTTTAAATTAAAATATCATTATTTTTTAATTTTCCCTTATATTTTATTATTTGAAGAAAACCGTTTTTACATTTTACGAAAATATTATTTTTATAATTAATAACTTCACCATAATTTTTTATTTTAAAATTTTTTTTAGAGATTTTAGATTTTAAAAATATAACTTTTTTTTTCTGATTAAATGAAAAAGCACCAGGATATGGATTAGATAATGCACGTATTAAATTATGAATTTGTAAATTAGTATTTTTTCTCCAGAAAATTTTTCCATCTGATGGTACTCTTTGTTTGTATGTTTTATTTATTAACTTTAATGTTTTTTGGCTTACAGGCTTAGAGATGCCTCTATAAATATCTAAAAGTGATTTCTCTAGCATTTTTGGAAATTCTTTATTTGCAATATTATGAACAATTTTAATATCAAAATGTTTCTTTATCTTAAATTTTTTTTGCATTATCACATCGCCTGTATCAATACCAAGGTCTACTTTTAAAACACTTAAATAAATATATTTTTCATTATTAATTAATTGCCAATTTAAAGGAGAACCACCTCTATAATTTGGAACTCTACCGCTGTGAAGATTAAGTGTACAAAATTTTGGGGAATAGATTAAATCTTTTTTTAAAATATAATGAAACCCCGCTATGATTATAAAATCAATATTTAATTTTTTTATTTTTTGAACTAATTTTGGAGAGTCTATTTTTTTTATTATTTCATAAGATCCTTTTTTAAATTTTTTAGGAATTTCAGAATTTAAATATTTATATCCAAAAAAAACTTTTTTTATTTTGAAAAGTTTTTTTTTCTTAAAATAATTATAAATTTTGTTACCTTTGTTATTCGAAAAAAAAAGAGCTAGATTTATTTTTTTCATTTTAAAGTTACTTAAGAATTCTATATTTATTTATAATATTAAAATTTTATAAAATTTTTTTATTTAATTTTAAAAAAATAAAATTTTTATTTCAGTTTAAACTTTCAGTTATCTAATCTACAAGTTTTTTTAATAACTTGGAGATTTTATTATCATCATAATTTATTTTTTTCATAATTTTTGAGGCTTTTTTTGGATCAAGCTTAAATGCTAATTTTAATACATCCATCCAATTTACATTATTTTTAGACCTTGCTTTTTGGATTTGATTTATTATTTCGTTATAGTTTTTTTTCATATATATATCCTAACAGCTGTTTTATTAAATTTAAAATTTTTAATGATAAAAATAAATAATCAAATCATTTCAGGCAAAAATAAACCCCCATTACTTGTTGCGGAAATTTCAGGAAACCACGGTGGTAATAAAAATAGATTTTTAAAATTAATAACTAGTGCATGTAAAAATGGAGCAGATCTAATTAAAATCCAAACTTATGAACCAAAAGATATAACTCTTAACATTAAAAATAAACATTTTAAAATTAAAGACGGGATTTGGAAAAATAAATATCTTTGGGATTTATATAAGAAAGCGCATACACCTTACGCATGGCATAACGATGCTTTCAAGATAACAAAAAAACATAACAAAATACTGTTTAGTAGCCCATTTAGCCCCAGGGCGGTTGATTTTTTAGAAAAATATAATACCCCTTTATACAAGATTGCTTCTTTTGAGATAACTGATCTTAAATTAATAAACTACATCGCGTCAAAAAAAAAACCTATAATTATATCTACAGGAATGGCATCTTTTAAAGAAATAAAAAAAGCAATTAAAGAAATAAACAAATATCATAAAAAAATTATTATCCTTCACTGTGTTTCGAATTATCCAACTAATCTAAAAGATGTAAATTTAGAAAAAATATTAATTTTAAAAAAAAAATTTAAAAAATATTTTATTGGTTTATCTGATCACACAAATAACATTTACTCGTCAATAGCTGCTAATTTTTATAAACCAATTTTAATTGAAAAACATTTTAAATTAGATGATAAATACAAAACAACTGACTCAAAATTTTCTATAACACCAAGTAAACTTAAAGAGTTAAAAAAAATACTTACTGAATTAAATGATATACAAAATATAAAAAAAAATAATTCTGAAAAAGATTCCAAAAAACTTAGAAGATCAATTTTTTCAATTAAAAATATTGCAGCAAATGAAAAATTAAGTGAAAAAAATATTGGAGCGTTTAGACCAAAAGTGGGTATTTGCTCTTCTAAATACTTTAAAATACTTGGCAAAAGAGCCAAGAAAAGAATCAAGATCGGGACACCAATTAAAGTATCTCATTTTTTATAATTTTTTAAAAACTTTAAAATATTTATATTCCAATTTTTTAAAGTTTTAGGTAAATCTTTTTTTTTATGAAATGACCCTTTTGAGGAGAATTGAATTGAAGTATAATCACCTTTTAATATGTGGTTTATTTTTAAAAAAAATAATTTTTCAATCTCTTTTAATAAAATATTGTAAGTTGATTTAAAACTTTGTTTTTTAATATTTTTAAATTTTATCTTTTTTCTAAAAAGCAATCTTCCTTTGTCTATTCTTTGGTCGATTTCATGAATTGAAACACCTTTTGGTGTGTTGTCAACGAATGACCAAAAATTTGGATGAGCTCCTCTATTGTAGGGTAAAAAAGAAATATGCAAGTTTATAATCGGTCTCTTAGTTATTTTTAATATTTCTTTTTTTATTATTTTATTATAACCAAATAATATTATTAAATCTGCATTTTTAGCGCTACTAGGAGTTAGCGATTTGTTGTGTAATGTCTTAACTATAAAATTTTTTTTTAAAAAATTTATTATTCTTGTTTTTTTTTTTGAATATCCCAAAAAATAAATTTTTTTAATCATTATCTATTCAAATTTTTTTCAGTGCATAAATCAAGCCAATTGAGCTATTAGTACTGGTCAGCTGCACGCATTACTGCGCTTCCACACCCAGCCTATCAACGTGGTGGTCTACCACGGCTCTATAGGAAGAACTAGTTTTGAGGTGAGTTTCCCGCTTAGATGCTTTCAGCAGTTATCTCGTCCATACTTAGCTACCCGGCACTGCAGCTGGCGCTACAACCGGTCCACCAGTGGTATGTTCAACCCGGTCCTCTCGTACTAGGGTCAACTCCTCTCAATTCTTCTACACGCATAGCAGATAGGGACCGAACTGTCTCACGACGTTCTGAACCCAGCTCACGTACCACTTTAATTGGCGAACAGCCAAACCCTTGGGACCTGCTCCAGCCCCAGGATGTGATGAGCCGACATCGAGGTGCCAAACACTGCCGTCGATATGAGCTCTTGGGCAGTATCAGCCTGTTATCCCCGGCGTACCTTTTATCCGTTGAGCGATGGCCCTTCCACTCAGAACCACCGGATCACTATGACCGACTTTCGTCTCTGCTCGACTTGTCAGTCTCACAGTCAGGCAGGCTTATGCCATTGCACTCTACGAACGATTTCTGACCGTTCTGAGCCTACCTTCGCACGCCTCCGTTACTATTTGGGAGGCGACCGCCCCAGTCAAACTACCCACCATACAATGTCTTGACGCCGGATAACGGCAGTCAGTTAGATACCAAGAAAAACAAAAGAGGTATTTCACTGTTGACTCCACAAAAGCTGACGCCTTTGCTTCAATGTCTCCCTCCTATACTAAATATGTTTTTCCTAATACCAATGTAAAGTTGCAGTAAAGGTGCACGGGGTCTTTCCGTCTAACTACGCGAACTCCGCATCTTCACGGAGAATTCAATTTCACTGAGTTGATGTTGGAGACAGCGGAGAAATCGTTACGCCATTCATGCAGGTCGGAACTTACCCGACAAGGAATTTCGCTACCTTAGGACCGTTATAGTTACGGCCGCCGTTTACTGGGGCTTCAGAAGTTAGCTTGCACCAACCGCATTAACCTTCCAGCACCGGGCAGGCGTCAGACCCTATACATCCACTTACGTGTTAGCAGAGCCCTGTGTTTTTGATAAACAGTCGCTTCTCCCTGGCTTGTGCCACCCTCTTCTAGTTGCCTAAAAAAAGGTCTTCCTTATCCCGAAGTTACGGAAGTATTTTGCCGAGTTCCTTCAACATCATTCTCTCAAGCGCCTAAATATACTCTATTAATCCACCTGTGTCGGTTTAGGGTACGGTCTAATGATGGAGCTATTTCTTGGAACCTTTTCGCGGCAAGCTCAATCCATTAAGAACTCACAACTTACAAGATCCGTCACTACCATCTGGTTAAGGAATATTAACCTTATTTCCATCGACTACGGCTTTCGCCCTCGCCTTAGGTGCCGACTAACTCTGCGCGGATTAACCTTGCGCAGAAACCCTTGGATTTTCGGCGAAGAAGTTTTTCACTTCTTTTATCGTTACTTATGTCAGCATTCGCACTTCTGATACCTCCAGGATCCCTCACGGGTATCCCTTCACAGGCTTACAGAACGTTCCGCTACCAGTTGCAATTTTCGAAAAAATTACAAATCCACAGATTCGGTATATGATTTTAGCCCCGTTACATCTTCGGCGCAGAAACTCTATTAGACCGGTGAGCTGTTACGCTATCTTTAAAGGATGGCTGCTTCTAAGCCAACCTCCCGGCTGTTAAGGAATTTCCACATCCTTTCACACTTAATCATAATTTGGGGACCTTATCTGGTGGTCTGGGCTCTTTCCCTCTCGACCATGGACCTTAGCACCCACAGTCTGTCTGCTGAAGAACAACATTTAGCATTCGGAGTTTTATTAGGTTTGGTAAGAATCTCTTCCCCCTAGCCCATTTAGTGCTCTACCTCTAAATGTCTATTTATTCAACGCACTACCTAAATAGTTTTCGCGGAAAACCAGCTATCTACGAATTTGGTTGGCCTTTCACCCCTTACCACAAGTCATCCAAAGACTTTTCAACGTCAACTGGTTCGGTCCTCCGGTTGGTGTTACCCAACTTTCAACCTGCTCATGGTAAGCTCATTCGTTTTCGGGTCTAATTCACTAAACTAATCGCCCTATTAAGACTTGCTTTCGCTTCGCCTACACCTAGATGGCTTAAGCTTGCTTAATAAATTAAGTCACTGACCCATTATACAAAAGGTACGCCGTCACTCTAAAAAGAGCTTCGACTGATTGTAGGCATGCGGTTTCAGGTTCTATTTCACTCCCCTAATAGGGGTTCTTTTCACCTTTCCCTCACGGTACTAGTTCACTATCGGTCACTGAAGAGTATTTAGGCTTAGAGGGTGGTCCCCCTATATTCGAGCAGGATTTCACGTGTCCCGCTTTACTCAAGAATTTTGTTAAACATTACTCATACGGGACTATCACCCTCTATGGTTAGCATTTCCAAACTATTCAAATTTTTTTAACAAAATTGCTGGCCTAGTCCGCGTTCGCTCGCCACTACTAACGGAATCTCAATTGATTTCTTTTCCTCTGGTTACTTAGATGTTTCAGTTCTCCAGGTTGTCTCTTTAAACCTATGTATTCAGTTTAAAGTACCACATAAAGTGGTGGGTTTCCCCATTCGGAAATTTTCGGATCAAAACTTACATACAGCTCCCCGAAACTTATCGCAGTATATCACGTCCTTCATCGGCTTTCAGTGCCAAGGCATCCACTACACGCCCTTAAACGCTTGATTTATGCACAGAAAAAAATTCTGTGTTGAATCAAATTTTTATTTTGAACATTAGTTAATAACATTTCTAATGTTCGGATATAGATATTGATATTAATTATTAAATATTTACGATTTTTATAACTAAGTGTTTTGGTGGAGGATAGCGGGATCGAACCGCTGACCTCCTGAATGCAAATCAGGCGCTCTCCCAGCTGAGCTAATCCCCCATGATCTTAAATTGGTGGGCCGAGAAAGACTCGAACTTTCGACCCCACCCTTATCAAGGGTGTGCTCTAACCAACTGAGCTACCGGCCCCCATGCAAGAGAAACACTGCTTTTAAGAAGAGAAATGAGGACGGTCAACATTACCTGTATATTATTTAGAATAAAATTTTACTTTTATTCATCCTTAGAAAGGAGGTAATCCAGCCGCAGGTTCCCCTACGGCTACCTTGTTACGACTTCACCCCAGTCGCTGACTATACCGTGGTCAAGGGTTTGAAACCTTGCCTTAAGGTAGAACCAACTCCCATGGTGTGACGGGCGGTGTGTACAAGACCCGGGAACGCATTCACCGTGGCACGCTGATCCACGATTACTAGTAATTCCAGCTTCATGCACTCGAGTTGCAGAGTGCAATCCGAACTGAGGTATCTTTTAAGGATTTGCTTAACCTCGCGGTTTTGCTTCCTGTTGTAAATACCATTGTAGCACGTGTGTAGCCCAACACGTAAGGGCCATGAGGACTTGACGTCATCCCCACCTTCCTCCAGCTTATCACTGGCAGTTCTTTCAGAGTGCCCAACTAAATGATGGCAACTAAAAGTGAGGGTTGCGCTCGTTGCGGGACTTAACCCAACATCTCACGACACGAGCTGACGACAGCCATGCAGCACCTGTGTTTCGTCCGGCCGAACCGAAAACTTTAATCTCTTAAAGTCGCGACGAACATGTCAAGTGTTGGTAAGGTTCTGCGCGTATCTTCGAATTAAACCACATGCTCCACTACTTGTGCGGGTCCCCGTCAATTCATTTGAGTTTTAACCTTGCGGTCGTACTCCCCAGGCGGTGTGTTTATCGCTTTCGCTGCGACACTGAAAATAAATTTCCAACGTCTAACACACATCGTTTACGGCATGGACTACGAGGGTATCTAATCCTCTTCGCTACCCATGCTTTCGTTCCTCAGTGTCAGTAATGATCCAGAAAGCTGCCTTCGCAATTGGTATTCTTTCTAATATCTACGAATTTCACCTCTACACTAGAAATTCTGCTTTCCTCTATCATACTCTAGCTGAAAAGTTTTGATGGCAGTTCCAGAGTTAAGCTCTGGGATTTCACCACCAACTTTTTCAACCACCTACGAACTCTTTAAGCCCAGTAATTCCGAACTACGCTAGGTCCCTTCGTATTACCGCGGCTGCTGGCACGAAGTTAGCCGGACCTTCTTATTCGGGTACAGTCATTTTCTTCCCCGACGAAAGAGCTTTACAACCCAAGGGCCTTCTTCACTCACGCGGCATCGCTGCATCAGAGTTTCCTCCATTGTGCAAGATTCCCCACTGCTGCCTCCCGTAGGAGTTTGGGCCGTGTCTCAGTCCCAATGTGGCTGATCATCCTCTCAAATCAGCTATTGATCACAGTCTTGGTAGGCCATTACCCCACCAACAAACTAATCAAGTGCGGGCTCATCCAATGGTGCATAAAGCTTTCTCTGTAAAGACTTATCCGGTATTAGCACAAGTTTCCTCGTGTTATTCCAGGCCAAAGGGCAGATACCCACATGTTACTCACCCGTCTGCCACTAAGTATTGCTACTTCGTTCGACTTGCATGTGTTAGGCGTGCCGCCAGCGTACGTTCTGAGCCATGATCAAACTCTCAAGTTTAAAAACGGCGCACACTAGCTTCCATATAAATTCTAAGAATAAAATTTATATGATGTTGAAGTGTGTACGACAAATTTTTGGTAACCTTAACCGTCCACACTTCTCTTCTTAAATTTTAACTTTTTAAATAACTAATTGAGCAAAAAGGCCCAATAATCCTCACTTATTTATTGTTTAACAATAATTTTACTGAGAAAGTTCAGTGCTTATAGGCTAAAATATTAGGAAATCAAGCATTTAAGAATAAAAAAAAAGATAAAAATCCCTTATTTTAATGGTTTTTTTTGATTTTTACACACCTCTAAACTAATAATTAAAATTCTTAAAAGTTTTAATGATCAAAAATTTAAAAAATAAGTTAAAGAAAAATTTAGAGATATTTGGTTTAATAAGTTTAATATTAATAACTGCAATATCAACAAATTACTTTAATCATAAAAAAAAACTAAATGAAGAAAAATATAATAATTTTGTTGATAATATATACTTTAAAAAAACACTTAATCACATAGTTGATAACTTAGAACCAAAATATAAAAAAATTAAACATAAAATTAAATCTGGTGAAACTTTTGATAAAATTTTAGAAAATTATAAGATTGATAAAAAAGAAATCAAAAAAATAAAAAAATCTCTAACAGAAAAGATTGATCTCAATAAATTAAACACAAAACAAATAATTCAATTTAGCTTAGACAAAACAAATAATAAAATTATTGAATTTATATATCAAATTTCTAATACACAAAAAATATTTTTAAATAGAAATATAGATGATGATAAATTTAGTAATGAAATTTTGTCAATCAAATTAGAAAAAAAGATAGTCTATGAAGAGAATATAATATTACAAAGTTTATATAAATCTGCAACTGACAAAAATATACCAGCAAACATAATAATTGAATTTGCAGGAATTTATGGATTTCAAGTTGATTTCCAAAGAGATATTAGGAAAAAAGACAAATTTCATATTTTATATGAAATTTTTTTAAATGAAAAAAATGAAATAGTTGAAACTGGCGAAATTCTTTTTGGAAATTTAAAACTTAGTGGACAAGATAATAGTTTATATTATTTTGATAAAGAAGGTAGTGAGGGCCATTATGATAAAAATGGTAAAAGTGTAAAAAAAGCTTTAATGAAAACTCCTATCAATGGTGCAAGACTTTCATCTCCATTTGGAATGAGAAAACATCCTATAGATGGTTTTAATAAAATGCATAAAGGCACTGATTTTGCAGCGCCGATGGGAACACCCATAATGGCATCTGGTGACGGCGTAGTAAAAAAAGCAGGTTGGTGTGGTGGTGGTGGTAATTGTGTTAAAATTAAACATAATTCAACTTATCAAACTGTATATGCACACATGTCAAAATTTGCACGTGGAATTAAATCTGGTGTGAGAGTCAAACAAGGTCAAACAATAGGTTATGTGGGATCAACTGGTAAATCTACTGGACCACACTTGCATTATGAAGTTATAGTTAATGGAAAAAAAGTAAATTCTCAAAAATTAAAACTTCCTTCAGGAAAAATTTTGAAAGGTAAAGACAGGAAGTTATTTGAAACTAGAAAAATTAAATTAGATGTTCTCAAATCTGAAAAAATACTTGGGATAAACTAATTGATCTCTAATTGTGGTTTTACATTTTTTTGAGATTTATTTTCATCGCTGGAAGTTTCGACTAAATTTTTATCTGAATTTTGATTAGAACTTTCAATATTTTCCTCGTTTATATCAGAATTCCTTTCTGATCTACTTTCTGTGAATTTATCTCTTCTTAAACTCTCTCTTTCATTTAATATTCTTGTAAAGTGATCTGCGTGTTGCAAATAATTCTCTGATAAAATTTTATCACCATTAGATAGAGCTTCCCTGGCTAAATCATTATATTTTTCAATTAACTTTGGAGCATTGTGATTGTTTCTACCTGGCGCCTTTCTTATAAAATTATCATTATTAGTAAAATTTGGACTAAATTTCTGTCTTTCACTATTAGATTTA
Organism: uncultured Pelagibacteraceae bacterium; assembly: GCA_902613755.1. GTDB lineage: Bacteria > Pseudomonadota > Alphaproteobacteria > Pelagibacterales > Pelagibacteraceae > Pelagibacter. Next base: position 25,609 of record CACMIH010000008.1, read on the forward strand.
TAATTTCTATCGTTTCTTCTAAAGTTATTTCTTCTATTATGATTGTTATTATTTCTAAATGTTACCATGATTTTGAATAATTATATTTTAGTGCAAACTATACATCGATCATTCATACCAAGATCTTTTTGAGCACTATTTATATAAAAACCTTCTTTTTTTAATAAATTAATTACTTTATTTTTTTGATCAAATCCAATCTCTAAAATAAATTTACCATTCTTTTTTATCAGTTCTGAGGATTTTTTAATTACTTTCCTAATTTCTGATAATCCATCTAATCCACCATCTAAAGCTAATTTTGGCTCAAATCCAATAATATCTCTCTCCAGATATTTCAAATCATGTTTTTTAATATAAGGAGGATTAGAAACAATCAAATCATATTTACCTAAATTAAATTTGTCAACACTTGATTTATATAATTTAAGTCTTGAACTTACTTTAAGATTAAATGCATTTATTTCGCTTATATCTAGACATTTTTTACTTATATCTATTCCGGTCCCATAAAAATTTTTTTTCTCTTTCAAGATTGATATAATAATACAGCCTGATCCAATTCCTATATCTAAAATGCTTAAATTGTTTTTATTTTTTGTTAACTTTATTACATTCTCAACTATTAATTCTGTATCAGGTCTAGGTATCAAAGTGTCATTTGTAATAAAAAATTCTGAATTCCAAAAACACTTTTTATTTATCAAATAAGCAACTGGATTACCTTGTGATCTTTTTTCTATTAATTTTTGAAAGTTATCTAAATCGTTTTTTTTCAAACTCAAATTTAAATTTGATAAAATAAATTTTCTATCTTTTTTGATTGTATTTGCCATCAAAATTTCAGAGTCTAAAAGATAATTAGAAATAAACTTAGCTTTCAAAATTTTTGCCCCCTGATTTATAGCCAGATAAATATTCATATATTACTTTAAATTACTAAGGCTTTCCTCCTGTGCTTGTAATGTTAAAGATTCGATCATTTCATCAAATGCTTCGCCCTCTAAAAATTCTTCTAACTTATGAAGTGTCAAATTTATTCTATGATCAGTTACTCTCCCTTGAGGAAAATTGTAAGTTCTTATTCTTTCCGATCTATCTCCAGTACCTATTTTTGTTTTACGATCCTGAGATCTTTCTTGATCTATCCTTAATCTTTCCAGTTCATACAAACGGGCTCTCAATATTTTCATTCCTTTAGCTTTATTTTTATGTTGAGATTTTTCATCTTGTTGAGATACCGATAAGCCTGTTGGTATATGTGTAATTCTAACTGCACTATCTGTTGTATTTACAGATTGACCACCAGGGCCTCCTGCTCTAAAAACATCAATTCTCAAATCAGAATCATTTATTTTTAAATCTACTTCCTCTGCTTCAGGTAATACAGCAACTGTAGCTGCTGATGTGTGCACTCTCCCTTGAGTTTCTGTATCTGGAACTCTTTGAACTCTATGAACTCCACTTTCATATTTTAAAGTTGAATAAATATTGCTACCTTTTATAGAGGCTATTACTTCTTTTAAACCTCCCGCATCGCTTCTAGAAATAGATATTAATTCTAATGACCATTTTTTTTTATGACTAACTTTTTCATACATCTTAAAGAGATCAGATGCAAACAAACTTGCTTCTAACCCACCAGTTCCTGCTCTAATTTCAATAATTGCGTTTTTTTTATCTGCCTCATCCCTAGGTAATAGAAATAATTTTAATTTTTTTTCATTTACTTCGTATTTATTTTGTAATTCTATTAATTCTAATTCTGCCATTTTTTTTAACTCGTGGTCTCCGGAACTATCATTCAATATTTTTTCTAATTCTTCTTTTTCGCCTTGAAAAGAAATATAATCTTTAGCATTTCCGACTATTTCATTTACATCAGAATACTCTTTTGATTTTTCTGCAAATAATTTATTATCTAATTTACCTGAAGATAGATCTTTTTCTAAAGCTGAATGTTTATTTATTAGATCTTCAATCGTTTTTAGCGGAATCATAATTAGTTTTCTAGTTCAGATGCTTTCTTCTCAACTTCACTAATTACCTTGTTGATTATATCTTCTGTTAAAACTTTTCCATTCTGAACACCAGATAAATAAAGCATATTGTTTCCCTTTCCACCTCCTGTAATTCCAATATCTGTCATTGCGGCCTCTCCCGGTCCATTAACAACACAGCCAATGATTGATAGAGTTATGGGTGTTTTAATATGAGCTAATTTTTCTTCTAAAATTTTGACTGTATCAATCACCTGAAATGCTTGTCTTGCACATGATGGGCAAGATATTATCTTCACACCTCTATTTCTTAGATTTAGTGATTTTAAAATTTCGTTGCCTATTTTTACTTCCTGAGTTGGATTATCAGATAAGGAAATTCTTATTGTATCTCCAATTCCATCCATCAACAAAGTACCAAGACCAATAGATGATTTTATGCTACCAGAAACAAAGCTGCCTGCCTCAGTAATTCCAAGATGTAAAGGATAATCTGTAACTTTAGATAGCTGTCTGTATGCTGCAATTGATAGAAATACATCTGATGATTTGACACTAATTTTAAAATTAAAAAAATCTTTATCCTCTAAAATTTTTATATTCCTTTGAGCACTTTCTACTAAAGCCTCTGGACAAGGCTCTTTAAATTTTTCTAAAATATCTTTCTCTAATGAGCCTGCGTTAACTCCAACCCTTATTGAACAATTGTTATTCTTTGCAGCTTTTAATACCTCATGAATCTTCGATGCATCTCCAATATTTCCTGGATTAATTCTTAAGCAGCTAGCTCCATTTTCTGCTGCCTCAATAGCTCTTTTATAATGAAAATGAATATCTGCAACTACTGGTATTGAGACATGTTTTATAATTTCTTTTAGAGATAATGTTGAACTCGGATCGGGACAAGAAACTCTTACAATATCCGCACCTTCCTCTGTTATATCATTTATTTGTTTGATGGTTGCTTTAACATCAGTTGTTAGAGTATTCGTCATTGATTGAACAGAAATAGGGTTGTCACCTCCAATCTTAACTCTTCCTACATTTATTACTTTAGTTTTTCTTCTTTTAATATCTCTAAAAGGTCTTAAGCTCATTATAGTTAGTCTAATTTAAATTCTTTATGTAAAGCTGCTATAGCTCTTTTAGCATGCTTAACAGAAACTAGAACCGAAATTTTTATCTCAGAAGTAGAAATAACCAAAATATTAATTTTTTTTGAAGCTAGAGCCTGAAACATTCTGTATGTTATTCCTGGAGTAGTTATCATACCAACACCTATAATAGAAATTTTAGAAACACTTTTATCAAATGATATTTTTTTAAAAGATATTTTTTTATTTTGTTTAATTAATTTTTCTGTTTTTTTCAAATCTTCAGATTTAATTGTAAATGTAAGATCAGTTTCTTTTCCATCTAAAGAAATGTTTTGAACTACCATATCTACATTAATAAGATTATTTGATAGTGGTTTAAAAATTGATGCAGCAACCCCTGGTCTATCTTTCACACCTACAATTGTGATTTTGGCATCATTTTTAGTTGATGAAATTCCAGTTATAATCTGATTACTAAAAGTTTTTTTAGAACCTGTAATTAAAGTTCCACTATTTGAAACAAATGAGGATTTAACCTTAATATCAATCTTATTTAGCTTAGCATCTTGAACCGACGTAGGCTGCATTACTTTTGAACCAAGGGATGCCATCTCTAACATCTCATCATAAAAAATTTTTTTAATTTTTTTTGCTCTTTTGTATTGCCTTGGATCAGTAGTATAAACTCCATCTACATCAGTATAAATTATACACTCATCGGCTTTAATAAATTTTGCAAGCATAATTGCAGTTGCATCAGACCCACTTCTTCCTATGGTAGTAATTCTTAAATCATTGCTGATGCCTTGAAAACCTGTGATTATAGGTATACCACCTGACTTAATATATACATTTAGCTCTTTAATACCTACTGAAATAATTCTTGCACTTGAATGAGGACCACTTGTCACAATAGGTAATTGCCAAGACATCCAAGATCTTGATTTAAACCCATTGTGTTTTAATCTCCCTGCAATAAGCGCACATGATACCTGTTCTCCAGTTGAAACTAGTGCATCGTATTCTGCTCTATCAAAATTATTACTAATTTGTTTAGATTTATTTACTAATTCATTTGTCACACCACTCATTGCTGATGAAACAACTACTACTCTATTTTTTTTCTTTTTATAAAAAGCAATAATTTTACACACTTTTTTAATTCTATCCAAAGTCCCTACAGATGTTCCGCCAAATTTTAATACGACTGTTTTCATGCTAGCTTTAATTATTAATATTTAATAAATAATGGATAAAATACATCTAAATTATTATGTCAACTATTTATCTCAATGACTAGTGTAAATAAAAAAGAAATAGATAAATTTTCTAAAATGGCTGATGAATGGTGGGATCCAGACGGTAAATTCAAACCACTTCATAAATTTAATCCAACAAGAATTAAATATATAAAGGAAAATATCATTAATAGTTTTAAATTAAAAAATAAATCCAAACCATTATCGGGAATAAATATTTTAGATATTGGATGTGGTGGGGGATTGTTATCTGAACCAATGTCAAGAATGGGTGCCAATGTAACAGGCATTGACGCATCTGATAAAAATATAAAAATTGCAAAACTTCATTCAAAAAAAAATAAATTAAAAATTAATTATTTGTGTTTATCGCCTGAAAAACTTAAAATTGAAAAAAAATTTGATGTCATTTTAAATATGGAAATTGTTGAACACGTAGAAGACATCGAGTTTTTCCTAAAGTCCTGCTCAAAACTTTTGAAAAAAAATGGACTGATGTTTGTTGCAACAATAAATAAAACTTTAAAATCTTATGTTTTTGCAATTGTTGGAGCTGAGTATGTTTTGGGATGGCTTCCAATAGGAACACATGAATGGGAAAAATTTGTTAAACCTGAGGATCTTAAAAAAATTTTAATAAAATACGATTTATCACTTAAAAAATTAGAAGGTATGAATTTTAATATTATTAAGGATGAATGGAGTATTTCTAACGATTTATCCGTCAACTACATAGGAAAGTTTATTAAAAACTAATTTTCATTTTCTTCTATCCAGGGTATCATTTGAGCATCTATACCCTCTTCTTTTAATTCCTTTAGATCTTCCTTTGACGCACTTCCATAAATACCCTTTGTTTTTTTTTGGGTATTATAATGAATTGATCTAGCCTCATAAGCAAAATTATCTCCAACATATTTGAAATTATCTTTAATAAATTTTTGATAATTTATTATAGTTTTTTTTATTTTATTATATTTTTCTAAGTTTATTTTTTCATTAGTTTTTGATTTGTGATTAATCAACTGAGGTGCCATAATTGTTTTTTCAACCCTTACTGAGTTGCACTTATGACAATTCAAAAGTTTTTTCTTTTTTAATCTTTCATATTCGCTTGAAGATGCAAACCAACTGTCAAATTTTAAATCACAATTTTTACAGATGAGTTTATATTTTATCATTATTCTTAATTAATTATACTATTTGATTTTTCAATATTTTAACTTCTATAATCTGAATTAATTTCAATATATTTTTTCGTTAAATCCATTGTATAAGCTGAGAAGTTTTTCTTTCCTGTAAAAGTTTCGATATTTATCTCTATATTTTCAGCTTTCATGTAATTTGCCGTTTGCTTTTCATCATAACTTTGATTTAATTTTCCACCTTCAACAATTATTATCTTTCCAAACTTTATTAATAATTTATTTAAATTAATTTTAGGTCCAGCTTTACCGATTGCCATTATAACTCGTCCCCAATTTGGATCTTCTCCCGCAATAGCAGTTTTTACTAAGGGAGAGTTTGCAACTGAAAAAGCAATTTTTTTAGCTTCTATCTCGTTTTTGCATTTACTTACATTTATTGTAATAAATTTTGATGCTCCTTCTCCATCTGAAACGACTCTTTTAGCTAAATTCAATAGAACATTATTTAAAGCCTTATCAAAGTTTTTAATTTTATTTTCATTAATACTTTTTACTTGAGAATTTTTTATTTTATTAGTCGCAAAGATACTTAACATATCATTAGTACTTGTATCCCCATCACAAGAAATTGCATTAAATGTATTTGTAATATTTTTTTTTAATAACTTGCCTAAAATTTCATTAGATAAAGTTGCGTCAGTAAATATATAAGCTAAGGTCGTAGCCATATTTGGATGAATCATTCCTGATCCTTTGGCTATTCCATATATTTTTACTTTTTCACTTCCAATATGACATTCCTCCATAGCTAATTTTGGCTTCGTATCCGTGGTCATGATTGCAAGTGCTGCCTTCATCCAAATAAATTTATTTTGGGTATAACGAATTTTATTTATTAAATTTGAAATATTATTTGAAATTTTTTCATATGGAAAAATTTCTCCTATAGTGCCAGTGCAACCAAAAATTATATTTTTTGTAGAAATTTTCTTAGGATTATCCTCATCCTCTTCTTGTTTTTTATTTAATTGTTTTACTATTAAATCTGCTATTTTTTTTAAACTTTCATAACCTTGCCTTCCAGTGAAAGCATTTGCATTTCTTGTATTTACAATAAGGGAATATATTTTTTTTGGTCTTTGTTTAATATTCCATTTTATATTTTCAGATACTATTTTTGACTGAGTATAAACAGAAGCATGGTTTGCGCCTTCTCTGAAATAGAACATTGTTAAATCATCTCTGATATCTTTATATAAATTTGCGGAAACAACTGAAATTGAAAGACCATCTAAATGATCAAGGTCTTGAAAATCAATCATTTTAGTATTTTTTGATTGAGAGGATAAAAAATTTGTTAAATTAATTCCCATATTGTTTAAATTATTTATTTAATACATATATTAAACAATATAAGTAAAGAATAAATCAAATAGTAATGTTTAACCCATTAAATTTAATAACAAAATTTATCAAATCAAGTAATCAAAAAGAACTAGATAGAATTGGTAAAATTGTTGAAAAAATAAACTCACACGAGGAAGATTTTAAGAATTTAAATGACGCCGACTTTCCAAGAAAAACTAATGAATTTAGAAATCATTTAAAAGATGGAAAAACTTTAGACGAGTTACTTCCTGAAGCTTTTGCATTAGTTAGAGAAGCTGCCAAAAGAACACGTAACGAGAGACACTTTAATGTTCAGTTAATTGGAGGAGTTGCTTTACATGAGGGTAAAATTGCTGAAATGAGAACTGGAGAAGGAAAAACTTTAACAATCACATTGGCTGCTTATTTAAATGCCTTAAACGAAAAAGGTGTCCATATAGTTACTGTTAATGATTATCTTGCAAAAAGAGACTCGGTAGAAATGGGGGAGATATATAATTTTCTAGGGCTAACTTCTGGATTTATTAATAACTATCAAGATGATATTGAGCGTAAAAAAAATTACAAATGTGATATTACATATGCAACTAACAGTGAATTAGGTTTTGATTACCTGAGAGACAACATGAAATTCTCTGAGGAACAAATGGTTCAGAGAGAACATAGTTTTTCAATAGTAGATGAGATAGATTCTTGTTTGATTGATGAAGCAAGAACTCCTCTTGTTATATCCGGAGCTGCTGAGGATAAAACAGCTCAATATTTAGCAATTGATAAGCTCATTAGAAATTTAAACGAAAAAGATTATGAGATAGATGAAAAAGAGAAAAGTGTTCTATTAACGAATGATGGAATAAATAATGTAGAAAAACTTTTTTCTAATGCTGGAATTTTAAAAAATAATAATTTTTATGATCCAGAAAATTTACATTTAGTTCATCACGTTAATCAAGCATTACGTGCAAATCATTTATTTGAAAAAGGAAAAGATTATATTGTAGCAGATGGAAGTCTTAAAATTATTGACGAACTTACCGGAAGAATTTTAGAGGGTAGGCGTTTTGGAGATGGTTTACATCAAGCTCTTGAAGCTAAAGAAAAAATACAAATTCAAGCTGAAAACCAAACATTAGCTTCAATAACTTATCAAAATTATTTCAAACTATATAAAAAAATATCTGGTTGTACTGGTACAGCTGCTACAGAGTCTGAGGAATTTTTTGAGATTTATAATCTGCCAGTCGTTGTCATTCCCACAAACCAAGAAATGATCCGACAGGATTTTAATGATTTAATTTTTAGAACAGAAAAAGAAAAAAATGATGCTATTATAGAAAAAATAATTGAAAAAAATAAACTGGGTCAACCTATTTTAGTATTTACCTCAAGCATTAATAAATCTGAAGTTTATTCAAATTTATTAAATCAAAAAAATATTAAACATGTAGTGTTAAATGCAAAAAATCATGAAAATGAAGCTGAAATAATTGCAAATGCGGGAAAAGAAAACTCATTAATAATTACAACAAGTATTTCAGGAAGAGGAGTTGATATCCAACTTGGTGGTAAGAAAGGTTCTCTTCCAGAAGACCAACTTAAAAAAAATAAAGATAAAATTAAATCCTTAGGCGGTTTATTCGTAATTGGCACAGAGAGAATGGAGTCTAGAAGAGTCGATAACCAGGCAAGAGGAAGATCTGGAAGACAGGGAGATGAAGGCAGTTCTGTATTTTATGTCAGCCTTGAAGATGATTTAATGAGAATTTTTGGATCAGAGTCTATGAATACTATGCTAGAAAAACTAGGTCTGAAAGACGGTGAAAGTATTGATCATCCATGGATTAATAAAGCATTAGAGAGAGCTCAACAGAAAGTGGAGGCTAGAAATTTTGATATAAGAAAAACACTTATTAAATTTGACAATGTACTAAATGATCAAAGGCATGTTGTGTTTTCACAAAGAAAAAATGCGATGAATAGTGAAAATATCTTTGATTATTCAGATGAATTTTTAAAAGAAATATCTGATGATTTAATAAAGTTAAAAATTTCAAATTTATCCAATCCAAAAAGTAATGAATTTTATAACAAAACAAAGCAAATAATCGGAAAAAGTTTTGAAGAAACTGAGTTTAAGAATTTAATTGAAGCTAAAGATAGTGATTTTAGAAAAAGAATCTCTCAAAAATTTCAAGAAACAAGAAACGAGCGTATTAAACTTCTGGGAGATAATCATGCTAAAGAAATAGAAAAAAGAATTTTTCTTCAATCAATTGATTTAAATTGGAAATCACATATTCAATATTTGGAACAATTAAGACAAGTTATAGGGCTAAGATCTTATGGTCAGAGAGATCCATTGGTTGAATATAAAAAAGAAGCATTTGAATTATTTTCAAATCTTCTAGAAAAATTGAAACTAGATTTTGTTACAATTCTTATGAACTTAAAGGTGGTGATGGAATCAAACAACGAAACACAGGATACGAAGAAAATCGATATATCAGACAATCCAAAATGTTTATTGTTAATTAAAAAAAATCAAAAAATTTCTAGAAATGATAGATGTGAAGCAACAGGAAAAAAATTTAAAAACTGTTGTGGAGCCTTATAAAATTTAAATTAGCAAAATTGTAGATAAAATTAAAATCAAACCAACAATAATAGCTAGTAAGGCTTTTTTTGATTTTAAGATATTATCAAAACTATTTTTCTTAATGGTTAATGTACTTAAATCCTCAGTACTGGTCATAAAACCATCATTTCTTCCAATTTTCAGAAATTTATTTTTTCTCTCATTCATTATTTCTTCAGAGGATAATTCGTCAAAATAATTTAAATTTTTTGTTAACGTTTCTCTTACATTATTTAATATTATATCTTTATCTCTATGCGCACCACCTAAAGGTTCGTCAATTATTTCATCAATAACTTTTAACTTAAGTAAATCTTTAGCTGAAAGCTTCATAGCTTTTGCTGCATCAAGCATTTTTTTTGGATCTCTCCATAAAATAGTTGCACATCCCTCTGGAGATATTACCGAATAGATTGCGTTTTCTAGCATAAGGACTTTATTTGATGAAGCTAATGCTATTGCTCCACCAGAACCACCTTCTCCTATAATTATTGCAATTGTTGGAACTTTAAGTTCCATACAACACTCAATTGATTTTGCAATCGCCTCCGCCTGTCCTCGTTCTTCAGCCCCTACCCCCGGATATGCTCCTGGCGTATCAATAAAAGAGATTATGGGAATATTAAATTTGTTTGCTAATTTCATTAATCTAATTGTTTTTCTATAACCCTCTGGCCTCATCATTCCAAAATTTCTCTCAATCCTGCTATCTAAATCTTCTCCTTTTTCTTGGCCTATAACTAAAACTGATTTTCTATTAAATTTTGCAAATCCAGTTAAAACTGATTTATCCTCTCCATAATATCTATCTCCAGATAGTGAAATAAAATCTTCAAATAAATTATCAATAAAAAATTTTGCCTTAGGCCTATCCTCGTGACGAGCAACCATAGTAGTCTGCCAGGGATCTAGATTGGAATAAATATTTTTTAATTTTTCATCTATTTCATTTTGAGTACTTGAAATTTTTTGTGTGTCCACTTCTGACAATCCCTCTTGATTGTAGGGATCCTTTAATTTTTCTAGTTCATTTTCTAGATCTTTAATTTCTGTTTCAAAATTTAGATAATTTTTCATATTTTATTTATAGCGGATGGTTAAAATACAAAAAAGGCAATAAAATGATATTAAATAAGGTGTAATTCTTATTAATTGACTTAAATCATTTAACAGATACAAATTCATTATCGGGAGAGACTATTTTTAGCGCCGAAGGAGCAACCACCCCGGAAACTCTCAGGCAAAAGGACCGATTAAAGCATAACACTCTGGAAAGAGATTGATTTCCGCCGAAGGAGTAAAGCTCTCAGGCAAAAATACAGATGGGGTACTAAAATAAGTGCTATGCAAGAAAAATACATTAAAATTAATAATCTTAAAGTATCTGAAAAGTTATCAAACTTTGTAAATGATGAATTATTAAAAAATACAAATGTATCTTCAGAAAATTTTTGGTTAGGTCTAGAAAAAACTCTTGATGACTTAGCACCAAAAAATAAAGAATTAATTAAATTAAGGGAAGATTTACAGAAGAAAATAGATGATTGGCATATCAAAACTAAAGATAAAGAATTTAATTTAGATGAGTACAAAAAATTTTTATTAGAAATTGGTTATTTAAAAAATGAAGGACCTGATTTTAAAATAGAAACTGAAAATGTTGATGAAGAAATTGCAAGTATAGCTGGACCTCAGTTGGTTGTGCCTGTGATGAATGCAAGGTATGCGTTAAATGCTGCAAATGCTAGATGGATGAGTTTATATGATAGTCTTTATGGTACTGATGTAATTGAACAATCTGAAGATAGCGTATCTGAAAGGTATGACCCTTTGAGAGGTGAAATGGTTATAAAATATGGAAGGGATTTTTTAGATAAGTACTTTCCATTAGCTGGACTAAGTTGGAATAAAATTACAAGTTTTGCAGTAAAATATGGAAAATTAAAAGTTTTAAAAGGTGCTGATATTTTTGATTTAGAAGATGAAAATAAATTTATTGGACACAGGGGTGAAAGCGATAATCCATCTGCAATTATTTTAAAAAATAATAATTTACATATTGAAATTCTAAAAGACTCGAGAGCTTTTGCTGCTCAACAAGATCATGCAGGAATTAGCGACATAATACTAGAATCTGCAGTATCAACAATTTGTGATAATGAAGATAGTGTAGCAGCAGTTGACTCGGAGGATAAAATTATTTGTTATCGAAACTGGCTAGGTCTAATGAAAGGAGATCTTAAATCAAAATTTGAAAAAGAAGGAAAATTATTTGAGAGAAAATTAAACCCACACAGAAGTTATATTTCTAAAGATGGTAAAGGTTTGAAGTTACATGGTAGAAGCCTTTTGCTTGTTAGAAACGTTGGTCATCTAATGACTAACCCTTCAATTTTATTAAGTGATGGGAGTGAAATACCTGAGGGAATTATGGATGCATTTATAACTACAGCAGCTGCGCTACATGATATTAAAAACAAAAGTAATTCAAGAACTGGGTCAGTTTATATTGTAAAACCTAAAATGCATGGTCCAGACGAGACTGCATTTACAAATTTAATTTTTTCTAAAGTTGAGGAAGTTTTAAATTTACCTAAATACACTTGTAAGATAGGTATTATGGATGAAGAGAGAAGAACATCAGCAAATTTGAAAGAATGCATTAGAAGTCTTAAAAATAGAGTTTTTTTTATTAATACTGGATTCTTAGATAGAACTGGTGATGAAATGCATACATCAATGGAAGCCGGTCCTATGATTAAAAAAGGTGATATGAAATCATCTAAATGGATTACTGCATACGAAAACAACAATGTTGATATTGGTTTAAGTTGTGGGTTTTCTGGTAAAGCTCAAATTGGAAAAGGAATGTGGGCAATGCCAGATAAAATGAGAGACATGATGGAGCAAAAAACAGGACACTTAAAAGCAGGAGCAAACTGCGCATGGGTTCCTTCTCCAACGGCAGCTGCATTACATGCTTTACACTATCATGAGATAAATATTTTTAACGAACAAAAAAAATTAATTGATAGAGAACCAGCTAAGCTTGATGATCTATTAACCATCCCAATAGCAGATAGACCTAATTGGTCTGTAGAAGATATAAATAAAGAAATTTCTAATTCTGCACAAACTTTATTAGGGTATGTTGTGAGATGGGTCGATCAGGGTGTAGGTTGTTCTAAAGTGCCAGATATTAACAACATAGGTTTGATGGAAGACAGGGCCACTCTTAGAATTTCATCTCAGCATATAGCAAACTGGATACATCATGGTATTACAACCAAAATACAAGTAACTGAAATAATGAAAGAGATGGCAAAAATAGTAGACGACCAGAACAAAGATGATCCACTATATGTTAAAATGAGCAGTGATTATGAAAACTCTATAGCATTTCAAACTGCGTGTGATTTAGTGTTTAAAGGTAAAGAACAACCTTCAGGTTATACTGAACCATTACTTCATTTAAATAGATTGAAAAAAAAATCTAATCTGAGTTCGAAACCAAATTAGACCTATTTTTAAAAGCAGAAAATAAAGTTCCATCATCTAAACTTTCAATTTCTCCACCTACAGGTAATCCTTGTGCTAATTTAGTGATCTTAACATTCAAGTTTTTTAAACTATCTTGAATATAATATGCAGTTGTTTGACCTTCAACAGTTGCACTAGTTGCGAGTATGACTTCTTCTATCTTGTCTTTTGTAACTCTTTGCACTAAAGAACTAATTAATAAATCCTCTTTTTTTTGTCCAACTGATGAAATAGTGCCTCCTAAAATGTGAAAATAACCTTTATATATATTTGAACTTTCTATACTCCACTGGTCAGATATATTTTCTACTACACAAATTTTTTCATATTTTTTATCTACAATTTTACAATTTTCATAATCACACTCTATTGAAATAGATTTTAGAGCCCCACAAATTTTGCATCTAGAAATATTTTTATAAACATCCGCTAATGATTTTGCTAAAGGTTTTACTAATTCATCTCTGTTATTAATTAACTTCAATACAATCCGCTTTGCTGATTTAGGACCCAAGCCAGGCAATTTTGATATCAGTTTAATTAAATCATCTATCTCATTACCATTTTCCATATTTTATAAGGGCCATTTGAAACCTGGAATTCCAAACCCACCTGTTGCTTTTGAAATTTCCTCAGTTGTTTTTGATTTAAGTTGAGATTTAGCACTATTATGTGCTGCAACAATTAAATCTTCAATTATAGTTCTGTCCTCTTTCATAATTTCATCAGATAACTTTATTGTTTGCATCTCTCCCTCTCCATCCAAAGTTATTTTTACAGAATTTGAACCTGAAACTCCTTCAACTCTAATTTCCTTAATCTTTTGTTGGCTTTCTTTCATTTTTGCCTCAAGTTCTTTTGCTTTATCTAAAATTTTACTAAAATCAGTCATTATCAACTCCATCTTTGTTTGAATTTACATCTATTAATTCTGCATCAGGAAATTTATCCATCACACTTTTATATATTTCTGAATTTTTCATTTCATCAATTAACTGTTTTTTTACATTTTTTTCTTTATCTTTTAATGACATTTGCCCTTTTAATTTACTAAACGTAATAATCCATCTTTCACCAGTCCATTCAAAAAGCTTTGATGATAAATCTTTTACAAAATCTTTATCTAAACTTTCATTAAAAGATATTTCAATTCTATTTTTTTCAAATTTTACAAGATTAACATTTTTTTCTAATTCATATTTGAGTTTGATCTCTTTTTTTTTTGAACAAATTTCAATCAGATCCTCAAATGCATTTATATTAATTTTATGTTCTGCTTTAATTTCTGTCTGAACTTCTGGTTTTATTTTTTCTTCTTGTGCAATATTCTTAATTTGATTTATTGTTTTAGAAGTTAATTCAGTTTCTGTATTCTTTATAAAATTTTCACTCTTCAACTCGGCCTCATCATTTTCAATTTTATTTTCAGATTTTACAGAACTTAAATGCATTAATCTTATTAAAAACATCTCAATTGAAAGGTTTTGATTAGAAACTATGTCTATCTCTTCGAGAGAAGAGATGGCAAATTGCCAAAATAATATTAATACCTTTGAATCTATTTGATTTGATAAATTTTTAATTTTAGAAAATTCTTCGTCATTTAATGAAAAGTTTGTACTTTCTAAAGTCAATGAATTAATATTTTTAAAGTAATAAAGCAACTCTAAGAAATCATTAATAAAAACCTTTGGTTCAACACCTTGGTCATAAATTTTTCTATAAATATTTATTACTTTTGTTTCTTCACCTTTTAAAATCAGCTCAAATAAATCAATTAATTGTGATTTATCGAAATATCCAAAAATTTTCTGAGCTGAATTTAAATCCAATTCCTTTCCATCATCCAAACTTAATAATGCTCTATCTAATAATGATAAAGCATCTCTAACAGAACCTTCCGAAATTTTTACTATAAGCTTTAAAGCATCCTCTGTTATTTTTCCATTTTCCTTATCTTTAATTTTTTTTATATATTCTAATAATTCTGAGGATTTAATTCTAGACAAATCAAATCTTTGACATCTAGATACAACAGTAATAGGAATTTTTTTAATTTCAGTTGTTGCAAAAATAAATTTTAAATATTCTGGTGGCTCTTCTAAAGTTTTTAACAATGCATTAAATGCTTGTTTGCTAAGCATGTGAACTTCATCAATTATGAAAATTTTATATTTTGCAGATGTTGGCCCATATCTAGAAAATTCAATCAAATCTCTTACGTCATCTACGCCTGTTTTACTTGCGGCATCCATCTCAAGAACATCGATATGATTTGAGTTTGTAATCGCATCACAATTATCACATTTAATTTTACATTTATTTTCTATTCCATTTGAGCAATTAAGTGCTTTTGCAACAATTCTTGCTGTTGTGGTTTTTCCTATTCCCCTTATTCCAGTGAACAAATATGCATTGGGTATTTTGTTAGCTTTAATCGAATTGGTAATAGTTTCTGCAACAACCTTCTGACCTATAAGATCATCAAAAGTTTGTGGTCTATATTTTAACGCTAATACTTTTGAGTTATTATTCATATATCTTTAAGGAGACTAGAACCTGAATAACTGTCTCTACGACTGCTTCCGTTAAGATCTGGTCGGGTTCAAGCAGCATCCACCTCTAGCCTCCAAAACCATTATAGCAGTTAAAATTTCTAATCTACAAGAAAAGATTCTTATTTTTTTTGTCTCAAACTATCTGCCTCAAAAACACCTAGAACGTGAAAATCCTCACAATGTAGGCCTAGCTCTTCAAGAGATTTTTGAACTTTTGGATCTTCTATATGTCCATCTAAATCACATAAGAAAAAATAAGAGTCGAAACTATTTTTTTCTGGATAACTTTGTAGCTTAGTTAAATTTACACCATTAATAGCAAAACCCCCAAGCGATTGATAAAGCGCAGCTGGTTTACTTTTCAATTTAAACAAAAAAGAGGTTATATAAGTTTTATTTTTAAATTCTGGTTGAGAAATATTTTTTCCCATAACTAAGAACCTAGTTAGATTGCCTGTCTCATTTTCTATATTTTTTTTAATTACTTCTAAGCCATAAATTTCAGCACTTAATGAAGATGCTATGGCAGATTGTTTTATATCTTTTTTTTTTGAAATCATTTCAGCAGACCCAGCAGTATCTGCTCTTATATGTTCTGCTAGTTTATTATCTTTTATAAATTTCGAACACTGAGACAATCCTTGCGCGTGTGAATATACTTCTTTAATATCCTTTAATTTAGCTCCAGGTTGTCCTAATAAGTTATGTTCAATTTTTTGAAAGTGCTCTTTATAAATATTAAGCCTGTGTTTAAATATTAAATATTCAATTCCAATGTTACCTGTGATTCTATTTGACTCAGGAATTATAATTCTGCTATCTAGCTCTTCAGATGCTTTGTTAAAACAATCATCAAAAGTTTTACAAGGCAAGATTTCTGCTTTGGGATCAATAGAAATTGCTGCTAAATGAGAATAAGCACCAAAAGTTCCTTGAAAATAAATTTTACTCATCAATTCTTATATTCCATTATTTTTTTCAAGGCTAGATAATCTTCCTCTGTATCTACTCCTATTGGAGACGATTTAGCAAGTGAGACGTTGATATCAATATTATTATCTAATGCTCTTAATTGCTCTAACCGATTTTCTATTTCATTTTTTGATTGATCCAAGTGAACAAATTTTTCAAGACAATCTCTTGAATAACAATAAATTCCAATATGGTGATAAATATTTTCTACCTGCTCAGATTTTCTTGAAAAGGATATTGCCTTTGAAAAATAATCACCTTCTAGGCTGTTTTGAGTGATGACCTTAACAATATTTTCATTCTTGAGGTTTTTAGTATCTTTTATTATTGCGGCAAGAGTTCCTAAATTAGAATTATTTTTTACCATTTTGTTATTCAAACTTTTTATATCATCAATGTCGATTGCTGGTTCATCACCTTGTAAATTCATAATGAAATCAATATCTCTAACATTTGATTTTTTAAGTGCTTCGTGAATTCTATCCGTTCCTGTCTTGTGTTTATTGCTGGTTAAAATAGCATTGAAACCATTACTTTTAACATCATCAACAATTTCTTGATCCTCTGTAGCTACAATCACGTCTCCAATATTGGCTTCTTCCGCTTTTTTAGACACATGTGATATAATTGATAAACCATTTATTTTTAATAATGGTTTACCTGGCAGCCTGGTTGCAGACATTCTTGAGGGTATAATTACTAAAGTTTTCATTATATTTTCAAATTATTATACTCTTTAAACAACTATAGAGGCAAATTTATACATTAAATTTTAGCTTTTTTTTAATTTATCATGTTATACGTTCACTACGAAATTTAGAAAAATGGATTCTTTTGAAATAAACAAAATAGTTGCTGCAGTTTTAATGGTTGCCCTGCTTGTTATTGGTATTGGAAAATTATCTGATGTTATATTTCACGTAGAGAAACCTGAGACACCTGGTTATTCAGTTGAAGTAGAATCAGCAACCACTGTATCTACAACTAGCTCAAGTACGACATCAGACAAAATTGATATATCAGCCTTAATGGCAATTGGAGATATTGCGCATGGTGAAAAAGTTTTTAAAAAATGTGCAGCTTGTCATTCAATTGTTAAGGGAGGGAAGAATGCTATTGGTCCAGCACTATATAATGTTGTGGGAAGAAAAATTGGAGCGGTTGAAGATTATAAATATTCTAAGGCTTTAGCAACGTATGATAAAGAATGGACTTTTGAAGAACTAAATGGATTTTTAATTAAACCTGCAAAATGGATTAAGGGAACAAAGATGGCTTACGCAGGTTTACGAAAAGAAAAAGATAGAGCCTCTGTAATAAAATATCTAAATGAAAATTCAGATAGCCCTTTACCACTACCTTAATTTTCCAAAACAATATAACAAAATACTTTTTTGAACATGAACTCTATTGAGTGCTTGTTGCCACACGTGAGATTTTTTACTTAAAAAAACATCATCACTTACCTCATCACCTCTGGGCAAACAATGTAAAAAAATACAATTTTTTTTTGCATAACTCATTAATTTTTTATCAATTTTAAAATTTTTAAATGCTTGTATTTTTTTTTTCTTATTAACTTTATCATTTAAAGAAATAACTTTATCAGAAAAAATTACATCTGCGCCAGCTACCGCTTTTTTAGCATCATTATAAATATAAATTTTTTTATTATTTTTTTTGACCCATGCTCTAACTTCTTTTCCTGGTTCAAATTTTTTAGGACAACCAATACTTAGTTTGAAAGAAAATTTTACTGAGGCAGCAATTAAACTATCCAAAACATTATTGGAGTCACCTATCCAACAAATGTTTAATTTTGAAATAGGTTTCTTCTTTATTTCCTCAACTGTAAAAACGTCAGATAAAACCTGAGTAGGATGAGATGAAGGGCTTAAACCATTAATTACTGGTATTGATAAATATTTTGCAAAATTTTCAACCTTTTTATCGCTATCGGTTCTAAGCATAAATCCATCACCATAAGTCGAAAGAATTTTAGCAGTATCACCAACACTTTCTCCACCTTGACCCAAATGAAGTTCATTAGATCTTAGTGTCAAAGTACCCCCTCCTAGCTGTCGGATAGCTAGGTAGAAGCTTAATCGGGTTCGGAGACTAGATTTTTCAAACATTTGAATTAATAATTTCCCTTTTAATGGTGAGCCCTTATCTACTTCTAACGTATTTAGTTTTTTTCTTAAATTTTTTCTTTTCTTAGCATCAGTAATAATCTTTTTCAGATCTTTAGCAGGTATATCCTTTAGATTTATGAAATGTTTCATAATTATTTTATTTTAGAACAAACTTTATTAATTATTTTTAAGGCTAAATCGATTTCTTTTATTTTGATATTTAAAGGAGGTAAAATACGAACAACATTTTCTGCTGCACGGATAGCTAATAATTTATTGTCCATTAATTTTTTAATAAACTTAGTTTGATCTGTATGAAGTTGAATTCCAATTAATAAACCTGTTCCTCTTACTTCTTTTATAATACTTGGATATTTTTCCTTTAACTTATTTAATTTTGAAAAAAAATATTTTGAAGATTTTTTTACGTTATTTAGAAATTTCTTAGTAGAAACAATATCCATGACTGTATTCCCAACAGCCATAGCTAAAGGATTACCACCAAAAGTTGAGCCATGTGTGCCTGGTGTCATGCCTGAAGCAACTTTTTTATTCATTAAAACTGCTCCAATAGGAAAACCTCCACCTATTCCTTTTGCGATTGGTACTATATCTGGTTTTACTTTAGATTTTTCAAAAGCAAAAAAATTACCGGATCTTCCTATGCCACACTGTACTTCATCTAAAATCAATAATATTTTTTTTTTATCACATAGTTTTCTTAATTCTTTTAAACACCAGTCTGGAATGACTTTTATCCCACCCTCTCCTAGGACTGTCTCAACCATGATTGCTGCGGTATTCTTAGTGATTTTTTTCTTTAAAGACTTGTGGTCTCCAAAAATAAAATGATCAAACCCACCCACATAACCAAATCCTTCTGTCATTTTTTTAGACCCACTTGCAAAAATAGTAGCTAAAGTTCTTCCATGAAAAGAATTTTTAATACATAAAATTCTCGTTTTATTGGGTTTTCCAATTGAGTAAAAATATCTTCTTGCAACTTTAATGGATGCTTCAGTAGCTTCTGCTCCTGAATTTTGGAAGATAACATAATCAGCAAATGTTTTTTGGCACAACTTTTTAGCTAATTTTTCTCCTTCTGGAATTTGAAAAGCATTAGAAACATGCCAAAGTTTTTTTGATTGATCTCTTATTGTTTTAACTAATTTTGGATGAGCATGACCTAAAGAGTTAACTGCTATTCCACTGATCAGGTCGAGATATTTTTTTCCATCTGTTGAATAAAGATAACTTCCTTTTCCATATTTAAAGGCAATTTTTTTTCTATTATAATTTTTTGCTAAATAGCTCATAAATTTATTTTGTTTTATAAACTTTAATCATTAATACAAGTAAGGATTGAAAATATACACATACTTAATTAGCTTATTTATGTTGATAACTCTTATTTTTTGATTGTTTAATTTAATTTTATATCAGTATATTGTTGTTATTTAGAAATAATATACTAGATATTGATATGGGTTGGACTGAAGAAAAAGTTGCAAAATTGAAAGAGCTTTGGGGAAAAGGAAACACCGCAAGCCAGATTGCAGAAATCATTGGTGGAATTAGCCGTAATGCTGTCATTGGGAAGGCGCATCGGTTAAATTTATCTGCAAAGATTAAAACTAGGTCAGCTACTTCAAGTCAAAACTACGAAAATTCTTTAGAGGAAAAAAATTACAAAACTAGAAGAGGACGTAAAAGTAAATTTAAATCATTAATTATAGAGAAAGATTTCGAACCAGAAAATCCCAAACAGTTAGAAGAATTAGATGAAAACTCATGCAAATGGCCTATTGGACATCCTGACGAGAAATCATTTTATTTCTGTGGAAGATCTTCGTTAAAAGATTTCTCTTATTGTAAATTACATTTACTTTATGCTTATCAACCTAAAGGTAAAAAAGAAGAGGTTACTGAAAAAGAGGAAGTTCCAGAATTTATAGAAAAAAAAATACAATCAGCTTAAATTTTTAGCTGGTTTTATTTTTTAAGTTTTTGTTCGGCATATATTTTTCTGTAGAAAACTGTCCACCCTCTTTCCACATAAAACAGTATTTTTTTACCTCTTGATCAAAAGTTCTAATACTTGGGATGCCAATTTCTGAATTTGATTTATATTTCCTCGATAAAATATTATCATATTTTAATAATCTTAATTGATCTTGAGTAAGTAAAGGCCTTGGCATTAATTCAAATAATCTCGCATTAACTTTCGCTAATGTTAAAGGTAAAGGAATTAGAAATCTTTTTTTACCGATTAAGTTAAGTAATTTATTTAATATTTGTTTGAATGTAATTATTTCAGGACCAACACATTCGATTATATTAGAATAAATATTATTTGAAATAACGTAGTGAATAATATCTGTTAAATCTGAACAATGAATTGGAGTAAACTTTGTATCACCATTATAATATAGTGGAAATATTGGAAGCCTATTTAATAAAGTCATAAAATTCGTTGTAAAATTATCATCTACTGAAAAGACCACTGATGGTCTCAAAATTGTAGCCATAGGAAAAGATTTTAAAACTTCTTTCTCTCCCTCGAGTTTACTTTTAGCATAATTGGAGTCTTTAGCTTCGTTAATACCCAATGCAGATATATGAATAAAATGTTTTAAATTATATTGTTTAGAAAGTTTAGCCAATAATGACGGAAAAATAGTATGAATATTTTTAAATGTATTTCCTTTTTTTTGCTCAAATAAAATTCCAATTAGATTGATGCAAATATCAGTTTTTTCAAATAAACTTCTTATTTTTTTTTCATCAAAAATATTTGCTTCTACGATATCAATATAACCAGCATTAGCCTGAGTTTTTATTATGTAGCTTTTTTGGTGAATATTTCTTGTTACAACAGTGACCTTATAATTATTTTTAGTAAGTTTTCTAATTAAGTTTCGGCCAATTTGACCACTCCCACCAAAAATTAGACAATTTTTTGCTTTCATATATATATGTTTAAAAATGAGTAAAAATATTCACTTACACAAAAATGATTTACCAAAAGATTTAAATTTAGGCAATATAATTGCTGTTGATGGTGAGTTTATGGGTTTGAATGTAAGACGAGACCCGTTGTGCTTAATACAAATATCCTCTGGAAATTCTGATGCCCATATAATTCAGTTTGACAGGGAAAATTACCATGCTCCAAACCTAGTAAAACTATTAAGTGATGACAAGGTAACTAAAATATTTCATTATGGAAGAGCAGACTTAGCACATATTAAGTATTACTTAAAAACTGAAACTTTAAATATACTAGATACTAAAATTGCATCAAAACTTGCTAGATCATATTCCGATAACCACTCACTTAAAACCTTAATAAAAGAATTTATAAATATTGATATAAGTAAACAATTTCAAAATTCTGATTTTGGGGGAGAACTAAATCCAGCTCAACTTAAATATTGTGCTAATGATGTAATATATTTGCATAAAATTCATATGGAGCTTCAAAAGATATTGGAAAGAGAAAATAGAATAAATCTATACAATGATTGTTTAAAATTTTTAAAAACTAGAGTTGATCTAGATTTAGCTTTGTTTAA
The DNA here is from genome assembly GCA_902613755.1 of uncultured Pelagibacteraceae bacterium. Lineage (GTDB taxonomy): Bacteria > Pseudomonadota > Alphaproteobacteria > Pelagibacterales > Pelagibacteraceae > Pelagibacter. Next base: position 47,917 of record CACMIH010000008.1, read on the forward strand.
AGATGATATCTGGTCACATTAATGAGAAATAAAAAATATACAAATATAGCTAAAGACGTAATTAATCTTGAAATTAAAGCTTTACAAAAATTAAAAAAAAATCTTAATAAATCATTTAATGAGGCCGTAGAACATTTAGTAAAATGTCAATCAAAAGTAATTTTATGTGGCGTTGGTAAAAGTGGGCTGATAGCATCAAAAATTGCAGCAACACTATCATCAGTTGGAACTCCTTCATTTTATTTATCTGCTGGAGACTCTTCTCATGGAGATCTTGGCAGTATTTCAAAAAAAGATATCTTAATTTTAATAAGTTATTCTGGACAAACAAATGAACTTAAAAATATTATTCAATATGCAAATAGAAATAAAATTATTTTAATTGGTATTGTTTCAAAAAAAGAATCTACACTTTATAAAGCAGCAGATATTAAACTACTAATTCCTGAAGTAAAAGAATCTGCAGGTATAGTTCCTACCTCGAGTACTACAGCTCAATTAGCTCTTGGTGATGCTTTAGCTATTGCATCAATGAAAATAAAAAAGTTTGGAAACCAAGACTTTAAAAAAATACATCCAGCTGGGAGTTTGGGGCAGCAATTAAAAACAGTGGAAGATATAATGCTTGTCGGAAGTAGAATCCCATTTGTGAGTGAAAATTCAAAAATGAATGATGCACTTAAAATATTAGAAACAAAAAAATTGGGAATTTTAATTGTTAGAAATAAAGAAAGAAAAACTGTTGGGGTTATTACAGATGGCCAAATCAGAAGATTTAATAAAAAAACAAACAACCTTCGCTCTATGACAACAAAAGAATTAATGACAAAAAACCCTATAAGCATTGATAAAAATGCATTAGCCGCTAAAGCATTATCTTTAATGAATAATAAAAAAATTACTTCACTTTGTGTGTATGAAAAAAATAAAAATAAAACAATTGGTGTCCTTCATATTCATCATATTTTAAATTCAAATATTTCTTAATGAAAAAAAAAATTCTTATAATTTTTTTTTTTTCTTTGTTGATCATTACTTATGTTCTTTTAAAAGGTGATAAATCTAAAGATATAAATCAAACTTCTAAAAATGAGGAAAAACAAGAAACTTATAATTCAAATATAATTAAAAATGTAAGTTACAGATCTAAAGATTTAAAAGGAAACGAGTACATTGTAAAAGCAAAAGAAGGGGAGATAGATTTATCAGATAGCAACATTATATTTCTAAAACAAGTAAATTCTATCATTAACCTAGTAAATAAAAATACTGTACTAATTGTTTCGGACTATGGAAAATACAATATTGGTAATCAGGATACAATTTTTAATAAAAATGTTAAAGTTACCTACTTGGATAATTTAATAACAGCTGAATATTTAGATTTTTCTATAAATAGAAACTCATTGATAATATCTAAAAATGTTGTTTATTCAAACACTGAAAATATTTTAAAAGCAAACGTAATTGAAATGGACATAGAAACAAAAGATACAAAAATTTATATGTATGATAATAAAGAGCAAGTTAAAATTAGGAGCAAGTAATAAATGGCAATTATAAAAAAATTTAGAATAAAATCTTTTAAAGAAATTAATTCTATAATTGAATTTGAAAAAGTTTCTCTTGCTTATGGTAACAGACTAATTCTTGATAATATAAATTTTAAAATTAATGAAGGTCAAATTTTTGGTATGCTTGGTCCAAATGGAGTTGGCAAGTCAACTATATTTAATCTAATTACTGGATTAATAAATCCAAAAAATGGAAAAATAAAAATAAACAACGAAGATGCAACTAAATATCCTGTTTATCTTAGAACAAAAAAATTTAAGGTTGGTTATGTTCCCCAATATGGTGGTTTTTTTAATGATTTAACTTTAATTGATAATTTAAAAGCTATAAGTGAGATAGTCATTGATAACAAAAACTTACGTTCTGATAGAATAAATTATTTAGTTTCAAGATTTGAGCTAGATAATTTAAAAGAAATTAAAGCAAAATTTCTGTCAGGGGGTCAAAAAAAAAAATTAGTTATAGCCCTATCACTTCTCAGTGAGCCAAAAGTTCTTCTACTAGATGAATGTTTTGCAGCATTAGATGTTTTAACAATAAAAATGCTACAAGAGGTAATAGTAAATTTACAACAGGAAAATAGAATCACAATATGTATATGTGATCATCAAGCACGAGACCTTCTCGCTTGCGTAGATGTAGCAATGATACTTAGTAATGGAAAAATTATTGCTCAAGACACACCATCTAATTTAGTCAAAGATATAAATGCTCAAAATGCTTATTTTGGCGATAGTTTTAAGTTTAATTAAAAATTAATGACTAATGAATTAAAAATAAAAAATAAAATAATTCCATTTAATAAAAAAATTGAAGTCAGTGGTGACAAAAGTTTAAGTATTCGTTGGATTTTATTTTCCTCTATATCAAACAAAAAATGCTTTGCTAAAAATTTGTTAATTTCTGAGGACGTTTTAGCAACAATTAATGCTATAAAAAAACTTGGAATAAAAGTTCATCGTAAAGATTCGACCTGTACAATTTATGGAAAAGGAATAGATGGGTATACATATAAAAAAAACTTGGTTATAAATGCAAAAAATTCAGGAACACTTGCAAGATTATTACCCGGATTGTTAATAGATACGCCTTACCCTATCAAAATTATAGGAGATAATAGCCTATCAAAAAGAGACTTCAAAAGAATTGCTGAACCATTGAGTAAATTTGGTGCAAAATTTAAACTTAAGAATAATAAAGGCTTACCTTTAATAATAAATGGTACTAAAAATTTAAAGCCTATTAAATATTTTGAAAAGAGAGGTTCGGCTCAATGCAAAAGTTCAGTCATATTTGGAGGACTTAAAACTAAAGGAACAACAACAATAATAGCAAAAAAATCAAGAGATCATACGGAGCTACTATGTAAATATCTTAGACTACCAATCAAAATAATTAAAAAAAAAAAATATGACATAATTAATATAAGTAAGATAAATAAAATTAAAAATTTAAATTATAAAATTCCATCAGATATAAGTTCAAGTGCTTTTTTTATTGTTCTTGCTGTTCTTTCAAGTAATTCAAAATTACTGATTAGAAATGTAAATATTAATCCTTCAAGAATTGGGATAGTAAAAATTTTAAGAAAAATGAATATTAAAATTAATTTCAAAAATACTAAAGCTTATAAAGGTGAGAAAAATGCTGATATTGAAATTAAAAGTCCAAAAAAAATTAAAGCAATTAATTGTCCTTCAAGTTTAAATAGCGGTGCTATAGATGAATTTTTAGTAATTTTTTTAGTTGCTGCTAAAGCAAAAGGTGTTTCTTATTTTAAAAATTTAAGTGAATTAAATGAAAAAGAAAGTCCTAGACTTAAGTGGGGTGCGTATATTTTAAATCAAATGGGAATAAAAACAATTTTAAAAAAAGATTCTATTAAAATTTTTGGAAATCCAAAATTAAAAATTAGAAAAAAAATTGTGATTAAAAATTTTTTGAAAGATCACAGAGTATTTATGGCAAGCGTTATTGCGGCATATTCTTTTGGTGGTGAATGGAAAATAAATGATAAAGACTCGATAAAAACTTCTTTTCCAAACTTTTTAAAAATAATAAATAAATTCATTAAATGAAGAGAAAAAAGAAAATTTTAAAAATTGCCATAGACTCGCCTGCTGCTGCAGGTGCTGGAACTTTAGCTAAAGCAATAGCTAAGCACTATAATTTATTTTACTTAGATACGGGAAAAATATATCGTTTAATAGCCCTATATAAATTAAATTTTCCTAAAAAATTTAATATAAAATTTTTAAAAAAAAAAATTAGAAATTTAAAAAAAAAAAATTTAGAAGATAAAATTTTACTGTCAGATGAAATTGGTATTGAGGCATCGAAAATTGCCAAAAATAAAAATATCAGAAAATTAATTTATTTGTTTCAAGCTAATTGTGCTTATAAACCTCCGAAAAAATATGATGGATCATGTCTTGATGGTAGGGATATAACATATAAAATTATTCCTGATGCAGACTTTAAATTCTTTATTACAGCTAATGTAAGAGTTAGGGCTATGAGAAGATTTAAAGAATTAAAAGGCCATAAAAAAGCAATTACATTCAATGAAGTGCTAAAAAGTATTAAAAAACGTGATAAAAGTGACTATTCTAGAAAAATTTCACCTCTAAAGAAAACAAAAGATTCTATGTTGATTAACACCACAAAGTTATCTAAAAGAGCGTGTTTTTTAAAAATAAAAAAAATTATAGACAAAAAATTAAAAAATAATGGAAATATATAAAAGTTTATCAAACCCAGCGTCAAAAGAATTCGAAAAGTTACTTAACAGTCAACTCTCAAAAATCCAAATAGAAGAAGGCAAGATAATTGAAGGAAAAATTAATAAAATTACAGAAAAATTTGTTTTTCTTTTTGTAGAGGGATTAAAATCTGAGCCAGTTCTTGATATAAACGAACTTAAAAGTATGGGTTTATCAGAAAAAATTAAGATAGGTGAAAAAATTTCAGTACTGCTAGAAAAAATTGAAGATAAAAATGGTGAGGTTTTAGTATCAGCCAGTAAAGCACAAAAAATTAAGGGTTGGGATAAGTTAGTTGAAGCTTATGAAAAAAATGAACCTATAATGGGTAAAATTACTTCTAAATGCAAGGGTGGATGCATTGTAGAACATATTGATACGGGTTCACTAATGTTTTTACCTGGATCTCAAATTAGTGACAAGCCACTTAAAGATATAAGCCATCTAATGAATGAGCCACAAAAATTTGCTTTAATCAAGTTGGATAAAGTTAGAGGAAATGCGTGTGTTTCAAGAAGAGAGATAATCTCATCCTTTAAAAAGGAAGATAAAGCTAAAATAATAGAAAAATTTAAAGTTGGAGATATTATTAAAGGTGCTGAAGTAAAAGGATATAGTTCTTTTGGGTGTTTCTTTAATGTAAATGGTGAATTAGATGTATTAGTTCACCTTCAAGAAATTTCTTACTCAAGAGTTAATCACCCTGACGAGGTTTTTAATATTGGTGAGAAGCATGATTTAAAAGTAATAAGTGTTGATAAAGATAAATTGCAAGTTGGATGTTCAGTGAAACAACTTTCTCCAGATCCCTTTGAGCATATAGAAAATTATGAACTTAATAAGATTTATAAGGTCAAAGTTGTGAAGTTAATGGACTTTGGGGCATTTTGTGAACTAGAACCTGGTTTAACAACTTTGCTCCACTCTAGTGAACTTAGCTGGACTAAAAAAAATGTGTCTGCAAAAAAAATGTTCAAAATTGGGGATGAAATAGATTGTGTTATAACTGAAATCGATAAAGATAAAAGACGAGTTGCAATATCTCATAGATTAACAAAAGAAAATCCCTTTGAAAGTTTTGAAAAAAATTATCCAGTTGATAGCATAGTTGAAGGAGAGGTTGTAAACAAAAATGAATATTCGTTATTTGTAAAAATTGAAAATTTAGATATAGATGCTTTTTTGCATTGTAATGACTTAACATATTTAAATAATGGTGAGGAAGAATTAGCTAAATATAAAAAAGGCGATAAAATTAAGGTCAAAGTTTTAGAAGTCAAATCTTCTGAGCAAAAAATTAGAGTTGGGTTAAGACAAACGCAACCTGATCCTTTTGATTGGTTTAATGATAAATCTAAAAATCAAACTATTACAGTAAAAGTTGTTTCAACAGACAACAAAGGTTTGGTTGTTAGACCCGAAGGTTGTGAGATGGATTTCCAAATTAAAAAATCTGCAATTGCGATTAACTCTGCTGATGCAAGACCAAGTAGATGGACAGGTGGAGAAAAATTGGACTGTGCAATAGCAGAACTAGATTTAAATAAAAGAAAAGTAACATTGAGTATTAGATTATTAGAAGAAATTGAGAAAAAAGAAGCATTAGAAAAATATGGATCTGAGGGGTCTGGTAAAAACCTTCCTTTCTCATCTTTATCTGATGATCTCAAGAAAAAAGAAGAAGAAAAATAATAATTGAAGAAGATTTAAATTGGCGATTGTAAAATCAAAGCTTTTAAAACAACTATCAAGCAACTACCCAAATTTTCTAAAAAAAGATCTTGAAAAATTTACAGATATTATTTTAAATGAAATTAAAAGAGCTCTAAAAAGAGGTGATAGAGTAGAATTACGAGGTTTCGGTATTTTTTCTACGAATATTCAAAAAGCTAGAATTTCTAGAAATCCAAAAACTGGCGAAAAAGTTAATACTCCAGAAAAAAAAACAATTCACTTTAAAATGTCTAAAGACTTGTTTAAAAAATTAAATAATAATGAAGAATAGAACTATATTTGTAGCTTGCGATACATCAAATATAGAAAACATTCGAAAAATAATTTCTCAAACAAGGTCATCTAAACTTGAAATCATCCCAAAATTTGGTCTCCAATTTTTTTACTCTAAAAAAGGAAGAAAATTCTTAGAAAAAATCAAAAACGACTTTTGGTTAGACTTAAAAATAAATGATATTCCACAAACTGCTATATCGGCATTAGAAAGCTTGAAGGATTTAAGAAAATGTAAATATATTACTGTACATGCCAATGGAGGATTGGAAATGCTAAAAGCAGTAAAAAAAAAAGCAAATAAAATAAATAAAAATTTAAAAGTATTGGGTGTTACAGTTTTAACAAGTCTTAATAATCGATCTTTAAAACAAATAGGTTATACAAAAAAAGTTAAACAATTGGTTTTAAAACAAGCTGATCTTTTAAAAAAATCTAATTGTGATGGAATAATTTGCTCTGCTCAAGAAGCCGCTATGATCAGAGAAAAATATAAAAATTTAATAATTATAACGCCAGGCATAAGATTACCTGGAGACAGATCTAATGATCAAATAAGAGTAATGACTCCCAAAAATGCTTTTGAAAATAAAGTGTCTGGAATTGTTATAGGAAGATCTTTAACAAAAGGTAATTTAAAAAAAAATTTTAAAAGACTTTTAGATCATTTAAATAAATGATCAAAGGTAGTAAAATTTGTGGGATAAAAGATTCTGACACTTTAAATTTTATTATAAATCATCCATATCCTCCTAAATTTATTGGTTTTATTTGCAACTACACAAAGAGTACAAGATATGTTGAGATAAATGATTTAAAAAAGTTATTAAATACTAAAAAAAATCAAAGTGAATTTGTTGCTGTTTTGGTTAAACCAAACAATCAAATTTTAGAGGAAATTAAAAATTTACCTTTTGATTATTATCAGTTGTATGATTGTACTCCAGATCAAACTCAAATTATTAAAAAAAAATATAAAAAAAAGATTATTACAGGATTAACAATAAAAGATAAATCTGATGTTGATAAATACAAATCATTTTCTGATATGACAGATATTTATTTATTTGACAGTATAGGGTATGAAAAAAGTCAGGGATTTGATCATAATCTAATTAAAGACATCAAGTTCAACAAAGAGCTAATGTTAGCTGGCAATATAAAATTTAATGATAATCTAAAAAATTACGAAAAAATTGCTGATTTTATAGATTTATCTGGTGGCTTGGAAACTTCTGGATTAAAAGATACATCCAAAATAGATTTTTTTTTAAACAACTTAAATAAATTGAAAAATGAAACTTAAAAAAAAAATTCCTCTAATTGACCAGCATGATCATAACGGTTTTTGGGGTGGTAGGTTTGGAGGAAGTTTTATTCCTGAAACTTTAAAAAAACCTGTAGAGGATCTGACACGGGAATTTTCAAAATTAAGAAATAATAAAAAATTTCTAAAAAAGAGAGATTATCACTTTAAGAATTATATAGGATCACCCACATCATTTGTAAAATTGGAAAATTTATCTAATCATTTGGGTGGTGCTCAAATATGGGCTAAAGTTGTATCAGAAGCTAATGGTGGTGCCCACAAAATATACAATGCAACTGTTCATGCCTTAATTTGTAAGGCTATGGGGAAAAAATATATAGTTGGTGACACTGGTGCTGGTTATGCGGGTAAAATGTTAAGTATGGCTGCAAAGAAATTTGGTCTCAAATGTAAAATTTTCATGGGTGTAAAAGATATCAAGAGACAAAAACCAAATTGTGACGCTATGAGAAAAAATGGTGCTGAAATAGTTCCTGTATATTCAGGTAGTCAAACCTTAGTCGATGCAGTCAGTGAGTGTATGAGATATTGGGTATCAAATTGTGACACTACACATATGTGTGTTGGAAGTACAGTTGGTCCAAATATATTTGTAAAAATTTGTGGATGGAGTACAGCACAAATTTCAAGAGAATTAAAAATACAAATTAAACAAGAATTTAAAAAAATTCCAAAAAAAATTAAATTAATTAATTGTGTGGGTGGTGGAAGTTCAGCATATGGTTTTTGGAGTGAATTTATAGATTTTAACAAATCACAAATAGAGTTAGTTGGTGTAGAGGCAGGAGGTCCAAAAAAATCAAAACTCCATGCTGCTCCTTTAAGTAGAAATGCTAAAATTGGAATTTTACATGGTGCAGCTTCTTATGTTTGTCAAAATAGTGAAGGTCAAATTAATGACACTCAATCAATTAGTGCTGGATTGGATTATCCAGGCGTAAGTCCAATACATTGTTTTTTAAAAGATACAAAACGAGCTAGATACACTTATGCAACTGATGAAGAGGCATTAAAAGCACATGTCATGGTAACTAAATTAGAAAAACTTAATCCAAGTTTAGAACCTAGTCATGCATTCGCTGAGGCAATTAAAATCGCACCAAAATTAAGCAAAGACACAATCATAATCGTTAACTCTTGTGGTGATGCTAAAAAAGATAGAGATATATTAAGAGAAAGGTTGAGTAAAAATTAATGAATTCATTAATTAGCAAAGCTTTTTTAGCTGCAAAAGAAGAGGATAGACCAGCTTTACTCACATATACTGTTGCTGGAGATAATACTAAAAAAAAATCTTTAGAAATATTAAAATCAATTTCAAATTACGCAGATATTTGTGAGTTAGGTTTTCCACATAACACTCCTATAGCTGATGGAGGACAAATACAAACAAGTGCTTACCGGGCAATTAAAAATGGTTTTAAAATTAATGATGTGTTTTCAATTGCAAAAAATTTTAAAAAAATCAAAAAAAATAAACCAATTATACTGATGGGCTACTACAACATGATCTATCAATTTAGTGAAAATAAATTTTTAGAAAAATGCAAAAAATCAAAAGTTGATGGTTTAATAATTGTTGATTTACCTTATCCCGAAAATAAAAATTTTGCTTCAAAATGTAAAAAAAAGGGAATTAATTTTATTCAATTGGTTTCACCAACTACTTCCCAGAAAAGATTAAAAAGTATCATAAAAGATTCACACGACATGATTTATTATATAAGTATGTTATCCACAACAGGTGGAAAGCTTAAAGTATCCCCAAAGAAAATATTAGATAGATACAATAAAATAAAAAAACAAAATAAATCAAAAAATGTAGTTATTGGTTTTGGAATTACAGAAAAAACCATCCAATCTCTTAGAAAAGCTGATGGTTTGGTAGTTGGAAGCGCAATTTGTAAAGAAATCTCCAAATCAATTGAAAAGAGACAAAATACGGTCACAAATGTTACTAATATCGTTAAAAAATTAAAAAATAAAATTCTATGAACTGGATAACTAAAATTATTAAAGCAGGTGAAAAAATTAAAACTGCTATACGTGAAAGAGCTTCAAAAGAAGAAATTGCAAAAAGTGACTGGACATCGTGTTGTAAGGGTCCAATTTTAAAAAAAGATTTAGAGGAAAACTTGTGGGTTTGTCCAGATTGTAAGCGTCATCATAGAATAAAACCACATCAAAGGTTTGATATATTGTTTGGAAAAAACAATTACGAGATTTTCAAAACTCCTATACCGAAAGACGACCCACTAAATTGGACAGATTCTAAACCCTACAAAGAAAGATTAAAAAGTGCTCGGAAAAAAACAGGGTTAGAATGTGGAATGATGGTTGCTTCTGGAACTATAAATAACATTAAAATTACCGCTGTAGCTTCTGATTTTGATTTTTTAGGAGCTTCAATGGCAGCTGCAGAGGGTGAAGCTTTTTTATATGGTATACAGCATGCAATAGAAAATCGAACACCTTTTTTATGCATTAGTGCTGGTGGGGGTATGAGAATGATGGAAAGTTTAATATCATTATCTCAAATGACAAGAACAACACTTGCAATTAATGAATTAAAAAAAAGTGGACTTCCGTATTTAGTTTGTATCACTGATCCAACAGCTGGCGGTATAACTGCATCCTACGCGATGTTAGGTGATATTCACATTGCAGAACCAGGCGCTTTAATTGCATTTGCAGGTGCAAGAGTAATTCAAGGAACTGTTAAAGAAGAACTTCCTGAAGGTTTTCAAAAAAGTGAATATGTTGAAAAAACTGGTTTTGTCGATTTAATTGTTGAGCGTAAAGATCTTACATCTAAAATTGGAACTTTATTATCAATATTGTTAAAGAAGAATTCTGATATAAGTGCTGAACAAAATGAAACTTCAGAAGATTCTCAGCAACTTTCAAAAGTTGCATCCTAAAGAAATAGACCTATCACTTGATAGAATTAAAAATCTTTGTGAAAAACTAGAAAATCCACAAAACAAAATTAAAGCAATATCAATTGTAGGAACTAATGGTAAAAATTCAACAATTCAAGCTGCTTATTCAATTCTTAAAGAAGCAAGCTTCGAATGTAATGTTTACACAAGTCCGCATATTCAGAAGATCAATGAAAGGTTTGTTTTCAGCAACCAAGAATTAAATGATGATGAGTTAGCTGATTTATTAGAAGAAGTTGAAAAAATTAATAATAATCAACCAATGACAGTTTTTGAGATGTTATCAGCTTGCTTTTTTTATAAAGCAGCACAATATCCAGGTAACATTAACTTAATAGAAAGCGGCTTATTTCATCGTTTTGATGCTGTCAATATTCTAGAAACTAACCTGGCAAGTATTGTTACATCTATAAGCGAAGATCATCTAGATTGGCTTCCAAAAGATAAACAAACAATCGAACAAATTGTATTTGAAAAAACATCTGCACTTTTAAATTCAAACATTATTGTAGCCAAACAAAGTACTAAAGAAACGATGGATTGTATTAAAAAAACTATCTCTCAAAATAAATCTAATAAAATATTTTTTAATGATGATTTTAGTTATTCAGTTAATGAAAATGATTTCTTCTACTATGAAGACAAATTTGGTGGATTAAAACTTCCTATGCCTAATGTGCTTGGTCAATATCAATTAGAAAATATATCTACCGCAATAGCAACTCTTAGAACTTTAGATCTTCAAATTAAGGATGAACACATAAAAAAAGGTATTAAAAATATATCTAGCCTAGCTAGACTTCAGGAAATTAAATCTGGTAAATTAAAAGAGTTAGTTAAAAATAATAGATTTATAGTAGATGGAAGCCACAACGAAGGTGGAGCTAAGGCATTAAATGAATATCTTCAAACCTTGGATTGCAACAAACATGTTATAATTGGAATGATGGCAAATAAAGAACATGAAAAATATATCAGTTACTTTAAAGATATTTCTTCCATCACTACTATAGATTTAAAAACTCAGCCTAACTCTATTAGTGGAAAAAATTTAAAAGAAAAATTTAAAAGTATGGCCAATGTTCAATATCAACCAGATATCAAGCAAGCGATTAAATCAATTGATTTAAAAGAAGGTGATCTTTTATTAATTACAGGATCTTTGTATGGGGCTGCTGAAGTATTAAGTTTAAATTAAATATTTTTATCTAAAAATTCTTTCATATGGCTTTCTGGAACACCACCAACTTTTCTATCTACTTCAACACCTTTTTTATAGATGATAACTGTTGGAACACCTCTAATGCCAGCAGCTGAACCTGTGTTAATTCCACCATCTTCAACATCGGCATAATAAAAACCAGCCTTATCTTTATATTCATCAGATAATTTATCCATTACAGGTTTTAGTGCCTTACATGGACCACACCACTCAGCTGAGAACTGAATGACTGAAACATCTTCATTTTTTATTTTAGTATCAAAATCTTCGTCTTTAAAATTTGTAAGCATATATCACTTCTATAAATTGCAGTCTTAAAGTCAACTAGGCAATTTCATATTTTTTTTCTATAGACATAATAAATTCATTTATTTCGTCTAATTTTTTTAATTCTTCTTCATCATCTCGGTTAGAAGCCTGGTCTCGCAAGGTATCAATTTCTTGATAAGCCATTCCAATAGTTTGCCATTTTTCTCTATTTTTGCTTAAAATTCGTCTAGCAATTTCACTTTTTATATTTTTATATAAATCTGGAGGCAAAATATGTGGTGCTTCTTGATAGATAATTTTTTGACCAAACCAACTACATCTTTTATCTTGAAACTTATCCAACATTCTTAATTTATCTTCCCAAGAAGAACTGTGCCAAGTTTTAAATAACTGGGTGTCTTTGTTTGGAATAAATTTTTCATATAAAGTTTCCTCTGGTAATAAATCTTCTTGTGTTTGAGTTTGAGCTTTTTCTTCAGCGGCTTCTCTATTAATGATTTGAATATTTTTACAAAAATTTTCACTATTTCTAATCATTTTTGCTCTTTTTTGAATGGTTTCTAAATCTAAGTCTGCATATGCCTTTTCCTTTAATGCAAATTTTTTATCCAAAACAATAGGGGCTTTATTTGTTTTAATTACTCTAAGTGCTTTAGGGCTAAACTTTTTTAAATAAACTTTAAGATCATTTACTGATAAATTTAATAATGGTTCAGGATCTCTTCTTAAATCAAATAAATATCCCCAAGATGCATATGAAGGATGAAAACAGTGGTCTGGATGCAGTGTTGAGACGAGATACATCATATTTTTTCCTTTAACATTTTCAAATATTGAATAAATCCCCTCACTTTTTAAAATAGTTTCAACACTATTTTTTGTCGATGTGCTTATGAAATTTTCCCAATTGTCTTTATGTTTATCTTTTATAATTCTAAGGATTTTTAAGCTTGTGAACGCATCATGATAAGCTGTGTGTTGTTGAGATGTATCAAATCCCTGTTGTCTAGCTAAACCTTCGAGTGCTAGGCTTTCGTTACCAGCTTCTGTTAATTCAGTCTTTAACGTTTCAGGATTTAAAGTTTGAGCTACTCTTGCAACATGTAAACCATCATGTTCTTTATTAGGCGAAGAATGAGTAATATAAGGATATCTATTTCCTTTAAAAAAATTAAAATGAAACATACGCCTATCAAAATTTAAATTACTCCAGCCCATAAACAATGCTGGGCCAGCTTTAGAGAAAAAGTTTTCAACAGCTCCTAAAAAATCATAATGCGAGTAGTTGCCTTTGGTAAGTAAATTAATACTTGTTGAATTAACTAATAAAGCTTTTGCGCTTGGAACCTCACCCTCTGGCATTCTGCCACGAATATTTAGCTTACCAATTTCTTTTAAGTTTTTATCAACAACTACAGCACCTACTTCAATTATTGAGCCCCAAATTGTGCTATTTGTTGTTTCTGTATCGTAAATTACTATTTTATCCATAAAATCTTAGCTTAAATTCGATAGCTCATTAAATTTTTTTAATCTTCCCAAAAACAAATTTTGATAAACAATTAAATCATGTCCTTGAATTTTAAATTCTTGGAATAATTTATCTACTGTGCAAACCAAAATTACACAAGAAGTGATATTGGAGTTATACACAATATTATGTGCTAATGAATAAGCGCTTGTTTGAAGAAGCCATGAGTCGATATACTCAGCTTTTTTGGGTTTATTACTTTGTTTAAAATCAATTATTGTTTCTTTCCCCTCGTACACTCCAACACAATCAGCAGTACCTGCATACTTCTCTGGATAATAAAGAGTGCATTCCACCCCCCAAATTTCATCCAGTCTATTTTTTAAACCTTTTTCTATAATTTCTTTAGCCATTAATTTGTATTGTTCATTATCTTCAAAAAAACTTAAATTCTCTCTTCCAAGCAAATAAGATTCTAAATAGTTGTGCATTTGAGATCCCCTGCTACTGGCTGCTTTTGTAATTGCTTCAGCTTCTTTTTGCCCAGTTCTTTCTCTCCAATTTGCTAATGCCGCCTTATCTTCTTCAGATCGAGTTGCATCTAAAATTGAAGTGACACTTGGTAATTTTGTTTCTCCTAATAAGTATCTTCTAACGCCATCAACTGTTGCTCTTGATGATTTTGGATAATCATATTTTTGATTCCACTGCATGAGATTTCTTATAGACGTTATTACGGAAAAAAAGAAATTAATTTTTAAGCTGCCTATTTCGTTCAACAAATTTTTCCACGTTTTCAGTTTGTACAGCTTTCTCAACCTGCTCGGGATCTTTAATGTTTTCTAAAGTTCTTGAAATTGATCTTGCATCGGTTCCAAATTTATCAACAACTCCCATAGCATCTTCTAATTTTTTTCTAAGAACTATAATGTTGTCAAAATGTTTAGAAAATCTTGTACTGATTGTTTTTAAATGATTATAAATTTCTGTTGCACCATTTTGTACTTTCAATGATTGAAAGCCCATATGTAATGACTGTAAGTAAGCAGAAAGAGTATTAGGCCCGCATATTACGACTTTATATTTTTTCATTAACTCTTGAGTTAATAATTCTTTTGTACTTGGTTCTTGGTATTCAGTTAACTCTTTGTATAAGCTTTCTGTAGGAGCATACACAATTGCGAAATCAGTAGTTTTAGGAGGTACAATATATTTTTCATTAACACTTTTAGCTTTTGCTTTAAATGCAGAGGCTAATTTTGCTCTAGCATCTGCAACAGCCCTTTTGTCTTCCGCGTCATGACCATCGGTAATTGCCTTAAATTTTTCTACTGGAAAATGACTATCAACTGGAACTAAAACATCTCCTTGAAGCTTGATAGCAAATTCAACATTTTCGCTTGTATCCTCTTTCATTTTTACATTTGTCATGAATTGAGAGGCTGGCAATAAATCTTTAATCAGAGCATCTAAACTAAACTCTGCAAGAGTTCCGTATTTTTTAACTCCAGCTAAAATTTTTGTTATGCCCTCTTGGCTTTGATTTAATAGTTGAACTTGTTGATTAAAATTTACAACTTTTTCCTCTACCTTAGTTAAGGTTTCAGTCATATCTTTAGTAACCCCGGTTGATAGGTTATTAAACGAAGTAGACATTGCACCAAGAGACGTATTGATTGTAGTATTTAAGCTATCTTTTAAACTTGAAATTTCAGATTTCAAATTTGCAATTTCTTCAGCATCTTTATTTTGAATTTCATCTTTTGACTTTGATTTCAAATTTAAATAAAGAATAGCTAAAACACCCCCTAACAACAAAACTAGTAAAATAATTAATATACTATCCATGATTCTAATTTTTTATTTTATAGTAAATATTTGATTAATGTATTTAAATATTTAAAAATACTTTATGGAACTAATTTTGGTATTTAAAATATTCTTCATTATTTGTGTTATTATTGCGCTTTATGCTGTAATTAGAAATCTTGATATTATCAAAATAATAATAATTTATTGGAAAGACTTAATTTTTAAAAAGTAATTTTAATATGTTTCTAAGGCCCATTTTATTACTTGATGGCTTAGACATCATCATACAAGCCTCTGATTGTAGTATCTCTCCATCTTTTAAAATACGTAAATTATTTGCTTTTAAAGTTTCACCAGTAGACGTGATATCTGTAATTATCTCCGAAGAGCCTGTAAAAGGATAAGCTTCAGTTGCACCTAAGCTATCAATTAATTTGAATTGGGTTACACCCTTTGAAAATAAAAATTCCCTTGTTAAGTTTGGATATTTTGTTGCTACTCTTAATCTTTTCTTTTTCTTATCTTTAAATTCAAATGCAATTTCTTCTAAATCTGCAACGGTTTGTACATCTATCCATGGATCAGGAATTGCAACTACTAATGTGGCCTTACCAAAATTATATCTTTTTAAAACATTAATTTTTTTTTGAGTGTTTATTTCACTCTCTTTCAATAAATCAAAACCAGAAAAACCTATATCCAATGATCCGTCTCCAAGTCTTTCAATGATCTCTCTTGCATGAAGATATAAAATCTTAATATTTTTATATTGCTTTATTGACCCTAAAAGATCTCTTTCTCCTCTCTCAGAAATAAGAGTTAATTTATTTTTTTTAAAAATATTTAAAACATCTTTTCTAAGTCTGCCTTTGCTTGGAATTCCAATATTTAAAATATTTTTTTTCATTAGTAATTTAAATTTAAAGCTGCACCTACTGCTGGAGTTTGTTTTTTTGATCCTAAGTCTGAAATTAGACCATCATAACGACCACCATTTATAATATTTTTTAATGAGTTTTTAGATTTAATATCAATTTTAAAAACCATTCCGGTATAATATTCTAACTGCCTTCCAAAAGATGATGAAAATATTACATTTAATTTTGAAACCTTGTTATTAGAAATTGGAAAATATTTTTGATCTACAACTAAATTTATTCTGTTTTTTTTAAAAAATTTATTTAACTCAATTGCTGCTTTATTTATGGGACATTTAATTTTTAAAAAATCTTTTATTACTTTTGAAACATTTTTTCCTTTACTAACTCTTCTAGGATCTTTTATTTTCTGATCAAATCTTTTTAGGATTTCATTAATTGTTCTTCCTGCCACAACATTTGATAAATCTTTTTTAAGCATTTTCAAGTAACGCTTTTTATCTATTTCTACAATTGTTGGGTCAACATCAGAATTAGTTTCTAATCTTTTTAATAAATCATTAAAATATTCCTCTCTCCAGAAATGTCTGGCTAATCTTAGCTTCCATCGCTTTGGAATATCTAATTTTGAAATTAACAAATTAAATATTTCAACATTTCCAATAGTGAGCGTTCCTGAAGAATATTTGATATTTTTAAGTGATTTAAGAGATGTATTTATAATTTCTTTATCATCATTTTTCTCATCCTTAGATCCTAAAATCTCAAATCCGATTTGATTTCTAATGATTGAGTCTTTTTTATTTTTTGATTTTCGATAAGCTTGACCACTATAAAAAATTTTTTCCTTACCTTTTAAATTATTTTCTAAATATCTTAAACAAGATACAATCGTTAAATCTGGTCTTAGACACAACTCGCTTCCATTTTGATCAGTAAAAGAAAAGATAAACTTTCTAAAATTTTCTCCTGATCTTTGAACGATATGATTAGCCTCAATTACTGGTGGTAAATCAATATATTTAAAACCCTTAGATTTTACCGATCTAAGGATACTTTCAGATAAGTTTTTTAACTTCATCGATTAAATTTTCTTTTGGAAATGTTTTATTATTTTCACCCTTAACACCTTTAAGGCTTTTTATAGTAACTGTATTTTCATTAAATTCATTTTCACCGCATATTATTGCAACATCCAACTC
Organism: uncultured Pelagibacteraceae bacterium; assembly: GCA_902613755.1. GTDB lineage: Bacteria > Pseudomonadota > Alphaproteobacteria > Pelagibacterales > Pelagibacteraceae > Pelagibacter. The sequence continues at coordinate 65,388 of CACMIH010000008.1, forward strand.
ACGTTTATTCGCTAAAGTTAGTTGCTTACCTAAATTTTTCCTTGTATCTAAAAAAATTTCAGCATTGATATTATTATTTCTTAATAGATCTAAAATTTCATAGTAATTTTTAAGATATTTTTCATCCATTACACAAACTAAAACTGGTTTTTGACTATCTACTTTTATTTGATCTAATTGCATCAAAGCAAATAATAATCGATCAACTCCAAAACTAATTCCAGTGCCTGGAATATCCACACCTTTAAATCTAGAAATTAATTTTGCATAAGCTCCTCCGGAACAAATACTGCCTATATCGACCTCTTTACCTTTATTATTTGTTACTTTAAAATTTAAATTTGTTTCAACAATGAAATCCGAATAATAAGCTAATCCTCTAACAATTGTAAAATTAGTTTTGACCTGATTTAAATTTGAACTGTAACCCAATACTTCAAATACTTGTTCTAATTCCTTTATACCTTCTTGTGACAATGGATTTTTTAATTTTTCTTTTAATTCTTTTAAATCTTTAATTTTTAGAAAATTAAGTATTTCAGAAGCTTGTTCATCGTTTAAATCTGCACCTTTGGTAATTGCGCCGCTTATATCTTTTCTTTCTTTTTTAAGTAAATCTTCAACACCTTTTAAACCAAAACCTGGTTTATCTAATTTATCAATTGCCCTAATTACTTTTACTTGCTTTTCTTCTGATATTTTTAAATCATCAATTAATCCTTGAACTATTTTTCTATTACTGATGTTAATTGTAAATTGATTTTTTTTTAAACCACAATCTAACAAGGTGCTTGATATCAAATTACAAAGCTCCGCATTTGCTTGAGCAGGATTAACATTTCCTACAATATCAAAATCTGCTTGCATAAATTCTCTGTATCTTCCATTGCCAGCCTTTTCATTTCTAAAGACATTTTGGATAGCATACCTTTTAAAGATTGATGGAAGCTCTTGATTATTTTGAGCAACAAATCTAGCTAGTGGACTAGATAGATCATATCTAAGAGTAATTTGTTTTTCTCCATCCTGAAATGAGAATACATCAGACATAGGATTAGCATCATCTTCTGCCAAAAAAGATCCTATATTTTCACTTATCTCAAACGAAGGGGTTTCCAGAGCCTCTGCTCCAAATTTAATAAAATTATTCTCAATAGCTTTTAAAAGCTTTTTTTTGAGAAGAAGTTTTTTATCCCAACGATCTTCAAATCCTGAAGGTAATCCAGGAATTAATTTTTTTTCTTTATTCATTTTTTGGTACCCGGGCTGAGAGTCGAACTCAAACTTAAAGTTCCACAAACTTCCGTGCTAACCATTACACCACCCGGGCTTATCCTCTTTGTTTTTATCTTATTTTATGTGGATTTAAAATTATAATATAAATAAATAGCCTACTGGCTATGGAAACAGTTTCTGTGAGTACTTCTAAAAGTCTTTCTGTATGTAATATTTATATTCATGAGCAGTCTTTTAGACAAAAAAAATTAATATTCAAGGTCTAAATAGAAAAAGGACGTTTAACTATTTGATAGATAAAACGTCCTTTTAAATAATTTCTAAATTAGTCTATTTTTTTTAAATTAACTGCAGAAGGACCTTTGGGACCATCTTCTAATGTGAATTCAAGTTTATCACCTTCATTGAGATATCTCATACCAGCAGCTTTTACCGCTGAGGCGTGAACAAAGGCATCTTTTTCTTTATCATCTCTTTCAATGAAGCCATATCCCTTTTTACCATTATACCATTTAATTTTTCCTTGTAGTGTACTCATCTTATCTCTTAGTCCTTTTGTTATTTATTATCTCTTAAAGTTAATTTCTTTTACGATTATTTCAAGATGAAACTTTGTGGTGGTGGCTGAGGAAGGATTCGCACCTCCGACACAAGCCTTTTCAGGGCTCTGCTCTACTCCTGAGCTACTCAGCCTTATTTATCCCCTAAAGATAATTCTTCCTTTAGTAAGATCGTAAGGTGTCATTTCAACTGTCACATTATCACCTTGGAGAACTCTAATTCTGTTTTTTCTTAACTTACCAGCTGTATGGGCAGTAACGGTATGTCCATTTTCTAATTTTACTCTAAACATAGCGTTAGGAAGTAGGTCTATCACTGTACCTTTAAATTCCAGTAAGTCTTGTTTTGACAAATTTATTTTCTCCTTATTCGTTTTACTACAGATTGAGCGTGTCCAACCAACCCTTCATAATTTGCAAGTGTTATAACTGATGGTCCAAGACTTTCAATACCCTTTTTTGATAAGTTTATGTATGAAATCCTTTTATAAAATTCATTTACACTTATACCGCTTGAATATTTTGCAGAACCATTAGTTGGCAACACATGGTTTGATCCAACATTATAATCAGTCATTGCCATCACTGCATATTTTCCTAAACATATTGATCCTGAATTTTTTATTTTTTGAACTAACGATTTATAATTTTTAATATTTAATTCTAAATGTTCTGGTGCAATTTTATTTATAACACTTGATATTTTAGCGTCTGAAGAAATATACATAAGAATTCCATTATTAATTAAACTTCTTCTTGCAACAGAAGCTCTTGGAATTTCTTTTAATTGTTTTGTAATTTCAATTTTTACTTTATCTAGCAAATTTTTATCTTTTGAAATCAAAATACATTGTGCAAGAATATCATGTTCAGCTTGTCCAATTAAATCACTTGCAACCCATTCAGGATTTGAGAATTTGTCACAAACGACAGTCACTTCTGAAGGACCTGCAGTCATACCTTCTATTCCAACAATACCAAAAACTTCTTTTTTTGCTGCTGCAACATATGCATTTCCTGGACCAACTATTTTATGAACTTTTTTAATTTTTTTTGTCCCATAAGATACTGCTGCAATAGCAGAAGGTCCACCAATGGAATAAATTTCTTTTATTTTACATTTTTTTGCGGCGTATAGTACGGCTGGATTTTGCTTTCCTTTATAGCCTGGATTAATCATAACTATTCTCTTAACACCTGCTACAATTGCTGGAATAGCATTCATCAATACACTAGATGGGTATGAGGCAGTAGAACCAGGAACATAAATTGCAACTGACTCTAGAGGCACATATTTATATTCAAGTTTATTTTTTAATTTATCTGTATAAGTAATATTTTTAAATTTTTGAAGGGAATGAAATTTATAAATTCTATTATAAGCCGTATCGATTGCCTTCTTTACTTTTTTATCAAGTGAATTAATTGATTTTTTTATTTGTTTTGAACTTGGAATAATTATGTTGTTTTGATTAAATCTTTTCTCGTATTTTAATAATGCTTTATCTCCATTTTTTTTAACATCTTTAATTATATTTGTTACAGAAACAGAGTCTGATTGAATTTTTTTTTTTCTCTGTAAAAGCAAATTCTCTAATAATTTATCAAAATTTTTACTTTTACTATTTAGTATTTTCATAATAATTATTTAATTTCACTTTGATCCTCTAATCTTGCTTCAATAGTTTCTGTAGTTAAAATAATATGAGCATTATTATTAAAAATAAGATTTATTTCATAAACATCATTATTTTTCAAATAATCTATACCTATTAGTTCTAAAACTGTTTCTTGATTTGATTGATCAATGTTTTTTGATCTTACTTTATCAACAAAATCAAACCTACAAACACTATTGATTTTTTTATCTTCCTGATCACTTTCAACCTTGGTTCTTTCAATTGATAATAAAAAAACCTTATTGGATGCGAGATATTTTATATCTTCAATTTTAACCTTAGCCCCTGAACTACAAGCTGAAATCATTTGCAAACCTTCTTGGTCGCTTGCTATTATTTTTGCTAAATATTTATTCACTATTTTAATCTTTTAATTTTAACACCTATTTTTTTTAATTTATTTTCTATTTTTTCATAACCTCTATCTAAGTGATAAATTCTGTTTATATATGATTTACCATTAGAAACTACAGCTGCTAGAACTAAAGCAACAGAAGCTCTTAAATCGCTAGACATTAATTCGGCACCAATGAATTTAGTATTTCCTTCTATTGCAGCGGTATTATTTTTAATATTTATTTTTGCTCCTAATCTTTGCAATTCTGCAACATGCATAAATCTATTTTCAAAAATACTTTCTGTTATTGAACTTTTGCCAACTGCCTTACACATTAAAACCATTAATTGTGCTTGAAGGTCTGTAGGAATGCCTGGAAACTCTTTAGTTTTAATACTTTTTATTGATTTTATTTTTTCAGGCCCTTTAATAAAGATTTTATTTTCACTAGTTTTAATTTTAGCACCAACTTTTTTTAGTAATTTTATTTCTGTATTAATAATTTTAGGATTTAAATTATTTATTTTTAAATTACCATTTGCAAGTGTTGCAGCTACACAAAATGTGCCTGCTTCTATTCTATCAGCCATTACAGAATATTCAGTTTCCCTTAAAGAATTTACACCTATGATTTTACAAACTCTTCCTTTCCATTTTATTTTCGCTCCAGCTTTATTTAAAAAATTTGTAAGATCTTTAATCTCAGGTTCTATTGCACAATTTTTTAAAACTGTTTTTCCTTTTGCTAAACACGCTGCTATTATAGAATTTTCAGTAGCACCAACACTTATCTTTGGGAAATTTATTGTTGTTCCGATAAGTTTTCCTTTTAATTTAGCAAGAATATATCCATCTTTTAATTCATATTTCATACCAAGTTTTTTTAATGCAGTTAGATGATAATTAACTGGTCTAGCACCAATTAAACATCCGCCAGGTAAAGAGATTTTAGATTTATGGTATTTTGAAATAAGTGGACCTAAAACTAAAATAGAACCACGCATTGTTTTGACTAAAGAATAACTAGCAAAAGTTTTCATATTTTTTTTATTTATAATTTTTGCTGTTTTTTTATCTCTTGATAAAATTATTTTAGAACCAAGAGACTTTAATAAATTTAACATTGTATTAATGTCTCTAACTCTTGGTAAATTTTTAATAACTACAGGTTTATCAAATAATAATGTTGCAGCTAATATTGGTAGTGACGCATTCTTAGAACCTGAAATTGAAACATTACCCTTTATTTTACAAGGGCCATTAATCAGAAATTTATCCATAAATTACTTTTTAATCTTAGCAACTTGAATTGTGGTTTGACCCTGATATTTACCGTTCTTTGATTTATAAGTTGTTTCTGGTTGAGTATCTGATTTAAAAAATAAAAATTGTGCTATTCCCTCGTTTGAATAAATTTTCGCAGGGTTAGGTGTTGTATTACTTAGCTCAATTACAATATTGCCCTCAAATTCATTTTCAATTGGTGTAACATTACAAATAATTCCTGTCCTTGCATAAGTACTTTTTCCAACACAAATACATAAAACATCTTTTGGTATTCTAAAATATTCTACTGTTTTTGCTAAAACGAATGAATTTGGTGGGATAATACAGTGTGGTCCTTTTCGTTCTATAAAGTTATCATCAGAAAAATTCTTTGGATCAACCAAAGAACTATTTACATTAGTAAATATTCTATATTCATCGGAGATTCTTACATCATACCCCATACTACTCAATCCATAAGAAATTTTTCCTTCGGAAACTTGATGATCCAAAAATGGCTCTATCATATTGTACTCTTTGCACATTTTTTTAATCCAAGAATCAGGTTGAATTGACATTATTTATTTTTTTTTTTATTTTTTTTTTGGAAAATTTTTCTTTTCTTCAAATTTTTTCTAAGCGCCAAGCTTAAACGCTCATTTTTATCTTTTGAATTCATTCTTTATTTGGGTTAGTCAGGAAATCTAAGGAAATTGGTTTATTGGGATCTAATGTGGATGTTTTTTCCTCTTCTTTTTTTGGGCCTTCTTTAGCTAAACGTTTAGCTTTTTTTTCGGCAAGTTTTCTCTCTCTTTTAGCTTGCTTTTCCATAAGCTTATTACCTTTAGTTGATTTGTAATCGTAATGAATTCCCATAACATTTTCCTAAAATAGATATAAATCATATTCATCAAAAAATTAAGGCAATAATTTGAAAAAAATGCTTTATTATCAATAAAATACAATTTGTCTCTAAGCTCCTGTAGTTAAATGGTATAACAAGTCATTGGTAATGACTAGTTCCCTGGTCAGTACAGGGTGGGAGCACCACTAATTTTTATAAAAAAACTTTCTTAAAAATATCGTAATCAGAATTAAAATAAAGAAAGCTGAAATGGGAACATATATATCAGGTGAAAATATTATATCAGTTATTCTTGGCACTTCAGCATTTTGGTCTATTATTTTTTCTAATCCACTCCCAATAGAAACTGTTAAAAAAATTTGAGGAATTATTCCAATCAATGTAGCAAAGAAAAAATTTATAACCTTAACATTAAATAAAGTTGGTAAAAGACAGCTCAGCTGCCAAGGTATACCACCTATAAAACGGTAAATTAGTAAATAAATAAATTCGGATTGTTTAAATTTTATTTCCAAGTTTTGAAACTTATTTAAAAACTTTTCTCTAATAAGCTGTTTTAAAAAATAATTTCCAAAAATATACAAAAAAGTAGCGCCAATACTCAAGCCTAAAACAACAACAAGTGTACCTATCCATTTTCCAAATATAAAACCACCCATTAAAGCAACTGGAGATCCAAATCCTAAAAAGGGGAAAACCCAAAGAATAGTTAATGCTAAAAAAATAATAAAAATTAAAAATAAGTTAGATTTTTTAAGTTCAAAAAAATAAGATTGGTTAACTCTTAGAAAATCATAGGATGTAATTTCTGAGAGACTAAATGTTGAAAAAAAGAAATACAAAAATAAGCAAACAATTAATAAATAAGACAATCCAATAAATAATTTAATTTTTTTTGTATTTTCCATGATTCTTCTTATTTTAATGCTTAATCTTCTATTTGCTATTTTAATTATTACTAATATAAAGGTGCAAAATTATAAAAAACTATATCAAATCTAATTATGAAAAGAACTTATCAACCCTCAAATAGAAAAAGAGCTAGAAAACACGGCTTTCGTTCAAAAATGAAAACTAAAGGTGGTAAAAAGCTTTTGGCTAGAAGAAGAGCAAGAGGAAGAAAATCACTAACTGTTTCTGTATAGAATAATGAAAAGCAAAATACTTGCTCTTTCAAAAAACGAAGAATTTAAAAATTTACTTAAACAAAAAAAGATTACCAATAAATACGTAAGTATTTTTTTTGGAAAATTATTAAATAAAGATAAAAAAAGACTAAATATCAGTTTTGTGACTAAAAAAAAAATTGGTAATGCAGTAAAGAGAAATAAAATTAAAAGAAGATTAAGAAACATTATGAATGAAGCTGTTAAAAAAGTAGAGATAAACTTTGATTATTCATTTCTTGTTATAGCTAAGTCTTCTATGCTAAATAATGAATACAAAATTATAAAAGAAACTCTTTTTCAGGATTTTGCAAAAATAAAATAATGAATATATTTACTTTAATTTTAATTAAATTTATCAAAGCCTACAAATATTTTATTAGCCCATTAATGGGTCATTCTTGTAGATATTTACCTACATGTTCTGAATACAGCATAGATGCTTTAAAAGAATACGGTTTTTTAAAAGGTTTATTAATTAGTATAAAAAGAATTTTATCCTGCCATCCAATAAAATTTTTAGGAGGTGGCGAAGGGTTTGATCCAGTTAAAAAAGAAATGAAGGATAATAAATAATGGATACTAGAAATATAATTGCTGCCATAAGTTTATCAGCTGCTGTAATTATATTATACTCGCTATTTTTTGCACCACCTCCTGTAACGAAAGAAAATTTAACTGAAAAAACTAAGACTGAACAGAATTCAGATGCACCTAGTCTTGATCAAAAAGAAAATGTAAATGAAATTTCACGTGGAGAAGCGTTACAACAAAGTGAAAGAATTCAATTTGAGAACCAAAGTATTGTTGGATCTATTTCATTAAAAGGGGCCGCAATAGACGATCTAACTTTCAAAGAATATAATGTTAGTTTGGAAAGCGATGAAAAAGTAAAATTTCTTTCACCACGAAGCTCTAAAGAAGGCTATATAATAGAAAGTGGCTTTATAACTACTGATAAAAATATCGATATTCCAAACGCAGATTCAATTTGGTCAATTTCTGGAAATAATAAATTAACTGATCAATCTCCTATAAAACTAAGTTGGACTAATGATCAAGGCATCACTTTTGAAAAAGAAATTGTGTTAGATGATAAGTTTTTATTTACAATAAAACAAAGAGTTAAAAATTCTACTGATAAAAACTATGACTTCTATTCTTATGGACAAATTATAAGAAATCAAATCCCAGAAGGTTTAACAGATTTTTACATTCTTCATGAAGGCCCTATCGCTACATTAGATGAGGAATTAATTGAGGAAGATTATGACGATATTGAAGAAAAAAAATTTTCAAGAACTGCTCAAAAAGGATGGTTGGGTCTAGGAGATAAATATTACATATCAACTCTAATTCCACCAAGAGAAAAAGAATTTAAAACTACGATGGATTACAAAAACAAGTATAGAATAAACTTTGTTACAACAGAACCATTAGAGTTAACTGGAAATTCCTCTATAGAAGAAAATTTGCAAGTAATAGTAGCTGCAAAAAGAGTTGATGTAATTGATGGATACGCTGAATCATTAAAAATTGATAAATTTGATCTTACAATTGATTGGGGATTCTTATACTTTTTAACACGTCCTTTGTTCACTGCTTTAGAATATTTCTTTAAAATATTTGGTAATTATGGATTAGCAATAATTGCTGTTACTGTTTGTATTCGTGTAGCATTTTTTCCACTTGCTAATTTTTCATTCAGAAGCATGGCTAAAATGAAAGCTCTTCAGCCTGAGATGGCAAGACTTAAGGAAGTACACAAAGATGACAAGATGAAATTGCAACAAGCAATGATGGCTCTTTACAAAAAGGAAAAAGTAAATCCCATGTCTGGATGTTTGCCAATTCTAATTCAAATACCTGTATTTTTTGCTTTGTATAAAGTTTTATTTGTAACAATAGAAATGCGTCATATGCCTTTTTATGGTTGGATACAAGATTTAAGCGCTAAGGACCCTACTTCTATATTTAATTTATTTGGATTGTTTCCTTATGACGTACCCTCTTTCCTTGTAATTGGAGCGTGGCCAGTTGCTATGGGTGTATCAATGTGGGTGCAACAAAAGTTAAATCCAGCTCCAACAGATGCAATCCAAGCAAAAATATTTATGTTCTTCCCTTTATTTTTAACAGTAATTCTTGCACCATTCCCAAGTGGGCTAGTAATTTATTGGACAGTAAATAATATTTTAACAATGGCTCAGCAGGTTGTAATAATGAAACGTACAACAGTTAAAACTGCAACCTAATTAAAAAATAATAAATGGACCTTGTAAAGATATTACCTAAAGATGGGCCACCAATTAATGAAGTAACTAAATATATTGAAAAATACAAAAATGATTTAATAGTAATTAAATACGGAGGAAATGTTTTAATTGATAGGAATGTATTTAATAATTTTATAACTGATCTTAGTGTTTTAAATAAATTGGGCCTTGCAACTGTGGTAATTCATGGTGGTGGACCTAGAATTAAAAGAGAGCTAGAAAAATCAAATATTCAATCAAAATTTATAAGAGGACTAAGAGTAACTGATAAACATATAATTGATATTGTTGAATCTGTTTTGATTGATTTTAATGATGACATTGTTAGTTCCTTAAAAGACAAAGGAACAGAAGCAATCTCTATTCATACAAAAAATAATAATGTTATAAAAACTTTACCAGAAGCAGAAGAGCTAGGATTTGTAGGAATACCAAATGAAATTAATAATGAACAAATATTAAATATAATTAATCAAAATAAAATTCCTATAATTTCACCATTAGGATTAGGTAAAGAAAATCAAACATATAATATTAATGGAGATACTGCCGCAATGGCCATTGCAAAATCTTTAAAATCAAGAAGACTTTTATTGATGACGAATGTGGATGGTGTTCTAGATAAAAATAAAAAATTAATAGAAGAAATTTCTTCATCTGCGATAATGCAGATGATTAAAGACGAAACTATTACGGAAGGTATGATACCAAAAATTAATGCGTGCTTAGATGCAGTGAATAATGGTGTAACAGCAGTTGGCATAATCAATGGCACAAAGCCACATTCATGTTTGTGGGAGATATTCTCTGACAAAGGCTCTGGGACCCTAATAAGACAATGAACGAATTAAAGAATATCAAAAACATACTATTTGATTGTGATGGGGTACTTTACAGTGATCTTGAAGGAGTATTTGGTCAAGTAAGTAAAAAAATGACTCAATATATTTCAAATAAATTAAATGTAGATTTAAAAGAAGCAAAAGAATTACAAAAAAATTATTTTCATAAATATAACACTAGCCTTAATGGTTTAATGATACATCATGATATACCTCCAAGAGAATTTTTAGACTACGTGCATGATATTAATTTAGATTTTTTAGAAAAAGATACCGCTTTAAGGAATGAGCTGAAAAATATTAATCTAAACAAATTTGTGTTTACAAATGGTAGCAAAGAACATGTTAAAAATATTACTACTCACTTAGGAATTGATGATCAATTTGACGGTGTATTTGATATTGTTGATGCTGAATACAGTCCAAAACCTGAAGCAAAAGCATTTGATCTTATGGTCAAAAAATTTCAAATCGATCCAACTGAGACACTTTACATTGAAGATATTGCAAAAAACTTATCAATTGGAAAAGAAAGAGGAGCAAAAACAGTTTGGTTAATCAATGATGAATACTGGGGGAAAAAAGAGTCTGATGAAGACTATATTGATTACAAAATAGAAAATCTTTCTTTATTTTTAAAAGAAATAAGGTTATTAAAAAACTCATAAAATTATGAGTATTGAAAATATTATAAATGAAGCGTGGGAAAATAAAGACCAGGTAAGTCAAAATTCAGATAAATCTTTAAAGGATGCTGTTAATCAAATTATTGATGATTTAGACAGCGGAAAAGCAAGAGTAGCTGAAAAGATCAATGGCGAATGGGTTACTCATCAATATCTAAAAAAAGCTATCATGTTAAGCTTTAGAATGTATCCTATGGAAAATTTAAATGGTCCTTACAGTAGCTGGTATGACAAAGCTCATTTGCTTAAAGGAAAAACAGCTGGATGGACAAAAGAAGATCATGAAAAAGCTGGTTTTAGAATGGTACCTAATTCACCAGTAAGAAAAGGATCATTTGTAGGAAAAAATGCTGTTTTAATGCCATGTTATGTAAATATTGGTGCATACATTGATGAAGGAACAATGATGGATACATTTAGTCGTGCAGGAAGTTGTTGTCAGATTGGAAAAAATTGTCATATCTCAGCTGGTACTGGTGTTGGAGGTGTATTAGAACCTGCTCAAGCATTACCAACAATTATTGAGGATAATGTTTTCTTAGGAGCAATGTCCGAAGTAGTAGAAGGTGTAATAGTTGGAGAAGGTTCTGTTCTAAGTATGGGGATGTATATTGGACAATCAACAAAAATTGTTAATAGAAAAACTGGTGAAATAACTTATGGAAAAATTCCACCTTATTCAGTGGTAGTCCCAGGATCCTTGCCAGATAAAAACAAGCCACAAGCGCCATCTTTGTATTGTGCAGTAATAATTAAACAAGTTGATGAAAAAACGAGATCAAAAACATCAGTTAATGATCTTTTAAGAGAATAAAAATGCAAAAAAATAATGAACTTCAATTAGCTAAAGAGCTAATTAGTTTTCCATCTGTTACAAAAACTGATGCCGGTGTTGTTAAATTTTTAGAAAAAAAATTAAAAAAAATCGGCTTTAAAACTAAAATTCTCGAGTTCAAAGATAAAAATAGTTATCCTGTAAAAAATCTTTATGCAAGACTTGGTACAACAAGTCCAAATTTTTGTTATGCAGGTCATTTAGATGTAGTACCACCTGGTAATTTAAACGATTGGACTGTTAATCCATTCAAACCCGCTGTTAAGAATGGATACTTAATTGGCAGAGGTGCAAATGATATGAAAAGCTCAATAGCGGCATTTGTTACTGCGGTAAGTAATTTTTCTAAAATAAATAAAAAATTTGATGGATCTATTAGTCTTCTAATCACTGGAGACGAAGAAGGAATTGCAATTAATGGGACAAAAAAAGTTGTTGAGTATTTGAAAAAAAGAAAAGAAAAAATTGATTTTTGCTTAGTAGGAGAACCTACGAATCCAAATAAATTAGGAGAAATGATTAAAATTGGTCGTAGAGGTAGTATGACTGGAAAATTGTCTGTCATTGGTATTCAAGGTCATGTAGCTTACCCAAATAGAGCTAACAATCCGTCAACTGCTTTAGTTAGAATACTAAAAGAGTTAAAGGAAATTAAATTTGATAAAGGTACAAAAGATTTTCAACCTACAAATTTGGAAATAACAAAAATTAACATTGATAATTCAGCTGATAATGTAATTCCAGGATTAGCTAGTGCATCCTTTAATATTAGATTTAATAACAAACACACATCTTATAAATTAAAGAATAAAATAAATAAAATAATTAAAAAAATTTGTAATAAAAATAAATCAAAATATAAAATCGAATATAGTGTTTCTGGAGAGTCTTTTTTAACTAAGCCTAACAAAACCACATTTATGATACAAAATACAATTAAGAGAATTACTAAAATTAAACCAAAACTGTCTACAACTGGTGGTACGTCAGATGCTAGATTTATAAGAAAAATAGCTCCATGTTTAGAATTTGGGTTAGTAGGAAAAACTATGCATAAGGTAGGAGAATGTGTGTCCTTATCTGATTTAAAAAGATTAACTTTAATTTATACTAAAATCTTAAATAACTACTTTAAGTGAAAACTGGTTTAATTACATCAGATACATCTCAAAATCATGATACAGGTCCTGGTCATCCAGAACAAATAGCAAGAGTATCAGTCATAGTAGAAAATTTTAGAAAACTTAATAATAAAAATATTATATGGAAGAAACCATCTAAAGTTTCTGATGACATTCTTTTAACTACACATGAAATAAATTACTTAAATTTAGTAAAAAGTTCTTTTCCAAAAAAAGGTTTTTCTTCACTTGATGGTGATACGATTATTTCACCAGGAAGCAAAGATGCAACTTTCGATGCAGTTGGATCAATAATTGCTGCAATCGATGGAGTAGAAAAAAAAGAATTTAAAAATGCATTTTGTGGTGTTCGACCTCCAGGACATCATAGCTCACAAAATAAGGCCGCTGGCTTTTGCATTTTAAATTCCGTGAGTATTGGTGCTAATTATTTATTGAAAAAATATAATTATAACAAAGTTGCAATAATAGATTTTGACGTACATCATGGTAATGGAACACAGGATATTTTTTATGAGAATGAAAATGTTCTTTTTATATCTACTCACCAATATCCCTACTACCCAGGGACTGGTTCAGAACAAGAAAGAGGTAAATTTAACAATATCTTTAATATACCTTTAGCAGCCGGCATAAGTTCAGAAGAATATTTAAACGTATTTAACCGTGTATTAAAAAAATTAGAAGAGTTTAAACCAGAGTTTATATTGATTAGCGCTGGTTTTGATGCCCATGAAGATGACCCTCTTGCTCAATTTAATTTAAAAACAGAGGATTATTTTACTATTACCAAAAGAATATTAGAGGCTTCTAAAAAATTTTGTAATGGAAAAGTTGTTTCAATTTTAGAGGGCGGTTATGATCTAAATGCACTTCGAGACAGCACTAAAAGACACGTTGATGCTCTTTTAGAATTTAATTGATAATTCTTAAGAAAACTCTAAATAAAAAATCTTCATGAAATTATATAAAATAAAAAAATCTGGAATTGATAATAAAGGTAAAGGACTTTATGCAACTCGCGACATTAAAAAGGGAACCAAAATAATTGACTATGTTGGAAAACTTATAACAAAAAAACAAACACAAGATTCTGATAAGTACGATAATAATAAACCCATTTATTTATTTACTATAAATAAAAGATACGATCTCGATGGAGATTTTCCATGGAATACTGCAGGTTTAATTAATCATTCTTGTGATAATAATTGTGATTACGATGGAAAGGGATTAAAAATTTGGGTCAAAGCAATCAAAGACATTAAAAAAGGTGAGGAGTTTACCTGCGATTATGGATTTGGTTATGATGAAAACTACAAACAATTTCCCTGTAAATGTAAATCAAAAAACTGTTGTGGCTATATTGTAAGAGCCGAGTCTAGATGGCGAATAAATAAAAAATTTGCTATGAGCAATAAAAATAAATTAATAAAGAACTCTAAATAAAAATAAACCACCTGGTGGTGCTGGAGGAGCACAAAGAGTTCTTTTTTTTGACTTAAATCTCTTTTCAAAAGTTTTCAAATCCCATTTCTTTTCTCCCAAATATTTTAAACAACCAACCATAGATCTAACCTGATGTTGTAAAAACGATTGAGAACTAAATTGAAATTCAATTTTATTTTTTGATGATTTAATATTTATTAATTTTATAGTTTTAATTGGACTTTTTGCATTACAGCTTGAAGATCTAAAAGTTGAATAATCATGAGTTCCTATTAACTTTTTTGCTCCTTCTTTCATTAATTCTAAGTTTAAAGGTCTTCGAACATGCCATGCTCTATTTTTTTCAATTATAGGTTGGCTTATTTGATTAAAAATAAAATATTTATAAATTCTTTGCTTTGCTGAAAATCTAGCATGAAATTTATTATTTCTTTTTTTAATATTTTTAATTGCAATATTTTTTAAATTTAAAAAATGATTTATAGATTTTAAAAATTTAATTATATCGGTTATTTTACTTTTACAATCAAAGTGTGCAGATTGCTCAAATGCATGAACCCCTGCATCAGTTCTTCCTTGACCGTATAAAATAATCTTTTCTTTTAATAATTTTGATAATTTTTCTTGAATTATTCCTTGAATTGTTGGGCCTTTTTTTTGAATTTGCCATCCTCTAAAATTTGTCCCTACATACTCAATAAGAATTTGGTATCTATTCATTACAAGAATGAACCCTTTTTAATTTGTGTTCCTAAAACAAATTCACCAATACTTTGGGGCTTTTTTCCTTGTTTTTGTATTTCTTTTATTTTTATTGATTTTTTGTCTCCACACGAAATTTCTAAATGGTCAGATAAAACCTCACCTGGTTTTCCTTGTGCTTGACCAATTTCTGCTTTTAATATTTTGTATCTCTCACCATTAAACATGAAATAAGCTCCTGGAACTGGATAAAGTCCATTTATTTTACCAATTATAATTTTAGCATCCTCTTTCCAATTAATCTGCCCCTCTAATTTTTGAATTTTTGAAGCGTATGTAGCTGATGAATGATCTTGTTCTATAAAGTTTGCTTTATCCTCATATATATTATCTATATTATCTAAAATTTTCTCTGCTGCCAAACTTGATAGCTTTTCATTAATATCTTCAGCATTTAAATTATTTTCTATATTAATTTTATAAACATTACATACCGGTCCTGCATCTAGTTCCTCACCTATTTTCATAATACTAATCCCTGTCTCTTTATCTAAATTCATAATTGATCTTTGAATAGGAGCAGCACCTCTCCACTTTGGAAGAATAGATGCATGTATATTAATAAATCCTTTTTTAGTTAAATTTAAATACGACTTTGGTATAATTTGACCATAAGCAACAACTATTGCCAAATCCACCTCTAATGATTTAAAATATTCTAATTCCTCTAAATTTTCTTTTAATGAACTTGGTGTTCTAAATTCTATATTTAAAGTTTCTGAAATTAATTGAATAGGCGATTTGTTAATTTTTTGACCTCTTTTAGATTTTTGAGGTGGCTGAGTATAAACACAACAAACAGGATATCCATTTTGATAAAGCGATTTTAAAATTGGAACAGAGAACATGGGAGTACCCATAAAAACTATTTTTTTTAGCATTGATTAAGCTTCTGCTGAGGTAGATTTTAATTTTGATAATTTTTTAATTATCATTGATCTTTTTAATTTTGAAAGATAATCAATAAATAGTATCCCCTCTAAATGGTCCATTTCATGCTGAATACATGTTGCAAGAAGACCGTCTGCCTTTAACAATTTCTTTTCTCCATCATAATCAAGATATTCTACTTCACACTTACTAGATCTATCAATTTCTGCAAACTGATTTGGAACAGAAAGACATCCTTCTTCATAAGTTGCTTTTAGTGGATCTTTATTTTTAATAACTGGATTTACGAAATATCTTGGCTCTTTTTTATTCTCATCTTTACTTATATCCATAACAATAATTCTCTTTGGTACACCTACTTGTATGGCCGCGAGACCAATTCCATTTGCGGAATACATTGTCTCAAGCATATCATCCATCAATTTTTGTTCTTCTTTACCAACAGCATTGACTGATTTAGAAATTTGTCTAAGTAACTTATTAGGTTCTGTTATTATAGTTCTGATAGCCATAACTTGATTTTATTTTATTATAATTTTTATACTTTTAAAGGAAGAACTTTAAGCAACAGTTTATTTCTAATTATATCAACATTTAATTGATTTAAAGTATTGATAATAAAATAGACTGTATCTTCATCAATATTTTCAATTTTATCAGGTCCAATTACCTCAATTATTCTTAACAATGCAGCACCAATCTCATTATTATCTATCATTGTTTGAATATCTGCAGGCATTTCTGATTGCTTTATTTCGTAGAGACCATCATATTTTTTAGAAATTTCAACTCCATCAGATTTAAGCGCCTCTAAAAAAATTATATCTTTTTTCGATAAAAAATATTTTTTATCTTTTTTAATTTTCTTTAAAAATTTATCTAAATCTTCCTCAATTTTAGATTTTGCATAATCTCCATTAAAATAATTTATAAGTTTTGATTGATGTAAAATTTTACTATTGTATTTAATCTTTTTATCAACTGTCTCTTTCATATTTAAATTACTATTGTAAAATGAAGTAAAATTTGAGGGCACATCCTCGACATTAATTTCATCCAAAAAATTTTTTAATTCTGAATCAAAGGCATCACCTATTTCATCAGATATAAATAGATCCTTTAAAACCTTAATAAATTCTAATTTAATTTTTGGTTCTGCTGTTAAAAGGATGCGTTGATATAAAAGAGCTCGTCCTTCGATTGAAGATAGAGATTTATATGCCTCTTTTGCATTTAAAAATTGGTTAATATTAAATTGGAATTTTTTATAAAATTCGAATAACTCCTCCTCAGAATAATTTTTATCATTAACAGCTTTTTCTATTGTAGAAATTTTTTCTACATCCGTAATTTCTACATCTTGAATTTTGTAAAGTAAATTTGCAGCTGAAAGATATTTCCAAATTATTCTAGGTGTATCTTGATTTGGTTCATAAGAAAACTCAGGGTTAGTTCTATGTGCTAAATGAAAATCTAAAATCGAATTTATTGATATTTCTTTATCTACTTCATCTAGATATCCAAATAAATAATTTATTTTGTTTTCGAAATAATTGTCCTCGAAACCTAACTCTTTTTTTAAATCTAAGATTAGTTGTGCCTCTTCATTTTTTCCATAATTAATTAAACAATATAAATTAAATTTAGATAGATATTCATCTTGAATTGGTTCAGTATTTTTAGAAAAGACCTCACATGATTTTTTCACGTTTGATTCTGATAAATAACTGTCAACCAAATATCTTGCTAAATTTGGATGTAAATTTATTATTTGATTTTTAATCAAATACTCCTCTATTAATTCTAAGTTTGCATCTTTTATTAACCAATTAGATTTAAAGCTCATAAATTCTTTCTCAGTGATATTTTGAGTTGGGGAATAAGCATTGGTTAATAAAGATATGTGCATTATGTCAGATGCATCCTCTGAAAGATTAAACTTACTAATATTCTGAAATAAATTTTTTAATTTGACTCCGTCTGAGTTTGACCACATATCCATGCTTAGGCCATATTCACTTGGATCGTATAACCCAACAATTTTAATTTCTTTTGATAAAAATTCTTTATCAAGTTTAATTGTATTCTTTTGTTTATTTGTTTGTAATTCGTAAACACTATTCTGCGTTTTGCCTGCAGTATCTTCACTTGAAATATTTGTTTCTGAAATAACTTGATTATCTTTTTTTTCTATATTCCAAATATCAATTGGTTTTTCTTCAGCTAACACCTGTGTAAAAAAAACAAGACAAACTAATTGAATTAAAAGAGTTTTCTTATTTGACGATTTTAAAATTTTCATTTGGAATAATTTTTTCAATTTCTTTTTTAGGTGCAGGAAAATCAATTGTACTTAGAAAAAAAATAATACCTAAAATAACCCCTAATCCAATTATAGATTTAATCACAAGTCCTATGATACTTGCTTTGCCTGAACTTGTGTTTTTAATGAATTGCATATACTTTTAAATAATTTCAAATTAAGACATATTTATGTTTTTTCAATAAAGAAACTTATGAAATCAAAAGAAAATCTAGTTTTTTTGGGAATGATGGGTTCAGGTAAGAGCTCTATTGGGTCCTTAGTAGCTAAGAAATTAAAATTAAATTTTGTAGATATCGATAAAGAAATTGAAAAAAATTTAAACATTACAATAAAAAAAATCTTTGAAGTTAAGGGTGAGGATTATTTTAGAAAAATTGAAGAACAGACAACTTTAAAAAAACTCAAATTAAACTCTACTGTAATTTCACTTGGTGGAGGAGCTTTTACAAATAATAATATTAGGAAAGAAATTTTGAAAAATCATTTATCTTTTTGGCTAAATTGGGATGATGAAATATTGTTAAATAGAATTAAAAACAGTAAAAAAAGACCATTAGCGATTAAAGCAACTGATACTGAGTTAATTGATTTAATTAAGAAACGATCTAACAT
>CACMIH010000009.1 GCA_902613755.1 uncultured Pelagibacteraceae bacterium
GCAGGTAGTTTTACGAACGCTACTGTTAACTTAAATCTCAGTCAATCAGCAATTAGCAGACAAATTCAATCATTAGAACAAGATTTAAAAGTACAATTGTTCGAAAGACACGCTAGAGGATTAACACTTACTCAAAATGGAGAATATGTTTTTAAAACAGCCCATGAAGTAATAAGCAAACTAAAAGAAGTTGAAACCTCATTAGGAGATCAAAAAAGTAAGCCAACAGGTAAATTAACAATTACTACTGTCAGAAGTTTTGGAACTCACTGGTTAACACCAAGAATTCAAGAATTTATGACACTTAATCCAGAAATTGAGATTGAACTCGTTTTTGATGATAAAGAATTAGATCTAAGTACTCGTCAAGCTGACATCGGAATTTTTATGAGAAGACCAAAACAGCTTAACTATATTCAGAAAAAATTAGTTGATATTAAGTATTATATTTATGGATCAAATAAATACTTAGAAAAAAATGGGATGCCAAAAACAGTTAATGATTTAAACAAACATAAATTTATTTCATTTGGAAAAGGTGCTCCTTCGCCAGTTTATAATCCTGATTGGGCTTTAAAAATAGGAATGCACGATGGAAAAAAAAGAAAATCTATTATGAAGGTAAATAGTGTTAGTGGTTTATTATATGGTGTTGAGTCTGGAGTAGGGTTGGCAGCATTGCCAGAATATTTAGTAACCAATACTAGCAATATACTTAAAGTACTTCCAAAAGTAGAAGGACCAATAACAGAAGCTCACTTTGTTTATCCTCAATCCTTAAAAAACACAGCTAGAGTTCAAGCTTTTAGAAATTTCTTATTCAGTAAAATTGGCGATTGGAAATAAAAATACCCCCTACAAATAATATCAAATAACTCTTGTATTCTGCGACAAAATATGCGATTGATAATCATTCGCATTGAGAATAAGTCTCATTCGCAAAATAACTAGGGTAAAGAAAAGGATACAATGAAAAAAGTAACAATAATAAGTTTTTTTCTTTCTTTAATAGTCTCGTCTTTTGCGATTGCAAAAGAAGTAAATATCTTCAATGCAAGACATTACAAGGCAGATAATGAGCTTTATAGCAAATTCACCAACAAAACTGGAATTAAAGTAAACCTGATTAATGGAAAGGCCAGTGCATTAGAAAAAAGAATGATTGAAGAAGGGACTGACTCTTCAGCTGATCTTTATATTACTGCTGATGCTGGAAGATGTGGAGCTTTCAAGGCTAAAGGAATGACACAAAGTGGTTTGGTGTCCGCAACAATTAAATCTTCTGTTCCAAAAAATTTTAGAACTACACACTGGGTAGGAGTAGCTAAAAGAGCAAGAATAATTTACTATTCACCAGAAAGAGTTAGTGGTGCTGAATTATCAGGTCTTACATATGAAGGTCTAGCTGATCCAAAATGGAAAGGTAGATTAGTAATTAGAAAATCAAGCAACATTTATAACAAATCTCTTGTAGCTTCATTGATTGAGAATAATGGAAAGAAAGCTGCTGCTGAATGGTCTAAAGGAGTTGTTGCTAATATGGCAAGAACACCAAAAGGAAATGACAGAGCTCAAATTATGGCAGTTGCAGCTGGAGAAGCTGATATTGCTGTAGCAAATACTTATTACTTGGCACTAATGCTATCTGGCAATAAAGGAGCAGAACAACAAGCGGCTGCTAAAAAAGTTAAGGCATTTTTTCCTAATCAAAATGATAGAGGAACACACATGAATATTAGTTGTGCAGCTTTAGTAAAAGGGGCTCCTAATAAAGCAAATGCTATTGCTCTTGTTGACTTTTTATTATCACCAGAGTCTCAGGAACATTTTACAAATAATACTTTTGAGTTTCCAATGATAGCTGGAGTATCTCCAAATCCATTAGTAGTGAATAATTTAGGATTAGATTTTAAACAAGATTTAATAACTAAAGTTTCAAGCTATGGAAAAAATCAAGCTGCTGCATTAGAGGTAATGACAGCTGCTGGATGGAAGTAAGGAAAAAGTGAGAAAAAATTTATTTAATTTTAATTTAGACATTTCTCCAGGCAAAAGTGGTTCTCTAGATGGTCAGATAACTTGTGAGCCATGCTTGTCACAATGTGAAAAAATTAAAAAAAAAATAAATAATAGAAAATTATCTGAGATCGGAAATGATGATATTGATCGTATCATTAATATTTTTGATTTAAAAAGTTAATTTTCAAAAAGTGAACATAACTCAATAGTTATTTACCCTACTATTGATTATGTTCACTTGAACAAAAGGGTAAAAATGTATTTAAAAAAAATTAATTTTTGGTTTTTAAGTTCTTTATTGGTGTCAATTTTTGTTGCTATACCAATTGTTACTGTATTCACTAGTTTTTTTGAGGATACATCAAATTATTATCAAATTCTAAAAGATACCTTTTTGTTTGAATATATTTTTAATTCACTAGTTTTGCTGATTAGTGTTTTAGTTTTAACTTTCTTAATTGGAACCAGTACGGCTTATTTAGTTTCTTTTTATAAATTTCCTTTTAGTAATTTTTTTAAATGGGCACTTATATTATCTTTTGCTGTACCTCCTTATATTTACGCATATTCATTGACAGCTTTCTTTGAAAATTATGGAACTTTATATTCGATATTGAATAATTTGTTTGGAGAAGCAAATTATAATCAAAGCATTCCAAAGTTTGATGGTCTGATAGGGGCTGTACTTTCTCTATCTTTTTCACTGTTTGCTTATGTTTATATTCTCTCAAGAGCATCGTTTCAGTATCAATCTCAAAATTTAATTGATTTAGGTAGAAATTTAGGATTTTCAAAAGCAAAATCCTTTTATTCCTTAATTTTACCTGCCGCTAGACCAGCAATTGTTGCAGGCCTTTCTCTAGTTGCGATGGAAACTTTAGCTGAATTTGGGGCAGTTGATTTCTTTTCTATAAATACTTTAACAACAGGTATTTACAATTCTTGGATTACATTTGATGACTTAGCTTTCTCAAACAGGATATCTTTTTTTCTTCTTTTATTTATTTTTGCAATATTTATTTTGGAAAATTTATCTAGAAAAAAGGCAAGATATCACACCAATACTAAAGGTGGATTTAAACAAAAAGAAAAAATTCAACTATCAGGAACTAAAGCATTTTTAGCGTTCTCAATTTGCTTCGTAGTTTTTTTCTTAAGTTTTTTATTTCCACTAAGTCAAATGCTTTATTGGACATTAAAATTTCCTGAAAATCTTTTTGACATTCCAGTAGTAACTTTAACATTAAACACCTTGTACTTGGTATTGTTATCAAGCTTAGTTTTAATAATTTTTTCTTTAATTTCTAATTATGGAAATAGAGTCTCTAAAAATAAAACTTTAAACGCTTTATCTACTTTATCTATTTCTGGTTATGCAATTCCAGGAGTAATTTTAGCAGTGGCATTTATAACTTTTATTGCTTGGTTTGATGACAATGTTGTAAAAGCACTAGGTTTTTTATCTATTAAAAAAATGTTTATTGGTTCTATTCTAGGACTTGTCTTAGTTTATTTTGTAAGATTCTATTCATTAGCTTTTAATGGAATAAAATCTGGTTATGAAAAAATAAACATTTCCGTTGATGAAAGTTCATATTTACTTGGTTACTCAAAAAAGAAAACTTTTATGAATATTCATGTACCTTTCTTAAGAAATTCTCTTTTATTTGTTGGAATACTAATTTCTTTAGAAATAATAAGGGAGCTACCAATCACTTTGATTTTAAGACCTTTTAATTTTGAAACATTTGCAACTACAGCTTATATATCTGCTTCAGAAGATTTATTAGAAGCCGCAGCTGTTCCTTCATTATTTTTAATTTTGATTGCAACTCTATTTATAATGCTTACATCTAAATATATACTGAGGGAAAATGAGCGATAGTTATTTAGAGATTAAAAATGTTGATTTCACTATAGGTGGAAAGATCAAAGTCAAGAACGCATCTTTTGCGATTGAAAATGAAGGGGATACTTTGTGTATTCTCGGTCCTTCAGGAATTGGAAAAACTACAATACTTAGAACTATAGCTGGTTTAGAAAAAATTGATAAAGGTTCAATAAAATTAAACGGAAAATTATTATCGTCTAAAGATAAAAATGTAGAACCTGAAGATAGAAACATATCTTTAGCTTTTCAGGACAACAGTTTATTTCCTCATTACACAGTTGAAAAAAATATTTTATTAGGCGCAGAGAGAAATAAAGGAAAAAGAAAGAAAAAACTTAGTTTTAAAGAGATTATAGATTTTCTTGGTATAGAAAAAATATTACCAAAATTTCCACATGAAATTAGCGCAGGGGAAGCACAAAGAGCTTCGCTTGCAAGATCGCTATTAACACAACCTGATCTTTTGCTTTTAGATGAACCTCTATCTAATGTAGATCAAAGTTTTAAAGAAGAAATTCAAGTAAGACTAAAAAAAATATTAAGTAAATTAAAAATTACAACAATAATTGTTACACATGACTCCTATGAAGCTTTTTATCTTGGTTCCAAATGTGCAATTATATTAGATGGTCAAATTAAACAGTTTGATGATCCTTATAATGTTTATCATTTTCCAAATTCAGTCGAAGTAGTAAATTTTTTAAATCGTGGAATTTTAATTCCAGCAAAAGTAACAGGAGAAAACTCATTAGAAAATGACGATCTTGGAACTATTAAAGGTAATTTTATTAAGCATTATCCAAAAGGTTCAAATGTACAATTATTATTACAACCAGAGGACCTTGAACATGACGATAAAAGTAATCTAAAGCTTGAAGTAGTAGATCGAAAATTTAGAGGAACAAACTTTATCTATACTTTAAAAACCAATAGCGATTTATTAATTCCAGTTTTTGTTCATTCTCATCATGAACACCAACATGAAGCTGACGAAAAGTTTGGAATTAAAAGACCGATTAATATTGATCACATAGTTTGTTTTTAATAAAACAAGCAAATGCTTACTAAAAAACAATTATTCACTCGAGGGATGTTAGATATTTCTCCACATATGCTTTCAGTAATTCCATTTGGAATAATTTGTGGAGCAATCGGTGTCGAACTTGGATTTCACCCATATTTAGTCTACGCAATGTCTTTCATCATTTTTGGAGGAGCTTCGCAGATAGTATTTTTACAATTGTTATCGGGGGGTGCATCAAGTTTAGTTGCAGTTGCTTCTGTTGGAATTATAAATTCAAGACATTTATTATATGGAGCAGTTTTATCTGAATATTTAGAAAAATTATCTTTTATAAAAAAATTATTAATTTCTTATGTTGTTGTCGATCAAGGATTTGCTGAGTCTAATAAATTTTTCAAAAAAAATAGAAGTGAAGAATTTTTACATTATCATTTAATTGGTACCGGTTGTACAATGTGGGTTTGTTGGCAAATTGCAACTTTATCAGGTATTGTTTTAGGATCATTTGTTCCAGAGGAACTTGGATTAAAATTTGCAATTCCTCTAACGTTTATAGCAATTGTTGTTCAGGATTTAAAAAAATTAGATCATGTAATTGTAATGATTACTTGTGGTTTAAGTTCACTGTTATTTTTTGATGCTCCATTTAAATCTTACATAATTATTTCACCAATAATTGCTTTATTTGTGGCCGCACTATTATTGAGGTTAAAAAAATGACTCTTACTGCAATAATTTTTGCTGGAATATTAACTTACTTCACTAGAATGACCATGATCGCTTTAATAAGTAGAGATATGTTGGGAGATAAAATTAAAGCAGTGTTAGAATATGTTCCTTCTGCAGTATTCCCAGCAATAATATTCCCAGGAATATTTATAAATGATTTTGGAACTTTTATAGAAATGAATGATCCCAAAATTTTTGGAGCATTAGTCGCTGTAATTGTAGGTTATTTTTCAAAAAATATTATTGCAACAATTTCAGCTGGATTAGTTTCTTATTGGTTTTTAATATTTGTTGTTTTTAGTTAGCACCTAACTTAATATTTCTACTTACATTGATATCTATTAATTGTGGTTTTGCTAAATTAAGATTCGACATAAGCTCAACATATTCATCAACATTTTTAACCTGCAACCTTGGATTAAATTTTTTTTCATTACCAATAGTACTAAATTCTTTACCGTTATAATCATGGCCAGGATACAAAATGGTATCCTCAGGTAATTTTAACAATCTATTAAAGATTGAATTATACGCATCTTTTGAACTTCCGTTTTGAAAATCTGTTCTGCCAGTACCATTAATTAAAAGAGTATCTCCTGAAAACAAATAGTTATCCATTAAGAAACTATAGCTGTCAGAAGTATGACCAGGTGTATACATCGCTTTAATTTCTATTTGGTCAATTTTTATTATTTCATCGTCTTTTACTTTAATTTCTACAGTATCAGCAGGTGTGTGTTCCCCCATAAGTGTAGAGCAATTTGTTGCTTGCTTCAGTCTACTTGCACCAGTTACATGGTCAGCATGAATATGGGTATCTATTACCTTAACTAATTTTAAATCTAACTCGTTTAGTATCTTAATGTAGCTTTCAACATACTCAATTACTGGATCAATTATAACTGCCTCGCGACCTTTTGACGACGCAATAAGATAAGTATAAGTTGATGATTTATTATCAAAAACTTGTCTAAAAATCATTTATAATTAATATCAAATTATTATGAATACCTCCACATTTCATTGGTCATGTAGACATACCTGGAAAAGAAGCGCAAAAAATACAGCTTGGTGTGTACTTGGTTGTGCAATTGGTGATTTTGGAACAATATTGTTTTTTCAACTAACTCAAATTCCTTTTCCAGTTTTAGGAATAATGATTTTAGCAATAATCAATGGATTGATCACAAGTATTATTTTAGAAACAATAATTTTAATGACACAAAATTTTAATTTTATTAATGCATTTAAAACTGCTTGTGGAATGAGTTTAATTTCAATGATCAGTATGGAAATTATGATGAACTTGACTGACTATGTGTTAACTGGAGGTGCAATTTTAACGTGGTGGGTGGTGCCTATCATGCTGATTGTAGGTTTTTTAACTCCTTGGCCTTATAATTATTGGAGATTAAAAAAATTTGGAATTGCTTGTCATTAATATTAAAGAATTCTTTTTAATAAATTGTCTCCAAAAAATAGTTTGTGAATAATAACAGCAGTTATATGAATCACTATTAAACCAATAAGTGTATAATTTGAAAGAATATGAATTTCGTAAAACTGATCTGCTAAATCAAAATTTTCATTAATTTGAACTTCTCTAAACAATATTGTTAGTGTTTCACCATTAAATAATTTTTTTAATATTCCTGAAATTGTTATTGATAAAATAGCAACATATAAAAGAACATGGTTCAACTTTGCTAGAAATCTTTGTCCTTTAAAAATACTTGGATCTAATTTTGGAGTTGGATTAAGTATATTATTTATTAACCTTATTATGACTATATAAAAAACGGTTAAACCTAATGTAACGTGTATATCTTCAATGGTTATTCTTTGATCACCGAAATCTAAATCAACTAAATAAAAACCCAAAGGCATTTGTATTAAAAGAATAATTGCGCTGAGCCAATGTAACACCTTTGAGATAATACCATACTCTGTTACGGTGTTTGTTAGATGCATATTTTATTTAATCACATAAAAAAATATATTAAAATAATTTTATTTTCAATTTTAAGCATATTTTTTGTCTCATCTGGTAATGCTGAGTTAACAGTAGAAGATATTGTTAAAAGTAGACAAGCATTGTTTAGTAAAAACTATAGTACAGCAAAAAGAGTACAAGCTTTTTCGTCAAAAGGAGATTTTGAAAAAGCAAAAAAACTAATGATTGAAATGAGTGAAAATTATAAAGTTTTGATAGATCTATTTCCCGAAAGCACTGAAGATGAATTTGATACTGAAGCTTTACCAACTGTTTGGGAAGAAAAAGATGCTTTTAATGCATTAATGACAAAAGCATCTGAGGATATGATAAAACTTACGTCTGTAATTGAAGACGCCGATGATATAAGAGGAACCTTGAAACAATTTATGTGGAGTAATTGCAAAGATTGTCACAGTAGGTATAGAGAAGAACATTAGTTACCAATATAAAAATGATACCTCAAAAAGTTAAAGATCATATTGAAGAATATATTAGCCAAGAAGTTTATGTACAAATTGCGATAATTAAAGGCAAAGAAAAGGTTTCAACAGAAAAGGCTATAGATAAGTATTTTAATACAAATCATTTTAGAGATTTTTCAGAGGGTAAACCTTATTTTCATTTCATTGATGGATTAAGAGATAAATGTCTTGTAAAACTTAAGGATTCTCCCATGAGAGATAAGGCAACTGAGGATGAGACTATTAAATTATTACAAAAAAAATTAAATGATCTAACTGATGATGAGCTTGAAGACACTTATTGGGAAATAGAAACAGGAGAATTTTTTTCAGGAAAACAAATAAAAGAATTAGAAAAAAGTTGCAGTGAATTAATTAAAAAACTTAATCTTTCAAATAAAAATAAAAAAGAAGTTCAAAAAACTATCATGAGTTTTTGTAAAAACTATGAAAAGTTATGTCAAAAAAAATACCCAGAAGCTCCACTTCCACTAGAAATATTAAAATCAGTAAATTAGTTTTAAAAGGGTTCGCTCTTTAAGTGTATACCTAAAGAGCTCCCTTGTATCGCCTCTTTGGCATTTAAATCCGAAAGGATTTTATTTTTCGTTATATTTTTCAAATGAAAAGCTGTTCAGCTAAGTATCAGGTGGTGAAAGTATTAACATAAACCTCCTTCTACAAAAAAGGTAATTATAATTAATATAATTTCAATTTATTTATTTTAATTTTGAGTAAATATATTTATTGAATACAACCTAGTGCTTTAGTAGATTCCCGGTAACTTAAGTTATTCCAAAATTATTTTTTATTTATTAATTCACTAATAAAATTTTCACCGTAACCGTCATCAACAGCTTTTTGAAAATAATTTTTATTTACTTCAGCAACTTTTTCAGCTTCAGGAAAATCTTTTAATAAGTCTTGAATATAAGTTAAATCTTTTACGGAATTACTTGCCGTAAATTTAAATCCAGTAAAATCACCCTTTAAAAGATTATCAAAAACTCTATTAAGTGCTGCTGAATTTCCAGAACCAAGTTTTGCGACATCAAATACTTTTTTTAAATCTAAGCCCATTTCTTTAGCACTTTTAGCTAAATGATTAACTAATGCAGCATTTCCAAGAGATAAAAAATTATTTAAAAGCTTAGATTTTGCTCCCATTCCAACAGGTCCAAAGTGAAAATATTCTTTACAGAAAAAATTAAAGTATGGTTCAGCGATTTTAAAATTTTCATCTGATGCTCCAACAATACCCCCTAGTATACCTTCCTCTGCTTGAACTGGTCCTCCCATTACGGGACATTCAACATAATTAATATTTTTTGATTTGAATAATTCCTCTGTTTCCATTGATCCCGTTTTATTATGAGTAGTGATATCAATAATTAAAGTTTTACTATCTAAAATATCAGATATTTTTTCAGAAATTAATTTTGCTATTGGAGTATTGGTAACACATATGAACATCGCATCTAAATTTTTACTAGAAAAATCTTCAAAAGATTTTACTTCTTCTGCTCCTTCGCTAACAATTTTCTCAATTGGTTTTCTATTTTTATTAGCTATCACAAAAAGATTATTTTTATATTTTAAAATATTTTTGGCTATTCCGTAGCCCATATAACCAACACCAATAAATCCAATATTTTTCATAATTATCTCATCAATTAATTTTTTTAGTTCCCTCAGTCCGAATAAACATTATGCCAAAAACTATAATTCCTATTACACCAACAATTTTATTATAATCAAATGGTACACCAAATACTAAAAAATTTATAATTGTTGACCAAACAAGTTGTGAATATTGAAAATTCGTAACAAAAGATAAATTAGAAAGCTGAATTGCATAGATAATCAAAGAATGACTTACAAAACCTGCCGCACCAAGTAGTATTAGATATAGCCAGAAGATGTTTTTTTCTAATGGAACCCAATTAAAAAATATAAATACACTAAAAATAATTGCACCCAAAATAGAAGTATAAAAAATTGCAGCAAAAGGATCGTTATCACCCGATACTAGTTTAGTAAAAAATTGATATAGAGCCCAGCAAATTGGCGGAACTATTGGAAAAATTAAATCAACACTAAATATTCTCATACTTGGTCCTAAAGAGTAAATAATCGATCCAAAGCTTAGCAGCATCAAAATTATACCCTTGGGTGTTAATATATCTTTCAAAAAGTACGCTGAAAGTAATGAAACAATCAATGGAGCTGTGAAGAAAACAACATAAATATCTACCAAGTCAAATTTTTGTAAAGAATAAAACATAAATGAAGTAGCGGTAACCATTAAAGTTGATCTTATTATTTGAACTTTAAAATTTTTTTTTAAATTGACTTTTGGTTTAAAAATTAAAAAAAATATAATTAAAGAAATTAAGTGGAAGAAAAATCTTCCCCAAATTGCTTGGGTAATTGGCATAACTGTCCCAAGGTATTTTGCCATTGAGTCCATACAAACGAACATAAAAAAACCACCAGCAGCTAATAAAATTACATTAATCAAGGATGTTTGATGAGGCACAGGAAATAAAAATTACATTACAACGCCAACTTGCCAAGGATTAAACTCCTCGTCACCGTACCCGTTGATTTCACTTTTTGATTTATTTCCTGAAGCAGTATTTACAACTAATTCAAATATTTTTTGACCAACTTCTTCAACTTTTTCATTTCCTTCAGCAATTGTTCCACAGTTAATATCCATGTCTTCAGACATTCTTTCATACATTGCTGAGTTTGTAGAAAGTTTTAAACTTGGAACTGGTTTACAGCCAAAACAAGATCCACGTCCTGTCGTAAAACAAATTACATTAGCACCTGATGCAACTTGACCCGTAACTGATACCGGATCATACCCTGGAGAATCCATAAAATTAAAACCTTTATTTTTTAGAGGTTCCGCATAGTGCAATACATCTTGAAGAATAGAATTTCCTCCTTTTGCAACAGCACCTAGGGATTTCTCTAAGATAGTTGTAAGACCACCTTTTTTATTTCCTGGCGCAGGATTGTTATCCATAGAACTGTTATTAATTGAAGTATAATGTTTCCACCATTCAATTCTTTTTATCAGTTTATCAGCAGTCTCTTGTGAGCTCGCTCTATTAATTAATAAATGTTCAGCTCCGTAAATCTCTGGAGTTTCTGATAAAATTGAACTTCCACCTTTTTTAACCAAAAGATCTGCTGCAACACCCAATGCAGGATTTGCTGTTATACCTGAATATCCATCCGACCCACCACATTGAAGAGCTAAAGTTAGATGACTTACTGGTTGTGAAGATCTTTCAACATTATTAGCTTCTGAAAGCAAATTTTTAATTTGAGATAACACCTTTTCGACTATTTTTTTTGTTCCACCTTCATCTTGGATTGTTAGAAAATGAATACGGTTATGTTTCTTTAAAGACTCATCAAATAAACTGACTTGCGCACATTCACATCCTAAACCAATAACAAATACATGAGAAAAATTTGGATGATTTTTAAATCCATCTATAGTTCTTTGAAAAATTTGCATTCCTTCACTTTCAGTATTCATTCCACATCCTGTTGAGTGAGTAATTGGAACAATACCATCAATGTTTGGATAATCTTTTAAAATGTCAGAATATTTTATCTTCTCAACTATCATTTTAGTAACAGTAGCTGAGCAATTTACAGTACTTACAATTCCAATATAATTTCTAGTAGCAACCTGTCCATTATCTCTTAAAATTCCATTAAAGAAGGTGTCTGCTTTTTCATCAATAACATGTTTTTTATTTGTAACTTTAAAATCTCTTTTAAATTCTCTAAATTCTAAATTATGTGAATGGACATGTTGTCCTGGTTTAATATCATCTAAAGCAAATCCAATAATTTGATCATATTTTATGATTGGATCACCTTTTTTAATAGTTTTTAAACAAACTTTGTGTCCAAAAGGGATTGGATCGATAGTGCTGATATCATGACCTTCAATTTTAGTTTTTTCAGGAATAATAAATTGGCTAACGCCCACATTGTCATTCTTGTTTAAAACTATTAGATTATTCATAAATTTATTATATAACCAATAACTTAAACAAACCATTATTTAAATTATGCCTAAAAAAAGAAAAAAGAGTTTCCGAAGTCAACAATGGTTCAATAATCCAAAAAACCCTGACATGACGGCTTTATATCTAGAAAGGTATTTAAATTATGGTCTTACAAGAAAAGAATTACAATCTGGAAATCCAATTATAGGAATAGCACAATCCGGCAGTGATCTTTCCCCATGCAATAGGCATTTTATGTCTTTAAGCAAAAGAATTAAAGATGGAATTAGAAGAGCAGGTGGTATTCCAATGGAATTTCCAACTCATCCAATTCAAGAAACAGGAAAAAGACCAACAGCAATGTTGGATAGAAATCTCTCGTATTTGTCATTAGTAGAAGTTTTATATGGATACCCACTTGATGGAGTTATCTTAACAACAGGATGTGATAAGACCACTCCAGCAGCCTTGATGGCAGCAGCCACAGTAAATATTCCAGCGATAGTTTTATCTGGTGGCCCAATGTTAGATGGAGTTTATAAGGGAAAATTAGCTGGATCAGGAATGGTAGTTTGGGAAGCAAGAAAAATGTTAGCAAAAGGCGATATAAAGTATGAAGAATTTATGGATATGGTTGCATCTTCAGCACCAAGCGTTGGTCATTGCAATACAATGGGAACAGCCTCTTCAATGAACTCTGTAGCAGAGGCATTAGGAATGTCTTTACCAGGAGGTGCAGTAATTCCTGCTCCTTATAGAGAAAGAGAACAAATTTCTTATGAAACAGGAAAAAGAATCGTTGGAATGGTTCATGAGGATTTAACCCCATCAAAAATTATGACACGTAAAGCATTTGAAAATGCAGTTGTGGTTGCTAGTGCTATAGGTGGATCAAGCAATTGCACAATTCATTTAAGCGCAATAGCTAAACATATGGGAATTAAATTTGATCTTTCTGATTGGCAAAAACTTGGGCACAACATTCCTTTATTGGTGAATTGCCAACCTGCAGGAGAATACTTAATGGAAAGTTTTCATAGAGCCGGAGCAATACCTGCGGTAATGAAAGAACTAATTAAAAACAAAAAAATTCATACTAACATCAAGACAGTTACAGGAAAAACTGTAGGAGAAAACTTAAGAAAGAAAGTTGTTGTAGATAACAAAGTGATTAAAACATTTAAGAATGCTTTAACTGAAAAAGCTGGATTTTTAGTTATGAAAAGTAACTTTTTCTCATCTGCTATTATGAAAACATCTGTAATCAGTAAAGAATTTAAGGATAGATATTTATCAAATCCTAAACATCTAAATGCTTTTGAATGTAAAGCTATAGTTTTTGAAGGTCCTGAGGATTATCATA
Organism: uncultured Pelagibacteraceae bacterium; assembly: GCA_902613755.1. Classification (GTDB taxonomy): domain Bacteria; phylum Pseudomonadota; class Alphaproteobacteria; order Pelagibacterales; family Pelagibacteraceae; genus Pelagibacter. The sequence continues at coordinate 13,524 of CACMIH010000009.1, forward strand.
AAAGACTTAATGATAAGAAATTAAAAATAGATGAAAATTCAATACTAATCGTTAGAGGCTGTGGACCTATTGGATATCCTGGGTCAGCTGAAGTAATAAATATGCAACCACCTGATAGACTATTAAAAAGAGGTATTAATACACTGCCAACACTTGGAGATGGAAGACAGAGCGGTACATCAGCTAGTCCTTCAATATTACATGTTTCACCAGAGTCTGCAGCAGGTGGAGATCTAGGAGTTGTTAAAACTTATGACAGAATAAAAATAGACTTAAATAAAAGAAGGGTAGACCTATTAATATCTCAAGCAGAGTTTAAAAAACGAAGAAAAAATAGAAAGAAATTTATAATAAACAACCAAACCCCGTGGCAGGAAATATTTAGAAACACTGTAACCCAAGTTGATGACGGTGCATGCATTAATTCTCGAGGTAAATACTTAGACGTATCACATACAAAAGGTTTACCAAGAGACTCTCACTAATGCGGCCAAAAATATTAGTTTCAAGAAAAATATCAGATTTAGCAGAGGAAAAACTTCAAAAAGAGTTTGAAGTAACATTAAATCCAAAAGACGAACCTATTCTAGAAAGTGATCTAATAAAAATTGTTAATGATTATGATGGTATGATTTCGACTGGTTTTGATAAAATTAGTGAAAATTTTTTTAACAATTTAAGCGGCAAATTAAAAATTATAGCTCAAGTAGGTGTTGGTTATGATAATATTTCAATAAAATCTGCAGAAGAAAAAAAAATAAAAATTACAAACACACCTAATGTTTTAAATGAAGCAGTAGCAGAAACGACTATTCTTTTAATTCTGGCAGCTTCAAGAAGAATTGGTGAAGCTTATAATCTTGTAAGAACTGATAATTGGAAAAATCAAAAACCAGATCTTACTAAATTTATGATTGGAAACTCTGTTACAGGTAAAACTTTAGGTATCATTGGAATGGGTCGTATTGGAAGAATGGCTGCAAAAAGTGCTAAAGCATTTGGAATGAAGATAATTTATCATAACAGAAATAAACTCACCGACGATCAAGAAGATGGGGCAAAGTATTTTTCTGATATTAAGTCAATGCTACCTGAGTGTGACTTTGTAAGTATACACACACCAGCAACTTCTGAGACCAAACACATCTTAAATGCTTCAACTATAAATTTATTACCTGAGCATGCTGTTGTTATAAATACCTCAAGAGGATCAACTATTAATGATGATGATTTAATTGATGCTCTCGAGAATAAAAAAATCTATGCGGCTGGTTTAGATGTATTTAATAATGAACCTAATTTAGATAAAAGATATTTAAAATTAGATAACTGTTTTGTTTTACCACATATTGGTAGTGCGACTCATGAGACTCGATTGGCAATGAGTATGATGGCAGTAGATAACATTTATTGCTTTTTTAATAAAAAACCCCTAATTTCTGAAGTTGTTTAAAACAACTGAGAGTTGTTAGTTTAGATAATATATATAATTTCTATATATAAACATTAAACGAATTCGTTGATCTCAAAAATCATTTATGGTTAACTTTCAAAAAAACATAAACGAGAGGAAGATAATGTTTAAACTTATATCTAAAACTATAGCAGCTGTAGCTATTGTTTCAGTTGCTTTATTTGGCTCTGCAAATGCAAAGACTTTAAAGATTGAAACACACTTTACAGCTAGTTCACCAAATGGTGAAGTTGCTGCTCAATTCGCTAAAAACGTTGAAATGTTTTCTGGCGGAAGCTTAAAAGTAGAAATGTTCTACTCATCATCAGTAACAGGTAAATCTGCTGAGGTATTTAACTCTGCACAAACTGGAATTATTGATTGTGATATGACTGGTGCAGGTTACCAAACAGGTAAAAATGCAGCATTCCAATTCGCAGGTGATGTTATGGGTGGATACGATAACCCATATCAACAATATGAATTCTTGAATTTCCCAGGAGCTCAAGATGCTGTTGATTCACTTTACAACAAATATGGAATGACATTAATTGGTTGGTGGATACCAGGACACGAGTCTTTAATATCTAGCAGACCAATTCCAGATGTTGCTTCATTAAAAGACTTTAAATTTAGATCACCTCCAGGAATGGAAAGTATGATCTTTACAGCATTAGGTGCTAAGCCAATCGTAATGGACTTTGGTGAAGTTCCAACTGCTTTACAAACTGGTCTAATTGATGGTGCTGACTACTCATCTTTAGCTACTAACTATGCAGGTGGACACTATGAGCAAAATAAATATGCTACATACCCAGGTTTCCACTCTATGCCAGCTGACCACTTAGCTTGTAACACAAAAGTATGGAACAAGTTAAAGCCTCATGAAAAAGGTGCAATGAAAGCAGGTATTGAAATTGCTGGAAGAACTATCACTAGCTTAGTTGAGAGAAAAAACGCAGAAGCTGTTAAAGCTTTAAATGAAATGGGCGTTACTCTTCATGACTGGTCTAGAGAAGACAGACTTAAATTCAGACAAGCTGCTCTAGCTGCTTGGGAAGAATGGAAGACTAAGTCTCCAGAAGCTGCGGCACTTATCGAGATACACAAAGCTTATATGAAAGCTAACGGTATCATGTAATAAAAAAAATCTTGAAGGGCCTGCAAAGGCCCTTCGAATTATTTAAATTTTTACTCAATGATAGATAAAGAATTACAAGAACAAAATCAAAAAGTTGCGAGTAAAGATGATTTTCCAATAAATTGGATTGATAGAGTTTCCTTATTTTTAAGTCACACAATTAAATATTTAATTCCTGTAATTGTAATTGTGATGATGTATGAAATTTTTATGAGATATGTATTGTTTAAACCAACTTTGTGGGCAAACGAACTGTGTCTATGGCTTGCTGGTGTTTGTTATTTAGTTGGCGGTATATATGCAACAAGATTAAGAAGCCATATTAGAATAGTATTATTGTATGATTGGGTTAGTAGACCGACACAGAGAATTTTTGACCTAATTAGTACTTTAATTATTGTTCTTTTTGCAGCAGCTGTAATTTATGGGGGTATGGAAGATGCATACAGATCATTTATAAATTGGGAGAGATTTGCAACTTATTGGGATCCACCAATTCCAGCTACTATGAAGCCACTAACACTTCTATGTGTTTTTCTTATTGCTGTTCAATCTGTAAATAATTTAATTATTGATTGGAGAAATCCTAAAGAAAAACAATATGACCCTTCTAAAGAATTAAAATAATATGGATATAGGATCACTTTCTATAATACTTATAGTAGGATTATTATTACTAATATCTATAGGTGTTCCAATGGGTTTTGCATCTGGTTTTATGGGTGCAGTACTAGTATTTTTATACATAGGTGAACATGCATTAGGCATATTACTTTCAAGATACTATTCTCTTGTTGTCACTTATTCCTTTTTATCTGTTCCATTATTTATATTTATGGCCTCCTTGCTCGAACGTTCGAACATCGCAAGAGATCTTTATGACGCTTTAAATGCGTGGTTAAGAAAGACTAGAGGTGGAGTAGGAGTGGTTACTGCCATCATGGCAACAATTATGGCGGCGATGAGCGGAATTATTGGTGGAGAAATAGTTTTATTAGGTTTGATTGCACTGCCTCAAATGTTGAGATTAAAATACGATCAGGATATGTCGATCGGTATTATTTGTGCATCAGGATCTTTGGGAACAATGATACCACCTTCAATTGTTTTAATTATTTATGGATTAACAACAGAGACTTCTATTACGATGTTATTCCAAGAAGCTATTGTTCCTGGTTTAATGATTTCAGGTTTAATTATTACATACATTTTAATTCGCACAAGATTACAACCGCATTTAGCACCTTTAAGTGATGAACCAGCTTTAACATTAAAAGAAAAAATGTCATACCTTCCAGGTCTTTTACCACCTATTGGTATTGTAATAATTGTATTAGGTTCAATTTATTCTGGAATGACAGGAATTACAGAAGCAGCTGGTATGGGAGTAGTTGCTACATTAATTATAATTTTTGCGAGAAAAGAACTTACGTGGTTTTTATTTAAAGATGCATTAACAAGAACTTTCAAAGCATCAGGAACTATTTTAACTATTACTTTTGGTGCTACAGTTTTAGCAGGTGCTTATTCTCTTGCTGGAGGTCCTAAATATGTAGCAGAAACTATTTTGGCTTATGATTTGAAACCAATGTATTTAATCTTCATGATGCAGATTATGTTTTTGATTATGGGAGCATTTATGGATTGGGTTGGAATTGTATTGTTAGCAATGCCTGTATTTTTACCAATAGTTATAGCTCTTGGATTTGATCCAATTTGGTTTGGAATATTATTTTGTGTAAATATGCAAGTTTCATTTTTAAGTCCACCGTTTGGGCCTGCCGCTTTTTATTTAAAATCTGTTGCTCCTCCACATATTTCCTTAACAGACATATTTAGAGGCTTCGCTCCATTTATAGTTATTCAGTTAATTGTATTAGCATGTGTTATGTTTTTCCCAGAAGCAATGACGCAAAACTTCCACGAGTTTAAACCGAAACCATGATGAAAATAGGTTTTATTGGAACAGGTCTTATGGGCCTGCCAATGGCTAAAAATTTATTAAAATCAGATTTTAAAGTAAAAGTATTCAATCGTTCAATTAATAAAGCAGAACCTTTGAAAAAGTTTGGTGCTGAAATATCAAAAACATTAGGTGAAGTTGTTAAAGATAATGACTTTATTATTACAATGTTAACAGATGATAGCGCTGTTGATGCAATAATGAGTAATTCAGATTTATTAGAAAATTTAAAATCTGGATCAACTTTTATTGATATGAGTTCGGTTAAACCAACGACCGCAACAAAATATGGAAACAGTTTAAAATCAAAAAATATAAATTATTTAGATGCGCCAGTATCAGGAGGAACAATTGGAGCTGAAGAAGCTTCATTAGCTATAATGGTTGGAGGAGAGCAAAGTGTCTTTGATAATTCTATAAATATTTTAAAAGCTATGGGAAATCCAACCTTAGTTGGACCAATTGGTAGTGGACAAGTTTCAAAGTTAGCAAATCAAATTGTGGTAGGAGTTACAATAGGAGCAGTTGCAGAGGCAATAACTTTATGTGAAAAAGCTGGAGCTGACCCAGTAAAATTAATTAAAGCTCTTTCTGGAGGTTGGGCAGACAGTAAAATTTTACAAACTCATGGAAAAAGAATGATAGATAAAGATTTTACCCCAAAAGGCAAAACATCTACTCATTTAAAAGACATGAATAACATTTTGGAGTGTGCAAATTCATATAATACACATTTACCTATTTCAAATTTGGTTAAAGAAATGTATAAAACCCTTGTCGATAATGGTCATGGAAACACTGATCATAGTTCACTTTATAATGAAATCGAAAGGATAAATAAAAAATGAGCGGAAGATTAGAAGGAAAAAAAATTCTAGTGACAGCAGCAGGTCAAGGTATTGGAAAGGCAACAGCAATTGCATTCCATAAAGAAGGGGCTCATGTCACTGCAACGGATTTAAATGATAAAACTTTAGCTGATTTAAACAAAGAATATCCTGAGATTAAAGTGCAAAAGCTAGACTCAACTGACAACACAGCAATTTTAGAATTTACTAAAACTTTAGAAAGAGTTGATGTTTTATTTAATGCTGTTGGATTTGTTCATCATGGGACAATATTAGAATGTGATGAAAAAGATTGGGATTTTTCTTCTAATGTAAACGTCAAGTCAATGTACTTTATGTGTAAAGCTATTTTACCTTTAATGATTAAACAAAATGGCGGAAGTATTATTAATATATCTTCATGTGCATCTAGCTTTAAAGGTTTTCCAAATAGATTTGTTTACGGAACAACAAAAGGTGCAGTGATTGGTTTAACAAAAGCTATTGCTGCAGATTTTGTTAAACAAAATATTAGATGTAATTCAATTGCTCCAGGAACGGTATTTTCACCTTCTTGGCAAGATAGGGTCAATCAAAGCCCAGATCCTGTTCAAGCAAAAAAAGATTTTATAGCAAGACAACCTATGGGAAGACTGGGAACTGCTGAGGAAATAGCAGCTGTAGCTGTATATTTGGCAAGTGATGATGCAACATTTACAACAGGAAGTACAATTCATGTTGATGGTGGAATATCAATATAATTAAACAACAAAAGGATAATTATGAAATTATTAAGAGTAGGACAAAAAGGTAGCGAAAAACCAGCTGCATTAGATAAAGATGGTAAAATAAGAGATATCAGTTCTCATATTAAAGATTTAAATCCAGATCATTTAAATTTTGAGACTATTTCTAAATTACAAAGTGCTGATTTATCGAATTTACCTGAATTATCCTCAAATAAAAGAATAGGCTCATGTATAACTAGCCCACGCAAGTTTATAGCTATAGGCCTTAATTATTCAGATCATGCTGCTGAAGTTGGTGCTGATATTCCAAAAGAACCAATAGTTTTTATGAAGGCAACTAGCTGTATAGTTGGACCCAACGATGATGTTGAAATAGTTTCAGGATCAAAAAAATTAGACTGGGAGGTAGAGCTTGGTATTGTAATTGGTAAAGAAGCCAAACATATTACAGAAAATCAATCACAAGATCATATTTTAGGTTATTGTTTAGTAAATGATGTAAGTGAACGTGAGTGGCAACTTGAAAAAATGGGACAATGGGTTAAAGGAAAATCTCATGATACTTATGGCCCTGTTGGTCCACATTTAGTTACAAAAGATGAAATATCAGATGTTAATAATTTAAAAATGAGCTTAGATGTAAATGGAAAAAGAATGCAAACAGGTAATACAAGCACAATGATATTTAATGTTGATGTGATAGTATCTTATTTGAGTAAGTATATGACTCTTTTGCCAGGAGATATTATTACAACTGGGACACCTCCAGGAGTTGGCATGGGAATGAAGCCACAGCAATTCTTAAAAGCAGGTGATATGATGAAATTATCAGTTGAGAATTTAGGAGAGCAAAACTCGAAGGTAGTTGCTTTATAATTTGCTGTGAAAATAACTTCTATTAAAAGTCATGTACTTAGATATGAGTTAGAAAAAGAACTCGGTTACTCACAACAATACTATAAACATCGTACAGCTCACCTAGTTGAAGTCCAAACAGATGAAGGAATAACGGGTTGGGGTGAGTGTTTTGGCCCTGGAAATATAGCCTTAGCAAACAAGTATATTGTTGAAAAAGTTATACATCCTTTGGTGATTGGTGAAGACCCTTTAAACAAAGAGTATATCTGGCAAAAAGTTTACAATCTCTTAAGAGATAGTGGTCAAAAAGGCATGCCAATACAAGCTTTATCAGGAGTAGATATAGCTCTATGGGATATCTTAGGAAAAAAAACAAATTCTCCCCTTTACCAACTTGTTGGTGGAAAATGTAATGATGATATTAGTGTATATGGATATGGGATGATGTTGCAAAAAAAATCAGTTGATGAGTTAATTCCATTATTTCAAGAAGAAGCAAAACAGATTAAATCAAAAAACTTTAAAGCTATGAAAATGAAAGTTGGATTGGGTCCAAAAGAAGATATAAAGTTAGTACAAGCAGTTAGAAACTCCATAGGTGAAGACTTTAAATTAATGGTTGATGCAAACCATGCTTATAATTTGAAAGATGCTCTTTATGTTGGGAAAGGACTTGACGAACTAGATATTTATTGGTTTGAGGAACCTGTTGCTCCTGAGGATTATGATGGATACAAGGAATTAAAACAAAAAATCTCCACTAGTATTGCAGGCGGTGAGGCTGAATTTACAAAATATGGATGGAATAAACTTATAGAAAATAAATGTATTGATATAGCTCAACCAGAGGTATGTGGGTTAGGTGGCATTACAGAATATTTGAAAGTTGCAGCTATCGCACAGGCTAACTTTATTCCAGTTGTCAATCATGTTTGGGGATCTGCTGTTAGTATTGCGGTCAATCTTCATTTATTGACTGCACAACCTGATATGCCGGGGGGATTATTTCCAACAAAATCTATGCTAGAGTTTGATACAACAGAAAAAAATATCTTTATAACAGATTTACCAAAAGAGAATTTTTCAATTTTAGATCAAGTTAAAGATAATAATGGATATGCATCAGTGACAGACAATGTAGGTATTGGCATTAATCCGAATGAGGACTTTATAAAAGAGTTTGAAGTAAATGAATAAAATTAAAACTACAAAACCAAAACCAATTTGGAAATTAAGATGCACTTTAGGTGAAGGAACACTTTGGGTTAAAGAGCATAACTCTATTTATTTTGTAGATATAAAGAAAAAGAAAATTTGTTCTTTAAATATTAAAAGTAAAAAAAAGAAAATATTCCGAGTTAATAAAGAAATAGGCTTCATTGCTCATATTAAAGATCATATTTTTATTTTAGGTCTTCAGGGAGAATTAAGAATTCAAAATTTAAAATCAAAAAAAGTTTTAAAATCAATACCTATAGAGCCAAAAATAAAGTTAAATAGAATAAATGATGGTAAAACAGATCCTGCTGGAAATCTTTGGTTTGGTACTATGGATAATCTAGAAAGAAATATTGAAAAAGGATCTTTGTATAAGTTAGATAAAAGTCTTAAATTAACTAAAGTTGACAAAAATTATAAAATTACAAATGGTCCAGCATTCATTGATGAATATAACCTTTACCACACTGATAGTCGGAAAAAAACTATTTATAAAATTAAGATTAATAAAAAAAATAAAATAATTAGTAAAAATATATTTAAAAAGTTGTCACCTGAGGAAGGAGTTCCAGATGGAATGACTTTAGATAAAAATAAAAATTTATGGGTGGCACATTTTCGTGGGGCATGTGTCTCAGTATTTAATAGTAAAGCAAAATTAATTCATAGAATTCAGTTTCCAGCTAAAAACATTACTAACTGTGCATTTGGGGGTAAAAATAATCAAGAACTCTATGTTTCAACAGCAACAAAAGGAATGAACAAAGCAGATTTGCGAAAATTTAGATATTCTGGCTTCTTTTTTAGTGTAAAAACTAATTCAAAAGGAATTTTACAGAAAAAATTTATTTTAAGTAATGAAGAAAAGAGATCTTTACTATGAACGAATACCTACAAAGCTTTTAAGAGAAGATTTTAGATTACTAGGTACTTTTCTTGGTAAAGTTATAAAAGATCAAGAGGGTAAGAACTTTTTCAATATTGTTGAAAAATTTAGATTATTATCCAAAAATACTCTAAGAGACAAAAATAAAAGTAAAGTTTTTTCTAAAATATCAATGGAAGTAAAAAAACTTTCACCAGAAAATACATTTAAGCTAACAAGAGCATTTTCACACATTTTAAATTTATTAAATCTTGCAGAGTCAATTGATGCTTCAAGGAAGCTTAATGAATATGAAAATCCATATTTTAAAAATAAAAATCAAAATTTATTTATTGAAGATTTAATTGAAGGTCTTTTTAAAAATAAAAAAATTCCTGATAAAAAAATTTATGAACAAGCAACAAAGCTTGATATTGGAATTGTTTTGACTGCACATCCCACAGAAGTAAAAAGAAGGACATTAATTCAAAAATATGCAAATTTAACCCATATATTGGAACAAAGGCATCTTTATAAAAAATATCCATCCAAGATTATCGAATTTGACAGACAATTATATTCAGAAATTGCTATAATATGGAAAACAGACGAACTTAAAAGGACTAAACCTTCCCCACTAGATGAGGCAAGATGGGGTTTAGCGGTAATAGAGGATAGTTTATGGGATACAATACCGAAAGTTTATAAGAGACTTAATGATATATTTAGAAAAAATTTAAAGAAAGATTTACCTAGAGACTTTAATCCTATTCAATTTGGATCCTGGATGGGAGGAGATAGAGATGGAAATCCAAATGTGACAGCTGAAGTCACGAAGAAAGTTTTGTTATTTTCTCGATGGCAAGCAGCAAAATTATACGACAAAGAACTTACAAAATTAATACAAGATTTATCAATGGAAGAATGTTCGGCAAAAATTAAAAAAGCGACTAGAAGTAGTTTCGAGCCATATAGAGTATTTTTAAGACCTATTAGAAATAAAGTAAGATTAACACATCAGCTAATTGAAAATCATTTAAATAATAATTCGTATCTAGATGAAAAGAAATTGATACAAAATAAATATGAAATTACTCTTCCATTAAGAGAGGTAAGAAATTCTTTAAAATTAAATAGAGAGGACCATATTGCAAATGCAGATTTACTAGACTTAATGAGAAGAGTAAGATGTTTTGGTATCAATCTTGCTAGATTAGATATAAGACAAGAAGCAGATCGACATAGCAAGCTTCTAAATGAACTTTTTAAAAAAAAATATAAGATTGAATATAATTTATTAAGTGAAAAAGAAAAAATAAAATTATTAAATAAATTAATTAAAGAAAAAAAATATTTTGTAGATAAAATAAAAATAACTGATAAAGAAAACAAGGAAGTTTGGAACACATTTAAGCAGATATCAAAAACTCCTAACGAATGTTTAGGCGCCTATGTTATATCAATGACTTCTACCGCATCTGATATTTTATCTGTGTATTTTTTACAAATACAAGCAAAAATAAAGAATTTTTTAAGGGTTGTACCACTTTTTGAGACTTTAGATGACCTAAAAAATGCAAATAGCGTTATGAAAAATTTATTCAAACTTTCATGGTACAGAAAAATGACAAGTGCTAAGCAAGAAGTAATGATTGGATATTCAGACTCAAGTAAAGATGCAGGTAAATTGTCAGCTAGTTGGCATCAATACAAACTTCAAGAGGAATTAAGAGGTCTAGCAAAAAAATATAGGTTTGATTTGGTTTTCTTTCATGGAAGAGGAGGGTCTCCAGGAAGAGGAGGTGGTCCAATTCAGGCAACATTAAAATCCCAACCAGCTGGAACAGTCAATGGAAAAATTAGAATTACTGATCAGGGAGAAGTAATCCAACAAAAATATGGATACAAACCTTTAGCTGAATACAATCTTTGTAGCTACATCGGAGCAGTTATGGATGCTTCTTTAAATCCACCTCCAAGATCAAAGCCTAATTGGCGAGAGTTAATTCAGAATATGTCTGAAATTTCAACATCTGCTTATAGAAAATATTTAAATCAAAGCGAAGACTTTATTAGATACTTTAAAACAGTTACACCTCACAAATCTCTTGGAAAGTTAGCTATAGGATCAAGACCAACAAAAAGGAGGAATGTTGATAATATTCAAGGTTTAAGAGCTATACCATGGGTATTTGCTTGGACACAAATTAGATTAATGTTACCAGCTTGGTTAGGAACAACAGAGGCTTTGAGGTATGGATCAATTAAAAAATTCAAAAAAACTATGATGGATATGGAAAAAAACTGGCCATATTTTGTTTCGACTATGGATATTTTAGACATGGTAATTTCAAAAGTTGATCCAGAAATATCAGTTATTTATGAAAATAATTTGGCTGATGCTCCATTAAGGAGAATTGGTAAAAAATTAAGATATCAATTTGATGCACTGGTCAAATTGCATAATAAAATAACTCCAAGGGGGGTGGTAAAAGAAAGAAAAAAATTTAGAAAAGCGCTGTTCATTAGGAGCAATTATACGGAGATATTAAACATTTTACAGGCAAATATAATGAATAAATTAATAAATAAAAAATACAAAAAGTTAGATAAAAAATTTCTTGATGATGCTTTAATGACATCTATCGCAGGTATATCTGCTGCAATGAAAAATACTGGATAAATGTTTGAATATTTAATTGCTTTTGGAGCAGGGCTTATAAGTTTTTTGTCTCCATGTGTGTTACCTTTAATACCTGGATATATTTCTTATATATCTGGTCAATCATTACAAGAAATACTAAATAAAAAAGAAATAAACTTTTTTCCGTTAATTTTATTTTGTTTAGGGTTCTCTACAGTTTTTGTTCTTTTAGGAGCATCTGCATCATTTTTAGGTCAAACACTTTTACAAAATTCAGAAATATTAAGAATTGTAGCTGGAATAGTTATAATTATTTTTTCTCTTCAATTAATTGGAATAATCAATATTCCCTACTTAAATTTTGAAAAAAGATTCGATGCAAAAGAATCAAGAAATATTCTTTTTCCATATGTAATCGGTGTTGCTTTTGGTTTTGGTTGGACACCATGCATTGGTCCAATTTTAGGTTCAATTTTAGCTTTAGCATCTATTGAAGAAACTTTAACAAGGGCAGTCATATTATTAATTTTATACTCTTTAGGACTTGCAATTCCTTTTGTTTTATCAGGATATTTAATTCAAAGATTTTTATTATTTTCTAAGAACTTCAGGAAAAATATTAATTTAATATCAAAAATTGGTGGAATTATTCTATTGATAACAGGTATTTTAATCTTAACCAATCAATTACAAGCGATTGGATTTTATATAATTGAAATCTTTCCTTTTATGCAAAAATTCGGATAAAAGGTATTAATGAAGATTTATCAAATAGATTCAAGTGCTAGAAAAAAAGGATCAACCTCACGTGCACTTGCTAAAAAACTTTTAGAGAAAATTAAAAAACCTGGAGATGAGGTTATTTATCGTGATTTGGATGATGAAATGTTTTTTGTAAGCGGACTTACAGAGTCGGGTATGAAAATTGACGAAAAAGATCAGACAGAGCACCACAAAAAAATGTTCGAACTTTCTGATAAATTAGTAAAGGAGTTAAAAGAAAGTGATGTGATTATAATTTCAGCTCCTATTTACAATTACGGTCCTCCCGCAACACTTAAAGCCTGGTCAGATTTAGCAGCTAGAATAGGGGAAACATTTAGATTTAAACCTAATGGGAGACGGGAAGGGTTATTAAAAAATAAACATGCTTATTTAGTAATAACCTCTGGAGGAACAAAATTAAATAGCTCAGAGGATTTCCTAACCCCTTGGTTAAAATTTATTCTTAATTTTTTTGGGATTGAAAAAGTAGATATTATTAGTGCAGATCAAATGGCACTAGATTATGAAAAATCAATAAAAGAAGCTGAAGCACAAATAGAAAATTTATTTAAAGATTAAATTTTCTTTTTAGGTGTCTTAGTTTACCCTCTGTACTATCATAATCAATGTAACAACCTTGTAAAAATCTCTCACCTTCTTTTGTTTCATAGGCCGTTCTTCCATGAAGAAGCCTGTGATTGTCCATCATCATTAAGTCTTTTGGCTCAAGTTTAAACTCAATTCTATATTTGTCTGAATTATACATTTCAGATATTTTTTTTCTCGCTTGATAGTAAAGATCTAATTTTTCTTTTTCTAAAATTGGAACATAGTCTAATCTGGGACTAAATCTTACTTGCTTGAAACTTTTATTATCATTTAATTCAATTAAAGGAGAAATTGTTTCTAGAATAACTTCTTTATCAATAAATCTAAATCTTACTTTTACCTCTGTTAATATCTTGTAAAATTCTGGGTATTCATTTTTTAAATCTTCAGTAACTTTATAACCATCTACCAGCGTTGATAACCCACCAGAAACTTTACTTTCAATACAATGTAAAAGCTGAATACATGGTACAGGATTTCTATAAGGATTATCTGTATGAGGTGCTAAAGCTAAAGATGTATAAGCAAGATCGTTAGGATCAGGTTTAGATTTTACGTCAAAATATTCACCAAAATTCGTTCTTCGAACACTTCCTATAGAATTTGCAAATTCTACGATATAATTTTTTGATGTTGGAATATTTTTTACTACAACAAATCCATATTTATAAAATGAAACAAGTAAATCATGCATTTCTTTACTCTCATAAAAATTTTCCTGGTATTCGAAATTTTTAATATTTTTTAGAGTGGAGTCCCATTTAGTTTTTTCTATAGACTTGATTACAATATCTTCTTTAGAAAACTCAGAAGCGATTTTATTTATTTCTAGTTTTGAATTAACACCGTCATTAAAATCAACTTCTAAATATTTTTCATTAATGTTGGCTTTATTTATTGAAACATCATTACTTAGAAAAGTAGGATCAAAAAGTCTTTGCTGAGTTCCTTTATCTAAATATTCTTCACCATTTGCTCTTTCACGTAACCAGAATGGGTGAATTTCTTTTTTTTCAGACCCATTATTAAAATAAACCTTGTTTTTAATTAGCTCAATTTTCATACTACATAGCCAAGAATTATTTAAAATTTAACTTTAATCAACATAAATTAAATAGTAAGAGTTCTCTGTGAAAAAATTTGATACAAAAAAATATCCAATATATGCAAGCTTTTTAAATCAACTTGCTAAAGATTTAACAAGATTTTATTACGCCAAGTTAGATAAACCATTCAAGATAACTAATAAGATGAAAGGTAAAGGTTATGACCCAGTAACTACATCTGACAAAGCATTTGAAAAATTTATAAGATCTAAAATTTCAAAAAAATTTCCAAATCACCAAATTATAGGTGAGGAGTATGGTCATAAAAACACTAAAAGTGAGTTTTCATGGGTAATTGACCCAATTGATGGAACCAGATCATATGTTGTAGGCAATCCTAGTTGGAGCAATTTAATCTCACTAAATTACAATGGAGAGCCAGTTTTAGGATTAGCAAATTTTCCTAAAATGAGAAAATATTATTTAAATGTAAACAAAAATACGGCGTATGTTTTTGAAAATAATAAAAAAAGAAAACTTAAAGTTAATAGTAAATTAAATTTTGTTAATGCAAAATTAGCTGCTGCTTTTCATAATCAATTAACTCTGAAGCAACAATCAAAAATTAAAAAATTTATTAAACGAATGCAATTTCCTTGTTTTGATGCATTGACATATTGCCAACTAGCAGAAGGTAGACTTGAAATGGTTTCACAATGTGCAAATAAAATTTGGGATATTCATCCAATTATGCCTATAGTACGAGCAAGTGGTGCAATAGTAACGACATGGGCAAATAAAAATCCTGTGGTTGGAGGAAATATTATTGTTTCAAATAATATTAGTAATCATAAAAAGATTTTAAAATTATTAAAACCATTAGCTGAATGATATCTGAAAGAGCACAAGTAATTTTAGATTTCTGGTTTAAAGAAACTCCTTCTGAGATGCGTTTCAAAAAAGATGAAAAGTTTGATCAAAAAATTAAAGTTAATTTTTTAAAAGATTATGAGCTTGCTTGTCAAAATGAATATGATGACTGGCAAGATAACCCTATGAGTTGTCTAGCGTTAGTTATTTTATTTGATCAATTTTCTAGAAATATGTTCAGAAATGATCAAAAATCTTTTGCTCAAGATCAAAAAACTAGATTGATTGTAAATGATGCAGTTTATTCAGGTTATTTAGAAGCTATGAACGTCAATCAAAGACTATTTATGTTACTACCTTTAATTCATAGTGAAGAAATTAGTGATCATGAAATGGCTTATTACTTGTTAAATAAATATTTAAGAGAGCACGAAAGTTACAACGAAATAAAAAAATTTTGGCAAGATCATACAAAAATAGTCAGACAATTTCATAGATATCCTCATAGAAATGAAATTTTAGGAAGAGAGTCTACAGAGGAAGAAATAGAATTTTTAAAAGGTCCAAATTCATCTTGGTAAAATGAATTTAGAATTTATTTTTAAAGTTATTGACAAAGATGAATGGCAGAAAGCCAAAAAATCAGGTGAATATGGCGGGTCAGAAAAAGATCTTAAAGACGGATATATTCATTTTTCAGAAGAGGATCAAGTAAAGGAAACTTTAAACAAACATTACCCCAAAAAGGAAAATTTAGTTTTATTAAGAGTAAACGCTTTTAAGCTTGAACATTTATTATGGGAACAAGCATCAAATGGAGACATGTATCCTCATTTATATTCACCTTTAGATACCAGCACGGTTGTAAACGAATATGAGTTAACATTAAATGAGGATGGAAGTCATGAGCTTCCAGAGATATTAAAAAAATATCAGTTTAGTCGGCCAAGGTAATTAACCATTACTACACCAATAATAATAAGAATAATTCCAATAGTTCCATAAATATTAGGCACTTGGTTAAATTTTAAAACAGCGAAAAGAACAACACCCGTAACTGTCAAACCACTGTAAGTAGAGTAGGCAAATCCAACTGGAAGAGCTGACATAGCCTTTGCAATTGAAAACATGGTGATACACATAAACAAAATGCATAAAACAGATGGCGTTAATTTAGTAAATCCCTCAGAAATTTTAGCAAAACTATTCGAAGCAATACCAAAAATAATTCCATTAGCCAAAAACAAATATCCAAACAAAGGTTTCATGATTATTCTTTTGATGCAATTTTATTTACCAAAGGTCTCATTATTGGAGCCATTGTAAAGGCAGCAATTAATGCAACTGGAAATGCAAACATCCAAGAATAAAACCATCTACTTATAAAGCCATCTGTAACTCCAGTGTTTACAGCAACTACAACACCACTCATAATTACACTCATGCTAAAGGACATAAAAATCATGAATAAAGGTTGAGCATATTTTTTTGAAATCATAATTAATTATTACCTAACAGGTTAACCATCAAAACACCAACAATAATAAAAGCTAAACCAATCAATGAATATAAATTGGGTACTTGATTAAATCTAATTATACCCACAACAACAGTTGCTATAATTGTTAATCCTGCAAAAGAAGCATAAGTAATTCCCATGGGAATATTTTTCATTACTAGAGATAGAGCATACATACACAACACAATAGTTATTGCGGTGATTATACTTGGAATTAGAAGGGTAAAGCCTTCAGCACTCTTTGCAAAACTATTTGAGGTAACTCCCAAGAAAACAGCTATACCTAGAAATAAATAAGATGTGGCAAGACTCATTTAATGATCTTAAATGAAATCTCGCCAAATATATATAATTATTTTGGCATTGGAGTAGCGCCAGTTTCTAAACTTATAATTTTTCCATTATTGTATTTATAAACTGCCATTACAGCCTCTACATTTCCATCATCAAAAGTAACAAATGAATGATGAATACCAACTTCATCATTTTCATAAACAACTCTAACTTTATCTTGATTAATGTCTCCACTCATTGCCCATTTGATTACATCACCTTTGCCCAAAACATTTCCTGATTTATGCATTGTGAATTTAAAATCATCATGTAACAACTCATTCATCACTGCTTCATCTTTATTTTTTATTGCAGCACTATATTTTTCTAATATAGACATATTATCCCTTTCTATTTACTCACCTGGTTTTTTAAATTTTTTTCCAGCATCTGCAGCTTTATTAAAAGTTTTATTGTAATCAAAAACTTCATGGATCATAATGTCTTCCATTAAACCTGCATTCATAATTGCAACTTTCATCCCAAGCACACTTTCATAATCCCCTTCAATAACATTGATTACGTCAAATCTTCCTCGAACCCATTCATAACTATGAAATTTAACTCCTACTGTTTCGCAAATAGTCTTAATTGCAACACCTCTATCTGCATTAGGATCACTTTGCATTCTTTTGGCAAGATCACGACTGATTTTACCTATAATATAAAATTTAGACATTATTCGCCCCACATTCCATGAAACTCATATACTACTGCTGGCTTATCTCCCACAACCCATCCGTCATGTCCAGGTTGGATTGAATATGCATCTCCAGCTTTATAAGTTATTTCAGTTCCATCATTATGTTTTGCACAAACAGCTCCAGAAATTATAATTCCTAGATGCGTTGCTTGACAGCTATCACCACCAACTGTTGGCTTTATATCTTTTGACCATTGCCAACCAGGTTGCAAAGTAAGCTTCATTAATCTTTGGTTTCCAACTTTAACAGCCTCAATTTTAGCATTATTAAAATTATCATTTACTTCATCTGCTTTAGCAAAACTTTTTACTTCTATTCCAGCCATTTTTCCTCCTTGTTACTAATGATTTAGTTACCAAGTCTAGCAGAGATTGGTCAGTATGTGTAGCCTCAGCTTTCTATTTAACCTTAGTTAAATCGTATATTGAGTAACTATCTAACACTTCATCCATTATTGGCTTTGATACCTCTGTACCTTCTATAAACTTATGAAGTGCAGCTTCATCAGTACAAAATATTTTAAACATTACAGTACTTTTGTCTGGAGTTACAGTTCCAATTGTTTTTTCAACCACAGCAACTTTAGCCCTTTCAGCAAGTCCTTCAGGAGATTGCATAAATCCCATGAATTTCTCAAAAGTACCTTCTTTTAACTTTGCTACCACTAGCATTTCTTTTTCCATTTTTTCCTCCTATTTTATTATCCTGAAAAATTTTCCATAAAGTCTCCATCCATGGGAGTGATTTTTGCAGAATCTAAATCAACCCCAGCTGCAGCTCTTGCAGCGTGAAGTTCTTTATCATTTTTAAATGCCTCAAACCCCTGCATAGTTGCATATTTTACAATTACTGTAAATTTTGAAGCATCTTCTTTTGATACACCAGCAAAAATAATGGTTGCACCAAATTCTTTAATTTTTTCAGCATTATCTTTAACCATATCTCTCCATGCTGAAAACGATTTTATATTTTCCTCTATTTTTATAATCATATTTTATCCTCCATAAATTGTTTTCGAAGTTTCCTCTACTTTTTCTTTACCATTTGGAATTAATTTGAAAATAAATGCATAACAATTATCCATTAAAGTTTTTTGATAAGGTTTACCAAACATTTCATCAACAGTAGAATTTATACTTGAATTTATTTTATCCTCTAAAACACCCTCATTTGTAAGAAATTCTCTAGTAACCTTTGCTGCAGCCAAACTATTTTCTTTGTAAGCCAAATCTCCATTTGGAAGCTCACCTTGTTTAATAAATTGAGTAGATGTAAAAATTCCTGCACATTTTAAAGAATCGGATATTTCTTTATTACTTATTTCTGCATGTGAAGTTGCTGTTAGCAAAATCAATAAAAACGTAAAAATTATTTTTTTCATTTTGTCTCTTTCTATTTTACTGGTGTCATAATTTTTTGACCTTCAACTCCTATTGCGACAACAATTGCTTTAACCGGTACATTTCCAATATTTTTTGATTCATGAACTACACCCACATCTTCTACAAATGCATCTCCAGCTTTATAGTTATAACTTTTACCACCTTGGGTAAGTTCAATCTCTCCTTGTTGGATCATTATTAACACTGGAAAGGAGTGAGTATGAGCAACAACTGGACTTCCTACAGGTACAGTAAATTCAAAAGCTGTTATCATCGCTTTACCTGAGGGGTATACTATTTCCTTACCCATACCAGTCTCACTGGTAGATATAATTCTCTTCACATGTCCATCTGCTAAAGAATAATTTGAAATCGTTAAAAACATCATAACAAACAAAATTTTTCTCATTATTACTCCTATAAATTATTTCAATTTATCCAACAGTCTTTCATAATTGTTTAGAAGTCTCTTGTGTTTATAGCGCGCGACAGTTATGCAATTTTAGAAGGTAAAAAATCTTGATTATGCTGTTTTATTTAACATAAATATTTGATAATAAATAATTATGATCGAAAAATTTAATGGAATTGTTTATCTAATAATTTTTATTGTTCATTTCCTTGTTTACGCTGTTTATGCTTTTAGAGCTATAGTTGGAACAAAGAGTTTTATGGATCAATATAACATCGATCATTCGGCAGCTGTGATTACAAGATTTTTTGGAGCACCTTTTGTAGGGTCTTTCTTAATGGCTCTTTATATTATGTTCGTTAGAGATGGAGGAGTAAATGGAACTTGGGCTTTCTTTAATTTAGTATTTGTTCAAAATTTAATGTACTTAATATTTGGTATTTATACCATTTACATAAATAAACTTGGACACACTGAAAAGACTAACAGCGAAGGTGTAATAGCTGCTGGAGTACTTACAATTTTAAGTGCTATTCTTACTTACGGATTAGCTGATAAAATTTATATTTAAAACCAATTAGGTACTGGTAGACCTTTTTCTTCTAGGAATTTTTTATTAAACATTTTAGTTGCGTATTTGTCACTTCTATCACAAAGAATTGTAACTATAGTTTTACCAGGCCCCAATTCTTTACCCATTCTTATTGCTCCAGCAATATTGATACCACAACTGGTTCCCAGGCTTAGGCCCTCATTTTGAATTAAATCATAAAGTATAGGTAATGCTTCATGATCATCAATTGAATAGGCATCATCAATCTTAGCTTCACCAAAATTAGCGGTTACTCTACTTGAGCCAATTCCCTCAGTAATTGATCCACCTTCTGACTTTAGCTCGCCATTTTTAATATAATTATAAAGAGCCGATCCCTTTGGATCTGAAAGATAAATTTTAATATCTTTGTTCTTTTCTTTAAGAGCATTACTTACACCAGAAATAGTTCCTCCTGTTCCTGAGGAACACACAAAGCCATCAACTTTACCTTCAGTTTGTTCCCAAATTTCTTGGCCAGTACCTTCATAGTGACCTTTGGCATTTGCAGTATTATCAAACTGGTTAGCCCAAATCACACCGTTATTATTTGTTGGTCTTAATTCATCTGCAAGTCTAGCTGCCACTTTAACAAAATTGTTATCATCTTTGTAAGGTTTAGGTGGCACTAATCTTAATTCAGCTCCAAGATTTCTAAGTAGATCTTTTTTCTCTTGGGTTTGATTATCATTCATTACAATAATTGTTTTGTAACCTAAAGAATTTCCTAATAGACCCAAACCAATTCCAGTGTTACCTGCTGTTCCTTCAACAACTGTTCCACCTTTAGCAATTAACTTTTTTTCTTGAGCATCTTTAATTAAGGCAAGTGCCGCTCTATCTTTGACTGATCCTCCTGGATTTAAAAATTCTGCTTTTCCATAAATATTGCATCCAGTAATCTCGGATGCTGCTCTTAATTTAATTAATGGAGTGTTTCCTATACCTGAAATAAAATCGTTTTGTGTGTTATTCATTTTCTGATTTTTTATCACTATCAGGTGTAATACCATAAGGTTTAAATTCACTATCAGCAATACCAACACTTCTTGCTGGAATTCCAACCATCACAGCATTTTCTGCAACGTCTTTAGTTATCACTGCATTAGCTCCAATTCTTGCACCTTTGCCAACTACTACTGGACCTAATACTTGTGCACCTGATCCAATGACCACATCTTCTTTTATAGTGGGGTGTCTTTTCATATTACGTTGATCATTTGAATTTATACTTGGAGCAATTCCTCCCAGTGTAACCATATGATAAATAGTTACGTTATCACCAATCTCAGATGTTTCTCCAATCACAACTCCCATACCATGATCGATAAATAAATTTTTTCCAATTTTTGCATTTGGATGAATTTCAATACCAGTTAAGAACCTTGAAAATTGAGAAATGATTCTTGCAATCAAATGAAATTTTGCAGTACTAAAAAAATTTGCTATTCGATGAAAAAAAACTGCTTTAACTCCAGGATAAGTTAATATTAAACTTAACTTAGACCTTGCTGCAGGATCTCTATCAATTATGGATTGTAAAAAATCACTCATATTTCTTTAATTTAGTTGCTGTTGATTAAAAAATAATATGCCTTATATAGTACTTAACTGCTCAATTTAAAGAGGTTTATATGTATAAAAATACTAATTGTTTTCATTTAGCTATTCCATGCGGTGATCTAGACATAGCAAAAAAGTTTTATAGTGAAACTTTAGGATGTAGATTAGATAACTCGGCACAAGAGTGGGCAGATGTTGATTTTTGGGGCAATGAATTAACTCTTCATAAAAGCGAACATAAATTAGATAATGAGAGACACGACGTTGATATGGGCAATGTGTCTGTTCCTCATTTTGGAGTTCATTTATCAAGAAAAGATTTTGATGCACTTAAACAAAGATTAAAAGACAGTGGAACTAAATATTACGATGAGCCTTATCTAAGATTTAAAGGAACAAAATACGAGCAAGAAACTTTCTTCGTAAAAGACCCAAACGAAAATATTCTAGAAATTAAAACATTAACAGCAAATCCAGAGTAACCTTAAAGCCTAATGGAATACCTGGTATTAGGCTTCTTTACTGGGATTAGCTTAATATTAGCTATAGGTGCCCAGAATATTTTTGTTATTGAGCAAGGTTTAAAAAAACAACATATATTTGTTGTTTGCTTAATATGCTCTTTATCAGATTTGATGTTAATTTTTTTGGGTATTTTTCTTTTCCATTATTTTAATCAATATTTTAACTCTTTAATTGAATTAATTTTAAATTTATTTTTAATTTTATTTTTACTTCACTTTATTTTTAAAAAAATAAAATCTCATTATTCTGATATTAACTTTAGTACTGAGCCAATTAATATTTCAAAATTACATATCATCTTTAAAACTTTAGGATTTACATATTTAAATCCACATGTTTATTCTGATACAGTTTTTTTTCTTGGAAATTTTTCAAAAAATTATTTACTTAACCAAAAAATTTTATTTGGGATAGGTGCGTCCATAGCATCATTTTTATTTTTTTTTACTTTAGGTTATTTATCTAATTATTTATCAAAGTATGCTAATAGTAAAAAAATTTGGAAGGTAATTAATATTTTTATTATATGTTTTATGTCTATCCTAATTTTATTTATTATTAAGGAAATATTATGAGTTATATTTACGTAGATGATTTAGGCGAAGGGTTTCCTTTTGTTTTAGTTCACGGATATTTAGGTTCATCTGAAATGTGGACTTTTCAAAAAGAATTTTTTTCAAAAGATTATCGTGTGATTACCCCAGCTCTCCCAGGATTTGGAGAAAGTCATAAATTAAAATCTTTAGACTCTATTAATAAAATGGCTGAAGAAATTATAAAAGTATTAGATCAAAAAAAGATTGATCAATTTAATTTAATTGGTCATTCAATGGGAGGAATGATTGTTCAAGAAATTACAAAATTGATTGGGAATAGAGTTAATAAATTAATTTGTTTTGCAACAGGATCTATTGGAGACATCCCAGGAAGATTTGAGACTATGGATGAAACAAGAGAAAAACTTAAAAAAGAAGGTACACAACTTTCTTTTTCTAGAGTACCTCCTAATTGGTTTGTAAAAGGTGATAAGGATAAAAATTATTTTCTGTGTGAGAATGCTGTTAAAAATGTTTCATTAGAAACTGCTGATAATGCATTATTAGCAATGAAAAATTGGAGAGGTAAAGAAAATTTAAAAAATATAAAAAATGAGACTCTTATAATATGGGGTGATAAAGATACTTCATATAATTTTGATCAAGTTGATACACTAAATAAAAATATTAAAAATAGCCGTTTAGAAATATTTAAAAATTGTGCTCATAATGTTCACTTAGAACAGCCTGATCAATTTAATAATTTAGTAAAAGAATTTATCTCAAAATAATATTTTTATTAAGCCGATAAACTTTTTTATAAGCTCCAATAAATTTTTTTGAAGAATGAAATTTTCCAGGAAAAATTATACATTTTATTTTAGCTCGCCTAGCTGAATTTAAACTTTCTTGAGAATCCTCAATTGCTACACAATCATTAGCTTTAAGCTTAAGTTTTTTAAGTGCTAATAAGTATATATCTGGGTTGGGTTTGTATTTTTTTACTAATTTTGCATTCCCTATAAAGTTAAAATCTCTTTTATTAATTGAATTTCTCAAACAATATAAGATTGCATTTATATTGTTCGTAGAAGTAGATGAAACAAATGCAATTTTAATATTTTCTTTTTTACATAAAGAAATTAAATTTTTAACACCTGGCCTTAATTTAAGATGATTTTTTTTAAGAAAATTATTAAAGATTTTAGTCTTTAAATTTCTTAAATATACTGAATTAACTTTAATTTGTTTCTTTTTGGCATATCTTGATATTCTATCTTTGCCACCAGATTTACTTAATAAATTTTGATACTCACGTTTGGTCCAATTCCAATCTAGCCCATGTTGCTTGAATGCTTTATTGAATGACTTTCTTTGAATTTCTGAAGTTTCAACAATAGATCCAATAGAACCAAAAAGTAATGCTTTATAATATTTCAACCTTTTACAGCTCCAGCAGTTAAACCACTAATGACCTGTCTTTGGAAAAACATAACAAGCATAAATAAAGGTGCAGTAGCAGATACAACTGCAGAAACTGCCCACATTAAATTTCCTTCATGTTGGTTTGTCCCTAAATAACTTTGAATTTTTGGAACCATAGTATGATTTTCTTGATTAAGAAGTAATGCTGTTACTGTAAAATCATTATAAGCTAACATTAAACTAAATAATCCTGCTGTAATTACACCAGGCCACATCACAGGCATAATGATATGTCTAAAAGCTTGAAAGTATGAACAACCATCTATTAAAGCACTTTCGTCAAGCTCTTTTGGTACAGTTTTAAAAAATGAATAAAGCAGCCACAAAGTAAAAGGTTGATTTATAGCAACCAAAACAACAATTGTAGTTGGAAGAATTCCCCAAATCTGTAATTCAAAGAAAGGAAAAAGATATCCTGATACTAAAGTTATATGTGGCATAGCTCTAAAAATTAAAGCTGCCATTAAAATCCAAAAAGCATATTTCTCAGTTGATCTTGAAAGAGCATATGCTCCTAAAGTTCCTAAAAACAAAGAAATACTTACAACAAATACTGTAACGATAATTGTATTTTTTGATGCTTTCCAAAATTCACCTTCAGTCCAAGCTTGTGTATAAGCATTAGTTGTAAATTTTCCGCCTGTTTCAATTAAGGTATTAAATGCTGATATTGCATACCACCAATCAGATCTAGAAAAGAAATCGGCTCTTACTTTAAATGATCCCCAAAAAGTCCAAATAAAAGGAAAACAAGCAATTAACAACCAAGTGATTATAAATATAGTATTAAAAGTTTTTAAACGAGTTGATTTTGTATCTAGTCCATAATCCATAATTATCTCGCTGTTTTAAATTCTTTCCAAGTTCTAATTAACACTGGTGCTAGCAGGATAGCTATGCCAATAATAGTCATCATTGAAGTAGCTGCAGCAGAACCAAACAATATTACTTCCTCATTAACTAAATTATCATAGATTAACCAAGATAACGATTGTGCACTTCCTTCAGCGCTAAAACCAATAATCGGCTCAAATACTCTAAAGTTATCCATTAAAGAAATCAAAGCAACAAATGTAACTACAGGATAAATATGCGGTAAAACTATATGTTTAATTCTTTGAATTCTTGATGCTCCATCTATAATTGCAGCTTCAATTGGTTCTTGAGGGACTGTTTGAAGTGCTGCATAAAAAACCACAAAAGCAAAAGGGGAGTGATGCCAAATCCCATAAATAATAATAGTAATCCAAGTTAATGTTTTCGAGGATTTAAGTGATAAATATGGATCATTCATTAAATTTTGAATATTTGCTCCAATTATCCCTTGTGAGTCTATCATCCAAAATAATACCAATGATCCAACCAATGGTGTAACAATCATTGGTAAAATTGTACCAAAGATTAAAGGTCCTCTAATTTTTCTAGCAACTGCATTTAAACTTAATGCAATAATAAAACCTAAGAGGAGTACATTTGGTGTAACAAACAAACAATAAGTTAAAGTAAATATCAGAGCTTTATAAAAGGGTAGATTAGTTACCTGGTCTACAAAAGCACCAAAACTTTCAGTTTCATTCCAAAATTTTTTTATTTCATCAACTGCTAAATGATTTCGATCAGTATAAGTGCCAAAACCATTAAATTTTCCAAGTGGCTTTACTTCTCTAATTTTCGAGGTTTCTTCGTTATCAACGACAATTGAAACGGTACATCCAAAAGGGTCACATTTTTTAACTTCTTTTACTATTTGATCATGTTGTGCATAAAAGGACTGAATGCCAGTAGATATAATTGGTAACCCAATAAACAGGATCATTGCTAAACCTGTAGGTAAGAAAAACCAGAAAAAAGTTTTATTAGGCATTTAAATAGTGATTAAGTGGGGAGTAAATCCCCACTTATAAGTTTTAGATTTTATAGAAAGCCTTGTTCTTTAGCTTTACTAATGTAAGCAGCTTCAACATCTTTTAATGCTTGTTCAGCCGTCTCTTTACCTTGTAAAAACTCAACAATTTCACTTCCTAATGCACCATGCATTAAACCCATTTGCGGTAACATTGGATATGGTTTTGCTCCCATTTTTACAGCTTCGATAACACCAATAGATTTTGGTCCTGGTACAAACCCCTCTACTAACCAAACAGCTTGATCAGAAGCGTCAGCAACCATCTTTTTATTTGATGCTGCGTGCGCTAAAGCTCTAAATGTTGCCTCAGCATCTGCGTCAGGTCTATTTTTTGCAAGTGTGAAACCATCCCACCATAATGTAGCAGCTGGAATATTTCCTCCACCTACAGTAGCAGGTCCAGTTAATTTAGTTGCTTTTGTAATGTTAGGATCACCTTCATCATCTAGAAGAGTTCCTGATCTAGATGCCCATAATGTCATCAATGCAACATTACCAGATTCCCATTCCACTTTAATTGCTTCACTATCATGAGTTAAGTAATCAGGGTTACTTAATTCAGATAATTTTTTTAACATATTTAAAGTAGCAACACCTTTAGCATTATTTATATTTGGTTGTGCACTTCCAGATTTAAAGAATTCACCACCATGACCAATAAACATGTTCACAAATTCTTCTGCTAAATTCCAACCAGCTTTATATGCAGCTGCGTAAGGATATTGCATTTTACCTGAAGCTCTAATTTTTTCAGATGCAGCAACTACTTCCTCGTAAGTTTTTGGAATAGCTATACCAAGATCTTTTAAAACATCTTCTCTGTAATATAAATGTTGAGTATTAGCCATAAACGCAACGGCCATTACTTTTCCATCAATTGTAATTAATTGAGAGTCTTGGATTCCTTTCCCATATTTTTTAACAAGATCATCTAAAGGTCTAATTAAATCTTGGTTCATCAAAGGAACAATTGAACTATTAGCTGCAATTCTTGCTGAAAACTCAGATGGATTTGCAGTTAAAGCTGGCACTGCGATTTTATTATGCTCAGATGAGTGAGTCACTTTAAAATCAGCACTTCCTTTACATTGTTTAGAAGTTTCAACGAAAGTTCTTAATGCAGGAAAATCATTAGCCAAAATATTTATTGAACCACTTTTAATGTTACAATCTGCAAATGCAGAGGTTCCAAAAAGTAGAAACAATAAAGTAATTAGTATTTTTCTCATATATTTTCTCTCTGTTTTGTTAGTTAAATTATAATTTAAGTTAGAAAACTATATCTACTCCTGAAATAGAATAAAAGTGATAATTAAATCACTTTTGACGCAAGTTCCGCACCTCTTACAAGAGACTCTAGTTTTTTATAAACTATATTTTCGTCTACATTACCAAAACCAGCAAAGGTACTAAACCCACAGTCAGTTCCTGCTAATAATTGTTCAGCATTAATGACTTTAGAAAAGGTTAAAATTCTATTCTTTACAACTTCGGGATGTTCTACAAAATTTGTTGTAGAATCTATTACACCTGGGGCAATTATTTTGTCACTTGGAATTTTTAAATTTTCAAAAATTTGCCACTCATGAGAATGTCTTGGATTAGACGACTCAATTAAATAAGTCTGAACATTGGCTTTCAATGCAATTGGCATTATCTTTTCTAAAGAAATATCATGTAGATGAGGTCCTTCATAATTACCCCAACAGATATGTAGTCTTATATTAGAGCTATCGATATTACTGATAGCATTATTTAGACATTCTATTTGTTTTTCAGCTCTAATTATAAATTCAGACTCTGATAAATCTTTAAAAGTCATATGTCTAGCAAGAGCCAAATCTGGACAATCTAACTGAAGTTTTAATCCATTTGAGGTGATTTCTTCATACTCATCTTTCATAAGGTTGGATAAATTTTCTAAATATTCGTCATCATTTTTATAATATTTATTTGGCAAGAAAGCAGAAATAACTCCAGGAGAGGCCGCGTTCATGAAACCATCTTTATGATTATTTTTATCTAACGCTTGCTTAAAATTATTAATATCTTTTGTTAAGGAAGTTTTATCTTTAATTTTTAATTCGCTTGTACAACATGGTCTTGTGTAAGTAGGTGTACCACCTGTTCTTGCAATTCTTTCTTTGAAAGAAGGAAAGTCATCTAAATCTTTTGGTGCTTTTCTTTCACTCTCTCCAGAAAATCCATCAATTCTATCCTTAACATAAGTAGCATAACTAATCTTAGACATTTCACCATCACTGATATAATCAATTCCAACCTCAATTTGTTTTTTAACAATGTTGTTAACATCTTTTTGGACGACTTTATCAAATTGATTAAAATCTATTTTTTCTTTTTGATCTTTTTTAAACAAGAGTTCGGATAATTCATTTGATCTGGGTAAACTTCCCACATGTGTTGTTTTAATTTTACTCATATTTTATTTCATTAAAATTTGTTTCCAAATTGCGACCTCATCAAACAAAACCCATTCTCTTATAACATTTCCATCAATTATTTCTGCATGGTTTATACCCATTATAAAAATATTTTTATTTGATTTTTCTCCAAAATCTAAAGTGTCTTTAGAATGACTACCTTCTAAAAACCATCTTATTGAGGCTTTGGGATTTTTATGTGGCTCTTCTAAATAACCAACATGTTCAATTGAAAACTTTATATCGCTAAAAGTATTTTTTAAATTATTCCAAAATTTGACAATATCCTCTCTTCCATGTCCAATTTTATTTCCAGGCCAATAGATAGTTGCAGCTCTTGCATAATCAGAAAAATCATACTTATTTTTAAAGATATTTTTCAATATTTTTGAGTAATTTCCTCCAGCAGATTGATTTGGCACAACGCCTTGTTTGTAATCTGATTTCATCTCTGAGCTTGAATTGAATAATTGTTGTGCTTTTTCAGCACCACCTTCTTTATCAATAATCATTTGTGCAAATTTTTTTGGTGTAAATCCTATTTGTCTTACCATTGCACCTTGATCTCGGACAATCCATTCATCATAAACTTGATTATTTTTGCACGCACAATCAGCAATTACTCTATAATAAATATCTTTCTTAGTTGGTTTTCCATATGAACCATCTCCAAGATGTGTTCCTGTGCTTAAAATTCTGTGAGAAGAGTGATATCCTAAATCATCATTTCCATTCCAGATCACATCTTCACCAAGCAGCTGTCTGTTAGGAAATTCTTTTAATGTTGCATAAGTTGCATCAATCACAGGTTTATTTCCATAAGTAACTCCAAATGGAGATCTGACAGGAATATTATCAGTGTAAAATTGAGCGATAGACTCAACATCTTTGTTTTCCCAAATTTGTTTAGTTATTTTAAGAATATAATCAGGAAAGTTTTTATATTTTTGATCAAATCCTTTCATTAGATTTGAGTTACACAATTTAAGTAACAATCCTCTTTTTCATTTATCTTTATTTTAACATTAGAATTGATTGGGATAGAAATTGTATCTTTAGGATTTAAAATAAATTGAAAATCATCAATCATAATTTCCCACTTACCAGTTCTTGAAAATAATATTGTAGGTTTTTTAAACTTTAAATTATTTATTTGTCCATTATTAGATTTTAATATTGAAAGATTAAATCCAGTATTTTGATTTATTAATGGAGAGTATTCTTTATTTTCAAATTTATTTCCAAGAATTTGAATTAAATTAATATTGTCGTTTATTTTATTAACTTGTTTAGAATTTTCATTATTTTTATGTATGAATTTTTCTAATTGATCCAGTTTGTAATTATTAAATTTTTTTATTTCTTCTATAGAAATTGGTTCTAGAATACTTTTTCCTTTTGGAATTTCATTTAAAGATAAATCAATTAATGAATTATCATTCAAAAGCGCCATACCTGTTTTTTTTGCTTTTTCTAAGACACTTGGAACCCAAGTTATTATTCCAGGATCATCTCCTCCTAAAACAACAAAAATCAAACCTTCTTCATCACCTGCATTTTCAAATGCCCTAAACATATTAGTAGGCATAGAGATAATATCTCCAGCACTTAATATTGTTTCATCTTTACCTTCTGCTCCCCAATAAAATTTCCATCTACCAGAATAAATTATGAAAACTTCTGCAGTTGTATGACTATGTAAACCAGAACCATTTTTAGGCATAGCAGATACAGCACCTAGATTAAAACTATGTGGCATTGCTATTTTAACAAATTGTTTACTATCTTCTGCGACACCTGGGCCTACAATAGAATAATTTTTTCTTTCTTTATGACCCTCAAGTTTGCCTTCAACAAATGGCAAAGTACTTGGAACAAGATCTTCAAATTTAGCTAATCGATTATTCATATTTTTTTAAACTATATTTTGTGATAGTAAAATTATCTAACAAAAAATATATGCAAATAGAACAATTTGATACAGGTCTTAAGGGTCAAGATAAAGTGGAAAAAATAGTCATCACACCCGAGGAAAATTATCGGTACAAACAAGTTGTCAGAAAATATTTAAATTCAATAGTAAATGATGGCATCTCTAAACTTGATCAAAATCTTAAAAATGCGTTCTCTCAGAATATTAATGTAAATTGTTTTTACCCATTAAATGAATTTTTAGGAGTTGATAATTTTAAAGAAAAATTTTGGAAACCTCTTTTTAACTCATTTCCTGATCTTGAAAGAAGAGAGCAAATAGTAATTAGTGGCGCTTTTAGAGATAAAATTCAAGTAGGTTCAATTTCTTCATTATCGGGCGTATTTAAAAATTCATGGTTAGGTATTCAACCTAATAACAAAATGGTAAATCTAAAGTGTTGTGAAATTCATCAGCTTAAAGATGATAAAATTATTGAGAGTTATATTTTAATCGATTTAATAGATCTATTAATACAAACTGGATCAAATCCAATTAATCTTTCAAGAGGATCTGAAGGAAATTGGTTAAATCCAATTAACACAGATGGTGTAAATTTTTTTGAAAAAGATATGGAAATTTCTAAAGCAAGTTTAGAGCAATCACTTATTATGCAGAGAAGTTTAAATATAAAACCTGAATTAGAGGTTTCTTCTGATAAAGATCTTAAGGAAAGATTAATAAACCATCCACAAAAAGATTTTTGGCATGAAAAAATGATTTGGTATGGACCAAGCGGTATTGGAACTGCCAGATCTTTAGAGGGATTTGTAGACAATCACCAATTACCTTTTAGAAAAACTTTTAAGGAAAGAAATTATTGGAAACTTGGCCATTATTGTGAGTTAGGGGATGGAAAATTTTCTTTAACAGCAGGATGGAGTAGTATTCAGGCAATATATGGAACTGAAGATTGGTTAGGGTATAAATCTGAAAACCAAAAAGTATCCATGAGAGTTATGGATTTTTATCATCATGATGAAGGAAAAATTCGTGAAAATTGGGTTCCAATTGATATAATCCACATATTGAAACAAATTGGAGTTGATGTATTAGAAAGTATAAAAAAATAAAATGGCTAACATAAAATTTACTGGAGTACACAAATCATTTGGATCCAATAAAATAATCACAGATTTTAATCTTTTAGGTAAAGAAGATGAGTTTCTTGTATTAGTTGGGCCGTCAGGATGTGGAAAATCAACTCTTCTTAGGATGATTGCAGGATTAGAAAAAATAGATGAAGGCGAAATATTTATTAATGATCAAAAAATTAATGAACTTCATCCTTCAAAACGTCAAACAGCGATGGTTTTTCAATCTTATGCTCTTTATCCTCATATGAACGTTTATGAAAATATGTCTTTTGGTTTAAAGATTGAAAAAAGACCTAAAGAAGAAATCAATACAAAAGTTATGCAAGCTGCAAAAATCCTAAAAATTGAGGAACTATTAGAGAGAAAACCAAAACAATTATCTGGAGGTCAAAGACAACGTGTTGCTATTGGAAGAGCAATTACAAGAAATCCAAAAATATTTTTATTTGACGAACCTTTGTCTAACCTTGATGCAGCACTCAGAGCAGAAATGAGGGTTGAGATATCTAAATTACATAATCAAATCAAAACAAATATGATTTACGTAACTCATGACCAAGTAGAAGCCATGACTTTGGCAGATCGAATAGTTATTTTAAATCAAGGAAATATTGAACAAGTTGGTACTCCGGAAGAAATATACAATGATCCTGCAAATACTTTTGTTGCTCAATTTATTGGAACACCAAAAATGAATATTTTAGACGTGAAAGAGGAAGATGTTGTTTCAGAAAATTTAATTAAATTTTTAGATAATGATATCAAGTTTGATAAATTGAAATTAAATAAAACTAAACACTTTGTGGGTATTAGGCCCGAGCATTTAAAAGTAAATCAAAACACTCAATTTACTTTCAATCCTCAAATAGAATTAATAGAAAACCTTGGTAATGAAAAAATTGTATATATGAAAAAAGATGAACATCAATTAAGTGCAAAAATTCCAAGCAATGTCGAAATAGGAAATTCTTTAGGTTTTGATATAAATGATATTTTTATTTTTGATGAAAATGGGAATAGGATGAAATCATAACACAACTTATAATTGACTAATTTCAATTTTTTACCATTTTTTGAATAATTACCATGAATCAATCACATACCTGATACGTTTTAGTCTTGTGTTTGCTAAATAGAATCATTTTAATATAGTTTTAAATATTAATAGGAGGGGAAATGAAAAATATAATAAAAATGTTTTGCGTAATTTCGTTTTTTATTTCGAATATTGTTTACGCAGACATAAAGTTTTGGACTACAGAAGTTCAGCCTGCCCGAATGGCGAAGCAAGAGGAAATGGCAAAAGCTTTTGAAGCTAAAACAGGTATTAAAGTAGATGTTATCCCAATCGAAGAAAAAGATTTGGGAACTAGAGCTACAGCTGCAGCTGCAGCAGGTGACTTACCAGATGTGATCTATCATACTTTACAATATGTATTACCATGGGCTGAAGCAGGAATATTAGATGTGGATGCTAACAATGATGTTGTTAAAGAACTTGGTAAAGATACATTTGCACCAGGCGCACTTAACATGGCAAAAAAAGGTTCAAAAATTGCAGCCGTTCCAGTTGATGGATGGACACAAATGGTTGTTTACAGAAAAGATCTTTTTGAAAATGCTGATTTAGCGCCACCAACAAGTTATGCGAATATTGTAGCCGCAGTTGAGAAGCTTTCAAAAATAAATGGAATGTTTGGGTTTGTAGCTGCTACCAAGACTGATGAAAATTTCATGAGCCAGGTTTTAGAGCACGTTCTTTTAGCAAATGGAGTTAATATTGTTAAAAAAGGTGGTATTAAAAAACAAGGTAAGAAATTAAAAGAAGCATTAGAGTTTTATAAAGTAATTGCAAAAGCAAGTCCTCCAGGAGAATTGTACTGGAAACAATCTAGAGCACTTTACTTTGCAGGTAAAACTCCAATGATTATTTGGTCTCCGTTCATTATGGATGAGCTTGCTGGTTTAAGAGACTCAGCTCCACCAACAATTAACAGTGATCCTACATCACCTGAACTAGCTTCTAAAACTGGTTTCATAACTAACTTTAGTGGACCTAGTAATAAAAAGGGTGCTGCATGGGCAGATGTTAGATATTTTGGTATAACAGCTGATGCTGATACAGATGAAGCTAAACAATTTATCATGTACTCAATGGATGAAGGTTACACAAGCACATTATCAATAGCTCCAGAAGGTAAATTTCCAGTAAGAAGAGGAAATTCAAGTGACCCTGCAGCTTTCACAAAAGCTTGGAGTAAACTACCTGTTGGAGTCGATAGAAAAGCTCCTTTGTCAGATCTATATGACCCAGATGTTATTAATAACATTGTAGCTGGTTTAGATACTGCAAATAGATGGGGTGTTAAAGAAGGCGAACTATCAAGAGCATCAAAAGTTATAAATTCTCAATTTATAAATAGAATTACTAGACTTTATATTGATGATCAAATTGATGTCGATGAAGCTGTTGATATGATTAATAAATCATTAGCTAAATTCAAATAATTTTAATTTTATAAAAAAGCGGATAATATAAATTATCCGCTTTTTTTATGAATGACACTCTAGCAAATACAGAAAAAAAAACTGCATACATACTAACTTTACCTGCAGTTCTTTTAGTTTTTTCAATAATTTTATTTCCAATTTTTGCAAATATTTGGATTAGTTTTAAGGAAGTTGAATTAAAAGATATTCGAATTCCAGAACCAAGAGCAAAAAAAATTGTAAAATCTATTTCTGACGAACCTACCAAAATAAAAATATTATATAAGCTAAGAAATAGTTCATTAATTCAAGAAATTAGAGATGTTTCTTTTCAAGATAATTTTCCAAAAAATTTTGAAATTGAAAATTTAGATCCAAGATGCTCTTACAAAAAGTATAACTTAAAATGTGAATTTGGAAATTGGCCAGCTAAATATAGGGAAAATTTTCAGGTAATATTTGAAACAAATGATGGATCAAAAATAGATAAAAAAAATCTTAAAATAATTAAACCAAAATTAGATGGGAAATCTAATAACATATTACTTAATACTAACTTTACTCTCAAAAACTTTAAAAAAGTTTTATTTGAAAATGAATTTATAGATTTACTACTAACAACGTTTTATTACACATTTTTTGGAACTGTTGGCT
Source organism: uncultured Pelagibacteraceae bacterium (assembly GCA_902613755.1). Classification (GTDB taxonomy): domain Bacteria; phylum Pseudomonadota; class Alphaproteobacteria; order Pelagibacterales; family Pelagibacteraceae; genus Pelagibacter. The sequence continues at coordinate 48,143 of CACMIH010000009.1, forward strand.
CAATAGTATTTGGTATTTTAACTGCTCAAATGGTTAATCAAAAATTTTATGGAAGAACATTTATGAGGAGTGTTCTACTTTTCCCTTATGTTGCCCCAGTTGTTGCTTTAGCTTACACTTGGGAGCTTCTACTGGACCCTAATAGCGGGACATTAAACAGTTTATTATTAAATTATCAAATTATTGAAACTCCAATAAACCTTCTTGGACAAAAATATATTGAAATTAGTATTTTAGGTTTTGATTTTAAATTAAGGTTAGCACTTACAACGGTTATAATGTTTGAAATTTGGAGGTATTTCCCTCTAGCTTTTTTATTTATTCTTGCAAGACTTCAAGCTATTCCAAAAGAATTATATGAGGCAGCTGATGTTGATGGCGCTAGTCCCTTTCAAAAATTTTTTAATATTACACTCCCTCAAATAACTGCAGTAATTTCGATTTTATTCATGATTAGATTTATATGGAATTTTAATAAATTTGAGGACGTCTTTTTATTAACTGGAGGTGCATCAGGTACAAGAACTTTACCAATAAATGTTTATCAACAAGGTTTTGCAATATCAGACATTGGAATGGGATCAGCTGTTTCAATAGTAATCGTTGTATTACTTTTAATGTTTATGTTTTTTTATTTTAAACTTTTAGGAAAGAGAGTAGATGAGAACTAAAAATACAATATTATTTTCATTGATATCTACTTTTTTCTTAATTTTTTTAATTTCGATTTGGAAAATATTAGCAACATTGCAAGGTTTAAGTATTAATAGTTTAAATATAGAAATAATTTTTATATTTGGTTTTTTAATATCATTAGCTCACTTAATAATAGGTGA
>CACMIH010000010.1 GCA_902613755.1 uncultured Pelagibacteraceae bacterium
CATTAGTTTATTTTGATGAGTTCCAAGTAACAAACATTGTTGATGCAATGATTTTAGGAAAACTATTTGAACAAATATTTAAAGAAGATATTAAAATTATTCTTACTTCAAACACTAAAATTTCAGAACTTTATAAAGAAGGTCTTCAACGTGAACAATTTATACCTTTTATAAAAATAATGGAAGATCAATCAATCGAGCATGAATTAAAAATTGAGGATGATTATAGAAAATCTAATGACAATCAAAAACAAAGATATTTTTTTCCACTTAATCAAGAAACTAATTTTAAGATTAACAAATTTTTTAGAACCATAACAAAGGATAAAAAACAATCTTCAATAAAAATTAATGTGAAGGGAAGAGAATTTAAAATAGAAAATTTTTATGAGGGAATTGTTAGATGTGACTTTAATCAACTTTGTGATCAAAATTTAGGAGCGGAAGATTATTTAGAAATAGTTAAAAACTGTAAATTTATGGTAATAGATCAAATACCTCAATTTAATGATGTAAATTCAAATCAACAAAAACGTTTTATCATTTTGTTAGATGTAATTTATGATAAAAATATTCCATTAGCAGTCACAGCTGATCTAAATTTAGATCAATTTACCTCTTCTAGATTGCTAGAAAAACCATTTAAACGAACCATTAGTCGTTTGTATGAGCTTACATCGAAGGAGTATAATTAATGAAACAAGAATTTTACAATCTTCAAATTAAGACTAATGGTCAAAAGTTATATGAGTTTACTAATGATACAATTCGTTGGATTGGTCAAAATAATTTTAAAAATGGTATTCTTAATTTAAGTATTCAGCACACAAGCGCCTCATTAATTGTTCAAGAAAATGCAGACCCAGATGTACAAACAGATTTAATAAATTATTTTGATAAATTAGCTCCTATGGACAAAAAACTATACGTTCATACCACGGAGGGAAAAGATGATATGCCTGCACATATTAAATCCGCATTAACAAATAATCAAATTTCTCTAAGTGTGAAAGATAGTGAATTGTTACTTGGAACTTGGCAGGGTATATATTTATTTGAACACAGATTAGAGGCTCAAAAAAGAACTATAATTCATCATTTTATTGGCGAATAAACGGGTTATTTCTTCAGTGATTGAAAAGCTTCTAAAGCTGCAGCTCTAGCTTTTTCATGTATCACAATAGGTTTAGGATAATCTTTACCTATTATAGTTTTTATTGCCTCCTGGTATTTGAGCTCCATTTCCCATGGTTTATGAATAAATTTTTTAGGGACGTTGTTTAACTCAGGTATCCATTTTTTTACATATAAACCTTCCTTATCAAATTTTTCTCCCTGCAAAATCGGATTAAATATTCTAAAGTAAGGTGCAGCATCAGCTCCACAACCAGCAACCCATTGCCATTGAGCTACATTATTTGCTTTATTGAAATCTAATAAACAATTTCTGAAATGTTTCTCACCTTCCGTCCAATTAATTCTTAAATGTTTTACAAGAAAGGAACCAACAACCATTCGAATTCTGTTATGCATCCATCCAGTTTCATATAATTCTCTCATTCCAGCATCCACAATAGGATAGCCAGTCATTCCTGATTTCCATGCCTTTAAAAATTTCTCATTTTTTACCCATGGAAATTTATCAAATTCTTTTCTATAATTACCTTTTAAAAATTCAGGAAAATAATTAATTAAACTATGTGAAAATTCACGCCATCCTAATTCATTGATATATTTCCTATAGCCAATTCCTTTAGATTTTATTTCATTACATTTTTGCCAAATACTACTTACGTGAATTTGACCATGTTTAATGTATGGAGACAATTTTGATGTACCCTCGATTGATGGATAATCTCTAGCTGTTCCATAATCTTTAATTTTTTTTTCAATTAAATTGTTAAGAACTTTTTTCGAATCATTTTCAGAAACTTTCCAGTATTTCTCAAATTTTTTATACCAATTTTTTTTTGGTAAAATATTTTTAGGTTCAATACTATTTTTAAAAAAAGAAATTAATTTAATTTTTTTTTTTACAACATAATTTTTGCTTGGGGGTAAACTAAGATATTTCTCCTCGGCATTTCTCCAGAATGGACTAAATACTTTAAAAGGTGTACCATCATTTTTAGTTACTTCTTGAAATTCATTAAGAATATTTCCTTTAAAATATTTGAACTCAACTTCGTTTTTTAGAAAAGCATCTCTTATCTTTTTTCCTTTAGCAATTACATCTGGTTCATATATCTTATTCCAATAGACAGAAATATTATCCTTTTTTTTAATTTTTGATAATATATCTATCTCGTCTCCCTCCAATATTTGAAGATTGATTTTGTATTTAAATAATTCTGATTTAAATTCCACTAAAGACTTATATAGCCACCATTTTTGTGCTTCTCTTTTTTTATCAAAATCACTTTTATTATAAATAAACAATGCAACTACGTTATCGTGATTTTGACTGGCAAAAGATAGTGCAGGATTATGTTCAATTCTAAAATCTTCCCTAATCCAAAATATTGCATTTTTTTTCATGTGAATTTATTTTCTGCCTTTAGATAACAGTTGTTTGTAAAGTTTTACATCTGCATTACCTTCGCATCCTATTACCAAAACATTAGAACTTTCGTTAAGTTCTAAAGTTTTTTTAATTTTAGTATTATTACAAACTCCTACCAGGCTTATAATACCAGGTGCAGAGCACTCTCCACCAATTATTGAATTTTTACTAAGCTTTTTGTCTTTCAACATCGCTACAGTTTTAGCAATATTTCGATCACTTACAGACACACAACAATTGCTCGTTTTTTTCAATATTTGCCAAGGAATATATGACATTTCATTACATGACATACCACCCATGATGCTCTCCTTTTTAATTTTAATTTTTTTTAATTTATTGTGTTTTATGCTTTGAAGAACACAATCAGCTCTATCAGGCTCAACAATTATTATCTTTGGAATTCTTTTAAAATATTTTGCAACACCAGTAACTACACCAGCAGCCATACCACCAACACCAGCTTGTAAAAAAATATGGGTTATATATTGATTTGTTTGTTTAGAAATTTCTTTGATCATTATGGAATACCCTGCCATAGTAAGTTGAGGGACTAATTTGTAATCTTTTGTTGATACATCTTGTACAATTTTCCAATTATTTTTTTTTGATAATTTCTTACATTCGTTGAGTGAATTTTCATAATCTCCTTTAACTCTTATTACTTCAGCACCGAATTTTTTAATTTCTTTAACCCTTGTGTCGCTAACGTATTGACTAACAAAAATTTTACATTTTAATCCCAACCTTTTAGCACCCCATGCGACAGATCTTCCATGGTTACCAGCGGTTGCTGAAGAAATGATTATATTTTTTTTTCCTTTAGATATTTTTTCAACGGCATAAGCTCCGCCCAAAGCTTTAAATGATTTTAAATGAAATCTTTTAGATTCATCCTTATAAAAAATATTATTTACTTTTAAATGTTTTTGCAATTTATCAAGTTTTATTAGTGGGGTTGCTTTATAATTTTTCCAACTGGAAATTGATTTAAAAGCATTTGTTAATAATAATGAAGGTACAAATCTTAAAACATAATTTCTTTTAAAACTAAAATTATTATTTTTTAAAGATTTTGAAAGTGTCCAGTTCTTAATACTCTTTAAACTCTTCACTTTAACAGTCTAATGTATTTTGTCTTTCCCATTGAGTTACAGGTTTGGACTTATCGAAATTTTCTTTATTATCAAATTCATTAATTTCAGATTTTCTAAGTTTTATATAACTATTGATTGTTTCTTTTCCAAAAGCATCATTCATTTCTTTATTATTTCTTAATAGTTCAAGTGATTCTTTAAGTTCATCAGGCAATTTTGGTAAGTCAGGATACTTTGCATGGTCTTCATACATATTACAATCCAAAGGTTCACCTGGATCAACTTTATTTTTTAAACCATATAGACCTGCTGCTAAAACGCTTGCTTGTAACAAGTAAGGATTTGCAGAACCATCCATCAATCTTAATTCAAACCTTCCAGGATCTGGAATTCTTATCATATGAGTTCGGTTATTTCCTGTATAAGATATACTACTTGGTGACCATGATGCTCCAGATTTTGTTGGAGGTGCATTAATTCTTCTATAGCTATTGATTGTTGGATTAAAAAAAGCAGATAATGAAGAAGCATTTTTAATTACCCCTCCTAAAAAATTATAGGCCATTTTACTTAATCCAAGTTTGTCTGATTTGTCTAAAAATTTATTTTTTTTTCCATCCCAAACCGAAATATGAGCATGACAGCCATTACCTGTCAGGTTTTCAAATGGTTTAGGCATAAAGGTTGCTCTTAATCCATGTTTTTCAGCTATAGTTTTTACCATATATTTAAAAAAAGTATGTCTATCTGCAGTTTTTAGACAATCATCATAGTCCCAATTCATCTCAAATTGACCATTAGCGTCCTCATGATCATTCTGATAAGGACCCCATTCCATTTCAATCATGCAATCACAAATCTCTTTGATTAAATCATATCTCCTCATTAACGCTGACTGGTCGTAACAAGGTTTAGATTGAGTATCTCTTGGATCTGCAATTGAGTTTCCATCTGGTGAGATTAAAAAGTATTCACATTCTACACCTGATTTCATTGTTAAATTCTGTTTTTTTAATTTCTTTATTTGTTTTTTTAACATTACTCTTGGGGAAGCTTCTACAGGTTTACCGTCCATCCACAAATCAGATGCAAGCCATCCTACTTCTTTATTCCAAGGTAATTGAATTAAACTATCTGGGTCTGGAATACCAAACATATCACTATCTGCAGGAGACATATCTAGCCATGCTGCAAAACCAGCAAATCCTGCCCCAGCAGTTTGCATTTCTTTAATAGCATGAACAGGAACAAGTTTTGATCTTAGTACACCAAAAAGATCAACAAAACTTATTAAGAAGTATTTTATTTTTTTTTGTTTTGCTATTTTAAATAAGTTTTTAGCCATTGCTAAGGCTACCACAATTATCTGAAAAATGAAAAGATAGTTTCTTTATAATAAATAAAATTAACTAAAATTATCAGGATAATTGCAAGAATAACTCCATACTTTGCTTTTGGAAAAGCAACACCTCTCATTTTACTCGGTCTTAGTTGTTCGTTTTTGTCTTCACTCATTTAAATCATTAAAAAAGGGCGCTACAATTTTGTAGCGCCCAAATTTTATTTTACCATTCAGTAATATTACTTTTATGGTCGTTAGCACCGTGTCTTTTTCTGGATAATGCGTTCAGCTCATCACTTTCAGATTTGCTTGTAATTACAGTCCATCCTATCCACACAGCAATTAACAAAAGAACTAGTATAAATTCACTAGATCCAGCTCCAGGATAAACCGATCCGCCAACTTCTTCAGCTGGTTTATTAAGATGATCTATCCAGTTTGATACTGTTGCCATATTTTTCTCCTTTACCTGGTTGCTGATGAAACTGCTTTTTCGTCTTCTTTAGCACTTTCCATCATTTCATAGTCTAGTCCAGCTATTTCAACTTCTCGTGGGATTCTTAATTTACCCATACCATTAAGAACTTTGGCGATGATATAGCCAGGTATTAATCCTAAAACAAAGAACATTATTATTGCTCCAATAAATTGTCCTAGTGGATTAATTGTTGCATAAGTTGTTCCATCAAACATAGCCCCAACACTATAACCAGATGAAGGGTAACCATTTAAGACGAAACCGCAAATTACAAGACCTACAAAACCAGCATAACCATGTACAGCTACTGCGCCAACAGCATCATCAATTTTGAACTTTCGTTCAACCCAGTAATGAAGTTTGTAGGCAATAACAACTCCGATCATACCAATAATCAATGCTTGAATTGGATGATATAAGTCGTTTCCTGCAGATGCACATATAATGCCAGCTAGTCCACTTGAGTAAGTCCAGAAAGGATCACCTTTAGCAATAACATATCCAGCCAATAAACCTCCTGACAATGACATCAAAAAGTTCATTGTAATTCCACTTAAAGTAGTAGGTGTTAAATAGATATTAGTTGCTGTCCAGAATGATATGCCTTCCATGCCATACTCTGGGCCCAGATCATATATTGGAACGTTACAAGCCGCATAAAATCCCCAAAATCCAGTGTAAATTAAGAACAATCCAATTGTTACTAACCAAGGATTTCGTGGACCAATATTTCTTGGTTCACCACTTGATGAAAATTTTCCAATTCTTGGACCTAAAACCATCAGCACACCTAAAGCAAATCCACCAGCAATAGCGTGAATTACACCCGATGCATATGCATCATGATAACCTAAGATTTTAAGCATCCAACCATCAAAGTGCCATCCCCATGACGCGTCTATTGACCAGAAAACAGATCCTATTGCAATTGCTAAAACTCCAAATGCAAAAGTTGTAATTCTTTCAATTACTGCACCTGAAACTATAGATGCTGCGGTCCATGAAAATAAAAGGAATGCTGCCCAGAACACACCCATTATATGGTCGTTAAGATTGATTGCCATAAGAGCATTTGTCGGATTAGCAAGATCATTTCCTCCAAATCCTCCACCAAGGACAAGCCCTGTACTTTCTGTCATTATTGACGGAGCTAATCCAGGTCCAGTTGGAAAAGCCCAATAAATCCACCAACCAAACAAAAACCAAGTTACTGTTACCAACGGTATCAGCATTGTGTTTTTCATAAGAGTATGTTGATGGTGTTTGTATCTTGAAGCTCCGACCTCATACATACAGAAACCAACGTGAATTAAAAACATTAGCACTACTGTTGTCCAGTAGTAAAATTCTGTAAATATCGTGGTAAGAGCACCTAACTGATCAGTCATATTCTCTCTCCATATTTGTTTATTTAAACCCTATTAAATTTTATGAGTCGTTACAAATATAAAGAGACTATAAAAATCCAGTTATGAACACCAGATTTAAAAAATAATCAACTATTGATTGTAATATTAAAACTTTAAATATGCTTTTTTCAAATCAACAAGAGGATGTTTCGGAGACATTTGGAACTTAACTAATAGCTCTCTTGCAATCATATCTCTATCTTGTTGATTGTTAGGTAACTTTATTGAACTTGGAATAGTAACCCAACCATTCGCATTTCTGCAAAAAACAGCAGGTCTATCTTCTTCATAACCCATATGTACATCTTCTAACCAATTCAGATCATCCCATCCCATTGCCTCTATATATTTTTTTAGAAAAGGGGTGATTTTACTATAATCAGGTAAAAGATTAACATCATATCTGTAACCAATAGACTGACCAATCATTTTTTCTCTGGCTGTCTCTTTTTTTTTACCTAATTGACCTTTGATCACTTTTGATTTTTGTACTTTTTTATTTTTTTTCTTTGGCATAGTTAACTCTATATTTTGTGGTAGTTATCAACACCAACTGTGTAGTTAGTTCCAGCTAATGGAACTTTTGCTAAAGCCGATGCTTCTGATGTTAAAGCAGCTAAATCTTCTGGCTCTAGAGAGTGGATATTTGTTTTACCACAAGCTCTTGCTAAAAGCTGAGCTTCTAAAGTCATTGAGTGAAGATAATTATAAACTCTTAATGCAGCATCATCAGGATTTAATCTTGCTCTTAATTTAGGATCTTGAGTTGCAACACCAACTGGGCAACGTCCTGTATGGCAGTGATAACATTCACCAGCTTTTACTCCCATCTCTTTTTCAAAGTCAGCTTCTGGGATATCTTTGTTGCAGTTTAATGCAATCATTGAACCAGTACCAATAGCAATTGCATCAGCTCCAAGAGCTAAAGCTTTAGCCATATCTGCACCATCTCTTACTCCACCAGCATAAATTAATGTTACTTTTCCAGTTTTACCAACATCATCAATTGCTCTTCTAGCTTCTCGAATTGCAGCAATTCCAGGAATACCAGTATTTGCGGCAGCAATATGAGGACCAGCTCCAGTAGAACCTTCCATTCCATCTAAATAAATAGAGTCTGGATCACATTTTGCAGCCATACGCACATCATCATAAACTTTAGATGCACCTAACTTTAATTGAATTGGCACTTTATTTTTCGTTAATTGTCTTAGCTCTTCTACTTTTAAAGCTAAATCATCTGGTCCTAACCAGTCAGGGTGTCTTGCTGGAGATCTTTGGTCGATACCAGATGGTAATGATCTCATCTCAGCAACTTGGTCAGTAACTTTTTGACCCATTAAGTGTCCGCCCATTCCAACTTTTTGACCCTGTCCAATAAATACTTCAATACCATCTGCTAACTGTGCATGATGAGGATTAAAACCATATCTCGATTGAATACATTGGTAGTACCATTTTTCAGAATACCTTCTTTCATCAGGTATCATTCCACCTTCACCAGAACATGTAGCACTACCTGCCATAGTTGCTCCTCTAGCTAAAGCAGTTTTTGCTTCATAAGACAGTGCACCAAAACTCATACCTGTAATATAAACTGGAATATCTAACTCAATCGGATTTTCACATCTTGGACCGATCACAGTTTTTGTTTCACATTTTTCCCTGTAACCTTCGATTACAAATCTAGTTAGGGTTCCAGGCAAGAAAACCAAATCATCAAATGTAGGAATTTTTTTCATTAATGCCATTCCACGCATTCTGTATCTTCCTAATTGAGCTTTTATATGAATGTCGTCTATTACTTCAGGAGTGAAGATAGCATTATGTCCTAATAAACTTTTATTTCTTTTACCTTCTTCGTGTGCATGGACATCTGCTTTTCCACCAACACCCTTTCCATTCTTTTTAACTTTTTTACTTTTTTTCTTAGGCATTAAATTGCTCCCTTCTTCTCTGTAGGTTCCAAATTATCATAATTCCAAAGTTTTTTACCTGCTACAATTTTTTTCATTTTACTTACATCAAAATTTTCACCAATCTCAGCTACTTTTAATTTTCTTTTTAGCCAATCTTGATCATTTGATGTTAATTCTGAATCTACAGCATCACTACCATATGAACCAATTTCTCCACCTACGAAAATTGTCCCATCATACATAGAGTCACCCAAGTTAATTCCAACGTCCCCAAGTATAATTATTCTTCCTCTTTGCATCATAAAACCTGTAAATGCACCCGCATCTCCACCAATTATGATAGTTCCACCTTTCATGTCAATTCCGGTTCTGGCACCAACACTGCCTTTACAAATTAAATCTCCACCTCTAATTGCCGCACCAAAACATGATCCGGCATTTTTTTCTATTACCACTTTACCAGCCATTAAGTTTTCTGCACATGACCATCCAACTCTTCCATTAATTCTGACTATTGGACCATCACAAGAACCCATTCCAAAGTATCCTAAACTTCCTTCAAAAATTAAATTCAGTTTATTTAAAATGCCAACTCCAAGACTGTGTTTACCTTGTGGGTTTTTTATAACTATTGTTCCATACCCTTGGCTCATTAAGTTATCAATTTCTTTATTAGCTTCTGGGGCTGTCATGTCTTTAACATCAAGCTCTGTTCTTTTATTAAAATCTACATCGTACGTTCCAAAGTAATAAAAGTTTTCTGCTTCATCAGGATTAAAGAATTTTTGTTGAGTTCTTCCTGTTAATACCTCAGTGTGCATACCCATCGATTGGGCTTTTGATTTTTTCGAAACAGTTTTTAGATTTGCCATACTTTCACCTCCCCATCAAAAGGATCATATGTATCAATTTCTTGCGGTAACACAGACCTAATTGCAATTTCCTCTGATCCCATTGCTACTAAATCATCAGACTCGTACAAAACCAAAGGTTTTGCAGCCATTGTATCTTTAGCCATGCCTAAGCAGTCTTTAGTTGCAACAAAGTATGTGAAAACTCCATCAAGACCAGTTAATGATTCCTTCATTCCTTCTTCTAAAGTTGCTCCATGTCTCATTTTTTCTGCAATATAAACTGCAATTAATTCTGAGTCACATTCTGACATAAATCTCATTCCCTTGTTTTCTAAAACTCTTCTGTTGTTCCAATAGTTAGTTAATTGTCCATTATGTACTACAGATACATCACTAAATGGATAGCCCCAAAAAGGGTGAGCAGATTTGATATCTACACCAGACTCTGTAGCCATTCTAGCATGACCGATTGCATGTGTTCCAACTACTTTATCTAAACTATATCTGTCACAGACCATTTTAGCGTTTCCAAGATCTTTAATCACTTCTAACGATTTACCCATAGAAAGAATTTCAACACCTGGAATACTTTCAATTCTCTGTGAAAAGTCTAACAAATCTTTTGTATCATAATCAATCTCATATCTTAGTGAGTATGGAAGAGTTCTCTCTTCTTTAACAACTTTTGCACCCATCTCAGCCAAAGTTTCATCTACAATTTTTTTTCTTTCATCGTAAACTGACACATCTTCCATAACAGATGAACTTCCTTCTCCTACGTTTTCTCCAACTTTAAAACGCATAATGAAGTTTTTTCCATCCGTATCACCATATAAAGCGTAACCTGTAGAATCTTCTCCTCTATGCTTTAATGCTTGGAGCATTCCTTGTAGTTCGCTTCCAACATTTGAAGATTTCCCTCTATGAATTAAACCTGCTATTCCACACATATATTTATACCCTTTCTATCTATTTCTTTGACCTACGGTAGACAATCAAGATAAGTATCCAGATCCCATTGTGTAGTAGCACCAAGAAATCTTTCCCACTCATCGTTTTTGTACCAATGGAAAACTTTATACATTTCATCTGGCATTGCAGATTTGATGACTTCATCCTCTGCCAATCTATCTAAAGCTTCACCTAAACTTAATGGAAGTTTTTTAACATCTTTACCAGCTTTTTGAGCTTCATAAATATTTCTAGACTCAGGAGCTGCTGGTTTCATCTTCTTGCTTATACCTTCATCGCAAGCTTTTAATAAAGCAGCACCTAGTAGATAAGGATTATGCATAGAATCTACCGATCTATATTCAAATCTTCCTGGAGCAGAAACTCTTAAACCACAAGTTCTGTTTTGATATCCCCAGTCAGCGTAAACAGGAGCCCAAAAACCTTGATCCCATAATCTTCTATAAGAATTTACAGTCGAAGATCCAAGAGCTGTCAATGCTGGTAAGTGCTTCATGATACCTGCAATCGATTGTAAACCAATTTTACCTGGTAATTGCATATCCTTAGTATCAGGCATAAAAGTATTGGTTCCACCTTCAACATAACTAAATACTTCTTCAACACCCGGAAGTGTTTTGTTTCCAAGTTTGTTTAGTTTAATTTTTCCACCTTTCCATAAAGACATATTTGTATGACAACCACTCGCAGAAACACCCATAAATGGTTTTGTCATAAAGCAAGCTATTAAATTATGTTCTCTTGCAACTTGAGCGCAAATTTGTCTGTAGGTTGATAACCTATCTGCGTTCCTTAAAACGTTATCATAGGTCCAATTTAATTCTAATTGACCTGGCGCATCTTCATGGTCTCCTTGAATCATATCAAGACCCATTGCTTTAGCGTACTCAATAACCTTCATAAATACTGGTCTCAATGATTCAAACTGATCGATGTGATAACAGAATGGTTTAGAAAAACCTTTTCCTGTAGGAGTTCCATCCTCATTTTTTGTTAACCACATCATTTCAGGCTCAGTACCAACTCTTAATTCTAGACCATGTTTTTTCTTAAATTCATCCATAAAAATTCTTAGATTTCCTCTGCAGTCTGAAGTTAAATGACCGCCTGGATTTTTTCTTTCTTCTCTGTTTCTAAAACAAGTTACAAATACTCTTCCAACTCTTTTATCCCATGGTAATTGAACAAAAGTCTCAGGATCAGGTATTCCAACAAGCTCCATAGCCTCTGGACCATAGCCAATGTAATTATTGTGACGATCTAAAAATAAGTTTGCAGTTGCTCCGTAAACTAGTTGAAAACCTTTTTCTGCAGTTCTTTCCCAATGATCTGCAGGTATACCTTTACCAACAACTCTACCTGTTACAGAAATGAATTGATAATAAATATACGTGATGCCAAGTTCATTAATTTTTTCTCTGACTTTTTTTACTAATTTTGCTCTACCTGGCTGATTAACGTGTTTCTCTAAATCTGTCATTTTCACTCCTCAATGAATTTAATTTATTCAAACGTAGCTGAAAAATTTATTTGTGTCTAGGCTTAGAGTCTAGCTCCAAGGAAACGGACTGTTCGAAGTAGGGTGAAGTTCTCCCTTCTCGTAACGGTTGAATCTAAATGGTTTTAATAAATCACTTTCAGTACCAAGAATTTCTTTTGCAACAAGCTCACCAACACCGATCATCTTGTATCCATGGTTTGCATCTGCAATCATGTAAACGTTTTCAAAAAACCTATCAAAGATTGGAAAAGAGTCTGGTGTCATGCATCCAAGACCACCCGATGGTCCTTTTCTATACAAATCAGATTTACCCTCAAATCTTTTTTGACAATGCGCTAAAGCTGAACACCACATTTCACTAAATGCGTCAGTTGTTTGATACTCAGGAGATTCTATTCCATAAGGATCAACATTAACTTGATCAAAATGTTTTTTGACTATGTAGGGAGAAGTACCACCTTGAACACCTAATCCTTCTATATCAGGTTTATAATAAATTCCCCAAATTTTATCAGTTAATAATTTTTTAGTTTTGTCTGAATATAACGGAGCAGTCGAGTCTACATGAACTACAGGTGGTTGTTTTCCATCATTTGTTCTCAAAAAATCTGATTCAACACCAATAACACCTTCTTGTAGCATCCAGTACGTCCACATATCAGTCTCATGCATTTTACCATCTTTACCTTTTATATTTGCTGTTTTAGGTAATTCCAACATGTTCCAAAAATCTCTTGCCCAAGGTCCAGCTCCAATAACAACTTGTTCACATTCAATTGTACCTTTGTCTGTCTCGACTCCTGTAACAGCTTGACTGTTACTTCCTCTTTTAAAACCTGTTACTTTTACACCTTTCATAACCTGAACACCGTTTGATGTAGATTTACTTTCAAGTGCTTTAATTGAATCTTTGTTAAATGCGTATCCACCTTTTTTTTCATGAAGTATTGAAGTGATGCCTTGTGCTTGCCAATCATCAAAAATACCCTTCATATAATTTGAACAATCTTTTTCACCTTCTATAAATACTGACTCGTATCCAATTGCTTTTTGTTGTTCATAAATAGTAGCAACATCTTCATGCATTACCTCTGGTGATATTTGCAAATAACCAACTGGATTATATTTAAATGCTTTAGGATCGCTCTCCCACACAGAAACTGAGTGAGCCATTAATTCTCTCATTGCTGGTTGGAAATAATTATTTCTTACAACGCCACAAGCAATTCCACTTGCGCCAGCAGCAGTGTCTTTTTTTTCTAAGACAACGATATCACCAGGATTTTTGTAAGTTTCAGAAAGTTTCCAAGCAGTACTTAGACCGTGAATTCCACCACCAATTATAACTACTTTAGCTTTCGAG
>CACMIH010000011.1 GCA_902613755.1 uncultured Pelagibacteraceae bacterium
GAAACAATTAATTCTGAAATTGAAACAGGTGAAATAGAGGTTGTTATTGGGAAGTATGAAGTTTTGGGTATTTGTAAAGAGTTGCCTATGCCAATCTTTAGTGATCAAGAATATGCCGAAGAAATAAGATTGAAATATAGGTTTTTAGATTTAAGAAGAAAAAAAATTCATGAAAATATTATTTTAAGATCTAAAGTTATTTCATATATCCGAAATGAAATGACTAAATTAGGTTTTTTAGAATTTCAAACACCGATTTTAACCTCATCTAGTCCAGAGGGTGCAAGAGATTTCTTAGTACCTAGTCGTTTAAATCCAGGAAAATTTTATGCATTACCTCAAGCACCACAACAATTTAAACAATTAATAATGGTTTCAGGGTTCGATAGATATTTTCAAATTGCACCTTGTTTTAGGGATGAAGATGCAAGAGCAGACCGAAGTCCTGGAGAATTTTATCAATTAGATTTAGAAATGTCATTTGTAGAGCAGGAAGATGTATTTAATGTAGTTGAAAAATTAATGGTTAATACATTTAAAAGTTTTTCTAATAAAAAATTGATGTTTGATAAATTTCCTAAGATTTCATATAAGGAAGCAATGCTTAAATATGGTACAGATAAACCAGATTTAAGAAACCCGCTCATTGTAAACGACATCACTGAAATATTTACTAGAGAAGATGTTTCATTTGAAATATTTAAAAAATTGGTAAAATCTGGGTCTAAAGTAAGATGTATTGTTACAAAAAATACAAAAGATAAACCAAGGAGCTTCTTTGATAATATTGATAAATGGGCAAAGGGAGAAGGTGCTTCAGGTTTAGCATATTTTACTTTTGAAAATGATAAAGATATTTCAGCAAAAGGTCCTATAGGTAAATTCTTTTCTAAAGAAGCATTACTTGAAATCATGAAAAAAACAAACTGTGAAATAGGAGACAGTATTTTTATGGCTTGTGGAACAAAGGATGAATTAGAAAAAATTACTTCTTTAGCAAGAGATAAAATTGCAAGAGATCTTGATTTAATAGATGAAAATATTTTCGCATTTTGTTGGATTGTAGATTATCCAATGTTTGAAAAAAATGAATTAACCAATAAAATAGAGTTTAGTCACAATCCATTTTCAATGCCTCAGGGTAATTTAAGTGAAAAAGATCTTAAAAACCCCTTAGAGATACTTGCATATCAATACGACATAGTTTGTAATGGAATCGAATTATCATCTGGTGCGATTAGAAATCATAAACCAGAACTTATGTACAAACTTTTTTCAATTGCAGGATATGACAAAAACCAAATAGATGAAAAATTTAGTGGAATGATTAACGCACTTAGTTATGGAGCACCACCACATGGTGGAATAGCGCCTGGTATTGATAGGATAGTAATGCTATTAGCGAATGAAAAAAATATAAGGGAAGTTACAATGTTTCCAATGAATCAAAATGCACAAGATTTAATGATGAATGCACCGTCTGAGGTAAATCCAGATCAACTGAAAGAATTAAATCTTTCTTTAAAAACTAAAAAATAACTTATTTTTTACCTTTTAAACTTATTTTTACATCTGAAAGATCAACTAGATTTTTTTTATAATTATTTCTTACAAAGCCTTTACTAGTAATATCTTTTACAATCTTTAATAATTGGTTTTGATCATCAGAGTTTTGATCTTCTGCATTTATAGAATCATTTCCCCCAATCGCAGGAGTGTGAGCTAGATCTTCTCTATTTTGATATGAAATAGCTAATTCCCTGAAAATATAATCCAAAATTGATGTGGCACTTAAAATTCTATCATTGCCATGTACTTTGCCAGATGGTTCGAATTTGGTACCAACAAATGCACTTATAAATTCATCTAACGGAACACCGTATTGAAGACCTAAAGAAACAGCAATTGCAAAGTTATTCATTAAAGCTTTAACAAGTTCACCCTCTTTACTGGTATCAATAAATATTTCTCCAATTTTTCCATCTTCATATTCTCCAGTATGAAGATAAACTTTGTGATCACCTATAGTGGCCTTTTGAATATACCCCTTTCTTCTATCAGGCATGCTAAATCTTTTACCTGACTTATCATTAGTTGTATTTATACTTGTTATTACACTTTCATTATTTATTGGGTTTTTATTATTTGTTTCTTTAACTACTTCTACTTTGTTGCTTTCTAAGACTTTATTATTTTTAGGATCTAGACTTTTTGTTTTTCTGTTATCAAGTTTAACATCTAAAACTTCGAATTTCCCATCATCTCTCTTTTCTAAATTTTTTAACTCCGCCTCGTTAATATCATCTAAATAATGATTTACCTTAAAGGTACACGTATAATAAGTTTCAACTAAATACTTTGCCATTTGCCCTCAATTTAAATTTTAATTTGAATAATGAATCAATTAATTTATATACATATTCATATTTTAGTCTAATTTAAATTTTACAATTTTTAATTGAATAAATAAAAAATATTATGTTGACACTCTTAAGAAAAATTTTCACATGGTGGAATCAAGATACTTTTGGAACAAGACTAAAAACAATTTTTTTTGGAAAACTAGTTGGTACTGATGAGCTAGGTAATAAATACTATGAGAGTAAAAACGGAAAAAGATGGGTTATCTATTCAAACACAATTGACGCATCAAAAATTCCCGTAGAATGGTATTCTTGGATTCATTTTACTCCAAATAAAATTGAAAAAAAACATAGCTTTGAGAAATATGAATGGCAAAAACCTCACCAAGAAAATCTAACTGGAACTGAAGCGGCATATTATCCTAATAAAAATAAAGATGGTGTTAAAAAGAAATACTCTACTTGGAAAGAATAATTTTAAATTAATTTCTTTAGTTTTTTTATTTTACTTTTTATTAATTTTAAATTCATACTCTCAAAGTAAATTAGAAGGTGTTAATACAGATATAAAAATTTTAGATAAAATAAGCTCTAAAAACACATTGCTTAAATTAAAAAATGGAGAATTAAAACAATTCAAAGATCTGGCAATAAAAAGTCTTAAATGTAAAAATTCAGAATTTGATGATAATCCAGAAATAACTGCATATATACAGGTTAGAGACTTAACAAATAAAAATAATGATGAAGTTTTTGTTTTTAATGGCTGGATGTTTTCTTCAAGCCCATCTATAACACCTTTTGATCATCCTGTTTATGATGTTTGGTTAGTAAGCTGCTACTAAACAATACTGTCTTTATCTAACCAGCCTACATTAAAATCTGAGCTAATAAATTTTTTATGATTTAATAATTTTTTATGGAGAGGTATAGTTGTAGTTATTCCTTCAATGACGAATTCATCTAATGATCTGTTCATTCTTTGAATGGCTTCAGTTCTATTTCTTCCATGACATATAAGTTTACAAACCATGCTGTCATAATATGGGCTTACCTTATACCCTTGAAATATTGCACCATCTACTCTAGTCCTAAAACCAGATGGTTGATGACACATCGTTATAATCCCTGGTGAAGGCTGAAAGTTTTTACTCGCATCTTCAGCGTTTATTCTACATTCAATAGCATGTCCTCTAGGATTTATATCACTTTGTTTCAAAGCTGTTTCTCCTGAAAAAGCAATCCAAATTTGTTCTTTGATTATATCAATTCCTGTAACCATTTCGGTAACAGGATGCTCAACTTGAACTCTTGTGTTCATTTCAAGGAAATAAAATTTTTCATCTTCATAAATAAATTCGACGGTCCCGGCCCCCATATATCCAATTTTAGCTACCATTTTTACTGTTCTTTCAAATAAATCTTTTCTAATTTCATCATTTAAAACTGGACTTGGTGTTTCTTCTATTAATTTTTGATGCCTTCTTTGAATCGAACAATCTCTTTCATGCAAGTGAACTGCTCTATTTTTTCCAGCTAATATTTGCACCTCAATATGCCTAGGATTTTGGAAAAATTTTTCAATGTAAACCTCATCATTACCAAAGTATTTTTGTGCTTCAGATTTGGCAGTTGAAAACAATGTTTCAAATTCTTCTTCCTTATAAACTATTTTCATACCTTTACCTCCACCTCCACCTGATGCTTTAATTAAGACAGGAAAACCAATTTTTTTACAAAGTTCTTTTGCTTCAAAAACATTTTTTACACCACCTTCAGAACCCTCAATGACAGGTAATCCATTTTCTTTTGCTATTCTTTTTGCTTGGATTTTATCTCCCATCATTTCAATATGTTTTGATGAGGCTCCTATAAAATTAATTTTATTTTCTTCTAAAATTTTTGCAAAATTTGCATTTTCGGAAAGAAAACCATAGCCAGGATGAACTGCATCAGCATTTGTAAGTTCTATAGCTGACATTAAAGCTGGAATATTTAAGTAACTATTTGCTGGCTGATGTGAGCCTATACAAACACTTTCATCTGCCATTCTTACATGCATACTTTCTCTGTCTACATCTGAGTGAACAGCAACGGTGGAAATTCCCCATTCTTTACATGCTCTAATTATTCTAACCGCAATTTCCCCACGGTTTGCAATTAAAATCTTTTTAAACATTATTTATTCTAAGATTATAATAGTTTGACCAAATTCGACAGGTTGTCCGTCTTCTACACAAATTTCTTTTACCACACCATCAGCTGTTGAAGGAACATGATTCATAGTTTTCATTGCCTCAACGATCATAATTGTATCACCTTTTTTTATTTTTTTTCCTATTTCTACAAATTTCTTCCCACCAGGTTCTGGTGCATGATATGCAGTCCCAATTATAGGTGAGGTGATCTCAGTGCCAGAAATAACCTTTTGAACTGGAGCAGAAGTAGCACTTGTTGTAGCAGAGGAAGGTGACACTACTTGGGGCTGGTTGTTTATTGATACGTTATTTTTTGAAACTTTAATTTTTGTATCTTTTTCTGTTATTTCTATTTCGGTAAGATTAAACTCTTTTAAATAGTTGCTTAATTCTTGAATTATTTTTTTATCTATTTTCATTTAGCAAAGTCTTTTGTAATGAAATTATGGCCAAAATATATCCCTCAGCACCTAATCCAAAAATTCCTCCAGTAACAACACCGCTTATAAGTGATTTATGTCGAAATTCCTCTCTTTTATAAATATTTGACAGGTGAAGCTCAATTATTGGTTTTTTAAATAAATCTAAAGCATCTCTTATAGCTACAGATGTATGAGTAAAACCAGCAGCATTTATAATCATGCCATCAAATTTTTTTCTTGCATCTTGGATAATGTTTACTAATTCTCCTTCAATATTAGATTGAGCAAATTCTAAATCAACACCAATTTCTTGTCCTTTTTTAGAACAATTTTCCTTAAGTTGTTCAAACGTAGTTGATCCATATTGTGATTGTTCTCTTTCTCCTAATAGATTAATATTTGGGCCATTAATAATAATTATTTTATTATTCATTCAGCATTTATATACGATGAAAAAAATAAAAAAAATAAAAATTAAAATAAACGGTAAAATTAAAACCATTAATGAGAATTCACACCTCTCAGGATTGTTAAAACAACTCAAAATACCTTTAAATAAAGTAGCTATTGAGCTTAATGAAGAAATAATAGATAAAAAAAAAATTAATAAATTAAAATTGAAAAAAAACGATAAAATTGAAATAGTTCATTTTATAGGGGGTGGTTAAGTTGAAAAAAGATAATTTAATTATTGCAAAAAAGAAATTTAACTCAAGATTGATTGTAGGGACCGGAAAATATAAAAGCATGTTAGAATGTTCTAAAGCAATAAAACTTTCAGGTGCAGAAATTGTAACTGTTGCAGTTAGAAGAGTAAATATTTCTGATAAAAGTAAGCCTTTATTAATGGATTATATAGATCCAAAAAAAATTACATATTTACCAAATACGGCAGGATGTTTTAATTCAAAGGAGGCTCTAAGAACTCTAAGGCTTGCTCGAGAAATAGGAGGATGGAAATTGGTTAAATTAGAAGTATTAGGAGATAAAAAAAATTTATTTCCCGATATGATAGAAACTTTAAAATCTACAGAAGTATTGGCTAAAGAAGGTTTTAAAGTAATGGTTTATTGTAATGATGACCCATTAATGGCTAAACGTCTAGAAAATGTAGGTGCTGATGCCATCATGCCTTTAGCAGCACCTATTGGATCAGGATTAGGAATACAAAATAAAATCAATATTCAAATAATTAGAAAACAGACTAAACTACCATTAATTATTGATGCTGGCTTAGGTCAAGCCTCTGACGCAACAATTGCTATGGAATTAGGTTGCGATGGAGTGCTTGTGAACACCGCAATTGCAAAAGCAAAAAAACCATTCGAAATGGCACTAGCTTTTAAAAATGCAGTAATAGCAGGTAGGCAATCTTTCAATTCAGGAAGAATTGATAAAATTTTGATGGGCAAACCATCTTCTCCATCAAAAGGAATTATTTAGTTTTCTTAAAATATCTTTTTTTTTTAAAAGTTTTATTATTATTTTTTTTATATACTTTTTTTTCTGTAAATTTGTCTGCTTTATGGATTACTTCTAAATTTTTTAGTTTTTCATAATACTCAACTAGCTCAATTGTTTTTTTTGATTTATTTTTAATATCTATAATATATTCAGGTATATTTAAAGAATTGTCACTAATTATATCTATAGTCATTTTATTTTTTTTTTCAAAATAAGTTAAGTCGTTAATAAAATTTTCTTTAATAAAGTCTGAAATTTTTTCACAAACTTTTAGTTCAACAAATTTTGCTTTACTAATTACTGCTTTTAATTCAACGATTTTAAGAAGTTTTTGTGCAAAAGATTCATCTGTTAATGTAACTTTCCATTTAATTGCGCTTTCTCTAAGTCTTTGTCTAGACATTTCTAAAAGACCAAAATTACTTATTCTACCAATTTGAATTCTTGCTCTATCAGCTCTGCATTTTTCTTTAAGCTTTCTTTCTACTAATCGTCTATTCCCGTAACTTAACATATCAATAAAATCTATAATAATTAAACCGGATAAATCTCTAATTTTTATTTGTCTTGCTATTTCCTCAGCAGCTTCAATATTTGTATCTAAAGCAGTGCTTTCTACATTTTTTCCTTTTATTGAACTACCTGAATTTATATCTATTGATACCAAAGCCTCTGTCGGGTTTATAACTAAATATCCGCCTGATTTAAGTTTAATTTCAGAATCAAAAATTTGATTTAATTTTTGTTCTATATTTTCTTGTATAAACAGTGGAATTTTACCTCGATATTTTTTCACTTTTTTTACACTTGTTGTCATCATTGTTTTCATAAACGATTGTGCTTTTTTATATCCTTCGTTTCCTTCCACAATTATATTTTGTGTTTTATCATCAAACATATCTCTTAAAGTTCTTTTAATTATTTCACTCTCTTGATGTATTAATGACGGAGCAATAGAATTAATTGCATTTTCTTTTATTTGTGCCCAAGTATTAATCAAAGTAGTCAAGTCATTGCTTATTTCATTTTTTGTTTTGTTACTTCCTGCAGTTCTTACAATTAAACCCATCTCTCTTGGTATCTCTATTTCATTTAAAATTGATCTTATTTTTTTTCTATCTGCAGGATTAAATATTTTTCTAGATATTCCACCACCTTTAGGTGTATTTGGCATTAAGACAATATATTTTCCTGCAATTGAAATGAAAGTACTTAAAGCAGCACCTTTTTGACCTCTTTCATCTTTGATAACCTGAACAAGAATAACTTGATTAGGTTTAATTACTTCCTGAATTTTATATCTCTTAAATTTAAATCTATGTTCCTTTTTATTTTCTTTTTCATTCTCTGAATTTTCTTTATTAACATCTAATTCTTTATCAGCAGATTCGTCATCTCTTTGTTCTTGAACTTCTTTCTCTATAGGGTCATCTATCTCTAATTTTCCTTCTGCGATATTTTCCTCCTCTTTAGCCTCAACTTCTCTTGACAGCTCTTCCCTAGCTTTTTCTTCCTCTTTTTTAATTTTTTCTAGATCAGCTTTTGGAATTTGATAATAATCCGATTGGATATCATTAAAAGAAAGAAACCCATGTCTTTCCCTTCCAAAATCAATAAATGCTGCCTGTAAAGAAGGCTCAATTCTACTTACTTTTCCTAAATAAATATTATTTTTAATTAAGTTATTTTTTAAACCTTCGTATTCGTAATCTTCAATATTTTCACCTGATTTAAGAACAACTCTTGTTTCATTTGGATGCGAAGCATCGATATATAAATTTTTTTCCATAATTTTGTGATTGTTAATTTCATTTAGTTTTTAATTTTTAAAAATTTTGTTTAATAGTTTTGCCATATCTTTAACAAATTCCAAGATATAATGGAATTAAAATGAATAGATTTGTAAAAAATATCTTTATTTTATCTGCTTCTTTTATCCTTTTAACGGGTCTTTTAATAATTAGTATATTATGGACTTATTCAAACGACCTTCCTGACTATAAATTTTTAAAAAATTATAAACCATCGGTTTCTAGCAAAGTTTACTCAGGAAATGGAGATTTGGTTGCTGACTTTTCTAAAGAAAAAAGAGTATTTGTTCCATTTAATTCTATTCCAAAAAATGTAATTAACGCTTTTTTATCTGCAGAGGATAAAAACTTTTTTTCACACCCTGGAGTTGATGCCAAAGGTGTAATCAGAGCAGTTATAAATAATATTTCAAATATAATATCCTCTAAAAGATTAGAAGGTGCATCTACAATAACACAGCAAGTTGCTAAAAATTTTTTATTAACAAATGAAGTAAGTTTAAACAGAAAAATTAAAGAGGCAATTTTAGCTTTTAGAATTGAGAGAGCTTTATCTAAAGAAAGAATTTTAGAACTTTATCTGAATCAAATTTATCTAGGAAGTGGAGCATACGGGGTAGCCGCTGCAAGCCTAGAATATTTTGATAAATCTATTAAAGATTTAAATTACTCCGAAGCTGCTCTGTTAGCAGCTTTACCAAAAGCACCAAGCAGGTATAATCCTTATAGAGATTTAAATGTAGCAAAATTTAGAAGAAATTTAGTTTTAAAAAATTTATTAGAAAATGATTATTTGACATTAGAATGGTATGAAAAACTTGCAAATGAGGAAATAAATTTAAAAAAAAATAAAAAAATTTATTTAGAAGATGCTCAATACTTTATTGAAGATGTAAGAAAGAGTGTAATCGAAACTTTGAGTTATGATAAGGTTTACAAACAGGGTTTTAATATTAACACTCCTATAGATTTAAATTTGCAAACAATTGCAACAAAATCCCTTCGAGATGGATTAATAGCATATGATAAAAGAAAAGGATGGAGAGGACCACTCGCTAACAAGAATTATAACTCGGAATGGAAAAAAGGTTTAGAAAAGTATAAATTAGAAAATTCAATTAATTGGAAATTAGCAATAGTTAAAAAGATAAATAAATTTTCAGCAGAAATAGAAACACAAGATAATATCAATGGTTTAATAGAATTTCAGAGTATCTCTTGGACAAAGAAAGAATTTAATAAATTGTTAAAACCTGGTGATATTATTTATGTTAAAAATGTTAAAGACAATATTTTTAATTTACAACAATTACCAACAGTAAATGGTGGAATTGTTGTGATGGATCCATTTACTGGAAGGATTTTAGCGCTAAGCGGTGGTTTTAGTTTTAAACAAAGTGAATTTAACAGAGCAACTCAAGCTAAAAGACAACCTGGATCAGCTTTTAAACCATTTGTTTACGCATTAGCTTTAGAGAATAACTTTACACCAACCTCATTAGTACTAGATGCGCCGCTAGTTTTGGATCAAGGTGATGATTTAAAAATGTGGAAACCTGAAAACTATGGAAAAAAATTTTATGGACCATCAACTTTAAGGGTAGGTTTGGAGAAATCTAGAAATTTAATGACAGTAAGAATAGCCCAAACTCTTGGCATAGAGAAAATTGTTGATTTTTCAAAGGTATTAAAAATTTATGATAATCCAGAAGAGCTTCTATCTATATCTTTGGGGTCTGCTGAAACTACTTTATTAAAACTTACATCTGCTTATTCAGTTTTTGTTAATGGAGGGAAACTTGTTGAACCAATACTGATAGATAGAATTCAAGACAGTGAAGGAAATACTATTTTTAATAATGATAAAAGAAAATGTATTAATTGTGATCAAATTTCTTATTTAACTAGTGATTATCCAGAGATTGAAAATAATTATAAGCAAATTTTTTCTTCAGAAACAGCTTCTCAAATGACATCAATACTGGAAGGAGTTATTAAAAGGGGTACAGCTAAAAAATTAAAGGACTTAAATTTAAATATTGCAGGTAAAACTGGTACTACAAATAAAAATACTGATACTTGGTTTATAGGCTTTACTTCGAATTTGCTAGTTGGAGTTTATGTTGGTTCTGATAATCCTAGTCCTCTAGGAAAATATGAAACAGGTTCTAAAACTGCTTTACCAATTTTTAAAAGTTTTATAAGTGATTCTGTTAACAAAGATGAAGCAAGACCATTTAAGGCCGCTAAAGGTACAGTGATGATGGTTGTTGACCCTTTAACAGGTCAAAAGGCAAAATTTAACTCAAAGAATACTATTATAGAGGTTTTTAAAAAAGAAAATGTAGTTGATGGAAAAGTTCTTTATACAAATTCAGATAGATTAGATTCAAATAATATATTAAAGTTTTACTAATGGATAATAATTATCAAAATTTAAAAGAAGAGATTGAAAAGATAAATCAAAAAATACAGGAGTATCTTTGAAAAAAACAATATCCATTCAAAATTGCAATCTTTAAATTCACAAATGC
Source organism: uncultured Pelagibacteraceae bacterium (assembly GCA_902613755.1). GTDB lineage: Bacteria > Pseudomonadota > Alphaproteobacteria > Pelagibacterales > Pelagibacteraceae > Pelagibacter. Next base: position 10,793 of record CACMIH010000011.1, read on the forward strand.
TGAGTGCCGATTTTTGGCAAGATAAAAATAATTCTCAAAAAGTAATCAAAGAAAAGAAATTTTATGAAGATTTAACTAATTCTTATAATAATAATGTTGAAAAACTTAAAGATTTAGATGACTTGAATCAATTGGCATTTGAGGAAGGCAATTTACAAGTTCAAAAAGAAGTTTTACAAAATATAAAAAACTTAAGGATTGAGGTTAAAAAAAATGAAATTAAATGTTTCTTATCTAATGAAGCAGACCCTTTAAATTGTTACATAGAAATACATGCTGGTGCTGGAGGCACAGAAAGTCAAGATTGGGCTGATATGCTAAGAAGAATGTATTTAAAATGGTCCGATAAAAAAAATTTTAAATCAAGTTTGATTAGCGAACATAGAGGTGATGAGGCCGGAATAAAGTCTGCAACAATTAAAATAGATGGTGACTATGTTTTTGGATGGTTAAAAAAAGAGTCGGGAATACATAGATTAGTAAGGATATCACCATTCGATTCCGGAGCAAGAAGGCACACAAGTTTTGCAAGTGTTTGGATTTATCCAGTTGTAGATGAAAATATAAATATAGAAATTTTAGAAAAAGATTTAAGAATAGACACTTATCGTTCTAGTGGAGCAGGTGGCCAGCATGTTAATACTACTGATAGTGCAGTTAGAATAACACACATTCCATCAAAAATTGTTGTTCAATGTCAAAATGAAAGATCTCAACATAAAAATAAAGAAACATGCATGAATATGTTGAAAGCAAGATTATATGATTATGAAATTAAAAAAAGAGAACAAGAAAATCAAAATGTTGAAAGTTCAAAATCTGAAATAGGATGGGGCCATCAAATTAGATCATATATTCTACAACCTTACAGACTTGTAAAAGACAATAGAACTAATTTTGAAAGCACAAGTCCTGATAAAATATTAGATGGTGATATTGATGATTTTTTGGAACAATCACTTTATAAATTAAATGAAAAATAATATTTTAAAATATTTTATTCTGCTTCTGTCAGTCTTAGTTATTTTGACAGTTTACCTTAGCACAAAAGGTATTGAGACAGATAAATTTAATGATCAAATTAAAAAAAGAATTTTATTAATAAATAAAAAGATAGATATAGATTTAAAAAAAATTAAATTAACCCTAGATCCTTTTAAACTAAAAATTTATGCAAAAACAGTTGGTACCACAGTATATTTATCAAAAAGGCCCTTAGCATTAGAAAGCATTAAAATACAAGTTTCGCTCAGCTCATTAATTAAAAATAAGATTTCATCTTCAAATATAGAGGTAACAACTAAGTCTATATTATTAAATGACTTAATAAAATTTATTCGGACCACAAATAATAAACCTGAATTATTTATATTAGAAAAAATTGTAAAAAAAGGTCATGTAATTATAGATCTGAGCCTAAACATTGATGAAAATGGTAAACTTAAAAATGATTATATCATTGAAGGTTTGATAAAAGATGCAAGTATTAATTTTTTAGGTAGGGCTAATTTTAAAAATATAAATTTTAATTTCAATTTTCAAAAAGATAATTATCATTTTGATGAAATAAATTTTAAAGCAGAAGAAGTAAATTTTATTTCAAGAAAACTCAATGTAAAAAAGAAAAAAAATAGCTTTTTAATTGATGCTATTGTTGGAAACGATCAATCAAGTTTAAATTCAAATATATTAAAAATATTAAATTTAAGTTTAAAAAATATAATTGTTGATGATGCTAAATTTAAAACAAATAATAAATTTTCTTTAGAAATAGATGAAAAATTCAAAGTTAAAAATATTATTTTAAATTCTGATATAAATATTACTCAGCTTAAATATAAAAATTTAAAAATAATTAATAAATATTTTCCAGAGGTTGATGATCTAATTTTACTTGATAATCATAAATTGAATTTAAATTATAAGGACAAAAATTTATTAATTAACGGTGAGGGACAAATTCAGTTAAATACTGGAGAAGTAGATGAAGTTAAATATTTTATAAATAAAAAAGATAAGGATTTAAGTATAGATTCAGAACTATTTTTAAAAAATATAGTTTTAGAGCAGCAAGATTTTTTAAAAATTTTCTTCCCTAAAATTAATAAAAACATAAATTTTAATAATCAAAAATTAAAAATTTATTTTAAAAATAATAATCTAACTTTTT
>CACMIH010000012.1 GCA_902613755.1 uncultured Pelagibacteraceae bacterium
CTTTTTTAGTTTTTTGTTTGGAAAATAATTTTGAAAAAAGTGATTTGTAATTAATATTATGGTAATCTTCTAATTTTTTAATAACTTTGATTTGATTAGGATTAACTTCTAAATTTTGATTTTCGCAATAAGATATGAATTCTTTTTCAAATTTTTTTGGCATCAATTTTTTTTAGTTTTAAAGTCAATACCATACTCTGATCTTGGTCCTTTCCTTAGCCCAAATGGACCTGAGATAAATAAAGTTAATGGTTTGGTTCCTGGTTCCAAATCTACTCGATGCAAATTATTTGCTGATCTAAAGCCAATATACCCTGGTGGACGCCAAAACTTACCCGTGCTTAATGTTTCCCAATAACCACCTCTTAAAATTATAGTGATATATGGAAATGTGTGATTATGAACTCCTTCTCCATGGTCATCTGCCAGCATCTCATGAATTAATATATTGAATGGAAACCATTTAGGTCGATACCTCATCAAAAGATAGTAGCGGTTCATCCAAGGCTTTGCCTCTTTAAAATTAGGATGTGAAGGTCCTCTATCTAATACAACTTTTTTTCTTCCAATCTTTTCTAAAAATTTTAAGAACATGTTTAGTTATATTGTACAATTGAACCATTTCTTACTACATATAAATTATTGTTAAATATAAATGGCTCAGAAACTAAACCACTGGAAACTTTTTCAATTTTAATTATATTTCCAGCCTCAATCCCAGCTACAATCATTTTGCCATCTGAATTACTTAAAAATAAATTTTTGTTCCCAATTACAAAGCCCACAGGGAATATATTTTTTCTTTTTTTATCTTTGTAATTTACAAATAGATCCGTAATTCTTAATATATTACCTTTATCTTTATCAATTAAATATAAATACCCCTCATCAGAAATTGTGAAAATTAGATTTTCAACTAAAATAGGTTTAATACTAGAATTAACATCATTTATCCAATTAGTAGCACCTGTTTTTAAATCAACAGAATAAAACTGATTTTTATTGTTTGAAAAAAAAATTGAATTTCCATCTGATACCAGTTTAGAAGTTTTAAAATTAAAAGTTTCATTTATTATTGAGCTGCTCTGTGTAGGTAGTTGCCATGTAATTAAACCAGTTTCGATATCAACAGAGGTAATATCTCCTATAGAATTACTAAAAATAACATTATCTTTAAAAATAATTAAAGAATATTTAATATTCGAAATTGTAAAAGAATCCTCTGTTTGTAAATTCCAGCACTCGGAACCATCTTCGATTTTGAAACATCTAAGGGTATTTTTATAATCAACTACAAATATTTTATCTTTATATTTTTTAATTTCAGAATTAAATGGGTAAGCATTATTTTTTGACCAATTTAACTCACCGCTATTAATATTTATAGAATAATATTTTGCAATACTATCAGCTACTAAAAGATTTTGACCATCTTTTAAAAAATTTAGCTTTGGTTTTAATTTTTTTTCGACTTTCGAATAATGATTTTTTTTCCAAATAACTTTATGATTATTATCGTACCTTATAATTGAACCTTTTTTATCAAAAAATATAATGCCATTTTTTAAAAAAATCGGTTCGAAATCTAATTTATTAAGCTCATCTAATTTTGAAAATTTAAAGGTACCAATCTTTTTTAAATCACCTTTGTAATTTTGTACACCAAGATTATTTTGATAATCAATTTTTTCATTAACAATTTTTATTGACGATAGATCTAATTTTAAATCTTTATTAAATTCTTTAGTATTTTCTTTATCATCTGAAAAAACTTTTGTTATTTTTTTATCAGTTTCTAATTTATTTTCTTTGTTTTTCCAAATTTTTGAATTTTCATTAAATGAACAGTTATTAAGAAAAAATAATACGATTAAAGTAAAAATTAATTTATTCACTCAAGTCTCTATTCAATCTTTTCTCGGCTTGTAGTCTTATATCTGGATTCGAATTTTCTAAAGTTATTATTTGATTGAAAAATTCTTTAGCTTTTTGCTTTTGATTATTTACATAAAAGTATTCTGCCATCAAATATAATGAATGAGATTTCCAAACACTTTTTGAATTTATAAGTGGATTTAACATATTTAAAAGATCACTTTCTTGAGCATTATCTGCATTGTAGAGTGCCTTTTTATATATAATTAAATTTTTAATCTCACTTTCTATTGAAGTGTCTTTTATTAATATGTCAAAAAATGAATTAACTCTCTCTTGATCACTTATAAGATTATTATCAATTATAAAATAAAGTGATAATGGTGAATAAGTTGGATCTTTTTTATTAATTATTTCAATTAAACTTTTAGAAGTTACATCTTTTGTTTTTTCAGAATAATCTATAGTTATTGAATTAAATTTATCTGATATTTCTTTTTTTTTGTTTGTTAAATATTTATCATAAGTAAAAACACCAATTATTATAATAATTAAAATAATTATACCTGATATTAATTTACTTTTATTATTCACAAAAAAATTCTTAATTTTTTCGTTTCTTGTATTAGAATTTGTAATTGATAAATCTTCGTCCATAACTAAATCATATTCCTTAAAACGTACTGCAGGATACCTCCATTTTTATAATACTCCAGTTCATTTTTTGTATCAATTCTGCATAAAGTTTTAATTTTCTTTGTTTCACCAGAGGCATATTTAATTTCAACAGTTACTTCATCTGAGGGATTAATTCCTTTCTCTATATTATTAATACTAATTAATTCAGAACCAATTAATTCAAGACTTTTTCTATTAACATCATTAGTAAATTGTAATGGTAATATTCCCATTCCAATTAAGTTTGATCTATGAATTCTCTCAAAGCTTTCGGCTATAACTGCTTTAATCCCCAATAATTTTGTTCCTTTAGCTGCCCAATCTCTTGATGATCCTGTTCCGTATTCCTTTCCTCCAATAACAACTAAATCTGTTCCCCTTTTTTTGTATTCGACTACTGCATCATAAATAGGTAGAACTTTTTCCTCTGGATATAACTTTGTAAAACCACCTTCAGTCCCAGGCGCCATTTCATTTCTGATTCTTATATTTGCAAAAGTGCCCCGCATCATGACTTCATGATTTCCTCTTCTTGATCCGTAAGAGTTATAGTCTTTTGGCAATATTTGATGTTCCATAAAATATTCACCTGTTGGACTATCCTTTTGAATACTTCCAGCTGGAGATATATGGTCTGTAGTAACCATATCACCTAAAATTAATAATGGTCTTGCATCCTTAATTTCTTTAAATCCTTCTGGTTTATCTGGTAGAGAGTCAAAGAACGGTGGTTTTTTAACATAGGTAGAGCCTTCATCCCAATTATATATACTACTTTTATCAGTTTTAATTTTTTGCCATTGAATTGGGCCCTCAGAAATATTTGAATATCTTTGTACAAACATCTCTGCATTAAGTGACTGTTTTAATGTGTCTTCTATTTCCTTATTTGAAGGCCAAATATCTTTTAAATATATTTCTTTATCATCTTTATCTTTTCCTAATGCATCTTTGTATAAATCAACTTCCATATGGCCAGCAATTGCATATGCAACAACAAGTGGAGGTGAAGCAAGATAGTTTGCCTTAATATGTGGCGAAATTCTTCCCTCAAAATTTCTATTACCTGATAAAACTGAAACAGAATAAATATTTTCTTTTTGAATTGCTTCTACAATATTTTCTGGTAGTGGACCTGAATTTCCAATACAAGTTGTGCATCCATAACCAACTAAATTAAATCCTAATTGATCTAAATAAGTATTTAATCCAGCTTTTTCTAAATAATCAGTTACAACTTGAGAGCCAGGAGCTAAAGAAGTTTTTACCCAAGGTTTTACTTGCAAACCTTTTTCAATTGCTTTTTTGGCCAAAAGTCCTGCTCCAATTAAAACATTTGGGTTAGAGGTATTGGTACAAGAAGTTATTGCTGCAATTAATATTGAACCATCTTTTATATCAAAATCAGTATCAGCTACTTTTGAAACTGATTTTTCATTTTTATTCGTAGACTCCTGCAATACTTTTTTAAAAGAACTAGGTGCGTCAGTTAATAATACTTTATCTTGAGGTCTTTTTGGTCCTGAAATAGTTGGGACCACAGAGGACATATCTAAGGATATGATATCAGAGAATTCTATATCGTTACTTGCCCATAATCCTTGTTCTTTAGCATAATTTTCAACAACATTGACTGTATACTGATCTCTTCCTGAAAATTTTAAATACTTTAATGTTTCTTCATCTATAGGAAAAAAACCACATGTAGCACCATATTCTGGGGCCATATTTGCAATGGTAGCTCTATCGGCAAGTGTCAAATTTTTTAAACCTTCTCCATAAAACTCAACAAACTTACCTACCACTCCTTTATCTCTTAACATTTTTACAACAGTTAAGACCAAATCAGTTGCTGTGGTTCCTTCTGGCATTTTATTTTTCATCTCAAAACCAATAACTTCAGGTATTAACATTGATATTGGTTGACCTAACATACCTGCTTCAGCCTCAATTCCACCAACACCCCAGCCTAAAACTGATAAACCATTGACCATTGTTGTATGACTATCTGTTCCAACTAAAGTATCTGGGAATAGGTATTTATCTCCTTCAAACTCTTCTGACCAAACAACTTTTGATAAATACTCTAAATTAACTTGATGACAAATTCCTGTTCCAGGTGGCACTATTCTAAAATTATTAAATGCTTGCTGTCCCCATTTTAAAAACGAATATCTTTCTCCATTTCTCTCAAATTCTATATCAACATTTTTTTCAAAAGAATCTGCTTTAGCTGACTGATCTACTTGTACTGAATGATCGATAACTAAATCAACAGCAGATAATGGGTTGATAGTATTAGGATCCTTATTTTTATCTTTTACCGCTTCTCGCATTGCAGCAAGATCAGCTACTGCTGGAATACCAGTATAGTCCTGTAGAAGTACCCTTGCAGGTCTATAAGCAATTTCAGTTTTAGATTTTTTTGTTTTAAGCCAATTCTTAATAGCTTCTATTTGGGATTTAGTAACACTCAAGTCATCTTCGTATCTTAATAAATTTTCCAGCAAAACCTTTAGGGATTTAGGAAGTTTACTTATGCCATCCAGGCCATTTTTTTCTGCTTCAAGTAAAGAGTAATATTTAAACTCTTTACTATCTATTGAAATTTTTTTAAGTGAATTATAAGAATTTTTCTTTCCTGGTTTCATGTTATAAATAAAAAGTTAATATGCTTAATAAAAGAAGCAGTGACATAACATAATTAAAATAATTAATAAATTTCTGATTTGTCGCGAATTTCCTAAAGAATTTACCTAAAAATGCCCATAATGTAATACTGGTTACTGAAACTAACAAAGCTAATATAACAATTTGAGTCGTATAGCTTACAAAATTTTCTCCTACTTTAATGTATGTTGATACAATTATAATCGATGCAATTACAGCTTTTGGATTTAAAAATTGAAAAACGAATGTTTCTATAAATTTTACTGGATTTTTATTTTTGTTTTCTTGGTTTTGTGAACTGGAAAAAGAAATTTTATAGGCTAAATAAATCAAAAATAATGTTCCGAGATACTTTAATATTTCTTGAATTAATGGATAAAGTTTAAAAATATTTATTAACCCTAAAGCTACGCATAATAATAAAAATGGGAAACCTAAAGTAACTCCAATTATATGTGGGAGGGTTCTTGTAATACCAAAATTAAATCCAGAATAAAATGCTACAAAATTATTTGGCCCTGGAGAATAAGCGGCTACGATTCCAAATAAAGTTATCGATATAATTTCTGGATGCATTTCTATGCAATAGGTAAGCCATTCTCAGATTTTTGAGATGGATGGACCAAAATTACTTTACCCTCCTTGTCTATTGAGCCAAGAATAAGTACTTGAGAAACTATGCCAGCTATATTTTTTTCTGGAAAATTACAAACACCTATTACTTGTTTTCCTTTAAGATTTTCCTCATTATAATAATGGGTAATTTGGGCAGAAGATTGTCTAATTCCAATTTCTTTTCCAAAATCTACTTTAACAACTAAAGAAGGTTTTCTAGCTTTTTCATTTTTTTTTACTGAAATGACTGTTCCAACTCTAATATCAACTTTATCAAATATATCGTAGGTAATTTGTTCTTTCATATATTTAATATATAATGGAAGGAAAATATGAGTACAGAAAATAATTTAGATCTTTTATTTAAAAATTCTGTTAAAATTTTAACAGATCTAATTAGTTTTAAAACTATATCAGGAGAAGATAATACTGCATTAATTGATTATTGTGATGATATCTTAAAAAAATTAGGTGCTACCTCTTTTAGAACTTATGATGATGAAAAAAAAAGAGTAAATCTATTCTCAACTCTTAAAGCTAAAAGTTCAAACAATAAAAAACCTATAATTTTATCAGGTCATACGGATGTTGTTCCAGTCTCAAAGGGTTGGAGCTCAGACCCTTTTACTGCAACAATTAAGGGGGACAAATTATATGGAAGAGGTTCGTGCGATATGAAGGGTTTTATTGCATGTACTTTGGCATATGCACCTATTTATTCAAAATCTAATTTGGATAGAGATATTCATTTTTCTTTTACATTTGATGAAGAAACAGCATGTATAGGTGCACCAATTTTAATTGAAGAATTAAAAAGAAGAAATATTAAAGATGGTATTTGTATTGTTGGCGAACCTACTAACATGAAGATTATTGATGCGCATAAAGGATGTTATGAATACACAACACATTTTAGAGGTCTAGCAGGGCATAGTTCAGCACCTCATAAAGGTGTAAGCGCAGTTGAGTACGCATCAAAATATGTGAACAAATTGATGGAATTAAGAGAAAGACTTAAAGAAAAAGAACCTAAAAACTCTATATTTGATCCTCCACATTCTACCTTATCTATAGGAGGAATATTTGGGGGTATAGCTCATAATGTAATCGCAGACAAATGTCATGTTAACTGGGAAACAAGACCTGTTGTAAAAGAAGACGGTGTATTTTTAAATCAGGAAATAGATAAATATGCAAATGAAGTTTTGCTTCCAGATATGAAAAAAATTTTTCCTAATGCTTCAATTGAAAAAAATATTATAGGGGAAATAATTGGATTTGATAGAAAGAGCAAATCAGATGCCTGTGAATTAATTTCAAGCTTAACAGGTGATAACTCAAGGCAAGTTGTATCTTTTGGAACTGAAGCAGGTCTATTTCAGGAAATAGGTATTAGTACAGTTGTGTGCGGTCCTGGTTCAATTGAACAAGCTCATAAAATTGATGAATTTATAATTTTAGATGAATTAAAAAAATGCTTAAAACTCCTAGAAGGTATTAAAGAAAAATCTTCTATAAATTAACTCCAACCACCTACTGCTTTTACTTCCAAAAATTCCTCAAGACCATGTTCACCTGCCTCACGTCCTATTCCTGAATGTTTAAAGCCTCCAAATGGTGCATCAACTGCAATACCTGCCCCATTTACGTCTACCATTCCAGATCTTAATTTTCTTGCAACTCTCTTCACTTTTTCAGGATCTTGTGTTTGGATATAATTAGTTAACCCGTAAGAAGTATCATTAGCAATTTTTATTGCGTCTTCCTCTGTCTCAAATGGAATTACAGACAAAACAGGTCCAAAAATTTCTGTCCTTGCAACTTCCATATCATTATTAACATCTACAAATACAGTTGGTTTAACAAAGTAACCTTTATCTAATCCTTCTGGCTTACCTGTTCCTCCTGCAATCAATTGTGCACCTTCATCTATACCTTTTTGAATTAGAGTTTGAATCTTATTGTATTGTGTTTCTGAAATAACAGGACCGATATGTTCACCTTCTTTTTTAGGATCAGCAACTTCAAAATTTTCTGTATATTTTTTTAACCTCTCAATTGCATCATCATACATTGACTTTTCAACTAGCATTCTTGTTGGTGCATTACATGATTGACCAGAATTTCTAAAACATCTAAAAGCACCTCTTTCAATTGCTTCGGGATCAGCATCTTTAAAAATAATGTTTGCTCCCTTACCTCCAAGTTCAAGACTGACTCTTTTGAAATCTTTTGCTGCATTTTGTGAGATTAATGCTCCTGCTCTAGTAGATCCAGTGAAAGAAATCATATTAATATCTGGATGACTTGTTAGCGCATCACCTGTAGTAGCTCCATCCCCATTGATTAAATTAAATACTCCTTTAGGAAATTTAACTTCATGAATAATTTCTGCGAGTATCATCGAGGATAATGGTGCTAATTCTGAAGGTTTTAAAACCATAGTGCATCCAGAGGCAATTGCTGGCATTACTTTTAAACATACTTGATTCATTGGCCAATTCCACGGAGTGATTAAAGCACAAACGCCTTTTGGTTCATAAATTAATCTTTGATTTGGAGCATGCTCACCTAATGGTTTTTCAAATTCAAAATTTTTTAAGTATCTTATAAAAGATTTAATATGACTTGCGCCTGTGCCTGTTTGTAATTTTGATGCAAAATCTTTTGGGGCACCCATTTCGAGAGTTATAGCCTCTGCAATATCTGGCCATCTTTTCTTATAATTTTCATACAATTTTTCTAATAATCCAATTCTTTCATCTTTAGAGGAGAACGCCCAACTTTCATATGCATTTTTAGCTGCATTAACAGCCATATCAACGTCAGCTTTATTTCCTAAAGTTATAACTGCACAATTATCCTCTGTTGCAGGATCAATTACTTTAATTTCATCAAAACTATTTGGTTTGATCCACTGTCCATTAATATAAAAATTTTTTTTATCTAACATATTTAAAAAATATCCTTTCTTTATGATTTTGCAAATAAATTAGTTAGTTCGTATACAATAGTTGCAGCAGCAAGTGATGTTAATTCTGCATGATCATACGCTGGAGAAACTTCGACAACATCTGCTGAAACTAAATTAAGACCTGACAATCCTCTTAATACATTTACCATTTCTCTAGTTGTCATACCTGCAATTTCTGGTGTACCTGTACCAGGTGCAAAAGCAGGATCCAATACATCAATATCTATAGATAAATAAAGAGGGTTATCTCCTACTCTTTTTCTAATCCTTTCAGCAATCTTATCAGTTCCTTCAGTTTGAAATTCATCACAATGAATTATTTTAAATCCAAAACTTTCATCATTTTTAATATCATCTCTACTGTAGAGTGGACCTCTGATACCAACATGCATTGATGCATCATCTAAAAATAAACCTTCCTCTCTAGCTCTTCTAAATGGAGTTCCGTGAGTATAAGGTGCTCCAAAATAAGTATCCCAAGTGTCTAGATGAGCATCAAAATGAACCAATGATACAGGTCCTTTGTTTTTTTTATTGATCGCTCTCAACAGAGGTACGGCAATAGTATGATCTCCTCCCAAACTTATAATTCCTCCAACTTGATTTAATAAATCTGTTGCCCCCACCTCAATCTGTTTAATTGCTTCGTCTATGCTAAAAGGATTGCAAGCGATATCACCAGCATCAGCTACTTGCTGAATCTTAAATGGCTCAACATCATAATTAGGATGATAATTTGTTCTTAAATGTCTTGAAGCCTGCCTAATGCTTTGTGGACCAAATCGTGCTCCTGGTCTGTAACTTGTGCCAGCATCAAAAGGAATTCCAACTATTGCTACATCACAACTTTCCACATCTATTAGTTCAGGAAGTCTTGCAAAAGTATTTAGTCCAGCAAATCTTGGAACTTTGGTTCCACTTATTGGTTGAATTGGATTTTTATTTCTTTCTTTTTTCATTTTTTAATAATCTAAGATAATATTATCTAATCTAATTCGTCTATAATAATTTAATGAAAATATTATTTTTATTTATACTTTTTTTTCATATTTCGCATGCAAATGCTAATGAAATCTACGAAATTTTA
>CACMIH010000013.1 GCA_902613755.1 uncultured Pelagibacteraceae bacterium
AGAAGATAAACTTCTCTTAACATTAAAGTTGTATAGTAAAATGAAACAGGAAATAAAAAAGTATAAATTAACGACAAAAAATTAACCCGAATTTTATTTAAATTCAGTTTTATTAAAATATTAAAAAATATAATTGCTGAAAAGAGCCAAACTATACAAGATAATACTCCACCTAAAATCTTAGACTCACCAAAAATAAAATAAAAAACACCCAAAAATGTCGAATACAGCCACCCTGGCTTATGTTCATATCCACTAAAATTTAGACTTAAAAAATTATTTTTTAAATAAGCGGCAAAATTAACTGCCTCATTATGAAATGCAGCTGGATCTGTTTGGGTGAGTGGAAGTTCAAAAAAAACTTGAGAAATTACTATAATTAATTTGATGATAAACCCAGTAAAAATTATAATCATAGTTTAATTTTCGTTAAGTAGTTTCAAAAATAATTTATTGTTTTTTAATTTATTATAATCTCCAAATTCCTCTATGTTTCCATTATCCAACAAATATATCAAATCAGCTGCTTTACATAATTTCACATTATGCGTAACCATTATTATTATAGAATTTTTTGATAAATATTTAAGATTATCTATGATAACTTTTTCAGCTATGCCGTCCAAAGATCCTGTGGCCTCATCCAATACAACTATTTTTTTGTCTTGGTAAAATGCTCTTGCAAGTGCAACTCTCTGTCTTTGACCTCCTGAAAGTCTGATTCCTTGTTGACCTACAATAGTATCTACACCATTTGATAAATCGTTCAAAAAGTTGCTTGTGTATGAAAGATCTAAAGCTTTTTTTAGTCTTTCCTCGTCAATATCATTTTCATTATCAACAAAACATATGTTGTTTTTGATTGTATCATCTAACAAAAAAATATTTTGACCAACATAACTGATATTTTCATGCCAAAAGATACTGTTTGAGTCATTCAGTTCAGTTTTTCCAATTTCCACAACACCCTTTTGAGCATAAATTAAACCTAAAATTAGATCTAAAATTGTAGATTTACCCGAACCAGAGGGACCCACAATGTAGTTTAAGGAATTTTTTTTAAGATTTATATTAATATCTTTTACAGCTTTTTTAGAGTCGTCTGAATAAGAAAAAGATACATCATTAAAAATAATATTTTCAGCATTTTTAAATACATTAAATTTTTCTTTCAAAACATCTTCTGTTTTTAAAGTATAATTTTTACTTTTTACTAATTCTTTCTCAATTTTATCATAAGCTACAATATTAGCTCTAATTATAACTAACGAAGTATAAATGAATTGAAAAATCGGTAATAATTTGTAACCAGCAAAAATATATATTGAAAGAACCGGAAGGGTCTCAATAAAATTTGCTTTTCCAAAATATATTAAAAAAACTATAAAGAATAAAATTACTGAAAAAGCTAAAAATTCAAGTGTATATCTTGGTGCCTGTGCTAGAAAACTAACCTTGCCAGCTGAATTCGAATAATTTAAACCATTTTTATTAAATTCATCAAAATACCTTTTTTGATTTCCATATATAATTGCTTCTTTAATCCCCACAAAACTTTCATTCATAACTCTATACATTTGTTTCATTCTCAAGCTTTGATTGGAGCCATGCACACTAAGTCTAATTTTTACTAATTGAAAAATTAATCCATAAACAAAACCAAATGCCAAAAAACAAATTATTGAAACAACAGGATTATATATTGTTAAAGCTATTATAACCATTGCCCCAGTCAAAATTCTTGAATTAGTCAATAAAACAGGAACAATTATATTTGTGGTTGTCCTATTTGCCTCATAAAAAACATTTCGAATATATTCTGAGGAATTTGATCTTGCGTGATATATCCATGGTTGAGAAATATAAAATTTAAATAAACTTGATCGTAAAATATTTCCAAGTTTTTGTGAGAACATACTCAGAATATATAAAGTATAGGTTAAAATTATTGTTGATACCAAAATAATACAAAAAATAGACACAACTAAAAAAAATAAAAATATTTCAAAGGATGAAAATTCGAAAAAATTATAAACTTTAGATATTAGTTGGTCTTGTTCATTTATTACACTTGGCTTACTCAAAACTTGTACTAATGGACCAATGGAAAATATTGATAAAATTTCTAATGCAGATGAAATCAATATTAAAATCTGCATATATATCAAACGTCCTCTTGATTTTAGGTCAAAGAATTTAAAAAGATTAAATATTTTTTTAAACATTTGAATTAGATTTAAACCATTTTATTGTTTGAATAATACCATCGTTAAATGAAACGACTGGTTTATATCCTAATAATTTTTTTATAGTTTTGATGCTTGACAAAGAATGTCTCACATCTCCTTCTCTAAAATTTTTGAAAATAATTTTTTTTTTGTAATTACTATTTTTAAAATTTTTATAAATTGTTTTATAAAGTTTAATTAAGTTAATTCTAGATCCAGTTCCTACATTAAAAACATAATTTTTTTTTTTTAAATTAATAAAACCAGCTAATATATTTGCTTGTACTACGTTTGATATTGGACAAAAATCTCTAGATGTTCTACCATCACCAAAAATAATTAATTTTTTATTTCTTTTGACATTATTTATCCATTTAGGAATTACCGCAGCATAATCACCATCTGGATTTTGTCTCTTACCAAAAACATTGAAATATCTTAATCCAATAGTTTTAAAATCATATAATTTATAAAAAAGCCTTGCATACTCCTCATTAACTTTTTTAGTTAAAGCATAATTTGATAAAACATTACCTACTTTAGTTTCTACTTTGGGTAATAATTTGCTATCTCCATATACTGAGCTACTGGAGGCATAAACAAATGATTTCACACCATTATCCTTAGAAACAGTAAGAATATTTAAAAAAGCCGTTATATTATATTTATTTGTTGTAATTGGATCCTTTGTAGACTTTGGAATCGACCCTCTAGCCGCTTGATGTAAAACAATATCAACATTTTTAATTACTTTTAAACAATCATTTAAATTTGATATGTCACCTTTGACAAACTTAAATTTTTTCCATTTTTTTCTACCAACAACTTTCTCAACACTTTTTAGATTCTTTAGAAAACCCGTACTTAAATTGTCGATTCCAATTACTTTTTGATCTAAAAATAATAGTTTTTCTAAAATGTTTGAACCAATAAATCCAGCTACACCAGTTATTAGCCAAGTTTTCTTATTTTTTCTTAAATTATTTTGAATTCTTTCAAACTTAGTGTTTATCATAGTCTAAAGTGATTTATATTTTCTGGTAAAATATATTTTAAATCATAAATAAACCCATTTTTATTTAGTGATTTAAAAATTTTATTTTTTTTATCAATATATTCTGTATGTTTAACTGCTAATATCACAACATCAAAATATTTATTTTTAATTTTATCCTTTACATTATATCTATTTATAAATTTTTTATCCCATAGATCAGAATGGGGGTCATGAGTGAAAACTTTAAATTTTTGTGTAACAAAACAATCAAATAAAGTTAGTACCTTTGAATTTCTCGTATCAGGGCAGTTTTCCTTAAAAGTTATACCCATTATAAGTATCTTGGGATTTTTAATTTTTTTTAAATTAATTATTCTCTTTATATCCTTAAAAATTAATATAGGCATTTGATCATTTAAAGATCTACCTGATAAAATTAACTTTGGAGTATGACCTATTTTTTTTGATTTATAAGTCAAATAGTAAGGGTCTACACCTATACAATGTCCACCTACCAATCCGGGCCTAAAGGATATAAAATTCCATTTAGTTTCTGCTGCCTTTAAAACTTTTTCTGTAGAAATATTCATTTTTTTAAAAATTAAAGATAATTCGTTAATAAAAGCTATATTTAAATCCCTTTGTGTATTTTCAATTACTTTTGCTGCTTCAGCTATTTTAATAGAATCAACTTCATGAATTCCTGCTTTGATAATCATAGAATACAATTTTGAAACTATCTTTGAAGTTTTTAAATTAGAGCCTGAAGTTACTTTAATTATATCTTTAATTCTTTTTTTCTTATCACCAGGGTTAATTCTTTCAGGGCTATATCCCAAAAATATATCTTTATTAACTTTTAATCCTGAATTTTTTTCTAAAATTGACCCACACAACTCCTCTGTAGCACCTGGATAAACTGTTGACTCATATATCACAATATCGTTTTTTTTAACTACTTTTGAAATTAAATTTGTTGCATTAACTAGATATTTTAAATCAGGTTTATTTCTATAATCAACTGGGGTAGGAACTGTGATTATAAATATTTTGCAATTTTTTAAATTTTCTATTTTATTTGAAAATATAATGTTTTTAGATTTCATTAAATCTTTTCTTGAAACCTCCTTAGTATTATCAATATTTTTTTTTAATTGGTTTATACGTTTTATATTTATATCAAAACCAATTACCTTTAATTTTTTTGAAAACTCCACAGCTAAAGGAAGTCCAACGTAACCCATTCCAATTACACCAATAGTCAAATTTTTAAAATTCATTTAATGATAATAAATTAAATACTGAAAATTTATTTTACTACAGCAAATATAGTTTTAATTAAAGTCAATTTTAAAAAAACCCTTTAATCTTCCATAATTATAAATAAATTTAGAAAAATTTAAGGTAAAAATTGATAAAATAAGACTTAAAAAGATTAAAAAAGGAACAGTCAAGAAAAATAGGGTTGTATTTTGAAAATATTTTTTCACAATTTTTTTCTGAGAAAATGTATAGATAGATCCTCTATAAATTAAATCATTTATATTAAGTTTTTGGTTTCTTTCTATAACTCTTGCTCTTGCTTTGTGAGAAACGAATAATTTTTGTTTCTTATTTTTTCTTAAAGAAAATTCAACATCTTCAAATACTGACCATTTCTTTATAGGATATATACGACCTTTAATATTTTTATTTTTTTTAATTCTCCAAGAACTTAAGCCGCCTTTTAACCACATAACTTCAATGTCTTTTTTAACATTTGAATAATCAATATTAATTCCATTACTTAAAACTTTTCCTTTTAAATTAAAATTATAGATTAATTTATTAAATAAACCTCTATCTTTGAATTTATTGATTTGATTTAAGCCGACACCAATAATGTTTTTATTTCTTTTTTTCCAAAATTTATTTAATTCATACAAACAATTATTATACAAAATAATTCTATCATCTAATTGTAGAATCAAATTAGTTTCTTTAGATATATTCTTAATTGCTATATTTCTCTGAAATACTTGATTTTTAATTTTTGAAGTAAAAGACTTATAAATAATTTTTTTATTTATATTAATTTTTTGTAAAATTCTTTCACTTGATACAATAATTATTTCTTTGGGTAGAAATAATTGATTATTAATAGAATTTATAGTTCTTAATAAATTTTTACTATATTTTTTAGTTGCTATTACAATACTAATTACATTACTCATTATTTATTATTGTATAATCATTTAAAAAGCATTTTTTTTGAAAATTAAATTTTAGCATTTTTTTATATTTGGGAAATTTTCTTTTTAATTTATTATTTGATAAGCACATGTTTTTTGGTCTATTAGTAAAAATTTTTTTATTAAAATTATTAGGAACAATTTTGGTATTTTGAAATATACTTTCTAAAAGTTTTTTACCAAAATTAAATTTTGAAATACATTCATCTGAGGATATATTAAATATTCCATTGATACGTTTTTTAATTAATAAATTAATAAAAAAAATTAAATTTGGTATATACATTGGTGTAAAATATATATCGTTCCATAAGTATGATTTTTTTTTTAATTTTTGTTCATAAATTAATCTATCTGAAATTGTTTGATTTTTTATATTGGAAAATCCAAAAAAATTTGATCTTATAATTAAACTTTTTTTATATTTTAATAATATCTTTTCGGCTTGAACTTTAGTTTTAGAATAGATATTAATTGGACTATATCTACTTTTTTCATTGTATTTTAATTTAGAATTTCCATTAAATAGCATATCTGTGGAAATATGTACAATTCGTATATTTAATTTTTTTGCAACTTTAATCAGATAAGTGGGAATTAAAAAATTCATCTCTTCTGCTTTTTTGGAATTAATTTCACACATATCAACATCTGTAAGAGCTATACAATTAATAATAATTGTAATTTTTTTTTTTTCACAAAAAGAAATTAGTCTTTTTGTTTTTTTTAAATCTAGCTCGACTTTTTTTAAATTCCTGGACTTAAATAATCTTTTATTAATATGAACATTTGCAAATATTTTATTATTAATTGCAAGATTTTTTATCCAATGTTTTCCAAGTCTACCAGATGCTCCAAAAAAAAGAATGTGTTCCACTAATATTTAATCCAATAAATTTTTAGACTAACTTTCTTTTGCGTATTTTGTAAGTATAAAATCTTCCTCAGTTCCTAACATGTGGTTTACTTTTGCACTTGAATCATTACTCCAAACTAAAACTTCAGGATCTTCATATAAGAAATCACAATTTTTACAATATTCAATAGAGTCAAATTTCTTTTGTTCATGTGCTTGTCTCAATTTTTTAAATCGATCTCCATTCCATATTTCTTCATATGTTTCTAAATCTAGATGTCCTAAAATACTCTTGGCTTCATTAGGCGGTCCTAAAGTTTGGCAACAAGGGACTACTGCAGCTGTTCGTCCTTTCTCTCCACCTGCTCTGACTGTAAGCTCTGGTGCAAAAGGCCTCCCACAACTTCTTCTTTCGGTAGGCAATCTTTTATTCTTATTGTTATAATTACCACTCCAGTTATGCATTTTCCATATATAAGCTTGTGATTTTACAACTTCTATAACATTTTTTTTATACTCAGCTATCTCAAAATCTATTTTAGAGTTATCGGTTATCAAATGGTATGTACTCAACTGACATTTGCTTCCAGATGAACTTATATAACTTTTTATCTCTTTTAAGTTAGATATTATCAGATTAAAATTATCAACATTCATCCATTTATTATATAAATCTCTATTATATCCAATCACACTAATTCTTATAAAATCAATACCAGCATCAATAACTTTTTTCATAAATTCACCTTTTAGTCTTGCACCATTACAATACATAAAACATTTCAAATTTCTTTTTTTTACGGCTTTTACGTAATCAAATAAATCTTTAGCCATTGTTGGTTCTCCACTCCCTTCAAGATTGATCTGTGGATTTCCATATTTTGGAACCAATTGATCTAAAATTTTCTCAAACTTTGCCAATGGCATTTTTCTGGTAAAATTAGCACCCCTTCCAGGATTAGACTGTGGACACATTTGACATGTATAATTACAACCTCCAAAAACTTCCATAACCACTCTTTGTAAATTTTCCATATCTAAATTAATTTAAATTTTTTATATCCATATCAGAGAATCATTTTTATCGAACATTTTTTTATTTTATAGCTAAGAAACCTTGAAAACTATAATATTTAAAAACAGTTGTATAATCTTTAAATCCAGCTCTTTTTAAAAAATCAATATTAGCTTTCTCTGTAAAAGGTTCCAAATAACCTCTAATTGATTTAGTTTTATTCAAAATTTCCTTTTCTGAAAAACCTGAATCAGTTTTAAAATCATTATACAATTGAGTAAAAATATCTTGAAACCTAGCATCTGGACCTCTAGTTTTTTCAAAAAAAATAAATCCTCCACCATAATTTAAGGATTTATAAATTTTGTCAAAAATTACTTGTCTATATCTTGGATGAACAAACTGAATAAAATAATTTGATACTATTAAGTCGCTCTTCTCAAACTTAGTTTTTATAATATCTTTGCATAAATAATTAATTTTGATTTTATTGTATTTTTTCTTATTAGTATTTTTTTTAGCTCTATTAATCATATCTTTTGAGAGGTCAATACCCACTAATTTAAATTTTTTATTAAGGTTGCTGTCTGCAATTGCAATTAAAGACATGCCTGTAGAACAACCTAAATCATAAACCTTTGATTGATCTGAAATAAAAAAAGTACTGAGTTTTGAAATTAGTTTATGTGACTCTACAAAAAAAGGAATTGACCTAGAAATATGCTCATCAAAATATTTAGTAGTTTTTCCAGTAAAACTAAATCCGCCTATTCCTTTAGATTTTATTTTATTTCCTACGTTTATTTTTTTTACCATATCTTAAAGCGTGTTTATTAATTTATAGTCTACATTAGTGTAAAATTTTTTACACAAGTTTTTTGCTTTTTGTAAGTCTTTAAATTTATTTTTTTTTAAATTAAATTTTTTTACTTTAAGCATTAAATCTTCACTAGAATAAATATATTCTTTCCAAGATTTAAGTAAAAATATACTATCAACGTTAATATTACCTTTATCAACCAAATAGAACGGCTTTAATCCAAATAAAATTGCTTGTGACACAAGAGTGGTTTGTCTGTACAAGCATAAATTACATTTAATAAAATCTTTTTTTGGATCAAAATTTTTCGAAATTTCTATATTAAATTTTTTAAAATCTGCAAGTTCAGGATATTTTTTAAATAAGATATTTACATTTAGCTCTGGGTGAATTCTCAGAATAAACTTTTTAATATTTGAATATTTTTTTGAGAAATTAATACAAAATTTCATTAAGTCTGAAGTTGATGAATAAAAGCCTTCAGGAATAACGAGACAAATATTATTATTGGGTTTGATTTTATTCTTTTTTTTCGATAACGAAAATTTCCTACTTGAACCAAAAATTTTAATTTTGATTTTTTTTGAAAATATATTTTTAAATTTACTGTAGTATATTTTACCTGAGAGCCATATTTCGTTAGGTAAATAATATTTTTTCAATTGCATAAACATTGAATTTTGATTTTTTAAAATAAATGTATTCTGATATGCAATTTTCCTTATTTTTGGATCAACTTTATAAGATGCATAAAATATTAATTTCTCAAGTGGGTGTCCTTCAAAAGTAGTAATTATATTTTTAGGTTTAATATTATTTATTATGTTTAAAATTGTAAAATAACGAATTAAATTTATTATTGAGCTACTTGAAAAAGAAAAATTAGCCGCCAATAAAAGTAAATTTTTTTCTTTTATATTAATTTTTCTTCTAGCTTCGTTGATTAATTTTTTTCTTTCAATTAAGCAGTTAAAAATAATTTTGAATAAATCATTAATATTTACATATTTGTAGTCATTATCCATTAAAATATAATTTTTGCTAAATCTATTTTTTTTTATCTGAGAGTTTATTTTTTTATGACTTTTTAAAGCACTTAAATATACAAATGAAACATTTTTACTCTTTCTTTGGAAAATCTTTCCAAAAATATAATCTTCATTTTTATTTAGATACTTTGTGTCAATTAAA
>CACMIH010000014.1 GCA_902613755.1 uncultured Pelagibacteraceae bacterium
TTATACCTTTTGTTGATTGGACAAATGCATTAATTCAATTTTTAAGAAAGTACGAAATATTCGGTTTGTTTACTTTTAGAGATTTTACAAGAGGCATTGCTAACTATGTTGATAAATTTTTAGATTTTACAGAAGCAGTTTTACACAAAGGTTTTCCAAGTTATGATGTAGGACCTTTACCTTGGATATTTATTTTAACTCTTACAATTATATTGGGATTTTATTTAAGAGGCTGGAGATTAGCTTTATTGGGTGGAGCATGTTTTTCATATTTAATATTATTTAGCAAAAGAGGTATTTGGGAACTGTCTATGAAATCTTTGGCAGCCATCTCTGTTTCAGCACCTCTAGCAGCATTAATCGGACTGTGTTTAGGTATACTTGCGGTAAAAAGAAAAAGATTTGCAAACTTTTTATGGCCAATGCTTAACATTTTACAATCGTTACCTCATTTTTCATATTTAATATTAGTAGTTATATTTGTTGGAATAGGCACGAAAGCCGGAGTAATAGCAACTGTTATATTTGCATTTCCTCCCATGGCTAGATTAACGATATTAGGCTTACAAAATATATCTCAAGAAATAAAAGAGGCAGGTGTCATGGCTGGCTGCACAAAGTGGCAAATGTTATTTAAAGTTGAGATTCCAGCAGCCAGGTCTCCAATAATGTTAGGGATAAATCAGGTTATTATGCAATGTCTTGCTATGATTGTTATAGCAGCATTTATTGGTCAACCAGGTCTTGGTCATGATCTATTAATTAGGTTACAAGGTTTAAGATTAGGTGAAGCTTTTGAAATAGGTGTTGCGGTAGTTTTGATCGCAATTACACTTGATAGATATAGTCAAGCTTTAGCATTAAAAGAGCCCGAAAGAAGAGAAGGTAATTTTATAAAAAGACATCCATATTTATGTACAAGCATTTTTTCAATAATAATTTGTACTGTTCTAGTTTTTATTTTCCCATTTTTTAATGAATATCCAAAGGAGTTTACTATTTCTGCATCTGTATATTTAGATAATGGTATCAAATCGTTTACAAGGTCATTATTTGTACCATTAGGGATTTTTAGAGACTGGATGTTAATATATTTTTTGATGCCTCTTAAATCTATATTTCAATCTATGCCATGGACAGGTGTTATATTATTTGTAGGAGCAATTGGATGGAAGCTTGGTAAAATAAGATTGGCTTTGACAGTTATGCTGTTTGTATTTTTTATTGCTTCATCTGGCTATTGGGTAAGGGCAATGATCACGGTGTACATGGTTTTTGCTTCATTAGTTATTTGTGCTCTAATTGGAATACCATTAGGAATATGGGCATCAAAGAAAGAAAGTAGAACAAAGCTAGTTCTAAATATTTGTGATATTTTTCAAACATTTCCGTCATTTATTTATTTGCTTCCAGCAATAATGTTATTTCAAATTAGCGATGTTTCGGCAATATTTGCAATAGTAATTTATTCTTCAATACCAATGGTTAGGTACACTGTTTTTGGTTTAAGAAATGTACCTCAGCAAATTATAGAAGCATCTATTACTTCAGGGTGTACAGATAGACAATTATTATGGAAAGTAAAAATGCCACTAGCTTTTCCTGAAATAATACTTGGAGCTAATCAAACACTAATGTTTGCATTATTTATGGTTATGATTGCAGGATTTATCGGAACAGTTGATTTATCTCAAGAAATATTTAGGGCTTTATCGTTCAGTGACGGAGGCAAAGGTTTGATTATTGGTTTATGCGTTGCATTTATAGGCTTAACTGCTGATAGATTATTAGTTGAATGGTCATCACAGATGAAATCAAAATTAGGCTTTAAAGTTTAATTTTAATCTTTTTGATGAAAAAATTTATAGTATCAATTGATCAAGGAACAACCTCATCTAGAGTTGTTTTGTTTGACACTAAAGGGAACATTAAATTTATTTCACAATACGAATTTAAACAATATTTTCCAAAAAATGGCTGGGTAGAACACAATCCAAATGAAATTTGGTCAACAACACTTAAAGCGCTAAAACAAGTAATCAAAAAAACTAAAAGTTTGAAAGGTCAAATACTTACAATTGGAATAACAAATCAAAGAGAAACAACAATTTTGTGGAATAAAAAAACTGGAAAACCAATTTATAACGCAATCGTTTGGCAAGATAGAAGAACGCAGGAATATTGTAAATCTCTAAAGAATAAAAATTATGAAAATACTTTCAGAAAAAAAACTGGATTATTTATAGATCCTTATTTTTCTGCCACTAAAATAAAATGGATTTTAGATAATGTAAAAGTTTCAAAAAAGTTACTTAAATCAAATAATTTATTATTTGGTACAGTAGACACATTCTTAATCTGGAAATTAACTAAAGGTAAACAGCATTTAACTGAGGCTACCAATGCAAGCAGAACCATGTTGTTTAATATCAATAACAATAAATGGGATAATGAAATTTTACAGAAATTAAAAATTCCAAAGAGTATATTGCCAGATGTAAAAAATTCTGCAGACAATTTTGGAAAAACAGATAAGAGAATAACAGGGATAGAAATACCCATTTCAGCTGTTTTAGGTGATCAACAGGCAGCTGCTGTAGGACAAACTTGTTTTGAAAAAGGATCTATAAAAAGCACTTATGGTACTGGTGCTTTTATAATAATGAACACTGGATCAAAAAAAATTAATTCAAAAAATAAGTTATTAACTACAATTTGCTATAGATTGAATAATAAGACCACGTATGCTCTTGAAGGATCTATTTTCATAGCAGGAGCAGGCGTACAATGGTTAAGGGATAAAATTAAATTAATAAACAATGCTTATGAAACTGAAAAAATAGCTAAATCAACAAAAAGCAATAATGAAGTTTATCTTGTCCCAGCTTTTAGTGGAATAGGCGCACCTTATTGGAGACCTGATGCAAGAGGTTTAATAACAGGACTTACAAGAGATAGTGATTGGAAAACTTTAGTGAGGGCAACAGTCGAGTCAGTTGCTTATCAAAGTTATGATTTATTTTATTCAATGAAGAAAGATGGCTTAAAGCCTAGAATAGTTAAAATTGATGGTGGCATGGTAGCTAATAATTGGTTTTCACAATTTTTGGCAAATGTAATTAATTTAAAAGTAATTCGACCTAAAGTTTTAGAAACCACTGCTCTTGGAGCAGCTCTGTTTGCAGGTTATCAAGTAGGAGAATTCAAATCATTAAATCAGATAAAAAATACATGGAAAAAAGATAAAGTTTTTAAGCCAAAAATTAATAAAAAACTAAGAAATCATATATTGCATGGTTGGAAGCAAGCGATTAAAAAAACTTTAGCATAAATATAAAAAATGAAAAAAATATTAATTGTTGGTGCAGGAGCTATGGGAGCCGCTTTCTCGATACCATTGTTAGATAATGGTCACTTGGTTACATTAACAGAGCCATACAATCTTAAATTATTACAAAAAATAAATTCAAAAAAAAAAATTCATCCATCATTAAATATGAATTTACCAAAAAAATTAAAAATAAATAAATTTTCAAGTGACATTTTAGATCGTAAATGGGACTTAATTGTAATTGTTGTGAGTTCTATAGGAATAGACTTGATTGGAAAAAATCTATCAAAAATTAAAAATAAATCACCTATTTTGGTATTAACAAAAGGTCTTAAATTAGATGGTAGAAATTTAATTTCAATGTCTACCTTATTAAGAAAGTATAATAAAAATTTAAATATTTTGAAAGGTCCATGTTTAGCAAAAGAATTAGCTAAAAAAGTTAAAAGCTTCACCGTTGTTGCAAACAAAAATATTAACATTGCAAAAAAAATTGGAAAATTAATTTCAACAAATTATTATCAAACTGAATTTAGCAGAGATGTTAATGGAGTTGAGTTTTTTATCTGCTATAAAAAATATTTATTCAATGATAATTGGAGCTGGACAGTGGCACAATACATCATCGGCTTTATTTAGAAAATCAATTGATGAAATGAAATATCTTGCAAATTATTTTAAAGGAAAAAAAGAAACTGTCTATGGCTTGGCAGGTTTGGGAGACTTATATGTAAGTGCAATGGGAGGAAGAAATAGTAAAATGGGAGAATATCTTGGAAAAGGCTATACTTTTACCCAAGCAAAGAAAAAATTTATGAAAAATGATACAGTAGAAGGTGCTGATTTAGCAATAGAAATAGCTCCTTTTATATTTAAAAAAATTAATAAAAGAAAAATTCCATTAATGTTTTCTTTGTTAATAGCAATTGTTAAAAATAAAAAATTAAAAATAAATTATTAATTATTATTATGGTCAATTGGAATTATCCTACCAATATGTGGATAGGAGAAAATAGAATTGAAGACTTATCCTTAGCATGTAAAGAGTTAAATATTTCAAATCCATTATTTGTAACAGACAAGGATTTAATTAACTTGGATTTAATAAAAAATATAATTTTAAGATTAAAAAAAAGTTTTCAAAATTTAGTTACCTTTACTAATTTTACGGGAAATCCGATTGGAGAAAATGTAGAAGAAGGTGTTAAAGTTTATAATACCTCGGACTGTGATGGCGTAATAGCTTTAGGAGGTGGAAGTGGTTTAGATGTTGGAAAAGCTATAGCATTTATGTGTAATCAATCTAGACCGTTATGGGATTTCGAAGATATTGGTGATTACTGGACAAGAGCTGATAGTTCTAAAATTTCAAAAATTATTGCAGTTCCAACCACTGCTGGAACAGGATCCGAAACAGGTAGAGCATCTGCAATTATAAATAAAGAAACAGGTGCAAAAAAAATTATTTTTCACCCAAAAATGTTACCTTCGATTGTAATTTTAGATCCTTTACTTACACTAGATTTATCTCCAAGATTAACAGCAGCAACTGGAATGGATGCACTAGCTCATAATTTAGAAGCGTTTTGTGCGCCAGGATATCATCCAATGGCTGATGGTATGGCAATAGAAGGAATGAAATTAATTAAAAATTCTTTAATTAAAGCATTTACAAATGGAAAAGATGTTAACGCTAGAATGGATTTACTTTCAGCTGCTTCAATGGGCTCGACTGCGTTTCAGAAGGGATTGGGAGCAATTCACTCATTGAGCCACCCAGTAAACGGTAAATTTAATGTTCACCACGGCTTATCAAACGCAATATTTATACCTTATGTTTTAACATTTAATAAACCTTCAATCGAAAATAAAATAATATCGATTTGTGATTATCTTAATTTAAATAAAAATTTTGATAGTTTTTTAAATTGGATTTTGGAATTAAGAAAAAATTTAAATATTCCACACAAATTATCAGATGTGATGGATTGTAATAATATTGATTTAGATGAACTTTCTTTAATGGCATTTGAAGATCCATCTACAGGAGGAAATCCTAAGAAATTAAGTCAAAATGATTTAAAAGAAATGTATATAAAAAGCATTTCTGGAGAATTATTTTAATGAAAAAAATATTGATAGTAGAAGGAAACTTGCGAGAAGAAAATCAAAGTTTTTCTGAGGCTGGAATTCAAACACATACAGAAAGTCTTAAAGATAGTTTGGCTTATTTCACTGATAAGTTAGAAACCCACGTGGTTAATCCTTCATCAGATGAAAACATCGATAAAAATATTGATGCACTCGAAAGCTACGATGGCCTTATTTGGGGCGGGAGTAGTTTAAATATTTATAACAATACCCCAGAAATAAAAAGACAAATTGAATTTATGAAAGAGTGTCAGAAAAAAATTAAAAAAATTTTAGCAATATGTTGGGGTATGCAAGTAGCTGTGACTGCAGCAGGAGGGGAGGTAAAAAAAGCGACAAAAGGATCTCATCGAGGGATTGCCTCAAATATAGAAATTAATGAAATTGGTTTAAATCATCCACTCTACAAAAATAAAGATCAAAAATTCAATACTCCAGCATTTAATTTTGATGAAGTAGTTACAATGCCAGAAAATTCAATTTTATTAGCCTCAAACTCAATAAATAACGTTCAAGGAATAAATTTCAAAGTTGGTAACTGTAATATATGGGGCCTTCAATACCACCCTGAGATAACTTATAATAAAATGATCAATTTGATTATTTTCAGAAAAAAGAGACTTTTAGAAAAAGGTGCATTTAAAGATGAGAATGAGATAGATAATCACATTAAACATATAGAAACTGAGAATAATAAATTAAATAAAGTTTCTAGAATGAGAGAATTAGAGAATTGGTTAAACTACTTAAATTTAGAATAAACCTTCTATTTCACCTTTGTCATTTAATTTTATTGAGTCGGCTGCAGGAACTCTTGGAAGCCCTGGCATTGTCATAATTTCTCCACACACAACAACTATAAATTCAGCACCAGAAGAAAGTCTTACCTCTCTTACAGGTAAAACATGACCTGTGGGTGCACCTTTTAAATTTGGATCTGTTGAAAAACTATATTGAGTTTTTGCAATACAAACAGGTAACTTACCGTAACCTTTTTCCTCAAAATCTTTTAATTGTTGTCTAACTTTTGTATCAGCCACCACTTCAGAGGCACTATAAATTTCTTGTGCAATTTTTTCTATTTTTTTGAATAATGGAAGCTCATCCGCATATAAAAATTTAAATGTATCTTTTTTATCTTCGCAAATTTCTGTAACATTTTTAGCCAGTTCAAGAGTTCCTTCACTTCCATTTGACCAATGAGTGCATTTTGAAGCTTTTACACCTTGGGTCTCACAAAAATCTAATAAAGTTTTCATTTCATCCTCTGTATCAGTAATAAAATGATTTACAGCTACTGTAACAGGTAATCCAAATTTTCTAATATTATTTATATGTCTACGTAAATTGACCATTCCCTCATTAAGTGCTGATACATTTTCTTTTTTTAAATCTTCTTTGTTAACTCCACCATGCATCTTAAGTGCTCTAATAGTTGCTACAATAACTACACAGTCTGGTTTAAGTCCTGATTTTCTACATTTAATATTTAAAAATTTTTCTGCACCTAAATCTGCGCCAAATCCTGCCTCTGTTACAACATAGTCAGATAATTTTAGACCCGCTTTTGTTGCAATAACGGAATTACATCCATGAGCTATATTTGCAAAAGGTCCACCATGGATTATTGCTGGATTATTTTCCAAAGTTTGAGTTACATTTGGCCTTATTGCTTCTTTAAGCAAAACAGTCATTGGACCTTGTGCATTTAAATCCTTTGCGTAAATCGATTGTTTATCTCTGGTATATCCAATCGTAATATTACCAATTCTATTTTCTAAATCTTTTAAGTCTGTAGCTAAACAAAAAATAGCCATTAATTCAGATGCAACAGTGATATCAAAACTATCTTGTCTTGGATAACCATTAGCTACTCCTCCTAGATCAACAATAATAGATCTTAAGGATCTATCGTTCATATCCATTACTCTTCTCCAAACAACTCTTCTAACATCAATGTTAAGCTTGTTGCCCCAATAGATATGATTATCAATTAATGCAGATAATAAGTTATGTGCAGATGTAATAGCATGAAAGTCACCAGTGAAATGAAGATTGATTTGTTCCATCGGTACTACTTGTGCGTAGCCACCTCCAGCAGCCCCTCCTTTCATTCCAAAAGATGGACCAAGACTTGGCTCTCTCAAACAAACAATAGATTTTTTTCCAATCTTATTTAAACCGTCATTTAAACCAACTGAAGTTGTAGTTTTACCTTCACCAGCTGGAGTGGGGGTAATAGCAGTAACTAAAATTAGTTTGCCGTTTTCTTTTTTAAGAGTATTTAAATATTCAAGATTTATTTTAGCTATATGTCTACCCATTGGACTAAAAGCAAAATTTTCATCTGGTACACCAACTTTAGATAGAATGTCTTTTATGGGTTGCATCTTAGCTTCTCGAGCTATTTGAATGTCAGATTTTACTTCGGCCATAAATAATCAAATAAATTAAAAGTTTTTTTTCTGTGACTTCTTATCCTTTTTTGAGATATTTGGAAACTTCTAAAAAATATATATAAAAAAAATAAGCACTATTTAAATTGATTGTTATAAAATTGTTTGATGCAAAAATATTCTATATTTAACCTTGTTAAAAACGCTTTTTCAAACCATGAAAATTGGGATCTGGCTTGGAAAGATCCAACACCTAAAGAGGAATACGATGTTGTAGTTATAGGTGGTGGAGGCCATGGATTAGCTACAGCTTATTATCTTGCTAAAGAACATAATATTACAAATGTTGCAATTATAGAAAAAGGATGGATCGGTGGGGGAAACGTTGGGCGGAATACTACAATTATTAGATCAAATTATATGCACGATGAAAATGGACTTTTCAGCG
>CACMIH010000015.1 GCA_902613755.1 uncultured Pelagibacteraceae bacterium
TTCTTTTATATTGTACCTATTTTTAAAAATTTCCAGCTCTTTGTTTGTAAGTTTATTAAAAAAATCACTTTTTTCAAAACCATAATTATTAATTCTTTCAATTAATTTTTTAGAGGAATTATTAATTAAAAATTTATTAGAATTAAATTTTTTTTTATTTTTATTTTTAAAAAAAATAATTTTATTAAACCAATTATTTAAATTAAAATTATTAACTCCTATATCTATAAACTCTTTTGGTACCTCCAATTTATTATAAGCTATTGTTACCAATCCTGAAATTTTAGCTTCTAATAATGAAAGAGAAAAAGACTCCTTTACTGATGTATGAATATAAATTCCATGTTTTTTTAATTCACGAAAAATTTCATTTTGGTTTTTGTTGCCTAAAAATTTAATTGGCAAATTATATTTTTTTTTAAATGTTTGTAAGTCAATTTTATCAGGCCCGTCTCCAATTATAGTTAATTTATAGCTTTTGTCGTAATCATAAATTTTCTTAAAGACTTTAAATAAAAAAGTAATATTTTTTCTTGCCTCTAAAGATCCTACATAAATCAAAGATTTTAAATTTAGTTTTTTTTTGGGAATGTTATTTATTTTTTTTATTCCAAGTTCAACAATTGAAATATTTTTTTTAATTTTATGACCAAAATGTTTATTTATTAAGTATTTTCTATAAGGTTCAGAGACAGTACAAATAGAATGTTTAATAGAATTAATTGAATCAACTTCCTTATTCTTTAATTTTATAAATGAATTTTTTTTTATTTTATATCTCTGTAAATTGTCACTCCAAACAGCATGCATTATTGTTACTGATGGTATATTTGAATTCCATGAAATATAAATATCCTCAAAAATTCTATAATCACATTTTTTATTAAAAAAAAATTTAAATAATATTTGGGTTAACTTTCCCTTGTAATAAAAACCCATTGGTAGGTAAAAAAAATTTATTATTTTTTCGATTAAATGAGGAAGAAATCTTACTAATAAAGATAAATCGTCTAATGTAATTAACGATACATCATATTTTTTACTTAAAGAATCTTTTAATAATTTAGAGTGTGAATTAACTCCACCTTTTACGAATTTGAATCCTCCATAGAAAATTTGAATTTCTTTTTTCATAACTTTTTCAAACCAATTAAATCTAAAAAAAAAATATTAATAACTTAAAAATTTTTTTTATAATATTAAAAATTTTTTTTCTTTAAAAAATTTACTATTTTTTTTGCTGCTTTGCCATTTCCATATGGATTATTATAAATTATCATTTTTTTGTACTCTCTTTTATTATTCAATAATTTGAAAATATTTTTGATTATTATTTTTGAATTTGTTCCAACTAGTTTTGCAGAACCAATTTTTAAAGCTTCTGGTCTTTCTGAATTTTTTCTGGTGACTAAAACAGGAATTTTTAAAGAAGGAGCTTCCTCCTGTATACCACCTGAATCTGTTATAATTAAATATGACCTATGCATTAGATAAATAAATGAAATATAATCTAGTGGTTTAATTAGTTTTATATTTTTTACTTTACCAAGAATTTTTTTTGCAGGTAGCAAAACTTTTGGATTTAAATGAACAGGATAAATTATAATTATTTCTTTATTTCTTTCAGCAACATATTTTAAAGCTTTAAAAATATTTTCAAAATCTTTTCCAAAATTTTCTCTTCTATGTCCAGTTACTAAAATCATTCTTTTATTTTTTTTTATATAAGAAAATTTTTTTTCTAATCGTTTCTTGATGCTATTTAATTTAAAAATTTTATTTGATGTAATAAATAAAGAGTCAATTACTGTATTTCCTGTTACTATAATTTTACTTCTATTAATTCCCTCTATTTCTAGATTTTTTTTAGCAATTAATGTTGGAGCAAAATGTATTTGTGCAATTTTTGATATTAAAGATCTATTTATCTCCTCTGGCCACGGAGAATAAAGATTATTAGTTCTTAGACCAGCCTCTATATGAGCTACTTTTACTTTATTATAAAAACTTGCGATACTGGCTGCAAATGAAGATGTTGTATCCCCATGAACTAAAACTAAATCTGGTTTAATTTTTTTAATTACTGAACTGATTTTTGTAATTATATTTGAAGTTAATTCCTCAAGATTTTGATTTTTTCTCATCACATTAATATTAATGTGCGGTTTTATTTCAAAAAAATCTAAAACTTGATTCAACATTTGTTTATGTTGCCCTGTTAGACAAATTTTTAAATCAAAATATTTTTTATTTTTATTTAATTCATTTATAACCGGAAATACTTTTATGGCCTCTGGTCTTGTTCCAAAAATTATTAATATTTTCTTTTTCACTAAATTAACCAATCTTTTCGTTTAATTTTTAATAATTTAAAATGTCTTTTAATTACATTTTTTTCTTCAAATTGTTCTAATATTTTTTTTATTTTTATTGAGGGTATTTTTTTATTTATAGCTTTTATTATATTAATTGATAAATCTTTTGGATTTTTAACTTTTGATAAATATCCAAATTTATTATTTCCCAAAATTTCTTTTGGTCCAGTATTGCAATTTGTTGAAACTACAGTACAACCACACATTAAAGCCTCTATCATTACATTAGGCATGCCTTCTACTCTAGACGATAAAACAAAAATATCTGAGTTATAAAAATATTTTAATGTATTTATTACCGGATTTAAAATTTGTACTTTTTTAGAAAGTCCATAAAACTTAATCATATTATTTAACATATTCTTATCAGGACCGTTCCCAATAATTATTAATTTAAAATTAATTTTTTTTTTATCTAATATACTTGCTGCTTTAATCAAGTCATCAAAACACTTCCATTCAGCCAAAGTACCTGTAGCAACTATAATTTGATTTTTTTTATTTTTTATCCATTTATGATTAATTTTTTCTTTCATTTTTTTTAAGGCAGAATTTGTATATATTATGTTATATGCATAAACTTGCTTAGTATTTTTAAAAATTTTTCTGTATTGATTTACCATATCTTTAGAAACACAAGTTAACGCATTAGCTCTTAAATTTACTAATGGAAATATTTTTTTTAAAAACCAAGATTTAGAGAAAATAATTTTTTGATTTTTATAAGTATCCAAAGGTGTAACACGTGAAGAAACACTTATCTTTGCTTTACTTAAAGTTATGATAGAAGCAATAACTACTATCGCATTTAAATGATCCTCTGCTGAAAATATTATTTCAGGTCTATTAAAAATTAAATACTTTATTAAACTAAAAAACATACCCAACACTCTTAATTTGTTAAAATATATAATTTTTAAATTTTTAGATTTTTCTATTTTGTGATATTTTTTATATCCATAAATTAAATCAACTTGATGCCCAATCTTTGAAAGTGAATTGGCCAACCTTAGTTGACCTAATGGAACTCCAGATAAAGCATAAACAGGTGATATAACTAAAATCTTCAAAATTTTTGACCTTTAATAAATTACGTTAACTTATTAATAGAAAACTGTAAATAAATCTATTTTTTTGATAAATAAATTATTATAAAAATATATTTTTTAACAAATGATAATTAACTCTCTTCTATTTCTAACTTCAATTAGCATTTATTTTTTAATTTATATTAATAGAAAAAAAATAAGTAAAAAATTATCTGTAGAAGACTTACCTGACGAAAATAGAAAAATTCACAAATTACCTACGCCCAAAACTGCATCCTATTCAATGGTTCTAGTTTTCTTAATTTTTCTGATATCAAATTATTTTTTCAATATTTATAATTTAACAGATATTAATTTTTTAGTATTAGCTACTATTATGATTTTTTTCATAGGTTTTTTTGATGACAAATACAAATTATCAGCTTTAAAAAAAATTCTTTTTGTAAGTCTAGTTACATTTGTATTGTGCTTGATTTCTGATAAGTTTGTTATTGATCAATTCTATATAAAGACATTTGATTTCTTTTTTAAATTAGAAGAATTTTCAATTATTTTTACTATTTTGTGTGTTCTTTGTTTAGTTAATGCTTTAAATTTGGCAGATGGTATAAATGGATTGGCCATAGGTATAATATTTTTTTGGCTAATATATTTAAATAAAATTTACATAAATAATATAGACAACATTGTATATTTTATTATTTTTACAAATTTAATTTTAATTTTTTATCATAATTATCATGGTAAACATTTTTTAGGAGATGCTGGATCATTAATGTTTTCAGGCTTTATAGCTTTTTTAACAATTTATCTTCACAATTCCAATGTTGAAAATCCAACATATCAAATAAGTGCTGAGTCATTAACAATTATTTTTATTATTCCAATAATTGACATGCTAAGACTATTTATTGAAAGGAAAAAAAATAATAAAAATCCATATTTTGGAGATAATAATCATTTACATCATTATTTAATAAAAAAATATTCATTGAAAACTGCTTTAATGATATATTTAATGTCTATTAACATTCCTATAATTTTATCGCTATACACCAATATAAACAAATTCATTATTATACTTTCGATTATTTTATTTTACTTTGTATTTCTTATTCAATATAAGTCTGATCAAAAAAAATAATCTAAATGCATAAAATAAATTATAAAATAAAAACACTCTTCGTAATATTTATAACTCTAAGTTTTTCAATTTTAGGAATATATATAAATAAACATACTGAGCCAAATTGGTACTCAATGTACAAAGTTCCACTAGACTCTAGATTTCAACCAATTATTAATTCAATACATAGGCAATATTCCAAATATGAAGTAATTAGAAGTAACCAAAGACCTATATATGAATTTATACTTCAAGAGGTAGAAAACTATAACATATCTAATTTATTAAACAAATTTCCTCAAATAACGAGTTTTTCGATGACAAACAATCATGTAGCAGTTTTAGCTAAAGATCCAGCATTTGTTGATGAGAACATTGAGGAAATTATCAATATAATTAATAGCGACTTAAAAATAAGTTTAAAAAGGTTTTTAATATTTTACTCAGACTTAATGAAGAAAAAAGTGAATACAGAATATGTTGAGCAATTACATATGGAAGAAATAGAAATATTAGTTAATGAAATTGCAGATTTAAAATCAGATACTTTAAAGAAATTTTTGAAAGAACAAAAATTTGAAAATGATGTAGAAAAAAACTTAGAGGGTTCACTATATAAACAAATGAGTGATTTATTTTTTTTAGACAACTTTGGAAAAAATTTTATTCAACAAATTCAAAAAATTATAAAAAAACAAATAAACTATTATGATAAATTAAGAGACCTTGAAACTTTAGCTTTTTTAGAAAGTGAATTAGATAATTTAGATTTGTTAGTTCTAAGTGGATTAGAGGATAGGTTTAATAAAACTCCATCTTTGGCTATTAGTATAATCTCATTTGGTTCTGTTGGTCTCTTTGTTGGATTAATTTTTATCTTATTATTCTCAACAACCTTCCAAAAAATATTGAAACAAAGGTCGTCAGCTTTACTAAATCTAATACAAACGAAAAAATAGTTATTGGTATAAAATTAAAAGGAAAAATAAAATTAAAAGGTATTTTTTTTTTTAAAGGCAAATATATACCTCTTACGGATATGTACAGTATTAAAGAAACTAATAAAAACATTTTAGTTATATGTGGAATAAAGAAACTTGAGGACTCTGGAAAACAATATGGTGAAGCAATACATAAAAAAGAATAATTCCAATTAAAAACAACAAAAAAACATATAATAAATAAAAAAATCAGATAAAAATTTTTTTGATTTGTTAAGTGTGGAAGATTTTTAGAAGCATAATAATTTCTAAACCATTTTTGTACAATTGAAAAATAAGAACTATTATACAAACCCTTGTAATATATTGGAGCTTTAGAAATCATAAACCTGTATTTTGATTTTTTAACCCTTTCTAACCAATCTGTATCTTCTCCTGCCCTGGCGTCAGTATTAAAATTTCCTATAGATTTTAGTATTTTTTTTTTAAATATAGATCCGGGAACTGTCTTTAAATACTGTTTTCCATAGGTCGAGGATACAATAATATTTTCTTTATATTTATTGGTTAAATAAAAAGTTTTTCCAAGAACACCATCTAAATTTTTTTCTAACAAATATTTAAAATTTATTTCAAACCATTTTGGGTCATATGGTAAAGTATTTATATCTAGAAAAGCTATATATTCATAACTTGATTTTAATATACCAATGTTTCTTGCAGCGCCGGGAAAGAGGTTTTTATTATTTATAATAAGTAATTTTATTTTATTTTTTTTAAATTTTTTGATTAAATCCAATTTAATTGAATAGTTATTTTTTGAAGAATTGACTATAATAATTTCTAATGGCTTCATTGACCAATTTAAAATATTAATCAATAAGTCCTCAATAATAGAGTCTGAAGAATAAGCTGGAATAATTAAGCTAATTTTTTTTTTCATTATTTAGATTATAATAAATTTTTATATTTTCATATTTTTATATACAGAAATATGTTTTGAAACGATTAATTTAATATTAAAGTTTTTAAATGCATATTGCCTTGCATTAAAACCCAACTTCAAGATTTTTTTTCTATCTTTACTTAAAATCAATATCTCCTCTGCTAATCTTAAAGAATTTTTTGGAGGAATTAAAATTCCTGTTTTATCTTTTACGACAACATCTTTGCAACCTGGTACATTTGTAGTAACTATAGGTCTTCCAACTGCTGAAGCTTCCATTAAAACTTTGGGAAAACCTTCTCTATAAGAAGGGAGAACAACTAAAGTGGATTTCTTAATGAAATTAAAAATTTTTTTTTGATGTTCAAAGTAAGTTATTATTTTTTTTCTTCTAAAATAATCTAAAACAGTCCTATCAATTGCAGAAGGGTTATGCTTATCAAAATCTCCTACTAGATAAAATTTACCTTGAAAATTTTTATTTTTTAATATTTTTGCTGCTTTAAGAAACTCCATAACACCTTTGTCTTCAATAATCCTTGAAGCCATTAGTATTATCATTTTTTTTTTAGGTATCTTTGAGTATTTAAAGATTTTAAAATCAACACCTGAGCCTCTTATAAATTTTACTTTTTTTTTTTTTAAATTTGCATTTTTGGCTAAATATTTAAAATCATCATTATTTTGAAGTATAACTGCTAGATTGGAATTTAAAAATATTAATCTATAAAAAAAATTTATTATTCTTAATCTTAAATTATAAATTAAATTTTTTTTAATAAACATTGAGCCAAGTCCAGTGATTGATACAACCACTAAATTTATGTGACAAAAAAATGGAATTAGGCCGCCAAAAACTATTGGTTTTAAAGAGACTAAATGTAAAATTTTTGGCTTTTCTTTAAAAATTAAAAGAAAAATTTGAAATATAGCTTTAAAAGCAAAAAATATATTCAAACTGTTTCTTTTGAAATCTACATGATGTGTTTTAATTCCAATTTTTGAAATTTTATTTTTAAATTTCGTAAATTCAGTTGCTAAATGAACTTCATAGCCAATTTTAATTAACTCTTCAGCAATAGGAAGTCTGTGACTGATAAAAAAACTATCTATATTAACTATAAAAATTATTTTTTTTTTTTTATTATTCTTCATCCATTTATAAATTTATTTAACTTTTTTTTGGATAATATAAAAGTATAAGCATTAATCCAATAACTGGAACATGATGTCTAGATGCACCTCCCCAATTAATTGTTGCTTGAGAATATACAAATTCCATCAAAAAAAACATAAATAAACATAAATAATATATCAAATCTTTTTTTGAGCTATTAAAAGTTTTTACAACTATAATAATTACAAATATTGTTCTAAATAAATTTTCAAAAAATAATATTAGATCTTTTAAACTAGTTATTTTTAAAATAGTTGGTTGAAAGAAATAGTTAAAAATATTCTCAAATATATGTGAGAAAAAATTTATTAAACTATATTCAAGATTAACAAGTTCGGATCTTGAATAATAATCTGCCCTAAATATCCAATTATTACTAAAATGACCGGTTTGATAGTTTACTATTTGAAAAAATAACAATTCAAGAAATCCATAAAAATGGAAAAAAGTTATAATTAAAACTAACCCCAAAAAAAAAATTGAATTTTTATAAGAAGTGAATTTAAAAT
>CACMIH010000016.1 GCA_902613755.1 uncultured Pelagibacteraceae bacterium
CTTTATGCTACAATTAGCAGAGTCCATTCCCCAAACTTTAATACCTCTTAACATAAATGGAAGTAAATTTGTGTTAAGCTCATTACTGTTTGCATTTCCACAAACTGCTATAATTCCATTTGATTTTGTTTGAGCTATTGCGTTTGCCAAAATTTTTCCACCAACTGTATCAACTACTCCGTCCCATAAACCCTTATCTATAGGTCTTGGATCTTTATCAAATTCAGCCCTATTTATAATGTTTTTAGCACCTAACGATTTTAAATAGTCTGACTTAGAATCTTTTCCTGTAACTGCAGTAACATTGTAACCTAATTTAGTTAAAGCCATAACAGCTAAACTGCCAACTCCACCGGTTGCCCCAGTTACCAAAACATCATTAACTTTTTCACCTAATAAAATACTTTCTCTTGCTTGAATAGCAAATGCACTCATTAAAGAAGTTAAACCCGCTGTTCCTAAAATCATGGCTTGTTTACTGGTTAAACTATCTGGTTTTTTAACTAAAAAATCTCCACTTACTTTTGCAATTTGTGAAAACCCTCCAAAAAAAACTTCTCCTACTCTAAAACCAGTAAGAATTACTTCATCACTTTCTTTAAATTTTGGATTATTGCTTTGAATAACAGTTCCAGAAAAATCTATTCCTGGAATATGAGGATATTCTTTAACTAATCTTCCCCCATTCTTTAGAATCATTCCATCTTTAAAGTTTAAGTCCGAATAATCTACTTTTACAGTTACATCTCCGTGTTTTAAGAAACTCTTATCTAAAGATTTTACTTCACGCGAAAAGTTTTCGCCTTCTTGGTTAAGGACTATTGCTTTAAATTGATCCGACACACTAGTCTTTTAGCGTAGTGCTGATAAATCGTAAATATCTATTTTGATAACTTAAATCTTCTTTGAACTGACCTAGATAGTAATTAGTAACTGTTGTTGCTTGCTCTTTTTTAATACCTCTCATTGTCATACACTGATGAGTTGAATCTATAGTTACTGCAACTCCTTTTGCATCTAATGAATCCATTAACGTATTAGCTATCTGCATTGTAAGTCTTTCTTGTGTTTGTAATCTTTTTGAAAAAACTTCAACTACTCTTGCTAATTTGCTTAATCCTACTACTCTCTCTTTTGGAATATACGCAACGTGCGCTTTACCTATAATTGGAGCCATATGATGTTCACAATGACTTTGAACAGAAATATTTTTTTGAACAACCATGTCATCATAACCTTCAACATCACCAAAAGTTTTATCTAAAACTTTGTTGGCATCCTCCTTATATCCTTTAAAATATTCTTTAAATGCTTTCATCACTCTTTTAGGAGTTTCTATTAACCCTTCTCTATTTGGGTCCTCACCTATCCAAGATAAAATAGTTCTAAATGCTTGCTCAGCTTCTTTGTCAGATACTTCTTTAGAAAGTAATTCTTTATTGTCAGTGTCTTTTACTAATTTCATAGCGCTTTTTTATACAGTAAATACCCCATTTTAAAAATATTTAATATATTTAGATATGTGCTACATAATCACCCAATATGTTCAAAAAAAGAGAAAATATATACGATATTGAAGAAGGGAATCTTCTTTCACCTAAATTTGATAATGATGGCTTAATTCCAGTAATTACAATGTGCTCAAAAACTAAGGATATTTTGATGCACGGGTATATGAATGTAGAGGCTCTTAAAAAGACAATTGAAACTAAAGAAGCACACTACTTTAGTAGATCTAGAAAAGCCATTTGGCATAAAGGCAAAACAAGTGGATTTATTCAAAAGGTCACTGAAATTAGAATTGATGACGATCAAGATTCTATATGGTTGACTGTTGATATTGGTGATGGAGCTAGTTGTCATGTTGGTTATAGATCATGTTTTTATAGATCAATTCCCCTGGGAACAATAGACAATGGAAGAAAAGTTGAAATGGAATTTCTCGAGAAAGAAAAAAAATTTGATCCCGAAGACGTGTATAAAGGACAACCTAATCCAACAAAAATTTAATTGTGGAAATAAAATTAATTAAACCTTTTGGCCCTTCTATATTAAAAACAGAAATTCCAAAAGATCTTTTACAAAAATTAAATAATTACATTGATAAAATTGTTGAGAATAAGCAAAGGTCAATTAATTTAAATTTAGGTAATAACTTAGCTGGTGATGTTACGCAAGAATTTAAATTGGAACAAAATTTTATATCAGAAAGTGGTTGGTTAAATTTTTTAGCAAAGTGTGTTCAAGAATGGATTAAGGCTGCAATAAATAAAGAGATAAAAAAATTCAACCTGATAGACTCTTGGGTAGTTAGACAATTTAAAGATGAATATAATCCTGTTCATTGGCATGGTGGACATATATCTGGAGCAGGTTTTTTAAAAATTCCAAGTACTTTTGGAGAACATTTTCAGAAAAAAGAAAATGTGGAATATTTAGGAGGTACATTAAATCTCATACATGGCTCAAGACAATTTCTATCAAATTCAAAATATAAAATTATTCCAAAAGTAGGGGATTTTTATTTCTTTCCACATTATTTGATGCATACAGTTTATCCTTTCAAAGGTTCAGATGAAGAACGAAGATCAATTTCATTTAATGCATTAATTGATGAAAATATTTTTAATGTCCATGGTCAACAATAATATTCAAAAAAATGTTCTAGGTGAAGATCTTGAAGAATGTTCAAGCGATCCTTTAACAGGATGGTTTAGAGATGGTTGCTGCAATACAGATGAAAATGATCATGGTGTTCACACTGTTTGTGCGAAAGTAACAACGGAATTTTTAGAGTGGTTAAAAGAAGCTGGAAATGATTTAATAACTCCTCATCCAGAGTTTGGATTTCCAGGATTAAAAGATGGTGATGGTTGGTGCGTATGTGCAAGTTGGTATGCTAAAGCAGTAGAGGCAGGTAAAGGTTGTCCAATATTCCTAAAAAGAACTCATAAAAATACTCTTAAACATCTTCCTATCGAAACGTTAAAGAAGTTTGCGATAGACTTATCTTAATTACATATTACCATATCTTGGACCACCGCTTCCCTCTGGCGTAACCCAAGTTATATTTTGAGAAGGCTCTTTAATATCGCATGTTTTACAATGAATACAATTTTGGGAATTTATTACAAATTTATTTACTTCATTCTCTTTTTGAACTTCATAAACTCCAGCAGGACAATATCTTTGAGCAGGTTCATCAAATTTTTCTAAAGTATAGTTGATAGGTAAATTAGGGTCTTTAAGTTTTAAATGAACTGGTTGATTCTCGGCATGATTGGTTCCTGTTAAATACACTGAACTTGTTTTGTCAAAAGTTATTACATTGTCATACTTTGGATATTCTATTTTTGGCATTAGATTTGCAGGCTTTAATGTTTCGTGATCAGCGTGTTTATGTTTGAGAGTAAAAGGAAGCTTCCCTCTAAATAAAATTTGATCAATACCAGTAAAGATTATTCCTAAAATTAACCCCCAACTAAAACTAGGTTTTACGTTTCGAGCTTCGTAAAGCTCCCTATGTAACCAACTATTTTTAAATTTATCTTCATAAATGGATAAATCTTTTTTTTCTTTTAAATGTTCATTAATAGTTTCGGCTGCAATTATTCCACTTTTCATTGCTGTATGAGAGCCTTTAATTTTTGGCATATTCAACGTTCCAGCATCACAACCAACTAATAAAGCTCCAGGCATAAACATTTTTGGCAAACTTTGAAATCCACCTTCAATTAAAGCTCTTGCACCGTAAGAAATTCTTTTTCCACCTTCTATAATTTTTTTTATTGCAGGATGCGTTTTAAACCTCTGAAATTCATCGTAAGGAGACAGGTGAGGGTTTTTATAATCTAATCCAATTACATAACCCAAAAAAACTTGTTTATTTTCTGCGTGATACATAAAACTGCCACCATAGGTATTGTTATCTAGTGGCCATCCAGCTGTATGCATGACTAAACCTTCTTCATGATTTTTATCTTCTATTTCCCAGATTTCTTTAAAACCTATTCCATATTGTTGAGGATCTTTACCTTTGCTTAATTCAAATTTTTCAATCAATTGTTTTCCTAAATGACCTCTGCATCCTTCTGCAAAGACAGTAACTTTACCTAAAAGCTCTATACCAGGTTCAAAACTATCTTTTTTATTTCCATCTTTATCTATTCCCATATCTTGGGTGGCTACACCTTTAACAGATCCATCATCATTATATAAAATTTCACTTGCTGGAAATCCTGGAAATATCTCAACACCTAAATTTTCAGCTTGTTCAGCAAGCCATCTACATAAATTCGCTAGACTAATGATATAATTTTTATGATTTTGTTGCACCGCAGGTAGTAGCCACGTTGGCCAACTTAAAGATTTAGTTTTTCCTAAAAATAAAAATTTTTCTTTAGTTACTTTTGTTTTGATTGGAGAGTTTAATTCTCTCCAGTTCGGTAATAATTCATCTAGAGCACGCGTTTCAAATACATTTCCACTTAAAATATGAGCTCCAATTTCTGATGCTTTTTCTAATAAACAAACATTTAAATTTGGATCTAATTGTTTTAACTTTATTGCGCTTGATAATCCTGATGGTCCTCC
Source organism: uncultured Pelagibacteraceae bacterium (assembly GCA_902613755.1). Lineage (GTDB taxonomy): Bacteria > Pseudomonadota > Alphaproteobacteria > Pelagibacterales > Pelagibacteraceae > Pelagibacter. The sequence goes on from CACMIH010000016.1 coordinate 4,594, forward strand.
ACCTATGATCACAACATCATATTCCATCGATTCTCTAGACATACTCTAGTTTTTATCTGTAAGGATTATTTTTGTATAGTGTTTAATTTGTTCAACTCTTCCATGAACTGCGGCAATGCTTCAAATAAATCAGCTTCAAGTCCATAATCTGCAACACTAAAAATTGGAGCCTCACCATCTTTATTAATTGCAACGATAACTTTACTTTCCTTCATCCCTGCTAAATGTTGAATAGCGCCAGAAATTCCAACGGCGATATATAAATCTGGGACTACTACTTTTCCTGTTTGCCCTACTTGATGGTCATTACTTATATACCCAGCGTCTACTGCCGCTCTCGATGCTCCAATTGCTGCACCTAGTTTGTCTGCAATTTCTGTAATTAATTTAAAATTATCTCCACTTTGCATTCCTCTTCCACCTGAAACAACAATTCTTGCTGTTCCAAGTTCAGGTCGATCAGATTTAATTTCTTCTCTTTTGATAAATTTTGTATTTGAAAACTCTTCACTAGCATCCACTTTTTCAATTGGGGCTGAACCACCTTTGCTCTCACATGGATCAAATGAAGTAGGTCTGATTGTTATGCACTTTTTAGCATCATTACTCTTAATTGTTGCAAAAGCGTTACCTGCATAAATTGGTCTTAAAAAAGTATCTGGTGATATTACTTTAATAATGTCACTTACTTGTGATGTATCAAGATGAGCAGCAATTCGTGGCATCAAATTTTTTCCAAATGTATTTGCTGAACAAACAATGTGAGAATAATTTTCTGCTAGTTTAACAATCACTGGAGCAAAATTTTCTGCTGTGAAGTTTTCATAGTGAGCTCCTTCTACACTCAATACTTTTTTTACTACCGGAAGTTCAGATAATTGTTTTGCAGCATCTGCAGAATTTTGACCAATAATTACAGCATGAACATCTGAATCGATTTGAGATGCTGCTGTAGCTGCATTAAGAGTAAATGGTCTTAATTCTTTATTATTGTGTTCTGCTATAAGTAAAACTGCCATTAAATTACCTTCGCCTCATTTTTTAACTTTTGAATTAATTCAGCAACATTTGCTACTTTTATACCTGCTTTTCTTTTTGGAGGTTCCTCTACTTTTAATTGTTCTAATCTTGGTGATACATCCACGCCTAAATCAGAAGCAGCAATTTCCTCTATAGGTTTTTTCTTAGCCTTCATTATATTTGGTAGTGATGCATATCTTGGTTCATTCAACCTAAGATCACAAGTTACAATAGCTGGAACATTTATTTCAATTGTTTCAAGACCTTCATCTATTTCTCTAGTTACTTCTAATTTATTATCTTTAACATCAATCTTAGAGGCAAATGTTGCTTGTGGCCAATTTAATAAAGCACTCAACATTTGGCCTGTTTGATTACAATCGTCATCAATTGCTTGTTTACCCATAAATACTAAATCTGGTTTTTCTTTATCTACTATTTTTTGTAAAATTTTTGAAACAGCGAGTGGCTCTAGAATTCCATCCACTTTTACATGAATACCTCTATCTGCACCAACTGCTAAAGCTTTCCTAACTGTTTCTTGAGCTTTTTCTTCTCCAACAGTTACTGCAACTACTTCTGTAGCTTTACCTGCTTCTTTAATTTTTACAGCCTCTTCTATTGCATTATCATCAGGAGGATTGGTTGACATTTTAACATTGTCAGTAACTACACCAGTTCCGTCTTCTTTAACTCTGATTTGAACGTTGTAATCAATAACCCTTTTTACAGCTACTAAAATTTTCATTAAGCTCTTAATAAATTATTTTCTGAATCATATGGACTCTCATCTAAGACAGTAGCGTCGTACATTTCACCTAATATATCAACTTGTAATTTGTCGCCCACATTTGAACAATCTGGCTTAACCATTGCAAGAGCTATTGATTTATCTAATCTAAATCCAAATTCGCCTCCAGTTGCTCTTCCAACAACTTTTCCGTCTTTAAAAATTGGGTTATTTCCAAGCACATCAGCATCTTTAGTGTTATGAACCTCTAAAGTAACTAATTTATTATCAAAACCTTTTTCTCTCCATTTATTAAGTGCCTCTAATCCAATAAAGTTTCCTTTATTTGGGTGAACAAATCTATCAAGACCAGACTCGTATGGTGAGTATTCAATTGATAATTCTGTACCAACTAGTTTATAAGATTTTTCTACTCTTAAACTATTCATTGCCCTAATTCCAAAAGGTTTAATTCCTAAATCTTTCCCTGCTTCCATTAATTTATCAAAAATATGGTTTTGATATTCAATTGGATGATGTAGTTCCCAACCAAGCTCACCCACAAAGTTTACTCTCATTGCATTTACTGGAGCATATCCAACATTAACATTTTTAGCAGTCAACCATTTGAAATTTTCATTAGAAAAATCGTCTGTTGAAACCTTTTGCATTAATTGTCTTGCTTTTGGACCAGCTACTACCAGAACTCCTGTACTATTTGTTAGATCTTCAAATATTACAGATCCATCATCTGGCATCCATTTTTGTATCCAATCATGGTCTAATCTTAAATTTGCTCCAGCAGAAACTAGATAATAACTATTTTCTGCTTCTTTCATTATTGTAAATTCTGAATGCACTCCACCTTTAGTGTTCAAAGCATGACATAAATTTATTCTTCCAATTTTTTTAGGAAGTTTGTTTGCAACTAAATAATCTAAAAATTCTTCTGCTTTAGGTCCCCTAATTCTACATTTTGCAAACGCAGTCATATCTAAAAGACCTACGTTTTCTTTAACATTTTGACACTCTTTTTTAATAGCATCAAACCATTTTGATCTTCTAAATGACCAGTCATCTTTTTGCTCCATTCCATCTGTTGCAAAAAAATTAGGTCTTTCCCATCCAAATTTCTGTCCAAAAACTGCTCCCAAATTTTTCATTCGTTCATAACAAGGAGCTGTTCTTAATGGTCTTGCCGCTGGCCTTTCTTCATCTGGGTAGTGAACTATGAAGACATGGCTATATGCTTCTTCATTTTTTGCTTTTAAATAAGATTTAGTTGCATAGTTACCGTAACGTCTTGGTTCAAC
>CACMIH010000017.1 GCA_902613755.1 uncultured Pelagibacteraceae bacterium
TATTTTTTTTCATCAATTAAACCAAATCATAAAAGTTTTGAGGAGAAAAGATACTGGAGAGGTCCCGTGTGGATTAATTGTAATTGGTTTATTTATAAAGGACTAAAAAACAAAGATAAGTTATTTTCTGATAAAATAAAAAATAAAACTATCCAAATATTAGAAAAAAAAGGTTTTTTTGAATATTTTAGTTGCAAGAATGGTCAACCTATGGGAGCAAAAAACTTTTCTTGGTCAGCAGCTCTTTATTTAGATTTAAAATTAAGTAATTACTAATTAGAAAAACCGTATTTTCTCAATCTTACATCACCTGTTCTTGCATGTGCTTCCATTCCTTCGTATCTAGAAATTCTTGCACAAGCTGCACCAACTTCTTTTGTAGCTGATTTACTCATTCGTTGGAAACTTAATGTTTTAATAAATTTTCCTACAAATAAACCACCCGTGTATCTACCAGCACCTTTTGTTGGTAGAATGTGATTTGTTCCCGAGCATTTATCACCGTAAGCAACGGTTGTTTCTTCTCCTATGAATAAAGATCCGTAATTTTTTAACCTATCGTGATACCACTGTAAATTTTTAGTTTGGACTTCTAAATGTTCTGGAGCGTATTCGTCACTAACTTTAGCGATTTCTTCATCAGTATCACAAAGAATTACTTCACCATAATCTCTCCATGCAGCACCTGAATTTTCCTTTGGTAAATCTGGTAAATCTGCAATTAATTCTGGAACTCTTTGCATTACGTAGTCTGCAACTTTTTTACTTTTGGTAAATAGCCAAGCTGGAGAATTGTAACCGTGTTCTGCTTGTCCAACCAAATCATATGCAACCATTTCAGGATCTGCTGTCTCGTCTGCAATAACTGCAATTTCTGTTGGACCAGCAAATAAATCTATACCAACTTTTCCAAATAAAATTCTTTTTGCTTCAGCAACGAATTGGTTTCCAGGTCCAACCAAAATATCTGCAGGAGCATTTCCAAACAAACCATTGGTCATTGCCGCAATGGCTTGCACACCACCTAAATTCATTATTATATCCGCTCCACATAAGTCAGCTGTATAAACAATTGATGGATGTACTCCAACTCCAGGTTTAGGTGAACTACAAACTAAAATATTTTTAACACCAGCTACTTTTGCTGTTGTTACACTCATCACGGCTGAAGCTATATGAGCATATCTTCCTGCAGGCACATAACAACCTGCTGTGTTTACAGGAATAAGTTTTTGTCCAGCAAATAAACCGTCAGATAACTCAACTTCAAAGTCTTGACCATAGTTTTTTAATTGTGCTTCAGCAAATTTTCTAACTCTTTCATGAGAGAACTGAATATCATCTTTAGTTTTTTGATCTAAATTTTTTTTTATTTCTTCAATTTTTTCTTTTGAAACAATTACATCACCTTCATATTTATCAAATTTTTTCGAAAGCTCCTTACAGCCTTCTTCTTTACTAGTCTCAATATCTTTGAGAATATTTTCTACTATTTCTCTTGTTTTTGTGTCGTCAGTTGATGATGTTTTTGGTGATTTTTTTAAGTATGTAATTGCCATTTCTCTCCTTTAAAATTTCAGTTTATCTAAATGAATTTCTTTTGAAATTCAATGAAACATTTAGTCTAAAGCGACTACTGCAGCTGCAATTGAAGCTAACCGTGCTTGAGCCTCATCAGATCTACTAGTTATTACGACTGGCACTTTTCCACCCACTACTACTCCTGCAGCACATGCGCCACTAAAGTATATAAGCATTTTAACCAAGGCATTACCTGCCTCAACACTTGGCACTAATAATACATCTGCCTCACCTGCAACTGTATTTTTAATACCTTTTATTCCAGCAGATTTTTTTGAAATACTATTATCAAATGCTAAAGGTCCAAATACATCAGCATTTAAATTTTCTTTTTTGGCTAATTTTGTAATCTCTGCAGCTTCAACAGAACTTGGAACACTCTCTAAAACTTCCTCTGTAGCTGATAATACAGATATTTTTGGTCTTTCAATTCCTATCCTGTGTGAAAAATTTATTACATTTTTCAAGATATGCATTTTAGTTTTTATATTAGGTAAAACATTTAATGCTCCATCAGTAATTATTAAAGGTTTATCATCATTGCCAATGCTCATATGCCAAATATGACTTAGTCTTGTTTTACCTAACAAATTATATTCACGTTTTAAAACCTCTTTCATCAAAATATCTGTATGAATGTGTCCCTTAACAATTATTTTAACTTTATCTTCACTTGCAAGTTTAGCAGCAATTTTAGCAGTATCATTTTCTACTGGTTCATGAATAAGTTCATATTTAGAAATATCCCAACCAATATCTTCAGCACATTTTTTTATTTCTACGTCATGACCAATAAAAATTGGTTCAATTAAATTTTCATTTACCGCATCTTGAATAGATAGCATTGGAAGTGGTTTTCCAGCATTAACAACAGCTACTTTAACACCTTTTTTTTTGTGAGCTAAATCTAGAAGGTTATTTGGGCATACAATTTCTTTACTTGAGAGCATAATATTTAATCGTTAAGAATTTTTACTTCTTTGTCATTTATACTCAAAAAGACCTCTTCTCCAACTTTAAATGTATCATTTGTTTCTCCAGAAATTACAAACAGTTTCCCAGCGTTTGAATTTAATATGTATTGATAGCTGTTTCCAACAAATGATGCATTATTTACAGTTGCATGAATAGAATTTTCTTTTTTATCTTTGTTTATTGAAATTTTTTCAGGTCTAAGTGCTACAGAGACAGTTTCTCCTAATTCTTTATCGCTCTGAACTTTAATTTTCATTTCAGCTATTTTTAAATCATAAGAGTTTGATTGTTTATTTAATATTTCTGCTTTTACAACATTCGCATCACCAATAAAATTAGCTACAAATTTATTTTGTGGAAAATTATAAAGATCTTTTGGACTACCTTCTTGAGCAATAATAGCATTATTCATCACAATAACTTTATCAGAAATAGCTAACGCTTCTTCTTGGTCATGGGTTACATAAATAGTTGTAACTCCTAATTTTTGTTGAATTTCTCTAATATCTTCTCTTACTTGTCGTCTTAATTTTGCATCTAAGTTAGAAAGAGGTTCATCGAAAAGCAGTACTTTTGGTTCCAACACAATTGCTCTTGCAACCGCAACCCTTTGCTGCTGTCCGCCAGATAGTTCTGATGGCATCCTGTTTTCATACCCCTCTAAATTTACCAATTTTAGAGTTTCTAAAGATTTTTGAATATATTCTTCCTTATTTACATTGACCATTTTTAAGCCATAAGAAACATTTTCAATTACACTCATGTGTGGAAACAAAGCATAAGATTGAAATACCATTGATACATCTCTGTCAGTTGCAGGCAATAATGTTACGTCTTCATCATCTACTAATATTTTACCACTTGTAGCTCTTTCTAGACCTGCAATAATTCTTAGTGAAGTAGTTTTTCCACAACCAGATGGACCAAGTAAAGTAGTTAAAGTTCCAGCTTCAAATTTACAGCTAACATTATCTACCGCTGTAGTTTCATTAAATTTTTTTGTTATATTTTCAAACTTTACTTCTGCTTTTTTCATTATCCTAAATTTCCTTGTAAAATTCCAGCTGCCTGATCTCTTCTTCCTAATTTACGTTTTCCTATTATTAATTGCATTAAAGTAATTGTAATCAGCATAACTACAATTAATGCAGATGAATACACTATTGCAAGGCCATAGTCATTATTTTCTAATCGACCAAGTATGTATGAAACAGCTAAGTCATAATTTGCACTTACCAAGAAGATAACTGCACTAATTGCTGTCATGGCTCTTACAAAACTAAAAACTAAAGATGCTGTAATGGCAGGCTTAAGTAAAGGAAGAATTATATTCCTAAATGTTTGGGCGCTAGAAGCGTTTAAAGTTGATGAAGCTTCATCTAAGTGTGGATCAAGCTGGTTCATAGCAGCTATTCCTGCTCTAACTCCAACAGGCATATTTCTAAATACAAATGCGATCACTAAGATTATTCCAGTTCCTGTTATTTCAAGAGGAGGAACATTAAAAGCAAAAACGTAACTTACACCGATAACACTACCAGGTATTGCAAAGCTCAACATCGTACCAAATTCAAAAGCATTTTTTCCTTTGAATTTGTGTCTTGTTAGAAGATATGCAGTTAAAATTCCTATTGCAGCAGTCGGTAAAGAGGAAATTAAAGCAATCGTAAATGTAGTATTAAAGGAGTTCCAAGCAGTTCCTGTCCATAAGAAACCCCTCTCTTCTACCCAATCAACACTAAAAGCTTCAATATAATGTCTTAACGTAAAGCTATGATCAACACCCCACATTTCTACAAATCCACCGAACATGATCATTACATAAATTATAAATGTCAATAAAGCCCACGGAAGCACGGTTGAATAAATTACCCATTTTGTTTTATTTGGAAGTTCTGGATGAACACCACTATCTCCTTTACCTGAAATTGAAATATAGGATTTTTTTCCTAACCATTGGTTTTGTAAATAAAATACTACTAGAACAACAGATAATAAAATCATAGCTAATATTGCTGCTTTAGTTTCATCGTACTGTGCGCCAACAATTGCAAAAAATATTTCAGTAGATAATACATCGTATTCTGCTCCTAGTACTAAAGGGTTACCAAAGTCTGCTAAACTTTCTATAAAACCAAGTAGAAACGCATTTGCTATTCCAGGTCTCATTAATGGTAAGGTGACTGTTTTAAAAACTTGCCATTTAGAAGCTCTCAAGGTTTGAGATGCTTCTTCCATAGATGGACTGACACTTTCAACAACACCAATTAAAACTAAAAATGCAATAGGGGTAAATGCAAGTGTTTGGGCAAACCATATTCCTGGTAAACCATAAATCCATCTAGAAGGTTCAATGTCAAATCCCCATTCAAGAAACGAACTCACAACACCTGTTCTTCCAAATAAAATTATTATCGCTAATCCAATTACAAATGGTGGAGTAATTATTGGTAATACAGATAATACTCTAATTGTTTTTTTAAATCTGAAACTAGTTCTTGCGACTAATAAAGCAAAAGCTAACCCTAAAATTGTTGATGAAAATGCAGTGAGTGTTCCCATAGTAACGGTATTCCAAAAAACACCACAAGCATAATCACTATAAAGGCAATCCAGCCCCCAAATTCCTTTATTAAATATTTTGTCTGAAAAATTACTTATTTCATATCCACCTTCGGTTCCTTTAAAAGCAACTGCAAACATTCTGAAAATTGGAAAAAATACAAAAGTTGAAACTAAAATTATAATACTACCTATACTTCCAACTATAAAATTATCCCCATTCAACCACCCACGTGCTGAAAGACCATGAGTGATATAAAATACAAATGTACAACAAGTTAAAACTGCACCTGAACCAACGCCAAATTGATTTTCTACATCGCCAAAAATAGATTGTAAAATTTCAAAATTCCATCCTCTTATACCAATAGAAAATCCCTGAAGAAAAAAGTAAAAAAAACCAATTAACCCTGAGTATAAGAAAATTTTAGAATATATCGGATTGTTCTGATTTAATTTAAATGTTGATAAAGGAAAAATTAGAGGAAGTAATATTGGTAAAAGCCAATATTTTTTATTTATAAATACTTGAGGTAATACAGAACCATAATCCTCTAAAGAATATTCTAGTATCCAGTTTATTGAGAAAAACCCGTCACCTGTTACATACCATGGAAAGACTAGGAAGCCCAATCCTCCTATGAGCATCCAACAGATAACGAGTCCTCTCATTAATTCCTAAATTATCTAGGAATTACAGATACATCGTTATCCCACTTGGATAACAGGCTCGCTCTAGTACTTTTATCTCCATAAACTTTGAAATTGTAATCAATTAAGTTAATTGTAGATAAATCTGGAGCATCAGGATCAGCTTTTGCTTTAGTATTTGATGGTACTTGCAAAGATTTTCCTGAAGTGAAAACCATAGTTTGTATTGCAGGACTTAATGCCCAGTCATAAAACTTTTTAGCTTCCTTCATATTTCTTGCACCAGCGATAATACTCATTGATCCAACTTCATAACCAGTTCCTTCAGCTGGAGATACTGTTACAACAGGTAAACCTTTTTTAGTTTGTTTAACACCATCGTGTTGGAAACAAATACCAATTAAGTTTTCTCCTCTTCCTGTCGCTTTAATTGGAGCAGAACCAGATTTTGTGTAAGTATTTATATTTGCATGAAGCTTTTTCATGTAATCCCAACCTTTATCTTCTCCAAAAATTTGAAGAATTGTAGCTAAAGTTGTGTAAGCAGTTCCAGATGAATTAGGATTTGCTACTTGGATTTCACCTTTATAAATAGGTTTAGTTAAGTCCATCCATGATTTTGGAGCTGGAAGACCTTTTTTTGCTAAAAGATCTTTATTGTATCCAAAACCTAATGCACCAACATAAATCCCTACAGATTTATAATCAGCATTTTTAGCTTGGTTTTGAGCTGCAGGTAATAAATCGTCAAAATGTTTTGATTTATATTTCTCTGTCAAATTTTCCTGAGCAGCTGTTAAGTGTGGATCACCAGTTCCTCCAAACCAAACGTCTCCTTTTGGATTAGACCCTTCTGCTTTAATTTTAGCAAAAGTTTCACCACTACTTGCTCTTGTCATCGCAACTTTTGTGCCTGTTTCTTTTTCATAAGCTTGTTCAAGCATTTCACAAACATCGATTTCTACACTGCAATATAAAGTTAATTTTGCTGCAGAAGCTTTGTTTGTAAGACCAAACAATGTTATTGAAAAAAGAAGGACAATAGATGCTATCTTGA
>CACMIH010000018.1 GCA_902613755.1 uncultured Pelagibacteraceae bacterium
CAAGAAAAACTCCAAAGTTGGTCTATTAGCAACTGAAGGTACTCTTAAAACTGGAGTTTATAAAAAATTTTTTGAAAAGGATTATCAATTAATTGAGCCATCTCAAAAAGTACAAAAATCCTCAGTTAATAAAGCTATTAAATTGGTTAAAATGGGCAATGTCAAAGCTGCTGCAAAAGCAATTAAACCTGCAATTGATTCTTTGATTAAAATGAAATGCAAAAAAATTATTCTAGGTTGTACAGAACTCCCGATTGCAATTTTTGCTTTCAAATCATTTAAAAATGTAAAAACTTCAAAAGTATTTCTAGATCCTAACTTAATTTTAGCTCATTCTGCTATGGTAAAGCATCGACATTAACTTATGTCTAATAAGACTGAAAAACCATATGTGTTAAGAGCTGCTGAATTTGTTTACTCAAATATAAAAGAAATTAAAAAACAGAACCCTGAAGTTAACAATATTCAGGCTTTTGAAATTTTTATGACTACTAAAGAATATGATGTTTTAAGCTCTGGAGAGTTTCATGACAAATGGTTTTTAGAACTTAAGAACAATAAATTCATTGATTCTGTTACTAAAAAGAAAATCAATGAAGAAACTTTAAGACTTTTAAGGCTTCAAAAAGATTCAATGGTTAAATTTTTAATGAAAATACCTAAACTTTATTATACGAAAAGTCACTTCCCATTAGAAATTTCCCAGCGAGCTTTTGATCATTTATGGAGAGTTTGTGAAAGCTATGAAATGTGGTGCAAAGAAACTAAACAAGAAAACCTTATATATCTAAATATTATTGAGTAGTATTATTTAAATTAAGTATTGATCTGGTAATCTCTATTCTTTTAAGTATTAATTTTTGTAAATTTTGATTATCTAATTTTTCCCTAGTTATTTTAATTCTCGTTTCAACTAAATGTCTTAAGTCTTCATTAAAAGAATTTATTTGAATTTTTTCCTCTATTTCATCTTTGGTAAATGTTTCTTTAATTAACATTATAGAATTTTTTCCAGTTTCTTTTTCTATTTTTTGATTAATTATGAATTGTGCGCTCGCTTTATAAATATTACCGGATGTAACAGCTGTAACACTTGGAGCAACAAATGAAAGAATTGGTACAAAACCTGTCAAAAAGAAAAAAGATAGTATAATTGTAAAAATTCTAAATAATTTAAAACTCATAATTAAAGCTTAGGTGATTTGATATTTTATTAATAGATCAAATTTGTTCATTATAGGTTAGGATTTGTTTGATTTTAGTTAATTTATTTGTTTATTAAATATGATGATTAGAATATTTCCTTTAATATTTATACTTTTATGGTCTTCCGCTTTCATAACTACAAAACCTATTGTTGATAACAGTGATCCATTTACTGCTCTTGCATTTAGGTTTGCTTTAGTTGCTTTTGGTTTTTTTTTATTTTCTATTTATTCAAAACAAAAAATTTTAGTTAGTAAAAAAAATTTTTTTGAATCTTTTTTTAGTGGTGTTCTTTTTCATGGTTTTTATTTAGGAGGTGTCTTTTATTCAATTTCAATAGGTATGCCTACAGCAATAGCAGCGTTAATTGTAACCCTACAACCAGTTCTTACAAATGCATTGAGTGGCCCAATGTTAAACGAAAAAGTATCAGCAAAACAATGGATGGGCGTTTTATTAGGTTTTGTTGGTGCAGGACTTGTGTTGGGTTTTGATATTGGTTCTAAAATACCAACAGCAGGATTGATCGCAACAATAATAGCTTTGTTAGCAATTACATTTTCAACTTTATGGCAAAAAAAATTGAGTAATAATTTGCCTTTGTCCACAAGCAATATGAATCAAGCTCTTGGTGGCTGTTTGTTTCATTTATTAATAATACTTTTGTTTGTTGATCCGTATATTGATTTCTCAAAAACATTTATCGTTGCAATGAGCCATCAAATATTTTTGGTATCATTTGGTGCTTTTACAATATTGATGTATTTAATAAAAAATAACTCAGCAAGCAAAACCGTTTCTATTTTTTTTTTAATTCCAGCGACATCTGCTTTTATGGCATGGCTTTTCTTAAATGAAAGTTTAACTAACCTGGACCTAATTGGATTTCTAATCACCTCTGTAGGTGTTTATATTGCAACAAGGGATTAAAATTTTAACTTAAAAAGATTTAAATCCATACTCAAGAGATGCATCTGTAATTGAGTGATACAAAGATTCTCCAAAACTTCTTAAAGCAAACACTCTTACTTTATCTGGATTTTCATTTAACTTATCTACAGTGAAAGCTATTCCATTATAAGTTGAATTTATTGAATTATTTTTTTCTAATTTATTAAAATTAAAGGGACATCCTTTTTTCATAACTTCCATTGTTTCTTGTCCTTCAATTTCAATTATTGCTCTTGAATGTGACAAGTCTGTTACAGCAAAATTTGTATCTTTAAACTGGTCTATAACATTTTTAATTAAATCTTTTTTTACCGATACTAAAAGCCAGTTCTTTGGACCATTCCATAAAATCCTTGTATCCTCATTAAATACTACACTTAATGGTTCATCTTTTAATTTTAAACCATCAATATCAATACCATCAAAAGAAACTGAAGAATTTTTGTACTGAACAATTTGAACAATTAGTAAATTTTTGATTTCAGAAATTTTAAGTAAGTCTTTGTCACTTTTACCCTCATAATCTCCAAATTGACCTTTTGTATGAACGTGTGCTAATGCAGAAATTAAACTCATGATCTAACCCTTTCACCTTTTGGATCTACATAGTGTGATGAAACTATCTCAACCGGGATTACTTTGTTTTTAAGTGGTGACATTGCAAATAACTTTTTACCAATCATATTTTTTCCATCTTTAAGTATTGCTAAAGAGAAAGGATTGTCATATTCAACGCTCCAACATGATGCAGAGATATGCCCTAATTTTGGATTTGGCAATTGAGCTTTATCATCTTTGACTAAATGAGAGCCTTCTGGAATACTTGTTTTTTTATCCAACGGAACTACCCCTACTATTCTTTGTCTATCTTCAGCAGTGAATGCAGACCGTTGTAGTGATCTTTTTCCAATAAAATCTTTCTTTTTACTAACAAGACCATCCAAAGCATTATCGTATGGGATTGTTCTACCATCAAGTTCTGATCCAGCAACATGTCCCATTTCAATTCTAAGAGTTGATAATGCTTCTGTTCCATATGGTTGAATTTTAAACTCTTCACCAACTTGCATTATTTTTTCCCACATAAAGTTTCCATAATCAGACTCAACATTTACTTCATAAGCAAGTTCTCCTGAAAATGAAATTCTAAATATTCTTGCTTTAACTCCAAACAAATCCCCCTCAATATAACCCATGAAAGGTAGGCCTTCGTTTGATACATCGGAACTTGGAAACAATTTTTGTAATAAATCTCTTGATTTGGGTCCAGCAATAGCTGCTCCTGCCCATTGTTCTGTAGTTGAAACTACATTTACATTTAATTCAGGCCAGACCAATTGCAAATAGTACTCTAAATGTGAAAGAACATTTGCTGCTTGAGCTGTTGTAGTGGTCATATGATAATGATTTTCAAAAATTCTTGTTGTTGTTCCATCATCCATAACAATACCGTCTTCTCTTAACATTAAACCGTATCTAGCTTTTCCAACTGGTAGCTTTAGCCATGCATTAGTGTAAACTCTATTTAAAAGCTCAGCTGCATCAGGACCTTTGATATCAATTTTTCCTAAAGTTGTTACATCGCATACCCCAACATTTGATCTAACATTTTTTGCTTCTCTTTTAGATGCCTCAAATAAATTTTCATTTCCTCTTTTATAATATCTTGGTCTTAACCAAACTCCTGCATCAACAAAAACTGCATTATTTTTTTCATGCCAATCATGCATTGGCGATTTTCTAGTTGGTTTTGAATGTTTACCTATTTCTCTTCCAACAATTGCTCCTATTGAAACAGGTGTATAAGGTGGTCTAAAAGTAGTATGACCAACAGCTGGAACTACTTTGTTTTCAATTTCAGAAACTAGCTGAAGACCATTTAAATTACTTGTTTTACCTTGATCTGTTGCCATACCAAGAGTGGTATACCTTTTAACGTGTTCAATTGATCTATATCCTTCTCTTAAAGCTATTTCTACATCAGATACTGCTACATCATTTTGAAAATCTAAAAATCTTTTATAATGTTTCCCTTTTGGTAATGGTACGCACCAAAATTTATCATGTTGAGAAGATTTTTTTTCAACAACATTTGGAATAGCTATCTCATTATCATTTTCAGTTAATTTTTTTGACAATTCACTACCTACTGAAAAGGAAGTTTTTAAAGTTTCCTCAAGTGAAAATACTCCATTAGCTGCTCCTAAAGTAGTTTCGTTTTGTTTTGATTGCCCTGGAACAAATGCATCTATTTCTTCTTTAAACTTAGTTTTATTTCCTGATTGAGATGCTAAATGAATCGTTGGTGTCCAAAAACCAGAAACACAAATACAATCACATTGTAAATTTTCTATTTCACCGAGTTGTTTTTTATCTTCAGAAATACTTGCAATATGTGCAGATTTTACTTTTTTATATCCATTTGCTGCAACCACAACATAAGAATTTTTTATATTAATTCCTAAATTTTTTGCTTCATCAATTATTTCTGACTTGGGATTTTTTCTTGTATCTAAAATAATAGGATCTACTCCATGTTTTTTAAATTCAATTGCTGTTTCGTATCCACTGTCATTATTAGTAAATACCAGCGGTTTTCTTCCAACTAAAACACCATATACTTTTAAATATTCTTTAGCAGCTGAAGAAAGCATAACTCCTGGTGTATCATTATTTCCAAAAACTATTGGTCTTTCAATTGATCCGGAAGAAATCAAAACTTCCTTAGCACGAATGTACCATAGCCTTTTATTAGGATGATATTTTTTTGTTGCTGGTAAATGATCACTTACTTTTTCAGACATCACTAGCATGTTGTGATCATAGTATCCAAAAATTTGAGATCTATTTTTTACAACAACATTTGGCATTGTTTTAAGCTCTGCAATTATTCCCTCGGCCCAATCTTTTCCCGATTGATTACCAATATTGACATCACTAGTTAGTAATGATCCACCAAATCTTGGTTTATCTTCAGCTAATATTACTTTAGCTCCATTTTTTGCCGCTGCGTATGCGCTAGCCAATCCTGAAGGTCCTGATCCTGCAATTAATAAGTCACAATATTCATATTTATGTTCATATCTCTCTTTATCATGCTTCGTTGAGGCTACACCCAAACCAGCAGCTTTTCTAATGAAAGGCTCATAAATTCTAAACCAAAAACTTTTAGGCCACATAAAAGTTTTGTAATAAAAACCTGCTGGTAAAAAGATTTTTAAAAAGTTGTTAATTGCACCTACATCAAAATTGACACTTGGCCAACAATTTACACTTTTTGCTTCTAAACCCTCAAATAACTCCTGTTCCGTAGCTTTAATATTAGGTTCTGTTTCACCATTTCTGTACAGTTGAACTACTGCATAAGGCTCATCAACCCCTGCTCCAAAGAAACCTCTGGGTCTATGATACTTAAAACTTCTTCCTACTAAATGAACTCCATTTGCTAATAAAGCTGATGCTAAGGTGTCGCCTTCATAACCAAAGTATTTTTTGCCATTAAATTTAAAAGATAATTTTTTATCTCTATTTATTAATCCAACATTTTCAACTCTAAAAGCTTGAGTCATTAAGCAACTTCCTCATCAGCTTTAAAGGTTCTGAAAATTTCATGGGTTGCTGTATCTCTCTCAACCTTTATCCATTGTCTACATCCAGAAATATGTTGCCATAGCTCTAAATGCTTTCCTCTTAAACTTTTTCTATTGTAAACAAAATTATCCCATTCTTGGTCTGAAACTTCTTTATTAAGTTCTGGTCTTTTTACACTTGCGTCTCCACCATATGAAAATTCATTTTGAGATCTCATTCCACAGTGTGGGCAATTTATATAAAGCATTTACGATATCCAGGTTTTTGTTCCAAGTCCCTTTTCATCAATAAGATGGCCAGTGCTAAATCTATTTAAACTGTAACCAGCGTTTAATTCGTGGACTCTATCTTGTGCAATTGTGTGTGCAAATGTCCAGCCTGATGCTGGCGTAGCTTTAAATCCGCCGTAACACCATCCACAGTTTAAATACAACCCTTCAATATGTGTTTTGTCAATAATAGGTGAACCATCCATTGACATATCCATAATACCACCCCACGTTCTAAGCATTTTTAATTTACTTAAAAACGGCATCATAGCTATTCCCTCTGTCAATACGTGTTGCAAAGTAGGTAGATTTCCCCTTTGAGCATAACTATTGTACCCGTCAAGATCGCCTCCCATTACCATCTCACCTTTGTCCGATTGGCTTACATAAAAGTGTCCTGCACCAAACGTAACTACATTATCTAAAACCGGTTTTACTGGTTCAGAAACACATGCTTGGAGTAAATGAGTTTCGATTGGTAAAGTCATATTTAATTTTTCTGCTAAAATATTTGTACTACCCGCAACACAAATACCGACTTTCTTAGCTTTAATATTTCCTCGTGAAGTTCTTATTCCTTTTATTTTACCAGCGGAAACATCAAAACCTGTTACCTCACAATTTTGAATTATATCAACACCCATTGAGTCTGCTTGACGAGCATAACCCCAAGCAACAGCATCATGTCTTGCAGTTCCTGCGCTTGGCTGCATCAAACCTCCA
>CACMIH010000019.1 GCA_902613755.1 uncultured Pelagibacteraceae bacterium
TTTGTCCTCAATATTTATACTCTCAATGTTTATTTGATTTAATAATTTTTTTTTTACAATTGTAATTAACTCATTTATATCCATATATGTTATTATATATCATGAAAAATATTTGTGACTGGAATAATTGTAATGAAATAGGTGAATATAAGGCACCAGTTGAAAAAGATAATAGCAGAAAATTTAGAATGCTTTGCCTTGAGCATGTAAAAGAATTTAATAAAAATTGGAACTATTTTTCAGGAATGAATGATGACCAAGTAATGGATTTTTTAAAATCTGACATGACTTGGCACAAACCCACGCAAAGCTTTAGCTCCTCAGATAATTTTTTCAAAGTATTATGGAATACAACTTTGAAAGATGAGCTCGATAAAGAAAAAATAAATGGAGATTATAATCATATGCGTCAATTTAAATTTGATCATAAAGATATAAAAGCTTTTGGAATATTGGGGGTTTCTGTGGGTTTAAAGTGGAAGAAAATACAAGATAAATTCAAATTACTTGTGAAAAAATTTCACCCTGATATGAATTCTGGAAATAAAAAATACGAAGAAAAACTTAAACTTATTACATTAGCTTATACTCAATTAAAAAACACCTATAGAGAAAAAATTGACACCAAATCTTAACACAGAACCAGATATTAGAGTTTCATTGAAACAAACTTTTGGAATTGATTCAGAAATGGAAGTAGACGCATTTTCAAAAAAAAATGAATATGTTCCTGAAATTGATAAAAATTACAAGTTCGATAGAGATACCACTTTAGCCATTATTTCTGGATTTGCCTTTAATAAGAGAGTTTTAGTTCAAGGATATCACGGCACCGGAAAGTCAACTCACATTGAGCAAATTGCTGCAAGATTGAATTGGCCTTGCATCCGTGTAAATTTAGATAGTCATGTGAGTAGAATTGATTTGATTGGAAAAGATGCAATCGTTCTTAAAGATGGTAAACAAGTAACTCAATTTAATGAGGGAATTTTACCATGGTCTATTCAAAATCCAGTTGCGCTTGTTTTTGATGAATATGATGCTGGTAGACCTGATGTAATGTTTGTAATTCAAAGAGTTTTAGAAGCTGAGGGAAATTTTACACTACTAGATAAAAACAAAGTAATTAAACAAAATAAATTTTTTAGATTATTTGCTACCTCAAATACTGTTGGACTTGGTGATACGACAGGTCTTTATCATGGTACACAGCAAATTAACCAAGGTCAAATGGATAGATGGAATATCGTTACAACATTAAATTATCTCAGCCTTGATAGAGAAATGGACGTTGTTTTGTCTAAAAATAAAAACTTAAATAATGCAAAAGGAAAAGAGAAAGTTGCTAATATGATAAAAGTAGCATCTTTAACGCGTAAAGGATTTATTGCAGGAGATATTTCAACAGTGATGAGCCCAAGAACTGTATTACATTGGGCAGAAAATGCAGAGATATTTAAAGACACTGGTTACGCTTTTAGAGTAACTTTTCTTAATAAATGTGATGATATTGAAAAAAATACTATCGCAGAATATTATCAAAGATGTTTTGGTGAAGAGTTACCAGAATCTTTGATTAATATTCAAATCTAATGAGCACTAAAGAAAATAATTTAAAAGAAAAATTTAAAATTGCTTTAACTTCTACTGCAAAAGTAATTGCTGATGATTTTGATACAAAAAAAAAAAATTCTGAGGAAAAAAAAATAAAAGAATTCAATTTTCTAGAGATTGATAACTTAACTAGTCCAGCTGATTTTATAAGATTACGTGCAGAAACAGACTCATCCGCTCTAAAAAAAAAATTTTGTAATGAAAAAATTTACAAAAAAAACCTTCCCTCAAACACATCTTCTAGATCTCTTTATAATATCGCTGAAAAAATACGTTATGAGACTCTGGGAGGAAAAATGTTGAAAGGAATTGAGAAAAATTTTCAAGAAAATTATCATCAAGTAATAAATCGTAAAAGAAAAGATCAATTAAAAACTAAAGAGGATGTATCTGTTTCAGAAGCATTCGAGTTATATATGCTTAAAAATTTTCATAAAATTAAGTTAAATCCTCTAACAACAAAAATGCTTAATTTTTGGGAAAAAGACTTTGAAAGCGCTATAGAAAAACACAAGGAATTTTTGCTTAAAAATCTTGAAGATCAAAATATTTATAGTTCAAAGTTTTCAGAAATATTGGAAGAAATGGATATTTTTCAAAGTGAAGATGAGGACGAAAGAAAAGAAGAAAATCAAGACCAAGGACAAGATAATCCATCAAATGATGATGAAAATAATGACAAAGAAGATAATAAAGATGAAAAAGATGAAAATGTGTCGGAGGCTTCACTAGATGCTGATTATAGTGTTGATGAATTTAACTTTGACGAACAACTGTCAGACACAGAGTCAGATGAACAAAGCTCTGAGCAAGTTGCTCAAAAAAAAATAGATAATATCAATTTAGATTATAAAATATTTACCACTCAATTTGATGAAGTTGTAAAAGCTGAAAATCTAGAAAATGCAGATGAGGCAACAAAACTACGAAGAAATTTAGATCAACAATTAATAGGCTTTCAAGATATTATAACAAAGCTTGCTAATAAACTTCAAAGACAATTGCTTGCAAAACAAAATAGAGCATGGGAATTTGATTTAGAAGAGGGATTATTAGACAGTTCAAAACTTCCAAGAATTATCATGGATCCATATAATTCTTTATCATTCAAAAAAGAAAAAGATTTAGATTTTAAAGACACAGTAGTGACTCTGCTCATAGATAATTCTGGATCTATGAGAGGAAGACCAATCACTATTGCAGCTATTTGTGCAGATATTTTATCCAGAACACTAGAAAGGTGTTCTGTTAAAGTTGAAATTTTAGGTTTCACAACAAAAAATTGGAAAGGTGGACAGAGTAGAGAATTATGGACCAAAAATTCTAAACCTAAAACACCAGGAAGATTGAACGACCTAAGACATATAATTTACAAAGGAGCAGATACCCATTGGAGACAGGCAAAAAATAATTTGGGACTAATGCTTAAAGAAGGATTGCTTAAAGAGAACATTGATGGAGAAGCAATATCTTGGGCATACAATAGAATTAAAAAAAGAAAAGAGGAAAGAAAAATTTTGATGGTAATTTCTGATGGAGCGCCCGTAGATGACTCAACTCTTTCTGTAAATTCAGGTGATTTTTTGGAAAAACATTTAAAAAAGATTGTGAAGTTTATTGAAAATAAATCAGATATTGAAGTTTTAGCTATAGGAATTGGTCACGATGTTTCAAGATATTATAATAAAGCTATCAAAATTACTGATGTAAATGAATTAGGAGATGTTATGATATCTCAATTAAGCTCTTTATTTGAAACAAAGAACAAATACCACTAAATATTAAACAATTCTTTATTCTTCCATCTAATAACAACTTCAGCACCATTACGTATCTTTGAATTTCTACAATTAACTGATGCAAAATTTTTTTCTAATAAAGTTTTTCCAATAAACAACCCTAATCCTAAACCTTCTTTAGACTTATCTTTTGAATAATTTGATTTTAAATATGGTTCTCCAATTTTCGATATAATATCTCTTGGATAACCATTACCGTCATCTTCTACTGTAAGTTCTGTATATTCACTGTCACTTTTTAAATTAATAAAAATAGAATTTTTGGCAAATTTATTTGCGTTTCCTATGAAATTTCTTAATCCGTAAACTATTTCAATAGATTTACTTATTTTTTTTGGGTTTGAGTCCTGATCAAAATTGAAGACAAATTCCTTTTTACTTATTTCCTTAAATGAGGAGATAATTTCATGCAAATAATCCCGAATACTTATATCTTTATCAATAAATTCATCTTCTTCCACAGGATTTAAAGTTAATCTTTTTAAAATTTCATTACATCGCTCGACTTGGCTATTCAATAACTCTATATCTTTTTCTAAATCTTTTTGTCCCTTAAATTGTTTAATTAAATCATGTGCAATTATTGTTATTGTAGAAAGTGGTGTACCTAGAGAATGTGCTGCTGCAGCAGCTTGACCACCCAAAGATAAAAGCTCATGTTCTTTAGCCATTACCTCTTCCATTTTTCCTAATGCCTCTTTTCTTAATCTAGATTGTGTACCAAACGTCATCGCAAAATAATTTAAAAATACTAAAGCTATAATCAAAGAAACCGGGATAGAGTAATAAAAATAATGGTTGTTATGAAAATCACTATTTAAATTAATTGGCAAATCTTGATAACTAAAAGTTAAAAATACGATTATAATAATTGTCAAGATTACTAACAGAGTATTGGTTTTTAAGCCTAAATTTGATGAGGAAAAAACACTTGGTATTAATATGAAAATTACAAATGGATTAGTTATACCCCCTGATAAATAAAGAAGGACACCTAATTGCAAAATATCTATAAGCAGGAAGATAAAAGCAGATCTATCTGATAATTGTGTTTTTTTATAAATAAATATTAAATATAAATTACTTAATATTCCTAAAAATATAACTAAATTTGAAGTAATAAAATCAAAACTAGAATTTAAAAATAAATATACAAAATTTACTGCAATTAATTGTCCAATAATTCCGATCCATCTAAGTGTTATATAAGTTGATTTTTTAAAAGAATGATATTTTGA